>CAWAYY010000013.1:0-821911 GCA_963786255.1 Pirellulales bacterium
CGGTGATCAAGCAGGCAACGGATCAGGGAGTCAACTGCGATGAACGAGTTTCCGATGAGTCCGGGCGGCCGTCCCGAATGGCTGGAGGTCAGCGACGACGGCGCGTCGCAGCCCGCGAAGCGGTCGGCAGGCCAGCCGGCGCCGTCCTTGTCCGACGGCGAATTGCTCGACGCGTATTCGCAAGCCGTGATTCGCGTGGTCGATGGCGTTGGGCCGTCGGTGATCGCGGTCACGCGCCAGGCCGAGGCAGGGCAGGGGGGCATCGGCTCCGGCGTGCTGATTGGTCCCGGCGGTTATGCGCTGACGAACAGCCATGTTGCCGGCGGGCGCAAGCGACTGATTGCCACGACGACCGACGGGGACCAGCTCGACGCCGAGCTGATCGGCGACGATCCGGCGACCGATCTGGCCTTGCTCAAAGTGGCCGCCAGAGACCTGCCATTCGCCAACCTGGGAGATTCCGAGGCGGCGCAGCGTCGGACAACTGGTGATTGCCATGGGCAATCCTTATGGTTTTCAGTCGACGGTCTCCACCGGAGTGATCAGCGCCCAAGGCCGATCGCTGCGCAGCCGCGAAGGGAGGTTGATCGAGAACATCGTGCAGCATACGGCGCCGCTCAATCCTGGCAACTCGGGCGGGCCGCTGCTCGACTCGCGCGGACGCGTGCTCGGCATCAACACGGCTATCATTGCCTTGGCGCAGGGTCTCGGATTCGCCGTGCCGTCCAGTACGGCGATTTGGGTGGTCAGCGAGTTGCTGGCATACGGACGCGTGCGCAGGCCGGCGCTGGGCGTCTCCGTCTCCGTTCGGCCGCTGGCTCGCGACCTGGGCCGAAAGCTTGATCTGCTCAACGACCAGGCGGTCGAAATCGTTTCGCTGGATCCGAACGGAGCGGCGGCGAGCGCCGGCTTGAAGCCGGGGGACCTGATCGTAGCAATCAACGAACGGCTTGTGGAAGCCGTCGACGATATGCACCGCGTCTTGTCTCGCGTCAAGCCGGGAGAGACGATTTCGCTCCGCCTGGTCCGCGACGGCGCCTTGGTCGAGGCAGACGCTATGCTTCGCACGGCGGAATGACGCGGGGCTAGGACGGCTTCTGGCCGTCTTCGGTCGCGGTTTTGGTCGGTTGAGCGAGCAGCGGATCGACCAGGCCGATGATCGCCTGCCCCGGTTTCGGCTGCGGCGGGTTGTCGATGTCGAAGACGAACAGGCGCCGTTTTTCGTCGACCAGAAACAACGGCAGGGCGTCCGCTCCGTAGAGCTCGCGATAGTCCTCGAGATCGAACTCCTTGGTCAGCGTGGTGCGTTTGACGACCGCGCCCGCCTCGAAGCGGTTATCGAGATACGAGTACGTGGCCTGCGGCGCGAACAGCAAGCGGCCGCGGAGGTGACGCGATACGACCTCCTTGCCGCCTCGCAATTCGCCGGAAGGAGTCAGTTGGTAAACCTCGGCTCGGCCGAACAGTTCTTCGAAGTGACGCGTAGCCAGCGAGTTGACTTCGTCATTGGAGGTAATCGCCAGCAGGCGGCCGATGCCGCCCAGCGGCAGCTCTTCGATCGTACGTTCCGAGAGCATGCTGCCGTAATACGCCGGCAGCCCTTCCAGTTTGGCCACGCGCACGTGTTCGCGGTTCGTGTCGACCAGCAGCACCTGGAAGTCCTCTTCCTGCAAGGTCTTGGCAATGGCGCGGGCCGAAGGCTGCGCGCCGGCGAACAACACGCCTTGGGGCTCCGGCAGCGTTACGCCCAGTCGCCGCGCCAGCGGCTTGGCCGTCAGGCCGTAGATCGCCACGGTGCCGATGATCACCAGAAACGTCAGCGGAACAAGCGCGCCGGCGTCAGCGATTTCGGTTCCGCTTGCCAGCCGCAGCGCAAACACGCTGGAAACCGAAGCGGCAACGATGCCTCGCGGCGCCATCCAGGCCAGAAAGAGCTGTTCGCGCCAATTGAGTCCGGCGCCGAGACAACTGGCGGCCACCGCCAGCGGGCGGACCGCCAGGACCATCGCCGCCAGGAAGGCCGCGCTGCGCCAGCTCAGCGCCGTCAAGTCGTCCATGTCGAGCCGGGCCGCCAGCATGATGAACAGCCCGGCGAGCAGCAGCGTGCGCAGATTCTCCTTGAACTCGACCACGTGCATCACCGAGACCATTTTCTGATTGGCCATCAGAATGCCCATCACCGTCACGGCGAACAGTCCTGCTTCCGCTTGCAGCAGATTGGAGAGGGCGAAGGTGAGGATCACCAGCATCAACACGACGGGGTTTTGCAGCTTGTCGGGTATCCAGAACCTGGCGAGCAGGATGGTGGTTGCGACCGCGCCGATCAAACCGGCGCCGGCTCCGACGGCCGTCGTTTTGAACAGCAGCCAGGCGATATGCAGCACCGTCGTCTCGCGCGGCTCCGCGAAGAGCGCTTCGAAAACCAACACCGCCAGCAACGCGCCGATGGGATCGATGGCGATTCCTTCCCAGCGCACGATTGCCTCGAGCCGGGCCGTCGGTCGAACGTAACGCAGCAGCGGGATGACGACGGTGGGGCCCGTCACTGCCAGGATGGCGCCGAGCAGGAACGAGATGCGCAAGCCCAAGCCGGCCACGAAATGCGCCGCCAGTGCAGCCAACAGCCAACTGGCGACGACTCCGATCGTTACCAGGTTGCCCACGGCGCCGCCGATTTGACGCAGGTCGCGCAACCGCAGGCTCAGCCCCCCCTCGAACAGGATGATCGAGACGGCGATGCTGATCACCGGCATCAGGAACTCGCCCAACATCGCGTCGGGGTCGATCCAGGGCCGGCCGAACGTTGCGGCGGCCAACGGTCCGGCCGCCAGGCCGAACAGCAATAGCAGCAGAATCGACGGAAATCGCAAACGCCAGGCGAGCCATTGGGCGCCGATGCCCAGCACGACCACGCTGGCGACTTCTACGAGCGGCAGTTGTTCATTCATACGCGATAGCGGGCCGGAATGATCGCGGCGCCGCCAGTCCTGGAGGCCGTCGAGTTGTTGAACTAAGCCCTTGCTGAAGCGAGCCAAGCGCCGCCGCCGCGTCGCCGCGGGCTGAGTTGTAGTCGACGCGCGTCTGTCGATCAATCGCCTGGTCGCAGACCGGCCAGCGGCCGGGAGATCAGGCGCCGAATGCCGGCGCGCCGCAAGTTGTCCGCGCAGCAATGCTGCGGTAGACTGCGCTTCGGGTTCGACGTCGATGTCCCCGGGGCAAACGGAGGGAAGTGCGATGGCGAAGAAGTAGCCATGGAAGGCATCGACGCCGGCGAACCTCGTTATGGCGACGAGCAGTGAATTGCCGCCTCGCTCGCCGTCGGCAGCGCGTGGCGAAGAACTAAATGCGGCGGTTGATTGCGGAATGCGCGCACGGCGCCATCCAACGACGCGGCCCCCGTGCCCGACGCGGTGGGCGTCTTTTTTTCGGGCCCGGATCCAGCGGACCCAATTCAACGGGCTCGCCATCGGCCGGAGACCCTCCTAGCCAACCGGCCCGATAAGCCCCATAATACAGGTTTCCTTTCATTTTTCATTCGAGCCTTGGGAAGCGCCATGGACGACAAACTGAAATACCTCGGCATCACTTTCGACGACGTCTTGCTGGAGCCGCGCTACAGCGAGGTGGTGCCGGCCGAATGCGATCTGACGACTCAGTTGACCAAGCGCATCCGGCTCAACATTCCACTGCTCAGCTCGCCGATGGATACCGTGACCGAGGGCGAGATGGCGATCGCCTTGGCCCAGGAAGGGGGCCTGGGCGTGATCCATAAAAATATGTCGATCGAAACTCAGACCGACGAGGTCGACAAGGTCAAACGCAGCGCCAACGGCATCATCTACGACCCGGTCACTCTGCCGCCCGATGCCACGGTCGGCCGTGCCGGGAGATCATGGCCCAGCACAACGTCTCGGGGCTGCCCATCACCGATCCGGGCGGCAAGCTGGCAGGCATTCTGACCCGTCGAGATCTGCGGTTTCTTGAAGCGCAGCGACCTGCAGATTGCCGAGGTGATGACCCGCGAACACCTGGTGACGGCTACGGGGACCGTAACGCTTGAGGAAGCTGAAAAGATCCTCATGGCAAATAAGGTCGAGAAACTTTTGCTGGTTGACGAAAATAACAAACTGACCGGGCTGATAACGATCAAAGACATTGACAAGATGAGGCGGTTTCCCCAGGCCTGTAAAGATAGGCAAGGGCGACTGCGAGTTGGGGCGGCGGTCGGAGTTCACGAATACGAACGCGTCGAAAGCCTGATTGCCAAGGGCGTCGACGTGTTGGTGGTGGATAGCGCCCATGGTCATTCGGCCAACGTGCTCGAGACCGTGCGCACGATCAAACAGCGTTTCGATATTGACGTGGTGGCCGGCAACGTGGCCACCGAACAGGGATGCCAAGACCTGATTGCGGCCGGCGCCGACGCCGTGAAAGTCGGGATCGGGCCGGGCTCGATCTGCACGACGCGCGTGATCTCAGGGGTTGGCGTTCCGCAAATTACAGCAATTTACAACGCCGTACGAGCGGCCCAGGCTACCGGTACGCCCATTATCGCCGATGGCGGCATTCGCTACTCGGGCGATTTGACCAAGGCGATTGCCGCCGGGGCTACGTGCGTGATGATCGGAGGCTTGTTTGCCGGGCTGTTGGAGAGCCCCGGCGAGCAGATCCTGTATCAAGGACGAACGTACAAGGTCTACCGAGGGATGGGCTCGATGGGCGCCATGGTCAAGGGCTCCAGCGAGCGCTACCGGCAAAAAGTCGGCGAGCGAGGATCGAACAAACTGGTGCCCGAAGGAGTCGAGGGACGCGTGCCGTTCCGCGGCGTTTTGGCGCGTTTCGTCTACCAGCTCGTCGGCGGATTGCGAGCGGGGATGGGATACTGCGGCACTCGCAGTATCGATGAATTGCGGAAGGATGCGAAATTCATTCAGGTTTCACCGGCCAGCGTGCGGGAGAGTCACCCTCATGATATTGCGATTACGCAGGAAGCGCCCAATTACAGCACGGAGCATGGCTCCGGCGAGGCCAGTTGACGCCCCGCCGTCCCTCGCGGCCGGCGTTCGGCCCGGCGTGCACGCCGCTGCATGTTTCGTCGCCATGGCGGTCGTCGGCGTCGCGATCGAAAGCAGGGTCTTAGCCGATCCGATCGACGCCGGCTCGAATCAATCCACTCTCCAATGGTCGACGGCCAAGAAGGCCTTGCCGACTCGCGCAAGCGAACCGGCCAAGGCGCCGGCTTCCGGACGCTTGAAGTGGCGAGCGTCGAAAGCGGCTGCTGCTGCGGCCCAAGCCGAGCCGCGAACGTTTGAAGCACCGGCCGAAGCGGCCCCCTTGGCGACGATCAAGCTGCGCTCGCCGAGCGGCGCAGCGCTGATCGAAACGACGCTTCCCCGGCGAACTGCGGAAGCCGACGACGAGCAGCCGCACGTCATTGTGTTGACGACCGGCGAGATGCCGGTGGTCGATCCGTTCTCGGATCCTTTCGGCGACGCGCAAGCAAAGCCGGCGGAGCCGTCGCAATTGAAGTTGTTTCCCGTGATGACGGCCGCCACGCTGCAAGCGGTCGATGAAGAGCAGCGTTCTCCGGCCGCGCCCGGCAAGCTCGACGCTCCCGACGAGTCGTCGCTGGAAGAAATGCGGGCCGCACAGGCGCCGCCCGAAGAGTTGCCAAGCCGCGACTACGATAACGAACTAGGCTTGCCGTCCGACGACGAGTTCGCGCAGAACCCTGCGATTCAGACTGACAAGTGTCCGGCGCCGCGAGATCTGAAGCCGATCAGCGAGATCACCAACCAGATTGCAGCCGAGCCGGGCATCTTTCCTCAAGAGTGCACGCTGGGCGACGAACCGTTCGAGCCGCGCAACTTCGCTATGAAGACGTTCTCCTGGAAGGCCTCGGCATTGTGTCACAAGCCGCTGTACTTCGAGCAGCCGGGCGTCGAACGGTACGGCCACACGTTCGGGCCGTTCCTGCAGCCGATCATCGGCACGGGCCACTTCTTTGCCAGCGTGATCATGCTGCCTTACAAGATGGGGCTGGAACCGCCTTGGGAATGCGTCTATCCGTTGGGCCATTATCGCCCCGGCAGTTGCGCACCCTACACCGTCGGTCCGGTGCCGATCAGTCTCCGCGGCGCCATGGATCAGGCCGGCGCCACGTTGGGCTTTGTCTACGTCTTCGCTCCGTAGGGCACCGACCGCGATTCTGTCACCGCGACGCTGTAGCGGAAACGCGTGAGAGTTCCGAGCCCGCTGCACGGTTCTGCAAACGTCTAGCCCGCCGGGACGCGAAACTCGCGTCCCGGCTTGCTTGTCCTGGGTTCAACCCTGGCTGCCGCAGCCGCCAGGACCGCAGCCCGGCTTGCCGCAACCGCCCCATGGGGCATTGGCCATCGGCAAGCTCGCGCCGGAGGCCGCCGGAGCGGCGGGCACGCTGAATTGCTTTTCGAGCCGGCGTCCGCCGCACTCAGGGCAAGCCGGCCGCTCATCTCCTCGCACCAGCAGTTCAAACGCGGCGCCGCAGGCGTCGCAGCGATACTCATATAAGGGCATAAAACTCGCTCCGGAAAGCTGTTGTTCCTGTAGGGGAGCGCCGCGGGATCGGACTTTGCGCCGACGCCCCCTCATGCGAACGCCGTGATGCGAGGGACGCTCGTGCGCCGCACCAAGGCGTCGCGGTGCTCCTGCAGGAAATGTTATGCTAGAGCGTGATTTGCGGCAACGGCTTACTTCTACCGGAGCCAAGCGATGCATACTCCCAGCCTGAATCGCGAACAGGCCCGCGAACTCGACCGCCGGGCGACCGTCGAATTCTGCGTGCCGAGCATCGTGTTGATGGAGAACGCCGGCCGCGGCGTGGCCGACAAGCTCTTTGAATTCGGCGTAACCGGACCGATCGTGGTCTGCTGTGGCAAAGGCAACAACGGCGGCGACGGGTTCGTGCTGGCCCGCCATCTCGACCTGCGCGGCGCGACGGTGAAAGTCCTGCTCTGGGCGGAACCGGCGGATCTGACCGGCGACGCCGCCGTCAATTTCTCCATTCTCGAGAAGTCCGGCGTGCCGATCGAGGTCTTTGGCAAAACGCACGATATCGCCCGGCTCGAAACGCCGTTGGATCGCGCCGGTCAAATTGTCGATTGCCTGCTCGGCACGGGCGCCCTGGGCGATCCCCGGTCGCCGCTTGACGGGGTCATCGAGCAGATCAACTCGCACCGTGCGCCGAAGGTCGCCGTCGACTTGCCGAGCGGACTCGATTGCGACACGGGCCGCGCCAGCCGCACCACGATCCGCGCCGCCCACACCTGCACCTTCGTCGCCCCCAAGCCCGGCTTTTTCGCCCCCGGCGCCGACGCTTACACCGGCCTTGTGCATGTCCTCGACATCGGCGCACCGCGCAAGCTGGTGGCAGAGTGCTTGCAGCGGGCGAGCTAAGAGGTAGCTTGCAGCGTCTCAGAAGCGTGCAGTTGGACGGCGCCCTTCGCAGCTTTCACGTATGTTGTGACTCGGTTGGCGTCTTTCAAAGAGAAGTGATACTTGTCGTAGTGCTGCAAGCTGCTGCCAGCATCCTGCCTATAGAGAACGTACTCGCGAGTGCGCCGAAGTCGGGATCGTTGCTCCAGCCCGTCAGCGTAGGATCGGGGTCGGCATGGATATCGCTTCGCGGCCCGATAGCGAAAGCAATGGAAACTCAACGATCTGCTAGCCCAGATAGGGATGGTTCGGCGTATTGCAAATAAATGCTTCGACGTCCCCAGCCATTCGTTCCAGAAACGAGTCAAAGTCGGCGGCCACCAGCTTTACCGCCGCTTGTGCTCCGTCATAAGTTCCAGAATGCACAATAGTACATCCTTTTCCTGTCGCCTCAGAGCGAACAAATCTCCGCCTCCCGTCGAGCCAATGATTACGACCCTGCCGGCGAGGTCGCCCAGGACCTCGTATATCTGATGACGTCTTCGTTCGCCAGGTCGTTCACCCTCTCGAGAAAGTAACCGACGTGGACGTCAGGAAGCGAGAGTCCGTTACTTGCGGAGTAAAACTCACGCAGTGCCGGGTGGTCTCCAAGCTCGGCGTGCTCGAGTGACATCTCCATGTCGGCCAACGGCGCGGGTGGAAAGACGACGTTTTCTCCGAACGGATAACCAAGATACGATGTCAGCAAGGCGATGTGAAGCTCGAGTATTGCGGGATTACTCGGCCGACAGATCTCGCGTGTGCTCATATACCTGCCTTCCGCAAAAATCGTGGCACTGGCCATCGGCCCGAGCGGTAAAAAGTGCCACACTATATCCTCGGCGGCAACTATGGACCGTCAATTTGCTCCGCGGCGATGTCGTGTCGTGAGCGCGATAAGTCTGCACGACTAGAGCCAAAGAGCCGTCGTGACGGCGCCGCGAGGAAGAGATTTCTCGGCGATCGATGCAAAGATAATTGAGAAAGTCGAGTTCAGTATGGAGTCCCATTCTGAAGCGGCGGCAACGACTGCAAGCGGCGCCTCATAGCGGTCGCGAGTACTGTTTCCGTACCTGGAACTTTCCGGTTTCCTCCACCCTTCAGCAACCGCTCGATTTCACCCAGGTGCTGCTCCAGTCGCTCCATGCGCTCTTCGAGCAATTCCAGCCGGCGCTCGGGATCGAGCGCCGGCGGCCCGTTTGGGAGGTTGGGCGGCAGGCGCCAGGGGCCGACCAGCGGCAAGGGGCCGGCAGGGGCGGCGGGACTGGGCGCGCCGGCCAGACGAATGCCGGCTTCGCGAAGATCGCCTTGCGCGTAATAAGACACCTTCACGGTCGCGCCGGCGCCGGCGGCGGCGACCAGACGCTTGAGATCCGCCGTCGTCGAGACCTGGCTGTCGTCGATGGCGACGATCACGCCCTGCAGCGGCAACTCGGCCCGCGCGGCGGGCGAGCCGGGATTGACGTGTACGATGAAGGCGCCGTCGGTTGACGGCAAATTGAGCTTGTCCATCAGCTCTTCCGTGACCCCTTCCACGCGTACGCCCAGCAAGCCGGGTTGATGCGCGTCGGGCGAGTGGCGGATCTCGGCGTCTGGAGGGAGCATGCCGAAGTCTTGAAAGGGACGCTCGCCTTCCGGCGGGCGGCGGCCGAGCGTGACTTCCAGTTCTTGCATCTTGCGATCGCGCTTATATTCGAAGGTCACGCGCGAGCCGACGGCCATCGGGACTCAAGAATCCGCGCCAAATCGTCCATCGAGCGGACCGGCTTGCCCGCTACGGACGTGACCAGGTCGTCCGTCTTCAGGCCCGCTTGTTCCGCGGGCGAGCCGGGAATGACCTGCACGATCCGCACGCCCTTGCCGGAATCCAGCCGGTCGTCCGCCACCACGCCCAGATAACCTGTGTTGTCGACTGCCGCGCCGGTCTGGTTGGCGCCGCCCGGCGACCGCTCGCGGACTTGCTGTTCGAGTCGTTCCAAAGCGGGCTGCGCCTGCGCCGTCGCCGCGCTGCCGCAGCAGAGACCGGCGACCATCAACCAGCAAGAGAGTCGTTGCATGCGACCAGAACTCCTCGAGCGAGTGGTGCGTCAAGACTTGCCCTGTGTGGGATTATACGGCACGGGGCGGGCGCGCGCCGCGGCAGCGCCGAAGTTTTTCGGCGGAACATCGCGGAAGTTCGGCCCAGACGCTTGGTGACTCGGCGCCGGCCAGGCGGGCTGCGTGACCCTCTTTTGGGGCGTCTGAGCAAAGCTCGACTCCGCGGACAGAAGGCAAAGCGGCGCTGACGCAGCCGGCCGTTTTGCGATATCCTCAGTCCCATGGAGCTGGTCCAGTCCGAGCAGTTGCAGATTCGCGTGGCGCGACCGCATGAGCGGGAAGCGGCCTTGCAGCTTGCGCTGGCCTCGCTGCCCGCCAACCTCCGCGAGGCGCTGGTCGCTCAGACGATGGACAAGGCGGCGGCAGGGGAGTCTCTGGACGGGCTGCTGCTGGCCCGACGCGGCGAGCGGGCGGTCGGAGCGCTGTATTGCGAAGTTCAGCTTGGCCGGTCGGCGGGAATCTGGCCGCCGCAGACCGCCTTGGGCGAAGCGGACGACGAAGGCGTATCGAGCCGGCTCTTGCAGGCGGCGCTTGCCTGGCTGGCGACGCAGAACGTGCGGATCGTGCAAGCCATGCTTGTCGCCGACGCCGGCCGCGACGCCCAGCGCTGCGCGCGGGCGGCTTCACGCATCTGACGGACTTGTTGTACCTGGTCAGCTTGCAGGGAGCTTTTCCGACGGCGCCGCCGGCAACGAGATTGTCGTTCGAGCAGACCTCGACGCGCTCCGACGCCGAGCTTGCCCGGCTGGTCGAAGGAACCTACGAGCAAACGCTCGATTGTCCGGCGCTGAACGGCGTGCAGGATTGTGCCGACGCACTGGCCAGCTACCGGGGCGCCAGTTCGTTTGATCCTGCGCTGTGGTTTGTCGTGCGGCATGACCAGCGCGACGTCGGTTGTTTGCTGCTGGCCGATTTCGCCGACTCGGATCAGCGATTGCTGGTCTATATGGGCCTGCTGCCGGAGGCCCGTGGCAAGGGGCTCGGCATCGAGGTCGTACGGTACTCCCAGTGGCTGTGTGCGCAGTCTGGGCGAGGTCGCCTGATTCTCGCAGTCGACGCGGCGAACAAGCCTGCGATCGATATCTACGCAGCGGCGGGTTTTGTCATTTGGGATCGTCGCAGCGTCTGGCTGTACGTGTTCGAGTCGTGATGCGCTGCGTCGCGCCGATCCACGCGCGGCGACGACCCGCTTCGCAGCGCCTTGCGGGATAAGGCTTTGCGGCGCGGGAAAAACGACTTCACTTTGCGGACGTCTTAAGCCGACAGTTTTTCCACGGCTGGCAACGCCGGCCGAAAACTTTTTTCTAACCTCGTCGACATGGGAAGCTAACGCTGTTTCGCGGAGTTTTTGCTACCTGCCAGGGACCCCGTCCCACAGTCGCTCTCGCAGCGCCGCCAATTCTCTTTGACAGCCACGCTAGCACGCGTACAATCGACCCCGCTGGGTGACATTCAACAATCCTTTAGGCGGCTGTCGAAGACACGCCTCTCCCCCCTAGTTTTCTTGTGACCGTGCGCTCGCGGTACGCACCGAGTGCGCGTAGAAAGCGCAGTTGGCAGGGGGAGTTTGTGCGCTGGGGACCATCAGGAAGTGACCACGGACGATATGGAGATCGTGTCGGCTTTGCGACTTGCGCTGGCTGACAAGGTCGGACACGAGCGATTCGAACTCTGGTTCGGCGCCAACACGCGACTCGATCTTTCCGACGATTCGCTGACGGTGTGCGTGCCCAACCAGTTCTTTCAGGATTGGCTGCGGAAGAACTTCCGCCAGCAGATCGAAGCATCCTGCGAGGAGACGTTGGGCAAGACGCTGCCCGTCAGTTTTCGCATCGATCCCGCCTTGGCCCAGACGCGAGCGACGATTCCGATTCGCAAGTCGGCGACGCAGGCCGCGACGGCGGTCAAAGCGGCGCCTCGGCAAGCGAGCACAGAGACGCGCAGGCGGTTCGCCGATCTCGATTCGTTCGTCGTTGGATCGGCCAACCGCTTGGCGCACGTGGCCGTGCAAACGATCGCCGATCGACTGGGGCCTTCTTCGCCGCTGCTGTTATTCGGACCGACCGGCGTCGGCAAGACGCATTTGCTGGAAGGGCTGTGGACCGAGGTCCGCCGCAAGCAGGCTCGCTGCCAGGCGGTATATCTTTCGGCCGAACAGTATCACGACCTTATTCCTGGGCGCCTTGCACGGCAGCGGCTTGCCGAACTTCCGCCGCAAGTACCGCGGGCTCGATCTGTTGATCATCGATGACATTCAGTTCCTGGCCGGCAAGCGAGCCACGCTGGTCGAGCTGCTGCATACGATCGACGATTTTGCCCGCGAGGGTCGGCAGCTCGTGTTCGCCGCCGACCGGCCGCCTAACGAATTAAACGAACTCGGGCCCGAACTGATCACGCGTTTGCAAGGCGGGCTGGCCTGCGGCCTGCAAACGCCCGACTATGAGACCCGGTTGGGGATCGTCCGCACGATGGCCGAGCGGCAAGAGCTGAAGGTTCCCGCCGAGGTGCAGGCCTATATCGCCGCCCACTTTCAGCGGCATGCCCGCGAACTGGCCGGCGCGCTGAATCGGCTGCACGCCGCCAGCCTGGCCTCGGGGGAGCCGATCAGTCTGGCATGGCCGAGGAGACGTTGAGCGAACTGCTGCGGCACGCAACGCGGACCGTGCGCCTGCCGGACATCGAGCTGGCCGTCTGCCAGGTGTTCGGTCTGGAGCCGAAGAGCCTGCAATCCAGCCGCAAAGGGAAGCAGGTCAGCCATCCTCGCATGCTGGCCATGTGGCTGGCGCGGAAGCACACGCGAGCCGCTTTCAGCGAGATCGGCTATTACTTCGGCCGCCGCAGCCACAGCACGGTGATCTCCGCCCAGAAGAAGATCAACGCTTGGATGGCCGATCATGTCTCGTTGGAAGCCAACGACGGCGCCTGGGACGTGGAAGACGCCATTCGCCGCGTCGAGCAGGCGCTGCGGGCCGGATAAGCCGCTTACACAAACTGCGTGACGCCAGGCAGAGCCACCGGGGCGACCGGCAGCGGGCCCCATTCGTACTTGGCCGGGGTCAGGTCTTCCTTCGAGTTGATGGCCTGGTCCCAGGTGATCGTCTGGCCGGTGTAGGTCGCCATGCGGCCCATGATGGCCAGCATCGTGCTGCTTGGCCATGTACTCGCCGTTGTTGATCGGCTTGCCCGCGCGGATGCTGGCGAACAGCTCGTCGTGCTCGACCTGGTACATGTTGGGCTTTTCGCCCCGGTATCGCCACTTGTCGGCGGCTCGGATGCTCGTGGTCGCATCACGTCGGCCGTGTCCCTTCGTGCCGATCACATAGTCGGAGACGTCGACGCTGCAGCCGGCCTGCTGCCGGCGTGTAGGCGAACAGCTTCACGCCGTTGGCGTATTCGTAGACCACGGCGTGGTGGTCGAAGATGTGGCCGAACTCGGGCTGTATCGCACCTGGCGTCCGCCCATGCCGAAGGCTTTGACCGGCGGCTCGTCGTTCATGACCCAGGCGGCCTTGTCGAGGCTGTGGACGTGCTGCTCGACGTTGTGGTCGCCCGAGAGCCAGGTGAAGTAGAACCAGTTGCGCATCTGGTACTCCATGTCGGTCCACTCGGGCTTGCGCGGCGTGCATCCAGAAGGTGCCGGTATTGTAGTTGACGTTGATGGCCACGACGTCGCCGATCTCGCCGTCGTGGATCCGCTTCATCGTCTCGCGTTCCGGCAGGTCGTAGCGGTAGCAGAGGCCCGAGACGACCGCCAGGCCCTTCTTCTTGGCTTCTTCCGCCGTCGCCAGCACGCTGCGGACGCCGGGCGCGTCGACGGCCACCGGCTTCTCGGCAAAGACGTGCTTGCCGGCCTCGACGGCCGCCTTCAGATGCGCCGGGCGGAAGTGGGGCGGCGTGGCAGAGCAAGCACCACGTCGACGCCGCTGTCGATGACCTGCTGGTAGGCGTCGAAACCGACGAAGCGACGGTCTTCGCTACGTCGATTTTCTCGGTCGGGGTCTGCTTCTTGAGGTTTTCCAGGCTGCTGTGCAGCCGATCGTCGAAGGCGTCGCCCATGGCGGTGAGCTTGACGTTCTTATCGGCGGCCAGCGCCTGGGCGGCGGCGCCGGTGCCTCGGCCGCCGCAGCCGATCAGCCCGATCTTCAGAACGTCATCGACTCCGGCATGCACGCTGCGCGGCAGCGCCAGACCGCTGAGCATGGCGCCGCCGACCGCGGCCGCCGTCGAACTTTTGAGAAAATCCCGTCGCGAGGGAACGGAAGATTGCGCACGACGAACGGTATCGGTCATGAACGAGGCTCCTCGATAACGATAAAGGCGGGGGTCCGGAGACCGGAAGCGTAGGTTCTTACTATAACACCGCCCCCGCCGGCTGGCGAGGATTTTTGGAGAGGAGGAAAGAAGGAGGGAGAGAGGGAAGAGGGAAGAGGGAGTTTTTTAGTCTGTGGAGCTGCGCCTCCCGTCGCTATTGGACTTTGGACTTTGGACTTTTGGCGGCGCCTATCGGACCTTGCTCATGTGGCGCAAGAACTCGGCGTCGAGTTGTTCAAGGTTGCCGAACGCCTGGTTGAATTCCAGCAACCGGGTTTCCGGATCGTCCGGCAACAGCGGATCCTTTTCCGAGAGCATTTTCAGATAGGCCAGGTACTGCTTCTCGCGCTGCCGGATGAGGAAGAAGTTCAGCGCCCAGGCTTCGGCGTAGGCATCGGCGTTGCGGCGCGGATCTCGCAACCGTTCGTGGCTTGAAATCAGCGTCACGAGCGAGTCGGCAGGCCGGCCGCGATTGAGGTAATCTCGAAAGCCGGCCAGACGGCCGCGATTGACGGCGCCCACGGTGCTCCAGCCATTGGAACGGCCCAGGTCGGGCGTTTCAAAGTAAATGGCGATGCCCTCGCTGATCCACAGCGGAATGTCGGCGAAGCGCGTCTGCAGACCACAGTTGAAGGCAATCTGGTGCGTGGCTTCGTGAATCACGGTAGCCACCATCCGTTCGGCTTCCGGCCGGGCCAGCATCTGGCTGATCTGCTTCGGCGAACCGCGGCGATTACCGGGGCTGCGCAAAGCCTCGAGGCCCGTCAGGTCGTACATGGTCATTTGATTGGACCGCAGGTTGTAGTAGCCAATCACGGCGGGCGCCCCCTCGCCCAGTTCGCGGCGCGAGAAGGCGTCGTACGATTGGCGATCGGCGAATACCATGGCCACCAACGGAAACTCCGGTTCGTGCAGCTCAAAGCCTTTGCGACTCCAGAAGTTGGTGAAGGCTTTATACAGCCGCTCGAAAAGTGCTCCGCACCAGTGCGCGTAAACCCGCGACGTGTTGTAGCAGATCAGGTAATGCTGCGTAGCGTAAGTCTCGAAACCCTCCGGCAGCTCTTTCAGCAAGTGCTCGCCCAATTCGTCGCTAGACAAAGGCGTCATGGGCTTGCCGTCGTTGGAGTGCTCGACAATCTCTTCAGGAAGCACCGACCATAATCGGCCGTCGGGGGTGAGGACCAGCATGCCGTTATCTTCGGCCGTCACCAGCAGGCGACCCTCGATGGAGATTTCGCGGCCGTCGCGTTTGAGTACGACATGTTCCACGGCGCCCGCGACGCCGGGAGCAACCAGGAGTATGGCTAAAAGACAGGCCAGACCGCGCATGGACAAATGGCTCTCCGTCAACGTTGCTGGAAGTCAGTCCTCAAGGCTGGCGACGCAAGCGGGCACTCGCATCGAGGCCCTGCCGGTACTAGCCGGCGACGCCCGCCGCCAAGGGGCCCACTATCTTTACGGTAGCAGACGACCCGGGCGGGTCGAGAGAAAAAATGGCTCGAAATGAGGCGGAAGTGTAGGAATCGAGCCGCGCTGCGTCAACGTCGAAACGCCAGCCGGCCCGCGAGGATCGTGCCGAATTGAATGCCGAGAAACAACGTCAGACAAATGCCGGCGGCGCGATCTTCGACCGAATAGTGGAGCAGATTGAAGACGTGTATCGTCAGGGTTTCTACCCCGGGGGGGACCACCAGCACGGTGGCGTCCAGTTCCGCCAGCGCCACGGCGAATACGGCCAGCCAGGCGGCTAGCAGCGCTCGGAGGCGCAGCGGCAGGACAATTCGGCCCAGGATGGTCGGCCAATGGGCTCCGTCGACCGCCGCGCTTTCCAGCAGTTCTCTCGGCAGGCTGCGAAATGCCGGCCACAAAACCAGCAGGGCCAACGGCATCCCCCGCCACGTTTGCGCCAGACAGGGCGCCGCGATGGAATGATCGTAAAGCCAGACCAGCGGCGGAATGGACGGACGATTCATCAGACCGATAATCGCCAACCCGACGACCGGGCCCGGCAGCGACAATCCCAGAGCGGCCATCGTCAGGGCCGGCGCCGCCCGCGCGCCGCCGGAGCGCGCCAGCCAGGCCAAGGGGAATGCCACCGACACCGCGATGCAGGCGGCCGCGGCTCCAATGGCCAAAGACCAGCCGAACTCTCGCCGGTAGCGAGCCGGGCTCGACGCGACGATCGACAGGCACTTGGCCGCCGACCAATGCCGGAACGCGCTCGGCGCCGCTCTGCGAAACCTGCACGCCGGCTTTGTAGGCCAGGCTGCCGACCGGCAACGCCACGAGCAACAACACGCAAGCCGCGGCCGGCGTCGCCGCCGGCCATCGCCATGCACCAAGTGAAACTGCAGGGCGGCGCCTTGGCTCGCGTAACGCGCCGCGGGCAGCAATTGTCCTACCAGAATCCCGCCGGCCACGACCAGCCAGGCGCAGGCATTGCTCCCGGGAGAAAACCGAGCGGAGCGGCGGCTGGTGCGTCAGCGGGCGGCGCCGCCGAGCCGCCGAGAAGATTGTTCCACGGCGCCGCCATCGGATCGCCCCCCAGGGCGATGTCAATGTATAACTCTTCCGCGTAGGTCCGCACTTGGAAGTAGTCCGTGACGGTCATCTCGGCTGAGGTCGTCACCGCGACCCACAGGGCCGCCGCTCCGATCGAACCCGAGGCTCTGCGCAGCGTGACATGACGGACGGCCTGCCAGGCGCTGCCGTCGAGCAGCGCCTGTTCTTCAAGTTCCCGTTCTGCCAATCGCAAGCCCGCCGAGACGATCAGCACGACCCAGGGGAGCGCTGCCACGGAATGCACCCAGATGGCGCCGCGCCAGCCGTCGAGCAATGCGGGCGCGGAATAGGCGAACGTGTACCAGCCCTGCAAGCCAAAGCCTGCTTGCCAGGCGCCGACTTGCACGTAGAGCGGCACGAAGAGCAAGCCGACCAGCAACGCGAAAAAGAGTTTGCGGCCGGGCAGGTCGGTGCGCGTCAGCAACACGGCCAGCAACGTCCCCAGCGGCACGCTGGCGGCGACGACGGCTCCGGCGAGCAGCCAGGTATTCAGCGCAGGTCGGGCCGTGCGCGCATCGCCCAGCGCCAGCGGCAGTGCGGCCAGCAGGCCGAGGAAGAGCAGGGCGGTCAGAGGTTTTCGAATGTCCATCAGCTCTGGCGGGAACCCTTATATCAAACCCTTCAGGATTTCGTCTCGCTTTTCGCAGGCTCGTTCCGCTTCGTCCAGCAGGGCGAGCATTTCGGCGACAGCCGCGGCGGTGGGAGTGGCAGCGCCGCGGACGTTGACCCGTTTGACCGCCGCCTCGATCTTGTCAGACAATAATAGGTCCGAACCGTAGATCGCATCGAGCGTGCCGTCGTCGATTCGCACCAGATCGAAAACGCCGCTGAAGCCGCGCATCGGACCGCGAGGCCGCGCGATGAATGCGTCGAGCCTGGCCTGGGCGGAAGCAAGTTGCGTCGGAGAGTCAGTTTGGGAGGACTCGGCAATCGCAGCAGGAATTTCATCCAGGCCATTTCGGGCACACTGCAACCGCTCGGCAAGATGCATCCGCAGCAGTGCATCGCTCTCGCGACGATATGCGCGTTCCAAATAGCCGTGAAAGCCGGGGATTCTCCGCATCAACTCTTCGGCGGCGCCGGAAGGGCGCCCGTCATCCGCGGGATTGGGCATGGTCTCTTCTCCGCGCCAGGAAAGTTCCGCGTCGCGAGCCGCCGCCGGCGATGCGGCGGGGGCCCCGCTTAGCGCCTAACGCCCATGATACTCGGGCCGGCCGAGCGGAGCACGATTCGTCTTGGCTCAGGGCTGCAACCCCGCTATAGTCCCGCCTCGCCTTTCCTTTGCCCGGCGTCGCCGGATGTCTGCTCGACGGAACTCGATGCGCACACCCAGTGCCAAGCTGATCGTGGCCTTTGCTTTAGGCAGCCTGTTGTTGGCCGTCCCGGCGGGGTGTGCGCAGTCCCAGTCTCGAAAGTGGTATGACCCGTTCGGCCTGTTCGCCAAGCAGGATGAGCCGGGGCCGCCCAAGGTGTTGTCGTCGGTCGAACGCATCAAGATTCTGCGCGAACTGGCCGAACGAGCTCCCAAGCTCACGCCCGAACAGCAAGCAAAAGCTTCGGCGGAAATCGCCCGGGCGTTGAGCAACGAGGACGATACTTTGGTGCGAGCGCAAATGTTGCGGACGATTGCCGTGATGTCGACCCGGACGGCCGGCACGATGCTGGCGGCGGGGCTGCAGGACGCCGACCGCGACGTGCGCGTGGCTTGTTGCGAGGCGTGGGGAAAGCGCGGCGGCGACGAGGCCGTGAAGCTGATGGTGGAAACGCTGCGCAGCGACGGCGATATCGACGTCCGGCTGGCTGCGGCCCGCGCGCTGGGAGAACTGAAAGATCCGAAGGCTGTCGAGGCGCTGGGCGCTGCGACTCGATGACCAGGATCCGGCGATCCAATATCGATCGATCGAGTCGCTGCGAAAGATCACCGGTAAAAGCTATTCCAGCATTCAGGACTGGCGGCTGTACGTCCAAGGAAAGGAACCGAAACCGCCTTCGGTGGCGGAGCAATTGCGCCAATTATTCTGACGATCGGTCCTGGGCGAGTTTTCGCGGCGCCCGGCCTGTCCCGGCGTCGGAGCCTGTTGCGGCCGGGTAAGCATGTCCCCCGCGGCGCACCAATTTGTGGCGTATATTTTCGGCGTATATTTGCCGCACCGTGCTTTTACACGGGGCGGCGTACGACGCCTTGCCGCCTTGGGTTTCTTCTACAGAGCCGACGCGGTAGCAACGGGGCCAAAAAACCGATCGGTTGGGCCCGAGTGCCGACTCTTGCGGGCCCTGGGGGCTGGCAAGCCCGCGCAGGAACAATGGAAATGGACGCGCTGACGCAGATTTTTATTTGGGTGCTGGCCAGCGTGATCGCCAGCCTGGTCGCCGGCTTTTACATCGGACGAGCGACCTCGCATTCCGAGCATGAGCGGGTCGCCCAGCAGGAGAAAGCCAAGGCGCTTAAGGCGTTGGTGGACGTTCTCAACAGCGTCCAGCAGCTCAGTTCCGACGTCGATTCTCGCACTTCGGAAATGCACGCCGTACAGCGACACGTGGGCGATATTCATGTGACGGGCGAACTGGAGAAGATCCGGCAGGAACTTCTGGGCCAGGTCGTCTCGGTGCTCGAGTCCAACCAGAAGCTGGAAGAGGATCTCGTCTTCGCACGCTGCCGCATGGAAGAACAGGCCGAAGAGCTCGACCGCACGCGGCACGAAGCGTCGACGGACGCGCTTTCAGGCGTGGCCAATCGCAAGGCCTTCGACGACCGGCTCAAACTGCTGTTAGGGTATCATCGTCGCATCGGCACGCCCTTCGCCCTGATGTTGGCGGATCTCGATCACTTCAAATGGATCAATGATACTTATGGCCACCAGGCAGGCGACCGGGTAATCCACCAACTAGGAGCACTGCTGACAACGCAGGTCCGCGAGGTCGACTTCGTCGCCCGCTTCGGGGGAGACGAATTTGCGGTCCTGCTGGCGAACAGCAATTTGGAGACCGCCCACAAAATTGCTCAGCGGATCTGCGTGGAAACGACGCGCATCAACTTTGGCTTCGGCGCCGCGAAGAAGGAGCAAACGGCGATTACGCTCAGTTTGGGATTGGCCGCCGTCATGTCGGGCGACACGCCTGAGACGATCTTCCGCCGTGCCGACGAGGCCCTTTACGCGTCAAAAAAGGGGGGCCGCAACCAGGTCCGTTGCCACGAGACGCCGATGGCGGCCCCGGCCACGGCGTTGACCGATCTGTTGACGACGGAAATTTCCTGAGCCGTGCTGCACGTCTCGGCGCCGTACCTCGCGCCGGCTGGCCTTTGGCCGGAAATCGTTTAGCTTTTCGGCTTCCGCCGAGTCGCCGCACTTAGCTCAACCGGTATCCCCGACATGAGGCGTTGGCGATTCGTTGCCTCTCGGTTAAACTGCCGCCCCTCGATGAATTCCGCCTGCTCGGCAGCCGATATCTCTTGCTGCTTGCGGCCCTTTTCTTCCCGCCGCAAGTAACCTTGAAATGCGGAGCCGATAGGCAAGCTGGGCGACCGAAGAACCTGAATTTGTGGCGTTGAGCGAGGACGGTGGCGGTCCGCTCGGCTTCGCAGTGACCGAAGAGAGTTGTTTATGACCTTGGATGC
Source organism: Pirellulales bacterium (assembly GCA_963786255.1). GTDB lineage: Bacteria > Planctomycetota > Planctomycetia > Pirellulales > JAICIG01 > JAICIG01. The sequence continues at coordinate 20,039 of CAWAYY010000013.1, forward strand.
GCCGTTGCGCTGGGCTGTCATCGGTGCTTTTCTTTCAGGCGGGGCGACCGGGCTGTTTGCCCAACCGGCTCGCGGTTCAACCGCAGACACGTCCCCCTCTCACTCGCAAGAGCGAAGGGCGATCGCGTCCATGGATCCGCACGTTCCGTTGGCGCAGTCGCGTCGGGAGCTCTCTGCGGATTCGCGCGCTTGGCAAGGCTTGGGCGCCTGGAGAAAGCAAGTTGAAGCGGGCGGGTGGCGAGGGTCGGGAGGCCTGGGCGAAATTGCGATGCGCGGGGATGCTGCATCCGAGTTCGCTGAAGAGCAACGTCCGGAGAAGGACGCAGGGCTGGTGGATTCGGCAGATTCACCTCGGCCACGCGGCATTTCTCCGCGGCATAAGGCGCTGTTGACCAAGGTTCGCCGAGTGTTGGATTTCTACCAACGCCAATTGCTGGATACTCGCGGCAACAATTGCTGGGAGCTGATGCACTCGATCGTGGCGTACGGCGTGCATTCCCAGGTGCGACAAGGCGGTCCGCGAGGGCCGGCGGTGAACTCAATCGCCTGGCTCTGTTCCGGCGCGGCCTGCAACGGCAATTCGCTGATCTACATCGACCGCGGCCGCGTGACCGCCGCCAAGGGGCCGCCCGTCCAGGGCCATCACGGTCAGTTTCTGGCCATCCTGGCTCAGTCCAAAGTCATGGCGAGTTATCAGATCCTTGTCGGGGGGCGGGAATTCACCGTCGCCGATTTGGTCGCTACGGAAAAGCGCGACTGCAGTTCGGACATGGAGTTGACGTTCAAACTCATCTCCTTTGCGCACTATCTCGACTCGGACGAGACCTGGCTCAACGCTCGAGGTGAAGAGTGGTCGATTCCCCGCTTGATTCGCGAGGAGATCCGCTCGCCGATCAACGGCACTCCGTGCGGCGGCACGCATCGCCTGATGGGGTTGAGTTACGCCGTCCAGGAGCGGCAGCGGCAAGGACTGCCGATCGACGGCGAGTTTCTCCGCGCCAAGACGTATATCGACGACTTCCACCGTTACACCTTCCGGCTGCAGAACCGTGATGGTTCATTCAGCACCGAATGGTTCAAACGCCGCGCCGCCCGGGAGGATCTGGAACGCCGTTTGCAAACCAGCGGCCATATTTTGGAGTGGCTGACGTATTCGCTTCCGGAAAGCACGATCGATGAGCCTCAATACATGCAGGCCGTGGCTTACCTGGCAGGCATATTGGATGCCGGCCGCGGGCGTAAATGGTCGGTCGGACCGCTCGGACATGGCCTGCATGCCCTGGCCCTCTACGAAGAGCGGATGGAGCGTCGCGTGCACCAGCCGCTCGCCGAGTCGGGCGCGTCGCCGACAAACTCGAACCGGCGAGTGCGGCCGGTCGAGTTCGACTCCGAAGTGCGGGAGCCCGGCCTGAACGCGGCCCATGGGGGCGAGCGGGAAGCCGAGTCGGAGGCGGAGCCGCAGAACATCCAGCCGGTGATCGTGCCCGCCGCGGCGCCTCGCCGCGTTTTGGAAGACCGGACGCGTTCTTTGGAGGGCGCGGCGCCGGCCGTCCGGAATTCGTTGCAAGACTGATTGCGAGCCATTCCGCGTTTGTTTCGGCGTTGATTTGCGAGCGAAAGGAAAAACGCGGACGACTGAGTTGCCTTGGTGCGCGACTGCAAAGTAGAGAACTGCCAAGAATCGTGCGCACTGCCCGTTGCCGATGAGGCGGAAAAGCCTTAAATTGCCCACGTTCGTCTCGTGCGCCGGCGAGGCGACCCTTCTCTTTTCTTGCGCGAGCAAGGTCAATCGGGCCCCCGCATGCAGCCGTTGAAGTTCAACGAGGAATTCGAAACGATTTACGACGCCGCTGCCGGCCTGGCGAAGGCTTCGGGAGCCAATGCCATCCTGTTGCTGCTCGATGGACCGACCGATTGGCAACAGCTCAAGCGGCATTCCGCAGGCGAGAAGGTGATCGTGGCGGCCGATTCGCCCCAGCAACTGGCCGGCGCCGCAGAAGCGGAGCTGGCGGTGGTGGTCTTGGAGATGCCCGAGAGCCCCGTTTACGACAAACTCTCGCAGGCCTTGTTGGAGGCCGTGGCCGACGAGCTCGTTGTTCCCGGCGCCCGCGTCGTCGCTCTGTACAGCGGCTTCGAGGCCCGTTCGCTCGACTCGATCAGCGTGATCGACCTGGGCGATCACTTAGGCCGATTGACCGTCCGCGACCTACAGCAGCTCGAAACGCGAGTCCCGCTCGACACGCTGCAAATCGTGGTCAATCTGGCGTTGGAAATCGGCCGTGAAGGTCGCGAGGGGAAGCCCGTCGGCACGCTGTTCGTCGTTGGCGACACGCAAAAGGTGCGCAAAATGAGCCGCTCGGCCGGGTTCGATCCGGTGAAAGGCTACAGCCGCAAAGAGCGCAACCTGAAGGCGGCTCGCGTTCGCGAGGCGATCAAGGAAATTGCCCAGATGGACGGCGCCATCCTGATTGCGGCCGATGGCACGGTCGAAGCCGCCAGCCAGTACCTCGACGCCTCGGCCGCCAGCATCACCCTATCCAAGGGGCTGGGGGCCCGGCATTGGGCCGCCGCCGCCATCAGCCGGGCCACCAACGCCGTGGCCGTGGCGGTCAGCGAATCGAACGGCACGGTCCGCATTTTTCAGAACGGCCAGGTCGTGTTGCGAATCGAGCCGTTCCGCCGCCCCATGAAATGGCGGGACTTCGAGTACGAGCCGCCGACGAACGAATGACGACCGCCCCTGCGGCGCTACTTGTCGTCCATCGTTTCAGGACGCTCGATCAGCAACGCGACTTCAAATCGCGTGCGCGGTTCGTCGGCTCGCACGATGCTCGACGGTTTGATGCGCAGCTCGCTGATCACCTTGCGGTTTTCTCGAACGCGGTACAAGAACAGGCTGGGATCGGCGTTCAGCTCGCGGACGAACCCGTGCCGCAGCGCCAGCAAGGACACCAGCCGGCGGGTGTCGCCCGTCGTGCCGAAAAACGTAATTCGCTGGACTCGCTGCCGCTTGTTGAAGTAATAGGTCAGCGATCCCGCCAGATCATCGATCTGCGTGCCGGTGATCAACGGCGTTCGATAGCCCTGCAGATCGACGTCGGCCAGCGCGGCCGAGACGCGCGGCCAGTGCCCCAGCACCCAGGTGGTCGTCAAATTGAGGCGGAACGCCTCTTCCATCGGAACCGCGGGTAACGCGTCTGACGACAAAGTCGGCGCGCCGGCGGCCTCGACCGAGCCGTTGGCAGCCGCGCCCGCGGGAGCGGGTACAGGCGCCCTGCCGGCAGCGGAAGGCGTCGTGATGGCAGCTTGGACTGCGTCCGCCTGCGGCGTCGAGTCGGAACCGGTCAGGCTCGATACGCTTTTGACGCCGGTGGACAACAGGTAGGGACCGCCGATCGAGCCGGCCAACAAGACGGCGAATCCCTTGCGACCGAGCATCTTCCTCCCTCGCGGATCTAGAAGTTCAAGGCAGCGACTCGGACTTTAAAAGCGAAGCGGGCGCCGGGTGCTTGCGCGTTGCAGCGTTACTCTCTCCTGCTGTTCCATCGGCGCTGGCGGGGCGGCGACTTGGCGCGCAGCGCAAGCGGCGGCCGCGTTTTGCCTGACGTGCTTCCGCAGAGCAACTGGCGCGGCCGTTATTTCCGTTGCAACCAACCCGCGAGCCGGATCAGCAGGATCATCGCCAGCGGCAAGACGACCAGGGCCAAGATCGTCATCATCCCTAACCACCGGTCGCCCAGAACCAATGGCATGCGACGTGAAGGCAAGGGGGCTTCCGGCGCGGCGTAGGGATTCTCGGGCGTCACAGGCGCGGTTAAAGCCGGGGCAGGGGGCTCAGCCGCCGCCAGCGCCTCGGGCGAGGCGCCCAGCAGGGCGGCGGCGTATTCGTAGTCGTTGAAATAGGCGGCTCGCTCGCGCCAGTTGAATACCGAGCGAGTGGAGCATGTGCTCGGCTCGTTCTTGCGGATAATGCGAACGGAGCCGGGCCAGGTAGTGCTGGAATCGTTCGTCGGCCAGCGCGTCGGCGAAAGTCGGATAGTGGCCGACAAGATGGCCGGGATTGTGCGCCAGGATCTTGCCGCGGCAAAAGGCCGCAATCGGCGCCAGTTCACCTTCCGCCGCGACGGCCCCCGCCAGAATCAGCATCTTGTCTCGCACCAGCGGACGGTTTCTCGCTTCGCTGGCCCGGGCCAGATGCAAATAGATTCCGAGCAGTTCGCCGCTTTCGGCCATCGATACTCGCTGGATAGGCGTGGCAGGTGGGGTCAGACTACAATAGGCCTGATCGGCTTGCAAGCAGCGTTTCCTGGTCCGTGAAAAGACGACGATTGAATTCTCCCGCATCGCTCGAAGAGTATCGTTGGCTGCTGGGCCCGAATGGCCGCCGCTGGCTGGAAACGCTTGCGGCCGAGCGCGGCGAACTCGTGCAACTCGCCTCTCGATTGCGCAAGCACTTGCCGGCCGCGCAGTGCCGGCTTGTTCTCGAGCAACTCGAATTGCGCCGCCGGGCGAGGCAAAAATTCGCTGCTGCGGAGCAGATGTTCTTCACGCCGATGGGCCTCGAGCAAGCGACCGATCAGTGGGTCGCCGCTTATAAGGCCGCGCGGTTTCCCGCGGGCGGCCCGTTCGTCGACCTTTGCTGCGGCATGGGCGGCGACCTGTTACGCGCTGGCGCAGCGAGGGGCGGCGCTCGGCGTCGATCGGAGTGAGATCGCCGCATTATTCGCCGCAGCCAATCTGGCGGCGCTGGGAAACTTAGCCTCGGCGAGGGCTTCGGGCGTAGTCATCGGCGATGTCGAACACGCATCGCTGAAACGCGTTGCCGCCTGGCATATCGATCCTGACCGCCGACCCCAAGGGCGCCGCACGACGCGCGTTGAGTTGCACGAACCCGGACCGGCGGTCATTGAGCTTCTGCGCGCTGCCTGCGGCGCGGGAGCGGTCAAACTGGCGCCCGCCGCCGAACTGCCGCAGAGCTGGCAGCAAGGCGCCGAGTTAGAATGGATCAGTCGCGGCGGCGAGTGTCGGCAACTCGTCGTCTGGTTCGGCCCACTGGCTCGTTCCGTCGGCTTGCGCCGGGCCACGGTCGTGAGCAGAAACGCGGAACGCGGAACGCGGAATGCGGAACAAGAGCATCCGCAGGCGAGCGGGGGGCGTCAGCCCGGTGGTGATTATCAAGCAACCGTAGGCTTACCCTTCGAATCGCAAACCACCGAGCAAGGCACGACGCCGAGGCAGGGCAGGGGAGCCGGAGATCCTGAAGCCGGGAACTTTACGGTGCGATCAATCGTCGGGCGGCCTGCGCTCGACATTCCCGCTGCCGCGAAACTCGGCCGATACCTGGCCGAACCCGACGCGGCCGTGCTGGCCGCCGAGCTCGGCGGCGCACTGGCCGCCGAGCGGAACTTGGCGCCGATTGCCCCGGGCAGCGCCTATCTGACCGGCGACCAGGCCGAGCCGGATGCGGCATTGGCCTGGTTTGAGGTTTCCGACGAATTGCCGTTCGATCTCAAGCGGCTCAAAGTCGCTGCTGCGGCAGCGCGGCTGCGGACGCTTGGAAATCAAGAAACGGGGCGTGCCTCACGACCCCGAGCAACTGCGCCGGCAACTGCGCGTGCCGGGCGACAACTCCGCAACGGTGTTCATTACTCGCATCGGCGGCGGAGTGACGGCGATCGTCGCCCAGCGGATTGAGCGGCGTTGATGAGGAACCCGCGTCTATGCTGGCGGGAAACGCCCTTCGGCGATTAGCGCCTCGCGGACTGCCAAATAGTCCACATGGTTTATTTCAAGCACGACAATGGTGGTGCGGCCGATGGCGGTTCGTCCCATTAGGCACGGGCCGTGCCATTCAAAATGCTGTTCCCAATCGTCGCGTCGCGGATCAAACAAGCGAGTTAGCTCGCCAGTCTCTGGCTCTAAGCCTGCGATATTTGGGCCCTTATAGCTGTTGCAATAAAAACACGACAACGCCAAATTATTCGGTTCAGTCTTGCCGCTGTGCTTGCGAGCGATGATGTGGTCGATTTCGAAGGGGATCGCTGACAATTCCTGAGGAATCTGGCAATACTCGCATTTAGCGCCAGCTCGTTGCCATACGAGTCTCTCAAGGGTTTTGCGCATCGGCCGATCAAGTAGCGGCGTCAGAGGGCCCAGAGAGCGTCGCGAGTGATAGCCGCGCCTTAGACTGTATTAACTCTAAGAAATGACCGATGTGGCGGTAACGATCCAGTTCCGCCTCGTCGTCTTCTGAAAGGGCGCCTTCCTCGCGCATGTTTGCAAGTTCGCGCATACGCAAGCGGTCTTGCTCGTCAAACTGAAGGTTCAAAATGGACCGAGCGGCATCGGCGGAAAGATCGCCGCGCATAGGAATAATCAGGCGGCTAAGGATCGCCGCTTCGCTGTTTGTCGCGGTCGCGGACATTGACAAAGCTCCTTTCTTCAACCGGGGACTCGGTTGGATTATACCACGCTGCTACGGCAAACGCCTCTCATGTGAAGACGGGAGAGCTGCCTACTTCCCTGGCGGCTTGCCCAAGTGTTCGCCGAAGAATTGCATCATGTCGCCGATCGTGCGGATCATTTCCTTGCCACTGAAACCGTGGTTTTCGCCGATGATCAGCTCGACGCGTCCGGGCAGCTTGGCTTCGGTCATGGCCTGGGCCATCTCGAAGGCCTGTTCGTACGGCACCAATTGGTCCTTCGTGCCGGCGAAGAGCAGCATGGGCGCGTCGCCGGGATTGACGTACGAAATCGGCGATGCGCGGCGGTACTGTTCCGGCCGTTCCTCTTTCGCGCCCCCCAGGAATTCCTTGAAGATCTTCTGCGTTACTTCGGGGTATTCGCCGGCCAGGTTGACGGGGCCGACGTAGCTGACGACGGCTTGCACGTTGCTCGACTGGTCGCTCCAGCCGCCGTCGCCTTCCAGGCCGTCGTCCTTGTTCATCACGCCCAGCATCATCGACAGGTGGCCGCCGGCGGAGGCCCCGATGGCGCCGATCTTGTCCGAATCGACATGCAGTTCTTCGGCATGCGCCCGCATCCAGCGCACGGCGCATTTGCAATCTTCAATCTGCGCGGGAACAAGTGCTTGGGCGCCAGGCGGTAGTTGATCGTGGCGGCTGCATAGCCCTGCGCGGCGGCGTTCTTGATCAACGCATCGTAGGTTTTTTTGTCGCCGTGCGCCCAGCCGCCGCCGTGGATGAAGAGCAAGCCCGGCGTCGAAGCGGTCAGGCCCTTCGGAGTTGCGAGATTCAGTTGGAGCTCTTCCTCGCCCGCCTTGCCGTAGACCACGTCAGTCTTGAACTCGACCTCGTACGGGCCTGCGGCCGCCAGCGTTGCGGCGCCGAGCAGCTGCCCAAGCCGTGAGGGCGGAAAAGCAGCGGTGGAGAAAAGCTGAACGGCCAAGATGTCGTTGCATTGCCAGGTGGCTCCTGTTGAGGCGAAATCTGCAGGGCGTTTCCCTGGCTTGTGACGGTAACTAGACCCAAGTCCCCGTGCAACGGGGCGCCGAAAACCACGGGCAGGCAGTCCCGCACGCTGGAGCCGAGCCAGTTGCGAGCGGCGTCGGCGAGCGATAGCATGAATCGGCGCCGAAAAAGCGCTCGAAAGTTGCAGATTTCATTAGATTTCCGAGGGAATGTCCGGCTTGCGGAAAACGCCTTGGTGCAGAGAGCTGCAAGGCGATTGTGGCAGCCGCCCGTCATTCCTGACGCTGGAATCCGGACGCTTCGAGCCGCCTTGCAGCGCAGCCTTCCTTCATCCGCCCACCCCTTAAAAGAGCCCGCCACCGCCATGCTAATCTTTGACGCTCATCTCGATCTCAGCATGAACGCCTTGGAATGGAACCGAGACATCACCCAGCCGGTTACGGAACTTCGCCGTCGCGAAGAGGGCCGCACGGATAAAATCGACCGAGCGAAAGGGACCGTGTCGCTGCCTGATATGCGCCGCGGCCAGGTCGGGCTGTGCGTAGCCACTCAGATCGGCCGCTATGTGAAAACCACCAATCCGTTGCCGGGTTGGCAAAGCCCTGAGATCGCCTGGGCTCAAACGCAGGGCCAACTGGCCTGGTACCGGGCCATGGAAGAAGCCGGCGAGATGGTGCAGATTACCGACGTCGCCGGTCTGGAAAAGCACGTGGCGCTATGGCAGAACGATCCGCCCGAAAACGCGCCCATCGGTTATATCCTCAGCCTGGAAGGCGCGGACTCAATCCGCACGCCCAAACACCTTGAACGAGCCTACGAGCAAGGCCTGCGAGCGATTGGCCCCGCCCACTATGGCCCGGGTACGTATGCCTTCGGCACGCACTCGACCGGCGGGTTAGGTCAGCAGGGGCGCGAGCTGCTGGCGGAAATCGAGCGGCTCGGCATGATCCTCGACGCCACCCATCTCTGCGACGAGAGCTTTTGGGAGGCCATGGAGCATTTCAACGGCAAGGTCTGGGCCAGCCATTCCAATTGCCGCACGCTGGTGCCGGAGGAGCGCCAATTCAGCGATGAGCAACTCAAGGTGCTGATCGAGCGGGGCGCGGTGATCGGCGCCGCGCTGGACGCCTGGATGATGGTCCCGGGCTGGATCCGCGGCAAGACCACGCCCCAAGAGGCCGGCGTCAAGCTCGAACACATGCTCAATCACATGGACCACGTCTGCCAGTTGGCCGGCAACGCGCGCCACTCGGCGATCGGCACGGACCTTGACGGCGGTTTCGGCCTGGAGCAGTCGCCCGGCGACATCGACACCATCGCCGACCTGCAGCGTCTGCCCGACATGCTCCGCAAACGCGGCTACCAGGAAGCCGACGTGGAGCAGGTCACGCACGGCAACTGGATTCGGTTCCTGAAAGAAGCCTGGGCGTGAGCCCTATTTCCTCGAACGTGTCTTCCGCCTCTGACGCGACGCGGCTTTGGGCGTCGTTGCGGCGGGCGGTTTGGCCAGCGGGCCGGCGATCGGGCCGGCGACCGGTCCGACCGCAGACGCATGGCGTGCGGTTTGGGAGTCGGCCGGCAATAACTTCTCGCTGAAGCGAGTTACGCAGTGCAGGCTGCTCGCTTCGCCTTGAAAGCCGTTGACCCGTTCGTCGACGTCGCTCTGCTGCGAGAGAATGCGGCCGTCGTCGATCGCGAAGCGGATGTGCCCGTCGCCCAGGCTCTGTACGACCTGGGCTTCGATCTCGGGGTTATCGCGGATCGGCGAAAGAATTTGCGTTGCCAACGCGATCACGGCTGTTTGATCTTTCACGCTCTCCAATTCGTAACGCTGGCGGGCCTTGATTTTTTTGACTTCGCCCGTCTTCAGCGTGACTTTGATGTCGGCGGGCATAAACCACTCGGCGCCGACGGCCACCGGCTCTTCGGGCAAGGGGGGCGTGATGGCATCGGGAGCGGGAGTCGCCGAGGGACGCTTCTCCTCGCGTTTGATCAGCTTGCCGCGGTTGTCGAGCGTCACTTCGGCCAGCGGTACGCCGACCGCCTTGGCCACGTCGCCGAAACCGGGCGGCGCCTCCTTGTCCGTATCGCTGTTGTAGTGCAGTTCCTTGCGGCCGTCGTACTTCTGCCGCATATCGACGCTTTCGACCGAGTAGGTGAACGTTGCCCGGCCCTGATCGTCGACCTTGTCGACCTTCCAGATCTTGATCGAGGTGCTTACCGTTTCGGCCGTTTGGGTCGTGCCCTGGATCGTCGTGCGGATTTGGGCCCGATGCTCCACTTCCCAGCGCAGAACCTCCCCTTGCTTGAATTTATAGCGCAGCGTGTATTTCTTGGCGCTCGCTTCGGGCTCTGCCTGCGGCGCGGCAAAGGTGGTTGCGGCCGCCTGCGCGGCGACCAGCGCCAGGGCGAGAGAGACCGTGCGGATCAGACGGAAAGTCGAGAATGAGTGCATCGAACTCGCATCCTTTCGAGTGTCGAACTGCCAAAACGGAAATGTTTCAGGAACAGGCGTGGGGAAATTGCCGTTCGTCGTTTCTTTGCTTCAGGCCCGGCGGCCGGCGTTCTGCCGCCGGTCTAACGCTCGGGACTCGGCGGACGTTGCCCGCCCCATCCAAGCTTTTCTCTTAGCGTGCGATAATAGCCGTATCCGGGCGCCTCGACGAGCTTGAATTTCGGCTGCGCTCGTTCGATTCGCACGCGGTCTCCCGGCTGCATCGGCGAGCATGCCACGCGGCCATCGACAACCAGAGCCGTTCCCTCGTGCGGATTGGGCGCCACCAATTCGTAAACGCGATCGGCGGCGTCTACCACCGGACGATTGCTCAATGTGTGGGGGCTGATCGGCGAGATCACAAACGCCTGCAAATCCTTGCGCAGGATCGGCCCGCCGGCCGAAAGGCTATGTGCCGTCGAGCCGACGGGAGTGCTGACGATCAGGCCGTCGCAACTATAAGTAGTTACCAATTCTGAGTCAACGTAGAGATGGATATCGAGCATGGCGAACGGCGCGACCGGCCAGCACGGCCGTTTCGTTCAGTCCCAACTCCGTGGCGACCGTTTTCCAACGATCTCCCTCGAGGTCGGCCTTTCGCTCGAGCCGACATTCAAACATCAGGTGTTCGACGACGCAAAACTTGCCGGCGCAGATATCGGGCCACGCTTGCAGAAAATCGTCCGACGACAAATCTGCCAGGAAGCCTAACTTTCCCAGGTTGACCCCGATGACCGGAAGCTGGCGATAGCCCATCTGGTGCGCCGCTCGCAAGATCGAGCCATCGCCGCCCAGCACGATGGCCAATTCGGCGTCGAGCGAAGACAGATCGACGCGGTACTTCAAATCCCAGGCGACGACCTCGGCCTCTGCTTCGATGATTGGCCGCAGTCGTTCCGCCTCGCCCGGCACATTCGGTCGGTCGCCTGAACCGAGCACCACGACGCGCGGGCGGCGGCTGAGCGAGGGAACTTCCGTGGCGGCGGTTGGTTGGCTCATAGGAGTGATGATATCGGTTTTGGGGCGGTAGCGGAACTCGTGAGAGTTCCGTGCGTCTCGTGCGGCTCAAATCGCCGGGACGGATCACTCCGCAGCAGCGGCGCCCGGAATCTTCACAGATTCCGCTACAGGGCGCGGTCGGAAACGCCTGAAAAGCTGGAACTTGCTTGACCCTCCCCGCTGCGTGGCACAAACTAACCCTGCCTCGTGAAACGGGCCGCCCGCGCAGCAAAACCGACAAGGTTCGCCGGAGCTGGACGCGAGTTTTTCAGACCATGAACTTCTAGACTTCGGAGAGCAACTGTGAAGGCGGCGCATTTAGGTTGGAAGTTTTTGTCGTGTTTCGTGCTCCTTGCCGGCTCTACCGCGATGGCGGAAGACTTCCTGAAGTACCCGACGATGGGCACCATTGAGCGGTTGGACAAGGCGTTCGACAAGCTGATCCCGCCCGATGCCAAAATTGAGAAGCTGGCTGAAGGCTTCGAATGGGCCGAAGGTCCGGTCTGGAATCGTCAGGAGAACTTCGTTCTGTTCTCCGACATTCCCAACAACGCCGTCAACAAGTGGCAGCCGGGCAAGCCGCTGACGCTGTTCTTGAAGCCGGCCGGCTACACGGGCAAGAAGCCGCGCGGCGGCGAGCCCGGCAGCAACGGCTTGCTCTACGATTCCAAAGGACGTTTGATCCTCTGCCAGCACGGCGACCGCCGCATCGCTCGGCTGGAAGGGCAAGCGATTCGTCACGCTGGTCGACAAGTACAAGGGCAAGCGGCTCAACAGCCCCAACGACGCCGTGTTCAAATCGAACGGCGATCTGTACTTCACCGATCCGCCGTACGGCATGGTTGATACGTTCGACGACCCGAACCGCGAACTCGACTTCTGCGGCGTCTACCGGCTCTCGAAAAACGGCAAACTGACGCTGTTGACCGACGAAATGACCGCGCCCAACGGCATCGGCTTTTCGCCTGATGAAAAGACGCTCTACGTCGCGCAGTCGGATCCTAAGGCCCCGATCTGGAAAGCCTTCGACGTCAATGAAGACGGCACGATTTCGAACGGGCCGCGTCTTCTTCGACGCGACGGAATTGGCGAAAGACGAAAAGAACCAGGGGCTGCCCGACGGTCTGAAGGTCGACGAGAAGGGCAACCTCTTCGCCACTGGACCGGGCGGCGTGCTGGTCTTCTCGCCGGAAGGAAAGCACCTTGGCACGCTTGCGCACCGAGCAAAGAACGGCGAACTGCGGCTGGGGCGGCGACGGCTCGACGCTCTACATCACCGCCGATATGTACCTGTGCCGCATTCAAACCGCGACTCGCGGGTTGGGGTTCTAGAACTGATTGCCTCAATGTAGCGGATTTCGTGAGAAATCCGTCGGATGTAACATCCGGCAGCCGCCTGCGTTGCATGCCGCGTGCTCAAGCTAACTGCCTGGCTCAGCGACGTTCCTGGAGCGAAGCCCGCGATATCGGCGGCCTTCGCCCGCGGGCGGCGAATCTTGCAGCTATCCTATTGTGGGGCCTTTCGCGGCAAACGTCGTCGTGGCGAGGATGCGATGGGCCAAATACCTCGGGTTTGTTTATTTCGGAGACGGTTTAATGAAACGCGGGTCCGCAGCTTTTCTGACGGCGGCGAGCCTCCTGGCCGCAATGCTTTGGGGCTTGGGGTTCGTGATGACGTCGCCTGTATCGGCGGCGCCGAGTGACGGCGGCCAGCAGCCGGCCGACGACGGCAAGCTTCGCATCATCTGCTTCGGCGCGCATCCGGACGATTGCGAATTGCAGATCTCCGGAACCGCCGCGCTCTGGACCGCCCAGGGCCACCACGTCAAATTCGTCTCGGTGACCAACGGCGACATCGGCCATTGGCGTGAAGCGGGCGGCCCGCTGGCCCAGCGGCGCAAGGACGAGGTCACGCGCGGCCGACGCCAGGCTGCACATTGTCAGCGAAGTGCTCGACATCCACGACGGCGAATTGCTGCCGACCTTGGAGAACCGCCGCACCATCACTCGGCTGATCCGCGAGTGGAACGCCGACCTGGTATTCAGCCATCGGCCGAACGATTATCATCCCGACCATCGCTACACCGGGCGTGCTGGTGCAGGACGCGGCCTATATGGTCGCGGTGCCTTTCTTCTGCCCCGACGTGCCGTACCTGAAGAAGAACCCGGTGTTCATGTACTACCCGGATCGCTTTCAGAAGCCGAACCCGTCCAAGCCCGACGTGGCGGTGTCGATCGATTCGGTCATCGAGCAGAAGCGCGACGCGTTGATGGAGATCGAGTCGCAGTTTTACGAAGGCGGCGCCAACGGCTCGGCGGCGTTGATGCCCGCCGATCCCGACAAGCAGGCGGCGCGGCGCAAGGACGTTCGCCAGCGGGTCGTTTCACGCAACCGCGCGTTGGCCGACCGGTTCCGCGACAAGCTCGTCGAGTGGTACGGCAAAGACGCCGCCGCCGGCATCGAATATGCCGAAGCCTTCGAACTCTGCGAGTACGGGCGTCAGCCCGGCAAGGACGAGCTGCGAAAGCTGTTTCCGTTCCTGCCGGAGAAATAGGGTAGTGCCTTGCCCGGTCCAAGAATTGGGGATAGCAATTCAAGCAGCCAGAGGGTGGCTGGCGGCAGAGCGAAGCGATGCCCCAGTGAAGCGAGGTTTCGCCGAGCCTCACCCGTGGGGATGAAAGCAAATGAGTGGCGAGCACGAGGCAGATCGTAACTCAACCACGTTCCGCCGGGTCACAAACTCGAGGTGGTTCCCGCTGCTGTTCAGCGTCGCTGTCCTGGGCGTTATCCTTTACTTAAATAGCCTTGCCAGTCGAGATCGCGCCGCGAGCCCTCGTCCTTCGTTCCCGCGTACGAAGTGGGAGAAGTTTGTTTTGGCCGGAAGCCGGGCTCCAGGTTGTCATGCCCGAGAACCCGCAGTCTTTTCATGAACTCAAGACAATCCTTGGCGAAGCGTGCGACGTGATCGGTTACCATTCGTCGTCGGAATACACCACCTATTCAGCGGCGTACGTGGAGTACCCGTCTGATTTGCCGTTACCGCAGAATGACGAAGAATTGATGGCGCAGGCGTCGAATTGGCTCGGTGTTCACGCGATCAACGACGATGCGAGCATTCAAAAGGTAGCATGTCAGGGACATGATGGCCTTGAGGTGAGCCGAATTGCTGCGTCACGTCGAACGGCAGCCTTGTGCGAAGCCGTGTCAGCACCTGTTCCTCATGGAAAGACGCCGCACTTATCATCGCGCCACCGGCGATAAGGATGGGTTCGATGAAAAGGGGGCGAAAGAATTCTTAGGATCATTGCGATTTAAGGCATCTCCCGCCAGTCCCTGAGCGAGAAGCCTTGCAGTTATTCCCTTCGCAATTACTTCCCTTCCGCCTTCGGCGCCTCAGGCAGCGTGAGATCGTCATGATGCTCGCGCTGCCACTCGGCCAGCTTGCCGCGAAGTTCGGCTATGGCCGCCTGGTAGCGAGGATCGGCGGCCAGGTCCCGCAATTCATCCGGATCGGCCTGCAGGTCGAACAACTGCATGCGGTCGATTTTCGGGTAGCAGATCAGTTTCCAGCGATCCGTGCGAATCATCCGCTGCACGTCGCGAAAATACGCGGTTGTGAACGGATAGATCTCCTTGACCTTGCCCTGGATCGCCGGCAGCAGGCTGTGCGCTTCCAGGTCGCCAGGCGCCGGAACTCCGGTCAGCTCGCAGACGGTCGGGTAAAGGTCTCGCAGATAGCACTGCGCATCGACCCGTTTTCCGGCGGGAATCTGCGGGCCGGACAGAATCAGCGGTACGCCGATGGTGTGCTCGTACATGTTCTGCTTGCCGCGCAGGCCGTGGCTGCCGACGGCCAGCCCATGATCGCTGGTGAAGATGATCAGCGTGTCTTCCGTCTGGCCCGCCTCATCCAGCGTCTTCAGGATCCGGCCGATCTGCTCGTCCATGTCCTCGATCACGGCGTAATACAGGCCAGTTCCGCGCGGACCATTTCCGGCGTTCTCGGCCAGGCGAACAGCTTCTCGTCACGGCCGTCGAAATTGCCGTGATCGAAAGGATGCCGCGGCAGGAAATTCGCCGGCAAGCGGCACCGTTCCGGTTGGGCTCGTTCGGCATAACCCGGCGGAAGCTGCAGAGGATCGTGCGGGGCGGTGAAGTTGACGTGCAAGAAGAACGGTTTGTCCTGGCGCCGCTCGATCACGCGAATCGCCGCATCGGCGAACTTGCGGCTGATGTCGCCCGTCAGGCCGATGCCCTCGTCGGGCAACACCTGCCCGTTGGCATCGCGGAAGGCCCAGCCTCGGTAGCCCGTCACCGGGCGGCCGGCAAAATCGTGCGGCTGGGTCTCCGGCCGACCGCCGCCGCCCATATACAGGCCTTCGGACCCCGTATATCCAAGCGCCTTGGGCGTGCCGGGAATATGCCATTTGCCGACGAACCAGGTTTCGTAGCCGGCAGCCTGCATGGCCTGCGGCCAGAGCGTCAGCTTGGGGTCGATCCGCTTGCCGAAATCGAGCACGCCGTTGCGAAAGCCCGTCACGCCGCTGATCAACTCGGCGCGGCTGGGCGTGCAGATCGGATTGGGTGCAATGGCCCGCGTGAAGGCCGTTCCCTGCTTGACCAGGCGATCCAGGTTGGGCGTCCGGATGCGGTCATTGCCCAACGCCGCGATCGTATCGGGGCACTGGTCGTCCGAGACGATCAGCAGCACGTTCGGCGGGCGACTGCCCGCCTCGGCAAACGCCAGGCGCGGGATCATTGAGCAGCAACGCGAAGGCAAGTAGCACGATAAACGCGCGAGCACGCATTGCGGTTCCCTTTACGACACCTGCCGCCGAGCGGGATCGCCGACGATGCCGACGCGGGCGGCCAATTCGCGGGCCGCTTGGGTCAGTCCTTGCGAGTCGAGGCCCAGATCGGCCAGCAGTTCGCCGCGTTCGCCGTGCTCGACGAAGCGGTCGGGAATGCCCAGCCGGCGGACGTGGGCCGACGGCGAGCCCCGCGTCGGTGGCGGCTTCCAGCACCGCGCTGCCGAAGCCGCCCATCAAGGCGCCTTCTTCGACGGTCAGCACGAACGAGCACGACTCGACGGCCGCGCAGGATCGTTTCCGTGTCGAGCGGCTTGACGAAGCGGGCGTTGATGACGCCGACGTCGAGGCCTTCGTCGTCGCAATGCCGCGGCCGCCTTGAGGCAATCGCCCAGCAGCGTGCCGCAGGCGATGATCATGCCGTCGTGCCCCAGTGCGAGCACTTCGGCCTGGCCCAGTTCGATCGGGCGCCAGCGGCGCGGTCGATGCTTCTCGGCGGCGGTCTTTGGGATAGCGGATCGAAACCGGGGCCGTCGTGCGCCAAGCGCGAAATCGAGCATCGGCGGCCACGTCCTACTCGTCGCCCGGCGCCATGACCACCATGTTCGGGAACAGCCGCATGTAGCCGAGGTCGAACACGCCGTGGTGCGTCGGCCCGTCGGGCCCGGTCAAGCCCGGCCCGGTCGAGCATGAACGTGACCGGCAGGTTCTGCAGCGCGACTTCCTGGAAGATCTGGTCGTAGCTGCGCTGCAGGAACGTGCTGTAGATGTCGACGATCGGCCGCAGGCCGGCCTTGGCCTGGCCGGCGGCGAAGGCCACGGCGTGCGATTCGCAGATGCCGGTGTCGAAGAACCGGTCGGGAAACTCGTCGCGGACCTGTTCCAGCTTGTTGCCCTGGCACATGGCGGCGGTCATCACCGTGACGCGCGGATTGTGTTCGCATCTGCGTCGTAGATCGCGTCGCTGGCGACGTGGGTGTACGCTCGGCGACGAGCTCTTCTTGATCGACGACGGCTTCGTCGGTCTCGCAGCTGGAACGGCGGCGGCGTGTGGAAGAACACCGGATCTTCGCGGCCGGCTGGAAGCCGTGCCCTTTTCGGTGACCACGTGCAGCAGGACCGGCCCGTCGACGTCCTTGACCATCTTCAGGTACTTGCGCAGCTGGCCGATGTTGTGGCCGTCGATCGGGCCCGATGTAGCGGAAGCCGAGCTCCTCGAACAGCATGCCGCCGTGCAGGCCGGCCTTGACGGCCTCCTTGACCTGGCCAGGAACCGTTCGGCCGGATCGCCGAACACGGCACCTTGTTGAGCACCTTGACGACTTCGTGCTTCAGCCCGGTGTAGAGCGGGTTCATGCGCAGCCGGTCGAGGTAGTCGGCCACGCCGCCGACGCGCGGGCAGATCGACATTTTGTTGTCGTTGAGAATCGACCAGCAGCTTCTTCTTCAGGCCGCCGGCGTTGTTCATCGCCTCGAAGACGATGCCCGAGGGGAAGGCGCCGTCGCCGATCACGGCCACCTGTGGCGGTCGGCTTGTCCCGGCAGCAGGTCGTCGCCGCTCTTCAGGCCCAGGGCCGTCGAGACGCTGCAGCCGGCGTGGCCGGTCATGAACAGGTCGTATTCGCTCTCGTCCGGGTTGGGGTAGCCCATCAGCCCGCCCTTGCGTGCGGATCGTGCCGAACTCGTGGTAGCGGCCGGTGATCAGCTTGTGCGGATAGATCTGATGGCCCGTGTCCCAGATCAGCCGGTCGCGGCTGAAATCGAACGTGGTGTGCAGGGCCAGGCAGAGCTCGACCACGCCCAGGTTCGAGGCGAAGTGGGCCGTGCGGTTCGAAACTACGGTGCAGCAGCGCCTCGCGCATCTCGCCGGCCAGTTGTTCCAGCTCGGCCAGCGACATGCCTTGCAGGTCGCGCGGCGATTCGATTCTGGAGAGCAATTCGTCCATTAGCGGTTCCTTTCCACGACGTATCGGGCCAGCGCTACCAGGTTCTCGGCGGGCGGACCCAAGGGCGCCAGCGCATCGCAGGCCTGAGCAATCAAATGCTCGGCGCGGCGACGGCTTTCTTCGACGCCCAGTAAACCGGGGAAGGTCAGTTTGCCTCGATTCGCATCCTTGCCAACACGTTTGCCAACTGCCCGCTCGTCTCCACTCACATCCAACAGGTCGTCCGCGATTTGAAACGCCAGCCCCAGCGCACGGCCATACTCCTCGAGCATTTCCATCTGTTTCGCGTCGGCCTCGGCGGTCAGAGCCCCTAACCGCAAAGAAACCAGGAACATGGCGCCCGTCTTGCGACGGTGGATCGACTCCAGTTCCGCCAGCAGTTTTTCGCTTGACGCGTCGCGGGCGCCGTTCTCGGCGGCAAGTTCCTGCGCCAGATCGTCGGCCTGCCCGCCGACCAGCGCCGCGGCGCCGGCCGCCTGTCCCAACGCGGCGCAGCAGGCGGCGGCCGTTTCGGCCGGCTTGATCTCGCGCCAGCACTTCGAAGGCCAGCGTCAGCAGTGCGTCGCCCGCCAGGATCGCCATGGCTTCGCCAAACATCTTGTGATTCGTCGGTTTGCCCCGCCGCAGGTCGTCGTCGTCCATGGCGGGCAGGTCGTCGTGGATCAGCGAGTAGCTGTGGATCATCTCCACGGCGCACGCCGCCGGAATCGCGGCCTCTACTTCTCCACCGCAAGCTTCCGCCGCCATTAACGCCAGCAGCGGCCGCAAACGCTTGGCGGGCGCCAGCAAGCTATAACGCATAGCCGCCGCCAGTTGCTCGGGGCAACCGGGCTCAGCTCGGCAGAAGCGCTCAAGCGCCTCCTCAATATGCGAACGCATTTCGATCGCATACTGTTCAAAAGAGGACATGGAGCTTGCGGACATTTGTCGCCCCGAACTCGGATCAGACTCGAGAAGTCACCCCGCCATGAGGCCAGTAAAAACCCATTCTAAAACAGGTTACCCGGGGTGTCTACGTCGTCTCTGTCGGACGAGGCAGGGAAAATGTCCTGGGATGGTGCTGCCGCCTTGCGTGATCGGCGGCGGCTTCGCGGCTGCGATTTCTTCTCCAGATCGAGCGAGGACTCGTCGTCAAAGGGCTCGGTCACCGGGTTCCCCTCGGCGTCTACGCCGCTGAGCAGTTCGATCCGACGCTCGGCGCACTCGAGCAATCCGTAGCACTGTTTCAAGAGCGATACCCCTTGTTCGTAGTGCGTGAGCGCCTCAGCCAGGCCGATCTCGCCATCTTCCAACTGATGGACGATTTGCTCCAGTCGCAGCAAGGCCTGCTCGAAACTGGGAGGACAGGGGGGATTTTGCGGGTTCTGAGGATCGTTCAAAGGAGGAAGACTCCGAAGCCGCTGCGCCGCGGCAAATGCCTTGGGTTACGGGGTCGCGACGTCAGTTATTGGTTGGGCGGAGAGCCCAGCCGGGGTCGCCGCTGGTTAATGTAGCAACTTCATGCCGAGTTGTCCGGAGGCTTCCGCTGCCGTAGCACGGAACTTGTTCCGTCGGAAGCTGTGGTCGTCCGGAGCGTGTTGCGATGGTTTCCCGGCACGGAACAAGTTCCGTGCTACGGCACGCGCTCGGGTCGCGGCGCAAATGGGCTCGTAGAAACCTCGCCCCCACCGCCCATTTCGGGCGGTAAGCATTTCTCGTAGCGGAATCGGTGACGATTCCGGGCCTTGAGACGACGCCGACGGAACTCTCACGCATATCCCCCACGGGCTCTGGCGAAACGCGACCAGCGTAACGCCCATTCGCCCAACGAGTGCGGTTTTGCGCAGCCCACGCTCGGGGGCGGCCCGTTGAAGAGTTGTCGCGGCGCAATCTACAATCGGCTCCGTTCCATCCGAAATGCCCCCAGTCACTGCTGCCCCGAGGCGTGATGGCCTACGACGACGAATACGACGGCGAAGAAGACGATTGGGAACTGCCGGAGCCAGACGAGGACGACGACGACTCCGTCGAGACGGTCGCCTGTCCCTCGTGCGGCCGACAAATCTACGAAGAGGCTGAGCAGTGCCCTTACTGTCACCAGTACGTGACGCATTCCACTTCCGTGCTGGCGGGCAAACCAATCTGGTTCGTCGCCCTGGCGATCCTGGGCATCATCGCCGTGATCGTCGTGCTGTTGTAATGAGCGCTCTACAACGCCGCGGCACTGCGGGCGTCCGGCTCGTTACAAGGCCTTTACACGCGCGGTGACCGTTCGCAGCTAGAATTGCGCCCGGAGCCACTGAGCGGCGACCTCGTAAGTCGCCTGCAGATGAGAGCATGCTCAGCGCAGGTAACTGCCAGCGGTTCCGTTTCGTTTGCTTTTGGCTTGCTCGAGCTTCCGGACCATCTCTTATCTGCCAGGAGGATCGCCATGCGCGCCCTACTATTTCGCTGCTGTCTGCCGTCGCTGGCGGTGCTGTATTTTTCGTCGTGCGGCTTGCGACAAGCGGCGGCTGCCCGAGACGATGCGGCTACCGGCGCGGCGGCGAAGGAACCCGTCAACCGGCGCCACTGGAATGCGAAAACAACTTCCGTGGCGGTCTTCAAGAATGGCCTCGGCTTCTTTATGCGAGCAGGAGAGGTCGAATTGCGAGACGGCTGGTGCCTCGCCGGGCAGGTTCCGCCCGCGGCGTTCGGCGCCTTGGCGATTTATTCGCTCCAAGACGACGAGCAGGTCGACATAGTCGGTTCCGGGCCGGGCGAAGTGGTGGAATTCGACGGCGTCGATGCGCCGGATAACGATGAGACGCGGCGCAATCGGCTCGCCGCCTGCAAGCACCTGAAGGTTCAACTGACCTACAAGCATCACGACCAGCCTCGCTCGGCGGCCGGCAAGCTGGCGGCAATCGGACAGGAGTTCGCCGTGCTGGAAAGCGAGACCAACAGTTTTGCGGTGCCGATTGCCGAAATCACGCGATTGCAGGTGCTGGAACTCCCGCTGCGCATTCACGTGGCCGGCGACGACGCTCGCCCGGTCGAAAAGACGCAACTGGGGATGGCCTACTTGCGCAAAGGCATTACCTGGGTTCCCGAGTACACGCTGCGCATCCTGGACGACGCAACGGCGGAACTATCGCTGCGCGGCACGCTGGTCAACGAAGCCGAAGACCTGGTGCATTGCGACGTCAAACTCGTCGTCGGCGTGCCACACTTCGTGCATACCGACTACCTGACGCCGCTGGCGGTCGGGCAAGTGATCCGCAGTATTGGCGCCGCCGTGGCGCCGGCGCAGGTTCAATCACAAATCATGAACCGTGCTGCAATCACGGCGAATCAGCTCGTAGCGCCCCAGTTCAATGCCGGACCGCGGGTGGTCGAGCAGCCGGCGGCGGACGCGGGCGGCAACCTGGGCGATGCGCTGGGCAATTTACCGCAGTTCGAGACGACCGGCAGCACCGACTACACGGTGTATACCAAACAGGATCTCACGCTGAGGCGAGGGGAGAAGGCGATCCTGACGTTACTGAAGAAGAAGATCCGCTATTCGGAGCTCTACCGTTGGAGTCCGCCGGAAGCGATGCAGCATTTTCTCGTGCTGCACAACGAGACCTCTTCGGCCTGGACGACGGGCCCCTGCCTGGCCGTCAGCGGCGAGCAGCCGCTCAGCGAAGACCTGCTGCACTATACGCCGAAAGGCGGCGTGGCCGAACTGCCCGTGACCTCGGCCATCAATGTATCGCACGAAAAGAGCGAGATCGAATTCGAGCGCCGCTTGAAGGCGCACTCGGCCTCGCACAACGTGTTCCTCGACCTGGTGACCCTCGAAGGGACGCTCAAGTTGAAGAACTTCGAGCAGCGGCCGGCGGAGATTATCGTTTCGGTCAATGTGCCCGGCAAGCCGGTTGCGGCCTCGGATGAAGGGGCCATGACCGTCGATTCGACGAAACTCAAGCTCCGAGAGCGGTCTGGTTCCGTTCGCTGGAAGATCAAGCTGGAACCCGGCGAGACCGTCAAGCGGACCTACCGCTATGAACGTTACGTCGACTCCTATTGATTTCGCGCCGGGATATACTGGACGACATGACTTGCGTGCGAATTCTAACCGTTGAAGACGATGCGGCCATCCGGCGAGGAATCGTCGATGCCTTGACGTTCGCCGGTTACGATTCGCTCGAAGCGGCCACGGGCCAGGCGGCGCTGGAAATGGCCGTGCGGCGGGATTACGACCTGCTGCTGCTCGATCTCGTGCTGCCGGGCCCGAGCGGATTGAGACGTCTTGCAAGAGGTCCGCCGCACGCGGCCCACGTTGCCCGTGATCATTCTCACGGCGCTGGGCGAAGAGGCCGACCGGGTGGCCGGGCTGAAGCAGGGCGCCGACGATTACGTGGTCAAGCCGTTCAGCGTGAAGGAACTGTTGGCGCGAGTCGAGGCCGTGTTGCGGCGTTCTCCCGAGCGGCCGGCCGATCTGCGCGAAGTCGCGTTTCCCGGCGGCCTTGCGGACCTGGCCCGGGCGGAGATCTGCTTTGCCGACGGCGGCCGCGCGGAGCTTTCCGAGCGCGAGAGCGAGTTGCTCAGATACCTGGCCAACAACGCGGGCCGGGCGATCTCGCGAGACGAATTGTTGTCGCACGTCTGGCGCGTCAATCCGAGAGGCATTGCCACGCGGACCATCGACATGCACGTGGCGCGGCTGCGCGAGAAGTTGCGGGACGATGGCGAGCAGCCGCGGCTGATCCTCACCGTGCGCGGCAAAGGCTACATGTTCGCCGCGAAGGAGCCCTTATGAATCGTCCCGGGCTCGTTGCGTTGGCTTTCATCCTGTGCATGATGGCGGCCTTTGCCGCGCTGGTCTGGATGACCGCCACGGTGTTGCGGCTGGATGCGGCCGAAGCCGACGCGCGGCGCCGGGCGGAGATCGAAGAAAACGTCCGCCTGGCTCTGTGGCGCATCGATTCAGCCGTGACGCCGATCTTGACCCAGGAAAACGCTCGACCGATCGCTCTTTACATCTCCGGCGAACGTTCATCCCTGGAGACGGGGGCAGGCCCGCACTGGACGCCTCGCATCGTCTCGCCAGCCGAGTGGAACCCCTATGTGCGATTTCATTTCCAAGTGTCCCCAGCAGGAGTATTGACCTCGCCCGAATTTGCGGGATGGCAGAAGGATCTCAATACCATCGGTGATGCGGTGCTCGAGTCCAACTTCGACCTTCTCCGCGACCTGGCAATCCTCGTCGATCGCAAAGCGTTACTTGAGGCGGCGCCCTCCGTGCCGGCGCCGCTGGCGCCAATAATGCCCGAGCCCTTTCCGCAAGCGGCAGCCGTGCCGAAGAACTCGCGGGGCGCCCAGGAATTTCAGGCGCGGTCGCAGAGCTTCGGCGCCAACAATGCGCTCAACAACAACGCGCTGATGAACCAATCCCAGATGGTATTGCCCGGCGAAGGCGCCAATGATCGGACGGGTTTGATGGCGCCGGTGTGGATTGGCGATCAATTGCTGTTGGTTCGAAAGGCGTCGATCCGCGGCGAAACCTATCTGCAAGGCTGCTGGCTCGACTGGTCGGAGCTTGCCAGGCAGTTAGCCGGCCTGGTCGCCGATTTGCTGCCAGACGCGCGTCTTGTTCCGGTGCGGGAGGACGCTGCCGAACCGAGCCGCTTGTTGGCGTCGCTGCCCGCGCGGCTGGAGCCGGGCGCCTGGCGTGACGAGCCCAACGCGGGGATTTCGCCGTTGCGGCTGTCTTTGCTTGCCGCTTGGGCCTGCGCGGTCCTTGCCAGCGCAGCGGTGGCTGCACTGCTCATTGGCGTGGTCAAGCTCAGCGAGCGCCGCGCATCCTTCGTCTCGGCCGTCACGCACGAACTGCGCACGCCGCTCACTACATTTCGCCTGTATACCGAACTGCTGGCCGACGGCATGATCGCCGATGCCGCTCAGCGCCAGCGTTACCTGACCACGCTGCGACAAGAAGCCGAGCGGCTCAGTCGCCTGGTGGAGAATGTGCTTGCGTATGCGCGACTGGAGCGCGGCCGGAGCCAAGAACGACGCGCAACCGTTTCGCTTGATGCGCTGTTGTCTGGCATGGAAACGCGGCTGCGCGAGCGGGCCGAGCAGGCGGAAATGGAACTCGTCGTCGAGGCGGATGAAACGGCCTTGCAGGGCCAACTGCACACCGACCCGTCGGCAGCCGAGCAAATCCTGTTTAATCTCGTCGACAACGCCTGTAAGTACGCCGCCGCCGCGACGGACCGGCGAATTCACGTCCAGGTCCGACTCGCCGATGGCGCCGCCTGGCTCCGGGTTTCTGACCATGGGCCGGGTATTTCGACCGATCAGGCGAGGCGGCTGTTTCGTCCCTTTTCCAAGTCGGCTCAGGATGCGGCGCAGTCGGCTCCCGGAATCGGCCTGGGCCTGGCCTTGAGCCGGCGGATCGCCCGCGAACTGGGCGGCGACTTGCGGTGGGAGCCTGCTGCTGCGTCCGGCGCTTGCTTCGTGGTTTCGATTCCCGCTTGCGCGTGATGCTTGATTTTACGGGAAGCTTGGTACAGATGAGAACGAAGGAAACGAACAAAGCAGAAGTGAAGCGGCTTCGCGCACGCTCCGATCAGCTCTGTCTTGGTTCTCTTCGTTTCCTTCCGTTCAATTCTGTCGCGTGCGGACCAGACAATCTTTCGCACGAGGCGATCCGCGAGCCATCACCGGTCGCCATTGCGCTCATCGCCTGCATGCAGCGATGCGTCGGCTTCGATCGACTCGACTCGGCTGACGGCGCGGCCGCGGGCGAAACGAGTGAAGACCTCGTCGCCGATCTTCAGTTCGGCGGCATCGCGGACAAGCTGGCCGTCATGGAGTCGTTGCGTCAGGCTGTAGCCTCGGCCGAGAACGCCCAGCGGGCTGAGCGATTCCAGGCGACTGGCCAGCGAGTCGACCTGCCGCCGCGCCGAACCCAGGCGTTGCCGTACCGCGCGAGTGGAACGGGTCGACAGTTCGTCGAGCCGGCGCTGGGCGTCGTGCACCAACTCAAACGGCTTGCGAAACATGCGACGGTTGGCAAGCTGATCCAAGCGGGCGCGACTGAGCAACGCCCGTCGCTGCAAGGCGGTCAGCAATCGGCGCTGGTGCGTGCGCAGCGCCTGCTGCAGCTCATCGGCGGCCGGCACGACCAACTCCGCCGCCTCGCTGGGCGTTAGCGCCCGCACGTCGGCGACCAGGTCGGCCAGCGTCACGTCGATTTCGTGACCGACCGCCGAGACGACCGGAATCCGCGAGGCGTGGATCGCCCGCACGACCGGCTCTTCGTTGAACGCCCACAGGTCTTCCAGGCTGCCTCCGCCGCGGCCGACGACGAGGCAGTCGATTGGAATCGCCAGTCGATTGACGGCGGCGATGGCGGCGGCGATCTCCTGTGCCGCGCCTTCGCCTTGCACGCGCACGGGGGCCACCAGCACGTCGGCGCCGCGCCACCGGCGCCGCAAGACTTCAAGGAAGTCGCGAATGGCCGCGCCGGTCGGACTGGTGACGAAGGCGATCCGTCTCGGAAAGCGAGGCAGGGGACGTTTGCGGCCCGGTTCGAACAGCCCTTCGGCCGTCAGCTTTTCTTTCAGCTTGCGCAGTGCGAGTTCCAAGGCGCCGATGCCTTTGGGCTCGATCTGGCGAATCACCAATTGGTACGAACCGCGGGGGGCATAGACGTCGACGTCGCCTTGGCAAATCACTTCCAGTCCGTCTTCCAGCTCGAACTTCAACCGGCTGGCCGTCGTCCGCCACAGTACCGCACGGATCTGAGCCCGCTCGTCCTTGAGCGTCAAATAGCAATGCCCTGACTGGGGCCGCGAGAAGTTCGAGATCTCCCCGCTGACCCACACCGACTGGAAGCTGCCTTCCAGCAGATCCTTGATCTGGCTCGTCAGTTCGAAAACCGAAAGCGCCTTTTGCGGCGACTCTTCAGGAAATAAACTCATGTTAATGCGACGTTTTTCAGCGGGGCAGGGCAGGCAAGTACTTGCGTACTATAGAGGCCCGAACGCGATTTGCGAAGCGGCGCTTCGCGTCGCGAGCATGCAAGTCGCCTGCCGTTTGTCGGCCGGCGCTTTCATAGGGCAACCGCCGCGGCATTCGCAGCCTGGGTCGCGGGCGGCTGCTTTTGCACACGGCGGCCGCCTGCCGTTCAGCGGTCGGACAGCGTCGCAGAGTCCTGGTCGGTGGGGCGCAATCCGGCAGCAAGCGGCGAGTCGACGGCGCTTTCCGATGCGGGCGAGGTGAAGCAGGCGTCGTGCGCTTTGACCACATCGGACAACATCTCCTCTGCGGTGGGCGGCTGATCGCCTTGAAACAATCGCTCGGCGACCGGCGCAAGCCGCTCTGCTCCTTGGGCCGCCGGGACCATGCTCTGCGGTTCCTCGCCGAACCTTTTCTCTGCTTCTTGCCGCGAGGTTCCTTCCGCCGACAGATCGGCCTCAAGCTCCGAGGGGCCGAGGCCGGTCTTGCGTGGCGTTTCGGGGGGATGGCCGTGATCGAGCCCGGCATGGAGACGGGTTGCGTTGGCCAGGTCGTTCTCGCGAGACAAATCTGCGGCTGCTTCCGCCGAGCGACTTGCCATGGGCGCCGACTTGGAAGCTTGCTCTGAGGCGTCCGACTCCGAGACCTGGTCGCTTTTAAGCGGCGGACCCGCAGCGGCGGAACTTGGCGCGTCGCATTTCTCTTCGGCGGACAGCATTTCCTCTGCCGTGGCCGCTTCGGCGGCCTCGTCTTCACGCGGATCGGGTTCCTCACGCTCGGCTGCTTCCCGATCGCCGGACTCTTCTAATGATTCATCGGCATGTTCGAGAGGCTCGGGGCCTTTGGACGCGACTCGACCGTCGCGGCAGCGCCCGGGCGTTTCGCCGTCGTGAATTTGCGTACCGAGTTCGTGCTCAAGCTCGCCGATCGTGTCGGAAGGGGCTCTCGTTTCCGTCTGCGATTCATTGGAGTGAAGCGGGGTTGGCGCCGGCGCAGCAGGACTCGCGGTTGGCGCCAACGACAGCGTTGCCGTCGCCGCGGGCGGGTCTGGGTCGGTCGTCGCCGGCTCGGGCGCGGCCGTCACGGGTTCCGCTAGGGCCGCGGCGGCGTCGGCCGAAAGAGGCATTCGCTCTTCGAGCTGTTCCACCGCTAACGTCTCTCGCGGGCGAACGGGATGTTCGACGGGTTTCGGGTCTGCGGCTTCGGCAAGATGAGAGATCGCTTCCAGCACTTCGTCCAACATGTTTCGGTTTCCGCTCGGGGAGCCTGGGATGACGCGCCGCCTGGCGAGAAACGCGGCGCCAATGCGGCGTTTTGTTGCGCTGCCGACGAGATGAGCAATCCTTAAGCAAATGGCGAGCCGGTCCGCTCAATTCGTTTCACTCCGTCGGCACGGCCGAAGTGCAACGGGATGCCGCACGCCGAAATTGGGCCAGGAGGGAATAAACGGGCAGGAAACTGGCCGACAGACGTCCAATTCGTCCCGATAGTTGGCCGCTGCGCAAGCGAGTTGAGAGAATCGGCATGCGCGGGAGCGGTCAACGCGGCATTGCGCCGAGTTCTCGCTCAGCGTTCAAGATGCTCGCTTTAGCCGTCCGCGGGTTCCGCATGCGCGTCGTCGTCGACGCCTTCGCCGGCGGCATGGTTGGCAGCGGGAATACCGGCGTCGGTATCGTTGGCGTCATCGCCCAAGGAAATGCCGTAGGCCCTGACCTTATTGCGGATGTTACCTCGCGTGATCCCGAGAATCCGTGCCGCGTGCGACTGGTTGCCGCCCGTCCGCTCCAACACGCGAGCGAACAGGTATTTTTCCAATCGGGCCACGGAGTCGGCGTACAACTTCTCGCCCTCACAGGCAAGCTGCTGGGTGATATAAGTCTCCAAGTCGATCAATGAACTGCTTGGCGCAGCGTCTTCCTTGGCAGGCCGGCGGATTTCTTCCGGCAAGGACTGAGGCAGCAGCAACTGCCCCGTGCTATTCAACATCGCCTGCCTGACGGCGCTTTGCAGCTCGCGCACGTTGCCCGGCCATGAGTGACTTTGCAGTAGCGAGAGGGTCTCGGGGGCGACGCTTTGAATGTCTTTGCCGAGCTCCGGATTGAAGCGGGCGATGAAACTGTTCACGAGCAGGGGAATGTCTTCGCCGCGGTCGCGCAAAGGCGGCAGCGTGATGGGATAACCGTTGAGGCGATAGTAGAGGTCGGCGCGAAAGTCACCGTCCTCGACCATCTTTTCCAGGTCGCGATTGGTGGCGGCCAGGATGCGGCACGTCGCATTCGATCGTCTGCGAGCCGCCGAGGCGTTCGAAACGCTGTTCCTGCAGGAGACGCAGCAATTTACTTTGGGCCTGTGAGGGCAAATCGCCAATTTCGTCGAGAAACAGCGTTCCGCCGGAACATTGCTCGAACCGGCCGATGCGCCGCGATTCGGCGCCGGTGAACGAGCCCTTCTCATGGCCAAACAGCTCGCTTTCCAACAGGGCTTCAGGCACGGCGGCGATGTTCACGGCCATGAATTTGCCGCCCGCGCGGCGGCTGTGATGGTAGACGGCCCGGGCGACCAGTTCCTTGCCGGCGCCGTTCTCGCCGCGGATCAAAACGGTTACATCATGCGGGGCCGCACGACCGATCGCCTTGAAGACTTGCTGTATCGCCTCACTGCGGCCGATAAAGGCCTCTCCGCTGACCGCTGAGGGCTGGGCGCTGCTCGGCACCTCCACGGCCACTGCGCATCAACCGCGACGCAGAGACCGCGTCGAACGCCAGTTTCTGCACGGCGGCCAGGTCGAGCGGCTTGACGAGGTAGTCGTGACGGCGCCGTTCTTCATCGCCTCGATCGCCGTGTCGCTCGTGCCTCCCGCCGTGATCAGGATGACGGGGATTCTCACGTCGAACTGGCGAATTTCGGCCAGCGCGTCCAGCCCCGAAACGTCGGGCAGCATGAGGTCGAGAAAGACGACGTCCGGCACGCGCTCGCGAACCAGGTTCAGTCCTTCGGCGGCAGTCTTGGCCGTCAGCAGTTCGACATTGTCCTTGGAGTAGAGCTGCTTGAAGATGTGGAGCACAGCGCGATCGTCATCGATCACGAGAATGCTGGACACAGAAACCCTCGCATGCCAATGGTCAGGGGCGGCGCCAGAACCGGACGTCGCCTATAGATGCCTTTTTTCATCGCGACGATTAGGGTGACGGCAACGAGTCGCCGCACGGAACGCTGCCCGCGGCAGCGGTCAACCATCATAGCTGGACGGAGTTGGCGTGGACAAGGGCGCCGAAGATGGGCCCGCTCAGGCCGCCGTGCAGCAGGCGACGCCTTTGCGTCTGATGGAGGCCGTGTGGCGGGTGCAACGACAACGACCGCCCGCCGCGGCCGGAAGGGAATCTGCACAACCGAAACCAACGGGCATTGCCTATTCCCCAAAAAACGTGTCTTCATACTCCAAAGTAGGAAAAGACGGGGCAATTCAGTTCTGTCCGTCGGTGAGAAAGCGAATGGCAATCGGTCGACGGTTGTCGTTGCGTCCGAGCCTCAGAGAGCGTGACGCATAACGTTGTGCCCGCCGCCGAGACCTTCTAAAATAAACCGTTGTTGATGGGAGGTGAGGGGGCTGCGTGACGAGCCGTAACTTGAGATGAGATGGATGGAATCGATGGCTGATCATCGGATGCCGCAGATCAACCAGCGACGTTTCGTGCAGATTAGTGCGGCGGCGCTCGTGTTGCTGGCCGCCGGCCGGGGCAGGGCAGGGGAGCCGGCGTCGGAAAACCCCGAGTTCGGCGAACACGTGGCGCCGATCCTGGCGGCCAAATGCGGCAAATGCCATGGCGAAACCAAACGCGAAGGAAGCCTCGATCTGCGAGCGAAGCCGCGCTGGTCGCCGGCGGCGATAGCGGTTCGGCCGTGGCGCCGGGCACTCCCGAAAAGAGCGAACTCTGGCTGCGGATTGCAGAGGGCGATATGCCGCCCGAAGGCGAGACGCCGCTGAGTGCAGAGGAAAAGGAGGTAATCCGCCGTTGGCTGGTCGCGGCCCGCTTTGAGCGAGTTCCCGTTGCAGTCAGCGAAGCGGAGCGGGATTACTGGGCCTTTCGCACGCCGGTCAGATCGCCGCTGCCGCCAGTGAGCGAGCCGTCGCGGGTCCGCACGCCCGTCGACGCCTTCGTGCTGGCGAAGCTTGACTCGCTCGGCCTGGCGATGAACCCCGACGCTTCGCGGGAAAAGCTGGTCCGCCGGCTGTACTTTGATCTGATCGGCCTGCCCCCCTCGCCGGCGGAGATCGATGATTTCGTGCGCGACCCATCGCCGCGGGCGTACGAAACGTTGGTCGATCGGCTGCTGGCGTCGCCCCACTATGGCGAACGCTGGGCTCGGCATTGGCTGGACGTGGTCGGCTATGCGGACTCGCAACGGCCGCCGCGGCGACGAGACGCGGATCAGCTCTGGCGCTACCGCGACTACGTGATTCGCGCGTTCAATGCCGACATGCCCTACGATCAATTTGTCACGGAACAACTCGCCGGCGACGAGTTGGTCGACTGGCGGCACGCTGAACAGTTCACGCCCGAGATCGTCGACAAGCTGGTGGCCACCGGCATGTTGCGCTGCGCACCGACGCTACTGATAACGAGCAAGTCGACCAGGTTGATGATCGCTTTCTCACGCTGCACGACACGGTCGAGATTACGATGAAGGCACTGGTTGGGTTGAGCGTGGGCTGCGCCAAATGCCACAACCACAAGTATGACCCGATTCCGCAGATGGATTTTTATCGCGTTGAAGCCTGCTTCACGCCGGCTTACGATCCGCAGAACTGGCTGCCGGCCAACAAGCGTAGCTTCCGCGGCGACAATCTTCGCTACCTGCCCAAGGCCGGCACGGTCGAGCTGGCGGAGTATGAGAGCAAGACGAAGGCCATCGACGCCCAGGTCGCGGAGCAAAAGAAGCTGCTCGACGGCCTGATCGGCCAGTACCGCGGTTTCTGGCTGGAGAAGGAACTGATCAAACTGCCGGCCGAAACGCGCGAGCCGCTAAGGGCCGCACTGGCTCAGCCCGCCGCCAAACGCGACGCCGCGGCGAAGGAGCTGGTAGCCAAACACGGCAAGCCGTTCGCGCTCAAAGACGCCGAGCTGATCAAGCAATCGAGCGAGTTGGCCGCGGCGGTCAAGCCGCTGCAGGATGCGATTGCGAGCTTGGAAAAGCAGCGCCCCGCCAGCCCTGAGCAAATCTGGGCGCTATGGGACATGAAAGCCGAACCGCCCGAGACGCACTTGTTGCGGCGCGGCAACTATCTCACGCCCGGTCGGGTCGTCGAGCCGGGCGTGCTCACGGCGCTCGACGACCCGGACCAACCTTTTGCCTTTCCGCCTGCGGACGCCCAGCGCGGCACGAGCGGCCGGCGCCGCGCGCTGGCGGAGTGGCTGACTCAGCCGCGGCATCCGCTGCTGGCTCGGGTGATGGTCAACCGTATCTGGCAGCATCACTTCGGCAAAGGACTGGTCGCCACGCCCGACGATTTTGGCCGGCAAGGCGCCGAGCCGACGCATCTGGAACTGCTCGATTGGCTGGCGGTCTCGTTCGTCGAGCAAGGCTGGAGCGTGAAGCAACTTCACCGCACCATGCTGCTGTCGAGCGCGTACCGGCAGTCGGCGGCGTTCGATCCCTCGCGCAACGCCCAAGATCCCGAAGGCCTGTGGTTATCGTGGAAGCCGCCGCTGCGATTGGAGGCCGAAGCGATTCGCGATGCCATGCTCGCCGTCGGCGGCTCGCTCGATGCGCGGATGTACGGCGCACCCACCGAGGTGCCGCAAGACAAGCAAGGCGACGGCCAATGGGTCGTGGCGGCCCAAGGCGCCGACGCTTGCCGCCGCAGCATCTACTTGCTCAACAAGCGCACGGAGAACGTCACGTTTTTGAACGTGTTCGATTCGCCCGTGATGGAATTGAACTGCCCCGAGCGGACGCGCTCGACGGTGCCGCTGCAGGCGCTGGCGCTGATGAACAACGAACTGGTCGTCGAGCAGGCTCGTGCCTTGGCCGAGCGCGTCGTGCGCGAAGCAGGAGCGAACGAACCGGCGCAGATCGAATGGGCGTTTCGGCTGGCGCTGGCCCGGCGGCCTGACGCGGAAGAGCTCGCCGCCATCACGGCATTCCTGACTCGTCCGTCAGCGGGCGATGCGGAAGCCAAGCGGACGGCACTGGCCGATTTCTGCCAGACGCTGCTCGGCACGAACGAATTTCTCTATATCGATTGAAAGCGATTGCTCGAACCGATGACTGAACCAGCCGATTCTCTGCGTCCCGGGTTGCTCGACCGTCGCCAATTGCTGTTTCAATGCGGCGGCGGGCTGGCCGGCGTCGCGTTGGCCTCGCTGCTGGGCTGCGACGAGGCATTTGCGTCGCCGCACGAGTCGAAACGCACGCTGTACGATCTGACGCCCAAGCCGCCGCAATTTGCGCCGCGAGCCCGCTCCGTGATCTGCCTGTTCATGCAAGGCGGTCCGAGCCAGATGGACCTGTTCGATCCAAAGCCGGCGCTCGTGAAATATGACGGCCAGAAGTCGCCCGCGTCGATCGAGACCTTCGGTCAGAACAATGGCTTGATCCTGGCCAGCCCGTTCAAGTTTTCCAAGCACGGCCAGTCGGGCGTGGAACTGTCCGAACTGCTGCCGAATCTGGGCGGCGTGGCCGACGAGTTGGCGGTGGTGCGTTCGCTGCATACCAACCACAACAACCACATTCCGGCCCAGTTGATGATCAACACGGGTCGCATCTTTGGCGGGCGACCGAGCGTCGGCTCATGGATCGGCTACGGCCTGGGTTCAGAGAATCAGAACCTGCCGGCATACGTGGCGCTGCCCAACTCGGCTTCGCTGCCGGTCGACGGCGCCCGCAACTGGACGGGCGGCTGGCTGCCGCCGATCTATCAAGGCACGCAGCTTTCCGCCGATGGCACGCCGATCTTCGATCTCTCCCGGCCCGCGTCGATCACGGCCGAACGGCAGCGGGCGAACCTTGATCTGCTGGCGACCTTGAACCGCAAGCATCTGGCCGCGCATCCGGCCGTGCCGGAGTTGGAAGCGCGGATTGCCAACTACGAGCTGGCCGCGCGGATGCAGCTTTCGGCCGCCGAGCAAGTCGATATCTCTAAGGAAAGCGAAGCTACGCGGCGCTTGTACGGCCTGGACCAGAAGGAGACGAAGGGCTACGGACTGCGCTGCCTGCTGGCCCGGCGGCTGGTGGAAAGCGGCGTGCGTTTCGTGCACGTGTTCACCAACAGCCAGGCGTGGGACCAGCACAGCGGTTTGACGACCGGTTTGCCGCGGGTTTGTCGCGAGGTCGATTTGCCGATCGCGGGTTTGCTGACCGATCTGAAACGCCGCGGCCTGCTCGACACGACGCTGGTGCTGTTCGCCGGCGAGTTCGGCCGTTTGCCGATCGCCCAGAACCGCGACGGACGCGACCACAACCGCCACGCCTTTACCGTCTGGATGGCCGGCGGCGGCGTGAAAGGGGGCGTGACGTACGGGGCTACCGACGAGCTCGGTTATGCGGCGGCGGTCGATCGGGTCAGCGTGAGCGACCTGCAGGCCACCATTTTGCACCTTGTCGGACTCGATCATCGCAAGCTCGTCTTCCAGCACGGCAACCGCGCCGAGACGTTGACGGACGTGAACGAAGCCCGCGTGGTGAAGGAATTGCTGGCATAGTGCGTATCGGTAACGAAAAGGCTGCCATTCTTGCGGTACGACAGCGTCGCGGGGTGGCTGGCGGCAGAGCGCAGCGATGCCCCAGGGAATCAGAGGTTCGGGATGCTGCTCGTTCGCCTTGCCTCGTTATCGGAAGCGAGCCAAAATTGGGTCGGGGGATGCCGTATGCCGGAGGGGACTCGATGCTAAGTCGCGAAACGCTAGAAATGTACCGCCGGATGACGACCGCCGAGCGGCTAAAGCTGGCCCTGGAGATGAGTGACGCGGCGGCTCCTTACCTTCTCAAGGGCACACCCGAGCAGGTTGATCGGCGCTTCGAGTTGCTTAATCGCCAACACGACGCCCGGAATCGGCGCATCCTGGAAGCAATCGCCCGGACCGTTAAGAGGTCTTGAAATAGCTAAGCCGCGCTCGCCCTCGCAAAAGAGCGATACAGCTCCGCATACACTCCGTCGGCGGCCAGCAGCGTGAAGTGGTTGCCGCGTTCGATGATTCGACCCTGGTCGAGCACGAGCACCTGATCGGCGTGGCGAACCGTGCTCAGCCGGTGGGCCACGACGAAGCTGGTGCGGCCTTTGAGCAAGGCGAACAGTGCGGTCTGCAGCCGGGCTTCGGTGATCGTGTCGACGCTGCTGGTGGCTTCGTCCAGGATCAGGATCCGCGGGTCGGCCAGCATGGCCCGGGCGAAACAGACCAACTGCCGCTGGCCGAGCGACAGGCTGCCGCCGCGCTCGCCGACTTGCGTCTGCAAGCCGCTCGGCAGGGCGTCGACGAGCAGGTCGAGGCACTTCAGCTTGCTCACCGCTTCGATCACTTCTTCGTCGGTCGCCTCGGGCCGGCCGAAGCGGATGTTGTCCATCACCGTGCCGCCGAACAGGAAGTTCTGCTGCAGCACGATCCCGATCTGACGGTGCAGCGAGTCGGACGTGACTTCACGGATTTCATGCCCGTCGATCAGCAGCTCGCCGCCGCTCGGCAGGTAGAACTTGGCGATCAGGTTGGTGATGGACGTCTTGCCGCTGCCCGTGTGGCCGACCAGGGCGATCGTCTGGCCCGGCTCGCAGGCGAAGTTGATATCCCGCAACACCAGCCGATCTCGCTGGTAGCCGAAAGACAGATTGCGGAACTCGACCCGCCCGACCATAGCCGGCAACTCGCGGGCGTCGGCGGCGTCGGTCCACTCGGGCTGGCTGTCGAGCAGGTTGAAGACGCGTTCGGCGCCGGCCATGGCGGTCAGGGCCTGGTTGTACTGGTTGCCGAGCACGGCGATGGGCGAAAAGAACAGGTTGGCCATCAGCAGAAAGCCGACCAGGCTGCCCAGTTCCGCCCCGTCGAGGTACAGCACGCGGTAGCCGCCGATCAGCATCAGCGCGGCGAAGCAAAGCTGGCTGTTCAGATCCAGCAGCGGCAAGAACGCGCTTTGCAGCCGCGTGACGTTCAGGTTGTACTGCGAGTGGTCGGCCACCAGGTCGCCGAACAGCTCGGCGTTGGTTTCCTGCCGGACGAAGCCTTGCGTCACGCGCATGCCGTTGACCGACTCGGCCAGCGTGGCGGTGACGCGGCTGAACGATTCTTGCACGTCCCGCAAGGCGCCCGAGAGCCGGCTGTGGAAGTGCTTGTTGACGGCCCATAGCAGCGGCGCCACGCCGAGCACCACGAGAAACAGCGTCCGGTCGTACCACAGCATGAACACGGCGGCGACGAGCATCTGCCCGAGCTGCACGATGCTGACGAACAGCACTTCCTGCACGCCGATCCGCACGTTCTCGATGTCGGAAGTCATGCGGCTGATGATGCGGCCCAGCTTGGTGCGGTTGAAGAAGCTCATCGGCAGCCGCTGCAAGTGCGCGAAGACCTCGTTGCGCAGGTCGTACACGACCGCCTCTCCCAACTCCAGCGCCAACCGCTGCCGAAAGTGCATCACCAGTTGCGTCGAAACGGCCAGCGCCGTGAAGGCCAGCACGCCGAGGGCAACGCCGCGCACGTCGTGGCTTTGCACCGGCCCGTTGATGACGGCCGCCGTCAGCCAGGTCAGCACCGGGAAGCTGGATCGATCGCAGCACGACCATCAGCAGCAGCCAGTTGCGCTTGGCGGCATACGGGCCGGGTGTAAGCCAGCAAACGCGTGATCAGCCGCATTTCCAGCGGGCGCTGTTCCGCCTCGCGGTCTTCGGCTCGGCGGACGGTGAGCGCGGCGTAAGGGACGCGGGCGTTCATGCGGCGGCTCCCGCCTTCTTTGGCGTCGCAGGCGTTTCGTCGTCCACAACTGCAGCCGCGCCGCTTCGTAGTAGTGGCCCTGCTCTTGCATCAACTGTTCGTGCGTGCCGAGCTGCACGATGCGGCCTGCTCTGGAGCACGACGACCAGGTCCGCGCGGCGCAACGTGCTCAGGCGATGGGCGGTGACGAGCGTCGTGCGGCCCCGCATGGCCTGGTCCATGGCGGCGAGAATCTCATGCTCGGTGCTGGAGTCGATCGCGGCCGTGGCGTCGTCGAGGATCAGAATCGCCGGGTCGAGCAGCACCGCCCGGGCGATCGCCAGCCGTTGCCGCTGCCCGCCCGAGAGGTTCGAGCCGTATTCGCCCACCACCGTGTCGTAGCCGTGCGGCAAGGTCTTCAATGAACTCGTGGGCCGAGGCGATTCGCGCCGCCCGCTCGATCTGTTCTCGCGTGGCGCCGGGATGGCCGAAGGCGATGTTGGCCGCCACCGTGTTGCTGAACAGAAAGCTTTCCTGGAACACCAGCCCGACGTTGCGGCGCAGGTCGTCGAGCTGCACGTCGCGGGCGTCGCGACCGTCGATCAGCACGCGGCCGGCCGACGGATCGTAGAACCGCGGCACGAGGCTCAACAGACGTGCTCTTGCCGGCGCCGGTGGCGCCGACGATCGCCACGCATTGTCCGGCGCCGATGGAAAAATCGATCTGCTCCAGCACCGCGCTCGTCCGGCTGGTAGCCGAAGCTGACGTTTTCAAAGCGGATTTCGCCGCGTGCCTTGGCCAGCGGCGCCGCGTCGGGCCGGCTGGCGATTTCGATCGGCGCGTCGAGCACTTCGAACACCCGCTGGGCGCCGGTCAGGCTGGTCTGAATGCTGTTGGCGATGTTGGTGACCTGGCCGACCTGGTTGGCGAACTGCTGCAGCAGGTTGGCGAATACGAACAAGCCTTCGCCCAGCCGCAGCTCGCCGACGATCACCAGGTAGCCGCCGTAGCTCAGCAGCACGATCATGTTGATCTGGGTCAGAAAGCCCATCGCCGGCTGGAACAGGCTGATCGTGGCGGAAGATCTGTTCCTTCTGATCCTTGATGGCCCGATTGGCCGCCGTGAAGCGGGCGATCTGATCCGCCTCGCGGGCAAAGCCTTTGACCACCTGGGCGCCTTGCACGTTTTCCGACAGGTGCAGCACCATCTCGTCGGTCAGCTCGCTGCTGTGCTTGTAGGCCGGCCGCACCTTGCGAGAGAAGAGCACGGCGCCGACCCAGAGCAGGGGAGTGGCGGCCAGGCAGGCCAGCGTCAGCGGCACGTGCACCTGCAGCATGTAGTACAGGTACACGGCCAGCGAGAGCAGCACCGAAAGGACCTGGATTACCACGCCGTCGACGAACAGCCGCACGGCCTGCACGTCGCCCGCCACGCGGTTGATGATCGAGCCGCTGCGGTTCTCGTCAAAAAAACGGAAGCTGAGCCGCTGCAGCTTGTCGTAGACCTGAGAGCCGCAGATCGACCACGATTTGCTGCACCAGCCGCCCGGCCGACATCGAGGCGACGAACCGCAGCGCAGCGTGAACCAGCGCCACGGCCAGGATCGACCCGGCGATCAGCGCCGTCACGGCCAGCGGCCCCCAATCAGCCGGCGGGGCGAGCCCGAACGGCCAGCGCGGCGTGACGCTTTCCGGCGTCAGCCGATGCCGCATGACGTCGATCCCCAGCCCGGTCAGGCTCAATCCGGTCAGCGCCAGAGCGACCAGCAGCATCTGCTGCGCCAGCACCCAGACGCAACGGCTGCGATATCTCCAGGCCAGCGCAAACAGCCGCCGAAAGAGCACGGCGTTTGACGCCCCGGCATCGCCGGGTTGCGACAGGCGGGACGGCGACAAGCGAGACGCGGGGCAGGGCAGGGGGGCACGATACTTCTACTTCAAGCAGAGGGGGGCAGAGTTCCACGCAATCCTATGCAGCGCAGCGGCCGAAGCAAGTTTCTTTTGCGTTAGAAACGCGGTCCATCAGCCGTGCGACCGCGGGGCGGGATTCTAGAGCTTCCGCTCGCCCGCGGCAACGTCACCCAGGAATGCAAGCAGGTCTTGAAACCACGGATATCACGAATTACACGGATGACGAAGTAGATTTCCTGGAAACGCATGTCTTGTGAGGAGTTCGCGCAGAGAGAATTCAATGATCGCTTTGTCGCTGG
Organism: Pirellulales bacterium; assembly: GCA_963786255.1. GTDB lineage: Bacteria > Planctomycetota > Planctomycetia > Pirellulales > JAICIG01 > JAICIG01. The sequence goes on from CAWAYY010000013.1 coordinate 57,798, forward strand.
CGACCGGCTAGTCGGCCAAGGGGGCGCTATGAACCTGCAACGCAGGTCGTAGCTCCTTATGCTCATCTGTGACATCTCTGCCATCCGTGGTTTTTCTCCCTTTAAAGATTCATTTCACGATCCGCTTCCATTGCAGCTTCGCGTTCTTGAAGTTCAATAAGAGGGCGAGCTTGAGGCCGGTGATGCTCAGGTAGCCAAGCATTTGCGCCGCGTGTGTTTCGTGGAAGGCGGCGACGACCTTCGGATCACAAATGACCAACGAATCGATGATGAGATTCGGCTTTAAGACGCCGATCTTGTGTTCATCATAATAGACGGGAAACTCTTTCTGCTGTTCGATGCGGTGACCGCGCTTTCGGAGTTCGATGACGAGAGCCCGCATAACCGTAAAGCTTTTCATCCAGTCCGGTCGTCGCTGATCTACCCTAATTCGCGAATATTAGTGCGTATTCGCGGTTCCCATTCCCTGCCTTCGTCTCGCCATGATTGCCGGCTTCAGTGAGCCACCTTCGGCCAGTACTCTTTGAAGTTGAAGTCCGGACTGTTGTCGATGTCGTGGCACTCCATGCAGGAACGGCGGACGGACTCTTCGTCGTCCTTGTCGGCGAGCGAGAGCTTGAGGGCCTCGCGGAAGCGGATTCTGCAACTCTTCGTCGTCGCCGTTTTCCGCCGCCACGTGTTCGGCGGCCGGGCCGTGGCAGTTCTCGCAGCCGTTGCCGGCCAGCAGGGGCGTGGTCTTCAGGCCTTCGTAACCGCTAACGTAAGGGAAAAACTCTTGCGGGTTCCAGCCGGTGACGTGGCAACTGACGCACTCGGGGTCGAATTGCCGCGGCGGTTTGACCTTGGTCAGCGTCTCGGTCGCGTGGGCGTGCGTCGTGCCTTCCCAGACGTCGAAGGCATCCTGGTGGCAGTCGGTGCAGGCCTTTGAGCCGATGAACTTGCCGCGCGGATGGTTGGCGGGCCGCAGGCCGAGCCCGGCCCAACCCAACTCCTTGAGTTGTTCCTGGTAGTTGACCATCAGCTCGTCCATCTCGGCCGAGTCCTTGAAGCGATGGTCCAAAGGCACGCGCTGATAACGTAGCGGCTGTTCCTCGTCGTCATACAGGCCCAGCACGATGGCGTACATGCCCTTGTGGCCGACTTCGATGAGTAATGTCTTGCCGTTTTTCGCCAGAGCCGGTTCGTAGGGCGGTTCGTCGGCGCCGCCGGCGGTGACAACCGCTCCGAACTCAGGAAACTGTTCAACCAAGACCTCTGTTTCCTCGCGTGAAGCGTAAGACAACAGCACCAGCAAATCGCAGGCGGCCTTTTTCAGCTCCGGCAGGACCTGGCGGATCGCGACTTCCGGCGCCAGGAACTTGATCTCGTCGTTGTTGATCTGCTTCTGGAACGCCTCGCCGAAGACGCTCGTCACGCCCAGTTTCACGCCGCCGACTTCGAGAATGCGATATCGCGGCACGAAAGCGCCTTCTTCGCCCGGCGCCAGGAACAAGCCGACGTTGGCGGAAACGAACGCGTCGACGTTCGTCACGCTCGCCACGACCGAGCCCGTCGGCAGTTTCAGGTCATCGGCGCCGAAGCCGACGGCCCGGTAATTCATGATCTTCAGCCCCTCCACCGTCTTCTCATACTTGATCTCGGCCTGGCGTCCGAAACGGCGGATCAAGCCGCCGTTGTCCAGGGCGGCCGTCGGCCACTTTTGGGCGGCCAGAAGCTTGAGAAACGTATCGCGGCGCCTGAGCCCGCCTTTTTGATTTTCCAGCCCCGCACAGCCGCAAGGCTCGATGTAGCCGAGTTGCTCGCCGGTAAGCACGACGGCCAGCTTGGGCTTTTCCCAGCCGACGAAGATCTCGCCATTGCGTTTGACGGGGTCGTTATCGTCGGCATCCGTTTCGGGCTGGTCGGCCTCCTTCTTATTTCTGTCGGCCCGGGCGGCTTGTTTGACGGTTGGCGACGCCGCTTCCGGCTTTGCCATGACCGGTTTCTCTGCTCCCTCTGGCGCCGTCGCCGCCTGCTGCGGCTGATCGGTCGAAGCAGAAGGGCAGCCAAGAAAGGCTGCAAAACAAAGGGCCAGCACGGGCAGCGATAGCCAAGCCTGCTTCGACATGAAGACGATACTCCGTTTCGTGTTTCAGACTAAATGCAAGAAGCAATCGCCCCGGCCGATCGCAAAGCCAACGAGCGAATGCCGGCCGCCGCGCCGTCCTGTTGCGAGGGCCTTGACGATGTAATCTCTTGTTCCAGCTCTCATCCCTCAACGACCGCAAATTGCACCAGCAGCTTGACGGGCGGCAGGTCGGATTTGTCGAACGGAATGATAATTTCTCCCAGCTTTCCTTGTTCGCTACCCATGTGGTTCACCGAAGGAGAACCAGGCGGAATCTCGATCCTGACGGGCACAATGGTCGTGGCGCCGCCGTTGACTTCCTTGATTTCGCCATAGGTTACCTTCACGAGCGACGGCGTGACTGTGGGCGGTTCGACCTGCAAGCCGCTGAACTCTTTGCCGCGGATGATCAAACTCAGCTCTCGCACGGCGCCTTTGCCGCGCGTGACCTGCCGGATCTGGAGAACGCCGCGGTCCTGGTTCCAGCCGCTGGCGACGATGGAGACCGGGCCCGTGATGCTGCCGGTGACCGGCAATTCCAGGTTTTCGCCTTTTTCCAGGTTGGTTTTGAGCAGGATTCTCTGCTTAAACGCCCCCAAAGGCAAGCCGGGTTTAAGCAGGACGTTGATCTCCACCGCGCTCTTAACGCCATCGGGGAGTTTGTCCGACGCCACCGGCGCCAGCTTGACGTCAAAATAGGGGGCCAGCGCCTCGCTAGACAGGCTGGACTCCAGGACTTGCAGATCGTCCGAAAAATACGACAACAACATCGCGCTGGCTCGCGACTCTTCGCCCACGCGGACATTACTGAAGACGATCTCGCCGGGTTTGATTTGAAAGGGCCGCACGACATTGCCGGTCACCATCAACCGCAGCAGCGGATGCTTCCGGTCGTTGGTATGGACGTCGACGTGTTGTCGGAACACGTCGTTTTCGATGTTGATATTCCAACGCACCTGCACCGCCGCACTGCCGCCGGGCGGGATTGGCTCGCCGGGCAACGAGGCGAAGGTGCACTTGCTGCAGCTCACTTCCGAGCGGACCAATTTCAACGGCGCCGTGCCTTCGTTCTTGATGATGAAAGAGTGCCGATTGTCCTGGGCGCCATTTTCGAGATAACCGAAATTGAATTCGGTTTCCTCGGCGACCGCCAGAGGTTGCGGTGCGTCGTCCCGGCGCCTCGGTCGTTTCCGCCGCCGGTCCGGCGGACGCCGCGAGCTCCGCTTCGGGCGGCAACTCGCCTTCGGCTTGCAGATCGACGACGCCAGCAACCGTTCGACCGGAAAATCCAGTTGGGCCCAAGAGTAGGCGGCGGTGGCGACAACGGCGAGGATCACGAGGATCGCAATCGAGAAGGCAGTTTTCATAGTCAGCGGCCGATATCGGGAGTTAAGGCGAGGTAGGCGGTTTGCAACGAAAATAGGCCGGCGGTTCGATCGCACGGCCGGCCAATTTTAGTTTAGGCGCCCGAGGCGGGATTTGCAAAGCAGGCGAACGGGGCCAAGAACCGCTGCGGCAAGCGGCGCCGGCGTCTGAAGCTGCAACTCTGGCCGTCAAGGCGTCGCTTGCAGAACGCTCCGGCTCTTGCAGCCGCTCAACGGCCTTGTGTAGTTCCTGCGAGAGCTTTTGATCTTCATGCGGACTGAGCTCGTCCAGGCGGAGCCTCGGCGGCGGCTCTGACGCGATTCCGGCAGCTTGCCTGCGGCGGCCAGCGCCACGGCCAGCCGGGCATGGTTCTCGGCGTGGTTGGGATACAGCCGCACGGCCTGTTCCGTAGTTGGCGAGGGCCTGCAACAGGTCATGCTCTCGATGCGCAACCTGGTAGGCGTCGAGGTACGCGTTGCCCGCGTGCAGCCGAGCGGCCGCGGAGTGCGGGCGTCGTCGGTTCACTTCCTCAAGGGCCCGTTCCCAACGCTCGAAGGCCGTACGGTCATGACGCCCTCGCCATCGCGACAGTTCCATCGCTTCAAGGGCTTCCCAGGGGCGGACCCAGCGCGGGTCGGCCTCGGCCGCCGAGCGAAGTGTTTCCTCTCGAGAGCCGCCCACCGCCGACTCTGATTGCAACATCAGAAGCCGGCTCTGCATGACGGGCAGATAGTCGCTCCAGCTAAACGCGCCAAACACGGCGGCCGCCCCGCAGGCGGCCCGCGCAACAGAGCGACCCTTCAACACATGGCTCGGAGCATCGGCGCCGGTCAAATGAACTCCCAAGGCCAGCAGCAGCCAGAGCGAAGCTGCGACGCCCGGAAAGGCGATGCCGCCGGCGGCCAGCAGATTGATCGTCAACACGCCGGCAGCGAGCAGCGGCAGTCGGCCTGGCAACTCGCCGTGGTTCACCCACGGAGCCAACAGCCCCAGGACGGCGGCAGAAACCGCCAAACCGCCCAGCACGGCGTAGACCGACAGCGATACGGTCGACGAGAGGCCGATGAAGAACGCCAGGCTGAAGCCGGCCGGCACGGCGGCCGCCAGGACGACGCCCAATCGGCCGCCGCCGGCTCAAACCAGCCGTCGGGCGCCGCTGCGACTTGGCGTGGCCGCAGCGCCGAGTCCGAACTTCCCGACACGTCCGCGTTTCTGTCCTGAGTTTCTCGTTCTTTCCGCCGGCGCCGAAGCACGTCATAGCCAACTCCGATAAAGATGGCGAGAAAGGCCGCCAGCGCGGGCGTGCCGGCCGTGGCCCAGACTTCGAACAGCAGGTTGTGCGGATCGGCCACCACTTCGCTGGCTTCAGGGAGTTTGTACTGCGTGTATTCATCCTGAAAGTTGCCCAGGCCGCAACCGAGCCAGGGCCGATCCTTGATCATCGCCAGCGAAGATTGCCAGTACTGCCAGCGATAGCCGAGCGATTTGGAGGCCTCGGTGAAGATCTCGCGATCGAGGCTGCCCGTCGCCACGGCGCCCCCAACGAGCGCCGCCAGCAGAGCGGCGCCGGCGAGAACGATACGCCGATTGAGCAGTCCCCCGTGGCGCAAGGCCGCCAGCCCCAGTACGCCCAAGCCGGCGGCGCTTGCCAGCCAGGCGCTGCGGCTCTTGGTGAGCAGCAAGCACGCCAGGATCATGCCGATCGTCGCCAGCAGGCCGGCTAGCGTCATGAGGCGGCGGTTTTGCGTCGCGTGGTGCCGGGCGGACGGATCCGGAAACGCCGGTTGCTCAATAGCAGGCCCACAGCCACGATCCACCAGGGCGCCAGCACGCCCGCCAGCGAGTTGGTCAGCGCGAAGGTGGCCATCGGCTCGGTGCTTTCCAGACGATTCTCGAAAACGATGCGCTGCGGCGAGTCGGGCTCGACCGGAATGTTTAACTCCCGCAGCATCTGCTCGGGATTCTCGCGGTACTGAGCCCGATCGTTCGGCATGGAGACGAAGTACTCGTGCAGTCCGTAGGCCGAGAGCGTGACGGCCAAGGCCAGCATGACGGCGGTGACGGCGCGGGCCTCGCGCACGTCGGCGATCAATTGCCGCACGAGGAAGAATCCGGCGCCCAAGGCCGTCCATTCCCAGAACAGGTTGATGGCGGGGCGTGCGGCGCCTGCATGCACGGCGCGCCAGGTTCCGGCCGCCATGCAGACGAGCAGCGCCGTCCACGCGGCGTCGGCCCAACTGAGCCTCACTCGCAACTCGCCCCTCAGGAACCCTGCCAGCGCCCAGACGCCGACCAGCAGTAGCGTCAGCAGCACGAAGGCCAGCCCCTCGCCGTCCGCCGTTACCGAGTTTTCGCTGGGCAGCAGAGGGCCGCGCAAAGAACAATGCCGTGAGCGCCGCCAGCAGCAGGCCGCGCAACGAAAAGCGAGCCGCAGGAGAAGGGCTCGTCGAACGCTCGGCGTTCTTCTTGCGGCGGTTCATTTACGCTCGCCGGTTCCGTCGGCCCGTTGTTTCCAGCACCCCGATCAACGTCAACACGCAACCAATCAACAGCAAGATGATCCAGGCGCCCGACTCGTCGACCTGGTGCAGCAGCAGGGCGCCCAAGCCGCAGGTGGCCGTCGTCAGGTAGATCGTCAGCACGGCCTGCCCCTTGGTCATGCCCATGTCGACCAGGCGGTGCGAAAAGTGGTTCTTGTCGCCTTCGAACGGGCTGCGGCCTTCGCGCAGGCGGATCCAGACGACCGTCGTCGTATCGTAGAGCGGCACGGCCAGAATGCACAGCGGCGCCAGGATGGCGTGCGTCGGCAACTCGCCGCCGGTAAAGGTCGCCATGCTGGTGGCCATCGCCAGGCAGAAGCCGATCAGGTAGCTGCCCGCGTCGCCCATGAAGATCCGCGCCGGCGGACGGTTGTGCCACAAAAAGCCCAGCAGGGCGCCGACCAGCACCAACAGAAAACCGCTGACGAACAATTGCGGCTGATGCGTGACCGGGTCGGGCGTGGTCAGCATGCACGGTCGCCAGCATCGCCGCGGCGATGGCCGCCACTCCGGCCGACAGACCGTCCATGTTGTCCAGCATGTTGAACGAATTGATCAAGCCCACGATCCAGCAAACGCTGATCGGTCGTGGTGATCCAGCGGTTGCTCGACAAAGACGGTCAATCGCCAGCCATGCCAATAAGAGACCAGCACGAGGCGACGCCGATCTGCACGAGGATCCGCCAGCGCCAATCGAGTCCGAAGCGATCGTCGGCCAGTCCCAGCAGCATCAGCACCGTGCCCGCGGCCAGCAACAGCCACAGCTTGGGCGACTGCTGCAGCAAGCCGCCGACGTGCGCCGCGGCGAAAGACGGGCAGGGGCCAGCGCCGGCGAGCAGGTAGCCGTCGCCGCTGGGCTCGAGCGACCAAAGCACCAATTGGCCGACGGCGAACGGGAGCACGATGCCCAGCCAGATAGCCAATCCGCCTCCCAGCGGAGTGGGGGTGCTGTGCACCTTGCGGTGGCCCGGCTTGTCGACCAGGCCCAACTGCGGCGCCAGACGGCGAATGCTTGCCGCGGCGAGGAGCGAAACCAGCAGGCTTGGCAGCAGCGTTCCCAACAACAGCCACGTCACGATGGGCGGGCCTCCCGCCCCGGGCCTGCAGTTCGTTGCGCAGTTGCGTGAAGTAAGCGTGAAAGTCGGCGCGGCGGTAATCGGGATACGTCCATTCCCGCGCCTGCCATTGTCCGGCTCGGTAGTACAAAGTCACCTCGGCGTAAATTCCCTGGCCCAGATAGAGCCGGTGCGAATGGTCTTTGGTCGAGGCCAACACCAGTTTGGCCGCCGTCAGGTAGCCCGGATCGAGATTCAACGGACGCGGCTCAGGGTGGGCGGCCCCTTCAGTATACTCCGCCTCCCAAAGGTTGGTGGTCCGCTTGATTTCAGGTAATTGGGCCGGATCGATCAGGCTGGTCATGGCCAGGAACTGTTTCTTGAGATCGCCGCCCATGCTGGCCGAGTAATAGTCAGTTTCCGTAAAATCGAACACGGGGCTGGCTGGCTGGAGCGGTCCCCAGGCGGCTTCGGCCCGCCGCGCGGCCCAGGTCAAGGCTTCGGGATATCGGCTGCAGACCGCCATGATGAGCATCGCGGGAGCGTGGCTGGAAATGGAGCCCATAGGGATTGGCTGCCTGGCGTTTTTTGTTCGGTCGTCTATGTCGCGAGCCGAGAGCTGATCGGCTGACGCGCTTGCTGCGCTGGTTCTTGCCACTGACAAGCGGTTCAGACGCGGGCCTTGTCAGACTGGGGTTTTTTAACTAAATAGTGAGTTTCGCCCCAAGGCTGGTTGCTGGAACAGACGCCGCCTGCGGATAGCTCCGCTTGTGGCCCAGCCGTCATACGCTCATTCGCCCCCGGTTCTCGCTACGCAGCATCCCCGGGAAGTCCTAAGGCTCTCAGCGAATGCACTCTCTCAATCTGACAAATTCCCGGCCTAAAACAAGTTGGTTCCGTCGTTGGCGGTCCGCCTGGAGGCTGTGGTTCGCCGGTCGTGACAAGCTCCGGCAAGACTTGCAGGGCAGACGGGCGCCGGGCGGCGAGAAGGCCAAGCATTATGAGTATTTCGGCTGCCACCTGTTGGCAAACTACGTCGGTTGCGATCCGGCGGCTCTCGCGGACAATGCGGGCTTGAAAGCGGCTCTGGAATCGGCCGTGAAGGCCGCTGGGGCCACGTTGCTCGATAGCGTGGACTACGCGTTCACGCCGAGCGGAATGACCGCCGTCATGCTGCTCTCGGAAAGCCACGCCAGCATCCATACTTATCCTGAACATCTGGCCTGCTTCGTCGACCTGTTTACCTGCGGACGCGGCTGCAGCGTGCAGAAGTTCGACGAGACGCTGCGCGAATATTTGCGGCCGAAGCATGTCCAACGGCGCGCGCTCTTGCGTCACGAAGACGGGATCGAAGAAGCCTCGCTCGCCGAGGCCGATTGTTGGGCGGCCGAGCGGGCGGCCTGATGGTCGAACGAAGTCGCCTGCTTTATTGACCGAAAGCGATGGGCGCCGCATCAACTCGCCGCGACCACTGCCACGGGGGATCGCATGACCCATTCGCAGCCGCCTGAACGTCCGCAGGGCGAGCGTCCCTACGCTTTGCCGGCGTTGCCCGCCGATCGTTATTATGCAGAACCGGTCGACCCGGCGAGCGCCGGCGGCACGGCGCTGACCTTCGTCGAAGAATCGGATCCATTCTGTCGCCACAGCTATCGCTTGTCGCGCGTCGTCTACGCCGGCAAGACGGACTTTCAACGCGTGCTGATCGCCGACTCGTACAGCTTTGGCCGCATTCTGGTGCTCGACGGGACGATTCAAAGCGCCGAGGCCGACGAGGCGTTGTATCACGAACTGTTGGTGCAGCCGGCCATGCTGAGTCACCCGGCGCCGAAAGACGTGCTGATTATCGGCGGCGGCGAAGGCGCCTCGCTGCGAGAAGTGCTGGTCCATCGCTCGGTGCGGTCGGCGACGATGGTCGATCTGGATCGCGAAGTGGTCGATCTGTGCCGCGAGCATCTCGGGCCATGGCATCGCGGCGCCTTCGATGATCCGCGCGTGCGAATGGTTTATGACGACGGCCGCAAGTTCGTTGCCGACGGCGAAGACCGTTACGACGTGGTGATTATTGACGTGGTCGACATGCTCGATAACGGCCCGGCCCAGGCGCTTTACACGCGGCAATTCTACGAATTGCTGAAGCGTCGTTTGCGGCCCAACGGAATCGTGGTCGTGCAAGGAATGGAGTTCTCGTTCCTCAAGGACAAGCCGCACGCCGCGCTGGCTCGCACGCTGCGGGCCGCGTTCGCCCAGGTGCACAGCTACCAGGTCCACGTGCCGTCGTTTTTCGCTTCATGGGGCTTCTTGGCGGCATCCGACTGGTTCTCGCCGGAGCAGGGGGCTGTGGCCGATATCGACGAGGCTATCCAGTCGCGTTTGCCGGCGCAATGGCTCAGCCATCTGACGGGCGAATTCCTGCGCAGTTGCTTCGCCCGCTGCAAGGAGACGCAGTTCCGGCTGGCCTTGTCTGGCCCCATCTTGGAAGACGGCGCGTCATTCACGCCGCCGCCCGATATCAAGCAAGCGAAGCCGCAACGCGTTGCGTTTCCGCGCCAGTCGAGCCCTAGACGCACACGCTCTATCGGACGCGGCGGTCGACGCCTTTGTCCTCCACGCTATTCATCACCTGTCGTTCGTCACGGTCTTCGAGCTTGGCCATCACCTCGTTGCGGGCTTGTTCTTTCGTCAGACCGCGGCCGGAGGCGTATTCGTCCAGGAAGCGATCGGACTCGATGCTTTGGCGAGTCCTGGGGTTCTGGCAACCGCTCAGCAGCGCCAAGCCAGCCAGCGCTAGCGGCAAGGTTCCCGTCCGCCAACGACGTCCCGCTGCAGATTCTTTCCGGCGGTCCGCGCCGACCGATAAACCATCAGGCCTGGCAGCCATGGGCGACCCTTTTTTCTGAACAGGCGAGAGATGAGATGGGACTGGCCTCGCGCAAGAAGGCCTCTATCGAGCGCTGCGCGAAGCCGGTCAGCCGCCGGTCAAGCGTTTTACCGCGGAATGGGTTGCCGCGCAAGGGCGTGATTCGGAAATGACCCAGGAGCCGCGGAATTCTCAAGCCCTTCGGAGCCGCGCAGGTTTTCGATAGGCCGCGGATCATACCCGAAACGCCCGGTTCGCACCAAGTTCAGTTTTTCCCTGCTAAAAGCCTGGAAACGGTCGGCATCCAACATCGGCGGCGCGCAATGCGCGTCGATCTCTTCCGCGTCAACGATCAGCAGCCTGTTGCAGCAGCGTCTTGCACTGACCGCTGGCATTGCGGACCGGTCGATCTGTGCCAGCAACGCGCCGAGACGCCAAGGCGACTTGGAGCTGCTCTTCGACCGCGACGGATAGCCGCTACGGCAATTGCAGCGAGACTTTCAAAGCGTCGTCCACCTGCCGCATCAGCGTGGGCGAAAGCTGGCCGATTGTCCGGAGTACGCTGGCCTGCGGAAGGGTGTAGAGGTTCTCGCACTTCACGGCCGACGTTCTGCTGAGGCCGGTTTGCTGGCCCTCGGGCGTGGTCGCGTCGACCAACACCTGCCCGCTCCGTTGCGGCCAGCCGCGTATTGCTCGTGATCATCGCGAAGATCGAATTGGCGAGCCGCCCGTTGTTGTAGTCTGCCTGTACGACCAGCGCAGGCCTTCGCTTCGGTGGCTGGCCGGGGGCTTGAGGGAAATCCAGAATGACAACGTCGCCTCGTGCAACGCTCATGGGGCGGTTTCAGAATCGTCGTGATCGTATTCGTCCATGCCCTCCGCCCCCCACCCTTCTGGATCGGCAAGGTGCAAGGCGGCCGCAGCCGCCATCTCACTGGGCGTAAGTTCGCTGTCGTCGTAGACGTACTTTTGGAACTGCTGGCTTGTCATCACGACGTATACCTTGCCGGCCGCGTCCCGGACTTCTATGGGGCGGTCTTGCCGGCTGACGGCCTGGGCGATGTCTTCGTTGAGCTTGGCACTCATACCACTATTCTACCAGACAAGCGTCCGGCGGCCTACGGCGCCCTCTTCCTCTCAAGCCAAAAGGCAAAGGAGACTGGAAAACCCCGAAAACTTCGGCGGGACCTCGGCAAGGGCACCGCTCGACGCTGGACAAAGCGTATGATTGAATGCGAGAGGCGGCGCCTGGGGCAGGGCAGGGGGCGACGGGGCGGGGGAAGCATTGCAGTAGCGGGAGGAACCTGGATGAAACGAGCAGCGCGTTGGGCCTCCATGTTGTTTGCAGCCGCAGCGTTGCCGGCGGCGTGGTTGGGATGCAGCAACATTGCGCATGCACAATCCGTTGCGCAGGCTGGCTCGACGGGCGTTGAAGTGCAAACTCGCGGGCCGGTGCACGAAGCTTTCGCCGAACCGGTCGTGTTCAACGCCGCAGCCGGGCTGGTCGTTCCCGCGCAACCGCCGGCGCCCATCCAAGAAGCGGCGCCGGCCGTCAAGCCGGCGGGCGCCCACGTGGTCTGGCTGCCAGGCTATTGGGGTTGGGACGATGACCGGCAGGGCTTCCTCTGGATCAGCGGCGTTTGGCGCGTGCCGCCGCCGAGCTCGCGCTGGGTTCCTGGTTACTGGAGCCAGTCGAAGGCAGGGTTTCTTTGGATCCCCGGTTTCTGGGTTGCGTCCAGCACGGCGCAAATCAAATATCTGTCGCCGCCGCCCAAGAGCGCGGAAACGGGACCGTCGCGTCCCGCTCCTTCGGCGAACCATTTTTATATTCCCGGGCACTGGCGCCCGCGCGGAGAACAGCACGTCTGGCAGGCCGGCTATTGGAGCCAGGCCAAGCCGGGCTGGGTCTGGACGCCGGCCTGTTACCTTTCCACTCCGGCCGGCGCCGTGTTCGTGCCGGGCCGCTGGGACTATCCGCTGGCTCGACGCGGTCTGTTGTTTGCGCCGGAGGCGATTGACGCCGACGCGGCGGCGCGGCCCGGCTTCCGTTTCACGCCGCGTTATGTCGTCAATACGAGGGCCCTGACCGAGCACCTGTTCGTGCGCTCCGATTACAGGCATTATTACTTTGGCGATTACTACGACGCCCGCTATGCGAAAGCCGGTTTCTTGCCCTGGTTCGCGTTTCAAGACAGTGGGCTGGGCTATGTGCCGGATTATGCCTATGCGCGCTGGCTCTACGGGCGCGACAAGCCCGACTGGGACGCTCGGATGCGGGCCGGCTACCAGGCTCGCTTGGACCGCGCCGAGGACCGGCCACCGAAAGACTGGGCGGCGCTCGAAGCGCAAGCCGCCGCTCGTGGTACGGGAAAAGCAGGCTCGATCGTGATGTCGCTGAATGATCTCCTGCGGTCGCAGGCTTCGCCGCTGTCGCTCGTACATGTCAATAAAAATGCTCAAGCATGCGCCGCGGGCCTGGCCGAGCACGTCAAGTCCCTCGCCGCCCGGCGTTTGAAGCTCGAAACCGGCACGGGCGGCAAGTTGGAACTCGGTCGCGCCGAGGAAGGGCCGCTGACGATCGACTTGCCACAGCTTCCCGGGGCGCTGAGCGGCACGTTCGGCATTGGCGCCGCGATAACCGACAACGTCGAAGAGACGCTGCCCGGCGTAGGCGGGCGGGTCGTGCCCGGTTTGGGCGGCCGCTCGGCGCCCGGACTCGAAGGTCGCGTGGTGCCGGGCGTCGAGCAAGTCTCGCCGGGCGGGGGCGACAGTCTTCCAGGCGGCGGTCGCCCGCTCGGCAATGATTGACGTCGCCGCTTGTTCGCGGCGACGTCCTTTCACTCCTCTATTGCGGCGGCCGGTTCGGCGAGTCGGTCAGATTGGAAGGCGACTTGCCCGCCGATGGACCGCGCGGCGGCCGTTACCACCACCAGTAGGAAGACGGCCCGTAGTAAGTGTAGGGCCGCGCCGTATAGTAGCTTCCGCTCGAGTACGGCGAGTAATAATAGTAGCTGGGCGTCCCGTAGTAGTACGGATAGTAGCTGTAATTGGGACGGTAGTAGCCGTAATACGGCGTGTAACCGTACCCATACCGGTAGTAGCCGTACGAAGGGCTGTAGTAACTGTACCTTCGTCGCTGCACGGGCGTAACCGTCGCGCTCCCATGTTGGATCGCAGCCGTGACTTGCGGCGCGTTGGCGGCCGCTCTTGGCGCGTCGGCCTGTGTCAACAGCGTTCCGAAGTAGATGCCGATCGCCGCCGTGGCTGCCAGGATTGCGTAACGACTCATGGTTGTTGCTCCTTGTCCCGTCATCATGTTCCGCACGCTCATGCCACAAGGCAAACGCCGAACTTCGGACGTGTTGCGCCCGGCGTGCGCCGGTCCGGCGCCTGTCATTGCCAGGAAAAGTGAAGCAAACGGCGCGCCGTTGAATAGGAGGTCCTGGAAATAGCCGTGTTGTTGGCGATCCGCCCGCCGTCGTAGAAGAAAGCGCACAAATTGACGCAGGGCGCGACGTTGTAATGGGTCAATCGCCGTCGAGGATCCAATCAACGACTTGCACCAGGCCGTCCTCGTCGTGACAGGGAGCGATGCGGTCGGCGGCGGCTTTGACCTCGGGCAGGGCATTGCCCATCGCCACGCCAAGCCCCGCGGCTTCGATCATCGGCAGATCGTTGACGTCGTCTCCGACCGCGCACATCGCTTCCGGAGGAATGTCCCATTCTCTGGCCAGATGCTGGATGCCCGACCATTTCGTGACGCCGATCGGCGAGATCTCGCACATGTAGCCCAAGTATCTCGGACTGCGCAGCACGTGCGTGTACAGTTGCTGCGGCAAACGCAATTGCAGTTCCTCGTCAAGCGCCAGCATCTCGTCGCGCTTGCCGATGGCAAAGCCGGCGAACACGCCATCGGGCGGCTCCCTCATCAACTTCGGCCAGAGCTGATGACAGCCGGGGTTCAACTGCAGGTAATCGGCCAGTTCCGGCTGCTCTACGGCAATGCGCGGACAATAGAAGTCGAAGCCCAGGCCGTAGGAATCGGAATACAGCACTGCTTCAAAGCCGGCGCGCTCGACGATGGACAGTACGTCGCAGAGTAGTCGTCGATCAAAGTCGGCCTGGTAGAGCGTGCGATGGTCGAGCGGATGCTTGATCAAGGCGCCGCTGGCCGTGACGAGCGGCACTTCGAGCCCCAGCGGTTTTACCAGCGGCAGCGCACGGCTGTACCGCCGGCCGGTCGCCAGCACAATCCGCACGCCCGCCGCCGCGGCGCGGAACAGCGCTTGCTTTGTGGCCTCGGTGAGTTCATCGCGACTGTTGACAAGCGTGCCATCGATGTCGACGGCCAGGAGACGGTAACGCATGGGGCAGGGCAGGGGGGGGGCTTGGCAGGGGGGCTTGGCAGGGGGGCTTGGCAGGCGAGCGGCCGGCGTCAGCCGGCTGGTTTTGATGCCGCATGTGAAATCACGCTGGGGCGTACTTGCTTTATTTAAACCGAACCTCGCCGGGCGTTCCACTCCGCGTTGCGTTGGCTGACGTCGCCGGTTCGCCAGGGTCGCTTTTGCTCCCACGACAAGCGGCATTGCAGCGACACTCTGCCGCAATCGCCTACTCCGCTCCCGCCATGGCGGCCAACTGCACGACGGCGCGGTTCTGCTCCTTCTCCAGATAGGCGCGGCCCTTCTTCACGTTCAAGTGGTCCCAGGGCAGCTTGGCGTCGAGAGGGTAGGAGACCTGCGCCGTGTTTTCCACGCTCAGGCCGCGATCGGCCAACGCCTGGCGCCAGAGATCGGGCTGGATATGTTCTCGCCAACTGTCGAGCCGGGCGCCTCGCTGCCAGGCCAGTTCCAGCGCGTCGGCGACCCGACGGTCTCCCCGGCTGAGTACCCCTTCCAGCAGACTGGTTTCGACCTCGTGGCACTTGACGAACACCGACCGCAGTCGCCGGCGCGCTTTGAGATGGGCATGCGCCCATTGGAAATACTCGGCGGTCTGCATGCCGTTCCACTGATAAGGCGTGTGGGGCTTGGGAACGAAGTTCGACACGCTGGCCGTCACCTTGGCGAAGCGGCCGGTTTCCTGCTTGCCGATCTTGGAGATCGTCTCGGCCATTTCGATGATGCCGTCCAAGTCGACTTCGCGCTCGCCGGGCAGGCCGCAGAGGAAATAAAGCTTCACTTGCTGCCAACCGTGATGGAACGCCTGGCGGCAGCCTTCGTACAGGTCCTCGTTGCTGATCTTCTTGCGGATCTGCTCGCGCATGTCGTCGCGCGCCACTTCAGGCGCCAACGTCAGCCCGGACAGGTCGCCGAACATCGACATCAACGTGGCGACGCTCTTGAGCTGTTCGTTGACTCGCAGGCTCGGCAGGCAGATGTTCACGCCCAACGGCTGGAACGTTTCCTGCAGCCGGCGGACCAGCTCTTCGAAATGCGGATAATCGCTGGTGGAGAGCGAGAGCAACGAAATCTCGTTCTGGCCCGTGTTGCGGTACGACTCGAGCGCCGCCTGCACGATGGTTTCCACCGAGCGGATGCGCAACGGGCGTTTGATCACCGTGCTCTGGCAGAAGCGGCACTGCCACGGACAGCCGCGCATGATCTCGATGGCGATCCGATCGTGCACGCACTCCACGAAAGGCAAGATCGGCGCCGTGGGCAACGGGATGGCGTCCAGGTCGTCAATCACCGACGGCTCGATCGTCTTCGGCACGTCGGGACGCGTCGGATGCAGCGCCACAAGACGGCCGTCGCCGCCGTACTCGGGTTCGTAAAACCGCGGCACGTAAGCAAACGGCACGCGCCGCGCCAGTTCCAGCAGCAACTCCTCGCGCAGCTCGCGGCTGGCCTGGGCCGAGGCGGGACGTCGCAGCGACAAGGCTTCGGTCTTGAGTTGCAGCCACAAGTCGCAAATCACCGGCAGGCTCGGTTCGCCGTCGCCGGTGACGAACACGTCGATGAACGGCGCCAACGGCTCGGGGTTCTGCGCACAAGGTCCGCCGGCGAGCACCAAGCGGCTGGTCGAGCGTGCGATCGACGCTGCGCAGCGGAATCCGGCCCAGGTCGAGCATGGTCAGCACGTTGCCGTACGAAATCTCGTATTGCAGCGTGAAGCCGAGCACGTCGAACTGATCGAGCGGCGTGAACGTCTCCAGGCTGTAGAGCGGCGTCTCGGTGCAGCGCAGTTGTTCTTCCATGTCGAGCCAGGGCGTAAAGGCCCGCTCGCAGACCCAGTCGTCGCGGCCGTTCATCAGGAAGTACAGAACCTGCAAGCCGTGATGGCTCATGCCGATCGTGTACGTGTCGGGGAACGCCAGGCAGAGCTTGCCTTGCACGTCGCGGTGGTCTTTGCGGACCATGTTCCACTCGCCGCCGATGTACTGGGCAGGCGTCTGGACGTGCGGCAGCAGCCGGCTGACCAGGCGATCTTTGAATTGTTGATCGAGCATGTCTGTCCTCGCAGGCGCGGCCGCGTGCTCTCAGCCGCGCTTCAGTAGCTCGCGCCGGGT
Organism: Pirellulales bacterium; assembly: GCA_963786255.1. Classification (GTDB taxonomy): domain Bacteria; phylum Planctomycetota; class Planctomycetia; order Pirellulales; family JAICIG01; genus JAICIG01. Next base: position 74,236 of record CAWAYY010000013.1, read on the forward strand.
TGCGCAACCGGACGCGCAAAACTGCCTGGCGGGCGAGCAAAGATTGGAATTCGTGCCGGGGCAGGTACGAATTATGGCAGGTTTGGCGGCAAAAATGTAGAGGCCGCGCCAGGGGGCGCCAATGGCGCCGCCGCGTCGCTCGAAAATCGGCCGTGCTCCACCTGTCGCCTGCGAGGAATTCACCTCTGCCGGCGGAATGCGGCCTGGGAACCCGGCTGTGCGGAATGCGGCAGCGAAGCAGAGAATGGAACAGGACCGCGCTGGCGCCGCTGCAGCCCTGGAATGGCGCCCCGCCGGCGCGGTGAATCGCCTCACGCCACGACGGGGGAAAAAATGCGAAGGCGAGCCTGCGTCGTCAGTGCAAGGCAGGCTCGCCTCTCGTCGCGAGGGCTACCACCACCAGACATACGGGTTGCCGTAACCGTACGAGCCATAATAGCCGCCGGCGTACGGCGAGTAATAGCTCCGATACCCGTAGGCCGGACCGTAGTAGCTGGAATACGGACTGTAGTAGCCGCCGCGCAACCCGCCGAAGAACCGGCCCCAGCGCACTTGCGTTACCGCCTCATCGCCATGATTGAGGGCGGTCGTGACCTGCGGCGCGTTGGCCTTCGTCACGTGCGGCGCTTCCGTCTTCAAAAGTGTTCCGCCGTAGACGCCCATCGCCAACACGGCTCCTAAGATTCCTAACCGGCTCATGATCTCGCTCCTTGCGTCACCACAATGGTTCCCGCGTTTGATGTTCGGGGGCTGACGCCAAACTCCGGCGCGATGCACGTCCGCAATCTGCTAGCTTGGCCGCCCGCTATGGGCGGTGAATCCGCAAACATCGCGCCAAGGGAAAGCTGCGGCGGCTTTGCAGCGTCTGCGCCGTGATAGCACGCGTGGACGTGGCCTTCGCGCGAGCAGGCTGGTCGATTGCTTTGCGCATCGACCCCGCGGATGGATGCGCAGCGGCCTGCCGACAGAGGGAGACGACCCGTGAGCCGCAAAGGCAAGCGAGCCAGAGCGGGGTAGGGCAGGGGGGGCTGAAGCGCGTCAGACGACCCGCCGTCAGCTCCCGCTTGATGAGAAACCGGTCCCAGGCGCGACGGTCAGGCTCGGATCGATTGAGACGACGTTACCTCACGCGGCAGCGGAAGCGGACGATGCCCCCCTCGCCGGGCTTGATCGGATCGGCGATCTCCCACCGCAGAACCAGCGATTCGCCGTCGTTGGGCTGGGCTTGAAACTCGCTCTTGACGCTTGATTGGGCGCTGTCCGGCACATATTCCAACCGGGTCGTAAGGTTGTCGATCAGCACGACGTTGCCCAGCGGCTGATCGCCGACGTTGTCAAACCGCAGCGTGAAGTCGACAAAGTCGCCCGGATGCGCCGTTTGCGTCGAAGCGACCTTGATCAACCGCAGCTTGGGATTGTTCCGCAGATCCTTGACGGTGAAGAGTTCCTCGACCTGTTCGTTTTGCGAGACCGCCACGGCCGCCTGCGATTCGAGGAAGACCTGTACCGACTGGTCGTGTGACCAGGCGATGGCCGCCTGCACCCCTTCCGCCAGCCTCGCTTTGTCCGCGTTCTGGTAGCTGCCGTTGCGGATGACTGACAGATCCTCGAACGGCAAGAATGTGTCCTGGAAGGCATTGGCGGCCAGCGTGCTGGACAGCGCTCCGTCGCCCTGGCGAGTGCGATAAGCGCTCAGGATGTTCGTGCCGATGTCGCCGCGGGCCTGGTAGCGCTGCAAGCTCGAGGCAGGGATCGTCAGGTCATCGTTGCGAGCCAGGCCCGCCTTGTGTGCGACGCCCACCGGTTGATTCACCTGATCGCTTTCCACGATTCGCGTGACGGTCCTCACCGAACCGAACCGGGGCGCGTAGATATGTACGCGATTCGAGGGCTCGACCAGCGTGCGGCCGTCGAGCGCGTCGTAATGGGCGACGGTGTCTTCCAGGTCCAGGCCTTGCACCTCCCAGTCAGGCGAGACGGCGACGGGCGCGGCGCGGTCGCCGCCGTCGCGAAGGTATTCCTGTTCGGGCCACGGCGTTCCCAGTCCTGGAGGAGACCAGGGACCGGAGACCTGGTAGGGCAGGGGGAGCCCGTCGGCGCCGACCGGGCCGGCAGTTTCGCACCCCTCGGGCGCTCCGGTCCAGGCCGATGCGGGCAGGCCGTCGATCATGGCTTGCTGCGGCGCGACCGCCTGCGGTTTGGAAGCACGGCATGAGCAGAGCGCCAAGGCGCCGAGCGCCGCAAAGGCGAGTCGGCGGTGCGCGCTGGCCTGCGTCGATTTGTTTGGTTGGCAGTTCATCGCCGCACGCTCCCTCCCGCGGCTCGTTGCGGGCGCATCGCGGCGCGCTGCGGTATAGCCTCGGCTTCCGCCGGCGCCGGCACGCTTTCCGCGACGCACGGTTGGAATACGGTGAATGGGGGACAGCCGTTGAGAAAACGCATGCCGGGCCGCTCCGGGTCTTCGGGCACGCGGCCTCCCAGACGCAAGATGGCTACCGGGCGACCCCAGCGATCGGCCTCCAGCAGCGGGTTCTCGCCAGGTCCGGTGTCGTACCAGTTCGGCCGTTCCGGCTTGTCGAGCATCGGCAAGGCCGTGCCCGCGTCTTCGAGATAGATCACTCGCGTGACGAACTTGCCTTCCAGAGCCAGTTGCAAGTCTTCCTGCGTCAGCTCGATTGGAATCGGAAACCGGCGATGTTCTCCGACCGGCGGATACAAGCGATCGATGACTTCAATCGTCGGGAAGACTTCCTGACCTTCGTAGCCGGGGATGTTCGCCACTCTCAGTCGATAGACCGGCGCGATCAGCAGGCCCGCGTTCCGCGGGGCCGGCTGCGGTTCGTCGAAGGCGCCGTTGACTGCCAGCGAGACTCGCGTGCCCTGGGGAGCGCGAATCTCGACCGGTTGAAAGTAGCCAGGCAATGGTCCGCCCCGCCGGAGTTGCGCGCTTCCAATCGCTCCCGGAGGCGCAAGGCCTTGATGGCGATAATGTGCGTTCGGGGCTTGGGCCGAGAGCGACGAAGTCGCGCCGAGCCAGACCGCGAGCACTTTCGCCAGCGTGCGAGCAACTCGAGCCCGGCCCGTCGCAGCAGCGACGGCCGGCAAGCGGAGCTGTAGGACCATTGTCATGGTTCAGGGGGGAACGTTTTCGAGAGGGGGATTCCACAGCGGTTGCCGCAGCTTGCGGCAACCGCTGATGGCCGTTATCGAGAAACCGGACGATCAGGCGCCGTCCATGCATGCGCCGTCGACACAAGCCCCGTCGGCGCTTTCGTCCGTGCCGACCTTTTCATGCTTCGTCCGCCAAGGCGGCGTGAACTTCAGCCACGGAGCGCGGGCCTGTTCGTGGATGCGCACCGTGGTAGGCGGCCTGGGGTAGCTAATGCCCGGCGTTTGTTTGACGTGAATGCCCACCTTTTCCACCGGTCCCGGAACGTGCACGTGCGTGTGGTTCCGGATCGTGTGCTTCCGCAGCCCGGCGGGAATGCCGTGCGGAATGTGCGGCGGTCCAGGCAGACCGATCGGCGTGCCGGTGATCGGCATGCCGTACTGCGGGGCGCTCACGCCCGCCATGAACGGCGGCGGCGGACCCGCGGCGGCGCCGTCCGGGCGCAGTAGCCGCCCGGCATGCCGCCCATGCCCATGCCTCCCATGCCTCCGGCGATCATTTCTTCGCCGCCGACCTGCAGGTCCTTGTTGCCCAAGCGGATAATGGCCAGGATGGCGCCGCGACGATCGGCTTCGACGATCGGATCGAGACCCGGATCGAGCCGCGTGCTGACCAGCGTTTCGACGCCCGCCAAAGCCAGTTCCTGGAACTCGGCGTCCGGCAGGTAGATCACCTTGGTCACGAAGTTGCCTGAGAGCACCTGGTCGAAATCTTCCTCAGTGAACTGCACCGGGATGGCGTTGTGGGCCAGGTAGGCGTCGGTGCGGGGCAGGGAAGGACCGACTTCGAGCGTCGGATAGAGCTCGACTCCTTCACGGCCCGGAATGTTCGTCAGTTTGAGGCGATAAATGGCCCCTTGCGGAAAGTTGTAGCGCCCTGGGCAGATCAGCGGTTCGGAATCGAACGAACCGGGCGCCGAGACGTCCCACGCGACGGCCATCCCCTCAGGTCCATTGAAAATGATCTGCGACGCGGCGCCAGGCGCCGGCGCTAGCCCGCTTGCGTCGCCGAGCATCATCACGCCCGGTCCCGGTCCGTCGACTCCGGGGCCGGGGTGCATGATCTGCTCCGCAGGCGGTAAGTTGTGACTGAATGGCGCCTTGCAGCCAACCATGGCGACGAAGGCGCAGAAAAGGGCCCATCGGTACTTCATCGAATCCCCCCTCGTTATGGCCTAGGCGCGGCGCCAGACTTTCCTGGTCTGGACCCTGGCACTGGCTGATAGTTCCGTGCGGTCGCAATGACGACCATCACAACGCTCAAAAACACTTTGGCGTGGCTTCCGTGCCGGCGACGTCCTATAATCCCGCCCGACTTGCCGCTGGCCCGTGCGGGGTTTTGCCGAAAATGTCTTACGGCGGGCCAATTGCAATAGTGACGGCTGCCATGGTTGGTAAGCCTCTGAGGTATTCGTCGGCCTGTCCCTTCAGGATTCTTTGGCAAATCCAGCAAAACCCTAAGACCATGCATCGACTACCCAGCTTCGCAGCGTTGATTACGATTGTCGTTGCATCTAATTGTGCTGAAATGGTTTGCGCTCAAGGGCGGCGCAGAACCCGGCCCGCGTCGAGGCTGAGCAGCTTTGGCAGCGGGCCCGAGCGGCCCTCAATGAACATGCCTCAGTGCAGGCCAAGCTGGTCCAAGATATAGGTCTTTACGGGCAGCGTCTGATGGGCAGTGGCGCCTACCTGCAAGGCCCGCCCGGATATCACTGGGTCAGTCTCGATCTCACCATCAAGCAGAAGCCACACGACACGGTGCTGCAGCAACGCTGCGACGGCAACTTTCTATGGATCTACCGTTCCGCGGACGGATTGGCGCGTACCAGTCGAGTTGACGTGCGCCGAGTGCTTGCCGCAGGCAAGGCGGCGCGCGAAGGAACGATCACCCCCTCGTTGGGAATTGGCGGTTTGCCTAAGCTGTTCGATGCTTTGGATAAATCGTTCCAGTTCACTGAGGTGCGCCGCGAGAAGCTGGACGGCCGGATGGCGTTTGTACTGCAGGGCCAATGGCGACGCGACCGATTGCGGCGCTGGCTGCCCAACCAGGAAGACGCGATCGAAGCCGGCGGCGAAATCGACCTGACCAGGCTGCCCCAGGCTATTCCGGACCACGTATTGATTTATTTGGACGGCAATGATCTGTTTCCTCGCCGGATTGACTATCGCAGGCACGATCCCGAGAGCCGAGCGGCCGGCGATCACAGCAAGTCGCTGGTCTTGTTGCGGTTTAGCGATCTGGTCTTCGACGCTCCCGTCGATCGCCGCAGTTTTCTGTTCGAGCCGGGGCTCGCTCCGGTTACTGACGCGACGGACCAGTACATCCACAACCTCGGTCTGACGCCGCCCTGATTGAGGGCCGGAGCTATTTCGTCAGAGAGCGAAGCCGGATCGCGGCGGAACGAGAGGCCGCCGCTCGCCGATGGGCGGGCGAGGGTAGGGGAGAGCAGGGCAGGGAAGGGGCCGACGGCCGGTTGACGGCACGCCGCTCGCCGATGGGCGGGCGAGGGCAGGGGAGAGCAGGGCAGGGAAGGGGCCGACGGCCGGTTGACGGCACGCCGCAGGTCGCGCGCTGGCTGTTTTAGCATTGGGCCCGGCAGTTGACCGCCTACCGGCGGCTTCCCCCGGTTGTTTCTACGGTCGTTTCGGCATACGATCGGAAGATGAACCGCATCTTCACGCCGCTCGTCACGTTCGCCGCCCTGTTCATGCTTGCCACGGCGGTTTTGGGACTGTCGCTCCGCCTGTACGATATCCGCGATGCGTCTGACCTGGACGCACAGGCCTGGGCCGCCTGGCACCGGCAGGCTGGGGTCATGGCCGCGCTCGTCGTCGCGTTCGTCAACAGCATCGTGGTGACCTACTTCGTCGGCACCAGCCGCTGGTGTAAGGAGGTCGTCGAGGCATACTCGCTCAGTCCGGAGTATGTTCTGCGCAGCAATCGACTCAAGCGAGGCACGTTCCCTTACGCGTTGCTGGGCATTCTTGCGATGGTGGGCGTGGTGGCGCTAGGCGGCGCCGCCGACCCTGCGGCCCGGCTGCAACTGCCGCCGGTGAGCGGCCTGACCTGGACCAATTTCCATTTTGTCGGCGCGACTCTCGCCCTGTGCTTCATCCTCTACACGGCCTTTATTGAAGCGCACAACATCCGTCAGAACCACGTCGTCATCAGCGAGGTGATGGCTCAGGTGCAGCAGATCCGCAAACAGCGCGGGCTGGACGACTGACGTGCAGTCCGGACGCGGGAGTCACCGTTCCGAGCCGCCGACATCCTCATGAGAATGCTCGTGCTCGTGGTCATGCGCGTGCTCGTGAGAGACGCCATGCTGATGGCCTTGCTCTTCCAGGACCACGATGCCGGCCGCCAAGGCGATCCCGAGCAACAGCGCCGCGGATAGCGGGAAGCGGTCGTGGGAGTGAAACTGCAGTTCGGGCAGCAAGTCGCTGGTCGAGATGCAAAGGAACGTGCCAGAGGCGAAGCCCAACGCCGCGCCGACGAGTTGACTTCGATCGATTCCGGACGCGTCGGCGCCCAGATAGAATATCGCCACGCCCAGCGGCAGCGACAGGGCGTACAGGCCGTTGACAATGTGTCGCAATCGCGCTGGCCGGCCGGCTACGGCCATCAGCGTTCCGAGCGTCATTGAATCGAACGGTTTGTGCAGGAACACGACCAGGAAGACCACCAGGCCGGCCCACTCTCCGCCCGCCTCCTGCGATTCAGCCGCCACGCTGGCCGCCAGCGCCATGCCGTCCAACGCGCTGTGCAAGGTCAAGCCAATCAGCGCCGCGCTCCAGCTCAGCTTCCGTTGCTCGTCGCCATGTTTGGGGTCGTGCGTACAGGCTTCATGAGGGCCGTGATCGTGATGCCCGGCGGTCGGAGCGGGAAGGTCGCCGGGGGCGTCGTGATGATGGTAATGAAATACCCGCTCGACGAAAAACATGCACAGGAATCCGGCCATCAGCCACCAGACGGGCGGATAGATTTCTCCGAACTCGAAATACGCGTGCGGCAACAGATGCAGCAGCCCCACGCCGAGCATCGCCCCGCTGACAAAACTCATCGCCAATTGCAACCGGGTGTGCGTCAGCCGAATCACCAGCGGGATCAGTCCTCCGGCAAGCGAACCGAGGGCGAGCAGCAAACAGTAGACAATCAGTAACGCTACGGGAGACATTCGCGGGGCAGTTCCATAAAGATGCGCTCCAGCGCCGCGCCGGCGGGCGATCGATGGCCAGCGGCGGAGCCCGGGATACGCCGCGGCTTTTCGCAACACAGTTGCAAGAGTATGGCAGCTCGCGCGGCGTTTCGCAAGCGGGGCCCGCGCCGCGGGATTGCCGTTTGCCGCGTCCGGGGCGGCGGACTATTGTATCAGGCTGCGCCGCAAACGGTCTTCCGTCGCCGATCGCGGAAATCGCAGCGAGAATGGAGGAGGATTCTGATGCGCGCCTGCGTGCAGCGAGTAAGCCGGGCCAAGGTGACCGTCGCAGACGAAGTCGCGGGCGAGATTGGACCTGGTCTGCTTGTCCTGCTGGGCGTGGCCGCCGGCGACGGGCCGAACGAGGCGAAATGGCTGGCCGAGAAGATCGCCGGCCTGAGGATCTTCGAGGACGAAGCGGGCAAAATGAATCTCGGCCTGGCCGACGTTGGCGGCGCCATGCTCGTCGTCAGCCAGTTCACGCTGCTGGGCGATTGCCGTCGCGGACGACGACCGAGCTTTGTGAATGCCGCGCCGCCGGAGCTCGCCGTGCAACTCTACGAGGTCTTCGTCGAAACGGTGCGCGCTCAAGGACTGCCCGTCGCAACCGGGCGGTTCCGCGAGCAGATGCAGGTCTCGCTCGTCAACGACGGACCGGTGACGCTGGTCGTCGAGAGCGATTAATACCGGCCGTGGCTGTCGACGGGACGGCGGATCTGCACCGCGGGCGGTCGACTTGGGGCGGAATAGTCCTGCCAGCCATCCTGCGAGATGGTCGCTGACGGCATTTGGGGCCGACTCGCCGGAGCCGAGACGCTTTCGACCTGGCGGTCCACCTCAGAGGCGATCGATCTCGCTTGCTGCGCGGCAGCCGGCGCGCTGTTTCCGCGCGGCTGATGCCGTCGTCGACGTCGGTGACAATTTCCGAGGCGATGGTATGCAGTTTGTCCGCTTGAGGGCTGACATCGGCCCAAATCGGATCGTTGAGCACCATCACCGATACGGCCAACAGTCCGGAATAGGCTACGGCGTTCGACCACCAGCAAGGCGCGTAAAATTTCACGGCCGTGCCGAAGGAGCTCTTCAGATGAAACCCGACTCCGGAGCGTTCCACGCTCCAGATCTCGTCGAGGATCAGATGTGACATGAAGCCCACGACGACCGCGCCGGCCTTGTAGTACCGCAAGGGAAGGTTCGCCCGTGTTGCAAAGCAAGAATGCCAGCCCTGCAAAGATCAGGCACACAGGAATGCTGTGATAGATGCCGCGATGAATGCTGTGGTGGCGCAGGAACCAACCCACGCCGAAGCGTATGAACATATAGATGGCCGCGCCGGCCAGCACCATCGATTCGTGCGACCAGCCCAGGTGGCGTGCGCGATCGAACAGCAGCATCGGGACGAAGGCCGCCGCGAACGAGAGGCTTTCGCGCAGCGGAATGCCCGGGCCGCTGTCCAGGTCGGGCAGCATGCCGGACACGCTGCACAAGCCGGTGGCCAGCAGGCAAGTAGGCAGCAGGGAGGTGCGCAGCCCCGCGTCGTCGTAGAACAGCAGACCGGCGGCGCCATAGCCGACGCCCAGCATACTGCTGGCGCTGATGTGAATTCGGAAACCGGGCATGGCGAGTCCTTTCGATGCTCGGGCGATCAATGCGCGTACCGACGGCGCGGCGAGAACTGTAATCAAAAGCGTTTGCACCGCCAAGGCCAATTGCCGGCGAACTCGCCCATGCCGCCGCCGCGTTGATAGACGCCCTTCTCTCTCGTCCGGGGCGCCGCTATACTTCCGCCCCCTGCACTTTTTCTTGGCGGTCTGTCGCGGTTGTTTGCAGCCGCGAGAGCATCTCTCGTTCGGGCGAGTTCGGAACATGCAGCCTTATGATCTGGCGATGTTGGCGGTGTTGGCGGCGACGACCTTGTTGGGCGCCTGGAAGGGCGTAGCCTGGCAGATCGCCTCGCTCAGTTCGCTCGTTGCCAGCTACTTCATTTCGTTGCGGTTCAGCGAGTCGCTGGCGCCGTACTTCGGCCGGCAGGCGCCGTTAAACCGCTTCCTGGCGATGCTGGCGTTGTACCTGGCCGCGTCGCTCATCATCTGGCTGGTCTTTCGGCTCATCTCGAATGCCATCGACCGGGTTCAACTGAAAGAGTTCGATCGCCAGATCGGCGGACTGTTCGGGGCCGCCAAGGGCGTCTTGTTGTGCGTGGCGATTACCTTCTTCGCCGTCTCGCTTTCGGAGTCCGTTCGGGAAATGGTGCTCAAGTCGCGCTCGGGCTACTACATCGCCGTGTTGATCGACCGGGCGGACCCGATCATGCCCAAGGAGATTCACGACGTCCTGCATCCTTATCTCCACAAGCTCGAGGAACGTCTCGATCCTCGCTCGCCTCCGCTCGGCGCCGACGAGGCTTCGCCCTTGAAAGTGCTGTCGTCGTGACGGGGCGGCAGGGGGAAGGCGTGTTGCGAGCGGGTTCTTGGGGCGCCTTGGCGGCTGAACCTGGGGGCCGGCTTTGAGGATTGCAAGGGCGGCAGACTCGGACGGGCGGCGGCGCTTCGCCGGCGTTCCAGGCGTGGTGCTCGAAGGGGCGTCGTTGGCTGGGGCAGGCAGGCGACGCCTCGCGTTTCATGAACATCGTTTTCGCGCGAGCGGTCGCTGGCGGCGGCTGCCGCAGATTGAAGTTCAAGCAGGGCGGAAGAGCGGCAGGGGCGGCTGTTCTGCAGGCGGTTGTTCGTCGCGGTCGCCGCGGCCGCTAGCGGCCATATCAGCCGCTTGTGCCGGCGGCTTTGCGATCGCCGCACGAGGCTTGCAGGTCGCTGGAGTGGCGGCCGAGGCGCCGGCAGGCCCAAATGCGTCAATCTCGGGAGAAACTGGGCCTGGAACCGAACATAAGAAACATTATCGGACGTTGCGGGGCGGCCGAAACCGGCCCCCGAAAAGCCGTTATTTGAGCGCTTGGGGCCCTGGTTGAACTTCAACTCGCCTACCTCGAACTCCGGCTCGCTGAAGGCAAGTCAGCAGCCAGAAACGAAGTTCAATTTCCGCGTCGCGCTTCCGGCCTTGGGGCTCGGAACTTCAGCCCGCCTGCGGTTCGAGGAACACGCCCATCCGGCGGAACTTTTCGTAGCGGCCGGCGAGCAGTACGTCGACCGGCTTGCCGGACAATTCGCGGATGCTTTTCAGCAGATACATTTTCAGCCGGCTGCCCATCTGGTGGTGATCCCGATGAGCGCCGCCAATCGGCTCCTCGATCACGTCGTCGATCACGCCGAGTCGCATCAGGTCTTTCGAAGTCATCCGCAGCGCCGCGGCGGCCTTCTCGGCGTAGGTCGGGCTCTTCCACAGAATGCCCGCGCAGCCCTCCGGGCTGATCACCGAGTAGTAGGCGTGTTCGAGCATGGCCACCTTGTCGCCGACGCCGATCCCTAACGCGCCGCCCGAACCGCCTTCGCCGATGACCACGCACACGATCGGGGTCGGCAGACGCGACATCTCCAAGATGGCCGTGGCGATGATCTGGGCCTGGCCGCGTTCTTCGGCCCCAATGCCCGGGTAGGCGCCCGGAGTGTCGATGAAGCAAATCACCGGCAGACGATACTTGGCGGCCAGTCGCATTTTGCCCAGCGCCTTGCGATAGCCCTCGGGGTGAGCGCAGCCATAGTTGCACTCCTGTCGCTCTTTGAGCGTCTTGCCTTTCTGGTGGCCGATCAGCATGACCTTGTACTGGTCGAGCTTGGCGAACCCCGAGAGCAAGGCCCGGTCGTCGCCAAACGACTTGTCGCCGTGCAGTTCGACGAATTCGTCGAACACGAGATTCAGGTAGTCGGCCGTCCTGGGGCGTTCGTCATGGCGAGCGACCTGTACGGTTTCCCAGGGCTGAAGCTGGCCGTAGATCCGCTTTTTGGCCTCGGCCAATTCGCGCCGCAGGCGGCGGATTTCTTCGGCGCCTTCCGGAGACGCGTCGCCTTGGCCTTCCAGCTTGACCAGCCGGGCTTCGAGTTCATAGATCGGCCGCTCAAATGCGAGCCGGTGATTCATGGCAGCCATGGACGCCTATCTCTTGATGGTCTGATGCTTACGAGCCGCGCAAACCCCACTAGAGTACACGAGCCAGGCGCATGAGTTAAGACGCATTTTCCTGCCCCCCATCCGGCTGGGGGCCGGCGGGCGGAACTTTGTACAGCGGAAGGCCCGCACCTGACGCAACACGTCGGCCATGGTCGACGGGCGAGCCTCCGGACGCTTGGCCATCATCGACTGCAAGAGCCGGGAAAACTCGGGGGTGATGTTGCGATTTTGCGTCTCGATGACCGGAATGGGCGCCGAAATGTGTTTGCCCAGCAGTTCATTGCTGGTGACGCCCGTGTACGGCGGTTGCGCGGCCAGCAGATGGTAGATCGTGCAGCCGAAGCTGTACACGTCGGACCGCACGTCCAGCGGTTGCCCGCGAATTTGCTCGGGAGACATGTAGCTGCGGGTTCCCTGGATCTTCGACTTTCGGGCCAGCAGCTTGGCCAGGCCTCCTTTCTGCCGCTGCGCCAGCGCGAAGTCGATCAGCTTGACCTCGCCGTCCAGATTGACCAGGAAGTTGTCGGGTTTGACGTCTCGATGAACCCAGCCCTTTTCGTTGAAATAGGACAGTCCTTCGGCGGCCCGCGCGATGATGGTTGGCAGCATGAAGTCCACCTGGTCCAGCACGCGCAGGATGATGTCCTTCATGTTCGGGTAAGGAAAGAATTCCATCACCAGGTAGGGAACGCCCTGGCTCACGCCTTGTTCGAAGATGCGGATCACCCGCTCGTGTTCCAGCGTGCGACCCACGAGGAACTCGTTCTTCATATAGGCCAGATGCTCGCGGTCCTTGCGAAAGTCCGCCAGGACGATTTTCAACGCGAAGCGGAACTGGTCCTTGTCGTTGATCGCCGCCCATACCTGGCTGGTTTGCCCGGTCTTGACGATATGCAACAACCGGTAGGGTCCGAGATATTGCTGGCCAGCCAACGCCACCTGAAGTTCGACTCCGTCCGCTCCGCCGAGCGGTCAAGACTAGTGAAGGATCCCAACTCTCATTCTACTTAGCCGCCGCAAACGTAACAATCGAGCAGGGGCCTCTCTCTTTTAAGGCGACTCAGGTCCGGATATCTGCGGCGCCGGCCGCTTTTCGTCAGGTCCGACGGCGGCGCCTTGACCCGCCAAGACGCCGCTTGTACAGCGCGCGGATTTGAACGGTCATCGTCTCGTGACGGAAGCGGTCCGTAAACCTTCGCCGGCCCTCGCCGCCCAGCCGCTGGCGCAGGGCGGCGTCGGCGGCCAATTGGCTGAGGGCTTCGGAAAGCCGGCCGATGTCTCGCGGCGGCAACAGAAAACCAGTCTGACCGGTGATCACGACCTCGCGCGCGCCGTCGACGTCGTAGCTGACGACCGGTCTTGCCGGCGATCAGGCCTTGCGGCAAGCACGCGAGCCAGCCCTTCGCGCAGGCTGGCATGGACGACGACGTCCATGGCCGAGATCAGCTCGGGGATCTCGTTCGGGCGGCACGAGTCCGGTGAACTGAAAGTGCTCGGTCAGCCCGGCCTGCGCGATCTGCTGCATCGAGCCGACTCGCGCAGCATGCCGTCGCCGACCAACAAGAACCGCGTCTTAGGTGGTTCGCAATCGACGACTCGCCTGCGGCGGCGGATCAGGTCTCGTGCCCTTTGAGCTTGAAAAGTCGGGCGATCTTGCCGATCACGACGTGGTCGGGTTCGTAGCCCAATTGCCGGCCGCGATCCGCTCGCGGTGGCGGTCGGCCGCGAGGAACGGTTCGACCTCCATGCCGCTGTAGATGGTGGTGAACTTCTCGCGCGGCGCGACGCCGGCTTCGACCATCAAGTCGGTCATGGCGTCGGCGACGCTGATGAAGGCGTGGCAGCGGCCGCGCGGCCCAGCGTTCGCACTCGCGAAAGAAGGCTCGCGGGAGCCGAGTTCTGATAGGGGTGGAACGGAGCGCCGTGGACGGCGTGGACGACCGCCGGCACGCGTTCCGCCATGCCCGCCGCGCGGCCCAGCAGCCCGCCCTTGGCACTGTGCGTGTGCACGACGTCGGGCCGGTAAGTCGCGAGACGCGCCGCTTGATGCGGCGTAAGCTGGCCCAGTCTGCGCCAGGGATGAATCGGGCGGCGCAACGGAGGTGATCGATTTCGAGCGGCACCCCTGCTGCCCGAGCCCGATCGAGCAAACTGCCTTCCGGTCCCAGCGGCGGGCCGGTCACCAGCAGCACGTCGTCGCCATAGTCGCGCAGCAGATCTTCGCAGCTCAGCAGCGTGTTTTCCTGGGCGCCGCCGAGGATCATCCGCGTAATGACGTGTGCGATTCGCATGCAGTGATGATTGTGAGAGTGATGCGTCAGCGCAGTCAGGACTTGGACGGCGGCAGAAAGCAAGAAGTCGATGGATGTTCCTAATCGCGTTCGCCTGGCTGCTCATGCTTCATATTCGACGTGCACCAGGAACAGCCCTTGCGCCGGCGCCGTCATGCCTGCGGCGCGGCGGTCGCAGGCGGCGAGCACTTCGGCCGGCCAGGATTCCGGCCGTTCGCCGCGGCCCACTTCGACCAGCGTGCCGACGATGGCACGCACCATGTTGTACAGGAAGCCGTCGGCTTCGATTTCGATGGTCAGCAGTCCCGGACTCCCCTGCCCTGCCCTGGCCGACGCAGATTTCAAATACGGTCCGTACGCTGCTGGCCCGTTGCGAACCGGTGGTCTCGAAGCTGGTGAAATCGTGGCGGCCGACCAGCGACTGGGCCGCACGGTGCATGGCCGCTTCATCGAGAGGCCGGCGGTAATGCCAGGCGTACTGCCGGCGAAAGACGTCGCGCACGCGGCCGTCATTGATGAAGTAGCGATAGCGTTTGCCCACGGCGTTGCGGATGGCGTGAAATCCGTCGCGGACGTCGGCGGCGTTCAACACGGCCATGTCGTCGGGCAACTCGGCGTTGAGCGCGTTTGCAGACCGCCGCGCTCAGGTCGCTCGATGTCTGAAAGCTGACGACCTGGCCGAGCGCATGCACGCCGGCGTCGGTCCGGCCGCTGGCTGTGACGCGGATCGCCTCGCCGGTGATCCGGGCCAAGGCCGCTTCGAATTCCCCTTGCAGCGTGCGCGGCCCTGTTGCCACTGCCAGCCGGCATAGGCCGTGCCGTCGTAGGCAAGGGTGAGCTTGAGGGTTCGCACGCGGAGGGATTCGAATCCTATCGTTTGCCCGCCGCGGCGCCCGACCGGCTGACCAGCAGTTCGGCGATCTGGACGGCGTTGGTAGCGGCGCCTTTGCGGAGGTTGTCGCTGACGCACCAGAAGGTCATGCCGTTCGGGCTCGAGAGGTCTTCGCGGATGCGGCCGATGAAGACCTCGTCGCGGCCGTCGCAGTTGAGCGGCATCGGATAACTCTTGGCCGCAGGTCGTCCACGACGACGATGCCCGGCATGGCCGCGAACAGCTTGCGGGCTTCGTCGACGGAAGATCTTCCTCTCGGTTTCGACCAGGATGCTCTCGCTATGGCAATTGGTGACCGGCACGCGGACGCAGGTCGGGCAGATCTGGATCGAGTCGTCGCCCAGGATCTTGCGGGTCTCGTAGACCATCTTCATTTCTTCGGACGTGTAGCCCTCGTGCTTGGGCGAGCCGATCTGCGGAATCAGGTTGAAGGCGATCGGATGGGCGAAGGTTTCGTAGCGATGCTCCTCGCCGGCCAACTGGCTGCGGGTGCCCTGCTCCAAGTCTCGCTGGCCGGCCACGCCTGCGCCGCTGGTCGCCTGGTAGGTGCTGACCACCACTCGTTTGACCCGGGCCGCGTCGTGCAGCGGCTTCAGCGCGACGACCATCTGCGTGGTCGAGCAGTTGGGGCTGGCGATGATCCCCTTGTGCTCGCAAGGCCGCCTCGGGATTCACTTCCGGAATGACCAGCGGCACCTTGGGGTCCATTCGCCAGTAGCCGCTTTCGTCGACGACCACGCAGCCCCGCTCCGCGGCCCAAGGGGCAAAATCTCGGGCGACCTCGTCCGGCGTGCTGCCGATGGCCAGGTCGACCCCGTCGAACGCCTCGGGCGTGAGCTCCTCGACCGTATGCGTCTCGCCCTTGAAGGTGATCGTGCTGCCGGCGGACCGTTTGGAGGCAAGGAACTTGATCTTGGCATACGGGAACTGTCGCTCCTGCAGCAAGTTGCGAATAATTCCCCCCACGGCGCCGGTGGCGCCCACGATCGCGATAGTCTCGAACACCCGAAATTCTCCCATGCTTCGAAGGAAACGTTGAATCCCTCAGTATAGGCGGATGGGAAGAAAGGATCCATTGGCAGCGAGAAGGGGTAGTGATACCGTTTCCCGCTTTTTGGGCGGTGTGCGCGGAAATGCGCAGGCGGCTATTCTACCTTCCTGATTTCGTAAACGCCCTTTTTCTCCACAATGTGAAAGTAGCCGCGTCCCCTGGCGATCATGCGGTCGAACAGCATCCCACCCAGGAACGCCGCCACGACCAGCGTCAGCCAGAGTAGCGTTCGGATGGAGAACTGAGGGCGGGACAAGCGGCTATTTGTCATCCGGTTCAATCGGCGGGCGCACGGGCCGCAGCCGGACGGTTCCGTCCGGGAGGACGATTTTCTCGCAAGGGCCAAGAAGCGGATAGACCCTTACGCCGCTATGCTGCTTTGATTCAGCGATCTGCCGTTGTACCGTCATGCCGCCAAAGAAGGCGGCCGCGACCAGCATCGCCACGAGCAGCATCTTCAAGCTGAACTGAAACCTGCGGCGCCTAGGGGGAGTTGGCCAGGGTTGTGTTGCCGGTTTAGTCGCGGCCTCGAATGATGGCGATTGACTCTGAAAGGCGCAAAGTTGCGGTCTGTTCGACGGCAGTTCAAACCCGGTCATGGTTTTACTCGCTAGACGTACATTTCGACCAACCGCCGCCCTGCCCTGCCCCACCGCTTACGGCGCCATCAATGCTCCCGCCGCATCGAGCGATCACCCAGCCGTTTCAATTTCTTCCAGCGCATCGCGCACTTTCGGCAACTCGGTGCGCCAGAGCCATTCCTCGCGCAAGTGAAAGCCCTTGATGGCCGCCGAAGCGATGCGGCCTTGTTCATGCTCGATGCGTCGATATTCGCCGTCGACAAGCTGGTACGCCTCGACGCGCTGATGGGCCGGGTCGACAATCCAGTACTCGCGCACGCCGGCCGCCTGATAGTCGAAGTACTTCTCGCGCCAATCACGCTCCACGCTGTCGCGCGAGACGATTTCAATCGCCAGATCAGGCGGTCCCTCGAGATGTGTTGGCTGCAGGCTCGGCAAACGCTCGTAGGCGACGAACATCACATCTGGCACGCGCCGGCAACGCGGGCTGAGGCGAGCCATCAAGGGCGATCCAAATACTTCGCCCAAGTTGCGGTCTTCCACGTAGAGCGACAGCAGGCACAACAGGAACGCCATCAAGTCGGACTCGGCGGACGTCGGCGGCGCCGCGACGATTACTTGCCCGTCGACCCATTCGGCCTGGCCCCCCTCATCACACCAGGCGAGGAATTCGGCTTCAGAGAATTTTCCGTCGGGCAGCGGCTTCAAGCTGCTGGAAAGGCCAGAATCTTCCGTGCGCACGCTCGCCATGTTTGTCTCCTTGCCGCAACGCGGCTCGTTGGGAATTGTGATGGTAGAACGCAGGCGAACAGGAGCTGATGAACACAGCCCCCCTGCCCTGCTCTTCCTGAACGCCTTTGCATCCGCTGAGCTCCTTGCAAAAAAAACAGTTCCTTCCGCTATCTGCGGCGTCGTGAACATTCCCGCTTTATTGAGCGTTCAGACGGCTGCTTCGATTTCTTTCAGCGCGTCGTCGACTTTCGGCAATTCGGCTGACCAGAGCCAGACTTCTCGCAGAAAAAAACCGGCCAGCACGCTCGATCGAATGCGGCCTTCGTCGTGAGCGATGCGTCGATAGTCGCCGTCGACAAGCTGGTACGCCTCCGCGCCAGTTGGTTGCCCGGGTCGATGATCCAATATTCGCGCATGCCGGCGGCCTGATAGTCCAGGTATTTTTCTCGCCAGTCGCGCACGCGCTGTCGGGTGGAAACGACCTCGATCGCCAGGTCCGGCGGGCCTTCCAGATGCGTCAGCTTCACGTTCGCCAGCCGTTCGCTGGCCACGAACATCACGTCCGGGACGCGGCGAATGCGAGGGCTCAATCGCACCGTCAGCTCGGGCCCGAAGACCTCTCCCAAGCCGCGATGCTCTGACCAATACGCCCACGACCCTATCAAGGAACGACGTTAGTCGAACGTGCGCCGTATTCGCCGGAGACATCATGATGACCTGCCCATCGACCCATTCGGCCTTTACGTCCTCGTTGCACCAGGCCAGAAACTCCTCTTCGGAGAGCTTTCGCTCGGGCGGCGGCTTGCCGCCGGCGGGCGGGCCGAGATCGGTGATGGGGTGAGTCGAAGCCATGATCTCCTCCTTAACTGCATTCTACCCGCTTGATTGTCCTGGCGTCGACCGTGCTGCGCCGGTCGCCTTCCATCTTCTTCTGGGCGAGACCGACCGGTCTTCCACGCTGTGTCGGTTCTTGGCGCCCCCCCTGCCCTGCCAAGCGGCGCTTCTCTTCTTCCGAATCCTCTCAAGAGTCGCGCTATCCCGTCGCGCTATTCCTTACGGCGCCTTCCGCTCATAAACCACTTTGCCCTCAAGATAAGTCTGCAAGACCTGCCGTCTCGAATATCGTCTTCAGGGCATTCGAGCAGATCCCGATCGAGCACAACGAAGTCGGCCTGCTTGCCGGTTTCGAGCGAACCGACGGCGTGATCGAGGAACATCAGCCGCGCGTTTTTGATGGTATAGAACTGCAACGCCTGCTCGCGCAAGAGCGCTCTTCCGGGTGCAGCGGCCGCTCGTAGTACTTAGACTTGCGCGTGATTGCCGTCCACATGCCCAGGAACGGATTGTACGGATTCACCGAACGCAGTGAACCGATCTTCTGCATGTGATCGGAGCCGCCGCCAGCCGTCACGCCCGCCGCAAACAGGCTGGCAAGCGGCTGAAAGTAACGCAGCCGATCGTAGCCGAACTGCGCCGCCAGCGTGTGCGCGTCGAGATACAGCCAGGCGGGCTGAATGTCGACCATCACGCCCAAGCGGGCCGCCTGGTCGATCGCCTCGCGGCTCATGAAGTTCGAGTGCGTAATGCAGGGCCGCGTGGGGGCGACCGGCGTGCTCTTGTTGACTTCTTCGTAAGCGTCCAGCAAGGCGTGCACCGCGCCGTCGCCGACGCTGTGCGCGGTGAATTGCAAATTGGATTCAACCGCGGCGCGGACCATGGCCGTCAGCAACTCGGGCTCGATATACAGTATGCCGCGATATCGCGGATCGTCGATCGAGTAAATCTTGCTCACGCCCCACGGCTCTCGCATATAGGCGCTGCCCGTCAGCATGCCGCCGTCCAGAAACGTTTTGATGCCGATGATCCGCAGCCGATCGTCCCCCTTGTGCAGCGGGTGTGCGGCGACCTGGCGGATCTTTTCCGCCAACTCTTCCGCACGACCGCTGTTGGGAACGCCATGCGAGATGGCTACGCGAACGTTCAACGCATTGGCGGAGTGCAGTCGCACGTATTGCGCGATGGTTCCGGCCGAGGCGGCGCGGTCGAGAATTCCTGTGATGCCGACCGAGTTGTAGTCGGCGATCAATTGCCCGAGCCGTGCGTCGCGTTCCTCTTCGGTGGCGCTGCGGCTTTTGGCCTTGCTCTTCAGGTATCGCGAGGCGCTGCGGAGGATGCCGGTCGGCTCGCCGGTGGCCGGGTCGCGCTCGATCTTGCCGGAGCCGGTCGGCTTGAAATCTTTGTCGATGCCGCTCAGCTCGAGCGCCAAGGAATTCACGCTGGCGTCCGGGCCGGTCGAAAACACCACGGGATTGCGCGGCGCCGCGGCGTCCAGTTCCGCCTTGGTCGGATAACGCTGCTCCTTCAATCGCGTAATGAACACCTGCCGCAGCATGATCCAATCGCCCGGTTCGACGGCGGCGGCTCGGGCTTTGACGTAAGCCAGCACGTCGGCGATCGTTTCCATCACGGGAATCGGATGGTCGAACTCGGTCATCGCCGCGCCGGTGGCGTGCGAATGCGAGTCGAGCAAACCGGGCACGACCGTCCGCCCGGCAAGATCGACGACTCGCGTGCCGTCGCCGCGGAGCTTCAACGCTTCATCATTGGCGCCGACGAACAGCAGTCGGCCGTCCTTGACGGCCAGGGCCCGCTGGACGGAGAAGTTGCGGTCGACGGTGACGATCTTGCCATGGTGAAAGATCGCATCGGCTTCTTCAGCCGCGGCCAGACCGGTCAACAAGCACGTAACAAGTGCGCTAGATAGGCGGCCCAACGCAACGACATCAGCGACGCTCCCGATAAGGTACGAAAGACGCTTGCAAAGCGTCACTCCGTTATAACCTTTCTCGAGGGGCGTTTGAACTATTCCTGCGATCGAAATCAAGCCTGGTCGTTGGGAGCGTTTTCAGCGTTCTCGACGGGCTTGGCGGCTACGCGGCGTCATTCGCAACGGGCGGCACGTCGAGCAATCGGGACAGGCAGTTGAGAAACTCGGCTTTATTCGCGGGCGAAAAGATGATCGACGCGGCGGTGCGGCCGTTCTTCCGACGATAATCGACTCTCAGCATGTCGAATGACCAGGCCGGGCCGCGAGCCAGTCCGCTCTGCCAGGGACCCGCCACGGCGAACGCCTTTTCGATCTTCGCCAGCGGGATTCGATGGCGGCTGGGGCCCGACTGCAAGACCAGATGGCTGGGCGTGATCTCGTATTCCGTGTATGCCAGCATCGACAGGATCAGTACGCCGAAGGCCGGCATCAGCGCCCCCAATAGCAACATGAAGTACGAGCGATGCAAGTGGATCACAACCATGTCGCCCGGCGCGAACTTCGCTTCGAATCCGCTCCAGACGATCCACGCGCCGCCGATGATCAAGGCGACGGCAAATGGGCCGACCAGATATTTGGCCCACCAATCTTTTTTAGCTGGAGAAATCATGTTGAGATTCGCGGAGACGCTTGCGGACAGGAAGGGCGCTGCCAAACGTTTTGTTTGACGCATGCAGATTTAAACGGCGAATGCACGCCAACGCAAGGAATCTCATGAAAAGCTAATATAGCGCTCGCGCGTTTGAGGCCGCGCGCCGAGTATCGCACGGCGGCCGCACGCCTTTCCGCTCGCTCAACCAGTGCGCGGGCGCTGAGATCGGAGAAAAAATAGCAGGAATGAGGGGCGAGCTCGCCCACGACCCGGAAGAACGCGGGCCGCGTGCTCAGGCCCGGCGCAGACGCGGCGAGCGGCCGGACGAATGGGGCTCGCGGCTTGCGGCGGGAAGGACTTCTTCGCCGCGCCCCCCTGCCCTGCCCCGCCCGGCTCCGTTGAGGCGCCGCCGAGCACGCGGCGAACGAGTGACGGCGGAACAAACGACAGGCAGCCGATCAGCATGGCCAGGCCGAACGTGATCATGCCCATCAAGAAGGCGATGCCCAGGTGCAGCGGAACGGCCAAAAACAGAATCACCGGCCGCAGGATGCGCGGCCAGACGAGCACGCAGAAGAACAGCTCCCAATAGACGGTGACCTGCGTGAGCAGGGCGACCGTCAGCGGCCAGGCGGCAAGCCAGGTGACGTCGAGCGACTGGTACTCCAGGTTCGCCACGGCGCCCCACAACGCATCGCCGTACCACCACGACTCGCCGTGCAGCTTGCCGAGCCCGGCGAAGAAATAGATCACGCACATGTGAATCTGAATCAGCCGCGTGGCGATGTTGCCGCTCACGCTTGGCGCCGCGGGGGGCAGCCGCGTTCCAGCGCGGCGAGCCGCAAGCCAACGATCGAGCGAATAGGCGGCGCCGCTGGGGCCGATCATCAGGTACATGGCCAGCATACAGTTGATCTGGTCGAGACCGAACAGCGCGCCCGGCAGGCGATTGACGTACGAGACCGCTGCCAGATAAGCGAGCACGGCAACGATCCTGCTGGCCAGGCCGAGCATCAACATGGCGAACACGACCAGCGCCGCGATATGCACCGTCCACAGGGCGGCGGGCGATTCGATCAGCCACCAATAGCTCCAGGCATAGCTTCGGCCGTCCTGCATGGCGAGCGCCTGCTGGGCGGCTTCGGGCGAGACCCAGGCATGCGGGCCGAAAAACGCCTCAAGCCCCAGCGTCCATACGACGTGCGTGTAGAGCAGCATGGCCCCGGCCAGGATGCGGACCAGACCGAGGGTCGCCGGATCGCTGGGCGTGAACCAGAAGCGGTTCCAGCCATCGCGCGCCGCGCGAAACAACTCGCGGAAGTAGTCGACCACCAGGCTCATTTCGACTCCTTGGAGTAAACGCCCAGCGACCGCGTGCGGTACAGACGCGCGTCGTCGAGCCGCATGCCTTTGAGGACGTCGTCTTGCGCCGGTATGGCGTGCTCGACCAGTTCCAGCGTGACGCGTTTGCCGTCGAATTCATTCAGCAGGCGGTCGGCGTATGAGCGGACGTAAGCCTTCTCGGCCTTCGAGAGCGGCTGCCGCTCCCACGGAACGCGGGGGTCGGGCGGTTGGTCCGGCGGCAGCGAATTGACGAACTCGCTGAGCATGAAGTGCCGGTGATAATACAGCCGGGGCCAGTGCTCGTTCAGGTCCGGAAACACGCCGCGAACGTGCGAGCCGTCGGCTCGCAGCACGTCGTACCGAATCAGGTGGCTCGGTCCCGGGTCGGGGCCGAAGAACTTGTAGCCGTGATCGAGGTACGCCGCCTCCAGGTAGGGGCGATAGATCGGCCGCAGCGCGTCGGCCAGCACGGAGCGAGGCACCGACCAGGGGCCGACCAGCAGTGCGAGCAGGTGCCAGGCCAGCAACAGACTGACGACCGCGCGGACGCGCGGACTCCAGCGTCGTGCGGCTGGCGGTTCCGAGCGGCTGTCTTGAGTTCGGGGCTTCATGGCGGCGGGCCTTTCGGGCGAGGAGTCCCGGCGAGCGAACATCGGCAAGGCTGACTTCGCCGCCGGCGCGAGGCTGATGCTGTTTATCGGTCCCGTGATTGTGCGCGGAAAAGTAAATCGCGACAGCGCCTCGCCTGCGATTCAAGTCATCCAGCCGACACGGACGGGACAATTGCGCGGGCCGATGAACTTCAGAGCCTTGCCAGCGCGAAGAAACCCTCGCACGAGTCAGGCTCATGCGAGGGTCCGTGGATTATTCGCACGCCGCGCGGTGCGGCGTCTCTTCGCAAATTGATCTACTGACGATCGACCGAGGTCTGGGCGACCTGCGGAGCGTCGAAGGTGATGTCCAACTCGCGAGCATCGCCGCCGTTGAGCGAAACGTTTTCTTCCTTCGACAGGGTCTTGCCGTTTCGCTGCACTTCCACCCGCACCACGTAATCCTGCCACTTCTGGCCGGATTGCAGTTTGGTGGTGGAGAAGCGGCGGACTTCGCCGCTGCCGTGCGTCTCATTGCCCGACAGGTACACCTTGGCATCGGCGGGTACGTGCAGCGTCAGGCTGGTGCTGACCGGCTGCTCGGCGACTTGTTCTTCGTCGCCGTTGAGTTCGAACGTGACGTTCGAACTGTCGCCGGCCCGCAGCTTCACGGTCTTTGTCTGGCTGACGGTGCGGCCCTCGCGGACGAATTCAGCTCGAATCTCGTAGCTGTAGTTGTACCCCGGACGCAAACCGTTCGAGACGTAGTGCCGCTCGGGGCCCGCGCTCTTGGTGGCCAGGCCGTTGACGAACACCTGCGCGTCCGACGGAACGTGCACGTTGAGCGTGGCGTTGTTCCATCCGGCCGAATCGCCGGCGGGCGGAGCCGAGGGCGGAATTTCGCCAGGTGCAGGCGCCGGCGCCGAGGGCAGGCCCGGAGTCGAGGGCGGAGCCATCATCGGGGCCGATGACTCGATCACCGTGCCGCCGCTGGAACCCCAACTGCCGTAGCGCGCCGCCGCTGCTGCCGCCGCTCGAGCCATAACTGGCGTAATAGCCGCCGCTGGAGCCCCAGCAGCCGGACGAGCCGCTCGAATAGTAGTAAGCGTGGCGGTGATGCCGGCGCCAATGATGGCGCCCCCCCGAAGAACCCCACGAGCCCGACGAACCGTACGAACCATACGATCCGTACGAGCCGCCCGACGAGCCCCAACAACCGTACGATCCTCCCGACGAGCCGCCGCTGGAGTGACCCCAGAAGGCGTTCGCCTGCGACGAGCCGACCATCGCAATGGTCAAAGCAGCCGCTCCCAGCGTCAGTTTTTTCAGATTCCTTCGTAACATTGCGTTCCTAGCTCCCCTGAGAGTCATGGAAATTTGGAGACTTGATCCAACCCCGAAAACATACCAACCATAGCTCGCAATTCAAGCAAACTGCGTTGTTTTTGACGGTTTGTGAACTTGGGGTGAATGGGTTGCGGTCTCGCGTGATCGTAGCGGATAATCCTGAATTGAGGAATGAAATGAATGTTATCTCCTTTTATTTCAAGTTGTTGCGAACTTTGTGCGAAGTTCGGGATGAAGCGTGAAATAGATCTTTAGGGGGGTGTTGGTGGGCATATCGCTTTACGCTCTGTGGGGGGGGCGGCCGCATGTGCGAAAATCTGGTTCCGTGGGCGGGGGCTCGAACCGGCTGCTGGCGCGGACGAGATGCCTTTCCGAGGCGGACCAAGCCGTTTTTTTTGCCCTCGGTCAGAGGCCGCAGCGGAACCTAGAATGACACCCGTTCCGGGGGCGTTGCTCCGACGAGCGTAAAGCATCGCTTGCCGGTCTTTCCCCCATCCTCTCTCAAGCAGGGAAGCGAGACGTGAACCAAGGCATGTGGGCCTGGCGATTTCCCTGGGCTGCTGGCGATTGCCGCGGCTCTCGTCTTTTTGGGATGGCTGGGAATTGCCCGTAGCGAGGAACTCGCGGGCGGCGCCAGCCGCTACGGGCGCCAGCAGGGCGTGTGGTCGGCCGTGGCGGTTGTGGCCGCGGCGTGCGCCGCGGCGCCCAGCTATCGGTTGCTCTGTCGCTGGAGCTATGCATTGTTCGCCGCAGCACTGGGTCTTTTGACGCTGGTCTATTTCTTTCCCGCAGTGCACGGTGCGCATCGCTGGATCCGCGTGGGCGGATTCAGTCTCCAGCCGTCTGAGTTTTCGAAAGTGGCCTTTGTCCTGGCGTTAAGCCGCTATCTGATGTACCGCGACAACTACCGGCGCTTTCGCGGGCTTGCCGTACCGCTGGCGATTGCGTTGGCGCCGGTGGTGCTGATCCTGCGCGAACCCGACCTGGGAACCTCGCTCGTGTTCCTTCCCGTCCTGTTCGTGATGTTGTATGCAGCGGGCGCCCGGCACGTCGATTTATGCAAGCTGGCGTTATGCGGGTTGGCGTGCCTGCCGGTGTTGTGGACGCAAATGAGCCGCGAGCAGCGTTCGCGAGTAACCGCCTTGTTTGAGCAAACCGCGCCGGAGCAGGCGCCGACGGACGACGGCTATCATCTGCACAAGGCAAAGCAGTTGCTGGCCATGGGCGGCATATGGGGCAGTCTGGCCGCCGGCGAACCGGTTGACGATCCGGCGGCGTATCGACTGCCTGAGGACCACACCGATTTCGTGTTTATCGTAATCATCGAGCGGCTTGGCTGGTTCGGCGCCGCGACGGCGCTGGGGCTGGTCGTGGCCTTATCGTGGCGAGGGTTGGCCGTGGCCGAGTCGACGCGCGGAACCATTCGGCCGTTTGGTCGCGGTCGGCGTGGTGGCGCTGTTTGCGGTGCAAGCGCTGATCAATACCGCCATGACGGTCGGCTTGCTGCCCATCACCGGCTTGTCGTTGCCGTTGGTCAGCTACGGCGGTTCCGGACTCGTCGCGCATTCCGCGGCGCTGGGTCTGCTCGTCAACATCGCCCTGCGTCCTGGCTACGAGGTCGCTGGGGAGCCGTTCAGGCAGCGAGATTCTGGCTGACGGCGGCGAGCTGGTTCGCAAGGCCTGGCGATGGTACTGCAACGGTAGCGGAATCTGTGAAGATTCCGGGAGGCGCCGATCGCGCTCCGGCGGCGCCGGCGCTTGGACCACTCTGCAACTTTGGACGGCGCGCATCGCCCGCCACGATTCAGCGATGGCTGCTCTCTCTGTAAGAGTCGCCAGGCCGTCGCCCGTTATTTTCCCTTGCGCTGCGTGACGGTCAGCGTGAGGTTGTCAAAGCAAGCTTCGCCGCTGGCGCCGAACATGCCGATGCGGACGATGGCTTCGCGGCGCGAACGGGGACGTCAATTTTTTCTCGCTCGGTCTGCCACGCAAACGTGCCTTGCCAGGGCCCCATGCCGCGTTGGGTGATAATCGCCCGGCGTTCATCGTAAAAGGTGATTGCCAACATCGGCGACTGCCGCCTGGCGGGCAAAAAGCTGGACCCCGTTGCCTTTGACGTCGAGCGAGATCTCGATCTCGCGAACTTCGCGTCCGTCGATGGGGAAGGCTTGCAGTGCGCGGCTCGGTCTGGCCCAACTCGGCGTTGGTGAATTCCAGGCAGGCCTTGCCTTCGGTCGCGCCTTGTTCCTGAGTCACGCGCGCTTGCCGAATGTAATGCCATCCGATCGGCTTAATCTCTTCGCCTTCCGAGGCTTCTTCGAAGCCGCCGTTGTAGATCGCCGGATGCGATGGATCGGGCAATACCACGCGCCGCTCTTCCGCCGTGCCGGTCATGGGAACGAACAAGGTGGGCAGCAATGCTTCTTGGACCAACTCTCCCTGCTCTTTCCGGAACAAATACAGCATTTGCTGATAGCGCTCGCCCAAGGGAATGATCATGCTGCCCGCCTTCTTTCAACTGGTCCTTGAGCGGCTGGGGTGGATTCTCCGGCGAGCAGGTGACGATGATCTTGTCGAACGGCGCATGTTCGGGCCAGCCCTGAAACCCATCGCCGACCTTCGTAGTGGACGTTGTCGTATTTCAAATTCTCGCAGCGCGCGCCGCCCGTTCGCCCAGCGGTTTTTTGATCTCAATCGAGTAGACGTCCTTGACCAGCGGCGCCAGGACGGCCGACTGAAAGCCGCTGCCGGTGCCGATTTCCAGCACCTTATCGTCGGGTTGCGGATCGAGCTGTTCGGTCATGTAGGCCACGACGAACGGCGGCGAGATCGTTTGTCCTTCGCCGATCGGCAGCGCCATGTCGTAGTAGGCGTATTTGCGATCGCCCCTGGGCACGAACTCGTGCCGCGGCGCCGTCCGCATCGACTGGATCACGCGCGGATTCTTGACGCCCGCCGCGACGATCTCTTCGTCGACCATCCGGTTGCGGGCGTCGATAATCTCTTGCCGGGTCTGAGCCGCCGCTTGCTGGCAGCAAATCGAGGCGAAGACGGCAAATGCGAAACAACTTCTCATAAGCTCCCCTGCCCTGCCCCGCCGGACGCAATAAATAAATGAAATGATTGGATCAAGGCATAACATCGCGGCTGTCCCTTTAGCATATCACGGCGGCACGGCCGAAACAGCGGGCGTGCGTGGCGAGCCGGGCAATGAGCCGCAAGTTAGCGAGCTAGGGACGCGAGCTGCAATTCGCAAGCTTGCTCCGGCGCGGGATATTTTCCATAAAACCGTTTGATGTAATTCCGATGCCCGTGCTGCGGCTTGTGCGCGGTCCAGCCCCAACGCGCCAGTAGCCGGTCCGAGAGCCTCGCATTCGCTGCGTCACACAACAAGGCGTCGGTTTTCTTGATCCGGGCGATCTCGTCCAACGTTTCGAGTACTGCGCGGAAGTCGGCGAATGTGGCGTCGGCGCGGAAAACACGAACTTCAACGCCAGGAAGTTGCTGTGGCGGCGAGGCTGGTTGTAGTACAGCCGACAAAACTCTCCTTCAACCCGGCGATGGCAAGCGTCGCTGCGCCGCAGGAAATCGAACGGCGTGCTGAGCTTGGGGAACGGGCGAAGCCAGACGCGGACAAACCGCCCGCCCGCCGACTCGATCACACCGTAGCGGCGACGGCGAATGACCTCGGCCTGAGCGTGCAAGTCCGCGACGGTTTCGAACCAGGCGTGCATTCACAACTATAGCTTCCGTCCGGTGGCCTGGGGCCGGCTGACGACCGCTGGCCTTCCACGGCCAGCCACAAGCAAGGATTGTGAAGAAACCGCGGGCGATGCGGGTCAGGAGGATGGGAAGACGGCACGGATACTGATGCGCCGGGCTGGCTAATGAGGCCAGATAACGTGCAGCAGCCGCAGCAAGACGCCGACCAGGATCAGGCAGACGGCCATCACCGCCGGTACGAGCCAAGGAACTGCAAACAGGCCGCCGATCTGGCTGCCCCACAGCGTCCGCCAGGCGATCACGACGACCAGGGCGGCAAGACACAGGAAGGGACCGTAAGGCAGTTCCCTGCCCAGGCCGAGGATCAATCTCGCCGCTCCGTAGACAAGCCCCAGGCATGGCGCCAGAAAGAAGATCATCACACAGGCCTGCCAACCCAGAAATGAGCCGATGGCCGCCATCAGCGTGACGTCGCCGAAGCCCATCGCTTCGCGCCTCAGCGCCAGGCTGCCCATGATCCTAACGCCCCAGATCGTGCCCGCTCCGCCCGCCAGGCCGGCCAGCGAAGTTAGCAAGCCGATCCAGTGCAATTCGGCGATTTGCTGCGTTCCCGCCAAGTACCACACGCCGACAATGCCCAGCGTGCCGAGGGCGAAGATGATCGCCATGGCCATAGAATTCGATGCCCGCCAGGCGCCGGCGAGGAACATCCGCACGGCTTGCGCTGCCCCGCGGCGCGGCCGCCAGATCCACGGCAACAAGGCCGCGCACCACAGCCAGAAAATGCCCAAGGCCAACGCCAACGACCGCCACTCGGGCGCGCCGCCGAGCACGGCAGGCCAGCCAGCCAGGTCGACTCCGGGAAACGCCAGCGTGACGATTTCAATCCACTGTACGTTGGCCGCGTTGACGCGAACGAAGCCCGGCATCAGCGACTCGGGGAAACAAGAGGCAAAGGCCAGGCCGGCGAGCGTGGCGGTCGTCGTGACGGCATCCGGGATCGTTTGCTCGTCAAAATCGATAAACGTGCCGATGATCAGCAGCGAAAATAAGAACACTTGGCCCGCGTAGCCGATGTGCAGCGCTTGCCAGATACTGGCGGCGGGCGCCAGAGGCTGCAGACCGCCTTGGGCGTTGATCATGACGGGCGGAAGCAACGCGAGTTGGTCGATCTCCCAGTCGTACAGCCAGGCGAACAGCAGCCCCGTCATCAACTCGACGAAGATCGGCCGCAACCAGAAGCCCGCGCCTAACTCGCGGCTTTTGCGCCTCAAGCGATGCCAGCCAACCAGCGGCAGTCGGTCCGCCCAACGGTCATGCTTGTCTCGCGGATGAGCGCTGAGCCAGGGGCTCTCGCGGCGGGGCGTGAAGGCCCAGGCGTAAATGGCCAGGTTCGCCAGGTTGCCGACCAGCACGCCGAAGGCGAACAAGGCGAGCAGCCGGAACTCCAGGGGTATGCCGAGAATCGCGTTCACGCCGGTTCCGTTCGCGGGGCGAGTTGCAGACGCTGCACAATTTCCGCTGCGATTTCTTCGGGCGGGCGTCGCTCGGCATCGACCGCCAGGTCCGCGGATTGCTCGTAGAGCGGTTCGCGCTGCTGCAACAAATGGACGACTTCTTCCGCGCTGCCGCGCGTGGTCAGGTTCGGTCGTCGGGCCGCCGTGGTCGTATCGGCCGCAAGACGCGCGAGAATCGTTTCCGGGCCGGCCTGCAACCAGACGACGCGGGCGAAGTCTTTCAATAGCCCGCGGTTGCTCTCGCGCAGCACGACGCCGCCCCCCGCCGCGATTACCAGCCGCTCGCGACGGAGTAGCTGCGCGAGAATATCGGCTTCGAGATCGCGAAAGACAGGCTCGCCGTCGTCGGCGAAAATGGCGGCAATCGCCTTGCCGGCCCGCAATTCGAGCTCCACGTCGGCGTCGACCCAATCCCAAGCGAGCGCCAGCGCCAATGGCGCGCCACCGTGCTCTTGCCGACGCCGCGATAGCCGACGAGAACGATGGGGCGGCCCGCAGCGGCGGAAGCAGAACGCTCGTCAGCTTGCTCGGGTTCGGTAGGCATGCTTGAGACGCGCGGGGGCAAGGTCCTGTTAGTGCTTGGCCGGGCCGATGGCGCGCTTCAAAACCTCGCGCATCAACTCGGTCGGCGGCTCCTGCTCGGTGAACAGCTTGAACTGCAATGCGG
Organism: Pirellulales bacterium; assembly: GCA_963786255.1. Classification (GTDB taxonomy): domain Bacteria; phylum Planctomycetota; class Planctomycetia; order Pirellulales; family JAICIG01; genus JAICIG01. The sequence continues at coordinate 103,819 of CAWAYY010000013.1, forward strand.
CCTGGCGGATGAACATCTCCACGCCGGTAATCACCGTGCAACTCCGGGCCTGCGCGCTCTTTGATCAGCAGCGTGCTCTCCGGATTGTAGACCGTGTCGAAGACGAGCATTGACGGGCTTCAGGTAATGCTTGTCGTACGGCGTTTCGTCGACGTTGGGATGCATGCCGACGGGCGTGCAGTTGATGAGGATGTCGGCCCAGAAATTGTGCCGGCCCGCCCAGTCGACCGCCTTGATCGAGAGGGCGTCGGCCAGCCGGTCGGCGCGTTCTCGCGTGCGGCTGGCGACGACGACCTCGGCGCCGCGGCGCTGCAGGCCGAAGGCGATGGCTTTGGCCGCGCCGCCGGCGCCCAGCACCAGGGCCGTCCTTGCCGTTGAGATCGTCCGGCGCCGCGGCGCCGCTTTCCTGCAAGGCGGCGGCCAGGCTGTCCATGGCGGCGCGATAATCGGTGTTGTAGCCGGCGACCTGCTCCCCCTCGAAGAGCAGCGTGTTGGCGGCGCCGACGCCGCGAACGGCGCCGTCCGCCTTCGTGACGCGCTTCAACACGGCTTCCTTGTGCGGAATGGTGACGCTCAAGCCTTTGATGTCCAGTTCCCGCGCATCGTCGATGAAAGTTTTGCAGGTCCTCGCGCGGAACGCGGAACGGGAGATAGACCTTGTTCATCTCCAGTTTGCTGAAGGCGGCGTTGTGAATCAGCGGGCTGAGGCTGTGCCCGATCGGGTCGGCGATCACGCCGTAGACCTCCGTCTCGGCGTTGATCTGGTCGTAGTGATAGATGTCGGTCATCTGCTCGAAGCTGAGCTGGCCCGGCGCCAAGGCCCGCTCGTGGTGGAACGTGGCGTAGGTGAACGGCGCGCCGATACTGGCCGGCCAGGATCCGCGATGGGAGTGCCGATATCGCCCATGCACAGGCCGACGGTCGGGAGCTTGCTGTTCTGCATCAGCTCGCAGCATCCGCAGGTTGTCGTGCGGATGGTTGGCCATCGTGGAGAGCTTGACGATGTCGGCGTCGAGCGCGGCCAGCCGGGCGTGCATTTCTTCCAGATTCTCGGGCGTCTTGCGGAAGTCGTGCAGGCTGACGATCCGCTTGGTCTTGCCGTAGCGGGGGATCGCCGCCGCGACGTCTTCTTCGAGGTCGACGTATTCGACCCCCTCGGCGATGGCCGTGCGCAGCAGCATGCGGCGCTGCTCTTCGCTGCCGCTGTACTTGCCGCCGTCGTGCGGCCGCCGGCAGGTGATGATCACGGGGCCGGGCCGATCGGGAAGCAAACGCTTGAGGTTGACGTCGCCGTTGATGTAGTCCAGCCGCAATTCGACCAGCTGGGCGCCCTGGTCGACCAGATGCTTGTGTTCCGCGATGACGTGCCGATGACGGCCGCGGCCGATGCTGACGCAAATCATAGGAGCAGAGTCGTGGGATGGTCGGCTTCTCGAACGGCGGACTTCGTCGCCCAAGCGCCAAGTCGTTCCGAAAGCCCGCTTATTGTAGTATAAACTGCGGTCGAATGCTCGACCGTTTTTTCCCGCGGACGACTTGGCGAATTCGCCGCGCCGCGGGCGCCGGCCGGCGCCGAACTGCGGTTCGAACAACGCCGGCGGCGGCGCCGCGGCGGAGCCCGGATGGGGCTCGAGCGGCGGCTCGAGCCAAGACCGGCCCGACGCTAAACACTTGCGGCTCAATTTCTGATGTGGCATATTCGGGAATACTGATGGCTGAGCGGCCCTCGGGCTTCTCGCGTCGCAGCGCCGGCGATGATCCGTCGCCGCTTTGGTGCGAGAGCGGCGAGCCGCGGCCATCGTGCGCACTTCCTTGAGCCGCGAAAGGATTTCCGAGGCAACAATGCAGATCTGGCCGGCAATCGATCTACGCGGAGGGAAATGCGTCCGTCTGCAACAAGGCGATTACAACCGCGAAACGGTTTTCGGCGACGATCCCGCCGCGATGGCTCGCCATTGGACGGATCAAGGCGCCGAGTTTCTGCACCTGGTCGACCTTGACGGGGCCCGCGACGGGCGGCCGGCCAATTTGGCGGCCATTCGGGCGATCGTGGAAGCCGTGGACGTGCCTTGCGAGCTGGGGGGCGGCGTTCGCGACGAAGAGACGATCGGTTCGTTGCTGGAACTGGGCGTCGCCAGGTTGGTGATCGGCACCAAAGCGCTGGCCGAGCCCGACTGGTTTCGCAGCATGTGCCGGCGGTTTCCCGGCCGGCTGGTGCTCGGCATCGACGCCCGCGACGGCCGCGTGGCGACCGAGGGATGGCTGGAAACGAGCGAAGCGCTGGCCACCGAACTGGCCGCGCAATACCAGGACGAGCCGCTGGCCGCGCTGATCTACACCGACATCGCCACCGATGGCATGCTGGCGGGGCCGAATCTGGCGGCCATGCAAGAGATGCGCTCGGCCGTCAAGCTGCCCGTGATTGCTTCCGGCGGCGTGACCCGCGCTTGGACGTGACGGCGCTGGCGGGTTTGCGGCTGGCCGGCTGCATTATCGGCCGGGCGTTGTACGAAGGAAAGCTGCAATTGGCCGACGCGTTGGCGGCGGCCCGGGAGGTGCAAGCTCACTGACGCATTTCGACTGAATCCTATTTCAGACGCCCTGTGATTCGCCTTCGGGGGAAAGCAAGATCGCAGGCGGCCTGGCGCCGCTGACGAAGCGTTGGCCTTTTCGCGAAATTGAATCCGGGACGCCGCAAGTCCGTGCTGTGACCGTTCAATTAGATGGCAACTCTTGGCGATCAAAGGAAGCTTCTATGACGCAACGCAATGTCGCAGATATTCGTAATATCGTTTTTTGCGGCCACGGTTCGGCGGGAAAGACGACGCTCGTCGACAAACTGCTGGAGAAGACCGGCCAGGTCAATCATCCGACCAGCGTCGACGACGGCACGAGCTTCTGCGACTTCGACGAGGAAGAGAAGCACCACAAGTACACGATCGAAGCCGAGCTGGTCCATTTCGACCACGGCGGCAAGCATTTTCAAGCTGATCGACACGCCCGGCTATCCCGATTTCATCGGCCAGACGATCGGCGCGATGCGGGCCGTCGAAACCGCCGCCATCGTGATCAACGCCCACTCGGGCATCGAAGTCAACACGCGGCGGGTATTTCGCGAGGCCGGCAAGGCCGGCCTGGGGCGGATGATCGTCTCAGCAAGATGGACGCGCGACAACATCGACTTCGCCGGCTTGTTGGAAAGCATCAAGAGCATGTTCGGGACCGGCCTGCATTCCGCTCAACGTGCCGCTGGGCATCGGCGCCGATTTCCGCGGCGTAGCCAGCACGCTCAACCCGCCGGCCGACGCCCAGGAGCCGCTGATCGACCCGGCCGAGAGTCAGCGACGGCGCTGATCGAGTCGATCATCGAAGTCGACGAAGAGGTGACGGGCAAGTACTTCGAAGGCGCTGCCGCCCAAGGAGGAGATCTGCCCGGCTGGCGTGCGAGGCGGTGGCCGAAGGGAACCTGATTCCGATCGTGTGCGTCGCCGCCAAGGCCGAGATTGGCGTGCCGGAACTGCTCGATGCCTTGATTATGTGCACCGAGCCGCCCAGCCAGATCGAGCGCAAGGCCAAGAACGACGAAGGGCAGGTGGTCGAGGTCAAGCCCGATCCGGCGGGACCGCTCGTGGCCCAGGTGTTCAAAACCCGCATCGACCCGTTCGTGCAGAAGTTGAGCTATTGCCGCATTTACTCGGGCACGCTCCGCAAAGACGACACGATCACGGCCTCGACGGCGCGCAAGGGTCTCAAGCTCTCTCAGCTGCTCCGCGTCCAGGCCAATCACACGGAACCGGTCGATGCGGCCGGACCGGGCGAAATCATCGCCTTGGCCAAGCAGGAAGACTTGCACACGGGCACGACGCTGGGAACGTTGCAACTCCCGCCGCTCGAATTCCCGCACGCCGATGGTCGGCCTGGCGGTGACGCCGAAGAGCCGCGGAGACGAAGGCAAACTCTCCGGCGCGCTGCACAAACTGGTCGAAGAAGACCCGACGCTGCCGATTGGACCGCGATTCGCAGACGCAGGAACTCGTGATGACCGGCATGAGCGAATTGCACCTGCAAGTGATTCGCGAGCGGCTCAAACGTCGCGACAAGGTCGAAGTCGACACGCACGAGCCTAAAATCCCCTACCGCGAAACCGTCCAGACGACCGCCGAAGGCAGCTACCGGCACAAGAAGCAGAGCGGCGGCCGAGGCCAGTTCGGCGAAGTTCACATCCGGATGTATCCCTTTCCCGAGGGAACCGAACCGGAGGAGTTTGCCAATAAAGAGCGTTTCCCATCGATGAGCAGTTACCACTACGATCCGAGCCACAACTTTCTCTGGGTCGACTCGATCGTCGGCGGCACGATTCCCAATAACTTTTTGCCGGCCGTGCAGAAAGGCTTCATGGAACGCATGGAGCGCGGCGTGATCGCCGGCTACAAGGTGCAACAACGTCTGCGTCGAAGTCCACTTCGGCAAGCACCATCCCGGTCGACAGTTCCGAAGCGGCATTCAAAACGGCCGGCTCGATGGCCTTCCGCAACGTCTTTCAGGAGGCCAAGCCCGGCTTGCTCGAGCCGGTCGTCGTAGTGCACGTCACGGTGCCGGGCACGAAGCTGGGAGACATCAACAGCGATATGTCGGGCCGGCGGGGCCGCGTCTTGGGAATGGATTCCGCCGGCGGCGACTTGCAGACCGTCTCCGCCGAAGTTCCGCTGGCGGAAGTGACCAACTACGCCCGGGCCTTGTCCAGCATTACCGGCGGCCAGGGAAGTTACACGATGGAGTTCAGCCGCTACGACGTTGTTCCCGGCAATGTGCAGAAGGAGATCATTGAGAAAGCGGTGCTGCACCCGGAAGAGGAGGACTAAGGGAAGCTTTCATTTTCCGGCTTTCCCTAAATTCCGCTTGATTTCCGGCCGAACACAACTTCCAGATACCTTGATTTTGGCGGTCGCGCGGCCTACGATTGCCGAAAGCGTGAGTTTATCTTGGGCGGATTAAGGCCACGGGGCGAAGTTTAACGTGCGGGCGGGTTCCCCTGCCCGGCCCCGCGACGGCACTTTCGGCTAACAGGCAGTGTTCATCATGAACCGCGAACCTTCGATCTCTTGGGCCCTGTTCGCATGGACGCCGCGCTGTTGTTCGGCGTGCTCCTGTCCGGCGTAACCGGACGTATTCTTCTTCGCCCAGCCGCCGTTTCGCTTCCATCCTCTACGTCGTCTGCCGCGCGCGTTGCCGCCTGAGTTTTCAACGCCGCGGGGAGCAGCAACCCGCCATGGCTTCCGATTTCCGACTCAAAGAACAGTTGCCCGAGTTGACCAACCGCATCGTCGAGACCTACAGCGAGGTCGGGACGATCAATCACTTGGGGCACTGTCCGCTGCCGAACTACGAAGTCGTCATCGAAATCATCGAGGAATTGAAAGAGATTCTCTTTCCCGGTTACCGCCGCCGGGAGGGTTTGCACTTGGGGAACGTCACCTATCACGTCGGCGACCTGATCGACGGCTTGCACGACAAGCTGACGACCCAGATCGGCCGGGCGCTGCGGCACGAGGCCGTGCGAGACTGCAACCCCGACTACGACACGGATTACGAGGCCCTCGGCCAGGCCAAAGCGATCCAGTTTCTCGAACATTTGCCCGAGGTTCGCCGAGCCTTGGCGCTCGACGTGCAGGCGGCCTACGAGGGGGATCCGGCCGTCCGTTGCCCGGACGAGATCATCTTCTGCTACCCGGGCCTGGAGGCGGTTACCGTCTACCGGTTAGCCCATATCTTGTGGGATCTCGACGTGCCGCTGATCCCGCGGATGATGACCGAGTGGGCGCACGGCAAGACGGGCATCGACATTCATCCAGGCGCCACGATCGGACGTTACTTTTTCATCGATCACGGTACGGGCGTCGTGATTGGCGAGACGTGCGAGATCGGCGAGCACGTCAAGCTCTACCAGGGCGTGACTTTAGGCGCTTTGAGCTTTGCCACCGATGGCGAAGGGAACCTGGTTCGCGGAACCAAGCGGCACCCGACGATTGAAGACCGCGTTGTGATTTACGCCAATGCCACCGTGCTTGGCGGGCAGACCGTCATCGGGCACGACACGGTCATCGGCTCCAGCGTCTGGCTTACGCGCAGCGTCGAGCCACGCACCACCGTGGTCCTGGAGAAGCCCAAGCTCCGGATACGCGCCGAGCAGGAACTCAACCAGGAAACGGCGAACTACCAGATTTGATTCGCAATTCCGCTCGGATCACGGCTTTCCATCACCGCGGACGTCGTAGCAGAACAGGATGTCCTGGTCACGGAGATAGAGCCGTCCGTCGGCGACGACCGGATGAGGCCAACTCGGTTTGGCGCTGCGGTCGGGCTGGTCGAACCGGCCGAGCAATTCGAACTTTTCCGGCGTCGCCTTGACCAGGCTGACCGGCCCTCTTTCGCTGCGGCAAAACAGCATGCCATCGGCGTAGGTCAGCGCACACTTGCCGCAGCTCCGGTCCTTCCACTGCAGCTTGCCCGTCTTGTAGTCCAGGCAAGTCAGCACGCCCGGGTCGTCGCTGCCGTACAGGTAGCCGTCGATGAGCAACATGCCGCCGTGGTGGTTTTTCATTTGCCTGGTGAAATAGACCTCTTCGGCCTGGAACTCGCGGCCGCGCCGCTTAACGTGCACCAGCCCTCCGCCCGTGCCGTAGCCCGACGAGGCGAACACGTCGCCATCGGCAAATAGCGGCGTCGAGGCGTTGGCGGTGCCGTTAGCAGGCGCGTCGTAGCGCCACAGGAATTCGCCGTTCTTGGCGTTTACGGCGACCACTCCCTGTTTGGTGAACTGAACGTACTGCGGAACTCGGCCGATTTCGATCTTGATGATCGACGAATAGTCGGCCACGTCGCCGACCTTGGCCTCCCACACCGGTTTGCCGTTTTTCTTCTGCAGCGCCAGGATGGTGGCCTGCGGTCCGCCGGGAGTGCAGACCACCCAAGGGCCGTCCACCAGGACCGATTCACTATAGCCCCAGCCTCCGACCTTGCCGCCGAACTCGCCGACCAGATCGCGCCGCCAGGCGACCTTCCCCGTGTTTGCGTCGCAGCAGAGCAGGTCGCCATTCAGGCCCAGCGCATAGACGCGATCGCCGTCGACGGTTGGCGTGGAGCGGGGACCGGGATATCCCCCGCCGCCGTGACGAACCGGCCCGATCGCCGTGGCCCAGACCTGCTCGCCGCGGCTGCTGCGGTCGAGGGCAAAGAGCCATTCCTGACCATCGCGGTTGCCCATCTCGTAGATCAGTTTGCCGCTGATGCTGGGGGTGGCATAACCTTCGCCCAAACCGGTCGCCTTCCAGAGCAACTGCGGACCCTCTTCGGGCCACGATTTGAGCAGACCGGTTTCTTGCGACAAGCCGTTACGCTGCGGTCCGCGCCACCCGGGCCAATCGCCCGCAGGCGGAGTGCTGCGGCGTGAGTCGGCGCCCAACAACGCAAAGAGGGCGACGGCAGCGAACAATAAGCGGAAATTCATGGCGGGCAGGTTCCCCGGTAGGAGTTTTCGGTAGGAGCCTCCCATTTTGCATAACGGGCGCCACGCTGCAAGCTGATTCCTGCCGCCTGGCGGGCACAATGGGCTGCGACCGTGCAGGCTGAATGGGAGCCTGGCCGTGCAATCGCGGCGGCGTTTGCGCGGCACACGGAGATAGCGAGGCGAGGACCGCCCTGCCCTTACGAGATGAGGTCGACGTCGGCGGCGAAGTCGAGTCCGACGCTCGGGCTAACTGCCCAGCGAGCGGATTTCTTGTTCCAACTCGTCTGCCAGCCGGGTCAAGTTGCCTTGAATCGTGACGTTTCGACAAGGCTGCCTGGAGCGGCCATGGCTGCGCGCGAGCGGCGTTGCCGCGTTGATGCGCAGCGGACGGCTGGGCGAGGGCAGCGATGTTTGCGGGCCGCGGAGCTTGCGCTCCAGTCGGTCCCACTCTGCCAGACCTTCAGGCGCCGCCGCATCGAAAGCCAAACTTGTGCCGTAAGAATCGAGATGAATCATGTGCTGAGCCGAACCGTTCCAACGGTCGCCGCGAAAAGCGTCTTCGCCCGGTAGCTGGCGAAGGACGGCTTCCGCCCGCCAAGCCTGTTTCTGACAGAAGCGACCAGGCGGGGGTTGATCGAAATGCGGAAACTCGATTTTCCTCTGTTCCTGCAAATTCAGTCGGCAAATGGGACGGCGCCCGATCAGCCTGAGTGAAGACAATTTCTTCACTCGACGCCGACCAGGCGCCGGTCGACCCGTCTGGCGAAGATAATCAGGCGCGGCCGACTCGCTGCGTCGGCCCGGTTCAGGACGTTCAGCTCTTATTGCGATACTCGTCGCTGGCCAAGATGCCTGCCTGGATCGATTCCTGAGTGGCGCCGAGCTGCATTTGTCGCAGCCAGTAGTTGGCGCCAGTCGAGTCGAGTTGACGTCCCAGGTAGGATGAGAACCAGCCCTGGATCAGCCCGAGGCGATACTCGTCGCTGGTGACGAACCCGATGACCACGCTCTGCTTGGAATGCGATTGGATATAGTTGACCCAGAAGGCCAGCCCGGCGGAGTCGACTTCTCGGTTGAGTATGTTCTCGTAAAGCGCGGTCACCCAGGCTTCGTCCGGCGTAAGATTGGGGTGCAATTGGCCGGCCGTACGATAATACTCGACGGAGCCGATGATGCCGGCTTGCACTTGCTCGGGGCCGCCGGCGGCCTGCCAGATGGCCAGCCAGAAATTCAAGCCGGCGGCGTCGACCTCGCGGCCGAGATACTGCTGATACAGATCGCCGATGATTCCCCCCGCCGCTCGGGACTGGAAAGGAACAGCGTCGCTACGGACTTGGGCGTTACGACGCCGTTGTCGACCGCTTGAGACCAGGCGTGCCATTCATCGTAGGAAGGTTCGCGGCCGAGCACGTCGTGATACAGATTGGTAACCCAACCGCCGACGACTTCCTGGCCGTCGGCCGGCGGATCGAAATTGCCGACGATCGGCAATGCAAACTCGTTGCCGAAAGTTGCAACCACGTCGTGTCCCAACGGCTTCGGATCGAACGCGTGGTCGAGCGTGCTCACCGAACCCGGAGATCGTTTGGCGCCGGTCGGGTCGTTGGAGATCAGCGCGTACCATTGGCTCGTGCCGCTGGGAGTGGCCGCCGTGCCGCCCGGCGCAAACAGCCCAATGTCGGTGATGCCGTCCATGTCCAGGTCGGCGGCGATGGAGCGAAGCTGCACGTTGGCAAAGCCGATGGTGTTAGGCAACAGCGGTTGGACGTTGATCGTCTTGTTCGTGTTGCCGGTCAGGTGTCCGCCGGGATCGAGCGCAGCCAGGTCGAAGTAGAACTTGCCGTTGGAATACGTTCCGAGGTCCGTTTTGCCGTCGCCGTCGAAATCGCCCGTGATCGGCAGGCCGCGCATGTTGCCGGTCAGTTGGCCGCCCAACCCTACGTCGGCGCCGTCAATCACGTGGTCGCCGTTCAGGTCGAACCACCAGGTGGCGCCGTCGAACAAGCCGACCTCTTCGCCGTCGGCGAGATTGCCGTTGAAGTTGCCCGCGACCGGCAAACCGTCAATGCCCAAAGGCTGGACGGCGTTGACGTCTCCTTGCGATGTCTCAATGGCGCCGTCGCCGTTTAAGTCCAGCAGCCATCGCCACTGGCCGTTGACGAAACCGTAGGCGCCCAGTTTGTCGAACCCGTTGACCACGCCGTGCGAGTCGGGAAGCTTGCCGGCGAACAACCGATCGCTGGGATAGCCCAGCGTGAATACGGTATCGCGATTGACGGCATCTGCATTTTGCGGATCAAAGACGAAGTTGCCGTTCAGGTCGATAGCCGCGCTGCCCCGCTGTACACGCCCAGTTCCGGGCGACTGTCGACGGTGAACCGCCCGGAGAACGAGCCCCCGGGTTTTCCATCGCCGGAATTGAAGGAGCCGCCGAAGTTGCCGTCGAGCGCGTTCCCCGCGTTGTCCGTGATATGATCGTTGATCACCAGCGTATAACGGTCGTCGGCCAGCGGCGTGGCGAAGTGCAACGTCACGATGCTCGTGCCGGGGACTCCCGCGACGGTCGAATCCGCGAACGTGATCGAGTCGATCGCCACAGGGCCCGTGGCGTCGCCGACGAGCGAGTAATTGCCCTTCGTCGTCGCCAGAATCTGGTTCACGGCCGGATATACGAAGTCGGCGCCGACGCGAACCGGCTGGTCGTGGAAGGTAATGTCCAGGCTATTGACCAGCGGCGTCGGCGCCGTCACGTTCGCCTTGACCGCGAGCAAATCAAACGCCGGGCTGCCCGTGACCGTCACGTTATTGACGACCGGTCCCTGCGTGTCGAGGAAGATCGTCAATTCTTTCGGCCCGGAGACGTTGCCGGCCAGATCCTCGGCCGTGACAAAGATATTTCGCACGCCGTCCAGCGGCAGGCCCAGCAAGGGGTTGTTGAGGTTGAAGTTCGACGTCAATCTCCACTGGCCATTGGCGAACGCGTTGGCGCCGTCGAGCGGCGTGGCCGTCGTCTGGCCGATCAGGATATCTCCCGCGTCGAACGTATTGTTCTGGTTGGCGTCAACGTACGCGCGAATGATCGAATCGGCTTCGGCCAGGCCGTAGAACGTCGGCGTGGCGTCGGTGGTGATGCGGTCGGCAAGCGTGGCCGACTGACTCGGCACGCCGGTGTCGCTCGTGCCGTCCAGGCCCGTGTTGGCTGCGGGCGGCGAACCGAAGAACACGGGCGGCGGTGCGGTGTCGACGGTAATGTCGAGCGAAGTGCTGGTGGCGCCGAAGCCGCTCTCATGGCCTTCGGTCGCGTCGACCATCTGCACCCGGGCCGTGATGTGGTTGATGCCGTCGGCAAGAGGAGTGGTGAACGTGTACTGATAAAGGCCCGGGAAACCCGCCACGGGCACGGCGAAGCCGACCGGATTGGCGGTGTCGTTGCCCAGGAAGATCGCCAGCCGGAAGCCCGAAGTCAAAGCGTCCGGGCTGAAAGGAATGGGAATCACGCCGGCAAAAGGCGTGTCGGGAAGCCCATTGCCCGGCAGGTCGTTGAGGAAAATGGCGTCGGTCAAGCGGCACGTAGATCGTCGGCGTGTTGATCTTCGTGACGTTGTCTAACTGCGAACGGCCGGTATCATCAGCCGCCGCGCCGGGCGGCAGATCGCCCGTGCCGGGGGCGCCGGCGATCGGCGGCGGCACGCTGCGAGACAATTCGACCAGCGTCGGCGCCGGCGGCGGCGTATTGATGATTGTGACGTCGTAGCCGTTGACCACGGCCGCGTTGGGAGTGCCGTCGGGGTTAGCGCCGAAGACGTGCAGGATATAGGATTGTCCGGCGATGACGGGCATGCGGATGCGGGCGTCGCCCGCTGCGCCTTCGGCGCCGTACTGGGCCGCGCCGCCCGAGGCTCGGGCCAGCAGATTGCCGGCTTCGTCAAGCACTTCCAGATTGAGAATGCCTCCGGCCGGCAGCAAGCCCGCTGCAAACAGGTCGAAACTGACGTCGAAATCGAGCGTGCCGGTCTGCTGAGCCACGACTCGGTAGTAGTCTTGATCCGCGGGCGTCGTGAGGAACTCGGCGTCGTTGGCGAAGATCGAGGCATGCTGCACCTGCAACGTGGCGCCGGCGCCGAGGAACGTTGCCGTGGCGCGGAACTCGTTTGGCTCGTTGACGTCCGGGCCCATCACCAGCAAGTTCGGCTTGCCGGCCGGCAGGGCCACGTTGGGCGAGACGACCTGGATGTTCTTGTAGTTGACGTCGGGCCACTGGCCGGCGCTTTTGAACGTGCGCACCGTGCCCGTACCGGCTGCCGCGCCGCGATTGACGACGATGAATTCGTCCGCCGGCAAGACGCCGCCGCCGGCCGCCTGAAGCACCAAGGAATTGTTGGCGCCCGTCGAACTGCCGTTCACGTTGATCAGCAGGTTGTCGATGTTGTTCGGCGCGAATTGAATGCCTGCCGCGGGCGTGATCTGGAACGTGTCTTGTCCGCCAACGCCGTTGACGGTCAGGATCTGAACGTCTGGGCCCAGTACGGCCGGTTTGTACGCCGTTCCGTTGGTCGTGACGGTGACCGTGCCCGTGGCCGCCACGACATTGATCGCGTCGCGCCCGGAAGTTCCGTTGACCGCCACTTCATCGGCCGTTCCGCCGCCGCCGAAGAGGGTGAGTTGCCCCGTGACCCCGGTGAAGTCGAGCGTCGCCAGGCTGCCGGCGCTCTGAATGCTGCCGGAGTTGAGGCCGGTTGGCGTGTAAGTGGTCGTCTTGCCGGCGATGCCGGTGACGGTCAGCGCGGCCCCGGCGCCGCTGGCCTGGTCGACGATCGTGGTCAAGCCGCTGAAGAACAAGTCCTTGGCGCCCGCCGACGTGATGCTTGACAGATTGAAGTTCACGGCGGTCAACGCGCCGCCGGGCGCCTTGTAGGTCAGCGCGTCGCCGGGCGAGCCGCCGCCGTTGATGGTAATCGTCGGCGGCGAGGCGCCGGCGATGCTGCTGGCGTCGTATGTGAAGGCGTCGTTGCCCGTCCCGCCATCGGCGGTTGCCGTGGCGAAGTTGCTCAGCGTCGCGGAGCCGTAATTGACGCCGCCGAGGAAGTCTTGAATGCCGATTGCGCCGCCGGCGGCGTTGCCGATCAGGATGGCGTCGTCGCCCGACGTGCCGGCGAAGGAGAACGAGTCGCCGCCGCCGGTTGTGACGGTGTTGAACTCTCGCGTCGCCGCGGGACTCATGCCGCTGAAGACGATTGGAACCAGCGGAAAAGCGCCGCCGGCGTTCTGATTCAGCAGCCCGCTCACCGCTCCGCTGTCAGGCGAAGCGCCTACCGCATACGCGAAGCTATCTCCGCCCGCCGTGCCATCGACGCCGAACGTATCATTATCGCCGGTCTGCCCGACCAGGTGCAGGCTCTCGGCGCCGCCGAACGTGACGCTCGGACGCCCGGCGACCGAGTCCGTAACGATGCCGGCGCCCTGCCCCGTCGGCGTGACGAACAGTTCATCCGTTGTGCCGGCGACGGCATTGACGATCAGCGTGTCGCCCGGCGGGCTGGTCGGGTCGTCTCCATTGACGGCCATGCTTTTCAACCCGCCCGGCGTGGCCCCGACCGGCACATTGGAATTGTTCAGGTTGATCGTGTCGCTGCCGGCGCGGCCATTGAGCACCAGGTTGTCCTTGTTGGAAAACTCGTACGATTCCTGGTTGTCGATCGTGACCAGGCCGTTGGCCGCGACGGATCCTTGTGCGTAATTGATTGCGTTATCGGCGGCTGTCGCATTGACGATTGCCGTCGCCGCCGGAACCAAATCAAGCACGGGCGCCAGGTTCTGGAAAGAAACCGTTTGCACGCCGCTCGGGCCGGTAATGACGTCGCTCCCCTCGCCGTTGTTCGGGCCCACGCTGTAGACGTCGCTGGTTTGCGTATCGCCGCCGGTTTGCGCAAGCTGCAAATTGTCGACGCCCGTTCCGCCGTCAAAGCGTATGCCGTTCGGTACGGTGACCAGGCCGTTCGAGCTGTCGACGATCAACGTGTCGTTGCCGCCCAGGCCGTTGATGTTGATCTGCTGCAACGTGGCGAGTTGATATTGGCCGACCATCACATTGTTGACGAAGACGTCGAGCAGCAGCGGATTGCTCGCATCTAGCACCAGGCGGAACGTATCGTCTTCGCCGGGAAAGTCCGTGTCGCCATCGATCTGCAGCACGCCGGCGACGGCCAGCGTGGCGCTAGCACTCGGAATGTCCCAGGCGCCGCGCCCCCACGTGCCGACGGCGAGCAGGTCGTCGGTCGAGTCATAGACGATGGAGGTCACCAGCACGTGCGGCAGCCCCGCACCGTACAGTTCCCACTGAGCATTTCCGGCCGTCGGATTGATAGAGCGGTACAGACCGCCCTGCGCTCCCGCCACCAGCACGACGTTGCCGCCGACTTTCACGAACTCCACCGTCCGCACGTCAGCGCCCGCCAGGGCATTGAGGTTGCCAGTCAGGTTGCTCCACGTGGCGCCTTGGTCGGGAGTTTCCCAGACCTTGCCGTTGGCATCGAGCACAATGGCCGTGTGCCAATCGTTGGGGTCGACGCTGATGTGCAGCACCGTGCCGCCAGGGTACGCGGCGACGGCCGTCGGCAGCCCCGTCCCGCTCGGTGCGCAGCAAGAGCTGACCGCCGGCGCCGATCCAGATCAGGTCCGCATTAGGCACGCCGCCCGACATACCGCCGTAGACGATGGGGTTAAAGGCCTGTGTGCCGAAGGCGGCGGGGTCAACGGTGCCAATGCCGTTGGTCGGCTTGTAATTGCCGGGACTCACCAGCGAAACGCCGCCGACGGAAGTCAGCGTGTCGCCGCGATCGAACGATTCGTACAAGTAATTCGTCCCAATCAGCATCCGCGAGGGATCGATGCGGTTCAGCGCGTAAGGCTGCACGAATTGAATCGTCGTATCCTCGAGCGTGTCGTCCGTCTCGGCGCCGTGCGATGCTTCGGCCTCGGCGCTGGTCACATTGCTTTCGACCTGGGACAGCGTTTGGCCCCCGGTTCCGTCGACGACCAGACCGACGGTGCTGTTGGACGGCGAGTTCGCATTGTCGAACAACTGCCGGCGGAACGTGCCCAGGTTCTGCGAACTGCTGTAATGATAGGCGTGGGTGGCGTCGGGACCGGGAGTGTAGGCCACGTTCGTGCCGTCTCCGCCCACCTGGTCGTTCCAGAGCAGGTTGTTCTGCGCCGACTGCTCCGGACTGCCGTTGTCCTGTGCGCCGCCGAATAGCACGTTGTTCAACGGATCGTAGGCGATCGAGTAGAACTCGGTGATTCCCAAGTCTCCGTTCATGTCGACCCAGGCTCGGCTGCCGGCGTTGCTGACGTTGGTCAAGCGGTAGATGCCGCCGTCGTTGCTTTGCAAAATGTCGCCGCCCGCGTCGAAGACCAGATCTCGCGAGTCGGGATGGGGCGTCGTTCCGTTCGCGCCCGCGCCGACAAAGATCGTCCACGTTCCGCCCGATGCGTCGCCCTGATAGAGATTGCCTGGGTTGCCCGGGCCTCGGTCGCCGCTGACGTAAACGATGTTGGCGTCGGCGGGGTCGGCCAGCAGAGCGATGTTGATGCCGCCTTGGCCGCCTTGATTGACGGCAGGGGCCGCTCCGATGGCGTTCCACGTGGCGCCTTGGTCCGCCGAGCGGAAGACGTTCGACAGCGTTCCGGTTCCGTCGACAATGGCTGCATAGACCGGGTTGCCGGCCGCCGCGCTGACCGATAATTCAATCCGGCGGTCTCCCGCAATTCCGGTAATGGCATTCAGGCCGCTTCCGTTAGCGACCGACCATGTGGCTCCGCCGTCGGTCGTCTTGTACACGCCTTGCCCTCGAACGCCGACGTAAAACTGCTGACTGTTGCCGGGATCGGCGACCAGTTGTGTCGCGCCGCCGACGGGCAAGTGGTTGACGGCGCCGTCGGAGACGCTCGTGAACGTGTCGCCGCCGTCGACGCTGCGCCACACGCCGCCATTGTTGGTGGCGACCAGCACGACTTCTTTGCCGGCGACGGTGAGCGTCGTCGGCACGACGCTTTCGACATTCAGGCCCGAAAGTTCCGTTTTGCCGAGTTGAACCCAGCTTATGCCGCCGTCGGTCGTCTTGTAGAGTCCGACGGTAGGTCCCCCGTCGCCGAAGCCATTGCTGAATCGGCCCGTGCCGGCCCACAAGGTGTTGAACGTACCGTCATTCGGGTCGAAGGCGATGGCGCCCATCTCCAGAGACGGCATTTGGTCCGTGAGCGGAGTCCAAGTCGGGCTGGCTGCGGTGGCGTTGGTCGTCCCCCAGACGCCCCCGCCGACGCTCGCGACAAAGACGCGATCGGCGTTCGTCGGATCGGCCGCGATGGCTTCGATGGCGCCGACCTGCGGCCGATCGGTGATAACCACGTTATTGCCGTTGTGCATCGGCCCCGGCCCCTGCTCTACCCAATTTGGTATGCCAGAGACGCTGACCGTCAGCAGAGTTCGATTTTCTAACGGTTCAAACGACAAACGCTTGAACGCCAGCGAGCGATGTTCGTTCGGCCGGCGTTGTACGCGGCATTCTGTGCGCGAGAGCGGACGACGATGCGTGTGATTCATGATCTTTGTCCCGAGAACAGCCAGAAGAAACCAAACCTTCGGCCAAGGCGACGACCGGACGAATTTGGGGTTTAGGTAGACTGGGGGGATATCCTAGGCTCGCGACGATTGAATAGCAATAAGCTTCATAAAATTCTGTAAATTGCTATTTACGGACTCTGGAATTCCGGCGGCTGAGTGCCTAATGACGTTTGTGCAGCGGCCTCGCATTGGAGGTTGCCAACAGGATCTGTCTGCCGAGAGACCTCGGTTGAGACGCACTATTTCGCGTGGCGTTCGATCGACGCGACGCCTGCCCGTAATCTGGCGGCAAGCGAACCTGGCCGGCTGGCGCCGGAGATTAGCGCACGATGTCGATGCCGGAGTGGTCCAACATCCAGGCGTAGCCTCGCCACATGGCCCAAGCAAGGAGCAATGCCGCCGCTCCGCTCGGCGGTCGGAATACGCCCAGCGGAAAAATGGCGGCCAGCGAAAGCGAACCCAGCAAGCATGCTGCTGCGAACCAACCAGCGAAAACCAGGCGATTTACGGTATCGTTCGTCGAACTCGACGCCATAAGACAGCAGCCGAACAAATACCAACCGAACGCCGCCAGGCAACAGGAAGCGAAGCCGGCTACCGTGTCGAAAATGGACCGCCCGCCGAGCATCGCGCCAATGACGTTCAAGGCCAACATGGCGGGAATCGCGACGGCCCCGCGACAAAGTGCTTGTGCGGCGAGGGCGACAACAGCTCGTGGGAGCCGACTGGAAGATACGCGTACCAGGCGCGCCACGCGATCCCATGCTCGAAACGCTGAATATCGCGGCAAGCAGCCCGGCGACATTCAATAAGCCGGCTGCAAATTCCAGCGTGGAATCTCTTGTGTCGCTTGTCCAGCAAAGCGCCAGCCCCTGCTGCCGCTGCGAACGCCAGCTCCGGTTGCCCAGAGCCGGGTCCAGTAAGGCTGGCCGGGACTGACGCATTCCAAGAGCAAGCGTTGCCGCGCGGTCAGCCGTGCCGCGACAAACCGTTCGAGCCAACCCAGCCGCGCCCAGTCGCGCGGACGGCAAAAGTCTTTCGGTACTATGACATTCAGCCCGGCTGCGCCTTTCGGCAGAAGCAAGCTGCGACTTGCGGCGAGTGGCGGCAGCGAGTGCCCGCCGCTGCGGGTCCCAAAAAAGCGGCGTCGCGAGACGCATGCTTCCGTCGAGGGCCGCGATGGCTGCGCGGTCCTCGAAAAAGGCGATGTCGCGGATCTCAAATGTGCCGGTGAACCAGCGGACCGCCAGGCCAATTACCGTTGCCGCCGGCAATAGGAACAACCACGCCGCCCACGAACCCTGGATGGCGCCGAAGTAAAAGGCGGCATGGACCCAACCGGGCGGAGAGAGAGCGAAGAGGGCGTAAGCGATGGCGGGCGACATGGCGCCAGCCTGGGCTCCGCCGCCGCCCAACGCGGGCCCTACGCAAACAAACGCCAGGATCGCGCCTACTCCGACGAAGTCGATGGGTATCCACCAACGAACATACGCGGTGATCAGAATCGCGGCGGCTGCCACGGCGAGCCAATCGGCGATGCAAAACAATCCGACGAGGAACCACGTGGCGATCGTTGCTGGCTGAATTGCTGCAACCGCGCCGAGCACAATTGCAATCGTGATGCAACCAACCAAAGAGGCGCCCAGCACGAGCGCGAGTTGGCGCCGTACGTAACCGCGATCGTCCACCGGATAATAGACGTGAACCGATAAAGCCAGAGACGCCAGATCTGCTCGGAAAGCATGGTCGCGATCAACACGGAGAACGCAACAAGCGACGCACTCAGCGCGACGAGCGACCATAATTCGCGTGATTGCATGCCCCCGACGAATTGGCCGTGGTCTGGCACAAAGCCAGGCAAGATTGACGCCGCCGAAAAGCAGCCGACGACCACGGGCATGATGATGGCCCCCGGGATAAGGAACCACCGAAACGGCACATTGAGCCACCACCACTTTCGCGCGGACCGGCGGCGCCGCCGGTGCTCACTCCAAAGCATGGGTGAGGCGCGTATCTACACGGGCGAACGCGGTCGCGGAGCGTCTTGTTCGGCGCGGGGGTGGACATGCTACGCCTCCCCCAGCCGCAACTCCGCAAACAGACTTTCGAGCGTCCCTTCTACGTCGCCGGCGGGCTGACGCAACGCTTCGATTGCTCCGAACGCCCGGACCTTGCCGCGGTGAAGCACGCATACGGCATCTGCGAAGCGCTCGGCCACATCCAGTATTTGCGTGGAGTATAAAATAGTGCGTCCGCGCGCGGCGGCGTCGCGTGCCAGTCGGCGAAATGCGGTCAGCCCGTGCGGATCCATGCCCGAAGCGAATGGCTCGTCGAACATCCAGACCTCCGGATCGACCGCCAACACGGCGACCAGCGCGGCCTTATACAGTTCTCCGCGTGAGAGCGTGGCCAGCGGGCTTTCGGCCAGCGGCAGCAAGTCGAACTCGCCCAGCAGTTGGGCGACGACGTCTTCAACGCCCGGCCGCTCGGCCGCATAGAGCCGAAGCGCCATGGCGACGTGCTGCAAGACGGTCATTTCGGCATAGACGCAAGGCGTATCAGGCAGAAATGCGAAGCGTCGGCGCAGATCGACGCGGCCGCGGTGGAATGTCTGGCCGTCGTAGCGAATCTCTCCTTTCGTCGGCGCCGCTAGCCCGGCCAGCGATCGCAGCAGTGTGGTCTTGCCCGCGCCGTTGGCGCCGATGATAGCCCCGATCTGCCCCGGAGCGATTTCCAACGATACTTCGTCGAGGGCAATCACGCCGCCGTAGGTTTTGACGAGCTGGTCGATTGAGATCCGCACATCGATTCCGCGCGTTATCTTTTTCGGCGCCAACTACGCCGCTTGAGTCACATCGTCCCGACCCGTTTGCGGGCTCATTCCGGATTCTAGCGGGCTGATCGCCGATTGGCGAATCGGGCAAAGGCGGCCTCTACCTACGCTGAAACCTTGCGGCGGCCAAGCTTCGGCGCAGGCGTCGGGAATCATAGTTCGTCGAGTCGCCGTCGACTAGCGTGCCTGAAGCTAGTTCAACCGGTACTCGCGAACAATGTCGAAAAATATGCTTGTGGTCGGGCCGACTCGCCGCTACCCTACGCGGAATTACAGAGGGCAGCGCCGCCGCTGAGTCGGCGCTGAAGGGTAGCTATCGGCGCTGAACTCGGGCATCTGGCGTGCGACCGCCGCTCGAGGCGCTTTCACCTGCAGGAAAGGGCAACTGCAATGGGCATCGAGTGGCTGCGTTCGCTTCGTGACGAATTGTGCTTTCAATCTCGCTCCTCACGGCGAGTCAGTCGTCGCTTCCGGCGGCGAAGAACGCTTGTAGCGGCGGAAAGACTAGAACGCCGCGCAATGCTTTCGGCCGGCCAACTTGATCCCAGCTTCGGCATTGGCGGGAAAGTGCTGACCGATATCCCCACTCCGGGCACGTACGACAACGGGCGGCAATATCGTGGCCTACCAGTCTGACGGTAAGGCGATTGTCGTGGGCTTTTCGAGCCCGCCCAGCATGGTCGCCGTGCGCTACGACGCCGACGGTACGTTGGATCCCAGCTTCGGCGAAAATGGCATCGTACGCGTCAAAATCGGCAGCTACACCAATTCGCTAAGCGTCGCAGTCGACAGCGCCGATCGCATTCTTCTCGCCGGTGCTTCGAACCAGAGTGGGATGGCCGCCGACTTTGCCGTTGCACGGCTGACTCCAACGGGGACGCTTGATACGAGCTTCAACGGCAGCGGCGAGCAGACGATCGACTTCGGAGGCACGACGGACGTGGCGACGAGCGTGGCCGTGGACAGCGCCGGACCGCGTAATCCTCGGCGGTTACTCGCTCCAGAGCGGGACCGGCGCCGACTTCGCCGTGGCGCGGTTGACGGCCGCCGGGGCGCTCGATGCGAGCTTCAACGGCAGCGGCAAACAGACGGTCGACTTCGGCGGAGAAACTGGGGATTATGGCCAAAGTGTGGCCGTGGACAGCGCGGACCGCGTGCTCATCGCCGGCAATTTGGAGCACAGCTCGACGGACTCCGACTTCGCCGTCGCGCGGCTGACTGCCGCCGGGCGCTCGACCTGAGCTTTAACGGCTCCGGCAAGCAGACGGTCGACTTCGGCGGCCAGTATGGCGATTCCGAGCAAGGCATGGCCGTGGATAGCGCCGACCGGGTGGTCATTGGCGGCTACACATACCAGAGCGCGACGCACGATGACTTTGCTGTTGCGCGACTGACTTCGTCAGGCGCCCTCGACGCCAGCTTCGACGGCGACGGCAAACAAACGATCGACTTCGGCGGCACGGCTGACCTCGGGCAAAGCGTGGCGGTGGACAGCGCGGACCGCGTGCTGATCGCCGGCGAGTCGGATCAGGGCCCGGCGACCGGTTACGACTTCGCCGTTGCGCGATTGACTACCGCCGGCGAACTCGACGCCAGTTTTTCCGACGACGGCAAGCAGACGGTCGATTTCGGCGGCACGGACGAATATGCGATGAGCGTGTCGCTGGACAGCGCCGGCCGCGTGCTGCTCGGCGGAACTTCAAATCAGCCGGCAACGCATATCGACTTTGCCGCCGCACGACTTGATAGCGACGGAACGCTTGATCCTGCCTTCGGCATCGACGGGCGCGTGACGACCGATATTGGCACTCCGGGCAGCGGTGATTTTGGGCAGCAGGTCGTCGCGTACCAATCCGACGGCAAAGCCATCATGGTTGGCAGTTCCGGCAACAAGATGGTTGCCGTCCGCTACAATGCAGACGGCGGCTTGGATTCGACCTTCGGCGTCGACGGAATTGCGCGGATCGCCTTCAACGCCAACGTTGTCGGCAACAGCGTGGCGGTGGATAGCGCGGGCCGCGTGCTCATCGCCGGTTATCTGCTGAGCCCCACTGGGCCCGATTTCGCCGTGGCCCGCCTGACGCCCTCGGGAGCCCTCGATACGAGCTTTTCCGGCGACGGCGAGCAGACGATCGACTTCGGAAGTACGGCGGATTATGGCTTTGGCGTGGCGACGGACAGCGCCGACCGCGTGATCATCGCCGGCTACACGAACCAAAGCGCGACCGGCTCCGACTTTGCCGTGGCGCGTTTGACGAGTTCGGGCGAACTCGACGCGAGTTTTTCCGGCGACGGCAAACAGACGATCGATTTCGGCGGCACGACGGATCGCGCCACTGGCATTGCGGTGGACGGCGCTGACCGCGTGATCCTGGGCGGCTACTCGTATCAAGGCGCAACGGGCGCCGACTTTGCCGTGCGCCGCTGACCAGCACGGGCGAACTGGACGACAGTTTTTCGGAGGACGGCAAGCAGACCGTCGATTTCGGCGGCGCCCACGACATTGGCTTCGGCATCGCCTTGGATAACGCCGGCCGTGTGATTATCGGCGGCTCCTCGCAACAGATTGGAACAGCCCCCGACTTTGCGGTGGCGCGGCTTACGAGTTCGGGCGAACTCGACGCGAGCTTTTCGGGAGACGGCAAGCAGACGGTCGATTTTGGCGGCACGACTGATTCAGGCCAAAGCGTGGCTGTGGATAGCGCCGGCCGTGTGATCATCGGCGGCTACTCGCAACAAGCGGCTACAGGTTCCGACTTCGCCGTAGCGCGGTTGACGCCTGCTGGCGAACTCGACGCAAATTTTGCTGGCGACGGCAAGGAGACCATCGACTTCGATAGCTCGGGCGATGTCGGCTATAGCGTAGCCGTGGACAGTGCGGGGCGATTGCTCGTTGGCGGCCGCTCGTACCAAGGGGCGCCGACGTATACGAACTTCGCGCTCGCACGGTTGCTGACGAATTCTCCTCCGACGGCCAACGCTGGCGGGCCTTATGTCTCCGACGAGGGAACGCCGTTGACGTTGGACGCCTCGGCGTCTGCCGATCCCGATCAAAGCGTTTCGAGCCTGATCTTCCAGTGGGATCTGAACTATGACGGCGCGACGTTCAACGTCGATGCGACCGGCGTTTCGCCTACGGTGACGTTTGCGGACGACGTCGCCACTCGCACCATCGCCCTGCGGGTGATCGACGCCGACGGCGCGAGCGACATCGCCACGACGACGCTCACGGTCAACAACGTCGCCCCGGTGATTGCCAGTTTCGACAACGTCACCTTTGGCGCCCCAATTGTTTCTCCGGACGTCGGAGGCGTACCCGGGCAGACGCTCGTGTTCTCCGGCGCCTTCACGGACGCGGGGACGCTGGACACGCACGCGGCTATGGTGGACTGGGGCGACGGCAGCGCCGTGGCGGCGCTGCCGTTGACCGAAGGGGCAGGATCGGGAACGATCTCCGGCAGCCACGTCTACGCGGCCGCCGGCGTGTACCACATCCAGGTGACAGTGACGGATGACGACGGCGGCGTCGACGCTCAGAGCTTTGACGTTGCGATCGCCGACGCGGCGCTGTTGCCCGACGTCTGCAATGCCGGAGAAACAGCCCTTTACGTGGGCGGCACGACCGGCGCCGACAATATCCAAATCAACTCGCCCGGTTGCAATGGAACGGTTGACGTGACGATTGATTGTGCTCCAGTCGGCGCCTTCGCTCCCAGCTCCGATGGCCGCATCGTCGTTTTCGCGCAAGCCGGCGACGACGTTGTTCAGATCTCGGGCAGCATTACCAATTCGGCCTGGATATACGGCGGCGACGGCAATGATTTGCTCATGGGAGGCGCCGGCAACGACGTGTTGCTGGGCGAGAACGGCAATGACCTGCTGCTCGGCGGTCGCGGCCGCGATCTGCTTGTCGGAGGACGCGGATCCGATCTGATCATCGGCAATCCCGGCGACGACATCCTCATCGCCGGCTGGCTCGATTTTACCAATCGCGACCAGGCGATCTGCGATATCATGAACGAATGGACTTCGACTGACGACTACCAGACGCGGACCGCGACGCTCAGCAACGTGCTCGTGCCGGGCGGTACGGTCCTCGATGCCGCGTGGGACCACGATTTGTTGCTTGGCTCGAGCGGCGACGACTGGTTCTTCTTTGACCAGGCTCACGATCTGGCGATTGACTGGAAAGGCGAGGCCGTCGCCAACCTCCCTGATGAGCTTCAAGACGCTGGATAAGGCCCGTGCGCCGGAGACCTCGGCGTCCAGAAACCCGCCTTCGAACGTGTCACGCCGGTGCACGCCGCGGGAGCGTTGTTCGGCGACGCGTTGAACGAGTTCTACGGCCTTTCGGTGCGCCAAAAACCGATAGGAACCGGCGACGGCCGCGCTGCGGAGCGGCCAGCCAAACGGTCGCGGGCCCGTTATGTGGGCAATGCGTAATGAGATACGCGAGTTGGACGAAGGACGCTAGCCGGCGTGTCGGGCGACTCGCAATTGCGCGGGCCTGCGTTTCGGCTCGATCGCGAATGGTCATCAGTTCGGGCGTGTTCGCCGGACGGCGGCGAGCGGACTCGAGTTGCTCCATGGCGACTGCCGGATCCAACGCTGCGGCCGGCAAGGCGCGGTTCGTCAGCACGGACACGACGTTGTCCACGACCTGCACGAACCCGCCGTCGAGATAGTAGCGGCGAACGCGTCCCTCGACCGTCACCCGCATCTCGCCGAAGCCCAGGCGTCCGATCATCGGACTGTGCTTCGGCGCGATCCCGATCTCTCCGTCGAACAACGGCAGCGCCACGAATTCGGCCAGCTCGTCGAGCAGCGTCATCTCGGGCGTGACCACCATCAGGCGCAAATGCCCGTCGTGCGCGTGAGGAGTGGCGGCGTGGTCAGCGTGTTGTTCGGCCATGGCAGACTGTGGTGTCGGGTGTTAAAAAATCGGAAGTCAAAAGTCGGCAGGCTTGTCGGTCCCCGCCTGCCGATTGCCGTCTGCTTCCTCGTCGATCGCCGGTTTCTTGGCGGCCTACTTTTTGGCGGCCAGCTTCTTGGCTTGCTCTTCAGCCTGCTCGATGGGGCCGACGTACATAAAGGCGTTTTCGGGCAGGTGGTCCCATTTGCCGTCGGCAATTTCTTCGAAGCTGCGGATCGTGTCGGCAAGGCTGGTGATCTCGCCCGGCTTGCCGGTGAAGACCTCGGCCACGAGGAACGGCTGCGACAGGAATCGCTCCATGCGGCGGGCGCGATGCACGACCAGCTTGTCTTGCTTCGCTCAATTCGTCGACTCCCAGGATGGCGATGATGTCTTGCAGTTCGCGGTACCGCTGCAGCGTGCGCTGAACGCGACGGGCGATGGCATAATGCCGCTCGCCGACGTACTGCGGATCGAGAATGCGGCTGGAGGAGGCCAGCGGATCGACCGCGGGATAAATGCCCTTCTCGCTGATCGAACGTTCCAGGTACAAGAAGGCGTCGAGGTTGCCGAAGGCGGTCGCCGGCGCGGGGTCGGTCGGGTCGTCGGCCGGCACGTACACGGCTTGCACCGAGGTGATGGCGCCCTTGGACGTCGAAGCGATCCGCTCCTGCAAGGCGCCCATCTCCGTCGCCAGGGTCGGCTGATAACCGACGGCCGACGGCATGCGGCCCAACAAGGCGGACACCTCGGAGCCGGCTTGCGAGAAGCGGAAGATGTTGTCGATGAACAGCAGCGTGTCGGCGCCGGTCGTGTCGCGGAAGTACTCGGCCATCGTCAACGCCGAAAGGGCCACGCGCAGACGGGCGCCGGGCGGTTCGTTCATCTGGCCGAAGACCATGCAGGTCTGCTCGATCACGCTACGGCCGGTGTCGCCGATCTTGGCTTCCTGCATTTCCAGCCACAGGTCGGTCCCTTCGCGAGTCCGCTCGCCGACGCCGGCAAACACCGAGTAACCGCCGTGTGCGCTGGCGATGCGGGCGATCAATTCGGTCAGGATCACCGTCTTGCCCAGCCCTGCCCCGCCGAACAAACCCGCCTTGCCGCCGCGGACGAACGGCGTCAGCAGGTCGACCACCTTGATGCCGGTTTCGAACAATTCCGTCTCGGTCGACAGGTCGGTGACCGGCGGCGCATCGCGGTGGATGCTCCAATGTTCGTCCGCATCGACCGGGCCGCGGCCGTCGACCGGTTCGCCGATCAAGTTGAATACGCGGCCGAGCGTGGCTTTGCCGACGGGCACCTGTACCGGGTTGCCGGTATCGACGCATTCCTGGCCGCGGACCAATCCGTCGGTGCCGCCCAAGGCCACGCAGCGAACGCGTCCGCCGCCGAGGTGCTGCTGCACTTCGCCGACCAGGTTGATTTTGATGCCCTTGTGTTCGGACGTAATCCTGACGGCGTTATAAATCGCCGGCAGGCTGTGCGCCGGAAACTCGACGTCGAAAGTCGAACCGATGATTTGCGTGACGTGGCCGACGTGCGTGCCATTCGTCGGATGAGCGGTAGTCGTTGCCATGATGATGCTTTGATTCAGAGATTCGTGGTTTACTTCTGGCTATTGTTAAGTGTTGGCTAATGTTAAACGCTGGCTTTTGTTGAAAGGGGATGTGGGGATAGGGAGGAGATCAGGGACAGGAAGAGAAGGTTGAGTTTCTATTGGCGGCGGTTGAGTTCGACACGGCGAAAGTCGGCTCGTTCTTTGGCGAAGTTGGTCAGGATTCCGACGCGAAGGTTTGTCGCTTTCAGGTATGAGCGCAGGCGAGCATAGTCCACCTTAGTCAATTCTTCGATCGCTTTGTTCTCAACGATCACTCGCCCGGAAACTAGCAAATCGAGTCGATGCTTACCTACCAGTTTTCCGGCGTAGTAGATGCAGATTTCCTCTTCAGTCTCGATGTGTAGTCCGCGATTGACTAACTCAAGGATCATCGCATTCTGATAAACGCTCTCGATGAATCCTGGTCCTAGCTCTTGGTGTACCGCGATAGCGCAGTGAATAATCGTTTCCGTCAGTTCCTCTTCCAAATACCCGCCATCAGGCTGCCCCATCGTTGAACCCCCTCTGGTCAAGCGCCCCGCGGAACCGCTCCTTAACAGAATCCCCCCTTATCTCCTCTGTATCTCCTTATCCCCCTTTGAAAGATCTTTTTCTCTCTGGCGGCTTCCATGACTTCAGCTTGTTATCGCGACGATCAGCCCTTCAACGCCTCCACGCCGCCCAACACTTCCATGATCTCGCCGGTGATCTGGGTTTGACGGGCGCGGTTGTAGGTCATTGACAGTTGCTTGATGATCTTGTCGGCGTTTTCCGTAGCGGCTTTCATGGCCACCATCCGGGCAATTTGTTCGCTGACGGCCGCGTCGAGGAAGCACTTGAAGAGCTTGACTTTGAAACTCGTCGGCACGACCTCTTCCAGGATACTCTCGGCGGACGGCAAGAACTCGTACTGCGACTGGCCCGCGTCGGCCGCCTCGCCTTGCGCCGCTTCGTCGGCGCCGGCCAACTCGCCCAGCGGCAGCAAGGTTTCGACGGAGACGATCTGCCGGGCGATGCCCTCGAAACGCGTATAGGCCACGTCGAGGCGGTCCAGTTTGCCCGTGGCGTAATCGTCCAGGAAGCGGTTGGCCAGCAGTTCCACTTCCTCGAACGTCGGCTTGTCTTCGAAGTGCGTGAACGTGACGTCGGGCGTGATTTCGCGAAACCGGAATGCGGAGATGCCGCGTTTGCCGGAAACCTCCAGCGTCATCAGCGGCACAGATTCTTTCAGTTCCTTGTAGCGGGCCAATCCGGCCGCTGCACATTCGAGTTATAACCGCCGCACAAACCGCGGTTGCCGGTCAGCACCAGCAGCGCGGCGTGCTTGACCTCGCTGCGCCCCTCGAGCAACGGGTGACTGACTTCCAACCCGGCGTTGGCCAGGTCGGACGCCAACGCGGTGATCCGCTTGGTATACGCGGTGGCGGCATGCGCGGTCCATCGCCTTCTTGAAGCGGGCGGTGGCGATCAATTCCATCGTCCGCGTGATCTTGCGGATGTTCTTGATCGACTTGCGACGTTTGTCGAGAGCGCGGGCTTTGGCCATGGCGTTTTACTTGATGAATCGAATCGTCAGCGGATAGCGGTAGTAGACTCCGTTATTCGCCTGGAGCGAGGCGATAATCACGAGCACAATGTTGGCAACGGACAAACAGATCAAAACCGGCAAGCCGATCACGCACAAGATGCCTATCGCGGCAATCAGGTGGTACAGCAGCATCGAGATCTGAAAATTCAGCGACTCCTTGCCTTGATCGTCGACAAACGGACATTCGTTTCGCTTGATCAGCCAGACGGCCAACGGCCCGACGATGCCGCCGACCGCCGTAAAGTACATCGACAAAGCCGACAGGTGGCACAGCGTGCCCCACATTTTCGCATCGTTGTCTACGAAATTCCCAGGGCCTTCAACGGCCCCCTCGTCGGTAGCTGGCGTCTCGTAGGGGTTATGTTCTTCGTTCACAAAGGCCTCCGCTGGGGCTGATTGCTACCGGCCGCCGACGGCGCGTCACGCGCCGCATCGCCGGCCGCATCAATCAGACTTTCGCAGTCGCCTCTTCTTTCTTGCCGGAAAACTGCTTCTGGAACTCGGCGATCGCGTCTTCCAGGGCTTGGGCCGTATCATCGTCGAGCTTCTTGGTGTCGATGAGCTTCTGGCGAATCTCGGATTTCTGTTCGTGCATGAACTGCAAGAAGGCCTTTTCCCACTCGGCGACGCGTTCCCGTGGAATCTTGTCGAGATGGCCGCGGGTGCCGGCGTAAATGCTGAGCACCTCGTCGAACACGTCCATCGGCTGGTACTGGCCCTGCTTGAGCAGTTCAATCATGCGGTAGCCGCGGTCGAGCCGGGCTTGCGTGGCGGCGTCGAGGTCGGTGCCCAACTGGGCGAACGCTTCCAGCTCGCGGAAGGCAGCCAGGTCGAGCCGCAGACCGCCGGCGACCTTCTTCATCGCCGGGATCTGGGCGGCGCCGCCCACGCGAGACACCGAAATGCCGGCGTTCATGGCCGGACGCTGGCCGGCGAAGAACAAGTCGGGCTGCAAGTAAATCTGTCCGTCGGTGATCGAAATCACGTTGGTCGGAATGTATGCGGAGACTTCGCCTTCCAACGTCTCGATGATCGGCAGCGAAGTCAACGATCCGGCGCCCAACGCGTCGCTGAGCTTGGCCGAGCGTTCAAGCAGACGGCTATGGCAGTAGAACACGTCGCCCGGATACGCTTCACGTCCTGGCGGGCGTCGCATCAGCAGCGAAAGCTGGCGGTAGGCCACGGCCTGCTTCGACAAGTCGTCGTAGACGATCAAGGCGTGCTCGCCCTTGTACATGAAGTATTCGGCCATGGCGGTGCCCGCGTACGGCGCCACGTATTGCAGCGGCGCCGGGTCGCTGGCGCCGGCCATGATCACCGTGGTGTAGTCCATGGCGCCGTGCGTTCGGAGAGCCTCGACCACGTTGGCCACGGTCGACTCTTTCTGGCCGACCGCGACGTAGAAGCACTTCACGCCGGAGTTTTTCTGATTAATGATCGCGTCGATGCCGATCGCCGTCTTGCCGGTCTTGCGGTCGCCGATGATCAACTCGCGCTGGCCGCGACCGATCGGCGTCATGGCGTCGATGGCCTTGATGCCCGTTTGCATCGGTTCGCGAACCGGTTGGCGCTCGGCGACGCCGGGAGCCATCGTTTCGACCGGACGGCGTTCGCTGGTCACCACCGGGCCTCTGCCGTCGAGCGGATTGCCGAGCGGATCGAGGACGCGGCCGACGACCGCATCGCCCACGGGCACGCTCAACAGTTCGCCCGTACTGCGGACTTCCTCGCCCTCGTTGATCCCCAGGTAGTCGCCGAGAATGATCACGCCGACGGAATGCTCTTCCAGGTTGAAAGCCAACCCGATCACGCCGTTGGCAAAGCGCACCATCTCGCCGGCCATCACGCCCGACAGGCCGTAGACGCGCGCAATTCCGTCGCCGACTTCCAGCACGCGCCCGATTTCTCGGACGTCGATTTTGGAGTCGTACTGTTCAATTTCCTGCTGGAGTACCGAAGCTATCTCGTCGGCGTTGAATTTCATGGACGCTCCTATGGATCATTTGAGATCGGATCCGCTCCAACTGGGTGGAAACGGAGCCGTCGTAGACGGTATCGCCGATGCGCAACACAATTCCGGAAACCAGTTCCGGGTCGACCCGGCGTTCCAGCTTGGGCTCGGCTGACAAGGCGCTGCGCAACTGCGCGGCGATGCGCTGGGCCAGTTCCTCGTCAAGCGGCACAGCCGTCGTCACTTGCACGCGGACTCGCCCGCGGAGTTGGTCGTACAGGTCATGCGCGGCGCTGTGGATGGCTTTCAGGTAGCGGCCGCGGCCATGCCCGGTCACGACCTCGAGAAAGTGCAGGAACAGCGGCGTGACTCGCCCGGCAAACACGCGCGCGATCAGTTCCGCCTTCTCCTCGTTGGCAATCATGCCTGAGGCGAGGATGTCGTCAATCCGCGGGTAGCGGCTGAGAACGTCGCGCAGCAGCGAGTCGAACTCGGCGAGCACTTCTTCGGTGTTACCCGCGTTCTCACTGGCGCCCAACAGCGCCCGAGCGTAAGTCGTGGCGAGTTGGTGCGCGGCAGGATCGATCTCGGCGCCTTGAATGGCCGATGAGAACTGTTCTTCGTCGAAGTCGCTCATGGGCGGTTAGTTCGAACTGACCTGCTGGGGATGAAACTTGGCGACCGCATCGGCGATCAATTGCGAATGGTCGGCCGCGCTCAGACGCGTTTTGAGGATTTGTCCGGCCAGATCGACGGCCAGGTTGGCGCCCGTCTCGACCAGTTGCTTAAGCGCCTGGTCGTGCGCGGTCTCCACCTCGTGCTTGGCCCGGGCAGCTTCGGCCGCCGCCTCCGCCTTGGCCTTGGCCAGGATTTCCTGGTGCGTATGCTCGGCGTCGCGCCGGGCCTCGTCCAGGATCGCCCGCACTTCGTCCTGGGCCGAGGCAAGCTTGGCGCTCGTACTCGGCCAGCATCTGCTTCGCTTCTTCGTGACTGCGCTCGGCGGCGGCGATATTGTCGGCGATTCGCTGCTCGCGGCGGTCCAGTCCCGACGAGATCGGACCCCACGCGAACTTGTTGAGGATCAACAGCAGCAGCAGGAAGACCACGACGGAATAGATCGCCAGATCGCCTTTGAGTTCCGCGGGGCTCATGCTGACCCCCTCGGCGCCCAAATGGCCGTGACCTCCGCCGTGTTCGCCCCCGGCATGTTCGCCGGCGACGTGCTTTTCGGCGCCCTCGTGTTTCTCCGCCGCTGCGTGCCCGGCCTTGTCCTCGCCGGCGTGATCTTCCGCCGCGGGCGCCGCGGGCAGCCAGGCCGCCAGGGCCAATCCCGCAATCAGACTCAGCAAAAAACGCTGCATGACAGCTTCCACCTTGTTCATCTGGACTGCTGGGCTTGCGCCTGGCGGGTCCTGATCGGATTCGTTTTCACGCTTGCTGGGAGCAGACGAAGATCGCGTAGAACGTGAAACCTTCGATCAACGCCGCCGCGATGATCATCGCCACCTGGATGTTGGCTGCCACTTCCGGCTGGCGGGCCATGCTTTCCACGGCGGAGCTGGCCAACTTGCCGATGCCCGCCGCGGCGCCGATCACCACCAGGCCCGCACCGAAGGCGCCGGTGAGGTTGATCAAGCTGTAAGCGGGTTTAACGGCAGCGGCGCCTTCTTCCTGGGCCATTGCGGGGGCGGCCGTCAACAAGGCGCACAGGGCCACGGCCACGCACACGATCGAAGCGAACTTACTCACGGTTCTTTTCTCCTTGAGGCAAAAAAATAGTAGTTATCGACAGCCTTGCCATGCAAACGACTTGCGAGCCGCGTCTTGGCGGAACGCATCCGCTAGTGATGGTGGACCGCTGCACTGATGAACAAGGCTGACAAAAATGTGAAAATGTACGCCTGCAGAAACGCCACGAACAATTCCAAAAGACTGAACAGCGTCGAACTGACGACGCTGATCGAGCTGACGAGCAGCCAGTGGCTGATGCTGTACTGAGCCGCGACGACGATCAGGCCCATGATGCCCAACAGCACCAGGTGACCCGCCACCATATTGGCCAGTAAACGCACGCCCAAGATGAAGTGCTTGATGATCAGCCCGACGACTTCGATCAAGAAAATCGGAATCTTCAACGGCACTAACCACCACGGCAGTTCCATCTGCGGAACCTGATTGACCCAGAAGCCGATCGGGCCGAACTTTTTGGAGCCGGCGCCGATCGAGGTGCAGAAGACCACCAGCGCCAGCCCGAACGTGGCGCCGAAGGCGCCGGTCGGGGCGCCGAGCCAGGGCACCAGCCCGAGCAAGTTGCAGGTCAAAATGAAAAAGAACAGCGTCCAGAGCAGCGGCGTAAAACGACGTGCGTCGTGCTTGCCCATCGCCGACACCCCGATCTCGTCGCGGACGAAAACCAGCATCGCCTCGAAGAAGTTCCAGGCTTTTCCCTTCGGCGCCTCGCCGCTGGAAATTCTCCTGCCGACGCGAATGAACACGAAAGCCAGAATGGCGGCTGCGACCAGTTCCAGAATCATGAACCTGGAGATCGCAAACCCGGATTCTTTATCGTAGAGGTTCTTCAGCGTGGCGAAAGGCTGCGGGATCAGAATCTTCCCGGCCATTTCGTGATTGAAGAACTCGACCGTCGCGTCTTTAGGGGCTTCGTTGCGCAAAAACTCCGGCACGTCGTCGAGCGTTGTAAACGGATGCGGCCGCAGGAACTTGGGAACTTCGAAGAAGTACCCGTCTTTGATGTGAAGTACGGGGTCAGCCATGGTTTATACTGCCTCTCTCCGGTTCTTTCCGGCGGGCAATTTCAAATCGGGGCGCAGCAGCCAGACCAGCAATAGCGTCTCGACGGTCAACGTCAGCAGGAAGAACAAGACCAGATAGCCGAACAGTCCCGCCTCAGCCAGCGGGCTGTCGGAAACTTGAGATGCAGCGGCTACGGCCAGCGGAATCATGGTTCGCAGCAGCGTGCCGCCGAGAATGCCGCTGACCGAATGACCGGTGTGCCGCAAACTGCCTGCGAGCAGCAAGGCCGCAGTTGCCGAAAACCAGCAAGTGAAGGCCGCAATGCCGGCCGCCTGAAGCCCGGCCGCTCCTTGACGCTCATTCGCCACGCCGCCGATCACCGCCAAGCCAATCAGGACCGCCACGGCTAGCGCCATGCAGGCCCGTGTCAAGCTCGGCGAGGCGAGTTGGGCGGGTCGATGGCCAGAAGACTCAATCACCGTCGGTAGTCCTGTTTCCGCCGCGAGGCGGTTGTTTTGTCAGAGCCAGCAAATAGACGATTCCGGAAGTAACGCCGAGAGCGATCCCGACGAGTCCCAGGAACCTTGTGCCCAATTGCTTATCGAGCCACGCCCCGCCCACCAAGGGCAGAACCATGACCGCCGCCACAGCCAAAATCCGAGACACCCACTCCGTCGCTTCGGTCATCGGCGAACGGTGTTCGGGCGGAATCGTCACTGGCCATCGAACCTATGTTCAGGCAACGCCTTCAGCTAAGTGTTCAGAGACAGCCTTGAGCCAGGATCTTTGAAATCGCCTTTAAGCCTTTGGGCCGAGCAAGTTCGGTCCGAAAGCCCGCCTGCCGCGAAAAGCCGGGAAAAAATGTCCCCGGCAATCTCCGCTAGCAGCGTGAAAGCGGCTAATCTAACGGAGTGATTTCGGAGTGTCAACGGACCGGAACCTCAAATTCGTGTTTTTTTTCACAAAGTCGGAATCGATATGTAAGTCTTTTTATATAGGTTGTTTATGATGATCGACGTGCGCGGCGGTTGGGTATCGGATCGGCGCGTTGGGGGGCGTGGCAAACATCGCAGATAAGGAATGTTCGGTTGCGGGTTTTTTGTCGGTTAATGTTCCTAACTGATGAATTTGATTAGAGATGCAGTAAGCGGCGGTACGGGAAAATTAGCCCTTCAGGGGGCTTGGATCGTTGCGTTTTAGCCCAGAGGTGGTTAAGCTGGAATCATTCGCCTGCCCGACGATGGAGTCGTCACGGTTTGCCGCAGGGGCGGGAAAGCACGGCGGATAACTAATATAGGTGGTTCGATGGTAGGCCAAAGGGTTGGTTCTTGGGCCTAACGGTTGCGGAGGAGCCGCCCACGCCAGAGTCACCGCGGAAGTCATGGACGACGGGACGAGTAACACCAACCGCCCTGCTCGGCGGCACTTTTCAGGTTGGCAGCTTGGAGAAGTCCATACGATGACCGCAGACAGCCTCAGTAGCTATACAATGAAAGACCTGGTCCAGATGGCCAAACGCCGCGGCGTACACGGCTGTCATTCAATGCGGAAGGACCAGTTGGTGCAAGCGCTCGTTCGCGCCGCGAAGATCGCCGCTGCGAAAGGGAAGCTCAAGCAGAAGAGTTCCGCCAGTCGGCGGTCCAGCGCTTCGACGGCGTCCGCCGGACGCCGAAAGGCGGTCCGCCGCGTTTCCGAATCCGCGGCCAAGCCCAAGAACGCTTATGCTTCGCGGCGTCTGGAGCAGGTGAAATCGAAGCTCAACCACTCGAAGAATCTTTCCGGCGCCGTCGTCAACGGCAAGCAGCAAGCGGTGACCAAGGACCGGTTAGTGGTCATGGTCCGCGGCCCCTACTGGCTGCACGCTTACTGGGAATTGACGCGGCAGGGGGTGGAACGAGCCGAGGCGGCGATGAGCCAGGAATGGCACGCTCGCGCAGCCCGTGTTGCGGGTCTTTGAGGTTTCGGCGAACGGGACGACCAGTTCTTCCGAGACGCTGTTGCGAGATATTGTCATTCACGGCGGCGTCAATAACTGGTACATCGACGTCAACGATCCGCCGAAGAGCTTTCGGGTTGATATTGGCTATCTCGCGCCGAGCGGAAAGTTCTTTGTGCTCGCTCGCAGCAACGTGGTGACGACGCCCAAGGCTGCCGCAAGCGACGCCATTGACGAGAACTGGAACGAAGTGGCCGAAGACTTTGACAAGATCTACGCCATGAGCGGCGGTTATGCGGCGGAAGGCCCGAGCACCGAATTGCAGGAATTGTTCGAAGAGCGTCTGCGACGCCCGATGGGCTCGCCGATGGTCACCCGGTACGGGGCCGGCGTGGAAGGCTTGCTGCCGCGCAAGCGAGATTTCAATTTCGAGTTGGACGCCGAACTGATCGTCTACGGAGTCACGGATCCGGGCGCCCATGTGACCTTGCAGGGCGAGCCGGTCAAGCTTCGCGACGACGGCACCTTTACCGTTCGATTCAGCATGCCCAATTGCCGTCAGGTGATTCCTGCGGTAGCTTGCAGTCGTGACGGCTTCGAGCAGCGAACGATCGTGCTGGCGGTCGAACGCAATACAAAAACGATGGAGCCTTTGATCCGCGACGGCAATGAATGAGCCGTTGTCCAAAGGCTGAGTAGGTGGCGAGACGCGGTGTCCCGGGATATCTCCGAAATCTTGGCTGGATGGGATTTCGAGCCCGGCGACGTGCAGGTGCGGATCGTCTCGGGAGATGACGGTCGCGATAAGATCCAGTTGCGGCTGGAACTGGGCCTGCTGCAAATGGAGTTGGATGGGCGTCCCGACGGCAAACGCCCCGAAGGGCGCGAGTCGTGGCTCGATTACTATCGTGACGTGCAACAGGCTCATGATGCCTCGCATCCGGAATCGTCTCCCTTTCGACTCGATGCGACTGCCTGCGAGCGTTTGCTTCGCGAAGGCATTCAGTACTACCATCGCTATTTGAGTTTCTGGCGCCTGCAGCGATACGAGTTGTGCGCGCACGATACGAACCGCAATCTGCGCTTGTTCCGTTTTGTGCGAGCGTATGCCCGCACCGAAGAGGAGAAGCGGCGGTTTGACCAGTGGCGTCCGTACGTCACGATGATGCATACGCGCGCCGTGGCTACCCCCCTGGTCGAGATTGGACTGCTCGACGCCGCCTTGAAGGCGATTGAGGCGGGTATTCGCGGCATCGAGACGTTTCTGGGAGATTACCAGCAAGCGGACAACGCCGATCAGTGTCAGGAGCTGACGCAATTGCGAGAATGGCACGATGAGGTGGCGGCCAACGTCGTCAAGCGGCTTCCGCCGCGAGAGCCTCGTCCGCTGTCTGAGCCGCCTGATCCGGTCGATCTTTTGCGGCGAGAACTCGCTGAGGCGATCGCCGACGAGCGGTACGAGGATGCCGCCAGGCTCCGCGATGAAATCCAGCGGTTGATCTGAAGTCGGCGAGTGATGAGCAGATCGCTCTCGTCACGGCACGGCGGCGTTGTCAGGCGGGGACGGCAGCATCACTCCTCGGCTCCCAACTCGCGACGGCTGAGGTGCAACCGTAATCCCCTTCTCCGCCTTGCCGCTTTGGCGCCTGGACGATACGATACCTTTCGTCCTCTGCCATGTTCGTGTTGCCAACGTGCTATTTTGGGGAGCCGATACGAAAGTCCGCTGGGCGCCCTTATTTAGAACTCGGCCGCGTGTATAGCCGCCGCCCGGAGCTTACGTTCCGGAACCATGCGGACGGATCACACAACCCGGGGTCAGGGCTCCCACATATTGACATGCGGGCTCTCGAAAACTGCGTTGCCACGGCATTGCGGTGGAGGATTTTTAATTATGGCCGAGTTATCGCCTGAACTCAGTGCGAAGCGCGATCGATTGCTGGCGGCGATTGCCGGTTACGGCAGTTGCGCGGTGGCGTATTCGGGCGGCGTGGACAGCGCCGTCGTGGCGAAGGCCGCGCAGTTGGCCCTGGGCGATAAGGCCGTTGCCGTGACCGGCGTCAGCGACAGCCTGGCCCAAGGCGAGCTGGCGGAAGCGGAGCGGCTTGCCGCTCGCATGGGCATTCGCCATCGCGTGTTGTCGACCGACGAATTCTCCCAGGCCGATTATCGGCGTAACGCTCCCGACCGCTGCTACCATTGCAAGGCCGAGCTCTACACTCGACTGGAGGGCCTGGCCGAGCCGCTTGGCGTGGCTGTGATTGCCAACGGCGCCAATTGGGACGACCGGGGCGATCATCGCCCAGGAATGCAGGCTGCGGCGGAGCACTCGGTGCGCAGTCCGCTGATGGAGTGCGAACTGACCAAAGTAGAGGTTCGGCAGTTGGCCGCCGACTGGGAATTGCCGGTTTGGGATAAGCCCGCCAGCCCCTGCCTAAGCAGCCGCGTTGCTTACGGCGAGGAGGTGACGCCCGAGCGAGTGGCGATGGTGGACGCCGCCGAACAGTTTCTCAAGAACCGCGGCTTGCGCGAACTTCGGGTGCGTTACCACAAGGGCGAAATGGCCCGGATCGAAGTCCCTCTGGCCGAGATTCCTCGGTTGGCCGCGCCCGAGTTGCGCGAGAGCTTACGGCCCGCTTGCGCGAGCTGGGGTTCAAGTTTATCGCCTTGGACCTGGAAGGCCTGCGGTCCGGCAGCCTGAATCAAGTCGTGCCGGTCGAATCGCTCCGTATCTTGGGGTAGATCGTGCGGCCGCCAGGCCGCTTACTTGCGGCGCGTCGCAGCACTTTTCGCCCACAGCTCGGCCAGTGCGGCCGGCGCTGCGCCGAAATGTTTGGTGAAGGCGGCATCGAAGGCGACTCCTTTGCGGGTCTCAGCCAGCAGGGCCGTGAACTTGGCCGACTTGCTCATCACGTTTTTCATGAAGTCGTAGCTCATGGCTTGGGCGTCGCTGGAGAGGGTCTCGCCCGCCTTCAGGAATTCATCCGGACTGCGACCGTCGCTCAAGGCCGTTTTGGCCTGGTCCTGCCACAGTTTTCCGAGAGGATCACGCGGTTCGGCGCGGGCCGCGATAACTCGAGAAGCGCCGTCGATGAACCAACGCGGCAACTGGCCTTGGTTGTCCAGGTAGGCGCTGGCAAAGACCTGCGCCAGCAACAGCGGCGTCTCTTTCTGGTCGTCTTGGGGCACGAGCAGGCAGCCGTAGCAATCGACGATGGTGTATCGGGAATGGGCCCGCCAGTCATGCGGCAGTTCTCGCTTTTCCACCATCATGCCGAATTCGGTATAGTCGAAATGCCGTCGCACGGCGAACAGCGTTACCTTGCCTTTTACGAACGGCTGGTCGTCCGGAACCTGCAGCAATTTGGCGACCTTGGCCTGCTCCGCCTTGGCCAACTCGGCGATTTCCGTCATCTGCACCGAGGAGAGATTGCCGAGCAGAATGAACTGCTCGCCTTCGATCTTGACGGGTTCCACGTCGGGATTTGCCAGGCGCCAAGTCTTGTCGGCCAGGCCGGAGCGCATCGCGGCCAACTCTTCGTGCGTCATCTTTGAGGCGGTCATGGTGCGCACGGCCCAGTCGAGCGAGTCGGCGGGATTGGCCCAGTCGAGCTTGGCGCCATCGGCGATCCAACGCTCGAACTGCTTGATGACGTCTTCCGAAAGCGGATCTTGCGCAGTGGCATGCGATCTCCGGCCGTCCCGCGGAGCTTCTTGATCAGCAGGCTGTCCTTCGGTTTGCCGGGCATGATGGCGGGGCCGCTATCGCCGCCGCGCAACAAGCCGCTGAATGTGGTCAGGTTCAGCCGGCCGGCGGGCTGCATGCCCGCGTGGCACTGGATGCACTGGCTGACGACGACAGGCGCCAGGTCGCGAATGAACTGCACGGACTCGTTGCCGGAAGCACGTACGGCCTGCAGCATGCCCGGAGCGCCGGCCGTCGGAGTTCCCGCCGCCAGCGCGGCCGTTTCGCTCGGACCGTCGAACTTGGCGCCGGCATCGATCCATTTAGCAATCGTGGTCATCTCCGCATCGGAGAGCGGTCCGCCCCCCCGCGGCATGTCGCCTGAGGCCAGGACTTCCATTAAACGGCTGCCTTGCGCCTTGCCGGGGAAGAAGACCGTTCCGGCATCGGAGCCTTTCTTCAGATCCGCAAACGTCGCGACGCTGAAGCCCCCCTTAGCCGCCCGAATGTGGCAATTGCCGCACTTGGCGGAAAAGATAGGCAAGACTTCTTTCATGAAGCTCACGCCCGTTTCCATGGGCTTCGTGCTAGCGGGCTTCTTCGGCTTCGGCCGCCGCGTCGGCTTGGCCGCTTTCGTCGCGCTGGCCGAAAAAGCTTCCAGCAAGCGTTCGGCGGCCGCTACTTTCCTTTCCAAAACGACCAAGGCAGGATCGCCTTTCGCGTCGGTCGAAGCGAGGTCCGAAATTAAGGTCTGAGCCTCAGACAGACGCTCTGAGAACTCCTCAAGTTTTTTGGCTCGGAACAAGGAAGGCAACTCCTTGAGCGAGCGCTGGGCGTCGGCCATTTGCTGCTTCTGCGCCGGGGTGGCGGCGGCGAACGCCTTGCCGCCACACGTCAGAATAAGCGACAGCCCCGCTACCAATCGAAGGAAGTGCCTCATCGTAAATGCTCTTGGTTCTCGTGTCCGCGATTGCCGATTCACCCGAGCCGCTCGCTTGAATCGCACTCTCGCCGGCGCCGCGGTTAGAAGTACACGCGGCGCGAACGGCCCGGCGTGGGGGCATTATAAGAGATAGGCGTTGCGGGCGTCCAACCTTTTTCACGCCTGCCGAAGTGCGACCGACCGCGGTTGGCTTATCGCCGGGAGTGATGCCGGCGTCGGACCTGCTTCGGCGCACAGCGGCTGGCGAGCGTCGGTTGGTATCCATAGCGAACCGCGAACCATTCGGCAAACCGCTCGCGATCGACTTGCCGCGAGTTGCGGTCGTCGAGCAAATGACCCAACTCGTGGATCAGGATGTTGTTAAGGTAGAAATCCTTGATTGCCTGCTCGCTCCAGATCAGGGACCAGGTGTTTCGGCCTTCTTGGACCCAACGGCCGCCGTACATTCGCGCTTCGTTGACTTGGTTCGGTTTGGGCGGCTGGCTGTAGCTTTCCACCAGCGTGTCTTCGATCGGATAAAGATAGATCGCAGCGCCCCATTGCATACCATAGCAGGGAAAACTCTGCTTCTTCCGCGTCATGCGGCTGAATTGAACGACCTCCAGGGCCTCGACGAAATGCGCCGGCAACTCGGCAAGCCGTTCGCGCACCTCGTCGGGCGTGACGACGTGCCGATAGCCGCGGCCGGCAGGCTGAACCTGGAAGCGGTACGCCGATCCGTCCTCCTTCGGCTCGTGCCAGTCCTCGGGGGGGACGAACGGCAAGCGTTCGTTGACCTGTCCGCCACGACGCGGTTGCTCAAGGGAGCAGCCCATGCTACGGACCGAGTCCGAGCCACGTGGCTGATTTGCCGTGAAAATCGTCCTCCGTTGTTGAGCTGGCGTGTACGTCGCATCGCGGACCGACCTCGGTTTATGAAAGAATCTGCGGCTTGTGGCGGTTGTGACGGTAAATCTTCTTTCAAGGGTGACAACGGCGCCGGCGCCGTATGCGACTCATTCGCGGCGCCTGGCGAAGAGGCCCCGGGCGGGGCATTCAAGTCTGCTGGTGACCACCAGCAATCCTATCCTAGGTAGGCCTGGAGGTGGAAAACAAGTGAACATCGCAAGTTGTGTGTGTGGAATGACTTGCGATCTTGATTTCCGTTTCTTCGATGTCCCGGGTAACCCGACCGGCAGCCTCGCCGACGGCCGTCCGGGGAAGGCTTGACAAGGGCCTGTCGGGCAGCTTAAGACCGACTTGAAAGGGGCGGGGCGCACGCCGACGGAGCCGCCGCCGGCGAGCAGTCGTGAGCGATGGGGTGCCGATGTGATTCCCCATCGCGATCAGTTGCAGAGCGATCAGCCGTAGGTAATGAACATCAAGATCATCGACAGCACAACGATGATCCCTACGGTGGTCAACGTGATGATCAGCCAACCCGGCCAGGCCGGGCGGCGGCCGATGCCGGACTCGGGTCCCACTTTGCGCTTGAGCTTGTTGGAACCGCTGCTCGGACTGTCGTCGATCTTGATCGAGAACTCTTCCAAAGGGTTGAGCGGTTTCGCCACCGGCAGCCGTTTTGTCTTCTTGGAACCGGCTCCCTTAGAGCCGCCTCCCGAGTGAGAGCTGGCGCCGGCGCCGTGCTTGAGCGCCGGGTCGCTGCCGAGGACCTCCTCGCGGCTCGTGCCCTTCGTGGTCGGACGCTCGAGATTCGAAGCCGTGTCGTTGACCGACGGCGCTCGCTCGCCCGGCGAACGAGGTCGGTTGGCTGGAGCGTGCGAGCCGCTTTCGGCCAGGTCCGGCCGCGGTTGCTTTCGCTGCGCCGCCGCCAATTGGGACATGCCCTGGTAGTTCTCGCGAGAGAGCAGCCACTCGGTGAGCGCTTGGCTGACTTGCGCGGCGGTCTGGTATCGGGCGGCGGGCGATTTTGCCATCATCTTGCGGCAAATCTCCAGCAGTTCTGGCGGCGCGTCAGGACGGTCTTTCAGAATGCTGGCGGGTTCATCCGTCTGGTGCTTCATCAACCGTTGCGGCAGCGTGCCGTCGGGAAACGGCGGATGCCCGGTCAAGATGAAGTAGAGCGTGCAGCCGAGGCTGTAAATGTCCGCTCGCGTGTCGACAGTGTGGCTGTTGAGCGCCTGTTCGGGCGCCAGGTAGTCGGCCGTTCCCAGGACGTTTTCATCATGGGCGATGGTCAGCGATTCCTGCGTTTCGTCCGTGAAGCGGGCCAGGCCCAGATCGAGCACTTTGACGGTGCCGTGGGCGTCGACGAGCAGATTGGCCGGCTTGACGTCGCGGTGGATCAGGCCGACGCAATGCGCGTGGGCCAATCCGTCTGCTGATTGGCGAATGTAATCCGCGGCGGCCTCGTAAGATAACACCCCTTGCCGCTTGACCATCTGCTGCAGATCCAGTCCCTGCACGAACTCCATCACCAGGTAATGGGTATCTCCCTGGTTGTCGACGTCATAAGCGTGCACGATGTTCGGGTGGTCCAGCGACGCCGCCGCTCGCGCCTCGCGATAGAAGCGGGCCAGGTAGGATGAGTCGTTGACGCGGTGCTGGGGCAGCACTTTGATGGCCACCCGCCGCTGCATGTTCACGTGCTCAGCCAGGTAGACGGCGCTCATTCCGCCCGTGCCCAGGTGGTCGAGCAGCTTGTATTTGCCAAGGAAAAAGCCCTTGCTTCGACCTTCAAGGAGCTTATTGCACTGCCAGCGCGTCAGCAGTCCGGAGTCGAGCAGGTAACGAGAGACTTGCTGAGGGTCGGCGCCCGCTTCTTGACCGTGCTTTTGCTCAAACTCGGCGAGCGCCTGCGCCAGCCGGTCTTTCTCGACTAGCTCGCTCCGCCTCACCATGTCAATGAATGAATCGCCTTTGAGCTTGGTCATTTGCACGTCAGGGGCAAGCCATTCTCCTCAGCCGCCATGGCGCCGGAGACTTCCAGTGTCGGCCTCAGAAATGAAGGATGACTGGCGCCTCGACCGGCGAGGCCGAACGACACCCGCCGCGGGAGCCCACGGACTCAGAAAGGCGTACAAGTTGCGCCGTCCTCCCATTCGAAGCGCCACATCCTACTCCCTTGGAAGCTAGCACAGGTGTTGGGAGGATACCAGTACGGGAAGGCCCCCGCAAAGCGCTTTCGCTAATATTCTATGCGAATCAAAGCTTCGGGCCAGTCGTCGACGCGCTTTATGGCGAGAATCTGGCGACGCGGTCGGCGACTGCGTCCCGGCAAACGCTCCCGGTGGATAAGTTGCAGGCTCCCCCCAATTGTAGCGCCTTCGCTACTTCAAAATCGGCGGCCCGTGGCATCTCAGCGCGACGCACCGTTTTTCATTCCGACCTCATTCGCTCCGGCGCGTTGCGGCCCGGCAGTCTCGCCGCGCAGACGCTGATTTCGTAGTATGTTTACCGCTGACAACCTTTTCCCGTGCAAGAGCCGGTCGCACAGGACGCCCATGATGAACGCTTCGACCGTCACACTCTACACCCGCCAAGGCTGCCACCTTTGCGAAGACGCCAAGGCCGTGTTAGTTCGCCACGGGCTGTCCGTGGAGGAAGTCGACATCGACCAGGAGCCCGAATTGAAAGCCCGATATCATGAGTGCATTCCCGTCGTGGTGATTGATGGCGTGGAACGCTTTCGCGGGCGCGTCAATGAGATGCTACTGCGACGGCTGCTCGGCCAGCGAGGCTAGCGGCGTGCGTCAGTTGGGCATGTTCGCCAAGTTCTGGGCCCCTGGCCAGGTGAAGACGCGGCTCGCGGCGACGCTTGGCGCTGAGCAGGCAGTGCAGCTCCATAAGGTTTTTGTCCAAACGCTGCTGGAGCGGTTTGCGAGAATGGCCGATCGTCGGACAATTGTCTACTCCCCTGCGGATCGGGTTGAGCCGTTCGCGGCCATGGCGGGCGATGGATGGGACCTGGCGGCGCAAGCGGAGGGGGATCTCGGCCAACGGATGCGGAGCTGGTTCGAGTTTGCATTCGCCGCGGGGGCCCGACGCGCCGTGTTGATCGGTTCCGACAGTCCGACGCTGCCGGCGTCATTCATTGAATCGGCGTTTGAACTCCTCCGCGAGTACGACGCCGTGTTGGGACCGGCGGACGACGGCGGTTATTATCTCGTTGGCATCGCGCGTCCGACGCCGCCGATCTTCGAGGGCATGATTTGGAGCCAGCCCACCGTGTGGGGCGAGACGGTTGCGCGGCTGGAGGCCGCCGATTGGCGTTACGCCGCCCTGCCCCGCTGGTACGATGTCGACGAGTGGGAAGATCTCCTGCGGCTGCACGCTGAGTTGACGGGAGCGGACGCGAGCGACTCGGCGCTGGCGCGGCTCAAGCGGGCGGTGGCTCAGGCTGTAGCGGCTCGACGATCGGCGGAAGCGCCGCAATAATAACCCGCAGAATTCCACTGCGCGGAACGATGAACCTGGCGGAATCGGCGACGATTCCGTGCCGTTGAGGCGTCGCGGACGGAATTCTCACGAGTTCCGTTACGGACTTGATTGAGACGAGAGAACCCGCAGGGGGCGACTTGAGGGGAGAAGACGCGCGTTGATGGCAGACGTTTTGATTGTCGGCGGCGGAGTGATCGGGCTTTCGCTGGCCTATGAACTGGCCGGTGCTGGACTGAAGGTACGAGTCGTCGAGCGAGGGGAACCGGGACGTGAAGCGTCTTGGGCCGGGGCAGGCATTTTGCCGTCTGCCCAGGCCACGCCGACCGATGACCCTTACGAGCAATTGCTGCAACTCAGCAACGAACTGCACCTGCGTTGGTCCGCCGAATTGCGGGACCAGACGGGCGTCGACAATGGCCTGCGACACTGTGGCGGCGTGTACGTCGCGCGCGATGCGGCTGGAGACGCCGAGTTGCGCCGAGCGGCGGCCCGTTGGCAAGAGC
Organism: Pirellulales bacterium; assembly: GCA_963786255.1. Lineage (GTDB taxonomy): Bacteria > Planctomycetota > Planctomycetia > Pirellulales > JAICIG01 > JAICIG01. The sequence goes on from CAWAYY010000013.1 coordinate 147,034, forward strand.
AAGGCGTGGCATGCCAGCAACTCGATGCGGCTGAACTCGCGCGGCGCGAGCCGGCACTCGAAGGCGGCGCCGCTTCAGCCTGTCTGCGCGCGGCCTGGTTCCTGCCCGACGAGATGCAGTTGCGAAATCCTCGGCATTTGAAAGCCCTGCTGGCCGGTTGCGCACAGCGCGGCGTTGAGGTGACGGCGGGCGTGTCCGTAGAAGACTTTGAAACGCGCGCCGGGCGCATCGAACGCGTTCTCACCAGCGGCGGTGCGCTGACGGCCGGCCAGGTCTGTTTGACCAGCGGGCCGTGGACCAGGTTGTTGCTGTCGCGGTTGGGCACGCACGTCGGTCTCAAGCCGATTCGCGGCCAGATCGTGTTGCTGAATGCTTCGCGGCCCGTGCTGCGATCGATCGTGAACGAGGGGCCGCGTTATTTGGTGCCTCGTCCCGAGGGGCGGGTCCTTATCGGCTCGACCGAAGAAGACGCCGGCTTCGAGAAATGCGCCACGGCCGAGGGCGTCGCGGGGCTGCTGCAGTTCGCCTTGGGACTGGCCCCGGGGCTGAAAGGGGCTCGCATCGAACAGTCCTGGGCGGGCCTTCGCCCAGGCACGGTCGATCGGCTGCCGTATCTGGGACGCTTGCCGCAATGGGAAAACGCCTTCGTCGCCGCAGGGCATTTTCGCAGCGGCTTGCAGCTTTCTTCGGGCACTGCCGCAGTCATCGGGCGTTTGATTCGCGGCCTGGAGCCCGGCATTGATCTCAGCCCGTTTCGACCCGATCGCGGCTGATCCTGCGTCGCCCGGCGAACGTCAAAGTTTTGCCGGGCGGAGCTTTCGCGTCCTATTTTGGCGCTGTATCTTCGCGGCATGGAGAACCCTTTGGACCAGGCCCCAGGTCGCCGCGCTGTTTGCGCCGACGCCGACAAACCCCGAACGGAGTTGAGGAGCGGATGATGGCCAAGTCGAATTCTGCGCGTGGCGGTCTATACGGGATCGTTCGATCCGATCACGCTGGGGCATCTGAACATCATCGAGCGGGCCAGCACGCTGGTCGACAGGCTGGTCGTCGGCATCGGCATCAACGCCGGCAAGTCGCCCATGTTTACGCCCGATGAACGCGTCGATCTCGTGCGTCGAACGACGCAGAAGTTCGAAAACGTCGAAGTGCAGAAATTTTCAGGTTTGGCCGTCACTTTCGTACGCGAGTGCGGCGCCCGAGTCATGATCCGCGGCGTGCGCCCGTTGAGCGACATGGAAGCCGAGTTGACCATGATGCTGGCCAATCGACAGCTCGATCCCGGCATCGAAACGGTGGTCTTGATGGCCGACAAGGAATTCGCCCACGTTTCCAGCACGCTCATCAAGCAGATCGCGCCCCTGGCCGGCGACAAGGAGCTGGCTCACTTCGTGCCGGCGGAAGTCATCGCCGAATTGCGGCGAAAAATGGGGTAAGAGACGCCTGGCTATCCGACGTCGCCCAGTTCCAGCACGCGGCCGTAACGATTGAACGTCATGCGGCGCAGAGCTTCGTGCTCGGGAGCTTCCAGCTTCGGGTCGGCGGCGATGAGTTGCCGAGCGTCGCGGCGGGCTAGCTCCAGAACGGCGGCGTCTCGAGACAGATCGGCGATCCGGAACGGCGGCAGGCCGTGCTGTCGCGTGCCTAGCACCTCGCCGGGGCCGCGCAGCTCGAAGTCGATTTCCGCCAACCGGAAGCCGTCGGTCGTGGAGACGAACGCTTCCAGACGTCGCCGCGTCTCCTCCTTATCGCTTTCGCTGAACACGCAACAAAAGCCGGCCTGGCTTCCGCGGCTGACGCGGCCGCGCAATTGATGCAGTTGGGCCAGGCCGAAGCGCTCGCCGCTTTCGATGGTCATCAGCGTGGCGTTGGGCACGTCGACGCCGACCTCGACGACCGACGTGGCCACCAGCACCTGGATTTCTCCGCGACGGAACTCGTCCATCACCGCCAGCTTCTCGGCGGAACTCAACCGGCCGTGGAACAAACCCAGGCGAAACGCCTCGAGCGGACCGTTGGCCAGCGATTCATACGCCTCGTCCAGGCTGGCCGCCGCGACTTCTTCCGAGGCTTCGACCAGCGGCGTGATCACGTAACCCTGCCGGCCTTCTCGCGAGCTTCTTGCGGAAGAACTCCCACCAACGGTCGCGCTGGTCCGGCGACGCCAGGTAGGTGTTCACTTGCTGCCGGCCGGGCGGAGCGTCGCGCAGCGTGGAGACGTCGAGATCGCCGAACAAGCGTCAACGCGACGGTGCGCGGGATCGGCGTGGCGGTCATGACCAGGTAGTGCGGATCGAGCCCCGACTGTTTCAGGCTGGCCCGCTGCCGCACGCCGAACTTGTGCTGCTCGTCGATCACCACCAGCCCCAGACGTGCGAACTGCACGTCGGATTGCACGATCGCCTGGGTGCCGATCACCACGTCGAGCTCGCCGGCCGCCAAAGCGGCGAGCGTCTTCTGACGCTCGCTTGCCGACAAGCCGCCCGACAACACCGCCCAGCGGACGCGGCTGGCGGCCAGAATGCCGGAAAGCGTTTCGGCGTGTTGCCGCGCCAGCACTTCGGTCGGCGCCATCAACGCCGCCTGCCGGCCGTGCGCCACCGCCAGCAGCATGGCGTACACCGCCACCATCGTCTTGCCGCTGCCGACGTCGCCTTGCAGCAGCCGGTTCATCGGATGCGGCCGGGCCATGTCGGCCGCGACTTCGTCGATCGCCTGCCGCTGGCCGGCGGTCAATTCGAAGGGAAACAGGCGGCAGATGCGGGCGTCGATCTTGGCCGTGGCTTCCAGCGGCGGCGCCTGGAGCTGATCTTGCAGTTGACGGTGCTTGAAGGCCAATGCCAACTGCAGCACGAACAGCTCCTGGTAGATCAAACGCCGTCGGGCTTGTTCGAGCCGAGCTCGGTCTGCAGGAAAGTGGATTTGAGGCAACGCCTGGCGAAGAGGCCACAGGTCATGCGCGGCGAGAAACTCCGCCGGAAAAACTTCGTCGAGGATTTCGCCGTATGCCGGCACGACGGCCTCCATCACGCGACGCACCTGGCCTTGGCTCAGACCCTCGGTCAGCGGATAGACGGGCAGCAGCTTGCCCCCCTGCTCTTCCTCGCCGGGCTCCAGCCACTGCACGAGCGGATGGGAAAACTCCCACATTCCGCCATTCAGCTTCGGCTTGCCGGTCACCAGCACTTCGTGCCCTACGGAAAACCGTTGCCGCATGTACGCCTGGTTGAACCACAGCAGACGGATGACATCCCTCGCCGCAGCGCACCAGCACGCCGAGAATATGCGTGCCCGAACCGGCCATGCGCTGATCGACTTCGGCCACCACGCCGCGAATCCTCGCCAGTTCTCCTGACTGCAGCCCGTCCACGCCGCTGAGATCGCTGAGATCCTGATAGTCTCGCGGAAAGAAGAAGATCAGATCGCGAGCCGTGCGCAGGCCAAGCCGTTCAAACAATTCCGCACGTTGCGGCCCGACCCCCTTGAGGAATTGAGCCGGCGTGGCCAGTTGTTCGGCGGCGGATTTCTCGGCGGCGCTCATTCCGCTATTCTAGCGGGAGCGGCCGCAAGTAGGGAGCGATTCGTAGGACGTGGAAATGAGCAAGTTCTCGCGTTCCGACTCCCGACTCCCTGCTACCTGTGCAAAAACTCCTGATAGGCGGCGACGGCCAGTTCGTCGCAACGGTCGTTTTCAGGGTGTCCGCTGTGTCCGGCGACGCGCGTGTAGCGGAGTTGGTGGCGGGCGACCAGTTCATCGAGTTGCCGCCAGAGATCCTCGTTCTTGACTTCCGCCCAACGCTTGCCTTCGCGGCGCCGCCAGCCGTTGGCCTTCCACTTGGCCATCCATTCGCTCAGCCCTTTGCCGACGTAAACGCTGTCGGTGAGCAGTTCGACATGCGTCGGCCGCGTCAAAGCCTCGAGGCCGCGCACCACGGCCGTCAATTCCATGCGGTTGTTCGTCGTCTCTCGTTCGCCGCCGGAACTTTCGGTCTCTTTGCCGGAGCCGGGATGCCGCAGGATGAAAGCCCAGCCGCCGGGACCGGGGTTGCCGCTGCAGGCGCCGTCGGTGAACAACTGCACCTCGGGCAAAGAGTTCTCAGATGGCTTGCTCATGACGCCCATTCGTTGCAAGAAGACGGGCGCCGGCGAGGTTCGCCCCAGCAGTTTACGATTTCCCGCTTGGCAGGGCCGCCGACGGCGCGCCGTCGCTGACGGAGTCGAAATCGTCGCGGCGCGGCATGGTCAATGCGCTCAGCGACGAGTCGACGTCTGTCTGATCGGCGATCGTCCAAGGCAATGCGACCGTAAAGGTGCTTCCCTTGCCCAACTCGCTTTCCAGCGTGATATCGCCGCCCAACAGCTTGCACAATTCCTTGACGATCGACAAGCCCAAACCCGTGCCGGAATATTCGCGCGTCATGGCGTCGCCGCCGGGCATGACCGTGCGCCCTTGCCGGAATTTTTCGAAGATCCAACGCTGGTCCTCGTCGGCAATGCCGACGCCCGTATCGGCCACGGTCAGTTCCAGTCGGTCCGATGCGCTTGCGCCGAGCGGCAACGACGATCCGGCCTCCTTCCGGCGTGAACTTGATGGCGTTGGACAGCAGGTTATTGAGGATCTGCTGCACCTTGCCCTGGTCTTGGTACAGCTCCGGCAAACCGGGCTGCACTTCGGCGTCCAGGTCGATGTTCTTGCGCTCGGTAAGCGGCCGGGCCATGTCGCACTGGGCGCCGATCACGTGCTCGATGCGGAAGTCGCTGGGCCGGACTTCCATCTTGCCGCTCTCGATCTTGGCCAGGTCCAGAATGTCGTTGATCATGTCCAGCAGCATCTTGCCGGACTTCTGGATGTTCTGCACGTAGCGCCGCTGCTTGTCGTCGAGCGACTTGATCGAACTCAGCACGTCGCTGAAGCCGATGATGCTGTTGAGCGGCGTGCGCAGTTCGTGGCTCATCGTCGCCAGGAAGTCGCTCTTCAGCCGGTTCAACTCAAACAACTGCATGTTGGCCTGGGCCAGTTCGTCCACCTTCAGGTCCAGGTTGCTGTTCAAGCGGCGCAACTCATCCTGCGCGGTCAGCAAGTTGCCGAGCATGCGGTTGAAAGCCACCGCCAGATCTTCGAACTCGTCGGCCGTGTGGATCTCCGCGCGCTGACTCAGATTGCCGTGACTGACGGCGTCGCTGACTTCGCGCAGATGGTTCAGCGGTTTGACGATCACGTAGCGGATGATCAGGTAGGCGGCGATCACCGCCAGGAACGTCGTGGTGATGCCCAAGGCGATCAGGATGGCGAAGTTCATCCGTTGATCGGCCAGCGTCGCTTCGTTGGAGATGCTGACCTTGGCGACCGCAATTAGATCGCCCACTTGGAGATCGTTCGGTCCCACGACGACGCGATGGCATTGCACGCATTGCGCGTCCGTGGCATAGATCGGACGAAAGTACTCGTATCGCTTTCCATCTGCGGTAAAGCGAGGTTCATAGTCTCGTTCTTCGCTCTGCTCTTCCTTGAGTGGAGCAGTGCTCAAGAATTTCTCGACAATCGCCGCCTCGAACGCATCCTCCGGCTGTTTATCCTTCTCGACTCCGGCCGGGCGGATGAATTTCCACTCGTAGTCGAGGTTCTTCAGGTTCGTCGTAATATCGGCGTAGAGCGACGCTTCGTCCGCCGAGCGCGGTTTCTCGCGGATTTCGTCGAATTTTTGCCAGTGTGTCGCCAGCATGATCGTCTCGACGAGCAATCGCCCTCGAGATGGATTCTGCTTGGAGACCAGCACGTCCGTCTGGCTGCTGTAGACCCAGAAGCTGGCCGCAATCAGGCCAAACAAGCAGACGCCGAAGAGCACCAGGAGCTTGCGCTCCAGATGCGTCTCGCCCAGATAGCGTTTGAAGGAGCGATACGACATGCCTGAGCTGACGGGTTCGGAAAGACTTGCCCAGTTTGCCTGCATTCTAGAGTAGATCGGCTTAGAGGGCCAAGGTCAAAACCGCTGCGGCTTTGCCCAGCGGCTCGGCGCCTGTTTGGCAGAAGATAATCCTCGCGCGGCGCTCGGAACGACGGTAGCCAACAAAAGGGCCCCGCCGCAAGAGCGAGGACGCGCGTGCGACGGGGATGGAAAATCAAGCGACTGGAAATCAAGCGACTGCGAATCAAGCGACTGCGAATCAAGTTACTGCGGACCCGTTGGCGGAGCTTTCCGCCGTTGGCCGGCGGCGCCGACGCGGCCGGCTCGCTCAACTTTTACTGACGAAGGTCCTGGTAGCGCCGGTGGACCGGCAAGCGAAATCGGGAAAGGACCTGGTTGCCATAGTCGACGTAGTTGCGGAACGTATAGGTTCCGGTGCTGGACACCCGCAGGTTGGCGCCCGGCCGGACCATCATCTCGCGCCGAATGAACGCTTCCGTGTCGCGGTCGTCTTCAGCCTGGCTCATCTGGTCGTTGTACGTCCGGTAGTCGTAATGGCCTCGATAGGCTCTCGGGTTGACGCTCGGATCAAGCGGGTACAAGTCGTCCAACCGCACGCCCTGGCCGCGTCCTCCGGTGAATTCCGCCACTCCGCGTCGGTAGTAGCCGTTGGTTAGCGCACTGTCGCGGCCGGCATGGCTCGTGTAGCCCGGAGCGTCCGGACGGTCTTCTCCACCGCGAACGGAACGGCCGATCGGAAACCGTCCGTAGGGCGGCGGCACGTCGGCATGTCCGGCCGAAGGCGCTCGCACGGGTCGCTGATCGTCGGCGCTCGGCCGCTGCGGTTCCGCCACGTATTCCACGCCCTGGGGCGCTGCTCCTGACTCGGGCCGTAGTATCGGCTGTCATAGACCTCGGCATACTCTCGCGTTGGCTCCGGCAACTCATAAGCGCGGACGTCCTCGCCGCGCAACCGCGCCTTCGAAAGCGAGGTGATTTCGTGCGCTATCTGTTGTTTATCCGCCATGCTGTAATTCGGGCGGGCGCCGCCGTATGGGTATTCGCGAGGCCCCCGGTACTGGGCCTTGGCTGTGCTGCCGCCGAAGAGAAGCAGGCCCGCTGCCGCGAGTATTCCCGCGATGCAACTCGTTCGAATTCGTTGATGGCACATGGCTGAATGCCTCCTTGTTGAAGTTTGCGGCCCCCTGTGCGCTCCATTGCCGAGCCCGCAAGACGGCGTCGCTATCAAGTCGCTGACGCGCTTTGCAGGCTTCCTACGGCAAGGATGCAAAAAGCGGGCCATCTTCTGCATCGCTTGGCTTCATGGCGGTTGTATGCTCCGAAGCAACCTAAGAACACGGCAGGCATGGGGAACGCTGGTTGATTTAGCGTCTTGATGCTCTCCGCCCTTGCGATCGCGCCGAGTTTCGCCCGGCCGTTTGCGCACCGCCCGCTCGATCGAGTGGCGCCGCGCTGGACCGGCGGCCTTTGTTTGCGGTGCGGCGGGACGAAGCCAAGCCAGCTTGCATGTCGAATCCCCGCTGATGGGTGCTTAAAACCTTAGCAACTCTTACGCGCGAGACGGCAACTTAACGTTCCCGCAAACGAATCCGAAGCCGATTGAAATTCATCGGCGCTTCCCAAGGCGCCCGCTGCGAAGCCGTTTAACGAGTTCGACTCGGAGAGAGCGTTGTCGCAGATCTCTCGCGCCGCTTCCGCGTTGCATGGCCAAGAGTCGGAAGCCGAGCCTGCACCTTCGCTGGCGATTTGTCTGAACGGCGACACGATTCTGCTCCTCGGTTGATCGTTTCATGCGACGAGCGGCATGCCGCATCGGTTGAGCTTGAGGCACAAGACAAGCCGCCCTGCTTGAAGGCATTTACCGCTGAGTTTAGATCCCGGCTGGCTTGCGCGCGAGTGATTCTCAAACCTTCAAAGGGCGGAAGTCGTTCGGCCTCCCGTTGTGCCGGTTCCCTCATGCAGGAGCGTGAGGCCCACAATACGCTCAGCTTCGCGTCTCGCCCGGCGTTCCTTGGGAGTTTGCCGTTGGCCGTACAGTAGCCAACACGCTCCGCCGTGATGTAAGCGTCTGGCGGGACGCCGCACGGTTCGCTCATGCGAACCGAGACGAAAGACTTTACGGTTGCAAAAGTTGAAGGATGGGGACTGAATCGCTTCGCACTGCGAGCGTCCCGCAAGTGTGCGTCGACAACCTGTAGGCGCCCGGTTTGGGTTGACATTTACGTCGAGCCCTCGAAGATCGAGGGAAACTCAGAAGTCGCGATTGTGAGGTAATGGAAAGATGGATACCCGTGAAAACGCGCAGTTCTGCCACCACCGATGGGTTGACAATTACCCCGTCCTTGGATGCCGTTGCTGAAGAAGCACAAGTCCCGCCGATGTACGCGGTTGTGGACAGGCGCGTGCTAAAGATCTGCGGCATTGCCATTGCGCTCGGCGTCGCGGCGGCATTCGTGGCAGTCTTGCTCGTAGGTCTGATCAATGCGATCACCAGCCTGGCATTTTTCGGCCACTACTCGCTCTCGTATCGCTCGCCCGCCGAGAACCAACTCGGCGGGTTCGTAATTATCGTGCCTGTGGCGGGCTCACTGGTGGTGGGGCTCATGGCCCGATACGGCTCGAAGGCGATTCGCGGCCATGGGATCCCTGAAGCCATGGAGCAGGTGCTGGTGAATCGAAGCCGGATACCGGCACGATTGACTTTCTTGAAACCTGTTTCCGCCGCAATTTCCATCGGAACGGGCGGGCCCTTCGGCGCCGAAGGGCCGATCATCGCCACTGGCGGCGCCCTCGGCTCGCTCCTGGGCCAACTCATCCATACGACGCCCGCCGAGCGAAAGACGCTGCTTGCCGCCGGCGCCGCCGCGGGCATGGCGGCGGTCTTCGGCAGTCCCGTGGCGGCCGTGCTGCTCGCCATCGAATTGCTGCTCTTCGAATTTCGTCCTCGATCCATCATCCCTGTCGCCCTCGCTAGCCGGCGGCCGCCAGCGTGCATATCATGCTGGAAGGATTCGAGCCGGCGTTTGCCATGTCGGAACTGAAGGATCCGACCGGCGCGGCCTTGGCTGTTTACATCGCAATCGGAGCGATCGTCGGCGTCGCCGCAGTTGGGGTGACGAAGGCGGTGTATGCCATCGAAGACGCTTTCGAACGTCTGCCGATCCATTGGATGTGGTGGCCCGCGCTGGGCGCCGTCGCGGTCGGCATAGTCGGCTATTTCTCGCCTCGCACCTTGGGCGTCGGCTATCAAAACATTAGCGACATTATCTCGGACAAGCTGCCGCTGCAGGCAGTGGCCTGGTTGTGCGCGTTGAAGTTTATATCGTGGTCGATCTCGTTAGGCAGCGGCACGTCCGGAGGGACCCTTGCGCCGCTGTTCACCATTGGCGCCGGACTCGGCGCCGTGCTCGGTTATGGCGCGATCGACTTGCTGCCGGCGTTTTCCATTGACCCGCGCATCGCAGCTCTCGTCGGAATGGCGGCGATTTTCGCCGGAGCGTCTCGGACGTTACTGGCTTCAGCCGTCTTCGCGTTCGAGACCACGCTCCAGCCGTTGGGACTGTTGCCATTGTTGGGCGGCTGCACGGCCGCGTATCTGGCGTCGTGCCTGTTGATGCGCAACTCGATCATGACGGAGAAAATCGCCCGCCGCGGCATTCGCACGCCGACGGAATACATGGCGGATGTCCTGGATCAAGTTCTTGTGCGAGAGGCGGCCTCGCCAAACGTTTTTTCGTTGAAAGCCAGCGATACCCTGGCCGAAGCTCTTCGTTGGCTGCAGTCCGGCGCCGCCGGGACTGCGCACAACGGCTTTCCCGTGCTCGACGACCAGGGCGTGCTGATGGGCGTTCTCACCCGGCGCAATTTACAGGCCAAAGAGGCCCCGCCGACGGCGTCGCTTGGGGAACTGACAAAGGGCTTGCCCAAGTACGTCTATGAAGACTGTACCATGCGACAGGCGGCCGACCATATGGTGAATCACGCCATCGGACGTTTGCCGGTCGTGGCTCGCGGCGAGCCTGGCCGAGTGATTGGAATCGTTACGCGCAGCGATGTGTTGTCCGTCTATCAGCGCCGAGTGCAAGAGAGCCGGCCGGAAACGCCGACCATCCGACTGTGGGGTCCCAAGCTCGGCCGACCGAGCAAGCGGGCCTCCTGAGCCCGGCGGGCCCGATGTGCGCGGCAGCTCACGCTGTGGCGCTGAATGCCGTTGGAGCGTGGAGCGGCGAGACGGAGAGCGAACTTCTTGCTTGCGCACGATCTGGCTGCAAGCAGACGCGTCGCAACCGCGGACGCTTATGTTACGGGAAACGGCCGTGACAGCAGATAGATTCCGCCCTATCAACCGCCGGCTGCGGAGGCGGGTTCGGCAAGGCGGGGACCGAGCGAATGCGGGCCTTCCAGATGAGGACCAGGCGCAACGGCGACGGCGGGCTTCTCGTGCGCGACTTCGCTTCCGGCGCCGAACCAGCCGACCAGGCGGCGCCAGCCGCGGGTGAAGTCGTCCCAGAGCGAATAGGCCACCGGCGTGACCAGCAGCGTGAGCAACAGCGAGAGCGATTGCCCGCCCAGAATTACCTTGGCCATGCCGGCGCGAGCGCCGGCGCCAGGGCCTTTGCCCAGCGCCATCGGGATCATGGCGGCTACGAGCATCACGGTGGTCATCAGAATCGGTCGCAAACGCGTCTGGTTGGCTTCCAGAATCGCCGCGTCGCGCGGCATGCCTTGGGCTCGCAGCACGTTGGTGTAGTCGACCTGCAAGATGCCGTTCTTCTTGACGATGCCGAACAGCATGAACAACCCGAACATGGCGTAAACGTCGAGATCGGTCTGCAGCAGCAATAGCGAGAGCAGCGCGAACGGAATCGTCAGCGGCAGGGCCAATAGGATCGTGATCGGATGCACGAAGCTCTCGAACTGGGCCGCCAGGATCATGTACATGAACATGAAGGCCAACGCGAAGGCGATGATGAAATTGGAGTTCGATTCCGACATCGTCTTGGCCTGGCCGATGAATTCCCAGCGATAGTCGGGCGGCAGGTCCATCTCGCGGACATGGCCCCCCAAGACCGCGACGGCGTCGCCGAGCGCCATGTCGTCCAGGTTGGCGGAGATCACGACCTGCCGCTGGCGGCCGAAGCGGTCGATCGTGTTCGGGCCCTGCGCGTTTTCAAAGCGGGCGACGTTCGCCAGCCGCACCACGCCGACGTCCGGTTTGTCGGAAGGGACCGTCAAGCGGGCCACGGCCTCGCGATCGTCCCGCTCGCGGCGCTCGGCCCGCAGCCAGACGTCGTACTGCTCGTCGAATTCTTTGTATTTGCTGATCGGTTCGCCGCCGACCAGGGCATTGGCCGTGGAAGCGATGGCCTGGATCGACACGCCCAGGTCCGAGGCCCGTTCGCGATCCGGCCGGATGCGCAGCTCGGGCTTGCGCAGCGAGAGGCTCGTGTCGACGTCGACGAAGTGGCCTTCCCTCTTCATCCAGGCGGCGATCTGGCCGGAAATCTCCTGCAGCTTGTCCATGTCGGGGCCGCGAAGGTTAAAGTCGATCATCACTTGCCGGAAGCCGGTGCCTTGGAACGCCGATACGTCCTGCACGGCCACGCGCAGATCCGGATAGTCGGCCAGGATTTGCCGCGTTTCATTCATCACGTCGAACTGCGTGTACTCGCGCTGGTCCAGGTCGACCAACCGCGTATAGATCGTGCCGGTCGTGACGTCCCCCTGCCCTTTCGTCACGCGGCCCGTCGTGTCGCCGATGACGGTGAACGTGTGCGTCACGCCGCGCACGTGCTGCAGCCGGCTTTCGATCTCGCCGAACACGTCGTCGGCGCGCTGGAGCGAATACCCCTCGGGCAGCATGATGGCCACTTCGAACTCGCTCTGGTCGTCGCGTGGAATAAACGTCTTGCCGACGTGACTGAAGATGACAGGCGTGAGCGCCAGCAAGCCGACGGTGGCCAGTATCACGGCCCAACGGTTGCGCAGCGACCAGGCCAGGATCCAACCGTACGTGCTCGCGACGATCCGCCAGATGACGCCTCCTTTGCTCGAAGGGCGCCTTCCAGCTTGAGAAACCGCGAGCAGAGCATGGGCGTCATGGTGAACGAGATGAACATGCTCGTCAGGATCGAGAACCCGACGACCATGCCGAAACTGCTGAAGAACCGCCCTACCCTGCCCCCCATGAATGCCACGGGGATGAAGATCACCAACAGCGACAAGGTGGTGGCCACCACGGCCAGAGCGATTTCGCGTGGCGGTCGCCGCGGCCAGCATGGCGGAGCGACCGTGTTCTTCCATGTGGCGGAAGATATTCTCGTGGACCACCACCGCGTCGTCGATCACGATGCCGACCGCCAGGATCAGGCCCAGCATGGTGATGTTGTTGAGCGTGTAGCCCATGAAATCCATGAAGGCGAAGGTGGCCACGATCGAGGTGGGGATGGCCAGCGTGGCGATAATCGTCGTCCGCCAGTCGCGGATGAACAGCAGGATCGTCAGGCTGACCAGCACGGCGGCCAGCACCAGGTGCAGCTTGACTTCATCGATGGAGCTGCGGATGAACCGCGACTGGTCGCGGATCACCTCGCAATGGATGTCGGCCGGCAGCAGCGGCTCGACCTTCGCCAACCGGGCCAGCACCGTATCGACGACCTCCACGGTGTTCGAGCCCGACTGCTTCTGGATGATCAGGCTCACGGCGTTGTCGCCCGATTCGCGGTCCAGCGCTTCAGCCTGCTCTTTGACCCACAGCCTGCTCAACCCCCGTGGCTCTTCAAACGAGTCCTCGACGCGGCCGATGTCTTCGATGCGCACCGGCTGGCCGTTGCGATTGGCCACGATCAACTGGGCGAAATCCGCGGGCCGTTCGACGCGGCCCATCGTCCGCAGCACGATTTCGCTCGCTCCGCGGTCGACGCGGCCGCCCGGCTGCTCCTGGTTCTCGCGAGTCAGGGCCTGGCGGACGTCTTCGATCGAGAGGTCCTTGTATTTGAGCAGCTTGTCGGGATCGACGATCACGTTGATGGCCCGTTGCCGCCCGCCGACCAGGATCACGGCGCCGACGCCGCTGACGGTTTCGAGATCTTCCTTGATCCGCTTCTTGGCGATTTCCGTCACTTCGCGGAAGTCTCGCCGGCCGGAAACGGCGATCGTCATGATCGGCGCGGCGTCGATGTCGAAGCGGTCGATGATCGGCGAGTCGGTGCCCTCGGGCAACTGGCTGAGAATCGTGCGGACCTTGCCGTCGACTTCCTGGGCGGCCTCGGCCCCGTTCTTCTCCAGCACGAACTGGATCACGACCTGGCTCGTGCCTTCCTTGGTGGTCGAGCGCAGCTCGTCGATGCCCGAGACGGTGTTGACGATCTCTTCGATCGGCTTGGTGACGCCCGTTTCCATCTCTTCCACGCTGGCCCCGCGGAGCGTGGTAGTGACCGTCACCACGGGCAGGTCGACGTTAGGAAACAAGTCGACGCCCAGCCGGCGGTAAGAGGCCAGCCCGAGCACGAGCGGCGCAGAGACCAACATCGCCGTGAAAATCGGACGCTTGATGCAGATGTCCCAGATCGTCATGGGGAACCGCTTGGGATAGGGATCGCGAGTTATCAGGTAATGTTTTGCCGGCCGACGTTGATCTTGCGGGGCGTTGATGTGGTGGGGCGACTTACCCTGGTCGCCGATGCTGCGGCTTCACAGTTGGATTGCGGGCGCCCGTTGCGCAACGTTTGGTTACGCGTTTTCGACCCCATCGAGCTTGCCTCGATGGTGAAGAAGATGGCGTACTAGCTGGCGCCGCCCCTATCGCTGCCGACCCCATCCAGCTCGCCTGGATGGTGAAGGAGATTATGCGTTTTGAGACGCTGCTGGAGATCTTATTCACCATCCAGGCGAGCTGGATGGGGCCTTTTGTCAGACGCGTGATGTAGCTTTCTAGTTTGCCATCTCGTTCACCAATCCGCGCAAGGCGGATGGGGTCCAATGCATGCGTCTTCGATGCGTCTGTGCGAAGAGACGCAAGCGACGAGACAAGCTGAAGCTGCGATGCGGCGTCGGGCATGAGGTCAATCAATCCTTCCGTGCCTTCAAATAGCAGGCTTACCGGGCTTTCGCCTCTCGACGTCGCGCGGCCCGTGCATTCTCTTCCGATTCGGCGCTCTCGGCGGATGCTTCGCCGCGAGCCGGACCGGCGTGCCGTCGGCCAATTGCGTCTGCCCGCTGGTGACCACTTCGGCGCCGAGGGGCAGCTCGCCGAGCGCTCGACCCAATGCTCGGGATGCCTGGCGCCGGGCAGCTCCAGCCGCACGCCGGAACGGACGGGGACGGACTGCACCCGGCCGTCCGCCACGACGAAAACCTTGGTCACTCCGGCGAACGTGACGAGCGCTTCCTCGGGGATGGTGGGAGCGTTTGAATCTTCGTGCGTCAAGACCGAGGCTTTGGCGAAGCTGCCCGCCTTCAACCGGCGTTTCGGGTTGGCGACCATCACCTCCAGTTGAAAGGTTCGGCTGGCGCGATCGACCGTCGGATTCATCCGCGAGACGACGCCGTCGAAAGTCTCGCCCGGATAAGCCTCGACCGAGACTTCGACGCGTTGGCCGATCTTGATTTCGCCCACGTGCCGCTCGGGCACGGTGGCCAACAGCTTGAGCGGGCGATCCATCACCAGGTGGAACACGGCGCTGCCGCTCGTGGCGTGGATCATTTCGCCTTCGGAAACCATTCGCTCCGAAACGACGAATTCGGTCTGCGCCGGATCTTTATCGTCGAGCCCCGCCCAGCGGGCGGCGTATTGCACTTCCTTGAGCCGTTCGGCCGAAGGCTGCGGCACGACCACCATGGTCTCTTCGAGTTTTTGCATCGCCGTGGCCAGCGCGGCCTGGCGCTGCCGCACCGAGGCCAGCGTCGCTTCGGCCTCGATCACCGCCTGCTGGTGATTCGCCTCAGCAATTTTGGCCTCGGTTTCCATCTGTTCCAACTCTTCGCCGGTCGTGAACTGTTTCATGGCTCGCCGCCGACCGAACTTGCTCTTGGCGTTCTTGGCTTCCTGGGCGGCGCGGATTACGGTCGGCAGCGAGTTGACGTCGAAGTCCTCGCCCGGAAGATCGCGCAAGCCGAGCCGAGCCAGTTCCAGCTCCATCGAACGCTGCATTTCGGCGACCGCCAGCCGGTAGTCGGTGGGATCGATCTCCAGCAGCACTTCGCCCGGTCGCACGACGTCGCCGATATCGTGGAGAATACGCGTCACGCGTCCGCTGGCCTTGGCTTCGACGTCGACTTCGTCGTGACCGTAGAACGTGCCGACGATCTGCACCGAGCGCTGGATCGCTCGCGGCGTAACCGGCGCGATCGTTACGGCCACCGGCGAAATCTCGCCGAGAGGCGCCTTGGCGTCGGCGGCCGGCTGGCCGTGGTTCGAGCCGCGCTGGTAGAGCAGCGCCACGCCGGCGCCGACGGCGCACGTCGTGGCCAGCATGACCAGCCACCGCATCATACGACGGAACTTCATGGATTTCGGTCTCTCGTTGAGCGCCGGCGAAGCGGAAACGCCGCGCGGTTGATGGTTGCGATTGATCTGGCGAAAGTCGCCCTGGCGGAGCTCATTGCGATCGGGCTTTCCGCTCCTCTTCCGAAAGGATTCCGCGGAACACCACTTCCAGCACGTCCTGGGCCTGCTCGGGCAGCGGGCGTCGCCGGCCGGCTACGTAATTGGTGAACATCGTGCCGTACATCAGGTCGCCGATTACGTCATGGATCCGATCGGACGGAAGATCCTGCACGCGCCCGGCTTCCAGCAGCGTGCGATACACTTGCTGCCAGCGGCCGAGGTGGGCCTGGCGATGCTCGAAATACGTCGGCCGTTTGCGGTCTTTGAATTGGGCCCGCTCCTGGATCATCAACTCGACGATCTCCGGATGCTCCTCAAAAAAAGTCAAATAGGCGAGAATGGCCGCTCGGATCTGATCCAGCGGATCCGTGATGTTCGCCACGCTGCGGTCGATTGCTTCGCTGAGCTGGTGCATGCCGCGATCGACGGCCGCCAGGAACAAGGCTTCCTTGCTGGAAAAGTAGCGGTAGATCGTTCCCTTGCCCACGGCCAGCGTGTCGGCCAGCATCTGGGTGTCCGCGGCCGCATATCCCTTTTGCGAAAACAGCTTGACGGCCGCCTCGAGGATTTCCTCTCGCCGCCGCTCGCGCAGTTCTTCATTGACGGGTCGGCCGGCGCGGTGCGGCGCGCTCGCGTCGGCAGCCGGATGGTCTTTCAGCATGGAATCTCAATGAATTGGGAGGAATTGCGGACTCGCTGGTCCGTTAATTGACTATACGGACTCGTCCCGCTGGGGGGCAAGAGCGGTTTTTTGCCTGGGCACGGGGTGACGACCCTGAGGCGATTGACCTAGGCTCATTGAGCAAATGGGCGATTGGCAGAAGACGGCTGCAACTGCAACGCACCGAGTGGTTCCGATGATGATGGATCGCGGTCGAACCGCTACTTCGGGCTTTATTTCCGCTCTCCGCCTCGCCGCACGTCTTGCTATACTCCGTCTGAATGCCTGACTTAGATCATGAATTCTTCGCCCGAGACACGCTCGAAGTCGCCCACGATTTGATCGGCGTCATCCTCAAGGTCGGCAAGTGCGAAGGCCGGATCGTCGAGACCGAGGCTTACACGACCGACGCCGCCTCGCACTCCGTCATGCGCCGCCACAAGGCCGCGATGATGCGCGAGACGTTCGCCCACATCTACGTCTACCGCATCTACGGCATGCATTTTTGCCTGAACTTCACCACCGAGCGGCACGGGACGGGGGCGGTCCTGATCCGTGCCGCTCGAGCCGCTCAAGGGGCTGCAACGAATGGCGGAACGCCGCTGCGTGACCGATCCCAAGCAGCTTGCCAGCGGGCCCGGCAAGCTCTGTCAGGCGCTGGGCATCGGCATGGAACTCAACGGCCGGCCGATCGGACGCGAGCTCAAGTTGCGCGCCGGCCAGCACGCGCCGGTCGTGGCCCGCAGCACGAGAATCGGCATCACTCGCGCCACGGAGCTGGAGTGGCGGTTCTACGAGCAAGCAAATGAGTACGTCAGCCGGAGAGCCAGGCCGGAGGTCGGAATTCGGAGGTCGGAAGTCGGAAAAAAGTGACGGTCCATCGTCTTCAAAGTTCCGACCTCCGACTTCCGACCTGGCTAGATCCGCTTGAACTGCCGGTCCAGTTCTTCGCGGGTGAAGACCAGCGCGGTCGGGCGGCCGTGCGGGCAGTGGTGCGCGTCGTGGACCAGGTGCCGCTGCTCGAGCAAGGCGGCGATTTCCTCCGGCGCGAGCCGGTCGCCGGCCTTGATGGCCGCTTTGCAGGCGATCATGTGCAGCAGCTCGTCGAGCAGGTCGCGGCGTTCGGGCGCCTTGCCGCCGGCCAACAGGATGCTCGACCAGCGCCCGCAGCACCTCGGCTGGATTGCATGTTGGCCAGCATGGCCGGGTAGCTGGAAACCAGCACCGTGTCGCCGCCGAACGGCTCGATCTTCATGCCCAGTTGGGCCAGCAGCTCTGCGATGCTCCAGCGCGGCGGCCGCCTCGGCCGGCGCTCAGATCGACCGGCTCGGGCACCAGCAACGTTTGCGATTCGACCGCGCCGGCCAGCGTCTTGGCGCGAAGTGCTCGTAGAGGATCCGCTCGTGCAGGGCGTGCTGGTCGATGACCATCACCCCCTCGTCGCTCTCGGCGACCAGGTAGCGGTTGTGGACCTGCAGTGCCGGTGCGCTGGCAGAGACGCGGTCGAGCTGTCGGCTGCCGCGGACGGCGGTCCGCTTGCGACCGGCGGCTGGCAACGTTTCGCTGGTCGCGGGCCGCCGAGCCGGCGGATGCCGCCGGGGAGCGCATCTAACACGGGGACGAGCTCCAGCGGCTGGCTTCGCGAGTGACGCGCAAGACATCGAATCGGTTTGATGCGCTGCGACCGGGGCCGCATCGGCTGACGCGGGCTGCCTGGGCGCCAGCCGGACATCTCGCCCCTTGGCCCAGTCGACCAGCTCGCTGCCGCAGTTGCTCGGCCGCGCTCGGCGTCGTGCGCCGCGGCCGGGTCCTGGCGTTCGACTCGGCGCCGTCAGGATCGAGCTTGTGCGTCAGGTCGGTCCTGAGGAACTTGGTTCGCAGCGTGCCGAGCAGTTGGCTGTAGAGCCGGCCGCCGTCCTGGAAGCGGACTTCCAGCTTGGTCGGATGGACGTTGACGTCGACCATGTCCGGCGGCATCTCCAGCGCCAGGAACGCGATCGGATAGCGGCCGGTCATCAGCAGCCCGCGATAGGCCTCGCCCAGGGCGTGCTGCAGCGAGCGGTCGCGGATGTGGCGGCCGTTGAGGAACAGGTACTGCATCCGGTTGTTGCTGCGGCTCTGGCTCGGATGGGCCACGTAGCCGGACAGCCGCACCTCGCCGTCGCTGCTTTCGACCCAGATCAGGCTCGTCGGCCAGCTCGCGGCCGAAGAAGGCGGCGATCCGCTCGAGCCAGCGGCTCGCCGGCGGCAGGTCGAAGACCGTGCCGGTCGTTGTGCCGCAGCGTGAAGTGGACCTGCGGGTAGGCCAGCGCGATGCGCGTGAAGGCCTCGGTGACGTGGCCCATCTCGGTCTGCGTGGTGCGGAGGAACTTGCGCCGCACGGGCGTGTTGAAGAACAGGTTGCGGACCTCGACGGTCGTGCCGACCGGGCAGCCGCAGGGGGCGACCGGCCGATGGCTTGCCGCCGACCACTTCGAGTCTCGGCGCCGGCCTGGCTGCTCGGCGTGCGGCTGCGGAGCGTGAAGCGGCTGACCTCGGCGATCGAGGCCAGGGCCTCGCCGCGGAAGCCGAGCGTGCCGACGCGGAACAGGTCGTCGGCGTCGAGCGATCTTGCTGGTGGCGTGGCTGGCCACGGCCAGCGGCAGCTCGTTCCGGCGGGATGCCGCAGCCGTTGTCGACGACGCGGATCAGCTCCGAGCCCGCCCTGCTCGACCGAGACGTCGATCCGCGTGGCGCCGGCGTCGACGGCGTTTTCCAGCAGTTCCTTGACCACGCTGGCCGGCCGCTCGATCACTTCGCCGGCGGCGATCTTGTTGACGACGCTCGGGAGGCAATTGACGTATGACGGGCATCGGAATCCGTTCCGCTAAGTCGACCGATTCGGACGCGTCCATCTACCCGATTCACGCAGTTCCGGTACTTTTTCGATCTTGCGATACAGCGTGCGCTCGCCGATGCCCAGCATCTTGGCCGCTTCCTCGCGGTTGCCGCCGGTCAGCTTGAGCGTTTCGGCGATGAACAGCTTCTCGATCTCGTCCAGCGGCTGCCCGACCAGCCGCTGAGCCGGTCCGCCGGCGGGCTCGGCCGGCGGTTCGGCGTGCTCCGTCCAGCTCCGGCGGCAGGTCGTCCAGGTCGAGCAGGTCGTCGAAGTCGACCACCACCATGCTCTCGATCACGTTGCGCAACTGCCGGACGTTGCCGGGCCAGTCGAAGGCCAACAGCCGCCGGCGTGACCGCGGTCGGACATGCTCTTGATCGTCTTGTCGTGCCGCTTGGCGAACTGCTTGAGGAAGTGGTCGATCAGCAGCGGGATGTCCTGGCTGCGCTCGACCAGCCGCGGCAGCTCGACCGTGACGACTTTCAGCCGGTGATACAGATCGCTGCGGAACGTGCCGGCGGCGATCGGCTTCTTCCAGGTCGCGGTTGGTGGCCGAGAGGATCCGGACGTTGACCTTGATCGGCTCGTTCGAGCCCACGCGGGTGATCTCGCCGCTCTCCAGCACGCGCAGCAGCTTGATCTGCGTGGCCATCGGCATGTCGCCGACTTCGTCGAGGAACAGCGTGCCGCCGTTGGCGTATTCGAACTTGCCGACGCGATCGGCCGAGGCGTCGGTGAAGGCGCCCTTGACGTGGCCGAACAGTTCGCTCTCGAGAATGTTCTCGCTCAGCGCGGCGCAGTTGAGGGCCACGAACGGCTTGTTCTTGCGCGGGCTGTTCTGATGGATCGCCTGCGCGACCAGTTCCTTGCCCGTGCCGGTTTCGCCCTGGATCAGCACGCTGGCGTCGGTCGGCGCGATCCGCTTGAGCCGCTCGATGACCTCGTGCATCTTGGCGCTGGCGCCGATGACGCCCTCGAAGCCGAACTTTTCGTCGAGCCGGCGGTTCAGCTCGGCGTTCGTCCGCTTCAGCCGTACGCTCTCGACCGCCTTTTCGGCGACGGCCCGCAGTTGGCCCAGGTCGAGCGGCTTGAGCAGGTAGTTGAAGGCGCCCTGCTGCATCGCCTCGACGGCCGACGGAATGGTGCCGTGGCCGGTGACCAGGATCACCTCGGCGTCGGGCAGGTCGTCTTTGCGCGGGCCAGAATCCCCAGCCCGTCGACGTCGTTCATCATCAGGTCGGTGATCACCAGGTCGAACCTGTTGCGCTCGATCAGCCGGGCGCCTTCCGGCCCGAAGGTGGCGACGGTGCAGTCGTAGCCGACGCGCGTGAGGCTCTCGGCCACGGCCTCGGCGTGCGGACCGTCATTGTCGACGATCAGCACGCGGATGGCGGAGGCGCTGTGGGAGGCCGGTGTGGCTTGTGCAGAGACCATGCGGCCGATCATACAAAATCGTTGGCGCGCTTGCCACGGGCGCCGCGTCGCTCCTGCAAGCAGGGCCTTTCGCTTTTTCAATTCAAAGGCAGGAAGATTCGCGGAAAGCGCCCTCGCCCGGACTCGCTCTGGGGCTTTGCCAAGGCTCAGCCTAGGGCGTCCGGCGATGGCCCAAACAGCCGTTCTTTAACCCGCCTTGTTCAGCCGCTTGTCGATCAGGGCGACCATGCGGGCTTCGTCGGGAAAGACGCCCGTATCCAGCTTGGAGTAAACCAGATCTCGATCGAGCGAAAGCTCAAAGCAACCACCGCCGGAGGGAACGAGCGTAAGGCTCAGAATTCGCTGCTTGAAGTGCGATAGAATTTGGCTCGCCAAACTGACGGCCTTCGGCTCGTAGTTTCAAACTGAGCAGTAGCGCAACTCGATTCTCATCGGGCGGATCCTCCTCGAGGATAAAAGAGACCAACTAGCTACGGCCGGCCTTTTTCCTGGCGGCAGGTTTCCTTTTGGCGCTGGCCGCCTTCTTTTTGCCCTTGGCCGGGGCCGCCGCCTTTTTACCCGCAGCCGATTTCTTGCCGGACGATTTGCTGAAGATGGCTTGCCAGCCTTCGGCGAATTTCTTGGTGCTGCCCGAATGTAAAACGGTCATGTCGTTCGTCTCCATAAAGAACGAGGAGGCGCCTCGTCCTCAAAAAAGAATCTCGCTTAAATTGCCGGGCGGCGCCCCGCCCCAACGCGCTGAAAGCTTCGGCTTAATGCTTCAGCTTCTTGTAGCGGAACCGGTGCGGCTGTGTCGGCGTCGATGCCGAGCCGCTCGCGGCGCTGTTCTTCGTAGGTTTGGAAGTTGCCTTCGCACCAGTGGACGTAGCCGTCGCCTTCGAAGGCCAGGATGTGCGTGGCAATGCGGTCGAGGAACCAGCGGTCGTGGCTGATCACCACCACGCAGCCGGCGAAGTTGAGGATCGCTTCTTCCAGGGCCCGCAGCGTATCGACGTCGAGATCGTTCGTCGGTTCGTCAAGCAGCAGCACGTTCGAGCCGCGGCGCAGCAGCTTGGCCAGATGGACGCGGTTCCGTTCGCCGCCGGAGAGCGTGCCGACTTTCTTTTCCTGGTCGGTGCCCTGGAAGTTGAAGCGGGCGACGTAGGCCCGGCGAGTTGATCTTGCGGCCGCCCATCTCGAGCTTGTCGTGGCCGCCGGAGATCTCTTCGTAGACGGTCTGTGTCGGGGGCCGAGGGCGTCGCGGTTCTGATCGACGTAGCCGAGTTCGACCGTCGCGCCGACCTTGCAGTCGCGCCGCCGTCGGGCTGTTCTGTCGCCGATGATCATGCGGAACAGCGTCGTCTTGCCGGCGCCGTTGGGACCGATCACGCCGACGATGCCGCCGGCGGGCAGGCGGAAGTCGAGATCGTCGATCAGCAGTTGATCGCCGAAGCCCTTGCTGACGTCTCTGGCCTCGATCACCAGATCGCCCAGGTGCTTGCCGGGCGGAATCTGGATTTCGAACTCGTCGAGCTGCTCTTCGAACTGCTCGGCTGGCGATTTTCTCGTAGGCCTTGATGCGGGCCTTGTTCTTGGCCTGCCGGGCCCGGGGCGACATGCGGATCCATTCCAGCTCTCGCTGCAACGTCTTCTGCCGGGCCTGAAGCGGCCTTCTCTTCCGCTGGCCAGCCGCTTCCTGCTTCTGCTCGAGCCACGAGGAGTAGTTGCCTTCCCAGGGAATGCCGCGGCCGCGGTCGAGTTCCAGGATCCAGCCGGCCACGTTGTCGAGGAAGTAGCGATCGTGGGTGACGGCCACCACCGTGCCGGGGTACTCGGCCAGGTGGCGCTCGAGCCAGTGCGACGCTTTCGGCGTCGAGATGGTTGGTCGGTTCGTCCAGCAGCAGCAGGTCGGGCTGCTGCGAGCAGCATCTTGCACAGCGCCACGCGGCGCCGTTCGCCGCCGGAGAGCTTGCTCACGTCGGCGTCGCCCGGCGGCAGGTTCATCGCGTCCATGGCGATTTCGACTGCCGGTCGAGTTCCCAGGCGTTGTCGGCGTCGATCTGGTCCTGCAGCCGGGCCATGCTCGTCGCAGCAGCTTTTCCATCTTGTCCGGCGTCCAGCGGCTCGGCGAGCTTCGCGTTGATCTCGTTGTAGCGATCGAGCAGGGCGCGGCGTTGCGGCGACGGCCTCCTCGACGTTGCCCGCACACGTCCTTTTCCGGATTGAGCTGCGGCTCCTGCGGCAGATAGCCGACCGTGAAGCCGTCGGTGAGCTTGGCTTCGCCGTCGAAATCCTTGTCCGCCCGGCCATGATCCGCAGCAGCGTGCTTTTGCCCGACCCGTTGCGGCCCAGCACGCCGATTTTGGCGCCGGGATAGAAGGCGAGCCAGATGTCCTTGAGCACCTCTCGCTGGCCGTGTTTCTTGGTCAGATCGCGAGATTTGATAGATGTATTGTTGCCCATGGGGGCAATTGTTCGCGCTACGGTTGATCCTGTCCAGCCGCTCGCCGCGAGCAGCAATCCCGTATTCTAGGATAGGAGACGCGATTTGCGAAGGGCGAGCCAAAGCCGGAAATGTTTGGCGGCAGATTCGGTCCGCGATAAAATAGCCACATGCTGCATCTCAAACTGCTACTGTTGATCGGCATGTGGGCCGCGGGGTCTTTTCGCGGCGTCCAACCGCTGCCGCGCAGTGCTGCGTCATGCCCCGGCAGCTCCAGAAAACCAAAGAAAGACGCTGCTGACTTGGCTCAAGGAGTTGCAAACGGAAGTGCAAAAGGAGCTGCAAGCGAAAGACGAACGTCGTCAGGAGCAGCTCAAGAGGCTGCAAGAGGAACAGAAACCGTATCAAGCAGACTTGGAACGGTCGCAAAAGAATCTGAAGGAGTTGCAGAGAACCGCCTCGAAGAACAGCGGGGGAAGCTCTCGCCGCTGAGGCGGCTGCCGCCGCTCGAATTGCCTCGGTTCGAATCGCAGCAGCCGCTGCTTCCTTATTCAAGATCAAGCGACCGCCCCCCTCCCCATTGGACGATCTGCCTTCGTCCGGACCGGTGGCGGCTCAGCACAGGAAGCCGTCGTTTGCCGCTTTGCACTTCGTAATAAATAGTTGAGTCGAGCGGCATCTCGCAAATCAGCCAATTGCTGTCGACTCATTAGAACGCTGGACGAACCTGCCGCCGTCGAGCCGACTCGATGCGGAACAGACGAGCGCTCAAGGCAACTCCGTCGCCGGTAGCGGGCGTCGCAAGGGCCAGGCGTCAGCATTGATGCCTGTCTTTTTTGGGTTCGCCGTCGGGCCGAAAACTGTCACCGGAACAAGCGGAAGTTGTCGGACTTCCCCGCCTCGCTGAACCTCCCAGTATGGGACGATCATCTGCCGAGCCCGACAAAGAAGCCGTCCGAAGCCGGCACGGAGACAAGCAGCGGCTTCAATATTCCCTGCCGCTTTGCCGATTGCTCGGCAGCACGCACGGAAACCGCATGGCCGAGCACGCGATTTTTTTTCGGGTCCAACGCCACCCATTGGCCGTGATAGGCCGTCAGGTCGATCCGAGGGCAAGTTGATCGCAAATCAGTTTCCTTCATGGCGTGACTTCCACTAAATCGCCTGCGCATGTCGAAATCCTACCGAACGCGCCCCTTGCAGCACCCACTTGTTTCGTGCTGAAGCTGGATCGATTGCCGTATTATATCCGCTTTTGCGTCGCAAATGAGCGCGAGGCCAGCGAGTGCCGAGAGCTCCTCGTGGTCAATCGTGGGCGTCGCTTTCTTGCAAGCCGTTTCGGTAGCCATCATTTGACCCAAATGATGTGAATCAGACGGATGCAGTTGTGTCCGCAACACTAGGGCCCTTTGCGTAAATCGCGCGGCCTGACCGCTTGCGGCTTGCCTGTGCGGGGGCGGGCTTTCCGCGGCCGGGCGCCGCCTGCGCGGGCGGCTGGCGATGAGCAGCGCCAAGAACATGCCGCCGACGAGACCGAAAACCAGCACGATCCAGAAGCCGGCGGGCGATTCAAGCGGCAAGCCGTGTTCCAGGTTCATGCCGAAGACGGCGCTCAACGTGGCGATGGGAAAGAAGATCGCCGCCAGCAGGTTCAACCGATGGGCCGAGACGGCCATCTCATAGCCGCGCTGGGCTTGTTCCTCGCTCTTGCGTGCGACCATGAAGTCCAGCCCGTGCCGGGCGTCGCTCTGCAACAACTCGGCCGAACGCTCGAGCTCGCCCGCCTGGTCGCGCAGTACGATCAAATCGCGGTCGGCGGGGATCATTTCCCGGGCTTGCTGCAAGGCCGCGTGCAGGTTGCGGGCCGCGCGGTACAGCGGCGCCAGCGGTTGCAGCACGCGGAAGTAATCGTCGGAAGTGGCGGCCGTCTGTAACTGATCGTCAAGCGGTTCGAGCCGGTCGGCGTATTCGGCGACGTGCTTCTTCAGGGCTGTGATGCCGGAGCCGAGCGAGTTGGACTTCCAACTGCCGTTCGGCTCACGCCAAAAGAAGCGGCCCCGGCGCTCGGTTTCGCCCGGCTCAGGCGGCTCGTGCAGCACGAGCAGCAAATGCCCCTCAGATTCCATGGCTCGCTGCCGGCCGGCGTTTTCGCCCAGGCGCGCTCGAAAGATCTCAGGAACTTGCCAGCCGGCGGGCAGGATCGTTTTGACGGGAAGCATAAGCACGCGCTCGCGATAACAGCCGGAGAAAAATGGCGAAAGCGGTCTGCACGCGTCCCAGGGTATCCTGTCGCGCCGGGCGGAGATACCCGCCGGGGCGGGTTACCTGATGCTTGTCCGCTTGTCGTCGCTCTGCCGGCAATTCGTCAACCGCGAGCGAATCTTCGAGCGATTATTCCCACTCGATCGTCGCCGGCGGCTTGGTGCTGATGTCGTACACCACGCGATTGACGCCGTTGACTTCGTTGATGATCCGCGTCGAGATGCGGGCCAGCAGGTCGTAGGGCAGGTGGCTCCAGTCGGCCGTCATGAAGTCGTCGGTGTCGACGGAGCGGACGGCGACCGCGTCTTCGTAGGTGCGGGCGTCGCCCATCACGCCCACGCTTTGCACCGGCAGCAGCACGGCGAACGCCTGCGACGTCTGGCGATACAGGCCGGCCTGCTTGATCTCGTCGACCACGATCGCGTCGGCCTCGCGCAAGCGATGTCGAGCCGCTCTTTGGTCACTTCGCCCAGGCAGCGGACGGCCAGGCCCGGGCCGGGGAACGGATGCCGCCAGACGATGTCTTCGGGCAGGCCCAGTTGCAGGCCCAGCCGGCGGACTTCGTCCTTGAACAGGTCGCGCAGCGGCTCGATCAGCTCGAAGCCCAGGTCCTCCGGCAGGCCGCCGACGTTGTGGTGCAGCTTGATCGTGGCGGCCGGGCCGTCGGCTGCGGCGCCGCTTTCGATCACGTCGGGGTAGAGCGTGCCTTGGGCCAGGAACTTGGCGCCTTCGATCTTGGCCGCCTCGTCGGCGAAGCAGTCGATGAAGGCGTGGCCGATGCGGCGGCGCTTTTCCTGCGGGTCGGTCACGCCGGCCAGGGCGGTCAGGAACCGATCTTCCGCCTTGACCACGTGCAGGTCGGTCTTGAAGTGGTCGGAGAACTCGCGCGATCACCGGCTGCTTCTTCCGCCTTGCCGCAGCAGACCGTTGTCGACCAGGATGCAGGAGAGCTGCGGGCCGATGGCCTTGTACAGCAGCGCCGCGACGACCGACGAATCGACGCCGCCCGAGAGTCCGCAGATCACGCGTCGGTCGCCGACGCTGCTCGCGGATGCGGTCGATCGTCTCGCTCGGCGAAATCGCCCAGCCGCCAGCGGCCCTCGCAGCCGCAGACGCTTTCGAGGAAGTTCGCCAGCACGCGGCTGCCCTGCGGCGTGTGCGTCACTTCCGGATGAAACTGCAAACCGAAGACCGGCAAGTCGACGTGTTTGACGGCGGCGATCGGACAGGTCGTCGGTGGCGGCCAGCGGGGCGAAGTCGGCCGAGACCTGCGAGACCTGGTCGCCGTGGCTCATCCAGACGTCGGTTTCGGCCGGCACGCCCTCGAACAGTTCGTCGGCGTCGTGATCGCGGATGCGGCCCGGCCGTACTCTCGCGCCGGGCGCTGTCGACGCGGCCGCCCAGCGCCTGGCAGGCCAGTTGCATGCCGTAGCAGATGCCCAGCACCGGAATGCCCAAGCGGAAAAGCTCGGGATCGCACTTCGGGGCACCCGGCTTCGTACACGCTCGCCGGGCCGCCGGAGAGGATCAGGCCCTTGGGCGCGAGTTCGCGGATGCGCTCGGCCGTGATGTCGTGCCGGACGATCTCGCAGTAGACGTTGTGCTCGCGCACGCGGCGGGCGATCAGTTGGGCGTATTGCGAGCCGAAGTCGAGAACCAGCACCTTTTCATCGGCGATCCCGCCGCGCTCGCCGGAGCGAGTTTCCACGCTAGTCATAGCGACGCCAGAGCTAAAAACAAAAAGGCTCGTCCGGTGCGGACGAGCGAAACCACGAATTATAAGTGTTGCGGCCCGCGGCTGCTAGGCGCCTGCCGCTTCGCCCCTATTGCGATGCACCGCCCGCCGGTATAGTGAAAAGTCGGATGCGCCGGGAAGCGAGCGTCCGGCGTCGCAGACCCGAACTGTTCTACTTCGTCCTGTGGGGGTATTGGCCGGCTCGTGCAGATTCTGCTGACCAACGACGATGGCATCTATGCGCCGGGCCTGGCGGCGCTGGAACGCGAGCTGCGCAAGTTGGGCGACGTGTGCGTTGTGGCGCCGGCCACCGAACAGAGCGGCGTCGGCCATTCGATTACGTTTCTCAGCCCGCTGGTGGTGAAGGAAATGTTCGACGGCCAGCGACGCCGCGGCTGGGCCGTAGAAGGCAGCCCGGCCGACTGCGTAAAGATCGGCGTGTTCGAATTCTGCCCGCAGCGGCCCGATCTGGTGGTCAGCGGCATCAATGGCGGACTGAACGCGGGGATCAACGTGCTTTACTCGGGCACGGTGGCCGCGGCGATCGAGGGGGCGTTTTTTGAAATCGCCAGCGTGGCCGTGTCGCTGGAGTTCAACGAGCACGCTCAGTTCGACAAGGCGGCCCGCCTGGCCCGCTCCGTGATCGAGCAGATCCTGAAAAAGAAGGGCCCTTCGCCGCAACTGTACAACCTGAACATTCCGACGCGAGCCTTGGAAGAGCCCAAGCCGTTGCGCGTGGTTCCGATGGGCGTAGCCCGGTACGGCGAGCAGTACGAGAAGCGGACCGATCCCGCGCGGCCGGAGCTACTTTTGGGCTACGAATGAGCCGCCGCCGCCGCCCGGCGAACACGAAACCGACTTGTCGGCCCTGGCCAAGGGGCACGTCACGCTGACGCCGCTTGACTTCGACCTGACCAAAACCACCGTGCTTTCCGAGATGGAGCGTTGGCAAATCGAACTGCCTGCGAGCTTCGATTGACGCGAAGCGGACATCCGCATTGAGATGTGCGAGAAGGCGCGGGCGGCAAGAATAGTCGGAATAGCGCCTGAGAATTCCGGCTGCAGCAAACTTCCGTCGCAATTGAGAAAAAGGAGAGCTGGACGATGAAATCGTATCTGCCTGTTCTGGTTCTGACGGGGCTCGTCGTTTCGCTCGGCTGCGGCGATGTCGGCGGCAGACGCCGCAATGCCAGCGGAACTGCCGGCGGAGCCGGGCTGGTCGCCCCGGATCAGCAAGTTGCACAGCCGGCGCCGGCCGCGGCTGAGCAACCGTCCGCGATGCCTTCAGCGGCGTTTTCCGCCGCGGCCCAATTGAGCCAGGGGGCGCTGCGGCTCCTGCTGCGCAACCCGGCGCCGGGCCGGCGCATTAATCCCGCGGCGCCTCAGCCGGCTGGCGCCCCGGGCGCCGCGCCGCAGCCCAACATGGTGCGGGAAAAAGCCCAGGCCGGAGTCTCCGGCAAGGGCGATTACGGGCCAGGCCTGGTGACCACGCCGATCGGAACTTATTTCCAAGCCAAAGAGCGGATCATCTTTGAGATCCAGATTCCGCAGGCCATGAACCTCTACGTCGCCGAGAAGGGCAACAAGCCCAAGACGCAAGAAGATTTCATGCGAGATATCATCAAGGCCAATCTGATCAAGCTGCCGCCGCTGCCGCCCGGTCACAAGTACGTTTATGACCCGCAACAGGGCGAATTGATGGTCGAACATCCGGCGCAATGACTTGCCGGCGGGCGAGGATTTTCCCGCTCGGAATTCGCTGGACAGCCGCCCCTGTGCCAATCAGTCTGGAATGTGACGCCTGACCTCAAACGGTACGGCTTTGAGCCGTAAATCTCACATCCAGATTGCGAAAGTTCGGTGCGGCTATGAAACGATTGCTTTGCGTTGTCACGTTGCTGGCCCTTGGTTTGACCGTCTCGACGGCCAGCGCGGAAGATAGCTGGATGTTCGGGCGTTCGTACTACAGCCACAAGCCGCAAACGCCGGTGCAAATCGGCCGCCGCGCGCAAGGCGGCCCGTACTACTCGCGGCCGAAGGGCGCTTATTTCAACGGCGGTTTCCGTCGTTTGCGCAGCACGATTAACGTCGGCGGCTATGTCTACGACAACCTTAACCTGTTCGAGTCGTGGGCCCAGACCGGCGGCCAGTTCTGACGCACTGAAGTCCGTAGGGTGGGCATTGCCCACCGGCGAATCATGGTGGGCAATGCCCACCCTACAAAGCTTGATTCGCCACCCCCGTCAATCGGCATGGGCGCCGTCGGGAATGCGTCCCGGGCCGACGGGCGACCCGAGATCCTGGTAGCTGGTCATCAGCCAGCGGTCGCCATGGCGGCGAAAGCCGATGCGAAACTTCCGGATCAGCGTGCCGCCTCCGCCGTCGATGCTGGTGCGATAGCTGCCTTTGATATTGGCAATGAATTCGGCGTCGGCCGCCGGCGGGCTGGCCAGTTTCTTGAAGTGAACCTTCAGATCCTTGAAATGAGCGTCGGTGATTCGCGCTTGGCTCAGCGCGCCTTCCGCACGCTGCCGCATCTCGACGGCCTGCGGATCGATGCGCTCGAGCACGCCCCCCACGTCGTTGGCTCGCAGCGAGCGGGCCGTGCCGTCCAACGCGGCTTCGATCTGTTCGTAATCGGTCACCACAATCTGCTCGATGACCGACGCCCGCCAGGATCAGCAACAGCACGCCGACCATTGCCAGCACGACTTTCAGTTGCCGGGTATTGATCAGCACCACGGCCAGCAGTGCTTCGATCAACAGGCCCGCCACGATCAGCGTCGTTGGGTCTTCGAATAGCCAACTCATGTTCCAGGCTCCGGAGGGCGATGGCGGCGAACGACGGCCAGCCCGCAGGCGGCCGCAAACAGGATTCCGGCGAGCAGCAACGCAAGCGACCGCAGGCTCACGATCGGCTCCGGCGTTTCGCCCGGCGCCGACGGAGCTTCCGCAGCGCGGTCGGCGGCGCCGCTTCGCTGCCCTGCCCTGCTCGGTTGCGCTCGTGCGGCGGCGCGTTGGCGGGCGCGATACATGCGCTCCAGTCTCGCTTCTCGCTGGGCGAATTTCGGCTCGATCAGCACGAGCGCTACGATTGCTGCGCTGCCAAACAGCAGCAGCCAAAACAGCGGCGAGTCGCTGAGCGGCGGCGGCGATTTTGGCGCAGGGTCGGAACTCATCAGTTGGTCGTTTCGAACGGCGCGAAAGGAAACGGCAAAGGCGAGAGGTGAATGAGCCGCGTAGACCGGCTCATTGCTTCCATCATCGCAACATGCGCTAGGCGCCGTCAACCGACGCCGCGCGGGGGTAGTGGGCTAAGATTGGTGTGGGCGAGGTCTTGGAAGCGGGCGAACTGCTTCATTGCCAGCCAGATTCTGATCGGCGACGAATTGCCCGGCAAAGACCGTGACTGGCATCGCCAGGACGCAAAGTACGGCGAAGATGAACACGATTATCGCCCACGCGGTCCAGTGCAGACTTGGCCGGATGCCGGACTTGTGATCGCTGGCTATCGTGCGATTGCTTTCGGCGCCTTGTACGGGTTCTCGTCCATGCCCCTGATTCTAAACCCCTGACGCATGAAAATGCCCGCGAGGTGCGGCAGCAACCTCACGGGCATTTCTGGCTCTGGTCCAGCGGGCTCGACGACAGCCGGCATTGGCGCCGGCTTGCTTGCCGCCAGTTAAAGATGGCGGCAAGCAACCAGACAATTCAAGAATCACGTTTCGGAAGCAGCGACTCGCGGCGTACTCTAACGCCACACGCTTCGCTCCGTACTCCGAGTTCCGCGCTCCCCGCTTACTTCTTCACCCAGTTCGGGAACAACTTTCCGCCATACACGGCCGTTTCGCCCAGGATCTCTTCGATCCGCAGCAACTGGTTGTACTTGGCGATGCGGTCGGTGCGAGACAGCGAGCCGGTCTTGATCTGGCCGGTGGCCAGGGCCACGGCCAGGTCGGCGATCGTGGCGTCTTCGGTCTCGCCGCTGCGGTGGCTGGTGATGCTGGTGTAGCCGTTGCGGTGGGCGAGCTGGATGGCCTCGATCGTCTCGGTCAGCGTGCCGATCTGGTTGACCTTGATCAGGATGCTGTTGGCGATGCCGCTCGTCGATGCCCTCCTGCAGCCGCGTCGTGTTGGTGACGAACAGGTCGTCGCCGACGAGTTGGATCTTCGAGCCGAGCCGCTCGGAGAGCAGCTTCCAGCCTTCCCAGTCGTCTTCGCTGCAGCCGTCTTCGATGGAGCAGATCGGGTATTTCTCGACCCAGCCGGCCAGCAAGTCGACCATGCCGGCGGCGTCGACGCGATTTGCCGTCCATCGAGTAGACCTTCTTCTTGGCGTCGTACAGTTCGGTGGCGGCGACGTCCAACGCGATACCGACCTGCTCGCCGCGGCCCAGCTTATACCCGGCCTTGCCGACGGCTTCGGCGATCAGTTCCAAAGCTTCGCCGTTGCTGCCCAGGTCGGGAGCAAAGCCCCCTTCGTCGCCCACGGCCGTCTTGTAGCCCTTCTTCTGCAGCACCTTCTTCAGGTTGTGGAAAATCTCGCACGCCGCAGCGCATGGCGTCGCTGAACGAGTCGAAGCCCAGCGGCATGACCATGAACTCCTGCACGTCGACTTCGTTGTCGGCGTGGGCGCCGCCGTTGACGATGTTCATCATCGGGGCGGGCAGCAGCCGGGCGCCGACGCCGCCCAGGTAGCGGAACAGCGGCAAGCCGCAGAAGTTGGCGGCCGCATGGGCCGTGGCCAACGAGACGCCCAGAATGGCGTTGGCGCCCAGGTTCTTCTTGTTCTCGGCTGCCGTCGAGCTCGATCATCCGCTGGTCGACGTCGGCCTGCTCCAACGCGTCCAGGCCGATCAATGCCTCGGCCAAATCTTTGTTGACGTGCTCGACGGCCTGGCTGACGCCTTTGCCGAGAAACTGCTTCGCATCGCCGTCGCGCAGCTCCCAGGCTTCGTGTACGCCCGTGCTGGCGCCGCTGGGTACGGCCGCTCGGCCGAAGGAGCCGTCGGCCAGCCGCACGTCGACCTCGACGGTCGGATTGCCGCGGCTGTCGAGAATCTGGCGGCCATGGATGTCAACGATCAATGAATTCATTTCGATTGCACTCGCTCTCTTGCTTGAATGATCGGCCGCGAACAAGCCGGCTTGTTGTGCGGCGGCGGCCGGAGACGGTCAGTTTTTACCAGTGAATTTGCCGCCCATTGTGCCTCATCGTGGCGCCCTTGCCTATGGGGTGACAAAGCGGAAAGCAGCCGCGTGATAAAATCAGGAAAAACGCCGCCTTTGAGTTAATCGGTCCAACCCCGTGCGCCACCTGGGCCGCCGCCCTGGCACGCGGCGCAAAGCATGATAGGATTGACAGTTCCGCCGGCGCCGGGGGGCGGGGTTTTATGAGCTCAATGGGTTGCTTTCCAACGTCACGGTTTCCCGATACGATTGCTTGATGTCTCAGACCGAAGCCTCTGTGGCGCGCTCTGCACCGGAGCCGTTGCCCGAAAACATAACCAGCGTTCAACCCGGGGGCGGCGTCTGCTACCAGATCGAATTGGCCTGGGGACGCTGCCGTCGCTGGCTGTTGCGCACTTTCCGTTCGCGGTACGTGGCGCAGATGGCCGAGAGGCGAATGGGCAGCAGCGAAGGCGCGCCCACGAAATTCTCGACCCGCGCGACCTGAAGTACTGCCGCAACTTGTGCTCCGCAGACTGGGCGGCGGAAGACGACCGCTTCGCCTGGCGAGAGCGAATTCCATTTGCCCGCTGGGGCCTGGCCGAACTGCAGTTGATGGGCTTTCCGATGGCGGCCCTGACGGCGGCGGCCGCAGCTTACTATTGGCCGCTGGCCATTCCGCCCGCGATCGTGTTGCTACTGACCGTCTGGTTCTTTCGCGACCCTCCCCGACGCGTGCCGCCCGAACCGCACCTCGCCGTCTCGCCAGCCGACGGCACGATCGCCGAAGTGGTGGAGTTGGAGCATGACGAGTTCATCGGCGGCCCGGCGGTCCGGATCGGCATTTTCTTGTCCATTTTCAACGTCCACATCAACCGGCGCCGGTGCGTTCGCGCATGATCCGCTTGAAGTACTCTCCCGGGCTGTTCCTGAACGCGATGCGCGCCGACAGCGCCATCCGCAACGAAAACCTGTGGATCGGCCTGGAAGAAGAGGCGGCGCCGCACCGCCGGATGGTCGTGCGACAAATTGCCGGTTTGTTTGCTCGGCGGATTGTCTGCAATTTACGGCCGGGCGAGGTGATCGATCGCGGCCATAAGTTCGGCATGATCAAGCTCGGCTCGCGCACGGAATTGATCCTGCCCCGCGAGGCCGGACTATCGATCGAAGTCGGAGTCGGTCAGAAGGTCAAAGCCGGCAGCACGATCATCGCCCGCTACCAACCCGCATTGGAAAGCAGAGCACGGAATACAGAGCCCGAAGCGTCCGACGGCGCCGCTTCGGCCCCTGCCGAATTCCCCCTTCCGAATTCCGCATTTCCCCAGGAGTCTCGCCCATGAGCAAGATTCGCACGGTCGCGGTTTTGCCCACGATGTTCACGCTGGCGAACCTGGTGTGCGGGTTCTTCGCCATCGTCGTAGCTGCGCGGGTCGAGCGTCCGGAAAACGCCCTGGTGCCGCACTCGGCCCGGATTGGGACCATGAGCCCGCTGAAGGCCATCAAGGCGCTCGACCCGAAGGACGACACGCACAACTGCATGCTCAGCGGCTGGCTGATCTTTCTGGCCATGCTATTCGACGCCCTGGACGGTCACGTTGCGCGGTTGTCAAAGACGACCAGTGATTTCGGCGCCCAACTCGACAGTCTCTGCGATCTGGTGACATTCGGCGTGGCGCCGGCCATCTTATTGGTCAAGATGTGTCCGGCGTTTACGTTTTCGCATAAGGACACGGTGTGGGTCATCGCCGCCGCATTCGCCGCCTGCGCCGCCATGCGCTGGCGCGGTTCAACGTTGAAACCGATGATAACGACGACCACATGCACTTCACCGGTTTGCCGAGCCCGGCGGCTGCCGCCGCCATTGCCAGCTTCGGCATTCTGTTCTACGAGTTGCGCCGCGATGGTGCGACGCTGCCGGTGCAGTACGCCCAGACCGTCGATGTCTGGATGCAGAACATTCTGCCTTACTTTGCAGTGCTGGTGGCGCTGCTGATGGTCTCGCGAATTCCCTACCCGCACGTCGTCAATCAGATGTTCAGCCAGGGCAGTTTCGCCCACATGGTGACGTTGCTGTTCGCCCTGGTCGCGGTGATGGTCATCCGAGGCTATTCGGTGCCGTTGATCAGTGGTTTCTTCGTGCTGCAAGGACCGGTGCAGTACGTCTGGCAGGAGTACGTGCAGCGGCGGCCGCATAAGGAGCCGCTGTTCTAAGATGTTCACCGGACTGGTCCAGACGTTGGCGGAGGTGGCGGAGATTCGCGACGAACCGCCCGGCAAGCGCTTATTGATACGCGCGCCGCAGGTTGCCGCGACGGCGAAACTCGGCGACAGCATTGCCGTCAACGGCTGCTGTCTGACGGCGGTCGGCGTCGAGAACGGCGTACTTGCCTTCGAAGCCGGCCCGGAAACGCTCCGGCGAACCAACCTGGGCGAACTGCAAGCGGGCGGCCAGGTCAATCTGGAATGTTCGCTCGCGGTCGGCGAGCGGTTGGGGGGGCATTTCGTCACCGGGCACGTAGACGCTGTCGGCACGGTGGTCGGCCGAGAACGGGAGGGAGACTGGACGACCATCTGGTTTTCGTTTCCGGCGGAACTAGGCAGGCAGCTAGCCTCGAAAGGCTCGATTGCGGTCGACGGCGTCAGTCTGACGTTGGTCGACGTCGAGCGCGAGCGGTTCAGCGTACAGTTGATTCCTCACACCGTGGCCGTTACCACGCTCGGCCGCCGCGCCGTGGGCGACCGGGTGAATCTGGAAACCGACCTGCTGGCGAAGTACGTGCAGAAACTGCTGGCAAATGACGCTTGACGAGCCGACCGCCTACCGGCGCGCGTTCGCGAATCAAGGCAGTTCGCCGCTTCTTGGAACGTCGATCGCCTGGCTGGTTTGTTGGACGCTGAGCTCCGGAACGGGCGTCTGAGACTACGATTTTTGGAAAGTGGAAAACCAATGTCCAATCAAACCCTGTCCTTCCTGATGCGGCGTTTCGATCAGGTCGGGATCCGCCCCAAGACCAAGCACGGGCAGAATTTCCTGATCGATCTGAACCTGCTGCGGCTGCTGTTCGAGACGGCGCAAGTAGACCAGCAGGACGTGGTGCTGGAAGTCGGGACCGGGACCGGATCTTTAACGTCCATGCTGGCCGCGGCGGCGGCCGAGGTGGTCAGCGTCGAAGTCGATCCGCAAATGCACCAGTTGGCGAGCGAAGAGCTGGTCGATTTCGACAACGTGACGCTGTTGCAGATCGACGCGCTGAAGAACAAGAACACGCTGCAGCCAGCCGTTGTGGCGGCCTTGCGAGAAAAGCTCGCCGGCGGAGCGGATCGCCGTCTTAAGCTGGTCGCCAACTTGCCTTACAACATCGCCACGCCGGTAATTTCCAACCTGCTCTCGTGCGACGTGCTGCCCGTCAGCATGACGGTGACCATCCAGAAGGAACTCGCCGATCGGATCGTGGCCCGGCCTTCAACCAAAGACTATAGCGCCTTGAGCGTCTGGATGCAGGCGCAATGTGAGGCGGAGATCGTGCGGATTATGCCGCCCAGCGTCTTCTGGCCACGCCCGAAGGTCCATTCCGCCATTGTGCACATCGTCGTCCGCCGGGATTGGCGCGAGAGCATTCCCGACCTGCATTTCTTTCACGTCTTCGCCCGCTCGATGTTTTTCCATCGCCGCAAGTTCCTGCGGAGCGTGATGTATAGCGCCGTACAAAGAGTGGCTGGAGAAGCCTGACGTGGACGAAATCATGGCCGCCTTGGGATTTGGCGACTCGTCGCGCCGAGGAACTCGACGTCGCGACGATGTTGCGCCTCTGCGAAGCGGTTCGACTGAAGCTCGAGTCGGTCCGCAACCCCGGCTGAGCGGTTCACTGCTTGAAACCGCCCCATTGGCCGTAGCTGGGACTGGAAAAGTAGCTCTGCGGCAAGGCGTACGAGCCAGGGTAGCCGTATCCCCCATAAACCGGATACGGGACGACAACGGGGGCATAGCCGCCGTATCCGCCATAGCCACCGTAGCCGCCGTAGCCGTAGTTCAGTCCGTAGTTGGAGTACCCGAGGCCATAGCCGAGATTGCCGGCGGCGATGCCGACGCCGAACCCGGGGACGGCGAAGCCGGCTCGTCCGCCATGATGGCGATGGTGATGCCGGTGTTCGGCGCGGGCTTCAGGCGCCGCGAGCGCAAAGATCGAGAGCAGGACGACGGGCAGCAAGTAGCGGGTCATGGCGGCATTCCTCCTTGTCTGATTTGACGGGGCGATTCGGGGCTGGGTCGCCGCGAATCGCCCGCTTTGGATGTTGCATAAAAGCAACTGCCATGCCAGCTCACCGTTGCGATCCGCTCGCGAGGCTATTTGACGTGTATTCTCAGTTGTTTTGCTCAAGTTTCGCGCATCGTGGTACGACGACGGAGCTGCATCTGTCATCAAAATGACGACAGGCGGCGCCCGAATTGATTCGCGCCTGCGAGGACGGTGTGGGCTGAGCTACGGAGCCCAGCCGTTATACAATCCGCGCTGCCAGCCGATTGCCCCTGATTTGATTTGCCAGCGGCGACCGTCGTATACTTCGGTCAGAGCTTTTTGAGCTTCGTCCCCTTCTACCGTTCGGTGACGGCGCCGCACGGCACGGCGGGCGAGGGGCGGTTTCAGCACGTGAGGGAGTTTCATGACGTTTCGCAGCTTTTGGGGATCGGTGGCGATCGCGCTGCTTGCGGCGCTGGGCGCGTGTTGGACGCTTCAGGCCGAAGAACGGTCTGCAGCCCGGCAACAGGAGTCGGGTAAGAACAACGCCGAAGAGCAGCCGAAGTTCATCCGCGTCACTCGCGATGATGACGACAACCCCACGGCGCTGCAGACGTCGACCGTGCGATACGTGGCGCCCGACGAACCGCGCGAAGGGCTGACCGTGGATTTGATCGGCGTCGTCCACATCGGCGAGCGCGATTACTACCGCCAGCTCAACCAGCAGTTCAAACAGTACGACGCCGTGCTGTATGAGCTGGTGGCGACCGAAGGGACCCGCGTCCCCAAGCAAGGGGCTAAGAAGAACAGCCATCCGGTCGGCATGTTGCAGACGGCCATGAAGGACTTGCTGGAACTCAGCTTCCAGTTGGATCACGTCGACTATCACCAGGACAATCTTGTTCATGCGGATATGTCACCCGACGATTTTTCGAAGTCGATGGCCGACCGCGGCGAGAGCGTCTGGGAGATCTTTTTGCGCATGCTGGCCCAGGGCATGGTACAGCAAGGCAAGCAAGGCAAAGGCGTGAGCGACGGCGATCTGCTGCTGGCGCTGTTCGACCGCAATCGGGCGCTGGCGCTGAAGCGAATCATGGCGCAGCAGTTCGAAGATCTGGGGGCGCCATGGCGGCGCTCGAAGGGCCGGAAGGCTCCACGCTGATCACCGAACGCAACAAGAAGGCGCTGGAGGTATTGGGAAAGAAAATCGACTCGGGCGCCAAGCGGCTGGCCATTTTCTATGGCGCCGGCCACATGCCCGACATGTCCCAGCGGCTGGAGAGCGATTTCGGCCTGCAGCGCAAGGACGAGCAATGGCTGACCGCCTGGGACTTGCGCTCCAAGTCCAAGCAGCCGGCGGCGAAGCCTATTCGCAAGCCGGGCAAGGCTGGAAAGAAAGGCAAAGCCGCCGAGGCCGAGTCGACAGGGCGTTGAAGGAGCGCCGGTCAGGTCGTGAGGGGAAAAACGGCGTTTCTCCTCCCACAGACTTTCGCCCGCCTTGGTTTGCTCGCCCCGCTTCGCCATCCGCCTTGATCTGTTGGCGGCGCTCCCGGTATGCTGCGGGCCCTTAAGGGGTTCGTTGCCACAGCCAAGGAAGGCGTACGGTTCGTGGACTCGCGGTCTGATTCAGCATTGCGCTTAGCGAAAGCGCCGGTTGCGGGCGAAACGCCTGCAACGGTTCCGCTCGTTCGCGGCTCATCGGGCTATGCGAAACATCTGCGCCGCACGCGCTGATTGCGGCCGTTATTTTTTTTGGCGCCATGATCTGGCCTTTCATGCGGCGCGGCGAGAACAGCGAGTTCGTCGTTTGCTACGTGCGCGCGGCGCGGCGAATGGAAGCGCGGCAGTCGATCCATCGCGACGAGCTGACGGCTTACGCCTACCCGCCGGCGATGGCCATGTTGACCATGCCGCTGGCGCCGCTTTCCGCCAGGGCCAGTCTGGCCGTCTGGTATGCCGTCAACGTGGCGGCTGCGATCATCGTCGTGGCCGGCGCATGGCGGCTTGTGGGCGGTCCATCGCTGGGACGCTTGG
The DNA here is from genome assembly GCA_963786255.1 of Pirellulales bacterium. Lineage (GTDB taxonomy): Bacteria > Planctomycetota > Planctomycetia > Pirellulales > JAICIG01 > JAICIG01. The sequence continues at coordinate 185,402 of CAWAYY010000013.1, forward strand.
AAGGCGCCTGGGCGGCGGTGTTCTGGCTGGCGGTGCTGCTGATGTTCCGTTTCGTCTCCTCGCCGTTCGAAAACCAGCAATTCGACACGGTGATCGCGGCCCTGATTACGATCGGCTGCCTGCGCATGTGGCGAGGCCGGGAGGTGCAGGGCGCCGTCTGGCTCGGCGCGGCGGCCGCCATGAAATGCACGCCGTTGCTGTTCGCGCCTTATCTACTCTGGCGGGGCCGAGTGAAAGCGGCCTGCTTGTTGTCGCTGGTCGCCATCGGGCTGAATCGACTGCCGGATTACTTCTGGCCCCGCGCTGCCGGAGAATCGTACCTGGGAGACTGGGCCGGTACGTTTCTTGCCAAATTGGGTCGCACGGCGCCGGGAGTCTGGGACAGCGACCTGATTTTGAATCAATCGCTTTCGGGGTTGTTCAACCGTTTCGCCCAATCCGGGTTGGCGATGTCGACGGATAAATTGCCAAGCGGCCTGGCGGCGCTGGCGCCGGACACGGTGCATTGGATTCGCTGGCTGACCTACGGGGCCAGCTTGTTGCTGTTGGGCGCCGCCGTCTGGCGGATGGGAAGGCCCGGAAAACCGTGCCCGGCCGAACCGGCCGATGCTTGTCCGCCGCGGGAATGGTCGCAACTGCAACTCGGAGTCGAAGCGTCGATCGTCTGCTGCTTGATGTTGTTGCTCAGCCCCATGTCGAGCAAGGCGCATTACGTCGTACTGGTGCTGCCTTGCCTGGCGTTTTCCCGGGCCGTCGTGGAAGGGCGCTATCGCTTCTTTCGCCTCCTCGCGCCGCTGCTGATCGTCGCGGGTCCCCTCACGTCGAAAGGGCTGACGGGCAAAGCCTTGGGCGATCTGACGTTAGCCTGGGGATTTCCCACCTGGTACGCGCTGATTCTATTGCTGGGCATGTGGCTTCTGCTGCCATTGACCCGCTCGCAGCCGGCCAGCGCCACGGCCGTCGGCATCCGGAACAGCCGAGCGGCCTGAATGAGCCTGATTCCCGCTACGGCCGCCGGCTGTGCCGATTGTAGCGGCGCCGTAAAGCAGGCGGAATTTGCCTCCGCCTCGCCGCCGACGTTATCATAGAGGGAGGCCAGGCTATCAAGGCACAGGCGACCCGCATAAGCCAGCAGTACTTCAGGCTAGCTAGTAGACTTTTGGCGCCAGGACGAATCGCCGTACGGCGTCTTCGCTGAAGGCGCTCGAGTCTGGCCGTCTGAGCATTCCGCCCGCTGTCCCCCCGAGAGGTTCGAGTTGAATACCGTCGCGCGGTTGTTCGTGGTTTGGCTGGCCGCCCTGGGGCTGGCCAGCTCGGTCTCGCCCGGCTCGCTTCACGCGGCCGAGACGCCGCCTTCGCCGCTGGGCAAGAAGATCGGCAACTTCAAGCTGCAGGACTTTCTCGGTTCCTGGCACGCGCTCGACGACTGGCACGACAAACAGGCGGTCGTAGCGGTATTTCTCGGGACCGAGTGCCCGTTGGCCAAGCTCTACGGCCCCCGGCTGGCCGAGATGGCCAGGCAATACGAATCGAAGGGAGTCGCGTTCATTGGCGTCAACTCCAATCAGCAGGATTCGTTGGCTGAGATCGCCCATTACGCGCGCGTCCACGGCATTGACTTCCCGCTGCTCAAAGATCCCGGCAATCGCGTTGCGGACCAGTTCGGCGCGGTGCGGACGCCTGAGGCGTTCGTGCTGGATCGCCAGCGCGTGGTGCGTTACTGGGGGCGAATCGACGATCAGTACGGGGTCGGTTACAGCCGCAGCGAGCCGAAACGGTTCGATCTGGCAGTCGCCTTGGACGAGTTGCTGGCCGGCAAGCCGGTTTCTACGCCGCTCTCGACGGCGGTCGGCTGCCACATCGGCCGCGTGAACCGCAAGCCGCCGACGGGAGACATCACCTGGTCCGGACAGATCGCAGCGATCTTCGAGCGGCGCTGCCTGGAGTGTCACCGGCCGGGAGAAGTGGGCCCGTTCGCGCTGACGTCGTACCAGGACACGCTCGGCTGGGGACCGATGATTCGAGAAGTGCTCGATCAAGGACGGATGCCTCCTTGGCACGCCAGTCCCGAATTCGGCAAGTTCGCGAACGATCGCAGCATGCCTGCGGATGAAAAACGCCTGGTTTTCGAGTGGATCGATAACGGAATGCCCGAAGGAGAGCCGCCGGCCGCGCCGCCCCAAAAGCCGTTCGTCGAGGGCTGGCGGATCGCCAAGCCCGACCTGGAATTGAAAATGCCCAAGTCGTTCGCGGTGCCGGCCAAGGGGCGGGTCGAGTATCAGTATTTCGTCATTGATCCCGGATTTACCGAGGACGTCTGGGTCCAGCAAGCCGAAGCGCGGCCGGATAAACCGCGCGGTGATCCATCATTTCGCGATGTACTTCGTCCCGCCCGGCAGGAATCCGAAGAAGGGGACGTCGGCGCTGTTCAACACCATTGCCATCTACGCGCCGGCTTGCCTCCTTCGATTTTTCCGCCCGGGATGGCCAAACGGATTCCCGCCGGCTCGCGGATCGGCTTCGAGATACACTACACGCCCAACGGCAGCGAGCAAGTCGATTGCAGTTCGGCCGGGTTGGTCTTCGCTGATCCGAAGCAGGTCAAGAAGGAATTGCTCGCGACCATGGCAGTCAACTCCGACTTCAAGATTCCGCCTGGCGCCGACGATTATCGCGTCGAGGCCGAGTATCGCTTCGATCAGGACATGCGGCTGTTCTCGATCTGGCCGCACATGCATCTTCGCGGCAAGTCATTCCGTTTCGACGCCGTTTATCCGGACGGCCGCAAGGAAACGCTGCTCAACGTGCCGCAATACGATTTCAACTGGCAGTATTACTACGTCCTGGCCGAACCCAAGCGCATGCCCGAGGGGACGGTGCTTCACTGCACGGCCACGTTCGACAACTCGGAGAACAACCTGGCCAATCCGGACCCCTCGAAGACCGTCCGTTGGGGCGACGACTCGACGGACGAAATGATGGTCGCCCCCATGCAGGTTCTGCGCGAAGACCAGGATCTGACCGCCGGACTGCCCCAGATGCGGAAGCTGCCGGGCGGCGATTATGAAGTGACGTTCGCATTGCGTCCCGATTCGAGCGCCAAGTCGGTGCAACTGGGCGGCAGCTTCAACGACTGGCAGCCCGAAAAGACCCCCCTGCACGGTCCGGACCGCGCAGGGCGGTTTACCGTCAAGCTGAAGCTCGAGCCCGGAGTTTACGAGTACCGGTTCCAGATCGACGGCGAGCGGTGGCGGTCTGATCCCGGCAACCCGGAACAGGCCGGCTACTATAACCACAGCGTATTGCACGTGGGGCGTTGAATTGCCGATAGGAAGTCCGCATTACGACCGCGCGCCGCAGGATATACGTCGAAAACGCGTGAGCGCTGCGGCCCCGATTGACTTGGCGGAGCCGTGCCCACGAGTCTCTTTACCGTGATTGCGGAACAAGGGCGCGATAGCGGGGACGCTTTCCTTCAACCCCGGCCCTGCTAGTTCCACCACCAGGCTTGCTCGCGAGCCTCAGCGACCTCGCGGCGAACGGGAGTCAGCGCGTCGCTGGTTTCCTGCTCGGCAAGGGCGCCCCAGGAATCGATGGCGACGCCGCCCGAGGCGCTGAATGATGTAGTTGCTGCGAGTTTCAATGAAGTTCGCCTGCGTGGGAATTCGCTTGGGCGTCAGGTACTCATCGGTCGGCAGGCTGTCCACGTCCATCAGGACGCCCAGGTTCAAACCCGCCTTGGCGGCCAGTCGCTCCTTGACGATCAGCGCCGAGACGACGGCCAGATCCATGCAGTTGCGCAGTTCGCCGAAGATCGGCTCCTTGACGGAGAGTTCGTCGTATTTGGCCGTCATGGCGTCGGCCCACCTCTGAGCTTGCGGGTTCGCCTTGCCGGTTTGTCGTCGGTTGCCTTGTGCATCGACAAAGTCGTCTTCGGTCATGGCCTTCACGCCGGCGCCGCGAAGCTGCCAGGCCAGGCCTTCGCCGTCGGTCAGCAGCGGTTCGTAGTCGGTCGTGAGCCACCAGCGCGGCAGCAAGTTCTGCATGGCGGCTTGGGCATGGCCTTTGAGCAGGTTCAGATAGCTGGGCAAGCCGCGGACGGGCGACGGCTCGAAACCCATGCCGAGCCGCTTCATGCGGAAATCGGCCGCCAACAGCACACGGGCGAAATGGCTGAACGTAGGAACTCCGCCGATGGTCACGGTCTGCGGTCCTAACTCCTGCTCGATCCGCTTGGCGACGAGTTTGGGATTGGAGCCCAACAGCGCCAGACTGCCGGTTGCGGACTGCAGCCGCGCCAGGCCTTCTTTGGTCGGATCGATCGAGCAGGTGATTCCGCCTCGCGCCGCGCGCTCGGCCGTCCGCAAGGCGACCAGCAAATCGTCAAGCAGCATCACCGCCCGGCCCGTGTTTATGCCGACGATGTTGCCGCGCCGGTCGACCTGCCAGCCTTCGCCGTAACCGGCCAGGACAATGTCATTCTGCTCGGGAAAGACGAAGATGTATTCGACTCGCTGCAACCCGGCGAGATACTTGACGTCATCCGGCAGCGGCTCGTCTTTACGCACGCATTCGCGGATCGCCTCGTCGAGTTTGCGGAGCGAGATTTTTCGCAGATCAGCCGGTTGGTTGAGTTTCCCCGGGACCGGGGCGAAGTGCTTGAGCCGCTCCGCGCGCAGCCGGCCGAGTTGATCTTGCCGCGCGTTCGAAACCGCGCCGGTTGCATCGATATGAATTCCGCCCACTGACGCGCGAAAGCCGCGGAACGCCAAGGCGACGGAAGGAATGACGATCGAAAGACTCAGTACCGTCAGGCCAAAGATTCGAACCCTCAGGCCAGCGGACTGTAACGACCAACGGCGACTTCGTCCCGGGCGAAGCGGAGCCATGGAAACTCTCCTGCTGTAATAGGAATCGCAAGGGCCCTGGGACGCGTCCCAGGGCGCACCAACCAACGAGAGCGACTTCCCCAGCAGAATGCTTCGGGCGCCTTTTGCCGCCTCAGCCAATCTTAACTCAAACCACGCCGAGATTAAAGAAGTTAATGAAATCTTCGAAAAACACGGGCTTTGCGCGGCGCCTCGCGGACTTTGCCCCGGCGCACCGCGACACGGCAAAATCCATCAAAGCCGCTCGCTCCTGATGGCTTTCAATTCCACCACCAGCTCTTCTTGCGAGCTTCCGCGACTTGCTGGCGAACGGGCGCGAACTTGTCGCTCGTCTCGGATTTGGCCGCAGCTCCCCACGAGTCGATGGCGACGCCGCCCGAGGCGCTGATAATGTAGTTGCTGCGCGTCTCAACGAAATTGGCCTGGGTGGGAATGACCTTGGGCGCCATGTATTCATCGACCGGGAGCAGAACGGCTTGCAGCAGCACGCCCAAGTTCAGGCCCGCCTTGGCCGCCAGCCGTTCCTTGGTGATCAGCGCCGCCACGACGGCCAGATCCATGCAGTTGCGCAGCTCGCCGAAGATCGGCTCCTTGACGGAGAGATCCTCGTACCGGTCCGTCATGGCGTCGGCCCACTTCTGGGCTTGCGGGTTGGCCTTGCCGGTGCGCTGACGGTCGCCTTGCGCCGTGACAAAATCGTCTTCGGTCATGGCTTTCACGCCACGGCCTCGCAGTTGCCAGGCCAGCCCTTCGCCATCGGTCAACAACGGATCGTAGTCGGTCGTCAACCACCACCGCGGCAGCATGTTCTGCTGGCCGGCGTCGGCGGTGCGCTTGAGCATTTGCAAGTAGCTCGACAAGCCTTTGACCGGCGAGGGATCAAAGCCCATGCCCAGCCGCTTCATGCGATAATCGGCCGCCAAGAGCACGCGGGCGAAGTGGGTATAGTCGGGCACGCCCGTGATGGTGACCGTTTGAGGGCCCAACTCGCGTTCGATCTGCTCCGCCACCCGTTTCGGATCGGAGCCAAGCGCCGCAAGGTTGAGCGCAGCGGCCTGCAGACGAGCCAGACCTTGCTTGGTCGGATCGATCGAGCAGGTGATGCCGCCTCGCGCGGCTTGTTCCGCGGTCCGCAGGGCGACGAGCAGGTCATCGAGCTGCAATACGGGGCGGCCGGTGGTAACGCCGACGAGATTCCCGCGCGTCCACCTGCCAGCCTTCGCCGTAGCCGGCCAGCACGATGTCATTTTCTTCCGGGTAGACGAACACGTATTCGATGCGTTGCAGACCGGCCAGGCACTTGATCTCATCGGGCAGCGGCTTCTCGTCGCGGACGCACTCGGTGATTGCCTCATCGAGCATGCGGAGCGAGACTTTTCGCAACCGGGCCGGCTGATCCATGTCGCCCGGGACCGGCGCCAGCTCCTGCAGACGCGTCTCGCGCAGCCGGCCAAGCTGATCCCGCTTGGCGTTTAATACCGCTCCTCGCGGATCAATGAAAATACCGCCCACTGACGCACGATAGCCGCCGAAAGCCCACACCATCGAGGGAACGCCGACCATCACCGCCAGAACCATCAGACACAATGGGCGCCAGGAACAACGGCGGGTTTGTCTTGAGCGAAGGTTTGCCATGGAAAAAATCTCCCGCGAAACATCCAACCTGATCATTGCCAATGCTGTCGTCGTGACGCTTGCCCGCAGTCCGCAAGCGACGAGAGCGATCCCGCTGCGTTCACTGTCCGACGCGCGTTGCGCGTCTCGATCCTAGTCTAGCTTGTAGTCTCTTTACCCTCAGCCGGCGGATTCGCGCCAAACGGCTTGACCGGACCGGCTTCGGTCGTCGACGTAAGTTCATGCTTGCCGTCACGAACTCAATTCCACCACCAGTTTTTCTTGCGAGCTTCGGCGACCTGGCCGCGGAGCGGCGCAGCGCTGCGCTGCTCTCGCTTTTGGCGGCGGCGGCCCACGAATCGATGGCGACTCCGCCCGAGGCGCTGATGATGTAGTTGGTCCGCGTTTCGACGAAGTTGGCTTGCGTGGCAATCTGCTTGGGCGTCATGTATTCGTCGGTTGGAAGCTGATTGAAATCCAGCAAGGCGCCCAGGCTCAACCCGGCGCGGGCCGCCAGCCGCTGTTTGACGATCAACGCCGCCACGACGGCCAGATCCATGCAGTTGCGCAGTTCGCCGAAGATCGGTTCTTTCACCGAGAGCGCATCGTAACGCTCGGTCATGGCGTCGGCCCACGTCTGGGCCTGCGGGCTGGCCTTGCCCGTGCGTTGTCGGTCGCCTTGGGCGGACACGAAATCGTCTTCGGTCATCGCTTTCACGCCGCGGCCGCGCAACTGCCAGGCCAGGCCTTCCCCGTCGGTCAGCAGCGGGTCGTAGTCGGTCGTAAGCCACCAGCGCGGCAATATGTTCTGCGCGGTCGCCTTGCTATTCCGCTTGAGCAACTGCAGATAACTCGGCAAACCTCGGACGGGCGAAGACTCAAAGCCCATCCCCAGCCGCTTCATGCGGAAATCGGCCGCCAGCAGCACGCGGGCGAAGTGACTGTCGCCGGGGACGCCGCTGATCGTCACCGTCTGGGGGCCCAGTTGGCGTTCAATCTCCTCGGCCACCTGCTTCGGGTTGGAGCCCAACGCCGCCAGGTTGACGGCTCCGGCCTGCAGCCTGGCCAGACCTTCCTTCGTCGGATCGATCGAGCAGGTGATGCCGCCTCGCGCGGCGTGCTCCGCCGTGCGCAAGGCCACCAGCAGGTCGTCCAGCAGCAGCACGGGGCGGCCCGTCGTCACGCCCACCATGTTGCCGCGCACGTCGACTTGCCAACCTTCGCCGTAACCCGCCAGGACGATGTCGTTCTCTTCGGGATAGACGAAAACGTATTCCACTCGCTGCAAACCCGCCAAGTACTTGATCTCATCGGGCAGAGGCTTTTCCGTTCGCAGGCATTCGCCGATTGCTTCGTTGAGCGAACGGAGCGAAATCTTGCGCAGCCTGGCCGGTTGATTCAACTCGCCCGGCACGGGCAGAAACCCTTTGATCCGCATCTCGCGGAGCCGGCCGAGCTGATTGCGCTCGGCGTTGGAGACCGCCCCGCCCGTGTCGATGTGGATCCCGCCCACGGATTGTCGGATGCCGCCGAAAGCCCAAACGGCGGACGGAATCGCGATCGTCGCGGCCAGAGCCGTCAGGCACATTGCCCGGCGCGACCAGCCAAAAAACTGACTCGAGCAATGCGTTGTCATGAAGACTCTCCTGGCGAATTCACCGCCCGTGCGCTGCGCCGGGCACGATACTTCACTTCTACTTCCGTTGTGAAAAGATGCTTCCCAATCCCGTTGGTCAAAGTCGAGCTTGCCGCTTATTTATTCTTAATTCGCAACTCGCGGCCGCGCCGCGCAAGCCGCGGCTCGGCGGGTGCAATCGCTGTATTCCGTTCAGTTCCACCACCAGTGTTCGGCCGCTCCAGGCGCCGCCTGGCTGCGAATCGGAGCCAACTCGTCGCTGGTTTCCCGTTTTGCCGCGACTTCCCAGCTATCGATGGACACTCCGCCCGAAACGCTGATCAGGTAATTCTTGCGGGTTTCCAGCAGACTGGCCTGGCTGGAAACCCGGCTGGGCGCCGGAAACCTTTCCGCCTGCAGATCGATCTCGTCGAGCAGCAGCCCCAGACCGCAGCCCGAAGTGCCCGGTAGATCTTCTTTGAGCAACAGCGCAGCCATCACGGCCAGGTCCATGCAATTGCGCAACTGGCCGAAGATCGGGCTCCTGCTTGACAACTCTTCGTAGCGGGCCGTCATGTTGTCCGCCCACCGCTGCGCTGCCGGGTGCGACTTGCCCGAGCGTTTCCGCGTGCCGTCCGCCGCCAGAAAATCGTCTTCTGCCATGGCCTTCACGCCTTGTCCGCGGAGTTGCCAGGCCAGGCCCTGGCCGTCGGTCAACAGCGGCTTGTAGTCCGTAGCCAGCCACCAGCGCGGCAGCATGTTCTGCAACTGCTTGCCAGAGGACTTCCCCTTGAGCATGGTCAGATAGCTCGGCAGACCGGGCACGGGCGCCGCGCTCGAAGTGCATCGCCAGCCGCTTCATGCGGTAATCGGCGGCCACGAGCACGCGGGCGAAATGACTATCGGCCGAAACGCCGTCGACGCGAACCGTCTGCGGTCCGAGCGTCTGTTCGAAGGAACTCAGCAAGGCTCGCGGTCCGGCGTCGTTGGCCGGCGGCGCCAGCGCCAAGGCTTGCAGCCGGCGCAGACCTTCCGCCGTCGGATCGATCGAGCACGAAATGCCGCCGCGGCCGGCTTGCCGCGCGCTTCGCAGGGCGACCAGCAAATCGTCGAGCAGCAATACGGGCCGACCAGTAGTTGCTCCTACGACGAATCCCTGCTTGTCCACCTTCCAGCCCTCGCCGTAACCGGCTAACACGATGTCGTTGCTTTCCGGATACACGAACACGTAACGAATCCGTTGCAGCCCGGCCAGAAAGCGAACGTCGTCAGGAAGCGGCCGGCCCGCACTCAGCGCATCGCCAATAGCAGCCTGCAAGCGGCGGAGCGAGACTTTCCGCATTTCGGTCGGCTGCTTCAAATCGCCGGGGACGGGCGCTATCGCCTGTTGGCGAATCTGGGCCAGTTCCTCGAGCGCGTCGGGTTCGGCGTTTTTCAACGCCCCTTGGGCGTCGATGGAAATGCCGCCGACCGACTGTTGATAGAATTGCGCGCGCGTGCTTCACTGTAGAACAGTCCCGAAACGCACCATGACAGACACGCCATCGACACAAGCAATCGGCCCGGACGATTGCTCGCTGGGAGCATCCTGGATTTCACGAGAAGTCTCGCTAGCCTGAGTTCTCTGCCGCCGGTTAAGATAACTAATAGATGAGTCGGTCGTTTCAGCCTTGCTGCAGGGCGCGAATGGAAGTCGCTTACTTGAGCTCCCAGCGCCCTTGGCGACAAACACCCCGGGATCGAATGCGCAGCAAGACCGGCTCGACGTCAACTTTAGACTAATCAATGCCCTTGCCGTATGCAAGAAAACCGGAGCGGAGAGTGCGGATTTTGCCGTTTTGCCGCCACTCGTCCGGTTTGCGTTGCGGCGGGCTGAATCGCCGGAAGCCACTTGCGGGTTCGCCCTTCGCGGGACTAAGGTAGATCCTGGATGTTAGCATATCTCGTCATTCGCGAAGGCTCCAAGTGGACGGACGTGTTCCGACTGATCCCAGGTCAGGCGGTGACGATCGGCCGCGCGCCGACCAATCAGATCGTGATCAAAGACGAGCGGTGCAGCCGATGTCATGCCGAAATGTTCATGAGCGAAGGGCAATGGGTTCTGCGCGACTTGGACAGCCGCAACGGCACCGCCGTAGGCGGCGAACTGACTCAGGGAGACAAAGTTCTTTCTCCCGGCGACGTGATTCGCATCGGCAGTTCGCAATTGGCCTTTGTTCACGACCTGTCCAAGGCCTTTCCGGACTCGAGCGCCGCGGCGCCGTCGGCGGAGTTGCCCACCGAGTACCGTTCGGCGTCGCTGGCGGATTCCCACGATTCCAGCGTGCTCGACCTGGCGGAGCCGTCCACGATCACGCACCGCCGTGGCCGGACGCGGTTTTTGGACCGTAGCGAGGAAGAACAAGGCGGGGCATCGAAGATGGGGCGCTCGGCGGCCAAGCTCTGCCGCCTGGCGTTTGAACTGGCCAAGTCGCCGGACGCGGTCTCGATGGCCAAACTCACCTTGGCCGGTCTGGTCGAGGGATCGGACATGGATGCTGGCGGCGTGCTTTTGCGACGCCACGGCCTCGTCGGCGACGCCAACGCCAACGATCTGGAACTGGTCGCCTCGCAGACTGAGACGGAGTTGCCGTACCACCGCGTCTCCCCGTTCCTGGCTGCCACCGTGCTGCGCGAAGGCGAAGCGGTCATGGCCCGCAACGTGATGGGCGACAGCAACCTGGGCAGCCGTGACAGCAAGGGAGAAATTCACGCCACCAGCGTGATCTGCGCGCCCGTGCGACGAGGCAAGAAGGTCTTGGGCCTGGTGCATCTGTATTCGACGGCCGGGGAGCACGTCCCCGATCCGGACGACCTGGAATTCACGTTGGCTGGGGCCGACACCCTGGCCGTGGCGCTGCAGAATTTGACGCGCCGCCAGGAACTGGCCGAAAACCTGAATCAAATCCGCGACGAGAACATGCAGTTGCGGGAACGGCTGGGAGTCCAGAGCGAGATAATCGGCAAAAGCCGCGCGATGGAACGCGTAACCGAAGAAATTGCTCGCGCCGCGCCGACCAGCGCCACGGTGCTGGTCCGCGGCGAAAGCGGAGTGGGCAAGGAATTGGTCGCCCGGGCGGTGCATTATTCCAGCCCTCGCCGCAAAGGCGCCTTCGTCTGCCTGAACTGCGCCGCGTTGTCCGAAAGTCTGCTGGAAAGCGAGTTGTTCGGCCACGAACGCGGGGCCTTCACCGGCGCCGTGAATCGGAAAATCGGCAAGTTCGAGGCTTCCCATCAGGGCACGTTGATGCTCGATGAGATCGGCGAAATGAGCCCCACGATCCAGGCCAAGTTCCTGCGGGTGCTGGAAGGCCATCCGTTCGAGCGCGTCGGCGGCAGCGAACCGGTGAAGGTCGACGTGCGCGTAATCGCCGCCACGAATCGGGATCTGGAGAAGGACGTCGCCGAAGGCCGCTTCCGTCGGGACCTTTATTTCCGCCTGCACGTGCTGGAGATCTTCGTTCCCGCCCTGCGCAAGCGGCCTGAGGATATTCCCGAACTGGCGCAGTACTTCTTTCACAAATACAACCTGGAAACCGGCCGCAGGCTGCGAGGGTTCACGCCGCGGGCGATGGAGCAAATGGTTCGCTACCGCTGGCCGGGCAACGTCCGCGAGTTGAAGAACGTCGTCGAGCGCGCGATCGTTCTGGCGGCGGGCGATTACATCGATCAGGAAGATCTGATGCTCTCCAAGTTGCCAACGACCGGCGACACGGGAGAGTCGCCCCCGCAGGCCGCTGAGTTTAAGCCGATCTCTCTGGCCGAAATGGAGCGGCTGCACATCCTGGCCACGCTCAAGGCCACGAGTTGGAATAAAAGTCAGACGGCGCAGTTGCTTGGCATCGAGCGGTCGACGCTCGATCGTAAGATTCGCCGCTACGAGCTGGCCGAGTATTCCCCCGGGCGAGCGACCTGAGCCGTCGCGGCGACCGTTTATGGTCATCCGGCGCCGCGTGCTCTGGCTCGGGGGCGCAGGCGATTCAGCTTCCGGCTTCGTCCGGCGGCCGCTGCTTTTCGGGCGGGCAGTGGAGGGCGTAAAATCGGGCCAGGCGGTTGGGATGGACGCCGGCGCGGGCAGCGGAGAGCAGCAGCCAGTTGCGGATTGTTTGCCGGATCACGCCCTGGCGCCGCCAGCGGCGAGCGTTGACATGCAACGGGCCAGGCAGCAACGCCGGCCAGGCGCGGCGTCGCAGAGCCTTCATCAGCAGCACGTCTTCCATGAGACGCACGTCGGGAAAGCCGCCCAGTTCCTCGAACAAGGGGCGCCGCACGAAAATGCCCTGATCTCCGTAGGGCAGACCCCGGCGCCGAACACGCCAGGCGTTGCCGCGTTCCAGCCAGCGGTAGAGCAGGCCTTCGGCCTCAATTTGCTGTCGGAACGCTCCGCAGTCTGCCTGGCTTTCGGCCACGGCCTGCTCGATTTGGCAAAGGCCATCCTCGGCCAGCCACGCGTCGGCATGCAGGAAGAGCAGAAAATCGCCCGTAGCTTGCTGCGCGCTCGGCGTTCTGCTGCCGCGCCCTGCCCGGCGGACTGGAGCAGACCTGGGAGCCGGCGCAGCGGGCGAATTCCGCCGTGCCGTCGGAACTGCCCCCGTCAACGACGATCACTTCGCATGGCCGCAGTCGCCAGGCGCGATCAACCGTCTCAGCGATGATCGCGCCTTCGTTCAAGGCCGGAATGATGACCGACACATTCAACGGCATGGCATCCATACCGGCTTGCAGTTCCGCCCCGCCTGGTTGCAAACCCGCGGCGGGCGGCCAGCAGCGTCTCCCTAGTTGACGCTCGCCGCGGTCGCTTCTCGCTGGCTGGCCTGCTTGACCGTCGAGTCGACCGCCGGTTCTGCGACTTGCGATTCGGCTTTGTGGGCGTCAAGTCCCTGGTTGATGAAAGCTTCGATTTGCTCGGGGCTTTGCTTTCCGACCAGCAGGCGTCGGCTCCAGCCAGTCCGCGTTTTACGATACATGATCAACTGCGGAATGGAACCGCCGTTCATCAGCTTCCGAGCCAACGAGCCCTGCTGATCGGTGTTCACGGTGGCGAAGGCGACTTTCTTCAGCAAACCGCGACGAGCCACCTGAGGAATTACGGAATTCTTCATCTGCACGCAGGCCGGGCACCACTCGGCGCCCACCAGAATGACCATCGGCTGGCCCGTTTCGCTGTGGGCCTTATGAGCCTCGGCATAGGTATTCATACCCGTGGAAAGCAGCGAAACGTGCAACATTGCCGAGAGAGTTAAGCTCATCATGGCTGACAGATTCTCCTTATCAGCAGGATCCTGGTCGAACAGGTAGCGTATCTGACCGGCCAGGGGGGCAAACGATCTCCGTACCGTGCGCGCCTTTCGGGGCGGCAGGCGAATGATCGAGGGCGGGAAAAAGGAGGTTGGAAACGCCCCAACGTGCAAGGTCGCTTCGAAACTGATTTGAGCGGCGGTGCGCGATTCCTCCTTAACGCGTTCCATACGTGGCGGCCACGGGCAGCCTTCGTAGAGAGTGTCAGTCTAACCGGGCAAAATGGAGATGCAATCACAAATTGGTCAAACTTTTCCGCTTCGGTCGCAAGTGCAAAATTTCTTTGGACTTCCACCGGAAGAACTTGAGACGCACCGCGTCGTAACGCTATAATCCTGCCGCCGTCGCGGAGACCGCAGGGGCCAACTTTTCCGCCGGCGTTGGCCGGCCGTCGGTCGAGCCGCCTGTCACTCGCTTCGCCAAGCGCAGCCGCACGCCTGCCAATCCGGAAGGCTGTTTTCGTCCGTTTTGCCGCGTAACTAATCACCTCAACGCCGCTCAGGGCCTCGGCTCGATCATTAGTCCATGAAGCTTCGCGTCGGCCTTGTCGGCCTTGGTCAGAATTGGGAGCAACGCCATCGACCGGCGCTGCGCGCCTGGGAGACCGCTTTGAGGTGACCGCCGTCTGCGACCAGATCGCCATGAGGGCGGAACACGCCGCGCGCGATTTCGGCGCTCAACCCGTCGAGGGCTTTCGGCGCTGGCCTGGCGGCCTGACGTCGACGCTGTGCTGATGTTGGCGCCTCAGTGGTACGGTTACTTGCCGATTCTGGCCGCTTGCGACGCCGGCAAGGCCGTCTACTGCGCCACGAGTCTGGAAATCGACTTGGAAGAAGCGCGTCGCGTCCGGCAACGCGTTGAAGATGCGGGCATCGCTTTCATGAGCGAGTTTCCGCGGCGGCAATCGCCGGCCACGTTGCGTCTCAAGGAACTGATTGCGACTCGGCTGGGCGAGCCGAGATTGCTGTTCTGTCACATGCGGCGCCCGGCCGAGGAAACGCCCGGCAATGCGCCGCGGCCGAATCACACGTCGACGACCAGCGAATTGCTGGAGTTAATCGATTGGTGTTGCTATGTCGTTGGCCGCCGGCCGACCTCGGTCATGGGCTTGAAGCATTGCGGCGCCGACGGCTTGGACGATGACTACCACTGGATGAACCTCGATTTCTCCGAATCGGGGCCGCCGGGGAGCGGCTCGACCGCTCAGATCAGTTGCGGGCATTATATGCCCGCCAGTTGGCAGGAGGCCGTCGCGTTTCGCCCGCCCGCGGCGCTGCAAGTCGCATGTGAGCGTGGAATCGCTTTCGTCGATCTGCCGGCTACCCTCGTCTGGTTTGATGAAGCGGGGCGCCATCAAGAGTCGCTGGAGAGCGAACGGCCGGTAGGCGAACAGTTGCTGAGTCAGTTTCATCGCGCTGTTACGAGCTTGGTTCACAATCCCGCCGGGCTGGATGATTCTTACCGCGCCTTGACCATCGTGCTCGAAGCTCGCAACAGCCACAGCCAAGGCCGGCGAGTCAAACTCGACGTTTGAACTCGTTTCTCTGAAGCGGTTCCTCTGGAGCATCCGCGGTCTTGGCCACCCGTCCGCGGCGGGCTTGCGACTCGCCAAGAGGGGAGTTTTTGCGCGCTCGGCCGGACGCTCTAAATACGTCCCCTGAGCCAAGATACGAATAGTGTACAAACGCTATTGACTCTGTACACGCGTATATTATACTTGGTGGGTAGGCAGATTTCCTGCGCGACCCCTTAGTAAGGAAGACCGGCCATGGCCAACTTGGAACGACTCACAGAAAAGCAAAAGGCGGTCTACGAATTCATCCGCGAGAAGATTCGTCATCGCGGGTATGGGCCGACTGTGCGCGAGATCGGGTCGCACTTTGAGATCAGTTCGCCCAACGGCGTGATGTGCCATTTGAAAGCGCCTGGAAAAGAAGGGCCTGATCACGCGCGAGCCGAACATGTCTCGAGCCATCATGCTGGCCACGGAAAACCCGGATGGCAGCGGAGGCTTGCCGTTGGCCGGGCAGATTGCCGCAGGCGTGTTGCACGAGGCCGTCGAACAGGACGAGCGCATCGATTTTGGCGAAATGTTCCAGGCGGACGATCTGTTCGTATTGAAGGTCAAAGGCGACTCGATGATCGAAGACCAGATTGCCGACGGCGACTACGTGGTGATCCGCAAGCAGAATACGGCCCAGCGCGGCCAAACCGTCGTGGCCTTGACCGACGAGAACGAGGCGACGCTCAAACGCTGGTATCCGGAGGGCAAACGCATTCGCCTGGAGCCGGCCAATTCCTCGATGGAGCCGATCTACGTGACCAATGCGAGCGTGTTAGGCGTCGTGGTGGGGGTGGTGCGGAAGATCTGAGTCGGGCAAAATCTCCAACTCGTACTCAGGCAGCCGTTGCGGAATGGGCAGCTCGACGACGAAGTGCGTGCCCCGCCCCGGTTTGCTTTGCACGGCGATGCGTCCGCCGTGCGCTTCGACGATCTTTCTGGCGGTCGGCAGGCCCAGGCCGGAACCCCCCGGCTTGGTTGAAAAAAAGGCGTCGAAAATATGCGCTCGCGTTTTCTCGTCCATGCCGCAGCCTTGATCGATCAAATGCAGCACGACGCTCCGCGCGGTGCTGTCGGTGGCGATCACCAACTGGCCCCCTTCCGGCATCGCCTGTTGGGCATTGAGCAGCAAGTTCAAAAGCACGCCCCGGAACGCTTCGCGGTCCAGCTTCACGCTGGGCAAGTCGGATCTCAGGTAAGGCAGCAACTCGATGCCCGACTCATCAGCCTTGGGCCGAAAGAATTCGAGTAGCTGCCGCAATTCTTCATTCAAATCGGCGGGTTCGAGCCGCAATTGGCGGACTTTGGCGAAGTTCAAAAATTCGTCCAGCAAATCCTGAAGGCGCTGGCACTCGCGCTGCACGACTTCGACCTTGGCCAGAGCGCGGCGCTGCCGCGGCGAGTCGTCCTGCTGCAGGTCTTCGGCCAGCAATTCCATGTTGAGGCGAATCGTCGAGAGCGGGTTCTTGATCTCGTGCGCCAATCCGCCGGCCAGGCGGGCAATTTCCGTGTATTGGTCTACGAGTCGCTGGTTGACTTCGTCGGCGGATGGTTGGTCGTCGTTCATTGCATTGAATCCTCGCGAATCTGAGCCCCGGCGTGCTCTCCGCGGGGCGAAATTTCTGCCAGCCCGGCGAGAGAACTCGCCGCTTGGCCGGCGTAACGGAAAACCCGGAGTCGTTCCTGACGCCAACGAAAATGCCCGGGGGACGGCGACTTTCCGCCCCTCGGGCAATTCTCGGTTTAATGTGCGTCTGGACCCTGCGCCGGACCATTATTGCATGGCGCCGGCTGAGCAGACCAGTCTTTCTGACGGAAGGGATTAACCTTCCGAGCTGCTCTCAGCGGCCTCTGGACTACTGTCAGCGGACTCCGTTTCCGCCATTTCCCGCATGGCGACCTTGCGGCTCAGCTTGACCCGGTCCTGGTCGTCGATGGCGATCACCTTGACCAGCATTTCGTCGCCGACCTTGCAAACGTCTGCGACGCTGTTGACGTAGCCGTCCGACAGTTCGCTGATGTGGCACAGGCCGTCCTTGCCGGGCAGGATTTCGATGAACGCGCCGAAATCCTTGATGCTGGTGACGCGGCCTTCGTAGATCTTGCCGACTTTCACGCTTTCGGTCAGTGCTTCCACCTTGCGCATGGCCGCCTGCGCCGAAGCCGCGTCGTGGCTGGCCACCGTTACGGTGCCGTCGTCCTCGACCTCGATCACCGCCCCGGTCGACTCCTGGATGCCGCGAATCGTCTTGCCGCCCGGGCCGATCAGCAGGCCGATCTTCTCCGGGTTGATCTTGGTTCGCAGCAGCCGCGGCGCCCAGGCCGAAATTTCGCCGCGCGGACAGGGGATGGCCGTCAGCATGGAGCGGAGGATTTGAATTCGCGCCTCGCGCGACTGGGTGAGCGTGGCGGAAATGATTTCCGGACTGATGCCGTTGATCTTCAGATCGAGTTGGATGCCCGTGATGCCGTTTTGAGTTCCGGCGATCTTGAAATCCATATCGCCGTAGTGGTCCTCGTCTCCGAGGATGTCAGTGAGCAAGGTCCATTGGTCGTCGGCTTCTTTCACCAGACCGACCGAGATGCCGGCCACCGGGTTGCTGATCGGCACGCCGGCCGCCATCAGCCCGAGCGTGGCTCCGCAGACGCTGGCCATTGAACTGGAGCCGTTTGATTCCAGAATGTCGGAGATCACGCGGATCGTGTAGGGAAAGTCTTCGGGATCCGGCAGCACCGGCTTGACGCTGCGTTCGGCCAGGGCGCCATGGCCGATTTCTCGGCGTCCCGGGCCGCGAATTGGCCTGACTTCGCCGACGGAGAACGACGGGAAGTAGTAGTCGAGCATGAACTTTTTCGAATATTCGTCAATCAGGCCGTCGACCCGTTGCTCGTCGCGGTTGGTGCCCAGCGTGATGGTGACCAAGGCTTGCGTCTCGCCGCGCTGAAACACCGCCGAGCCATGGACGCGGGGCAGTACGTCTACCTCGCACTCGATCGGCCGCAGCGTTTTCCCGTCCCGCCCGTCGGGACGCGTGCCGCTGAGAATCAGGTCGCGGACGACCTTCTGCACCAAGTCATGCCACGCCTTGCCAAGCACGTTGGCGTCGAGGGCGCCTTCAGCCGCCGGGTCGGGGATCATTTCGCTCACGACCCGCTCCTTCAACGCGGCTACCGCTTCGGCCCGCGCCTGCTTGCCCGCCGTCTGCTTGGCGGCTTTCAGCTCCGCGTAGTATTTGGAGGAGAGGGCGTCGTATGTTCCGTCCGCCGGCGGAATCTCGTACTCCTTTTTCTGCACGCCCACCTTCTCGAACAGTTCGAGCTGCAAGTCGCACAGTTCTTTAATCACGCGGTGGGCTTCTTCAATCGCCTCGAGCATGCGATCTTCGGGGATTTCGCGAGCGAAACCCTCGATCATCAGCACTGCGTCTTTGCTGCCGGAGACGATCAGGTCCAGGTCGCTCTCTTCCAGGTCGTCCTGGGTGGGGAACGGAACGAATTCGCCGTCGATCTGGCCCAGACGCACCGAAGCGATCGGACCGAGAAACGGCAAAGGCGAAAGGCCCAGGGCGGCCGAGGCCCCGTTCATGGCGAGCACATCGGCGTCGTTCTGCCGGTCGCTGGCCATCACGAAGGCCTGGATCTGCACTTCGTCGCGGAACCAGTCGGGAAACAACGGGCGGATCGGGCGGTCCATCAACCGCGCGGTCAGCGTTTCCTTCATCGTCGGGCGGCCTTCTCGCTTGAGAAAACCGCCGGGAAACTTGCCGGCCGCCGCCGTTCGCTCGCGATAATCACAGGTGAGCGGAAAGAAGTCGATGCCGGCACGCGGGGCGCCGGAGGCGACCGCGTTGAGCACCACGGTTTCGCCATATTGGACCAAACAACTGCCAGCGGCTTGTTTGGCGAAGAATCCTGTTTCGATGGAAAGAGTGCTGGCTCCGATCTGCTTCTCGACACGTACTTTCAAGGCTGGTTCCTACCTTTTTTCGCGTCCCAGCCAAGCTAGTCTTCAAGAGCGAAGGAAGAGCGCCATGTCGGCACTGTCGCGGCAACGGCATAGGCGCTGCCACGTTGTTCGCCGTAGCGTCAGGTTGCACCGACTGAGATTGCGCTGATCCAGGCGCTGATCTTCCCTGCCCGCTCCACGCCGATCTGGGTTCAGGAGCAGCGGCTCGGGCGTACCGGCGCCGAGAGAGACTACTTGCGGATTTCAAGTCGCCGGATGATGTCGAGATACCGCTGCGGATTGACCTTTTTCAGGTAATCGAGCAGGCGGCGACGCCGGCTGACCATCATCAACAGACCACGCCGACTGGCGAAATCCTTCTTGTGCGTCCGCAGGTGCTCGGTCAGCTCCCCGATCCTGGTAGTCAGGATCGCGATTTGGATTTCCGGCGACCCGGTGTCATTGTCACCGCGACGGAAGTCCCCGATAAGTTCCTGTTTTCGCGCTTTGGTAATAGTCATCTGCGACCGCAATTCCCTCACGTCGGTCGGCAACCCCGAGACGGGCGATGCAGCGACCTCTTGACTAGCTTGCTGAGAGTCTACCTACATATATGGTTTACAACGACTTAAGAAACAGAATGTAGCATTCCTTCAGTTATTTGCAACTACCAAACGGATCCTTTTTCCACTGCTTTGGCTTATGCGCACGTTAAGCTGGCGAAGATCTGTCAGGAGGGAAAGCGAAAACCCCGGCATGGTTGAGACGCCGTGCCGGGGTCTTTGGACGGAAGGCATGCAGAGACGGCGGCTTAGGGCGACGTCTTGGCTGACGCGCGGCGTCGCGCCGGGACGTCGTGAACCACATCCCAGGCCAGGCCAACCTTCTCCATCAGCAGGATGGTGAGGTAAGTGATGTCGAATTCCCACCAGCTTATGCCCATGGCGGGCCATGCGTGGATACGCGTGGTGGTTGTTGTGCCAGCCTTCGCCGTAGGCCAGCAGCGCCGACCCACCAGATGTTGCGGCTGTCGTCGGTCGTCTCGTAATTGCGGTATCCCCATATGTGGCTGGCCGAGTTGACAAACCAGGTGACGTGCAGCACGAAGACCAGACGCACGAACATGCCCCAAGCCACGAACGACGCTCCGGTGTACGCGTCCCAGCCCAGATAGCCGACGCTGAACAATGCGGCGGTCATCAGCAAGTGACTGGGCAGGAACATCTTGTCCAGCCACTGCATGGCTCGGTCTTTGGCCAGGTCGGGAGCGTATCGCCGATGCAGCTCGACGGCGTATTTGCCGCCGAAATTCGGCATGAACCACAGCATGTGGCTCCAGATGGCGCCGTCGCGCGGCGAGTGCGGGTCGCCCTCCTGGTCGCTGAATGCGTGGTGCTTGCGATGGTTCGCTACCCAGTTGATCGCCGAGCCTTCCCCGGACAGCCCGCCGAGCAGGGCCAGCAGGAAACGAACCGGCCCGATAGGTCGGAAAACTGCCGTGAGTCAGATGTCGGTGGTAGCCCATGCAGACCCCAATGCCGCCGGTCAGCCAGTGCAGTACGGCCATCACCGCCACCGCTTTCCAGGTGAAAAAGAACGGCGCGGCGATCAATCCCAGGTGTGCGACGGCGATCCAGATGACGACCGGCCAGTCGAGCCCGTTCGCCCAAGGATCTTTCTGCGCGTCTTCCCAGGTCTGCTCGCTGTGAGCCGTGGCGTTGCCAGGGCTGACACTGCGGGAATCGGCGCCGCGGGAATCGGCGCCGCGGGAATCGGCACTGCCAGGCTGTTTGCTGCACAGATCTTGATCACCCTCAGGGGACAAATCTTGATCGCCCTCAGGGGACAAAGTGCACGGTTCGTCTAAAACGGTAGCAGCCAAGGAATTTGCCTCGGCTGAGGTGGAATCAAGGTTCGCTAGATCGGAAGCCACGCGATTCATCCTGCAGTTAGAGTTTCAGCTTTTCTGTTCGCTCCCCGTCTTGGGAGCGACCCGCCGGCGCCTTCACGTCGAAGGCTGCCGCGGAACACCCATGAGATTGTAAAGACGCGGCTGGTTTTAAGTGTCACTGGCGGGTCGAAGGCGTGTAAAAGATTCGTAAAACTCCCTCGACGGGGTTTCGGCCGCCAAGGTCGCTGACCTGGCGGAACGCCCTGCTGAAACACGCGGCGGTCCGCCTGCAGAAGAGCGGCTTCACAGATGCAGCTCAAAGCACAGCGGCAGCAAACTCAGAATGGCCATCAATGCGAAAGCCGCGGGGCCAAGCCGGAAGGCGCTCAACAGGGTAAGCGTTGCCAGGCTCCACAGATAGTAGCCGACCAACAGCGACTCGGTATTGCCGATTGCCAGCGACCAGACGCCGACGGCGCAAACGCCCAAGACGGCTGCATAGTGCTGCCCTGCCCTTTCGCCCTGCTTCGTCCGCCACGCGGCCAACGGCGAGAGGGCCAGCAACAGGTTGCCTAGGTTCAGCACGGAGCAGTAAGCATAGGCCGACCAACTGGCATCCTGCGGTTGCTCGAGCATCTCGACCTGGGCGGCAGCGCAGGCGGCGGCGGATTCCCAGCCGACGAGCGAGTGGTTGGAACACCCTCGCATGGCAGGCAGGCATAAGCTCAGCCCAAGTAGCAGCCAGGCGCAGCGGGCAAGCCCCAGGCCGCGACGTTGAGGAAGCTGCCAGCGGCTGAGCGTTCCGCAAGCGTTGAGCGCGGAAACAGCTAGCCCGAAACACAACACCCCAACGCCAACTCCGCGCCAAGCCGCCAGGGCCGCGGTGCACGCCGCCCAGGTGGTCAGCGCAAATACGGCTTGCAGGCTGAATTGCACGCCCGGATCATCCGGCCGTTTCTGTTGCCAGGCTTCGCGCATCAAACGGCGTCTCTCGCGTTGCGTATTGCGGCGTTCGGGCTCCGTGCGGACTGCTGCTTATGCCATTGGGCCGGCGCGAGACGCCGAATGCTGCACTCGGCCTCGCCGACGGACTTGTCCCTGAGAGCCGCCTGGTCGAGCGTTTATTCCCCAAGTGCGAAAAACCGTAGCCGAGGACGTGCGGGCCGAGTAGAGTAATGCCCCGGCGGCAAGTCCTTCCCTCCCAAGCCGTTTTGAGGCGCCCCGCAATGAAATCCTTCGCCCCCTTTTTCGTTTGGGTGATCTGCATGGGAATCGTGTCATCGAGAACCGTGTTGGCCGCTGGCTACGACCGGCCGGCAGATAACCCGCATCAGAGTCGCTCCGCCGTCGTGGCGGCGCACGGCATCGTGGCGACCAGCCAGCCGCTGGCGGTGCAGGCGGGCTTGGACGTGCTGAAGCGAGGCGGAAACGCCGCCGATGCGGCCATTGCGGCCAACGCCATGATCGGTCTGGTCGAGCCGATGAGCTGCGGCATCGGCGGCGACCTGTTCGTCATCTATTGGGACGCCGCGACCAAAAAACTGTACGGCCTGAACGCCAGTGGCCGCAGCCCGTATGAGCTGTCTCGAGCGGTCTTCGCCGAGAAGGGGCTAAAGGAGATTCCCAACGACGGCCCTCTCTCCTGGTCCGTGCCCGGTTGCGTGGCGGGCTGGCACGATCTGCGGGAACGATTCGGCACGCTGCCGCTGGCCGAGTTGCTCGCACCCGCCATTCAAACGGCCGAGGACGGCTTTCCAGTCAGCGAGGTGATTGCCCACGATTGGAAGGCGTCGCAAGGGCGCCTGGCTCGCTGGGCCGACTCGGCTGCCACGTACTTGCCCGATGGGCGGGCGCCGGCCGAAGGAGAGGTATTCCGCAATCCGCGTTTGGCCGCCAGCTATCGGGCGATTGCCGTCGGCGGGCGCGACGCGTTCTATCGCGGCGAGATTGCCGAGAAGATCGTGGCCTTCAGCGAGAAGAACGGCGGCTACTTTTCGCTGCGAGACTTCGCGGATCATACAAACGACTGGGTCGAGCCGGTCGGCGTGAACTATCGCGGCTACGACGTTTGGGAACTGCCGCCCAACGGCCAAGGCATTGCCGCTCTGGAAATGTTCAACCTGCTGGAAGGCTACGATCTGGCGGCCTTAGGGCCCGGCAATCCCGAGTATCTTCACTTGTTCGTCGAAGCCAAGAAGCTCGCCTTCGCCGATCGGGCCAAGTTCTATAGCGACCCAGCCTTCAACCGTTTGCCGGTCGCCGAGTTGATCTCGAAGCCCTACGCCGAGCGGCGCCGCAAATTGATTGATCCATTGCACGCCGCAACCGACATCCCGGCGGGCGATCCGAAGCTGCAGCGCGGCGACACGATCTACCTGGTCGTGGTCGACAAGGACCGCAATTGCTGCTCGTTCATTCAGAGCAACTATGCCGGGTTCGGTTCGCAGGTCGTGCCGGGCGACGTCGGCTTCGTGCTGCAGAATCGCGGAGCGTTGTTCGCGCTCGAGGCAGATCATCTCAACCGACTCGAACCGCACAAGCGGCCGTTCCACACGATCATTCCGGCGATGGTCACCAAGGACGGCGAGCCTTGGCTGGCGTTTGGCGTGATGGGAGGCGACATGCAGCCTCAAGGGCACGTGCAAATGCTCGTCAACATGATCGACTTCGGCATGAACGTGCAGGCGGCCGGCGACGCCGCCCGCGTGCGTCATTCCGGCAGCGCCACGCCGACCGGCTTGCCCGGCGATCCGGACGGCGGAACCGTGCTGGTCGAGTCGGGCATTTCCGACGAAGCAATCGCCGCGCTACGAGCCAAGGGGCATCGGGTCACGCGCGCCCGAGGCGGCTTTGGCGGCTACCAGGCGATCCGCATCGACCGCGAGCACGGCACGCTTGCCGGCGGCAGCGATCCCCGCAAGGACGGCTGCGCGGCGGGGTATTGAACGCGCAGGTTGCGATTCGTTGAACTTGCGAACTCGCCCGTTTTCTAAGATGATGGTATCAGCTTGTCGGTGCGCCAAGGCGGCTTTCCGCAGTTGCTCCTGCCGCTCGATATCTTCTAATTGCCCGCCGGCGCCAGGGGATTCCGGAGCGGGCTTGTCGAGTTGGATCCAGAATGTCGGAAGTTGGCGGAGGAAATATGTCCCGGGACGAGCCCCAGGGGGCGGAGCACGAAGAAGGGGAGTGGCTGCGCGTCACGCTGTCCAGCATTGGCGACGCGGTGATCACCACCGATACGCAGGGCGCCATTACGTTCATGAATCCCGTGGCGGAGGCAGTGACCGGCTGGCCGTTGGGCGAGGCCGCAGGCGCCGCTCTGGAAACCGTGTTCCGGATTGTCAATGAGGAGACTCGGCGGACGGTTGAAAGCCCGGCCGTCAAAGCCTTGCGAGAAGGAGTGGTCGTCGGCCTGGCGAACCACACGCTGCTGATCTCGCGAGACGGGACGGAGCGACCGATTGACGACGGCGCTGCGCCGATCCGCAACGCCCGCGGAGAGGTGGCCGGCGTCGTGTTGGTGTTCCGCGACGTAACGGAACGGCGCAACGCGGAGCGGGCCCTGCAGGAGAGCGAGGAGCGGTTCCGGCTGCTGGTGGAAGGCACTCACGATTACGCCATTTTCATGCTCGACCCGGACGGCAACGTCGCCACCTGGAACACCGGCGCGGAACGGATCAAGGGTTATCGGGCCGAGGAAATCATCGGCAAGCACTTTTCCAGCTTCTACCCGGCGGAAGCCCTCGAAAGCGGCTGGCCTCAGGAAGAGTTGCGAAGAGCGATGGCACAAGGCCGCTTCGAAGACGAGGGCTGGCGAGTCCGCAGGGACGGTTCGCAGTTCTGGGCCAACGTGATCATCACGGCGCTGAAAGACGAAAACGGAAACATCCGAGGGTTCTCCAAGATCACTCGCGATCTGACCGAACGGCGGCAACTGGAACGAGCCAAGCTGCACGCCGAGGTGATGTCGGATCTCAGCCGCCGCAAGGACGAGTTTCTGGCAATGCTGTCGCACGAGTTGCGCAATCCCCTGTCTCCGATCCTGAATGCCGTTGAGATGCTGCGCCTGCAGCAGAGCGACGACCCGATCCAGGAGCAGGCCCGAGCCATCATCAAACGCCAGGCGGTAAAGTTGACGCGACTGGTCGACGATCTGCTGGAAGTGTCGCGCATCACGACGGGAAGAATCCGGCTTCAGCGGGAGCCTGTCGATCTGCGAAGCGTCGTCGAACGGTCCGTGGAAAGCCAGCACGCGCTGATATCGCAGCGCAAGCACGAACTGTCCGTGTCGCTTCCTGAGGAACCCGTGTGGGTCTTTGCCGACTCGACTCGTATGGAGCAGGTCGTCGTCAACATGCTTGCCAATTCGATCAAGTATACGGACGAAGGGGGCCGCATCTGGGCGACGGTCGAGTGCGACGGTTCGGAGGCATTGCTGCGCGTGCGAGACACGGGCGTAGGGATTGCTTCCGACTTGCTGCCCGGCATCTTCGATCTTTTCACTCAGGCCGCTCGCTCCTTGGACCGCTCGCAAGGAGGTTTGGGGGTCGGCCTGACCGTGGTGCATCGCGTCGTGACCCTGCATGGCGGGACGGTCGAGGCGTTCAGCGAAGGGCTGGGACGCGGGAGCGAGTTCACCGTCAAACTGCCCATGACGTCGCCGCCCACGACGGCCTCTGACCAGCGGGACCGGCCGGCGAGCGCTGCCGGCGCGCTCGCTGCGCGTGCTCGTGGTGGATGACAATCAGGATACGGCCGACAGCGCCGCATTGCTGTTGCGCCGCTCCGGGCACGACGTGCGAACGGCGTATTCCGGCGACGTGGTTTTGGCTGAGGCCTTGACTTTTCGCCCCGATGCAGTCTTGCTCGATCTCGGCTTGCCGGAGGCGGACGGATACGAGGTCGCCCGGCGGCTGCGAAACGACCCCGACTGCAAGCACGTGGCGTTGATTGCCGTCAGCGGCTATGGGCAAGAACGCGACCGGCAACGTTCTCGAGAGGCGGGATTCGACGCACACCTGACCAAGCCGGTCGACATTCAGAAAGTAGAAGAAATGCTGGCGGCCCTGACGAAGCAACAGCGCCGATAGTTCTGCGGCCTCGCACGCGTTGAGCGCCGCTTGCGCCTCGGGACGGCGAGGCGCCGGCAATCGTAGAGCGAGCCTCTCGATTGCCCGCGAAGCAGTAGCGGTTGGGAGCCGCGCAAGCGGGGACGCCTGGCTACGGTGCTTGCGAGAGACCGCCGACTCAGGCGAAGATTTCCCTGATCGGCTCGCCGAAGTCGATTTCCAGCCGTTTGCGGCCAGGGATTTCCAGACGCCGGTTATCGAGGCCGAGCAGGTGCAATACGGTGGCGTGCAGGTCGGTGACGTAGTGGCCTTCGTCCAGCGCGTGATAACCCAGCTCGTCGGTGGCGCCGTGGACGCACCCTCGTTTCAAGCCGGCGCCCGCCATCCAGATGGTGAAGCCGTTGGGATGATGATCGCGCCCGTCTTTGCCGCCGCCGCGCAGTTCCAGTCCGGGCGTGCGGCCGAATTCCGTGCAGAAGACCACCACCACTTCGTCCAGCAGTCCGCGCTGCTTCAAGTCGCGAATCAAGCCGGCGATCGGCAGATCGATCGTGTTGCAAAGCCGGGCGTGATTCTCCTGCAGCTTGCGATGCGAATCCCAAACGCCGTATGCCGACGGGAAAACCTGCACGAACCGCACTCCCCGTTCGACCAACCGGCGGGCGGCCAGCAAGCGTTGGCCGGCGAGCTTCGTGGCTTCGTTGTCCAAACCGTAGAGTTGCCGCGTGGCGGAAGTCTCTTGGGCGAAATCGATCGCCTCCGGAACGGCCGCCTGCATGCGGTAGGCAAGTTCGTACGCGCGAATCCGGGCTCGCAGTTCCTGATCTTCCGGATACTCCGCCGCCGCCAGGCCGTTTAGCTTGCCGATCAACTCGAACTCGCGCTGTTGCTCCTCTGCC
Organism: Pirellulales bacterium; assembly: GCA_963786255.1. Taxonomy (GTDB): domain Bacteria; phylum Planctomycetota; class Planctomycetia; order Pirellulales; family JAICIG01; genus JAICIG01. The sequence continues at coordinate 212,223 of CAWAYY010000013.1, forward strand.
GTCTGTTTGGCCGGCCGCCGGCCGAAGGGGAGCGGATTCGCCGGATCGAGCGCGAACGGCACGCCCGCGTACTGCGGCCCCAGGTAGTACGAGTCGATCGACTGCCGCGTGTCGGAACGCGTCGGGCCGCCCAGCACCACGAACTTGGGCAGGTTGTCGTTGAACGAACCGAGCCCGTAGTTCGCCCACGACCCGATGCTGGGCTGCGGCTCGTCCAGGCGGTGCCGGCCGGTGTGAATCTGGTTCTCGGCGGCGTGGTCGTTGTCGGTCGTCCACATGTTGCGGACGAAACACAGATCGTCGACGCATCCGGCAAGATGCGGCCACCAGTCGGTGATCTCGACGCCGGTCTCGCCATACTGCTTCCAGCCGACCTGGATCGGATAGATCGTCGGATAGACGTCGCGAATGTTGATTTCCTCGGCGGCCACCGAACGAAATCGCTTCTTGTGCAGCGGCGAATGGATCGGATTCTCGAACGGGGTCTTGTCAAAGGTCATGCCCTGATATTTATTCAGGGCCGGCTTCGGATCGAACGTTTCGAGGTGGCTGTACCCGCCGGACAGGAAGACCCAGATCACTGATTTCGCGCGGGGAGGAACGTGCATTCTCCCCGCCGGCGCTTGCAACGTGGGTTCTGCGGCGCGAACGATGCCGTCGTCGGCCAGCATGGCGCCGAGAGCCAATCCGGTGAAACCCAGGCCGAAATCCGAGAGGAACGCGCGGCGCGGAAGACGCCCGCAGCATTCGTCGCGGTCGTGGATTCGTTCGGTCATGGCGCGTCTCCGACGGTCAGCGGATGGAAACGAAGTCATTATGGTTGAGCAGTGCGCGGACCAGCCCCTCGCGGCGTCGGGCTGCATCTTGACCATTCGAGCCGTTTGCCGGCGCTTCAAGAAACGCCGCACACGCCCGGGATTCCGCCGCGCTGCGGCGCACGCGCGAGAATCTGCTCGAACGCGGCCATGATGAAGATCTGCCGATCAGCTTGTTGTTCGGGCGGCAGTTGTCGCTGCAAAAGCTCAGCCAAGTGGCCGCTCATCTCGTGGACCAAGTCGCTGTTGGTCAGCGCCAGGGCCTGTTGCGGCACGACGCTGCGCGTGCGGCGATAACAATCGGCCGGTTCGGGAGCATCGAACAAGGCGCCGAGCGGATTCTTGCCGTCGATCTTCGGGTTGGCAACTGTAATACAGCGTGCGGCGGTACGTGGTCAGCGCTTCGCTGTTCTCGAGTTCCTGGCCGCCCATCGCAAAGTCGAGCTTGCCGGCCACGTAGAGCACGCTGTCTCGTACGGCCTCGGCTTCCATGCGGCCGACATTCATCCGCCACACAGCTTGTTTTCCGGATCGCTCGCGTAACGGGCCGCGTCTCCGATCGAAGAGACGCGCCGGTACGCCTGGCTGGTCGTCAGCAGGCGGTGGATGTGCTTCATGCTCCAGCCCGATTCCATGAACTCGACCGCCAGCCAATCCAGCAGTTCCGGATGCGTCAGGCCGGGCGCCATTGCGGCCAAAATCGAAGACGCTCGAGACCAGCGGCGAATGGAAGTGCCGCAGCCAGATATGATTGACGGCCACCCGGGCCGCGAGCGGGTTTTCGCGGCTCGTCATCCACAGTGCCAACGCTCGGCGCCGGCCCGTGCTGGTCGTCGGGTAGGTGGGGCCGACGCTCGGATACGTCGTCGCCAAGGCCGGATCGGCGAACGCCGCCTGGGCGATTGTCAAAGCCTCGCGGGCGGCCGCAAGCTGCTTACTGGCCGCGGCCATTTCTTTGGCCCGATTGGCGTCGCTTGCTGGCTTTGTTTCGGCGGCCGCCAGTGCCTGGTCGTGCGTCAATACGTCCGCCTCGGCGCGTTTGACGGCCGCTTCGCGATGCCGCTGGCTAGCGACGCGGGAGAGCGCATCGGAGTCGGTATTCGGCGCGGCGTCCATTTCGCTCGGTCTGCGGCGACGCGGGCTTCGATGCCCGCCATCTCTGCCGCGGCCGCGGCGAGCTTGGCTTCAGCCGCGGCGAGGCGGAGTTCTTGTGCGGCGACCGCACGTTGTGCTGCGCGGCGTTTTTCCGCAGCAGCGGTCGAGGCGTCGTCGCCAAAAGCGGTTGCAACGACCGACGTGGCGCCCGCCTGGCTGAATGGCGAGATCTCCCAGCCTTCGATCCCCGCAAGGTCTTGTTGCTCCGCGTAGGCAGGCGGTTCGAAGGTGAACTGTGCGAGGCAATCGGCCTGACCGTCTGCGCTGTCGGGGCCGAGAATTCTTACAACGTCGATGGCCGCGACGACGCCCGTGCGAGCATCGAAGGAGATCCCTTTCTCCGCATCGCCGACCGGGTTCCAGCCGTTCAGAGCCACCGGCGTCTTGTCGACCAATAACTTGTCGTCGTTGAGCGAACGGACCGTCAGCAAACAGCGATCAGCCTCGGCTTCCAGCTTCAGCGTCGCCTCGAAATGCGCTTGCCCGCCCGCGAAGTCGTAGGCGCCGGCTTGAAACTCCGCATGGCCGCCGGGGCGGTACGCCAGGATGCGTCCCTGGTCGAAAGCGACGAATGCCGCCGTGAGTCCCTGAACCAAGTCCCGGGCGAGTTGGAAATTGACGTGCGCAGTCTTTCAGGATTCGCAATTGAAACGAGAGCGTGGCGCCGGACTCAAGCGACTTGAGCATCGCCAGCGGGTTCTGGACCGCGCGTCGCCCGGTCGTCGCGTTCAACAAGAGCGACTGCTTGCCCTCGATTGCTCCGGAACGGCCGCTTGCCATGGCGGCTCGCGTTGCCTGCGCGAACGCTTGTTCGGCTGCGGTCCAATGCTCGCGCAGCGGAGGCAGCGCCTTCTCGACTTCGCCGCGCGCGGCCGCCAGTTGTTTTTCGGCGGCGGCAATCTCGGCCCGTTGATCGGAAAGATAGGCGTCCAGAATCTCGGACCGCAGCGCGGGATAGAACGCTTGCCATGAGAGCGAGACGGGCTCGATCTTGACCGAGTCGCCGCCCAGGAAGGCGGGCAGCGCGGGCGTCATCGTGCCGCGGCTTGTCACCCGGTTCCGCTCGTCGCCGCCGGTATAGAACCACGTGGGCGCCTCCGGATTCTTGTCGTAGACCTGGACGGCGCCGAGGCGCTGGATCTTGCGGAGCACGCCGCTTTCGTATTGCTGGAAAGGGCCGGGATCGGCTTCACCCGCAACGCGGTCCTGCCGAATGTTGATCGGCTCGAAAAAGGCTCGCAAACGGAAGTAGTCGTCTTGCGTGATCGGGTCGTACTTGTGATCGTGGCAGTGCGCGCAATGGAATGTCAGACCCAGGAACGCCTTGCTCGCATGCTCCACGTTGGCTCGCATCCAGTCGTTCGGATTGAGCGCGTACCAGTTGCGAATCAGATAGCCGGTCGCGACGGCGGCGCGCCGGATCGTCGGGCGCCAGTCTCGTCGGCGGCCAGCATTGCTCGCACCATCTGGTCGTAGCCGTGATCTTCGTTGAGCGAACGCACGATCCAGTCCCGCCAGCGCCAAATTTGCGGAGCGCTGTTCCACACGTCTGGCACATGGCGTCGCCCGTACCAGTCGGAGTAGCGCCATACGTCCATCCAATGCCGCCCCCAGCGCTCGCCATAGCGCGGATCGGTCAGCAAGCGGTCGACAATGGATTCGTATGCATCGGGAGAACTGTCGGCGAGAAACGCGTGCAGTTCCGCTCGCGTGGGCGGCAGCCCGATCAGGTCGAGATAAACTCGCCGCAGCAACGTCGCTTTGTCGGCTTGCGGGCGGGGCGCGAGACCGGCAGCTTTGAGTCTTGCCGCGAGGAACGCATCGACGGGATGCGCGGACGATGCGCCGCCGGCATTGCGGGGAAGCGGCGGACGCAGGGGCGGTTTGAAAGCCCAGTGCTCTCGCGGGTCAGCTTCAGGCGGCTCGTCCGGAGCGGCCTGCGCTCCTTGTTCAATCCAGCGCCGTATGCGCTCCGCCTCATCCGGCGTCAAAGGCTCGCCTTCGGGCGGCATGCGCGTCGCTGCGTCGGGCGCCGTGATCCGCTCAATCAGCGGGCTTTCGTCGGGCCGACCTGCGACGATCGCCGGTCCGCCGTCGCCCCCCTGCCGCATCATTGCCGCCGTATCGAGCCTTAAATTGCCTTCTTGTTTCAGCGCCCCATGGCAGGCGAAACAACGCTGTTTGAAGATCGGCTTGACGTCTCGCAGATATTCCGCGCGTTTTGCAGGCGTCACGTCTTGCGCCTCGAGCGGAGCGGTTGCGACGGCGGCCGCCGCAAAAGCCGCGAGGAACTTGAAACGCCGCAATAGAAGGCTGCCATTCATATCGCCATGCAATACACAAGAAATAGCGCGGAATGTCAACAAAATTGCTCGCTGCGCGAACGGCCCGGATTGTTAATGATCCGGGAGTAAAAACCGCTAATCGACGCTGATCTGCACTCATAGGCGACGGGGGACCGCTGATTAGCGAAGATCAGCGGAGATAAGCGGTTTAATAGTTGCTTGGCCGAGCGTGCTCGCTCCCTGAATTCATTTTTTTCAGGGAAGCTTATTCGCGGCCCCAGGCTTGTCGGCTGGCCGGACAAACGCGTAGGCTATGACGCCAGAAGACGAACCGCTGATCAAGCGCGATCTCTCCTGATTGGCGAACATCAGCGAAGATTAGTGGTTCTCTCCAGATGAGCGGAGAGGGCGAATATCGAGGTGCTGTATGAATCCTGAAAAAGCGTTGGATTACGAACCGGGCGTGCTGCGCTCATTGCAAACCAAGGAGCAGACCAAGGCGTTCTACAACAAGATCGCCAAAGTCTACGATTTGCTGTCGGAAGAGTCCGAAAAGCCGATGCGGGAGTCCGGGCTGAAGAAGTTGGCCCCTCAACCGGGCGAACGCATGCTGGAGATCGGGTTCGGCACCGGGCATAGCCTTGCCGAGATTGCCAGGGCCGTCGGCCCTGACGGGAAGGTCTTGGGCATCGATCTCTCCGATCAAATGGTCGAGCACGCCCAAAAGCTGTTCGAACAAGAGGGGCTGGCCGACCGCGCGGAGCTGACGTGCGGAGATGCGACGCGTCTGCCGTACGAGTCGGACAGCCTCGACGGCATCTTCTTCAGCTTTACCCTGGAGTTGTTCGACACGCCGGAGATTCCGCAGGTACTGGCCGAGTGCAAACGCACGCTGAAGTCGGGCGGCCGGATCGTGGTGGTCGCCGTATCAAAACAAGGCAAGGAAGGCATGATGCGCCGGGCGTTCGAGTGGATGCATCAGCACTTTCCCAACCTGATGGACTGCCGACCGATTTACGTGCGCGCAGCCCTCGAGGCCGCCGGCTTCAACGTCAAGGAAGCCGAAGTCGAAAGCATGTGGGTTCCGGTGGAGATTGTGCTGGCCGTGAAGCCGTGACCGCGGCCTACGGCTCAGCTCGTGTGCTGCTTGTAGTACTCGGCCGAGCCGGTGAAGCCGGCGATCAGGTCTTCGTTCGTCTTGCCGGCGGCAAACTGCTTGAGCCAATAGTTCAGGCCGTCGGGATCGGCCGCTCGGTGCAGGTAGTGCATGAAGTCGTCGTTGATCCGGGCCTGTTCGCGCTCGGGGCTGGTCGTAAAGCCGGCGGCCACGTGGCTCCGCGGATCGCCCGCTGCGAGCTTCGCCGTCCAATAGTCCTCGCCGCTGCTGTCCGCCGTACGTCCTAAGAGCTGGAGATAGACGGCGTCGATCCACTCGACGTCGGTTCCGCCTGCCTGGGCGTAGAATTCATCGGAGGCGATCAGGTCGGCTTCGAGCCTTTCATCGGTCAACCCGGCGTGCATCTTGGCGGTCCAGTAGGCTACGCCCGCATCGTCGGCGGCCCGCCCCAGGTACTTCAGATACGCGGGACGGATGACGAAGTTGGCGTAATACTCGTCGCTGTGCGCGATCGACTTCGCCACGCCGCTGATCGGCGCCGCCGTTATCAAGTTGCTGCACCCAGTGGGCCAGGCCGGCGAAATCCGGAGCGCGGCCCAACACGTCGAGATAGACCGCCTGCACGTATCGCTCGTGCGCCGAAGGCGCCGTCGCGATCGTTGCGCTGCCGGTCAGCGTTATCGTTTGGGTTTCGTCAGAAACGTCGACCTGAAAGGCGAACATTCGGCTTTCGGCATACGCATGGCTGCCGACGACGCTGAACGTGCCGTCGGCGCCCGTAATCGTACCGGCCGATTTGACGCCGTCGCCCCAGTCGATCGTGGCGGTAAAGTCGCCGGCGACGGCGGCCGGGTTGGCGTCGGAGAACGTGGCGACGGCGCCGCTGAAGGTCTGCCCCACCACCGCTGAGATGGTCGTGGCCGTTGCGGTCAGCGGCGCGTCGGCGACTTCGGCCGAACTGTGTGCCGTGGCCGTGCTGCCGCCCGTGTCGGCAATCGCCACGTCAACTTTCAGTTGAGCGGCTTCTGCGGCGTACACGTGCATCCCGCTGACAGTAAACGTGCCGTCGCCCACGGTCGTTACGGTTCCGGCGCTCTGCTTGCCGTCCCCCCAGTCGATCGCGGCGGTGAAGTCGCCGGCGACTGCGGCCTGGTTGGCGTCGGAGAACGTCGCGACCGTCCCGCTGAAGGTCTGTCCTTCCACCGCCGAGATGGTCATGGCGGTTGCGGTCAGCGGCGCGTCGCCGACTTCAGCCGTGCTGTGCGTCGTGGCCGTGCTGCCGCCCGTATCGGCAATCGCCACGTCAACAGTCAGATGAGAGGCTTCTTCCGCATACAGATGCGATCCGCTGACGGTAAACGTGCCGTCGCCCGCCGTCGCTACGGCCCCGGCGCTCTGGTTGCCGTCGCCCCAGTCGATCGTGGCGGTAAAGTCCCCGGCGACGGCTGCCGGGTTGGCGTCGGAGAACGTGGCGACGGCGCCGCTGAAGGTCTGCCCCTCCACGGCATTGATGGTCATGGCCGTTGCGGTCAGCGGCGCATCGGCGACTTCGGCCGAACTGTGCACCGTTACGCTGTTGTTAGCGCTGTCGGTAATCGTCACGTCGACTGCCAGATGGGCGGCTTCTTCGGCGTATAGATGCATCCCGCTGATAGTGAACGTGCCGTCGCTCCCGGCGGTTACGGTCCCGGCGTCCTGCTGGCCGTCGCCCCAATCGATCGTGGCCGTAAAGTCGCTGGACTGGGCGCCCGCGTCGGAGTCAGTGAACGTCGCCACGGCGCCGCTGAATGAAGCGCCTTCGACCGCCGAAACGGTCGCGGAGACGCCCGACAGCGTTACGCTGGCCGGAACGGCAAAGCTCGGTAGGTTGTGCACGGCGACGTTCGCCCCGCCGAAGGCGCCGGCGAACAGGTCGGCGCTGGCGCCGAGTTGCGAGATATCCGATGCGCTGAGCTGCGGCGTTGCGGTCGGGATTGGTCTGAAACGTCAGTTGCAGCGTGGGCGAGCCGGAGGGATTGAACGGGTCGTAGAGCATCGACGAAGCCGTATCCCACAAATTCGTACCCAGCAGACCGTCGATGCCCGGCGCGATATCCAGCACGTAGACCGGCACGTTCGTGAACGCTACTTGGCCGCCGTCGCTGGTCGGCAAATCGAGTTCGTCCAACGTGTAGCCCGGCACGGTCGTAGTTCCGCCCACGCCCTGCACGTCGATGGTGGTCGTGGGCGTCTGTTGATCGAGCCCCAAGGCGTGCGCGGCCGCGGTGGAGATCACCGTGAGCTGGCTGCCGGTGTCCAGCAGGAAGTGCTGCTGGCCGACGCTCAGGCTCTGATCGACCAACTGCACGTCCGGCTGCATCGGGCTGGGCGAATTGGTGATGGAATCGCCCGGCGCCGCGTGGTTGTCTTCGCCGAACAGTTGCAGCGGAATGGTGACCGGGTCGGTGGTGACTCCGCTCACGCCCTGCAACGACGTGCCCGGCGAGACGAAGTGCAGATCCGGTACCGACAGCGTCAGTCCGGGGATCAGGTCGGAGAAGTCGAGCGTGGCGCCTTGAAAATCGATCTTCGCCGCCGCGCCATTGGGATCGGCCTGCGAGGGATTCAAGATCGGCGTGCCGGTGATGGTGGGCAGGCTCGGGCTGCCCGAATCGGTTCCGACCATGGCCTGCACGTTATCGGCTGCGGCGCCGCCGTCCAGGGAGATGGTGAAGACGGGAAAGCCCTGCGCGTCAAACGACAGTCCGGCGGCATGTATGCCGTCAGCCAGGATTTGACCTGGGTCGGAGACATCGCCCGTAATATCGCCGCCAATGCCCGATGCCTGGGCGCCGCCGGCGTTTTTGATCGGAATGCCGGAGGCGAGAAACTGGAAGAGCGTCTGATCGTCCGGCGAGAAAGTGACCGCCGAGGCGCCGGTATCAAAAATACCGAACGTCGTCCGTGATGCATCGCCGTAGGCTTGCACCGTCAGGACCTGATCGCCGAATTGATCCAACGTCGCATCGAGCGGAATGGTTAGCGACGTAGGGCTGGTCAACACGCAACGCAGTTCGAGCCATTCGAACCGTCTCGCCAATCGCCCCTTGCGACGCAAGTCGAAACGCATGCCTGGGCCTCCCGGTAAGCGAACTTCGCCCAGAGGAAATGAACACCCGCCATGCGGCAAGCGAACCGGGCGAAAGCAGACGAGCGATATCCTAACGGCTCTCTATGCGGCAATCCAGTCTTTGATGAAGATCCGCGGCGTGAGCCGACGCCAGGCTGTCGTGCTGGGTGGTTCGGCGCATCGGACAGACGCGACGTTCCGCCTGGCCGTTACACTGCGCAAAGTTTGACGGGCGTGCCGGGAAAAACACGATCTGCACAGGCGAAAATAATGACATTGGGGCCCGATTTCAGTACATTGGGCTGCATGCGTTGGCGGCGTCGTCGTTCAATTCCGTCATTCAAGTTGTTTTTCTCTTGCGTCATGACGGAGCTTGTTTTCACCCGAGTCGACGCCGCCTTGATGCTGCTCGACCGGCATCGCGTGCGACGGCGTCAACAGATTCCCGCGCTGAGCGTGGTTGTCGGCGATCGGGGTGCGCCAGCGAGGCTGGTTCATCGCTGGGCCCGGCTTGCGGACGTGCACGTCTGTGAAAGCACGAACGTCGCTCTCGCTGAGCAGGTTTCCGACTGGTTCGCTGCGCTGGTTCGCGTGCGCAACTTGCCGGGCCTGGCGTGCGCTTGGCTGGCCCGACGCGCAGGCGTCAGCGGCGGGGAGCTCTGGCGCCGGTTATGTCATCGTTCTGCACACGAACGTGACTTGTTTCTCAATCGCCTGCTCGGCGAGGCGGACCCCTCGCCGAGCGAGACAGTCTGCCGGGCGATCCTCGAGCACAGTTTCGAGCAGGGCTCGACCGTCGTGGGGATGTGGGGTCGCCTGCTCGCCGCCTGTCGCGACGACGTCGGCGCCTTGTTCACAGGCGTGTCTGCGATCGTCGGCCGAGACGGCGGTCCGGCTCTGTTCGTCAACTTGCCGGCAGAGGCCGGGCTTGATGCTTTCGACGCCGCGTGCACGAATTTAACCTCATTGACGTCCGTTTCGCCTCGGCTGGCCGCGCTCGTTTCAGTTTCCCCCAAGTTGTTGCAGTGGTATCTTGCACGGGCGCCCAGTCGCACGCATTGGCGCTGGTGCGCCGAAGGCGTAGTTTCCGCCGCCTGGAACGACGAAGCCTCGGAAGTTTCCACGGGCGAAGGCGCGTCGTCGACGTCGCCGGAAGTATCGGTAGGGGAACGTGCGGACGCCGACGACGATCCGGCGCCAGCCGGGCGGAACGATATTTGTTCGAGCGGCTGCAAACGCACGTAGAAACGGCCGACCTGTTTGAACTCAACGGCCGGCTTGCCGCGGCGGACGCTTGGGGCGGCAGCTTGGAGGTCGATTTGCTGTCGCGCGACGTGCAAGTCGCCGTCGAGATCGACGGCTACTTTCACTTCAACGACCTGGACGCATACCGGCGAGATCGCCGCAAGGACGTGCTGTTGCAGCAGGCGGGCTATTTCGTGGTGCGCTGCCTGGCCGACGACGTCGTGGCGGGATTAGAAGAGATTGTTGAGACCATCGTCGCCGCCGTCCGCCTGCAGCGGGCGCGGCGACCGCAATAGCAGGAGCAGCCGTTATGATTTTCGGCGTCGCCGCCGTCGACCTGGAGACGAGCGACCAGTTGATTCTGGCGAGAATGCTTTTTTCCGCCACACCGTCGAAGGCGCGAGATGACGTGGGCAAGATCGCCGCGGCCCGGCTCAGTTCCGGCGAATGGGCCGACGCCTTCGACTCGCATTGGCGCCGGCTTGTCGAGGCAGGCATGCTCCGCCCCAAGTCGAGCGGCAAGTCCGGCAAACCTGGCAAGACCTTCGAGCTGACCGAGGAGGGGCGGCGCCGGGTTTGCGAGTTTCTGCAACTGGATGAAATTCCCCCTCGGCTCACCTGGGCGAAGCTGCAGACCGATTTCTTGTTGCCGCTGGCGATGAACGTGCGGCCGGGAACCCGCGAGGCCGAGCAACTCAAGAGGGCCGCGTCGCTGCAGCGTGCGGTGATCGTCAGATCGAAGGGGCTGGCGCCGCCCGCCGGCGGCACGATCAAGCAGGTTCTCGGCGCCTTGGCGTGGAAGCTGATCGGCGTGGAGTGCGACGCCGATTTCACGGCCGAGAACGTGATTCAGCAGTTTGTCTTCCGTCAGAAGCCGGCCAGAAAGCTCACGACCGCACGCGTCGCAGCCGCCGTGGCGGCGGCGGCGGCGGGCGCGCGGACCCATTCGGCGCCCGAGCTGCGGTTGTCGGTCATTCGCCAATGGCTGCTTCAAGCGGGAGGCGGCGAAGCGGCAGCCGGCGCGCCGACCTGGCCGCGTTCGCCGAGCACGTCTTGAACGCGGCGCGCCGGTTGCCCGCTGCGAGCCGATTCGGCGATAACAAGGTTTTTATCTCGCGCGTCTGGCGGAAGCTGGCGGAAGAGAGGATGCTCGGCGGGCTTGCACTTGAGCCGTTCAAACAGCGGCTGGTAGAGGCGAATCGCGAAGGGCTGCTACGCCTGAGCCGCGCCGATCTGGTGGAAGCCATGCCGCCGGCAGACGTCGAGGAATCGGGAACCGCGTACGAAAACGCCACGTTTCATTTCATTCGTCTTTGAGGCAGGAGCTGTTAGAGATGGCATCGGCTGCAATGGCGGCGCCTCGGCGCTCTTCGGACTCGACGGATCCTCGCGTGCGCACGTTCAGCTCGCCGCTGGGACGAGAGGTGTTCCATTCAATCTGCCATGCAAAGGAGATTGGCACTCCCGACCCGTTCGACGTGTGCTCCATTCACGCCGAAGCCCGCGACGTTTTCGAGGCCATGATCGATCGCAGCACCACCCCGCCCGGCACGCCCTCGGGACGTACGTTGCTGCTGCTCGGCGAGTCGGGTAGCGGCAAGACGCACTTGATGCGCGCCTTTCGCAACTACGTCCACGGCCGCGGTTTGGGTTACTGCGGCTACTTGCAGATGACGACGCCCACGCACAACTACGGGCGGTATATCCTCTCCAAGCTGCTCGCGTCGCTCGATGAGCGTTACGACGAGCCAACCAACCAGCTCTCGGCCCTGATGTGTCTCTCCAACGCCTTGGTCGACACGCTGGGGCCTGACTATGCGTCGGTCGTCGACTGCATGCGCGAGGAGCGATTCGGCCAGGAAGAACTGAACGAGCAGGTCCGTCGCCTGGCCAACGACATCCTGGAAGATTGGGGGCAAAGAGGGGCGGCGCTGCGTGACGTCGTGCGCGCCATGCTCTATTTGCAGAAGCAAGATCCGGCGCCGTGCGCCGCCGTTCACAGCTACCTGCGGTGCGAAGACCTGGGCCGGCACGACCGCGCGGCGCTGGGAGACATGGCGCCGCGGAACGACGACTCGCACCCGATGGAGATGATCGAGTCCTTGGGCTACTTGATGTGGGCCGCACACAGGCGTCCGCTGGTGCTGTTCGTGGACCAGTTGGAAGATATGTATAACCTTCAAAACGCCGCGGAACTGTTCCGCCGCGCGATCGGCGCGGTCAACACGGTGGCGGAGAACGTGCCGTCGTCGGTCATCGTCGTGGCGTGCCTCGAGGACTATTACGAAAAACTGAAGTCGTCGTTGGCGCAGTCGCTGGTCGACAAGATCGAGCGTGGTCCCGACAGGTTGCGTCTAGAGAGCCAGCGTAACGAGCAAGAAGTGCTCGATCTGGCGGCGACCCGGCTGGCCGTGCTGTACGAAGACGCCGGCGTGAAGGTCTCGCCCGACGATCCGACGTTTCCGATTCCGACCGAACAGTTGCGCCAGCTTCGAAATCTTCGCCACCCGTGACGTGCTCGACTGGTGTCGCCGGTTCCAGGAGCAGTTTCGGACGCAAGGAACCGCTTCTCTGCCGCCCCGGCCCGCGAGGCTTCAGGCCGCGTCGTTCGAAGCCGCCGAGTTGGAAGAAGCGTGGCAGACGTTCCTTGCCGAGGGACAGTGGCAGACGCCGGTTGACGAGGCTCATTTCGCGCAAACGTTGGCCGCGGCGATTGTGCGATGCAACGACGAAGCGCCGCCCGCAGGCTTCGCCTTCGAGGCGACGTGCGACGATCGCTTCGTGGCACTGGAGATCCATGGTCCGGACAACGAGGTCGAGAAGATCCTCGCCGCCGTTTGCAACAAGCGACCGCAAGGAAACGGCTTGGCCAAACAGATCGACGAGTTGGAGCAACGGGCGGGCGAGCACGGCAGGTTTATCGTTCGATCGGTCGAGTTTCCGTCGAACCCGGCAGCGAAAATCTCCGCGCAGTTGGGCGATTTTATCATGCGCGGCGGACGCCGGGCGGTGATCGAAGATTCTCAGTGGCGCGCGATGCTGGCCTTTGAGGATTTTCGCCGCGATCGCCAAGAGCATCCTGCCTTCGCCGCGTGGCTGCGGGAGGAAAAGCCGCTGACGCGGCTTGCGCCGCTGCGCGAACTATTGCAATCGGATCGCCGCCGCACGGCGGCGCCCCCGGAGAGCGACGAACCCTCGGCTGGCGGCAATGACGGAAAGGGCGGGCCGATCGCTGCGCCCGCCGAGGAACGCGCCGCCGCCGTTGCGTCGCCCCTGCGGCTCGGCTGGACGATGGGATTGAGCCCCTTGCCCGTCGAAATAGGCGCCGACGAGCTGACGCGGCACGCGGCGTTTCTCGGCGGTTCGGGCAGTGGCAAGACGACCGTGGCATTAAACCTGATCGAGCAACTCCTGGAACGCGGCGTGCCGTGCGTGCTGGTCGATCGCAAGGGAGATCTCTGCGGCTATGCCGATCCCGACTGGTGGAACGCGCCGGCCGCCGGCGAAAGCGACTCGGCGCGCAAACGCGCACTGCGCCGGCGAGCGGAAGTCTCTCTCTATACTCCCGGCAACGCGGGCGGCAGGCCGGTCAGGTTGACAATCGTGCCGGCGGGTATGAGCGAAGCCAAGGAGTTCGATCAGTTGGCGAGTTCTTCCGCGGCGGCGCTGGGGAGCATGATCGGATTGAAGGCCGAAACGAGGCACGCCCCGCTGCACGCGATCTTGCTGCATGCCATCCGGCAACTCGCCATCTTGCGGCCGCACCACGAATCGGGCGTCGAACATCTGGTCGAGTTGATCGACTCGTCCGATCCCCGGCTGGTCAATGCCCTCGGCAAGCTCGACAAGAAGCATTTCAAGAAAATCGTCGAGGGGCTGGAAACTTTGCGGCTGACACGCGGCGAGTTGTTCTCCCCGACGGCCGAGACGCTCGATTTCGACTGCTTGCTGCACCGACCAGCGACGGAAAGACGCGGCTCAGCATCATCAGCACCAAATTCCTCGGCGAAATGCTCGACGTGCAGTTCTGGGTTGCGCAGTTCCTGAACGAACTGCGGCGCTGGGCCAGCCGCAACCCGTCGAGCGCGCTACAAGCGGTCGTGCTGTTCGACGAGGCCGATATTTACCTGCCGGCCCGCTCGCAGCCGGCCTCGAAGGCGGCGATGGAAGATCTGTTGAAGCGAGCCCGCTCCGCCGGCATCGGCTTGTTGTTGGCCACCCAAAGCCCTGGCGATCTTGACTACAAGTGCCGCGAGAACATTCGCTCCTGGTTCCTCGGTCGCATCAAGGAAAATACGGCCATTGCCAAGTTGAAGCCGATGCTGGATGGCGCCCGCTACGACGCCGGCGCCAAGCTGCCGGCGCAGGCGCCGGGCGAGTTCCAACTGGTGCGCGATGGCGAACTGGCGCCGTTGAAGGCCGATCGCTCGCTGATGCAGACCGAGCAACGCGCTGAAGATGTCATCTTGCGATTGGCGGAACGGGGAGCGTGATGTCGCCCCGGCTTCACGGTGACGATTGCAATGCCTAAGAATTTAGGTATGCTGAAGCCGGGCGTCTGAACGACATGAGGCATTTCATCGCGGAGCACGAAGATGAGTCGCAAAGGCTTCACGCTAGTCGAACTGCTGGTGGTGATTGCAATCATCGGCATATTGATTGCCCTTCTGCTGCCTGCCGTGCAAGCAGCCCGCGAGGCGGCGCGGCGCTCGCAGTGCTCCAACAACATGCGGCAGATGGGCATCGGGCTGATGAACTACGAATCGTCGGTGAAGAGGCTGCCGCCGTCGATCGTGCTCAATGGTTCGGGAAGCACGGTCACTTGGAACGGCGGCTGGAGCGTGCTAGCACGCATCTTGCCGTACATGGAGCAGTCGAACTTGTTCGCCCGCTGCGATTTCAGCGTCAATAAGGAAGAGCCCGCCAATCAGCCGGCGATTAGCCTGAACCTGCCGGTCTATATCTGCCCCAGCATGATCAATACTGAAGTTTCAACGCACGATTACGGCCGCTCGGGCGTCACGGGTTATGGCGTGTGCATGGGCGATTGGTTCATCTGGGGCGGCTTTGGGGGACAGAACAACCGCAGCGCATTCGGTCCCAACCGGAGCCGCGGACTGAACGAGCTGACAGACGGTTTGAGCCAATCGCTGGCCATCTCCGAAGTCAAGAGCTACCAGCCGACCTACATTTGCGATAATGCTCAGCTTTCGCAGGTCAACAACCCCAACAGCATTCCGCCCCCGTCGGCCGATTATCTTTCCGTCGCGCCGGAGTATCTGGGCGGATGTCGGTTGTATGCCTTGGGGCACACGGAATGGTCGGACGGCAATTGCCATGCGACCGGTTTTACGACCGCCTGGCCGCCCAACTCCGTCACGCTCGGCACGCCCGACTTGAGCATGGACATGGATTTGCAAGGGGCGAACGAGGAACAAGGCGGACCGACGTTCGGCGCCATCAGCGCCCGCAGCTATCATCCGCAAGGCGTGAACGTCATGATGGTCGACGGCAGCGTCCGGTTCGTCAACAATGGCGTCAATGGCATCATCTGGCGAGCGCTGGGCACCGTGAGCGGCGGCGAAGCGGCGCAACTCAGCGACCTGTGAGTCTCGGGGGCGTCGAACGCCCGGCATCGGGGAGCCGTTTGGATCTTCGCAAAGGAAAGATGGCCCCATGTTCGCCCACAAGCTCTTCCTTCCAAAACGTGCGCTGTCCCAGGATGGCTTGCCGCGGGCGGGTTTGCTGGCCGCGGCAATGATCGCGCTCGCCGGTTGCACGCCGCGATACGAGCGCGAAGTGATCGTCTATGCCGCGCTCGACGCCGAGTTCTCCCGGCCGATATTGGAGCAGTTCGAACGGCAAACGGGCATTGTCGCTCTGCCCAAGTTCGACGTCGAATCGACCAAGACGGTCGGCCTGACGCAGGCGATCATCGCCGAAGCGAACGAACCTCGCTGCGATGTTTTCTGGAACAATGAGATTCTGAACACCTTGCGGTTGGAGCAGCGAGGCTTGCTCGAGTCCTATCGTCCGAAAAACGCCGACGATTATCCCGAGATGTTCCGCTCTGCGGACGAAACCTGGCACGGTTTCGCCGCTCGAGCCCGCGTGCTGCTGGTCAATACCGAGGCGATGTCCGAAGACGAGCGGCCTGACTCGATCAAGGATCTGGCCGACGAGAAGTGGCGAGGCCGTTGTGGGTTGGCCAAGCCGCTGTTCGGCACGACGGCCACGCACGTCGCCTGCCTGTTTGCCGAGCTCGGGCAGGAGGAAGCCGCTGGGCTGTTTCGCGACATGAAGGCCAATGACGTGCAGGTCTTTCCCGGCAACAAGCAAGTGGCGCAGGCGGTTTCGGCCGGCAGCATTGCCTTCGGCCTGACCGACACCGACGACGCCATTATCGAAGTCGAGGCGGGCAAACCTGTGGCGATTGTCTACCCGGATCAAGGGCCCGAGGGCCTGGGGACGCTCTTCATTCCCAACACGTTGGCGATCATCAAAGGCTCGGCCAACGCGGCCGCGGCCCGGCGGCTGGTTGATCATCTGTTGACGCCGGAGACCGAGATCCAGCTTTCCAGAGGCGCGAGCGCGCAGATTCCGCTGAACTCGAAAGTGGACGTGCCGCTGCGCGTCGAAACGCCCCGCACGGTGAAATCGATGGACGTCGATTTTGCCGCCGCCGCTCAACAGTGGGACGCCGCGGCGCGGTTCGTGCGGGATACGTTCGCGCGCGTCGATTGACAATTGGAAGCGGAGTGGTAGTTTTTATGGATTGCGTCTCTGACGCGTACCGAGCTGAAGCCAGCCTCTGCCGCCTTCTTGCGGCGCCAGCAATGCTCGGATGTTTGCATCGCTCGTGCAGGTGGCGGAAGCACGCCTCGCCTTGGGCCCTGAACTTTGACCTCAACCTTGGGTCGTACCATGATGCGTTCTGGAGATTCTTGTTCCGCGCACTTTGTGGGCAATTGCAGTCTGCTGCGCACCGGCGGCCTGGTCCTCGTGATGATTGGCTGTTGTCTCGCGGCTCCGCTGCGGGCAGAAGCGAGCGACTGGCCCGGCTTTCGCGGCCGAGGAGACAGCAGCGCCCAGGCGGAGTTGCCGCTAACGTGGAGCGACGAGGCGAACGTGGGCTGGACGTGCGACTTGAAAGGCTACGGCCAATCGTCGCCGGTCGTCTGGGCAAAGCGCATCTTCGTCACGTCGGCCGAGGGCGAGAACAAGGAAACGCTGGTTGTCGCCTGCATTGCGGCCGACTCGGGCAAGACGTTGTGGCAAAAAGAAACGCCTTCATCGTTGCCGGCGAGAGCCACGGACTACATTAGCCGCGGCGCTCCCACGCCCGTGGTCGACGCCCGCGGCGTTTATGCGTTTTTCGAAAGCGGCGATTTGCTCGCGTTCACGCATGCGGGCGAGCCGCTCTGGTCGCGCGACCTGGCCAAGGACTATGGACCGATCGAAGGCAATCACGGACTGGGCGGTTCGCCGGCCCAAACCGAGGATACGGTGATCCTGCTGGTTGCCAACTCAGGCCCGTCGTACCTGGCGGCTTTCGACAAACGCACGGGCGAAACCGTTTGGAAGCAGGACCGTGAGGCCCGCGTTTCCTGGAGTTCGCCGATCATTTCGCCAGGACCGAACGGCCTGCATGTTTTTGTCAGCTCCAACGGCCTTGTGCAAAGCTTCAACGCGAAAACGGGCGCCCTGCGCTGGGAGGTTCGCGGGCTCGAGGGCAACACGGTCGCTTCCCCCAGCGTCACGGCGGAGACCGTGCTGGTCGGTTCGAGCCAGGCGGGTAACAATTTGTTGATCCGCCGCGGCGGCGAGGGAGACGTTACCGAAACGCACGTCGCCTGGCGAGTGGACGAGGTGTCGTCGTCGTTCGGTTCGCCCTTGGTGCATCAAGGCCGCGCTTATTTCGTCAACAAGACGGGCGTGGCGTTCGCCGTCGACCTGCAGCAGCAGAAGCTGCTGTGGAAACAGCGGCTTCCGGATTCGACCTGGGCCTCGCCGATCGCCAGCGGCGATCGGATCTATTTCTTCTGCAAGAACGGAGAAGCGGTCGTCGTCCGGGCTGCGGATTCGTTTGAAAAGTTGGCCGAAAATAGCCTGGAAATCGACGACCGCGTCTACGGGGTTGCCGCGGCCCGCGGCGGATTTGTGATTCGCAGCGGCAGCCGGCTGACCTTCATTCGCCCTTGACTAGCTTGTCTTCCTTATCCAGTCTTGCCGGGCGTTCTTCGCCAGCACGACGTATTTGCGCTCCCCGCACTTTCCTGAAGCGAGAAGCGGCAAAAAACTGACCTGCGTATCTGCTTGCGGCCGAAATAGAAGGGCGACCGTTGACGCCCGTTCTCTCGCTTCAGTTGAATGCTGGCGCCCAAGGCGCCTCCGAGGAGACTGATCTCGTGGCTGTTTCAAGCGTTGTTTCCACGCAAGCGTATCCGTCCACTAGCAGCGCTCAGACCGCTACGTCAGCCGACGGGAGCGACTTTGCTGCAATCCTTGCCGCGGCGCAAGCCAGCGGCGAAACGGCCGCGCAGCCTTCGCGGTCCGCTGCCTCACAACCGAGCGCAGCAGCGGACCCAAACGCGTGGCTCGATATGTCGGACGGCAAGGGTCTTGTCAACCTGGATGATTACTTCACGCCGAAAACAGGGTTCAACTTCGACGATCCCCATTCATTGCCGCCCTTGCTGCTTCCATCGCCCGGCAACATCGAAGCATTGTCGACCCATGCTGCGGCGAATTTCCGCCAGTTGCTGGCGGACAGCGGAATTCCGGCGGCGCCGTCAAAGATTACGTACGGGGCGGACGGGAAGGCGCAGTTCCCAAGCGATTACGCATACGCCGATCAACTCAAGCAGGCGCTAGCAGGCGATCCGGCTATGGCACGCGAGCTCAGCACCGTCAACGCGCTGACGAGTCATTTTGTGGAAATGAAGAAGAGCCTGCCCTTCCTGCAGGCCTACGAAGCGGCCGGTTCGCAGCAGGAAGCCGACGCCGTCGTTGCAAAATTCAGCTACCTGTTCAACAACCAGCGCCCCACGTCTCAAATCGCCTTGCAGTTCTCCGCCGATGGCTCTTTGACCGTCACCGCCGACGGCAAACCCTACGACGAGGCCTGATCGAACGGCGGCGGGTTGCTACGTAACGTCCTGTCAGCGAATGCGACGCCAGAACGCAGCTCGGCGTCGTACACGCCGGAATGGTATCCCACATTTACGGCCTCTCGATTAAGATCCATCGGGGGCATGGGCTGGGCGGCGTGCGTTGAGGCACGGTCAAGGTGCATGGATGGCGTCTACAATCATGGTGGATGTTGCGATCTTTGGCGGCGGAGTCGCCGGGTTGTGGCTGCTTGATGAATTGCGACGTCACGGGTTTTCCGCCGTGCTGCTGGAAGCCGGTGAGCTGGGCGGTGGTCAGACCATTGCTTCCCAAGGCATTTTGCATGGCGGCGCCAAGTATGCCGCTGTCGGGCATCGTCAGTCGCTCAGCGCAGGAAGTGCGCGATATGCCCGGGCTGTGGCGCGACTGCCTGGCGGGAAGGCGCGAGCCGGATTTGTCGCAAACCCGAGTCCGGTCGCCGCATTGTTATCTTTGGCGCACTGGATCGCTCGCTTCGCGGCTCGGCATGCTGGGCGCTCGTGTCGGCTTGCGCGTGGCGCCGCAGCGTGTCGATCAAGCGGACAGGCCCGCGCTGCTGGCGGGCTGTCCAGGCATGGTCGCCCGGCTCGACGAGCAAGTCATCTCCCCAGCGGATCTCCTCGCGAACTTTCTCCAGCGCAACCGAGAACGGATTCTGCAGATCGACGCCGAATGCGGCCTCGAGTTCGAACTCTCCGCCGTCCGAGTCGATGCGATTCGACTGCGGCATCCGGCAACCGGAGAGCCGCTCGTTGTGCGGCCGCGGCGCGTCGTGCTGACGGCCGGCGCCGGGAACGCGCGCCTACGCGAACGCTTGAGTCTGTCAACGACCGTCATGCAGCGACGACCGTTGCACGTGGCGCTGGCAAGAGGAAAGCTGCCGCTCTTCTCCGGGCACTGCGTCGACGGAGCGGAAACTCGCATCACGATCACCGCCGACGCTGATTCGGCGGGGCGCGTGGTTTGGCAGATCGGCGGGCGGCTTGCCGAACGGGGCGTCTCGCTCGACGGCGCCGAGTTAATGCGATTTGCCAGGACCGAGTTGCTCGCGGTGCTGTCGGGGCTCGACTTGAGCGAAGTCGAGTGGGCGACTTACCGGATCGATCGGGCGGAACTGGCCCGCGTCGGCGGCCGCCGTCCGGATACGGCGCAGATCATCCAGGAGGGGAACGTCATCACCGCCTGGCCGACCAAGCTCGTACTGGCGCCGAAACTGGCAGAGCGCATCGTCGCGCAATTGCCGCCCCCGAACCTGGCGACGGATGCGCGGGCGTGGGGCGACTGGCCCCGCCCCAAGGTCGCCCTTGCTCCTTGGGAAGCATGCACAAGCTGGCAACGACTTGGGGAAGATTCCTTACAAAGCGAGGCGGCGTGATGGCGATCTGCAATCGCAGTTTCGGCGTTTCGGGATTGACTGTCAGCCCAATTGGGTTCGGGGCGTTCAAGGTCGGCCGGAACCAGAAGACCAAATATCCGTCGGCGTACGACCTGCCGGGCGCCGACGCGAGCGGGCGCCTCTGAACGCCATGCTGGATCTGGGCGTGACCTATTTCGATACGGCGCCGGCTTACGGTGTGAGCGAAGAGCGGGTCGGCGCGGCACTGGCCAGGCGTCGTCACGAGTTTGTGCTGTCGACCAAGGCCGGCGAGACGTTCGTCGACGGCGTCTCGACGTACGATTTTTCGCGCCTGCCATCCATGCCAGCGCGCGTTGCAGCTTGGCGCGGGTGAAGACCGACGCCGTCGACCTGTTATTCCTGCACGCGCCGCGGACGACCTGCAGGTATTGAACGAAACCGACGCCGTGGAAGCGCTGCAGGAATTGAAAACACAGGGGCTGGCGCGAGCGATTGGGTTTTCGGCGAAGACGCCGGCGGCCGCGCTGCAGGCCTTGGACTGGGCCGATGCGTTGATGGTGGAATACCATCTTCACGACCAGACGATGGCCGGCGCGATCCAGCAGGCCGCCCAGCGCGGCGTCGCGATCGTCGTGAAAAAGGCGCTGGCCTCCGGGACGTTGCCGGCGGCCGAGGCGCTCGAATTCGTACTGCAGAACCCGGCGGTCGCGAGCATCGTGATCGGAACGCTCAATCTCGATCACATGCGAGCCAATCTTGCGATTGCTGGGAAAACGAGACGCGGCGTCACGGATAGCTCATGTCGAGCTTGAACGCGTTTTTGTCGGGATACATGTCGCGCACTGCGGCATCCCAACTCAGCGTGTTGGCGTGGCCGTCGAGATACAGGTAGTTCGCGGCGGCGTTGTGCCGTTCGTAGGCGATCCACGGCTGAATGATGTTCGTGCCGAGCCAGATATCGTAATCGTCCTGTCGTGGATCTTCGCCGCCGGCCACCGTGAAAACGTCGGCGTTGCGTTCAGAAAAGGCCACGAACTGCGACGTGCCGATTTCCATGCTGAACCTTTTGAGCGACCAGAAGCCATAACGCCGCGTCTTGTGGCTCAACAGCGAGTTCATCAAGTAACTGGTGCGGTGTTCGATGCCGTCAACCTGCCCGGTATCCGGATCGACGAACGGCTCGCGCATTGAAGGATCGTCGCTGCAGCGGTAGACCTCTTCGGTGGCGACCCAAATGCCTTGCCTGGCCAGTTGTTCGTTTGCCTCCTGACTGCCGCCGATATACGGCATCAGCTTGTCTTCCCAGTAGATCTCCGCGAAAGAGTTGCTCAGCCCCACGTTGGAGATGACGTCGGCGTCGAACGGATGGTGCAGGAAGAAGTATTCTCGCCAGGCGTTGTAATACTGGTGCACCCCGATGCCGATCTGACGCTGGTGCGACAGGCAATCCATCCGCCGCGCCGCTTCGCGCGCCATTTGCACGGCCGGCAGCAAAAGCGCGATCAGCACGCCGATTACCGCGATGACGACCAGCAGTTCGACGATCGTGAAGCCGGTGCGTGCGGGCCTGCTGTTCCGAATTGAATTCATCGTGGGCGCCAGTCAAGGTAAAACGGACGGAAAGTCTTCGGTCTGCAATGCTTGAAATTGTAGTTGCGGCACTATGGGCTGCAAGATGCTCGGCGACACGCGGCGGAACGCAGCATGGAAGTGCGCCCGGGATCCCTAGGGAAAGCGACGCCCCGGCGCCGTTGCCTCGAACCGGTTTTGTCTGCCCGTCCGGCCCGACGGGCGGGGTTTTGATTCAACCCGATCTTGACCGCCGAGCGGCGGCGCTCTACTCTTGCCATGATGACTCCACCCTAGCGACCCTTTGGATTTTTCGCGGAGTGCGGCGCCCGCCGTTCAATCGGCCTCTTCTGCGCTTGCCGAAGCTGCTTTTCTGGCTTGGCTCCTTCTCTCCGCAATCCCGCGCATTCTCGCATCCGGCCGCCCTGACGTTTCGGCTGGCATGGGCGTACACCGCGGCGTAACGCTCGGCATTCCCCTCGCGGCTTCTCGCAGCGCTCGTCCCGGCTGAACCTGGATCGGCTCAAGTGCAGCAATTCGCCGGCAAGTCGCTGGTTCAGAAAGTCGGGCGCCGACCAATTGGAGCGGGCGGATGGGAAATCACAGGCATTCCTGCAACTGAGAAAGTACGCGACCTAAGAGCAATGACCGACGATCGCGGATCGAGCAACGAGCTATCGCACCAATCGAACCTGACGGAAGACCAGGAGCGAGCCCACCACGCGGTCTTGACGCGCAAGATTGCGGCCGCGCTGAAGGCGGTCCATGACCGTGTCGTCTCGCGCCACGAAGAGATGATGGAGATCAAACGGCAAATCCAGGAGCACGCCCGCGACCTGGATCATGTTGATAAAGCGAATTTGCGCCAGGCGGCCGACATGGCGTCGCGCATGGGCGAGCATTCCATCGAACAGCGCAGAAAGCTCGCTCGGTTGCTGGAATCTCCCTATTTCGGACGCATCGACGTGAGCGGCGAGGGGAGCTTCGGCAACCGCGAAGCGATGCCGGTCTATATCGGCGTACATTCCTTCACGGATGAGGTCAGCCCGCACCCGCTGGTCCACGATTGGCGAGCCCCAATCTCCAGCATGTTCTACGACTTCGAGCTGGGCGAGGCTTGTTACGAGGCGCCGGAAGGCCGCATCGACTGTAAAATCTCCCTCAAGCGGCAGTATAAGATCGAGCAGCAGCAGTTTCGCTTCATGCTTGAGTCGGCCCTCAATATCCAGGACAACATCCTGCAGGAGGAGCTGAGCCGGGCTTCGGACGATAAGCTCAAGAACATCGTCGCCACGATTCAGCGCGACCAAAACGCGATCATCCGCAACGAACGGTCTCAGACTCTGGTCATTCAGGGCGCCGCCGGATCGGGCAAGACGTCGATCGCGTTGCACCGCATCGCTTACCTGCTTTACAAACACAAGGACGTGATTCGCTCCGACAATATCCTGATCATTTCGCCGAACAAAGTCTTCGCCCACTACATCTCGCAGATTCTGCCGGAACTCGGCGAAGAGATGATTCGCGAAACGACGATGGAGCAACTGGCGGAGGAACTCCTGGACGGCGGATATAAGTTCCAGACGTTCGCCGAGCAGGTCGCCAAACTGCTCGACGGGAGCGATGAAGCTTTTGCCGAACGCGTTCGCTTCAAAGCCACGGCGGAGTTTCTCGACCAGTTGGACCGTTACAGCGAGTACGTCCGGGCCACGAATTTGCGGACCGACGGAGTCCGCATCGGCATGATTGTGCTTGAGTCCAACTGGATCTCGAACCTGTTCCGCAAGCGGGCCGGACGCGCGTTCAGCGAACAGCTTAACGGCGTGGTCAACGAGATTGTGGAACACATGAAGTACCAGCACCTGAAGGAAGTCGTCGGCGCGGAGCGGGCTCGGGTCGCAAGGAACTTCGGCAAATGTTCGCCGACACGAAGCTGAAGACCATCTACAAGAAGTTCTACGCCTGGATCGAGCGGCCGGAGATGTTCAAGCAAGGCGCCAAAGGGTCGCTCGAGTATTCCGACGTGTTCCCGCTTGTTTATCTGATGGTGATGCTCGAGGGGACGAATTCCCGAACCGACGTCAAGCACGTGGTGATCGACGAGATGCAAGACTATACGCCCGTCCAATATCGAGTGCTCGCGACGCTCTATCCCGCCAACATGACGATCCTTGGCGATCGCAACCAGTCCGTCAACCCGTTCAGCTCCTCGAGCGCGGAATCGATTCGCGAAGTGCTGCTGGACGCCGAATGCGTGTACATGCGGAAGAGCTATCGGTCGACGGTGGAAATCACGAACGTCGCTCAGGCGATTATTCACAATCCGGACCTGATTCCGATTGAGCGTCACGGGGCGCCGCCGAGTTTCCATTCGTTTCCGACGCAGGCGCGGGAAATGGAGTTCTTGCTCGAACGCGTGCGGACGTTCGTTGAGAATGGCCACAACTCGCTGGGCATTATCTGCAAGACGCAGAAGCAAGCGGAGGCGGTGTATAGGCGCCTGTGCGGCGAGGCGGACGTGCGGCTGATCGACGCGGAGAGCAAAATCTTCAGTGGCGGCGTCCTGATTGCAACCGCTTATCTGGCAAAGGGACTCGAATTCGACGAGATCATCGTTCCCTTCTGCCGTGAAAGCGTGTACAGCACCGGGATCGATCGGCACATGCTGTACGTGGCGGTGACCCCGCGATGCATGCCTTGGCCATCACGTATACCGGGCAGATCACTCCGTTTCTCGCCGACGTCGTCGAGGGCCGCCTTGATTCGGTCGCGCTTAACGCTCGCCATTTTTGAGACATTTGTGAAGTAGACAAGCAGAGTACGAATGCAGATTTTTCGGGACTCGTCATTTCGCCACATCAGCCATCAGGGCATGACGGTTGAAGGTCGTTCGCCCTGAGGCGGATATCATTCGCGTCCGCATCGTCATTGACTGCGGGAGCGGTTGAACGCGTGGGTGTGATCGCGCGACGACGGGCCCGGACGACGCCAAGCCAGGACAAGGGAAATCCGCCACATGACCAGCAGCCAGAAGACGACGGGCAGCCCGTTTCGCCTTTCCATCCTTCACGATTCCGACACCGACTTGGGGCGAGTAATGCTCCGGAAGCGTTGGTCCTTGGCGCTGGAACGCGACGTGTTCGAAATGACGATGGACGGCAAGCTGATGATGTCCAATGCAGTCGTCGAGTCGGAACTCGCTTTGGCCGAGCGGGCGCTGGCGCTGGTTCCTGGCGAAGAACTGAATGTTCTCATCGGAGGCTTGGGTTTTGGATTCACCGCACGGGCGACCCTGACCAATTCGCGGGTCCGTAAACTAACGGTGGTCGAACGTCTTGGGTTGGTGATCGAGTGGCATCGCGCGGGGTTGTTGCCCTGGTCCGTCGAATTCATTTCCGATCCGCGACTGACGATTTTGCACGATGACTTTTTCGGTCATGCCGCCGGACGCGTGGATTCGCCCTATCACGCCATCCTGATCGATATCGACGATTCGCCGAGCCTGCTGTGGCACGACAGCCACGCGGGGTTTTACCAGTCAACCGGACTCGAGACGGTCCGAGAGCGTCTCGCCCCGGGAGGCGTGCTTGCGCTATGGTGCGCTACGCATCCAGGAGAAGCATTCGTCGCGACGGCGGAAGCTGCCTTCGCCACAGCAAATGTGATCGAGATTCATTTTGAGAACCCGTGCCTGCGGCAGCCGGAAACCAATTACATCCTACTGGCGACGGCGCATAATCGTGAAAAGCCGCGAAATGGCGAAAATCATTCGGTTTCGTGACGACGCTCCGGAATCGATTCGTTGCGATATGCAGGGAGCAAGGAATATGAAACAAACGCAACTACTGGCCATCGAAGCGGTCGGAAGCTTTCACTGCGCCTTGGGCTTCATCCAGGGTCTGCTGGTAGCACCGGGCGCGTCGAGTTACCATGCGCAGATGGCCCTGGTCGACATCCACAAGGTCGACATCGTCAAGGTTGCCTTCCCGGAGGATGCAGACGAGGAGTTATCCGAACACTGGGATCCAAGATCGCCGTTTCGTCTCGATCTGGGAGGGCAAGGTTAGAATCGCCTCGAGTTGGTCGCGGCGAGCGTGCGCTGAGTCGCCTGGAGAACCCTATGTCCGACCTTGATCCGATCAAGGATGCCGAGCGGCTCCTCAGAGATCTTCGAGCGCGAAGCGCTCGAACGCCTCGAAGCTGCAAACGCAGCGGCGGAGGCGCCGCAAATGAACGCCGCAGTTGGGCGTTTGACCTACATGGATGCGTATCAACAGCAGCAAATGGCGCTGCACGGGAAGCGAATGTTGGATTCGCAACTCGCAGCGATCCGGACCGCACTGCAGCGCGTGCACAAGGGAAGCTACGGAATCTGCGAAGCGTGCGGCGGGCCTATCCCGCCGGAACGCCTCGAATACATGCCTGAAACGGCTTACTGCGTGAACTGCCAACGCTGAATGAGTCCTATTCGTTCGGGCGAATCCGCAACCGTTGCCGCCGCCGCTCTTCGGCTCTCGCCAGGCTTGCTTATTCATCCGCCAAACGATATCCGACGCCCTGTTCCGTGAGCAGATAACGCGGCTGGGAAGGGGTTGCTTCGAGCTTTCGCCGTAGGCCCGCCATGAAGACCCGCAAGTAGTGGACTTCCTCGGCATTGCCCGGCCCCCAGACCTCCTTGAGCAGTTGGCGGTGCGTGAGCACCTTGCCCGCGTGCTGGGCGAGCACGCTCAGCATGCGATACTCGATCGGCGTGAGGCGGATTTCCTTCTCTCCCAGGAAGACTGCGCCGCGCGGCAAAATCGACGGTCAAATCACCCACCGCGAAACGGGGCTCGCTCTTGCCGGCGGCTCGGCTGGCATGGCGGAGCGCGACGCGGACGCGGGCCAGCAGTTCGCCCATGCCGAAAGGCTTGGTCAGGTAGTCGTCGGCGCCGGAGTCGAGCGCGGCGATCTTGTCTTTCTCCTGCCCGCGAGCCGAGAGCACGATCACCGGCGCCGCCAGCCATTCGCGCAAGGTTCGCAGCACGTCCAGGCCGTCCTGGTCCGGCAGGCCCAGATCGAGGATGACGAGATCGGGCGGTTGTGAAGCGGCCAGAGTCAGGGCTTTCTGGCCCGTCTCCGCCTCGATCAGTCGATAGCCTTCTCCTTCCAGCGAAGCGCGCACGAATTTGCGGATCGGGCTTTCGTCTTCAATCAGCAAAATCTGCGTGGGAACGGGCATCGTGGGAATCATGATAGCAAGAAGACCGCTGCCGCGGCGACGCGATCACGCGGCAAGGGTTCTCGCTCGGCGCTGCGGGACTCATTCGGCGATCGCCTTGCGGATCAGCTCCTTTTCATTGGCGAGGGACGGCGGTTTCGTTCCCAAGGGTAAGCTGAAGGAAAAGCGGGCGCCGCCGCCCGAGCGGTTCTCGGCCCAGATCCGCCCGCCGTGCGCGGCGACGATCGCCTTGCAGATCGCCAGGCCCAAGCCGGCGCCGGCTCGGCCGTCGGATGCCGACGCTGCGCCGCGAAAGAACTTTTCGAAGACGCGGTCTTCTTCGCCCGGCGGCAGCCCCGGACCGCGATCGTCGACGTCGACGATAATTTTACCCTCGTCTTGCCGCGCGTGGACTTCAATCGGCGTGCCGGGCGGCGAGTATTTGGCTGCGTTTTCCAGCAGGTTGATCAGCGTCTGTTCGATCAGCACTTCGTCGAGCGGCACGAGCGTCAGTTCGCTCGGCACGCTGGTCGCGACGCTGCGCCCGGCCAGTTGGGCGCGCACCTGATGCAAGGCGGAACCGATGACCTCTTCGATCAGTTGCCATTCGCGGCGGACCTTGACGCTGCCGGACTCGATGCGCGTCATGTCGAGCAGGTTGTCCACCAGCCGGCTGAGTCGCCGGCCGTCGTCGTAGATCGTCTGGTACAGCTCGCGCCGCGTCGCCTCGTCCAGCGCATCGCCGGCCTGCAGCAAGCTGCTGCTGGCGCCGGTGATCACCGCCAGCGGAGTGCGCAGGTCGTGCGAGACCGAGCTCAGCAGCGAGCTGCGCAGCCTCTCGGCCTCGGCCTGGACCAGCACCGCCTGCACCTGCGCGGCCAGTTGGTCGCGCTCGATCGCGCCGGCAATCTGGCTGGCGAACGTCTCGAGCAACTGTCGCTGCTCGTGCATTTCGAACTGTTCCCGGCCCAGCGGCTTAATCCCCAGCACGCCAATCGGTCCCTGTGAGCCGACGAGCGGGATATAGAAGGCTTGCGCGCTGGGCAACGTGTTCGTGCCGATGCCGGCTTGCTGTTGATGGGCGAAGACCCACTGCGCGACGGCCAGTTCATTTTCCTGGGCGGCGAAACTCGTGGTAGCGCCGCCGGCCGATTTCAGCTTTTGCGCGTCGTCTGGCAGCAGCACGGCGGCCTCGCCGCCGAACAACGCGGCCAGTTGTCGGGACGCTACGTCGGCCAGTTGGTGGCTGCCTACTTGCCCGGCCAGTTGGCGGCTCATGTTGTACAAGGCCTCGGTCCGCCGCGCACGCTGTCGAGAGAATTCCGCCTGCTCGCGGACTCTGGCCGTCAACGTGCTCGTCGATAGCGCGATGCCGAACAACACCGCGAACGTAATCAGGTACTGCGTGGTATCGGCGACGGCGAAGGTGTGATAGGGAGGCACGAAGAAAAAATCGAACAACAACACGCTGGCCAGCGACGCCAACGCTCCGGGGCCGCGCCCGTATCTCGCCGCGGCAAAGACGACGCCGAGCAACAGCACCATCGCCAGGTTCGCTTCGGCCAGCCCGGCTTGGAAGATTGCCGCGTCGATCAGGCCGCAGGCGGCGACGATCAGCAGCCCGCCGGCGTAGTTCCGCCACGAGCGCGCGTGTAGGGCGCGGAGCGGGAGCGGCGGCCAGCGGCTCTTCAATTCCGTGAATGACGTGGACGTCGATCTCGCGGCTATTGCGCAGCAGTTCGTCAACCAGGCTGCGGCGGAAGCGGCGATACCAGGGAAGCTGGCCCGTCTTGCCGACCACAATCCGGGTGACGTTGCGCACTCTCGCGTAACTGAGCAATTCCTCGGCCGGATTGGCGCCGGCGAGCGTGACGATCTCGGCGCCGAGTTGTTCCGCCAGTCGGACGTTGTGTACCAGCCGCTGCCGCGCCTTGGCGTCCAGCTCTTCGGCGCCCGGCCGCTCGACGTAGACGGCGATCCAGTCAGCCCGCATCAGGCTTGCCATGCGCTTGGCAGTACGGATCACGCGCGGCGACATCGGGCTGGGGCTGACGCAGACCAGCAGCCGTTCCGTGGTGGCCCAGGTCTGTTTAGCCGCGCCGGTCAGCCTGGCCGACTGTATCTCGGCGTTGACCCACTCGGCCATTCGCCGCAGTGCCAATTCTCGCAGGGCGGTCAGATTGGCTTTGCGGAAGAAGTTCTGTACGGCGTGCTCGGCCTGGGCGGACATGTAGATCCGACCGGTGCGGAACCGCTCCAGCAGGCTTTCGGGCGGCAGATCGACCAGCTCGACCTCGTCGGCCCGCTCCAGCAGCAAGTCCGGCACCGTTTCCTGCACGACCACCCCGGTGATCTGGGCGACGACGTCGTTGAGGCTTTCCAGGTGCTGGACGTTCAGCGTCGTATAAACGTCGATACCGGCGTTGAGCAGCTCATCCACGTCCTGCCAGCGTTTGGCGTGCCGGCTGCCCGGCGCGTTTGTATGCGCCAGCTCGTCGACGACGACCAACGCCGGATGCTGCGCCAGCGCCGCGTCGAGATCGAATTCTTTGAGCTTGATGCCGCGATACTCGACTTCACGCAGCGGCACGATGTCCATGCCCAGCAGCATGGCCGCCGTTTCGCTGCGGCCGTGCGTCTCAACGACGCCGACCAACACGTTCCGCCCGGCAGAGACGTCGCGGCGGGCCGTTTCGAGCATCGAATACGTCTTGCCGACGCCGGCCGCGAAGCCGAAGAACAGCTTCAACCGGCCTCGCTTGGCGCGTTCCTCCTCCGCCTGGACCTGGGCCAGCATCGCATCGGGATTGGGCCGCTCGTCGCTCATGGAATCGCTACGCCGGAAGGGACGGCGCCGTTGTAAGTCGGGAGCCTTGATCTTTTAACTTGGGGACGAGCACGGGCTGTAGGGTGGGCATTGCCCACCATGATTCGCTGGTGGGCAATGCCCACCCTACAAGATTCGATTCCTTGCGGAGGCGCACAGCTTGGATCCTATCGTTTTAGCTTGTCCAGCGCAAGATTCAGTTTCAGCACGTTGACCCGCGGTTCTCCCAGCAGGCCGAGCTGACGCCCTTCGACGTGCTCTTCGATCAGCTTTCGTACGGAGCCTTCGTCGAGTTTTCTCGCCGCGGCTACCCGGCGCGCCTGGTAGAAGGCGCCCGCGGGGCTGACGTGCGGATCCAAGCCGCTGCCGGAGGCGGTCATCAAGTCGACGGGAATCGGCGCGTCGTTGTCGGGATCGGCCTGGCGCAGCGCGTCGATCCGCGCCTTCGCGGCGGCGATCAAGGCCGGATTCAGCGGACCGAAATTGGAGCCGGACGAGCCGGTCAATTTCTCGGCATTGAACGCCGTATACGGAACGGGCGAAGTGGCCGATAAGCGGCCCCAGAAGTAGCCCGGCTCGTCGAACGACTGACCGATCAGCTCCGAGCCGACGATCTGCGAGTCTTCCACGATCAGGCTGCCGCGGGCCTGCCGCGGGAAGAGCGTCTGTGCGACGCCTGTCACCAGCAACGGATAGGCGACGCCCGTCAGCAGCGTCAGCACGAGCAAACACATTACAGCGGAACGAATTTGGCGGATCATGAGAGTTGCGAGTGGTGAGTTGGGAGTTGGCATTAGGGAGTGCAGCATTGCGGAACTCGCAATGCAATTCTTCAAACCAGGTGAAACAACGCGAGGACAAGGTCGATCGCCTTGATGCCGACGAACGGCACGATCAACCCGCCCAGGCCGTAAATCAGCAGGTTTTCCCGCAGCAGTTGTGCGGCGGGCACGGGCCGATAGCGCACGCCTTTCAACGCCAGCGGAATCAGGGCGATGATGATCAAGGCATTGAAGATCACGGCCGACATGATGGCGCTTTGCGGCGTGGCGAGCCGCATCACGTCGAGCGCTTTGAGTTCCGGGTAAATCGTGGCGAAGGCGGCGGGAATGATGGCAAAGTACTTGGCGACGTCGTTGGCGATGCTGAACGTGGTCAGCGCGCCGCGCGTCATCAGCAACTGCTTGCCGATCTGGACGATCTCCAACAGCTTGGTCGGGTTCGAGTCGAGATCGACCATATTGCCCGCTTCCTTGGCGGCCTGCGTGCCGCTGTTCATCGCCACCGCCACGTCGGCCTGGGCCAGCGCCGGCGCGTCGTTCGTGCCGTCGCCCGTCATCGCCACCAGCCGCCCGCCCGCCTGGTATTCGCGGATCAGGTTGAGCTTAGTCTCCGGCGTGGCCTCGGCCAGGAAGTCGTCGACTCCCGCTTCGGCCGCGATGGCGGCGGCGGTGAGCGGGTTGTCGCCGGTGATCATGATGGTCTTGATGCCGCCGCGGCGCAGTTCGGCGAACCGCTCCTTGATGCCCCCTTTGACAATGTCTTTGAGCTGCACCACGCCGAGCACGCGCGGCCCTTCGGCCACGACCAGCGGCGTGCCGCCCGAGCGGCTCACGTTTTCGACGATCGCCTTCATGCCGGCCGGAAACTCGCCCCCCTGCGATGCGACGTAGCGCTGCACCGCATCGGCGGCGCCTTTGCGGATCTCGCGGTGGTCCAAGTCCACGCCGCTCATTCGCGTCTGCGCCGAGAACGGCACGAACGTGGCCCCGAGCGTATGGATGTCGCGGCCGCGGAGAGAAAACTCGCGCTTGGCCAGCACCACGATGCTGCGGCCTTCCGGCGTTTCATCCGCCAGCGAAGACAATTGCGCCGCGTCGGCCAGTTCCCGGGGCTCGACGCCTTCGGCGGGCAGGAAGGCGGCCGCTTGCCGATTACCGAGCGTGATGGTGCCCGTCTTGTCCAGCAGCACCACGTCCACGTCTCCCGCGGCTTCGACGGCCCGGCCCGACATGGCGATCACGTTGGCCGCACTCAGGCGGTGCATGCCGGCGATGCCGATCGCCGAAAGCAGGGCCCCGATGGTGGTGGGGATCAAACAGACCAGCAGCGCCGCCAGCACGGTTACGGTAATGGGACTTCCCTGTCCCGCCGCCTCGACGCCGAACATGGAAAAAGGCAGCAGCGTGGCCGTGGCCAGCAGAAAGATGATCGACAACCCCGCGAGCAGAATGCTCAGGGCAATCTCGTTGGGCGTCCGCTGCCGCTTGGCGCTTTCGACCATGGCGATCATGCGATCCAGAAAGCTTTCGCCGGGCATCGTGGTAACGCGAACGAGCAGCCAGTCGGAGAGCACCTTGGTGCCTCCGGTGACCGAAGAGCGGTCGCCGCCGCTTTCGCGGATGACCGGCGCACTTTCGCCCGTGATGGCGCTCTCGTTGACCGAGGCCACGCCCTCGATCACCTCGCCGTCGGCGGGAATCAGATCGCCCGCCTCGACCAGCACGACGTCGTTGAGCTTGAGTGCAGACGCCGGCGCTTCTTCATAAGCCGAATCGCGGCGAGGCTCGACAAGCAGCTTGGCGATGGTTTCCGTACGGCTCTGGCGCAGCGATTCCGCCTGCGCCTTGCCGTGCCCCTCGGCCAGCGCTTCGGCAAAGTTGGCGAACAGCACCGTGAACCAGAGCCAGACCGAAACGGCCAGGGTGAACCCGGCCGGCGCCTCGCCTGATCCGCCGAGAGAGTGCAGCCACAGCACCAACGTCACGAGCCCGCCGACGAAGACGGTGAACATAACCGGGTTGCGCACCTGGACGCGCGGAGAAAGCTTGCGAAACGATTCGATCACTGCGCGGCGGAAAATGGCCGCGTCGAACAGGGACGCTTGTTTGGAAGAAACCGTCATGTTTGTCGTGCCTTTTATTCGAAAGCGGCCGCTACTGAGCCGTCATGATGAGTTGTTCCGCGATCGGTCCCAGCGCCAAGGCCGGAATGAACGTCAAGGCGCCGACGAGAATCACGACCGCGATCAGCAACGTGACGAACAGCGGCGTATGCGTCGGCATTGTGCCGGCGCCGACCGGCACGATCTTCTTTTTGGCCAGCGAGCCGGCAATGGCCAAGGCGGGAACCATCACCCAGAACCGGGCGAACAGCATGGCCAGGCCCAGCATAGTGTTGTAGAAGGGCGTGTTGGCGCCCAAACCCGCAAAGGCACTGCCGTTGTTGTTGCCGGCAGACGAGAAAGCGTACAGCACCTCGCTGAAGCCGTGCGTGCTCGGATTGAAGATCGTCGCCTTGCCTTGCGGAGTTACGACCGCCACGGCCGTGCCGATCAGCACGGCGGCACAGGGAACCAGGATTCCGATCGCAGCCATCTTCATCTCGTAGGCTTCGATCTTCTTGCCCAGATATTCCGGCGTACGGCCGACCATCAGTCCGGCGATGAACACCGCCACAATCGCGAACAACAGCATGCCGTACAATCCGGAGCCGACTCCGCCAAAGATCACCTCGCCCAATTGCATCAGCCACATCGGCGCCGCGCCGGCCAGCGGCGTGTACGAATCGTGCATGGAGTTCACCGAGCCGTTGGAGGCGGCCGTGGTGGCCGTCGCCCAGAGCGCGGAATTGACCACGCCGAAGCGGGCTTCTTTGCCTTCCATGTTGCCGCCGGCTTGTTGACCGCTGGCGGCGAGATCGGCGCCGAGCTCGGCAAGCTGCGGCGTTCCACGCTGCTCCAGCAACATGCACGGGATGGTTAGCGCGACAAAGACGATCGTCATCGCGGCCAGCAGGGCCCAGCCTTGCCGCGTGTCGCCGACCATCGCGCCGAACGTGTGGCACAGCGCCGCCGAGATCAGCAAAATCGAAAGCATCTCCAGCAAGTTGGAAACCGGCGTGGGGTTCTCCAACGGATGGGAGGAATTGACGTTGAAAAAACCGCCGCCGTTCGTGCCTAATTGCTTGATGGCAATCTGCGAAGCCGCGGGGCCCATCGGCAGCGTCTGCTCGGCGACCGACACGGTTTCCATGATCGGATTGTCGTCGGCGTCTTTGCGCCCGCCCGTCTTCGTCCAACTCAGGTTGCTCGTAGCTGGTCGCTTGCAGCAACGGAACGTTTTGATAGGGTGCGAACGTCTGCACGACCCCCTGCGAGACAAGTAGTAACGACAGCACGACCGAGAGCGGCAGCAGGATGTAAATCGTGGAGCGCACGAGGTCGACCCAGAAGTTGCCGATCGTGTCGATCGACGCCGGCTGAGGCCGCGAATAAGGGCTACAAGCACCGCCATGCCCGCGGCCGCCGAGACGAAGTTCTGCACGTTCAGGCCGAGCATCTGGGTGAGATCGCTCATCGTCGTTTCGCCGCCGTAGCCTTGCCAGTTCGTGTTGGTGGCGAAACTGACGGCCGTATTGAAGGATGAATCGGGCGTGACCGGACCCAGCGCTTGCGGATTCAAAGGCAGCAAGGTCTGAAACCGTTGCAGCAAGTAGACGGCGACGAACCCAGCGGCGCTGAACCAGAGCATGGCGGCGGCGTAGCTCGTCCAGCGCATCTCTGCCAGCGGATCGATGCCGCAGAGGCGATAAATCAGCCGCTCGAACGGCGCAGCAGGCGCCGAGCCAGGTCGGGCGGCCTTCGTAGACGGCGGCCATGTAGGCGCCCAGCGGTTTGGCCAGCAGCATCAGCAGCACCAGGTACAAACCGAGTTGAAGCCAGCCGTTGGCGGTCATGAAAACTTCTCCGGCCAAAGCAAGGCCACGGTGAGATAAACGAACAGGGCGAGCGAAACGATCGTCGCCATCACGTGAATCCAGTGCATTGCCGACCTCCTTAGAGTCGATCGAACAAGTAGACGATTCCGCCTGTCGCCAGGAAGAATCCCAAGCCGAGCATTAAATACCATGCGTCCATGAACGACGTGCTCCTGATCTGTTAACCGGCTCTTAATCGGGCCACACGGCCTGCGTTTTGTGCGACGCAAGCAGATTGGCAGCAGCGCACGGGCACAAACACCCATAGAGATTATGCGACTAGGTTCCCAATGCGTCACGAATTTGAGCGACTTGGGCATCAAGGTGGCGCTAATTTTAGCTCTTGCCGCATTAAGAAAACATAAAGAGCGGCCAAAACGACCTGCTAAATGTGGACAAAAACGTTGTCGTTAAGGTCGCTCGGCAACAATCGAGAAATCTTCGTCGCCCGTAAGCTGCGAGCTCGACTTGCGAAGGTGTGGGCTGCGCGCGGTTGCGTCTGTGGCCCGCATGCTTTCATCGCAATTCTCGTGCCGCCTGGCGCTGGCGGCGAGTCGGGGTTTCTCGTGCAGCCGCCCTCGGCACGAAGCGTTTCCTGTTGCCAAAGCCCGATGTTCTCGGCGCGCCGACATGCCCGATTGGGAGGCTCAGGCGCGAACGAGTCGCATTCTTGGCGGCCTGCGCATCGCACGGGCGCCGCTTGCCGGCGCCGCCAGCTCCGGCTTCTCCCTTGGCGGCTGGGTTGGCCGAGCGGCGGGCCGCAAGCAGCATCGGGCAAGAAATAGAGTCGCACGAAAGCTCGGCCGCGCAGGGTGCGGAGCGTAGTTCAAGCATGGGACGCGCGGCATTTTTGGAAGATGACGAGCTTATCGGCATTTGCGATTGCGCGGTTTACTTCATCCTTGTCGTCCACGACGATTAAGCGAATGGCTGCCATTCTGCGTGTGAACTGAGGGGAGTTATCCCGCACGTACTCGAAAACGAGTGCGCGACCAGGCGGTCAGAGGCCTGGGGCGGGCTGCTCGACCGAATCATCGAGGCCACGTTAAGTTCGAGCACGTTGATCAGGGGCTCTCCGCCGAAGGCGATGAGCGTGGGAGCGTCGGCGTGCTCGTGGACGAGCGCTTTCACGGTTTCCGCCGACAAGTTACGAGCGTCCGCTACGCGAGCGACTTGAAACATCGCAGCCGCTAGCGAAATGTGGGGGTCCATCCCGCAGCCGGAGGCCGAGACAAGATCGGCCGGAACGAGTTGGCCCGTCGGGCTTTAGGCGCCGATGATTTGCTGCGCCCGATCGGTAATCTGGGATTCGCGGGCGACAAATTGCTGCCGCCCGTGGCACTTGCATTGTAGTCGCAGGCCGAGGGCCGCGGCCAGAAGTAGTCCGGCCGCGTAAAGTTCTGCGCGAGCAGCCGCGAGCCGACGATCGTTCCGTCTTCCGCCGGATCAGGCTTCCCTGTCGCGACTGCGGCGCGGCCACGGCGGCGAAACCCAGAATGACGGCCGAATAGGCCGCCGAGCAGACCAGCAGGCTCAATAAGAACAGTCGCAATGAAGTGATGATGTCACTCATGTTCAATTCTTTTTCTCACCCCGGGGCCAAAGGCTATGCCAATCCGAGGCCCGATCAGGATCAGGTCGATCAGCTTGATTCCGACAAACGGCACGACCAGATCCGCCCAAGCCGTAGATCAGCAGGTTCCGCCGCAGCAAAGCGTCGGCTCCCGACGGCCCGGTAGCGCACGCCCCGGATGGCGATCGGAATCAGGCAGGGGATCACGATGGCATTGAAGATCACGGCCGACAGGATGGCGACTCTGCGGCGTGGCCAGCCGCATGATGTTCAGCACCGCCAGCTGCGGCAGCGCGACCATGAAGATCGCCGGGATGATCGCGAAGTACTTGGCGACGTCGTTGGCGATGCTGAACGTGGTCAGCGCGCCGCGCGTCATCAGCATCTGCTTGCCGACCGAGACGACGTCGATGAGCTTGGTGGGATTCGAATCGAGGTCGACCATGTTGCCGGCTTCCTTGGCGGCCTGCGTCCCGGTGTTCATCGCCACGGCCACGTCGGCTTGGGCCAGCGCGGGGGCGTCGTTCGTGCCGTCGCCGGTCATGGCCACCAGGTGCCCGTCTTTCTGGTACTTGCCGGATCAGTTCGAGCTTCGCCTCGGGCGTGGCCTCGGCCAGGAAGTCATCGACGCCGGCCTCCGCGGCGATCGCGGCGGCGGTCTTGGGGTTGTCGCCGGTGATCATCACCGTCTTGATCCCCATGCGTCGCAGCTCGGCGAAGCGTTCCTTGATGCCGCCCTTGACGATGTCTTTCAGGTACACCGTCCCCAGCACGCGCTTGTTCTCGGCCACGACCAGCGGCGTGCCGCCTGCGCGGGCGATCGCGTCCACGTCGCGTGCGACTTGCTCGGGAAACTCGCCGCCCTGCTCGTCGACGAACTGCTCGGATCGCGTCGGCCGCCCCTTTGCGGATCTGGCGGCCGTCGAGGTTGATCCCGCTCATTCGCGTGCGGGCGGTGAAGTGGACAAACTCGGCCTGCGTTGCTTCCAGCTCCCGGCCGCGGATGTTGAACTGCTCTTTGGCCAGCACGACGATGCTGCGGCCCTCGGGCGTTTCGTCGGCCAGCGAGGCGAGTTGGGCCGCATCGGCCAGTTGCCGTTCCTCGACGCCCGGCGCGGGCCGGAATTCGGCTCGCCTGGCGATTCCCGAGCGTGATCGTGCCGGTCTTGTCCAGCAGCAGCACGTCCACGTCGCCGGCCGCCTCGACCGCCCGGCCGGACATGGCCATCACGTTGGCCTGGCTCGAGCCGCGCCATGCCGGCGATGCCGATCGCGGCCAGCAAGGCGCCGATCGTCGTCGGAATCAGGCAGACCAGCAGCGCCACCAGCGTCGGCACGTCGATCGTCACATCGAAGTACTGCGGCGATGGGATAAAGCGTCGACGCAGACCATCAGGAAGACGAGCGTGAAGCCGGCCAGCACGATCGTCAGCGCGATTTCGTTGGGCGTCTTTTGCCGCTCGGCTCCTTCGACCATGGCGATCATGCGATCCAGGAAGCTCTCGCCGGGTCTGGCCGTGACGCGAATCACCAGATGATCGGAGAGCACGCGCGTGCCGCCCGTGACGGCCGTGCGGTCGCCGCCGCTTTCGCGAATCACCGGGGCGCTCTCGCCGGTGATCGGCTGATTCGTCGACCGAGGCGACGCCCTCGATGACTTCGCCATCGGCCGGGATGATTTCTCGCCGGCTTCCACGCGCACGACGTCGCCGTCTTGCAACTCGCGACGCCGGCACGTCTTCGCCACTGGCTCTGCTCTTGGTCGACGAACCGATGGGCCGTCACGTCCTGCCGGGCCTTGCGCAGGCTGGCCGCCTGGCGCGCCCCGCGCCTCGGCCACGGCCTCGGCGAAGTTCGCAAACCAGACCGTCAGCCACAGCCAGCACGGAGACGGCGAGGAAGTAGCCGGTGCCTTCGCTGCCGGAGACGGCCGCCGAGAGCGTGACCAACGTGGTCAGCATGGCTCCCAGCTCGGCGACGAACATCACCGGGTTGCGGGCCATCGATCCGCGGGTTCGAGCATCTTGACGGCCTGCGCCGATCGACGGCAGCAGCATGTCCGGCGGTGAAAAGCGACTTCTCGCTTGCGAGAGCGATCGCGCCACTCCGGAGATCGGATCTGAACACGCCGTGTCGAGTCATTGGCATTGACGTCCTTACTGATGCATTCGTTGAGATTTGACCCCTCGAATCACCGCATGCTGAGGTGTTCGGCGATCGGACCCAGCATCGCCAGCGGCAGGAACAGCAGCGCGCCGACGATCAGGACCGTTCCCAGCAGGACGACGCCGAACAGCAGCGTGTCGGTGCGGAACGTGCCGGCCGGTCTCCGGCGTGGCCCGCTTGGCGGCCAACGAGCCGGCAATGGCCAGCGGCGCGATGATGGGAATGAACCGAGCCAGCAACATGATCGACGCCCGTGGCGATGTTCCACGGCACGGTGTTGTCTCCCAGACCCTCGAAGCCCGAGCCGTTGTTGGCCGCCGCCGAGCTGAACTCGTAGACGATTTCGCTCAAGCCGTGGCTGCCCGGGTTGTGGAGCGTGTCCAGGCCCCACGCCGTGACTGCGAACAGGGCCGTCCCGCCCAGGATGAACAGCGGATGCGCCAGCAGCGCGATCAGCGCCAGCTTCATTTCCTTGGTTTCGACCTTGCGCGTCGAGATATTCCGGCGTGCGGCCGACCATCATGCCCGCCAGGAACACGGCGGTAATCGATGAACAGGAACATGTTGATCAGCCCGACGCCGACGCCGCCGAAGACGACGTTCAGCCACATGCCGGCCATCGGCACGAGGCCGGTGAGCGGATTGAGGCTGTCGTGCATGGCGTTCGACGGTGCCGTTGCTGGTCGAAGTCGTCGAACGGCCCAGGTGGCGCCGGCGGTCGGGCCGAATCGCAGCTCCTTGCCTTCGAGGTTCATCGATTGCTCGACCGGCAGCTCGGCCAAGGCGGCCGTCGGCTGCGTTTCAAGCAAACAAGCCGGCGACGACGAAACCCAGGTAGAGCGCCAGCATCACGCCGAAGACGACCGCGGCGTGCCTGAGCCGACCGGTGATGCGGCCGAACATCCAGACCGTGGCCATCGGAATGAGCAGGATCGCCATGTTGCGAGAGCACATTCGACCAGAACGTCGGATTCTCGAACGGATGCGTGCAGTTGGGCCCGAAGAAGCCGCCGCCGTTGGTGCCCAATTGCTTGATCGCGACGAAGGCCGCCACCGGGCCGCGGGCGATCGTCTGCGTCGCGCCTTCCAGCGTCGTGGCGACCGCCGCGCCGTCGAGCGTCATCGGCACGCCGCAAAAGACCAGCAGCGACGGCCCAGACGAGCGCCAGCGGCAGCAGGATCAAGCCCGGTCGCCCGCCACACGTCTTGATAGAAGTTGCCCAAGTTTGTGCGGCCGGCCAGTCCGCGGCACAGTCGCCGTGACGGCCGCGATGCCCGGTCGCCGCGCTGACGAATTGCAGCCACATCAGTGCAAACAGCTGCGAGAAGTAGCTCAGCGACACTTCGCCCGAGTAGTGCTGCAAGTTCGTGTTGCTGGTGAAGCTGGCCGCGGTATTGAAGGCCAGACTCGGTTCGAGCGGCCCTTTGCCATCCGGATTGAGCGGCAGCCACTGCTGGGTCGTCAGGACCGCGATACACGAAGACGAACATCAGCACATTGAATGCGCAACATCGAGACGCAGTACTGTTTCCAGTCTTGCCCGCTCGCCGCCCGCTGTCCTAGGATTCTGGTGATGATCGACTCATATCGCTGTCGATTCGGCCCCGCCGATCGGGATCCATTGCCCACTTCATGTAACGACCTAGCGGCCACGACAGCGCGACCGTCGCTCCGATAGTGATCGCAGGAATCAGAAAGCCGACCATTGAAATAATCCTTGCTTAAAATCGCTCTGGTCTCGCCATCACGTAGCCCAAGTACGCGAAGGCGAAGACGGTCGTCAAAATCACGCACGCATTCACAACGATGTCCATCGATCTCTCCTTACAGCCAGTCGCAGGCGAAGACGAAACCATACATCGCCGCAAACGCGGCTAAGCCGAGTAATAACATCAAAAGCCACATTATGGAGTCTCCCAAAAATTCAAGAGCGGTCAGCTTACTGCGCCGATCTCCCAGTGAAACAAATCCCGCGTCAAGACGACGTCAAGTTCGCCTCGCGACGGATCAATAAAGCGTTAAGATGCAAATCCTGGCTTTCGGAGGCTGCGAGCGATCAGATTAGCCGCAATCGGTCGAGTCGGCAGACGCACCACCGTCAGCAATAGGCATGCCAATGATTGCGACTCAGACCTCGACCTGGCTTTCCGGGGCGGCGTTACCCGAGTTCCAGCCTCTCTCGTGACGAATCGTGTCTTGGCGGGCGGCCCACGGTCACGAGACCATTGGACGTGACCGGCGAGTTCTCACATCAGCGTACGCCCAATCGCTCGCTTTGTGCGTCGTCGATGCATCGAGCCACTGCCGACCTATAGGGTCCAGGCAGGATGGCGAGCAGCGCGAGATGTTGACTGAGTCGAGACCGGCCAGTGGCAGTCATGGAGATTTCTCCGGCCGAAGCAACGCGACCGTTACATAAACAAGCAGGCTGACGGAAACGATCGTCGCCAGCAGGTGAATCCAACTCATACAAGTCTCCTTAGACGTTAATCGACCCGCTTGCGGGGCCGCTTGCCCGGCCTTTACCCTGGCATAGGCGATTTCGAAGCGGCGGACCGCAAACGGCGTCGATTCCTTGGCTTGCTTATCCGTGTCTTTCTGACCGATTGTCAGTCTGCCACGTAGATGCTCGAGGCCAGCATCCAACTGAAATAGGCGACAAATATTGCGATGCCTAAAACTTTGGGTAAGTCTTCAGACGAGCCCGCCGCCACGTCGAAACGAGGTCGGCGAGACGCTGGCTAAATGCTCTCAGGTCAAGTGCAACTCGCATTGCTCGACTTTTTCCTCCGTCTGCAAAATCGTCGGGCCATTGCCAAGCAGGCTTGGCGAAAGCATTGCCAAACGCACAATGTTCATTGCTGCATTTCAGCCGTCGGAAATCCGAATGGCATCGGCGACCGATCAGCTCCTCCAAGATACGTTGTTAGCATCGAGTTCTCATTGACGCTCAATGAATCCTATCGCTCGGTGCGTCAAAATGGCGTTAAACCAACGATGTGAGAAATCAAAAATGCATTAAGACGGCATCAAAGGAGCTAGCGCCTGATCATTTCGTGATCAAGACTTCGGCATCGCCCTCTCGCGCAAAACATTGACTCCCACGTCATATTCGTGCCGCTGCAAGAGCATGTCGAAGGTCGTTCCCGCCACTTCCAAGTTGTAGATGCGGAGTTCGTTCAGCGATTCGGGGAGCCGCGGGCGATAGAAACAGACGGATGCTTCAGGTGCGCGATGTGAAGCCCCAGGCAGGCTTGGAAGAGCAGGAAGACTGACGCCGCGGACCAGGCCTGCGCGGCGCAGGCTACAGGATAGGGAATGGGCCCTTCTCCCGAGGCCGAAGAAAAGCCGCAAAACAGCTCCGGCATGCGATGCAGGGGAAAGCGAAGCCCAGCCTCCAACATGCCCGACCAGAGCTGCGACGCCATGCCTTCGAGTCCATAACGGGCA
Organism: Pirellulales bacterium; assembly: GCA_963786255.1. Classification (GTDB taxonomy): domain Bacteria; phylum Planctomycetota; class Planctomycetia; order Pirellulales; family JAICIG01; genus JAICIG01. The sequence goes on from CAWAYY010000013.1 coordinate 254,000, forward strand.
AAGCCCTGCGCAATGAGGGCGTTGTCGTGAGGCCAGACCGCGCCATTGTGATACGACAGGGGATTGTAGCGTTTCTCGCTGGCAGTGACCGTCCGGACGCCAAAGCCGGAGAACGAATCACCGTCCATCAGGCGGCGGGCAAGCGGCCACGCTCGCTCCGAGTTCGCGATGCCGGTGAACAGGCATTGGCCGGCGTTCGACGTCCGCACCCGGCAAGGCCGCTTGTCGCCGTCGAGCGCCAAAGCGTACGTCGAAAGCTCTTCGCACCAGAATGCTTGATCGAATGCCTCCTTCAAGGTCAACGCCTGGTTGCGCAAGGTTGCCGCTCGATCGGCATGGCCCAGCAACTCGGCCAAAGTCGCCGCGCCCACGCGGCGTAGACGTAGCCTTGCACCTCGCACAGCGCGATCGCTCCTTGCGCCAGCGAGCCGTCGGCGTGAAACACGGCGTCATCGGAGTCCTTCCATCCTTGGTGAATCAGGCCGCAGGGCGATTTGCGATGGTATTCGACGAATCCATCTCCGTCCCGATCGCCGTACTCATCGATCCAGTTCAGCGCCGCTTCGATATTCGGCCAGATCGTTTCGATGAATGCGCGGTCGCCGGTGCGCTCATAGTAGGCGCCTGCCAAAAGCACAAACAGCGGCGTGGCGTCGACGCTCCCGTAGTAACGGCCAAACGGCATTTCTTTCAGAATCGCCATTTCTCCGTTCCGAGTCTCGTGCAGGATCTTTCCCGGTTCGGCGTCTTCTTCCGGAAAATCTTCTTGAGTTTGCGTAGCAGCCAGGTAGTTCAGCACGCCACGCGCAAGGCCGGGCCGAATCCAGAGCGAGGCGAGCGCGGTAATGATGCCATCGCGGCCGAAGGGCGTATTGAACCACGGGACGCCCGCATAGGGGTAAGGCCCTGTGGGAAGTTCCGTCGTCATCATGTGCAGGTCGGACACAGCGCGGTTGACCCACGCATTCACCTGCCCATTTGAGGTCGACAGGCGACACGACCAGGACTTGTATCGCTCGACGTCTTTGATCGCCGCCATTCGCGCTTTGCTGTAGGAGGCGAGGCACGCGCTGCGCGGCTCGCCATCGCAGCCGACGCTCCATTCCAGGCAAATCTCTTCTTTAGGCGCCAACAGCAAGTCGTACCGAGCGCTCGAAACGCTGAGCTGCGAAGGGAACGGCGAAAAGCGAATTCGCGTTCGGCGCACGAGGCCATCCAGCCCTCGATACGAGAGCGTCACTTCGCTGCCGCTCACGGACGGCGCCAGATCCTGGCCGCGAGCCTCGCGGCGCATGCCGCGAACCTCAAAAATGTCGGCAAAGTCGGCGCTAAAATGGAGGGCGAGCGAAAAGCTCGCCGGTTCCAGGCCGTAGTTGACGATCGAACACCGCTGGTAGCAGCAGGCGCCCCACAGGAATTTCCAAAGCGCCAGGTGCAAGGTTCCGAGCGGCGTGCACACGCGGCCTGCTTCGATCAGATCGGGATTGGTCAAGGCGACGGAAAGCTGATCGTTCGCGTTGCCGATCGTCGAACTGAGGAAAAAGGGACGATTGCCTGCCAATTCCAGCGACAGCGATGAGAGATGGCGGGTGCCGTCGTGGTACAGCCCCTCCTCGCCAAGGCCGCCGGGATTGATATCGCCGAAGTGATCGAAGACGGCGAAGGTATCGCCGTGCTTGAGCACGCGCGTCTCATCGTCCATCAGGCTCGATAGCGCGAGAATCGGGCGAGAGCGGGATCCATCGCCCGCAATCGAGCGTGTTGCGGCGACATCCTGGTCCTCGCCCTCGGCGCATCCGGAAATAGCGTCGGTCATGGTTAGGTTCCTGCTGTCATTTCGGGTGACGCGCGGCGGGCGGCGATATGCGCCCGGCGACATTCGCGCGGTCCGCCGGCGCTCGCTGGCGAGCCGCGGCTTGCGCCTTGACTCGGGAGCCGGAGAGCAACGGGAGCGTGCGGCGAAGTTTCGCGATCGGATCCGGATCAAGGTCGATGAGGCGCGAATAGACTTCGAAATAGTCTTGCGCCATCCGGCCGACGTCGAATCGCTGCTCGAACGCCTGGCGGCAGCGTCCACGCTTCAGACGCGGTATGTGTCCCAGAACCTCGAGGGCCTCCTCCTCGCACTCCACGAGGAACCCGGTGACGCCGTCCTGAATGATTTCGGGTACGGAGCCGTTGGGCCAAGCGATGACAGGCGTGCCGCACGCCAGCGATTCGATCATGACCAGGCCAAAGGGTTCAGGCCAGTCGATCGGGAACAGCAAAGCCGCGGCGTTGCCGAGGAATTCGTCCTTTTGACGACCGCCCACCTCTCCGATGAATTCGACCCACGGCTGCGACTCTCGCAGCAGGGGCTGGATGACTTGACGAAAGTAGCCTTCTTCTTCCGGATAAACCTTGGCGGCGACCTTGAGTCGCATTCCTGCTCGCTTCGCGATGCGGATGGCTCGGTCGAGTCCTTTTTCCGGGCACACGCGCCCAGAAAGGCCAGATACTCGCCCTGCCGAGGCTGGTAGGTCAGTAAATCGCTCGGCAGGCCATGATAGACGGTCGCTTCCCAGCGCCCTCGGGAGCCGGTCGACGCTGATCATTGGAGATGGAAACCAGCGGCGCCTCCGGGTACTGATCGAAAAACGGCTTTAAGTCGGGCGCATGAACGCGTCCGTGCAAGGTCGTGACGCTCCGGCAAGGCGATCGCCGCAAAAGCGGGAAGTGCATGTAGTCGCAGTGGAAATGCACGATGTCGAACCGCGACACGTTTTCGAACACTAGTTCCAGCATCCGGACGTGGTGCGGGAGGGTCTCGCGGCAGTTCTCTTCTCGCCACAATGCGCGGGCATGCCGGAATGAGTTTGGCGGCGGTCTGAGAATCGCCGCTGGCGAACAGGGTGACTTCATGCCCTTGATGCACCAGTTCTTCGGTCAGGTAGGACACGGCTCGCTCCGTGCCGCCATAAAGCTGAGGCGGTACGCTTTCATAGAGCGGCGCCACTTGTGCAATTCGCATCGGGAGTTCCTTATGCATCGAGTCCGCGATACCGACGCTGGACGCCGGTTCGCTGACCCATTACTTGTTCTTGTTCTTGACTCGAATTTGCGGCAGACCTTGGCGGTTCTTCTGGAAATAGGCGATTTCGACGAGTGTCGGCCAGAGTTCGATCGAGCCCTTGATCGCGCCGATGACGTCGTCGACGATCCTGAGCAGGTTCTGCTGGAAAAAATCGGGCTCGAAGCCATAGAAGGCGCGCTCGAGATTGGCGGCAAACATGCGTAGAGACTCGGCTCGTTGTGGGTTTGCCATGCCTCCCGCGGCGGCCTGCGCACGCCGGTGCAGCGAAACGATCTTGTCCAGGATTTCCTGGGCGTCCTGCGCGGAGATGTGCCCGTCGTAATCGAACTCAATGCTCAATGGATCGAGCCGGCTGACGGTCGACTTGATCTTGCGCTTCAAGAGGTTGGCCAACTCCTCGTTGAAGATCTCCGCGGCGGGCAGATTCCGCATGTAATTGTTTTTTGTATGGTGTTGAGCCGCATTGACGTGCGCGGCGACGATCCCGTCCTGTTGAATCCAGAGCCGGTAGATGTAGTCTTCGAACCGCAACCGCGTCGGAAAAAAAGGCGGCAGCCCGAAAGTGTTGTCGTAGCCCGCCACGCCGCAGTCCATCCGCCAATTCTTGTTCGTGATTACGGGGCGGAAGTTCACGAGCACGTACAGCTCGTTCAGGTCGTCCAGGCTGGTTTGCTGATCGTCGTCGAGAAACATGTCGACGAAGTCGATGGCGTCGATGTCGTGGGTTCCTGAGCGGAACGTCTGCGCGATCTTTACGATCGAGTCGTCGGCCACCTCTCCTCGCCGGAGGATCAGTGAATTTTCTCGCGACAATCCTTTGGTTGTATTGGTCTCCAGGTCCATCGATGTATCGACGAGCAGCTCCCCGCGCTGGTAGTTTTCCGGCGCCGCGTTGGTCGGCAGGCCCAGGACCTCGACAAACGACGCCAGGATGTCGAACGACTTGCGTGCGAAGCCGTTTCGCCCCGCCTTCTGCAGCATGCCGCGGCTGACTTCATTTTCGGCAAGCGATTCAGCGTGGTCGGCCATCAAGGTGTAAGGCCGCATATCGTCGTCGGAACTGACCATCAAGGCGCCGAGCGTGTACATCAGCGTGTAATTGCGGTTGCCGCCATAACTGGGCCGGAACAGGTTCTTCACCAGTGGTTCCAGCTTTCTGTCGCGGAGTCGCCGGAAAAGATGCGCCAGAAACTGGTCCTTCTCCGTCGGGCCGACATAAAAGAGATCGTTGTGCGTGGCCGTCTGCTCGAGGAGCGAGAAGTATTTTTCCTGGTTGGCCGGGCTCGAATCATCGAAGACGATCATTCGGACCGAATGGCCATTGCGCCAGAAGTGTTCGTCGTATTGTTCGACGGTTTCCCCGACGTCGCGCAAGCGGTACGTGGGAATGACGAAAAGAAGCTCTTTCTCTTGCATGTTTCTCATCCATGACGCCCTGCGGCGGTTCGACCTGGCTGAAGCTTCGGGACCGCGGACGACGGAATTGTCAATCGATGTCTAGCGGAAGGCGGCGCTCACGCTAAAAACGTTCCGCGTCGGCTTCGACCCGGTCAAAGGTCGCCGCCATTGCCGCTCCAGATCGGCGACGCCGTCCAGGGCGTAGCAATTGCGCAGCGCGGCGTCGTATCCGACTTCTCGGCACGGCGCAGAAAGCTCACGAAGTCGGCCGGCGTTTTACGGTCGACGAGAAACTTCACCAGCGATAAGCTCTGCCCGTAGAAAACAGGGATTTGTTCGCGGCTGGGCGCAGATTCGTCGGAAGGAAATCGGCCAGCCGCCAGCTCGAACCGCGCCGCAGGCCGTGGTGGAAATCGCGCAGGTGCAGTGCTTGTTTCGTGGCGGGATCAGCCAGTACTGCCATGCCCTCGTCGGCCCACAGCGGTAATTCCTCGCGCGGGCCAAATTCATCGGCCAGGATGGCATGCGTCAATTCGTGGGCCAAGGCTCCGTTGAGCCAGCCGGCACGATCCGCGCGAATGTCGATTCGCCGCAGGATAATTCTATCCCCTGCCCAGTCGATGAGTGAGGCGCCGATGGTCGCCGCCTGATCGGCGCCCACGGCGCGAAGGTACTCGGCGAGCGTCGCGTGCAAGACGATGTCGCACTTGGGAGACCAGTCGCGAGGTTGCTTCGCGCCGAGCCACTGTTTACAAAGCGTACTGCGTAAGCGTTCGCATTGGTTCGCCCAGCCCGCGGCGTCGGCCTGTTTCCCGATGCCGTGAATACGCAGGTTCTGCGTCTCGACCGTGAGTCTGCCGCTGCGTCGGATCACTCGAGCTTGCTCCGCGACTTGCGCGGAAGTCGTAACGGCTGTCGCGACGCCGTCGCCGGCGGGCGACGCTGCTTGCACGGAAGCCTCGCACGCAGAGCACAAAGCGATTGCGCAGGCAACGTTGTAGCGAAGTCGTTTCAAAAAGCGAGACATTGTTCATCACCCGATTTGATTCAAAGGCGGTCCAGCGCCGCCCGGAAATGCGGCCGAGCGCCTGGCGGGAGCCGTTTCCCAAGCCTGCTGCGCTGACCATGTTGGAATCCTAAAAGGAACCGCATTAAACGGGGGTCAAATCGGAGGCGCGCGCATCAAGAAAGCGTCAAGGCCGCGGCATCCGTAGCGGAATCTGTGAAGATTCCGTGGGAGCGGCAGTAGCGTCGCACGCCGTATTGGCGTTTGCGGAATTGTGCGGAATGCCCAAGACGTCAGCTTGAGCCGTTACGTGCGCCGAGTTGCACTGCCGAAGGAATCGGAATCGTCGCGCAATTCGCCCAGAAGGATGTTTCCCGAACGAGGATGATCGCTGGCTGCACGAGCAAGGTTCTTCTTCGCAGGCTCGTAGGTGGGGTCGAAGTTCCACGCGGCGCGGTAGTAGCTCAGCGCCTCGGGCAAGTCGCCGCGCATTTCGTGAATGGCGCCAAGCATGGTGAACGCCTCGGGCCGCTCGGGGGCGATCGCAATCGCATTGTGCAAGTGTTCGACGGCCGCATCGCTGTGGTGCTGGCTGAGGCAGCGTTTGGCAAGCTCGAAGCGGGAAGCGTAATCGAGCGACTTATCTTCGCACAGCTCGGAACGCGCGAGCACCCGCCGAACCTGGTTTCTGATCTCCTCGGGCGTAAACGGCTTTTGCAAAAAGTCAACTGCGCCGAGCCGGATAGCGTCCACGGCCGTATCGATCGTTCCGTGAGCGGTAATAATGACTACCGGGATTTCTGGACGCGAATCGCGAAGCCAGCGCAGGACCTCCATCCCATCCATGCCGGGCATCCGCAAATCGAGCAGGACCAGCGAGTACGGCTGTTGTTCGATTTTCTGTTGCGCCTCTTTGCCGGTCGATGCAGTCTCGATCGATGCTGGCAGTTCCGCCAGCGCCTCGGATATCGTGAAACGGATGTTTTGTTCATCGTCGACGACGAGGATCGATTCGGGTTTCATCGCTGCTTAACTCCGCGCGTGAGGGTTTCGTCAAGCAGTGTATCATTTGAGGTCGGCCGTGGGTATTCTGATGCGGACGTTTTCCGAGGTAGCAGAAACTTGTGGACCCTTCGTCAAAAAATCCTGCTCGGCTATTTGGTGGCGCTCGGTTTCGCGGCCGCGGCGCTCGGTTTCGCAGTTGCGAACCTCGTCAGGCTGGGCGATGCCAGTGATGCCATCCTGCGAGAAAACTACCGCAGCATTTTGGCTGCGGGAGAGATGCTCAGCGCGCTGGATCAGCAGGAAAACGCCAGCCTTCTGCGGATGCTTGAGATTGGTCCGGAAGCGACCGCGCAATTGATCAAGGCCGATCAGAGTTTCTCGAAATGGCTGGAGCGGGCCAAGGACAACATCACGATCGAAGGCGAATCGGAAATTCTGCGCCAGATCGAACGGACCTACGCAGATTTCCTGCATAAATGCGCCCGTCTCGACCAGATTGGCCGGAAAGATCGCGATCGGGGAGCGGAGTACTATCGCGAGGAGCTCGCACCGCAGGCTGGGGCCGTACGTCGCGCTTGTCGGGAGCTGCACGACCTGAACCGTTTGACGATGGAGGCCAGCAGCCGACGTGCGCAGAGCGTCGGCCAGGCCGCGGTCTGGTCGGCGATATGCGGGGGCGTGCTCTCGTTTGCGGGCATCATCGCGTTCAGCGTCTGGTCCGCAAATCGCCTCGTGCGGCCGATCGATCGCCTCGCGCGGCTCACGGAGCGGGTCGCCGCAGGCGATTACTGGGTAAACGTCGACGTAGCCTCGCGCGATGAGATCGGCCGCCTTGCCGAAAAATTCAACGCGATGGTCGTCCAACTGAGGGCGTATCACGAGCTCAATCTGCGACGGATCGTGGGCGAGCAGCGAAAGGCGGAAGCCATTCTCGAAGCGATTGACGACGGGGTGGCGGTCGTCGCGGCCGATGGCGCCTTAGCCAGCCTCAACCCCGCGGCGGCTCGCATCTTGGGTATCTCCCGGGGCGCCGCCGTGGGCCGCGACCAGACGGAAGTGATTCCTGACGAAGAGCTGCGCGACCAAATCGCTCGCACGCTAACCGCCGACGACGCGACGAAGACGCCGCCCGGCGGAAACTTGCTAACCATCGCAGGTCCGGGAAGTGCGCCTCGTTATTACGAATGGGCGCTCACTCCTATTTCGAATTCAGAGCATGGCGCTTCGGGCGTGATTGTGCTGTTGCGCGACGTGACCACGCTCAAAACGCTCGATCAGCTGAAGACGGAGTTCGTGATGATCGCTTCGCACGAACTGCGTAGTCCCTTGACCAGCATCTCCATGAGCATCGGCCTGCTGGACGAACGCGTCAAAGACCAGCTTGCCGAGGACGACCGGCAACTGCTGGACGTGGTGCAAGAAGAACTCGAGCGTCTGCGGAAGCTGGTGAACGAGCTACTCGATCTCTCAAAGATCGAGTCGGGCAAGCTGGAGATCGAAATGGCTCCGACGCCGGTGACGTCCTTCTTGGAAGCGGTAGTTGCTCCCTTTCGCCCGCAAGCCCAGAAGCAAGGGATCGCATTGACCGTCAAGATCGAAGACGGCCTTCCGCCGGTCAAGGCCGACTCAAATAAGATCGCCTGGGTGGTTGCGAATCTGCTGGGCAATGCGCTTCGATACGCCCGGCACGAGATCTCGGTATCTGCCGAGTGCGCGGGCGCTGGGTGAATCTGTACGTGCGTGACGACGGTCCGGGCATTCCCCACGAGCAGCAAGCGAGGATTTTCGATAAATTCGTACAAGTTGAGGGGGACGCCAGGGGCGGCGCAGGCCTGGGCCTGGCAATTTGCAAAGAAATCGTCCGCGCCCACCGAGGAAATATTTGGATCGAGTCCGAGCCCGGGCATGGCAGCCTGGTTATCGTCGCCTTGCCCATCTGCGACGTCAACGCGCCTCTCTCTTCCCAGGTAGATGCATGAGCTTTCAGGCGATTCTCCTGTTAGAAGACGAAAAAATCGGTCAGCGTCACCCGCGCCAAGCTTAGTCCAGGGGCCGGAGATTGCTGGAATGTTTCACGGCAGGGGCGAATTCATGATCGCGTTTGTGAACCTTTATCTGTGCTTCGCTGTCGTAAAGGTGCTCCGTAGTTCATGAATTCGCTTACGTCCTTTCAGCACCCTCTTTCGCCGTTTAGCTCGCTTCCGCACCATGTCTGCTCCCTCAAAGCCGCGAACGTCGCACCCGTTTTTCATGTACGAGCACCTGCAGGTCCAGCCGGCTGCGTTCGTCGAAGTCGTCCGTCGCAATCGCCCGCTGCTGGCACCGCTGGCGGATGCAATTGCCTCTTGCCGCAAGCTGCTCCTGGTCGGCATCGGCACGTCGTATCATGGGGCGCAGATCGGCGGGCATCTGTTCCGACGGTATGCTTCGAACACCTCGTGCGAGACGTGGCATTCGTTCGATTTCTCGTTCTTCGGACCTGCGCTTTCGGCGGACGATGTGGTGCTGGCGATCAGTCACCGGGGCGCCAAGCAATACACCTTGCGTGCGCTCCAGATCGCCAAGGAGGCGGGTTGTACGGCGGCCCTGCTTGTCGGCCAAGGCGCCCCTGCTCCGACGGCGGCGCTCGATGCCATTTTCGAGACTGTTGCGCAAGAACGGAGCTCGGCCCACACCGTCAGCCATATCGCTTCTGTCGCCGTGCTTGCCGAATTGACGCGGCAAGTCGGCGGCAGTGAGATGCTCGATGCCGAACTGCTCGAGCACGACATCCCTGCGGCGTTGACCGATGCGCAGGCAACGGAAGCGCAGATGGCCGGTTGGGCGGCGGAGTTTCAAGCGAGCCGGCGGATCTGGCTGGTTGGCGCCGGGCCGACGGCGGTGACGGCGCATGAGGCAGCGCTGAAGATCAAGGAGACCTCATACCTGCAGGCCGAAGCCCTCTCGGTCGAAGCATTGTTGCACGGCGCGTTCCAATGCTGCGAAGCGGAAGACCTGTTTGTTCTCATCGCGCCGACCGGCCCGGCTCAGGCTCGGATGCGGGAACTGCCGGCGATGATTCGGGACATCAGCGCCCAATGCCTCGTGCTGACTGATAATGCTGCGGCGTTCGAGGGGGACGTTACTGACTGTTGCGTTGTCGCGGCGACGCCGGCGCCGTTTGAGTCACTGATTTGTCTGCCGCCCTTGCAATTATTCGCCTACCATCTTGCGCTGGTGCGAGGAACTAATCCCGATTGCTTTCGGCTGGACGATCCTCGTTTCGCCGCGGCCATGGCGCGAGTCAAGCTGTAAGCGAAGAAATTGGCTGATTAAGGTTTGACAGCCGCTGGCATCTTGCCTACCATCGGTAACTGAGGAGCGAGCCGCATGGCGTAAAACCGCCTGAAACGCCCCCTGCCCTGCGCGGCTTAGCTGAAATGTTTCGTCCCAACCGCTTCCGGCGCATTTGTTCGCGAGCCATTCGCTCTGCCGCGGTGTTGCTTGCGCTGGTCGGCTACTTGGTTGCCGCCACGGGCGTGCCTGTCCCCGTGCTGTTGCCTGCGGGCGCGTCGGCAGTGAAAGATCGCAGCCAGCCGTTTCCCTGCATGGATCGACCTTGCGGATGCAAAGACGCTTTGCAGTGCTGGCGAAGTTGCTGCTGTACGACGCCGGCCGAACGGTTGGCCTGGGCCCGGAAGCATGGCGTCACGCCGCCCGTGGACCTGGTTGCGATGGACTCGGCCGCGAGCAAGCCGCCTGCCCATTCCTGTTGTGCCGCGAAACATCGCCCCGCCGCCGGTCCGTGTTGCACCGCCAGTCACGGTCACGCAGCAACCTGCGACGCCGCCGAACGGGGCCGTGCAAGCACGCAGAATTGCTGCGATGCCAGGCATGGCCACGCGCCGCAAACGGCCTTCGACGGCGCCTCGCGGCCATCGACCACATCCCAGGCTGAGGAGCACGCCGAAGAAAGCGTGGACTTCGTGGTGATCTCGGCCTGGCGGCATTGCCACGGACTGGCGCCGTTGTGGAGTTTTCTGGCGGCGGCCCTATCTCCACCAACGCCGGTCGGCTACGAGTTCGACTGGCAGATGGCCGGCTGGCTAACTCTCTGCTCTGAATCGGCGGCCTCTGCCGCTATCTCTCCGGCGATTCCTCCGCCTCGCGCCTGAAGCCGCAAGTTCGCATTGGCCGTTAAGCCGGCTGAATCGCGTTGCTGCGCCGCGTGCGTCAGCGCGATCGGCGCCTTGACTCGCTATCCAGGCTCTCGATCGCGCAGCTCCGAGTCTTGGCATGGTCTTGTGCGCCTAAGTTGCTTGCCGACGGCTCGCTCCTCAAACCGAAATGTCGGCGGGGACTTAGGCGCGCCAGGTCATCGTCAGGCGTGAGACGCCGTCGACTTGGCCGATAACTGCCCGCGCTGGGATCGTCGGGCGTCCTGGGGATTTGGAACGCACCATCGGCTGGGACCGCAAGCGACCTGCTCCGTTTGGCTCAGGACAGAGAATCGAAAGGGCCGAGCAAACGACCCTGCGCCGGCAGACCGCCGGCAACACGGCCCTTCCTTTATTTTGATAAGAATTGGAGAACCCGAATATGATTTCCAGCGACGCCCTGCATGTTTCGACTGTTCCTTGGCCTGCGCAAAGGTTGCCTGGCGCCTGCGCGGCGGCTTCACGCTGATTGAACTTCTCGTGGTGATTGCCATCATCGGCATCCTGATTGCGCTGTTGCTGCCTGCCGTGCAGGCGGCGCGAGAGGCGGGCCGGCGGATCAATTGCACGAGCAATCTCAAACAATTCGGCCTGGCGATGCAGAACTACGAAAGCACGTTCCGCTCTTTCCCGCAGACCGACACGCCCAACGGTTTTTCGGTGCAGGCCCGGCTTTTGCCTTACATGGAGCAGGCCAACCTGCAGGGCTTGCTCGATTTCACCAAGCCGGCGTTCTTCGGGACTTGGAGCACGCAGGTTCCCAACACGCCGTTCATTGCAGCCTTCGCTATGCCGCTGCCGATCATGCTCTGCCCCAGCGATCCGGCGCCCACGTTGAACACTGTGACCGTCAGCGGCACGCCGTACGTTTATGGCGCCAATAACTACATGGTGAGCACCGGGAGCGGGACAGGAACGAACTACGACCAGCGCTGGCCGACCGACGGCATCGTGTATGAAAAATCCAGCGTCCGCTTCGGCGACGTCACCGACGGCACGTCGAACACCGTGTTCATGAGCGAGTCGGTGCGCAGCGTCGGCCAGGATATGGTCTTGCCGGCCGGCACGACGCCGCCGTTCCCATACCAGTACACGCTCAACGGTTCGTCAGGCGTTAATTCCGCGCTGCAGGCCGTGCCTGGCTTGCAGGCGACTGGGGGCGGCTGGAGCTCGTTCGTCAATGCCGCCGGCATGATCTCCAATCCGAACCTGGAGGTCGTCTGGCCCGCGTTCACGCAATGGCGCGGGGCAGGCAATACGGCATTGCGCGGCCGCGGCACGTCTTGGGCCGCCACCGGTGCGCTCAATACGCTCACCAACGGCTACACCACGCCGAACAGCCGCATTCCCGACCTGGTGACCCATTTCACCGGGTTTTTTGCGCCGCGCAGTTGGCACTCGGGCGGCGCCAACGTGGCGATGGGCGACGGCTCGGTGCGGTTCCTGACCGACGGCATCAACTTCGTAATCCATCACTACCTCCACAGCCGAAACGGCGGCGAAGCGGTAGGCGACTTTTAACGGGGAGTGCGTCCCATGACGACTGATATGCACTCTCCCGCGATCCGCCCGGTCATGGCCGGACTACCGCGCCGTCTGGCGCTGGCACTTCTACGCCGGACTGTTCTGCATTCCGTTTGTGATCGTCCTGTCGATCAGCGGCGCGATCTACCTTTTCAAACCGCAGATTGAAGCCTGGAACGATCGGCACTTCGACGGTCTCGCGCTTCACGGAACGCCGACCAGCGCCGCCGATCAGATACGCGCCGCGCTGACGGCGGCGCCGGGTTCGACCTTTCGCGCCTATGAACTGCCCGCTGCCGCGAACTCTGCCTCGCGGGTGATCGTCAGTCGCAATGGAGAGGCGGTCCGCGTGTATGTGCATCCGGAGTCGTTGCAGGTGTTGCACATGATCCCGGAAAACCAGCGGTTCATGCGCCTGCTGTTCAAGCTCCACGGCGAACTGTTGCTGGGCGCTCGCGGTTCGCATCTGGTGGAACTGGCGGCTTCTTGGACGATCATCATGATCGTCACCGGCTTGTATCTCTATTGGCCGCGTCACGCCAAGGGGCTCGGCGGCGTGATGTATCCGCGGCTGACGGGCGGCGCGCGAATGTTCTGGCGCGATTTGCACGGCGTAAGCGGCGCATGGATTTCATGCCTGGCGCTGTTTCTGCTGGTCAGCGGCCTGCCTTGGTCGAAACTCTGGGGCGACTATTTCAAAGCGGCGCGGCGACTGACGGGGACTGCCGTCGCCCGGCAGGATTGGTCCAATGAAAGCCAACGCACGTCGCCAAGCGGCGGCGATGGAGACGCGGGCGAGCATGCCGGGCACGTCGGCCACGGCGCGGGTCGACAAGCAGGCCGACGCGGCGGTCGCCAGGCGAGCAGCGCGTCCGAGCCAGTTGACTTAACGGCCGTCGATCGCATTGCGGCGACAGTGCGTCCGCTGGCCCTGCCGCCGCCCGTCGTCATTGCCCCGCCGGGCCGCGGCTCGGGCAACTGGACGGCGAAGTCGATGACGCAAAATCGCCCGCAACGCGTCAGCCTGGTCGTCGATCCGGCGACTGGGTCGATCGTCAGCCGCGAGGATTTCCGCGATCGTCACCTTATTGATCGGATCGTCGGCATCGGTATCGCCGCTCACGAAGGGCAGCTCTTCGGCTGGCTGAACCAGGCGCTGGGGCTCATAACCGCCGCCGGGTTGGTCCTGATTTCCGCAAGTGGCATAGTCCTCTGGCTCCGCCGCCGAGAGCCAGGCGTGCTTGGCGCACCTCGGGCGGCGCTCAGCCCGCGTTTTTCACTGGGGCTGGTCGTTCTGACGGCGGCGCTGGGGATGTATCTGCCGTTATTCGGCGCGTCGCTGCTGATGGTGCTGTTGGCGGAAAAGGCGATTTTCAGCCGCATTGCCCCAGTGCGCGATTGGCTGGGGCTCAATCCTCCCGGGAGAAGCGTTACATGATGAATCGAAGTTGCGAAGCGATCGTCTCAACGGGGTTCATGCTGTCGTTGATCGTCATCGCTTTGCCTGGCTGCGGCGTGCGGCCGGCGACCGGCGGAACAAAGGGAGTTTTGCACGCGGGCGCCGAGCCGTTGGGAGATATTCAACTGATCGTCTATCAGATGGACTCTGGCGTCTGGCGGCAAGTCGGGTTTGGCATTACGGGCCCCGACGGCGAGTTCGAACTGCTGACGCCCGGGGCCAAAAGGGGCGCTGTGGCTGACGCCGGGCGAATACCGCTGCACCTTGGAATCGGTGGGCGCACCGGTTCAGATTCCCAAAGCATACTCTCAGACCGAATCCACGCCGCTCAAGATCACTGGTCGGAGACCGACGATGCCTTGACTTTGAAAGTTGTGGGCGTGGCGCCGTAAGAGCGACGCTGCGTGGCGGAATTACTCCGCGGGCGAGCAACCCCAAATGTAGGCCCGAGAAACGCTCGTGAAGCAAAAATGGCGTGCAAAAAAATGAAGACGGGGATTGGAGAGGATTAAAGGCAGACGAAAGTGGCTTGAGTCCGCAGTAGCAAGCATCCTCGATTCCTGTTCGCTATTTTTTGCCGCTCATCTTTTTGTCCCCTGTCTGAACCGCTTGAAGGCTGCATTTTCATCATCTAGGCGGCACGCCAACGCGAAAGAATCGTCCGTGATGGAGTTGGCGACGGAAGTCTCGTAAGGTTGGCGACGATCTTGCAGCCGCTACAAAGCCCTCAGCATTGAGCGGCTGCCGGCTCGATGCTCTTCTCGCTTCATTGACTGGCGCACACGAGCCGCTATCTTCGAGTCATGCCTGACGGCGCTCGCGCCCTGCCCTGCTCTTTGGCTCTGTTTCTAAAACCTCCTTGCCTGCCGGCGGAACTGCATGACTGCATCAACCATTGAAACGGAAGACCAGCTTGAAGATCTGCTCAGCGAGCCGACGCCGGAGGTCGTAGCGGCGCTGGGCCGCTTGTCGGGCGATATCTTGCTGCTCGGCGTAGCGGGAAAAATGGGGCCGTCGCTGGCGCGCATGGCGCGGCGCGCTTCGGATGCGGCCGGCGTCCAGCGGCGCGTGATCGGCGTGGCCCGGTTCTCCGCCGGCGGTCAGGAAACGCTCGAAGCATACGGCATCGAAACGATCAAATGCGATCTGCACGAGGAAGAGGCCGTCGCCCAGTTGCCCGAGGCGGAGAACGTCATCTATATGGTCGGCCGGAAATTTGGCTCCACCGGCGAGGAGTACCAGACCTGGGCTACGAATTGCTACGTGCCGGCTTTGGTTTGCCGCAAGTATCGCCACAGCCGGATCGCGGCGTTTTCTACCGGCAACGTCTACGGGCTGGCCTCGGTCGACGGCGGCGGTTCGCGCGAGAGCGACGCGCTGGCGCCGGTGGGCGAGTACGGCATGAGCGCTCTCGGACGCGAACGTCTGTTCGAGTATTTCAGCCGCTCGCAGGGAACTCGGCTCGCCATCGTGCGGCTGAATTATGCCTGCGAGCTGCGCTATGGAGTGCTGGTTGATCTGGCTCAACGCATTCAGGCCGGAGAGCCGGTCGATCTGAGCATGGGCTATCTGAACACCATTTGGCAAGGCGACGCGAACGCCATGACGTTGTGCACTTTGGAACAGGTCGCTTCGCCTCCCTGGACGGTCAACGTCACCGGGCCGGAGCTGCTTTCGGTGCGTTCGATCTGCGAGCGACTCGGCGAGCTGCTCGACAAGCTCGTGCGTTTTACGGGCGTTGAGTCCGACACGGCGATTCTGAGCGATGTTTCCCGCGCTACGGAGTTGTGGGGGGCGCCGCGCGTTGGCGTCGATCAACTCCTGACGTGGATTGCCGATTGGGTCGGCCGCGGAGGACGAAGTCTTGGAAAGCCCACCCACTTTGAGTCTCGCGATGGGAAATTCTAAACCAGCCTCGTGGAAGCAGACCCTTGACGAGGGCGTGGCGATCCCGGCCTGCCCGCTGGCGCTCAACGCCCAGCGCCGTTGGGATGAACGCCGACAGCGCGCCCTGATCCGATATTATCTCGACGCGGGCGTCGGCGGACTGGCCGTCGGCGTGCACACCACGCAGTTCGCCATTCGCGATCCGCAAGTCGGACTGTTCGAGCCCTTGCTGCGCTTCGTCAGCGAAGAGCTCAACCGGATCGATGCCGCACGCGACGCGCCCGTGGTGCGGATCGCTGGAGTGTGCGGCCAGACGGACCAAGCGCTGGCCGAAGCCGAATTCGCGCGTGAAACGGGCTATCACGCCGGGCTGCTAAGCCTGGCGGCCATGCACGATGCCGATGAAGATGCGTTGGTCGCTCACTGCCGCGCCGTAGCCGAGGTGCTTCCGGTGGTAGGTTTTTACCTGCAGCCGTCAGTCGGCGGACGCGTGCTTCCATATTCGTTCTGGCGGCGATTTGCGGAAATACCGCAAGTGGTCGCCATCAAGATCGCGCCGTTCAATCGATATCAAACCATCGACGTGGTCCGGGCCGTGGCGGAGAGCGGCCGCGACGATATCGCGCTTTACACGGGCAACGACGACAATATCGTGCTCGATCTGCTTACGCCTTATCGCTTTCGGCGGAACGGCAGCGTGCGAGAGCGGCGGATCGTCGGCGGATTGTTGGGCCAATGGGCGGTTGGCGCCCGCCAGGCGGTTCGCTTGTTGGCGGAGTGCCGGCAATGGGCGGCGTCCGGAAGCGACATCCCCGTCGAAATGCTGCGACGCCATATCGAGCTCACGGATGTCAACGCGGCGATCTTCGACGTCGCCAATCAGTTCGCCGGCTGCATTGCCGGAGTGCATGAAGTTCTACGACGGCATGGATTGCTGGCAGGCATTTGGTGTCTCGACCCGGATGAGACGCTCGGCCCCGGGCAAGCCGAAGAGATCGACCGCGTCTGCCGCGATTATCCGCACTGGTTCGACGATGCCTTCGTCGCCGAAAACATTGAACGCTGGCTAGCCGATTGAAGCCAATGGATTCAGGAGCATTGGAGCGCGTGACGGTGTGCAGCGCCGAGGCGGAGTTTATTCCGCGCCGGTTGGCGATGCCGCTGGTACTGAGCACCGGCGCCATTGAGGAGGTTACCGAGGCGCACGTTGCCGTTGCAGTGCGAGCAGGCGGACGAGAGGCGATCGGACGCGGCGCCATTTACCTGAGCGACCTGTGGGCCTGGCCTGAGCCGACCTTGAGCCACGCTCAGCGCGACGAGATCTTGCGGCGCGTGTGCCGGCAAATCGCCGACGATCTGCCTGCGCTATGCGGCGAACCGGCCCATCCATTGGAGCTTGGCCTGCGCCTGCACGAGCGAGTTTGCGGCGATGCGGCGGCCGCGTTAGAAGGCCAGACGCTCCCCATTCTCGCCCGCGCACTGTGCCTGAGTCCATTCGACGCCGCGATTCACGATGCCGCGGGGATCGCGCTCGATGTTTCGGCCTTTGCCTTTTACGATCAGCCGGCGAGCATTCCTGAGGCGGACCATCTCTTTCCTGGACAAGGCGCCGCGGCGGCCATTGGGCAATTGTTGCGCAAAACGCCTCGGCTCGAGTTTCCCGGGTGCGTCGTGGTCGGCAAGTCCGACGATCTGGCCGCACATTTGGGGCACTGGGTTCGCCAGCGCGGCTACCAACGCGTCAAGCTCAAGCTTTCTGGTACGGATAACGCAGCAGACGCGGCGAGAACCATCGAGGTCTATCGAGAGCTGCGCAAACTCGGCGTTCAAACGCCCTGGATCAGCGTCGATACCAATGAGGCCAATCCTGACGCGTCCAGCGTGCTCGATTATCTCGAGCGTCTGCGAGCGGCTGATGCCGACGCGTACGCTGCGCTGGCCTATCTGGAACAGCCTACGGCTCGCGACATCCGGCGGCAGCCGTTCGATTGGCGGCCGGTGACGCGGCTCAAACCGGTGTTACTGGACGAAGGCCTGACCGACCTTGCAGGGCTGGCCGATGCGGCGGCGCAAGGCTGGAGCGGGCTGGCACTAAAGACGTGCAAAGGGCACGGCTTCGCGTTGGTTGCGGCAGCCTGGGCTGCGAGACACGGTCTGATCTGCGCATTGCAGGACCTGACCAATCCCGGCTACTCGGCCATCCATGCGGCTCTGTTTGGCGCCTTCACGCCGACGATCAACGGCGTGGAGTTGAACTCGCCGCAGTTCACGCCCGAGGCCAATGCGGAATGGCTGCCGTCGCTAGCATGCCTTCTTGAGCCGCGCGATGGCGTCCATCGGCTTCCCTCGCAAATCCCCGTGGGGCTGGGATCTCTGCTATCAGCACGGTGAGGCAGGCGAGCGGCGCGAACACGCAGGGGGGCGCCTTAGAACGCCGCTTCAACCGCAACGGGCGCCGCCTGGGCGACGAGAAAGCTCATGTGCAATTCGGCATGTCGCAGATGAAAGCTGTCCCACTCGTCGAGACTCATCTCGCCGAACACCGGATGGGAGGCGCGGTCGGTGTCGTGCTGCAATCGCAGCACGGCTAGCCGGAGTTCGGCTAATGCGGTCTGCGCGTCTGCCCCTTCAGGGACGAGCAGCGCCTGGGCCTCGCGCGACAGGCGAATGCCGGGCGTCATCGGGCCGCTGATGAAGCGTTGGCGATAAAAGATGCGCACCACAATACGCACCAACCACGACGCTTTAAAGTCGGCGCCGTCGATGGACATCTCCATGGCCCGCGCCAGGTGCCCCAGCGTCTGGCCAAGCGACCAATTGCCAAGCGAGCGCCACGTCGCAGGCCGCCAGACGCTCGGCATCGTTGACCAAGTCCTGGTAGCTGTCGTAACGGAGCGGACGCCGAGCGAAAACCTTCTTTGTATTGATTGCCATGTCGCAATGCCTCAGCACTAACAGACGGTGGCCTTAATTGATGGACGAACTCGCAAGTCTATCCGCCCGGAAG
Source organism: Pirellulales bacterium (assembly GCA_963786255.1). GTDB lineage: Bacteria > Planctomycetota > Planctomycetia > Pirellulales > JAICIG01 > JAICIG01. The sequence goes on from CAWAYY010000013.1 coordinate 272,555, forward strand.
GACAGTGCCAAGCATTTATCCCCCCTTTTTGCTGCAAGTCGGAGACATCCCTATAGCAACCTGACGGCGAGCGGCGCGGCTGGGGGAAAAAGCCAGCGTTCGAAGCCGCGAGGGCGGTGCATAACGGGCGGGCATCGAAGGAGTTATCTGCGTGTCGTGGAAATTGTGCAGAAATCAAATGGTTTTCCGCCTTGAAGAGGCCAGGTCACCGGTTCTGAGCACGCGTCTGGATTTCCCCGCCTCTGCCATTCGCTCGTCTTTCCACAGGGGATGCAAGCGGTATAATCCGCAAACTCAAGGCGCCGTCGCTGAGGATTGTGAGACGCGTTGAAGTTCATACCGCGTGCAGCCGTCAAGGCCCGCTTCGCGCGGTTGCCGGCATTGCCGGCGCCAAGATCAAGGAGGATGGCCATGGCCGGACGAGTGCGAGTCGTCATTCAGGCGCACGTGGGCTCTACGCGGCTGCCGAGCAAGATCATGGCCCCACTGGCGGGAAGGCCGCTTTTGGTTCATGTCATACGGAGATTGCAGGCCGCTCGACAATATGACGACACGTATGCTCGCGCGTGGGAAGTCGCAGTCGCCACCACCACTTCGCCGTCCGACGACGCGACCGAGCGACTCTGTCGAGAACTCGGAGTTCTTTGCTTTCGGGGCCCGGAAGAAGACGTGTTGGCTCGATACGTCACGGCGGCTGCCGATCTCGCCGACGATGACACGCTGGTGCGAGCCACGGCCGACAACCCGGCCTATTGTCCCGTGCGGACGGCGGCGATCGTGGCCGAGCAATGTGCGAGTCAAATCGATTACGTCTGCATCGAAAACCTTTCCTATGTCGTGCCTGAGGTGATGCGCGTCAGCGCACTGCGGCGAATGGCCGTGCTGGCAAGCAATGCGTTCTGCCGCGAGCACGTGACGCCCTACTTTCGCAACGAGTCGGGCGAGTTTCGCGTCGTGCAGTTGCCCCCGTCTTGGCGCGGCTTGCATCCGGAGTTTCGGCTGACGGTCGATACGGCGGAAGAACTGCGGCGCATGACGCGAATCTTTGACGCGGCCGGGGCGGAAGAGCGGCTGTTTCCAATCGAACGCGCCTACGAGCTATATTTGCCGCTCTATGCAGACGAGCAGACTTGCCTGTCGGCAGCGACGGCATCGACTGAGCGGGACGAAACGGCAAGGGGTGGCAAAGCGTGAACGAGTCGTCTGCTCCGCCGCTTTCTGCCTTGCGCGTCGCGGTCGTTGGGCTGGGCTCGATCGGCTGCCGCCATCTGAAGAATCTGGAGCGGTTGGGGGTCGATCGGCTGACGGTAGTTCGCCGCGCGACGGGCCCCAACCCGGCATTTAAGCCGCCGCCGGGAGCGACCGTCGTGCATTCGACGGCACAGGTTCTGACGCGCAGGACTCGATGCGGCGATCATTTGCAATCCGACTTCGGCGCATGCGTCGACGGCGTTCGAGTGCGTGGCGGCCGGCGTGGCGGTGCTCGTGGAAAAGCCGATCAGCCATCGACTCGACGAAGCCGAACAATTGCTGCAGGCGGCGCAGCGGAACGGCGCCCGGGCCGGCATGGCGTACGTCATGCGATACCATCCGGCATACCGCATGGCGCATGAGATGGTCGCGTCGGGACAACTGGGCCGCGTGCTATACGCCAAAGCCTGGTTCGAAGCGTATCTGCCCGACTGGCATCCGTGGGAGGACTATCGGCAAGGCTATGCCGCGCGGCGCGAGTTGGGCGGAGGCGCCTTGCCTACGCTAGACCATGAGATCGATTTCCTCAACTGGTGTTTCGCTGAGCCCGAATTCGCAGCCGGCTGGACGGGCGCAGCGGCGCACTTGAGACCGACGTCGACGATTGGGCGACGATCTTCGCGGTTATGCCGGCGGAGTCGCCGCTAGCGGCGCATTCAGTCTGTGTCGCCGCGACCGCAGTCGCGGTTTCGAACTCGTTGGCGAGCAGGCGACCTTGCGTTTCCATTTCGAGACGGGAAAGCTCGAATTGCTTAACGGCGGCGAGCGCCAAACGCTCTGGGACGGCGCCGAGTACGACCTGAACGACGCCTACTTAGCCATGCTTCGACACTTTCTCGAGGCCTTGATCGACCATCGAGCGACGCCCATCGGTCTGGAAGCGGGGCTGCAGGCTTTGCGCGTGGCTGCCAGCGTGCGACCGGCGGTTTCGTCCTGAAACTCCAACGTGCGGCTGCTGACCTCCTCGCCGGGCGGTCCAAGCGTTATGCTGTTGCCGGCTCGAAACTGGTTGTGGCGGCAAGCCCAGTAACATTACCGTCTCGCTCAAGCTATCTTTCTCGACTGCGAAGTCGTCGGAGAAGATCGGACTCAGGGGAAAATCGACTTAAGCGGGTCGTTTGACGTGGTCAACGCCGCAGGCCAGAGCGTTGGCGGAGGTCCGCACGTATTCGACTTGTTGCTCGAAGGCGACCGCCTGCCGGGAAATATTTCTCAGCACGCCATGTTTCATAGCGTCATCGCCCTGTGCCACCCAGGAAAGTACGTCTTGCGCATTGCGGTGCTCGACAAGGCGACCTCTCGGAAGGCGCAGCTCGAACTGCCGCTGGAAGTGCGCGACCCGCAGGAGCCCAACGCCCTGGCCGCAAGGTAGACGCGACGCAAATGCGTCGGCGCGGAGGCCGCATAGAGCTGCTTTGCCAGCCGTTCGAGGACGTTCATGCTGGCGAGTCGCGTTTTGCGCATTGCGGCTTTCAGGCAAGCGCTCAATAATCGGTAGCTGCAATGGCCGTGGTGCTGCGCAGTGCCGTGCGCTCGCAAATTCAGATTGGACCCGGTGGAAAAGTTGTGGAAGCGAAGAACCGTGGACCAACCGAAAAGTAAGGACCCCCGAGGAGCCAAGATGACTAGTCGCAAACAGAGAGGACTGTTCGCCAGCTTGCTGTTGTTCGCCTTTTGCGCCTCGCCGCTGGCGGCTGCTGACAAGGAACAGGCCGCGGACCAAGAAAAGCTGGAGATCCGCGGCTTTGCGATGATCTACGACAACTTGGGTCCGGCCCGCAAGGACGCTGCTTACTATCCCGGCGAGCGGATGTGCTGCCGGTACGACGTGTACGGCTGCGGCATGAACGAGGCGGGGCAGGCGGAGATGGAGTTGTTCTGCCAAATCACCGACAGCCGCGGTCGCGTGCGAACGGCGTTTTCCAACAAGGTCAAGGAAGCCGCCTGGAAATGCGCAAGTCCATTTCTCAGGCTGCACTCCGTGCACGTCTTTGGCGACGACTTTCCGCCCGGGCAATACCAGTTGGAAATCAAGGTCGAGGATCTGCAGACGAACCGAGAAGCCAGCATCAAGCAGCGGCTGACCATCAAGCCGGTCCAGTTGGCGCTGGTTTCGCTGCGCTGTTTCCGCGACGCGCAGCGCAAGATCTCGGCGCCTTTGGCGGGAGTCGTCGAAGAAACGCTGTTTTTCAACCTCGAAGTGATCGGCGAAGATCGCACGCAGGGCAAGGTCGCGCTGGCTTTTCTCGTGGAATTGCTGGATGCCGACGGCAACAACGTGCTGAGAGGAACCAAGCCGTTTGAGATGAAATCCGAAGATCCGGCCTTCATTGAAAATCCCAGGCGGCATGCCGCTGATGAACGCGACACTGCCATTGCGGCATCCTGGCGGATATACCCTGCGTTTCTCCGCCACTGACCAGCTTGCGGGGAGGACTGCCAGTCTGGAGCTGCCATTGCGGGTGAGCGACCCGACCGAACCCGGCGTGGTCGCAACAAAGTAGCCTCGGCCGTTTGGCGCCGCCGAGCGGAGCGGCGCCCTGTGAAGAGTTTCAAACCCATCATTAGACCTTTCATGCCTGAATCGCAGCCTTGCCCGGAAGCGGATATTCTCACCCGACTGTTCGGACTCGAAGGCCAGACGGCGGCCGTCGTCGGCGGGGCTGGGCGAATCGGTCGCGCCTTATGCCGAGCGCTGTCTGAAGCGGGCGCCGACGTGGCAATTGTCGATCTGGAGTTGGCGGCGGCCGAGCAACTTGCTGAAGAGCTTTCCGCGGCGACAGGACGTAAGGCTTTAGCGGTCCAGGCCGACTCGACCGATCCGGCACAGCTTGAAGCAGCCGTCGAGCGGATTGTCGCCGAACTGGGGCCGGCGAGCATGCTGGTTAACTCGGCGCAGTTTCGCGGAACAGGCTTCTATTCTTCCCGGGTCGAGGATTACCCGTACGAAGCGTGGGAGCAGGTGCTGCAAGCCAACCTGACCGGCGTGCATCTGGCCTGCCAGGCGTTCGGCCGGCAGATGCTCGAGCACGGCGGCGGCAGGATCGTGAACCTGGCGTCGACCTACGGCGTCGTGTCGCCCGACCCGCGGATTTATGGCGACTCGGGCGTGAACTCGCCGGTGGCTTATGCGGCGTCGAAGGCCGGCGTGATCAATCTGACTCGATACCTGGCCGTGCATTGGCGAGACAGGAACATCCGCGTCAACTGCCTCGTGCCCGGCGGCGTGGTCGACAATCAAGGCGCCGAGTTCGTGGAGAAGTATTGCGAGCGCACCCCGCTGGGCCGCATGGCGACGGCCGAAGATTATCAGGGCGCCGTGCTGTTCATGCTTTCGCAATCCTCGGCCTACATGACCGGCGCCGTCGTCACGGTGGATGGCGGCTGGACGGCGTGGTAGGCGGAACGAACGTTTGTACGGTCAGGCGTCCTTCTGCAACACTCGCCGAAATCGTTCCATACTCCGCCGTGCTCAGGATCGTCGCTCCGACCGCTGCATAGGCCCGATCGAATTCCGGCCGGCTGTCGCCGTGGCCTCCGCTGATAATCACCCACTCCGGCGTGCTCCAGGCGGCAAAGGCCGACGGGTTGCTGCGCAGGCTGCCGTGATGAGGCGCCAGGATCACGTCGCAATCGAGCGGCGATTCGGCGATCACGTCGTCCAGGCCCGGCGACTCGAGATCGCCCGTCAGTAGGATGCGTCGTCCCTGGTACTCGAGCAGCAGCACCAGGCTATTGGCATTGTCGCTGGCAATCCGGCGAGTGAGCGTCGGATGCAGCACTTCGGCCCGGCAACCGGCGCCGAGGCGCAGCCGGTCGCCGGCAAGCGTCTCCACCAGCGGCGCCTGAAACCGTTTGATAGCCGCGCGTAGCTTGTTCATCGCCGCCCCTTCGTCGCGCAGCATCAGCGGCGTGACGTAGATGGCGCCTACGGAGAATTTCTCCAACAGCTCGGGGACGGCATTGTAATGATCGACGTCGGCGTGCGAGAGGACGACGGCGTCCAGGTGCGTGATTCCGCGCGACCAGAGAAAGCCGGCCACGGAACGAGCGCCGCCGGCGGGCGAACCGAGTCGGCCGGCGTCGTAGAGCAGCTTTTTGCCGTCGGGCAGTTCCACCAGCACGGCGCCGCCGTGTCCGACCGAGAGGAAATGGCAATCGAGCCGCGCTTCGTGGCGCAAGTTGAATGCCGCGGCGCCCAGTCCCAGCGCCGACCATCCCGCCAATAGCGCCGCCACCCAGCGCCGCGGCGGTCGCCACCGTGGCGCGGCGGCCCAAAGCGCCAGCGCGCCGTAAAAGCCCCACAGCCACCACTGCTGAGGGCCGGGCAGCCAGAGATGGCTGCCGCGGCACTGGCTGGCCAGTTCGACGGCGGCGTCGATCGACCACAACGCGTGGTCGCAAACCCAACCGCAGACCTGGCCCAGCGGCGGCGCCAGCCAGCCGAGCGCCAGTGCCGAGAAGCCCGAGACCAAGCTGACGAAGACGGAGGGCCCCAACAGCGGCGTCAGCACGAGCGTGGCCGGCGAGAAGAGGTGGAAGTGGGCCATGATCAACGGCGCGCTGACGGCCCAAACGCAGAAGCTCAAGGCCGCGGCTTGCCACGCTCGCTGGCCGAACCAGCGCGCCGTGCGCTGCGGGCCAGGGTCGCGTGTCGGCGATCAACCGCTCTAGCGGATCGCTCGGCGTCCGCGGTCGGCAGAAAGGCCCGAACCAGGCAAGCGTCGCCACCGCTAAAAAGGAGAGCTGCGGACCAATCCTGAACAGATCCGCCGGGTTCCAGACGAGCGCAAGAGTGCGGCGGCCGCCAGCGCATTGAAGGTCGGCAACGAACGGCGCAGATAACGCGACAGACACACTGCCAGCACCAGCACCGTCGCCCGGGCTGCCGGCGGCTCGGCGTCGATCAACACGGCGTAGCCGGTGACGATAAGCGCCACGGCCGCCAGCGCCGGCCCGCGGGAAAGCAGTCCCAGCCGCATGAAGCCGAACAGGAAGGCGGCCAGAATGCCGACATGCAAGCCAGAGATGGAGAGCAGGTGGATCGTACCGGTCTGAGAGAAGGCAGCCGTTGCTTCCTGATCCAAGTCTTCGCGCAAGCCGAGTAACAGGGCCGATGCAAGTCCGGCGCGATCCGCTGAGAGTTGATTGAAGAGCCATTGCCGGCCGCTCTGGCGGAGCCGTTCGAACACGTCGCGAACTTGCCGCTCGCCCCCCCTGCCCTGCACCGTCACGCAGTTGGGAAAGTCGGCAGACAGCAGGCTCAACTCGCGGTCGCTGCGGGCATGCTCGGCAAAATCGAACTCGCCGGGGTTGTGGGCGACGGCCGGCGCTGAAAGTTGGCAAAAGATTTGCAGCCGGTCGCCGGCGCATACGCCGAGTAAGTGTCCGTCAACGATCAGCCGCGCGCGTCCTGAAGCGGGCCGCCACGTTTCGCCGTCCCGTAAGGCGGTCAGTTGCACGACCAGGCGGCTGCGGTCTCCGCGCGGAATGGCGCAGAGCGGATCGAAAGGCGGCGCCGGCGACCGGCGCGGGCGGACCAGGGCGATCGCTTTGACGCAGACGGGCTGCGGGTGCTCATGAGCATACAGGCCCAATTCGTCGCCGGCGAACAGGTTGAAGCGGCAGTGATGCCAGGCGCCGCCGAGCGACGCAAGGCATAGCGCGAGCGCCGCGGCGGAACAACGTGGAAGATTGCTTCGCCACAACGGCAGCCAGAGGCAGAGACACGCACCGGCCAATGCCAGGTAGAAACCCATCGGCAACGCCGTCCGGCGGTCGCAAAAAATGCCGGCGCAGACCGTAGCCAATGCGATGACCAGCGGCTGGTAACGCGGACGCTCCTCGTGCGGCGATGAGCTGGCCTTGGCGCCCCTCTTCATAGCCAATCATATTAACGGTTGCGGCAGCGAAAGGCCAATATTTGCACGCCGCAGGGCCGAGTGGCGCTCTAGGCATCTTTACCGAGTATCCGTTATTCTGTGTCTATCGCTTTGTGAGGTGTTGGTTTTGCGGTGCGCACGAGTCGTAGGGTGGGCATTGCCCACCGGTGAATCATGGTGGGCAATGCCCACCCTACAACACGCAAATCCCAATTTGAACGTCGGCAATACGCTCGCTTGTGTATTTTGCCGCGGAGGCGATCCTGGCGAAGCGACGCCCGTGCCTGATTTGCGAATTCCCATGCTGGAGAGTCTGGCCATGAAAGACGGCCGTTTTGTCATGATTACCTTGTTGGCACTAGCTGTCGGGTGCAATCCTGCGGAGCAGGCGCAGCGTGCGGCAGCCGACGCAGAACACAGCAAAGCTGCTGAGCCGGCGGCCGAATCAATTCCCGCCCCGGCCGTGGCCGAACCCGAAGCGCCGCCGCCTCCCGCGGCCCAACCGAAGCGCGACGGAAAAGTGATGCAGGAACCGGCCGAGCAACAGGCTGCCGGCACGGACAAGGAGAAGGACGAAGAGAAAACCGCCGCCCCCAAGAAGAGAGCGGCGGCCGCAGCAAAGCAGGAGAAGACCGCCGTGAACGATGCGCCGTCGCCGGAAGATTACCTGAAAAATACGCCGCTGATTCCGCGCGAAAAGTTGTTCGGCAATCCGGACAAGGCTGCCGCGCGCATCAGCCCTGACGGAGCAAACCTGGCTTATCTGGCGCCGGTTGATGGCGTGCTCAATGTCTGGGTTGGCCCGAGCGACGATCCCGAGGCGGTGCGCCCGGTGACGCAGGACAAGTTGCGGGGCATTCGCCGCTACTTCTGGGCCTATACGAACGAGCACATCATCTATTTGCAAGACGTGGGCGGCGACGAAGACTGGCACGTCTACTGCGTCGATTTGGCGACGCTCAACGCCAGAGACCTCACGCCGATCGAGAAGGTGAGTGCTCAGATCCAGGCCGTCAGTCATCGGATTCCCGGCGAGATTCTCGTCTCGCTCAACGACCGCGATCCTCAGGTTCACGACGTCTACCGCATCGATCTCGTTTCGGGCAAGCGGGAGCTGATCGAGAAGAACACGCAAAACTTCGTCGGCTATGTCACCGATGAAGACTTGCGAGTGCGGCTGGCTTCGCGAATGACGCCCGAAGGAGGCAGCGATATCCTCCAGCGCGAAGCCGAGGACCAGTGGAAAGAACTTGTGCGGATTCCGATGGAAGACACGCTGACCACGGCGCCGATCGGCTTTGACAAGGGCGGCGAGGTGCTGTACTTCCTCGACAGCCGCAAGCGCAACACGGCGGCGCTGATGACGTGGGATCTGACCAACGGCGAGCAAAAGGTGGTGGCGGAAAATGCCCGGGCGGACATTGGCGAACTGCTCATGCATCCGACGGAAAACACCGTCCAGGCCGTCTCGTTCACTTACTTGCGCAAAGAGTGGCAGCCGCTGGAGCCCGGCGTGGCGGAAGACTTCAAGTACCTGGGCACGGTGGCCGACGGAGAGATTTCCATCGCCAGCCAATCGCTCGACAACAAGCGTTGGATCGTGGCGTTTCTACTCGATAACGGACCGGTGAAGTATTATCGCTACGACCGGGGCGCCGAGCCGAAAGCGACGTTTCTGTTCAACAGTCGCGACGACCTGGGCGATCTGCCGCTGGCCAAGATGCATCCGCAAGTGATCAAGTCTCGCGACGGTCTGCAACTGGTCTCTTATCTCACGTTGCCGCCGGGCGCCGACGAAGACGGCGACGGCCGGCCTGCGGGGCCGCTCCCGATGGTGCTCAACGTTCACGGCGGGCCCTGGGCTCGCGACGATTGGGGCTTCGACGCCCAGCATCAACTGCTGGCCAACCGCGGTTATGCCGTGCTGTCGGTCAACTTCCGCGGTTCGACCGGCTTCGGCAAGGAGTTCCTCAACGCCGGCAACAAAGAGTGGGCGGGCAAAATGCACGACGATCTGCTCGATGCCGTGAAGTGGGCCGTCGACAACAAGATTGCCGATCCGAAACGCGTGGCGATCATGGGAGGCAGCTACGGCGGCTATGCGACGCTGGTCGGCTTGACGTTTACGCCCGACGTGTTCGCTTGCGGTGTGGATATCGTCGGGCCGTCCAACATTTTGACGCTGTTGAACAGCATTCCGGCTTACTGGCAGCCAATGGTCCAGATGTTCAAGGACCGCGTCGGGGACTTCAGCAGCAGGGAGGGACGCGAGTTCCTGACCGAACGCTCGCCGCTCTCGCGCTGAGTCGATCGAGCGGCCGCTGCTGATCGGCCAAGGCAAAAACGATCCGCGCGTAAAGCAAACCGAGGCCGATCAGATCGTGTACGAGATGAAAGAGAAGAAGATTCCGGTCACCTACGTGCTGTATCCCGACGAAGGGCACGGCTTCGCGCGGCCCCAGAATCGGCTCTCGTTCAACGCCGTCATGGAAGCCTTCCTGGCCAAGTTCCTCGGCGGTCGCTTCGAACCGATCGGCGACGCGTTCAAGGGCTCGTCCATCACCGTGCCCGACGGGGCCGAGGACGTTCCGGGGTTGCCCGAGGCGTTGGAAAAGCTCCAGCAAGGCGCCTGATGCCAGCCGCTTGTTTTTACCGATGAGAACCGCCTGACGGTTGCGCACCTGCACAAACGGAGGCTACCGCCTCCGGCTCGCTTGTTTCATTCTGCCCCCTACTTCTTTGCCTGCGCCATTCCTTGCTGTTAATCGACGAACAAAACGCCGCCGAGTATCTTCGCCAGCGAGAGTGGGTGCGCGGCGACGAGCGGATCTCGGTGCGCGAATTGGCCGGCGGCGTGTCCAATGAAGTGCTGTATGTCTCGCGGCCCGATCGGCCGGGCGGAGACTTCGTGCTGAAACAGGCTCGGTCGCAATTGCGAACGCCCGATCCGTGGTTCTGCGGAGTCGAGCGGATTTGGCGCGAGGTCGAGGTGTTGCGGGTCTGCGCGGAACTGCTCGATGCGGCTCCGGCGGCCGCACAGGGAGAACTCGTCGCGCAAACGCCGCGAATCCTTCACGAGGACCGCGAGAACTACGCTTTCGCCATGACGGCTGCGCCGAAGGACCATCGGGTTTGGAAGGCCGACCTGCTCGCCGGCCGTATTGAACCAGCGATTTCAGCCGCCTGCGGCCGTCTGCTTGGCCGCTTGCACGCCGCCAGTTGGCAAGCTGCTGTGATCGCCGCGCGGCTCGAGGATCGCAAGATTTTCGACGAGCTGCGATTAGATCCTTATTACCGCACGCTCGCCAGGGCTTTTCCCGGCGCCGATGCCGCGGCGCTCGAAGAGTTGATCGACTCGGTTTGGAGCCATCGCCGTTCGCTGGTACACGCCGATTTCAGTCCCAAGAACCTGCTGGTTTACGAAGGCGGACTGCTGCTGGTCGATTTTGAGACCGGACACTTTGGCGATCCGGCCTTCGATCTGGGCTTCTTTCTGAGCCATTTGACGCTCAAGGCCGCGTATCATGCGCCCGATATCGAACCCTATCTCGCATTGACCGAACGTTTCTGGCAGTCGTACCAGGACGAATTGGCTGAGCGGATCGGCCGCGAAGAATGGTCGGATTTGCAGCGCCGGGCCGCATTGAACTTCGCCGCCTGCGGCTGGGCCCGGCTGGACGGCACGAGTAAAGTCGACTATCTGACCGAGCCCGCTCGGCGCGAAAGCTTTCGCAGTTTTTGCCGTGAGCTGCTTCACAATCCTCCGGCTGACTGGCAGACCGTCTTGGCCGCGTTTCGCGAGCGGCAGTGAGGCGCGACGCCCGCCGCAACGCGTAGAGCGCGCGGGGACGCTAATGCTGCGAGAGCCGCCTTAACGCCGCCGCCGAAAAATGTTGATGCGACGCACGAGGCTCACAAGCCGAGAGCCGAACAGGAAGATGCCGACCATCGCCAGCACGCCGAGCTCTCCGTTGCTCAAGCGGCCCGGCATGGCGAAGAACAGGAAGGCCAGGAACAGCAGACTGCCAAGGGCCAGCACGGCCAACGCCGTCAGCTTAACCAGCCGGCGCCGCTGGTGCAGCGCTCGCTCTTCCGGCGAAAGTTGCGCTCGCTGCACTAGACGGTAAAGCGAGTTAATCGGGGGCAGGCGCATCTCTTACCAGCGGTTCCGGCGTACCAGCGCCCAACAAAAGACCGTCCACAACAGCACGATGCCGCCAGCCAGGGCGCCGACGGCTTCTTCATACGGGGCTCTTCGCAGAATGGCACAGAGACCGGCGATCGCGGCGAGGCCGACAAAGCCGTCTCTCAGCCGCCATTGCGGCCAGAGCCAGCTCAGACGCCGCTTAAGAATGCAGACTGCAGGCATGAGCAGGGCTGTTCGGGACCGGAGGGAGTTTTCGTCGGGTGCTTTTCACCCATTCTCTCCGTTGATCGGCTCGCGTTCAAGGTTGGTTTACAAGCCGCCGCTTGGCTGGAAGCTGGCCGCCTGGGGACGCTGCATCAATTCCCCAGCGTTCCTTTGGTGCTCGGCACGCCTTGCATGCGGGGATCTGCCTCGACGGCCATCCGCAGGGCTCGAGCCGTGCCTTTGAAGATCGCCTCGCTGATGTGGTGGCTGTTGCGGCCGTGGTGCAGCACGACGTGCAGATTGCACAGCGCGTTGGCCGCCGCGGCCTGCCAGAAATCTTCGACCAGTTCGCTGTCGAAGTCGCCGATCTTGGGCGATGGAAAGGCGGCTTGAAAGACCAGGAAGTAGCGGCCGCTCAAATCGAGGGCCGATCGTGACCAGCGTTTCTTCCATCGGCAGCGTGAAATGGCCGTAGCGGCGAATGCCCGCCTTGTCTCCCAAGGCCTGGCTGCAAGGCCTGAGCCGAAGCAGATGCCGACGTCCTCGACGGTGTGGTGCTGATCGACGTGCAAGTCCCCTTCGCGTCGATCGAGAGATCGATCGCGGCATGCTTGGCCAACAGCGTCAGCATGTGGTCGAAGAAGCCGACGCCCGTGGCGATATTGGCTTGTCCCGAACCGTCGAGGTTCAGTTCCAGGCTGATTTCGGTTTCGGCCGTCTTGCGGTCGATGCGGGCGGTACGGGGCATGAGGTGCTTTCCGGAAAGACGTAATGCCAAGCCAGCGATGCTCGGACGTTAAACCATAGTTTTCAGCAGACCCAGGCAGGCGTCGATTTGATCGTCGCTGCCGACGGATATCCGCAGGCCGTCGCCCCAACCGGCATAGTTCATATAACGGACCAGAATGCGGTTGGACTTGAGCCGTTCGTACAGCGGCTGAACCGGAATGCCGGGATGCGGACACCAGACGAAATTGGCTTGCGATGCGACCGGCGCAAAGCCCAGCTCTCGCATGCCGGCGGTCAGACGCTGGCGCGTGGCGAGAATCTTCGTTCGGGTTTCCGCCAGCCAGGCCTGATCGTCGATGGCCGCCGTCGCTGCTGCGATGGACAGCGCATCGCAATTGTACGAGTCCTTGATTTTCGCCAGGCCCGCGATGATTTGCGGCTGGGCCACGATAAAGCCGAATCGCAGGCCGGCCAGTGCGTACGATTTGCTCAACGACCGCGAGACCATGATCTTCTCGTTCTCAGCCACCAGCTTCAGGCAATTCGTCTCGGCGAAGTCGACATAGGCCTCGTCGACCAGCAGCGGGCAAGGCAGACGTTCGGCCAATTCCAGAATGCGCTGCGGGGGAACCAGCGTGCCGGAAGGACTGTTCGGGTTCGGCAGAAACGCCAGCCGCAAGCCGTCGGTCGCCTCGGCAAAACGGTCCGAGAGCGACCAGTCGGCGTCGAAACGGACCTCTTCACTTTCGGCGCCCTGAATCTGGGCCAGCGTTTTGTAGAGAATGTAGCTGGGATAAGGCAGCCGCAGCCGCTGCCCCTCGCCGACGAAGGCGCGCGTGATGAGCGTCAGGATCTCGTCGCTGCCGTTGCCGCACAGAATCCAGTCGGGATCGACGCCGAGCACCTCGCCCGCACGACGGCGAAAACCGGTTGCCATCGGATCAGGGTAGCGCTCCAGCCCTCGCTCCAGCACAGCCTGCACGGCGCGAGCGACGGCCGCCGAGGCCGGGTAAGGGTTCTCATTGGTATTGAGCTTGATGAACTTGCCGGCTTGCGGCTGCTCGCCCGGCACATAGCCGCTCATCGCATCGACGGCGGGACGGAAGTAGGACATCGGGTACGTTCTCTTTTTCTTTGCAACGTCCGGAAATGATGCGACGCTTTTTTGAGAGGGGATAGGGGGATACGGAGGAGATCAGGGGATGAAGGAGTTTTTAAACTATCCAAGAACGTGACCCAAGCTGGCTACGACAAGGAAGTTCGCTACGGATTTTCACGGATGAAGAACAAAAAACAATCCGTGTTTGATCCGTGCAAATCCGTGGCTCAATCAGCCTTCACCTCTCTGTTCTACGTCCCGCTGTGGCAAATCCTGTTCTTGATCCCCTCAGCTCCTCATCATCCCCACATCCCCTTTCAGAAAGCTTTTTTGCGCCCGCTCAAGTCACGCCTGCTAAAGACTTGCTCACGCTTCTTTCTCCAGCCGGATATCGACGCTGGCGCGATGGGCGGTCAATCCTTCGGCGTCGGCTAGCGTTTGCACGTCCGGCGCCAGGCCGGCCAGGCCGTCGCGGTCGAAGTGAATCACGCTGGTGCGGCGGAGGAAATCGTTGGCGCACAAACCGCTGGCCCAACGCGCCGTGCCGCCGGTCGGCAACACGTGCGAAGGGCCGGCCGCATAGTCGCCCAGCGCTACCGGGCTGTAGTTGCCCAGGAAAGCCGCGCCTGCGTTGGCGATCTTTTCCAGCAGTTGTGCGGCGTCGTGCGTGGCGATGTGCAAATGCTCGGCGGCGATCTCGTTGGCCAGGGCACAAGCTTCGTCCGCGTCGCGCACCAGAATCAAGGCGCCGAACTCTTCCAGGCACTGCCGCGCCAGATCGCCGCGTTCGAGCGTCGCGAGCTGCCTGGCCAGTTCCTGGCTGGTTGCTTCCAGGACCTGCTCGCTCCAAGTGATCAGCACGCTGGCGCCAGGGGAGTGTTCGGCCTGGGCGATCAGGTCGGCGGCCGTATAGTCCGGCCGCGTCGACTCGATCGGCGATCACGACCACCTCGCTCGGCCCGGCGATCGAATCGATGTCGACGTCGCCAAAGACGTACTTCTTGGCCAAGGCCACGAACAGGTTGCCCGGCCCGACGATCTTGTCGACGCGCGGCAGGCCCTCGACGCCATACGCCAGCGCCGCCACGGCTTGCGCTCCGCCCATCCGGTAGACCTCGCGAATGCCGATCTCATGGCAAGTCGCCAGCAGATCCTGGCTGTAGGCGCCGAACTTCGTCGGCGGCGCGACGATCGCCAACTCCTTCACGCCTGCCGCCTGGGCCGGCACGGCGGTCATCAGCACGGTCGAAGGGTACGCCGCCGCTCCGCCCGGCACGCAGATGCCGGCGCGAGCCAGCGGCCGATAACGCTGCCGCAAGTAGCCGCCCGGCCGATCCAACTGCACGTCGTGGTGCAGGATGGCGGTCTGGAAATCGAGCACGTTCTGCCGGATGCGGCGCACGGCGGCCAGGAATTCCGGCCGGGCCTTGGCATGTGCGGCGGCCAGTTCCTCCTGCGGGACGCGAATCGTTTCGGCCGTCAACTCGGCCTTATCGATACGGGCCGAATAGTCGAGCACGGCCGACAGTCCTCGCTGGCGGACTTCGCCGCAGATCCGCTCGACGACCTGCTGCGGCGAGAGCGGCTCGCCGAAGACTTCGACGGTCCGCTTCCGCCCCGCCTCGCTGACCACATTGCCCTGTGGGCTCAACCGCTCGCGCAGGGCAAAAATGGCCGCGCGCCACTGGTCGCTGCGGGTGTCGATTCGAAGCATGTTCAACGAGGCGGAGGTCATCGCAAAGCCAGATTGTCAAAGGGGCGGGAGCCGTTTGCCAGTAGCGACCTCGCCCTGAGAGCGAGGGAACTGCTTATTGTGACTTGCCGCCGGCTCGCGTGAAAGACCCTGCGAGAGCCAAAAGGGTTCGCTCGTGCCTGAAGACCGGGTAGATTATGCTTCAGCATTGTGCACCGTTCGCTGGCCGCCATGCCTTCGTCGGCGCCGCGTTGACCTAGGCCTGCCTATCGTAGCGGAGGCGAACATGCCTATCCCCTTCGCTGACGCTCGCGGGAAAGCATGGCGCCCGGCCTGCAACAATCGTTATGCTGAAATTTACCGCATCCCAATGAATCCCCGCCCGCGAAAGAGCCCGCCTCATGCCTGAATCCGTGATCGACCTGCGCAGCGATACGATGACCAAACCGACGCCCGGCATGCGGCAGGCGATGGCCGCCGCCGAGGTGGGCGACGATACGTTCGGTGAAGATCCGACGGTCAACCGGCTGCAAGACAAGCTGGCCGCCATGCTGGGCAAAGAGGCGGCCATGTTCGTGCCGTCGGGGACGATGTCGAACCAGATCGGCGTGCGGCTGCACTGCGGACCGGGCGACGAGTTCTTGTGCGAGGCGGGCTGCCATATCTACAACTACGAGCAAGGCGCCTTTGCGCAGCTCAGCGGAGTGGTCGCCCGGCCGGTCGAAGGCGAGTACGGCGTGCTGCGAGTGGAGCAACTCGTCGACCTGATTCGTCCGGAGAACGTACACCTGGTGCGCACCCGGCTGGTCTGCTTGGAGAACACGCACAATCGCGGCGGGGGCCGAGTGCTGCCGTTTGACGAAGTCGAGCGGATCAGCCTGTGGGCTCGCGAGCACGGCCTGGCGATGCATCTTGACGGCGCCCGGCTGTTCAACGTGCAGGTGGCCACCGGCGTTCCGGTCGCCGAGTGGGCCAAGCACTTCGACACGGTGAGCGTCTGCTTCTCCAAGGGGCTCGGCGCCCGGTCGGCTCCGCGTTGGCCGGCCCGCGGGAGCTGATCAACAAGGCGCTGCGGCACCGCAAGCTGTTCGGCGGCACCATGCGGCAAGCGGGCGTGATCGCCGCCGGGGCGCTGTACGCTCTGGAAAACCACGTCGAGCGGCTTGCCGAGGACCACGCCAACGCTCAGCGTTTGGCCCAGGCCATTCGCGAGATCGACGGTCTGGAGCTTCAGCCGCCCGAGGTCGACACGAACCTCGTGATCTATCGCGTCGATCCGCGGCTTGGGACTGCGCCCGACTTTTCGGCCCGGCTCAAACAGGCGCGGCGTGTTGATCAGCGCCTTTGGCGGCCAACTGATGCGGGCCGTGACGCATCTGGATGTCAGACGCTTCCGCCGTCGACCGGGCCGCGGAAATCTTGCGAGAGACGGCGAAAGAGAGCGGGCGGGCGGGGGCAGGCGTGGCGGCGACGTATGGGTGAGGGGAGGGCGAAATTCGAAACGGCAAAGATGGAGGTTTTACGCGATAGAACCCCTGCCGCCTTGCCCCCGTTTCTGTTCTGTATTACGGCGGCAGCAATCGAGCACCGTGGACGATCGTCACGATTTCAATCAAATCGTTCTCGGTGCGATAAACGATGCGGTAGTTCTGCAACCGCCTCCCGCGTAGATCTTCGCGGGAGTATTCGGGTACGACAGCGGCCAAGGAATGGATGTATACGGATCGATTCTGCCAGCGCGATGATGCGTTCGCCGAGGAGGCGAGCATATCGTAGGAATCGCGTTCGATATATGAACAAATGGCGTCGAGGTCGTCGATAGCCTGTGGCGACCAGACTAACTAAACCATTTGCTCAGTCGCCGTTTCGCCTCGTCGTGTGGAACTCCCCGGCCTTCATCGAGTTGACGAAGTCCGGCGTCAACTTTCTGGCGAACGTAGAGTTCTGCCATAATGTCGTCGATGGTCGCCTCATCCGGGAAGACGCTGAATGATCTCGATGACCGCTTGCTTGGTGGTCATGGCAGGTTGCTCGTTTGGGTCGCTTTGCTTCATCTTACGCCGCCCGGAAGCTGACGCATCCGGCTCGCCTGATCGCTCGCCCATGGCGAGCGGGGGACGTTAGTCCCCTGATGTCGTTGACTGACCAATCGGCATGGCCGCGTTAGCGAGAAAGATGCAAGCGGTTTGCTGCTTCAAAAAACGGAAGCTGACGCATCCGGCTCGCCTATCGCTCGCCGACGACCTACAGCGACCACCCGTCGAACAGCGTGGCGCGGAGTCGATTCCACTCGGGCACGCGCTGGCTGACGGCGCTCTTGGAGAGGAGCTCGTCGACCCACTCGTCCATGCGGCGCAAGCGGTCGGCCAGGCTGGCCACGGTGTTCATGGCCAGCTTGGAGCAACAGGCGGGTTCTTCGGTCAGCAGTTGATCGTATTTCGACCGCTCAATGTAGAGCAGCTTGACCTGCGTCTGGGCCCGCACGCTCGCCGAGTGAGGCGCCGGGTGAAAGAACGACATTTCGCCGAAATTATTGTACGGCTCGAGCGTCGCCAGCATGATCGGCTCAGCTTTGGGTTGCTGCCCGTTCAAGGCGTGCCAGACTTCGCATTTGCCTTCCAGCAGCACCCACAGTCGCTGGCTCTGCCGCCTTGCTCGATCACCGTTTCCTTCGGGCCGTACTCGGCCACGCCGATGATTGTCGCAACATGCCGGGCCTCTTCTTCCGAGAGCCCGCGAAACATCGGAACCTTTTGGACGATTTCACTCGTGACCGCCGCCGCCGTCATATTATGCCTCCTAGCACGGTGGCTCGGCCCACGCGGCCGATGCCGACAATGTACGCCGCAGTGCGCAGACTCACTTTGCGTTCCGTCGAGATCTGCCAGACGCGTTCAAACGCGTCGCTGAGCACGTGATCGAGTTCCTGACGCACGCGGCTGAGGCCCCACTGATAACGTTGCCGGTTCTGGACCCACTCGAAGTAGCTCCCCGTCACGCCGCCGGCGTTGGCCAGAATATCCGGCAGAATCACGACGCCGCGCTGGTGCAGCAGGTCGTCGGCGTCGAAGGTGGTGGGGGAGTTGGCCGCCTCGACAATCACGCCGGCCTTGATTCGGTCCGCATTGTCCTTGTTGATCACTCCGCCCAGTGCGGCGGGAATCAGCAGATCGACGTCCAGTTCCAGGAGTTGTTCGTTGGTGACCCGCTCGGCGTCGGGGTAGCCGGCCAGACCGCCGCGGTTGGCGTTGGCATAGCGAAGCATGGCGGGAATATCGAGCCCGTCCTTGCGGTAGTAGCCGCCGCTGACGTCGCTGACCGCCAGGATCTTGAATTCGGCTTCGTCCAGGAACTTGGCGGCGTGCGAGCCGACGTTGCCGAAGCCTTGGATGGCAATTCGCGCGTCGCCCGGTTTGCGCCCCATCCGGCTGAGCAGCTTGAACGTCAAAATGCCCACGCCGCGGCCGGTCGCTTCCTCGCGGCCCGGCAGGCCGTGCAATTCAACGGGCTTGCCGGTCACACAGGCCGGATTGAAGCCATGGTACTTGGCGTACTGGTTCATGAACCAGGCCATCACCTTGTCGTTGCTGCCCATGTCGGGCGCCGGAATGTCGATGTCCGGTCCGATCACGTCGTGGATGCCGTCGACGAATTTGCGCGTCACCAATTCCAGTTCATGCTGGCTGAGCCGCGAGGGATCGACGGCAATGCCGCCTTTGGCGCCGCCGTACGGGATGTTGACGACCGAGGTTTTCCAGGTCATCAGCGCGGCCAGCGAGCGGACTTCGTCCAGGTCGACGTCGGGATGATATCGCAGTCCCCCCTTCATGGGGCCGCGAGAATCGTCGTGCTGCACCCGGTAGCCGAGCAGCGTGGCGATCTCGCCGTTATCGCGTTCGATCGCGATTTGGACCTGAATCTCGCGTTTCGGCGTCAGCAGCAAGCGGCGGATGTTTTCTGACAGATCGATTTGATCCGCCGCGCGGTTGAAATAGAGTTGAGTCGAGTCAATGGCTTTCATCACGGAATCATATCTCTCAGGCCGACTTGGCTCAAGGAACGTCACGCGCGACCGGCGGCTGCCTTCTAATTAGCTCTTTCGGCAGTTTCTCTCGTCCTATCAAGCGTAGTTTCCAACTCGACGCGCAGCTTTGCCGGCAGGCGTGCTTCGCCTGGCAATTCTGGGATCGTCAAGTCGTGTGCGCCTGGAAAATAGGCGCCGGGAAGCCGCTGATGTACTGTTTATGCGGGTTGCAGGGCTTTGGTTCATTTTGCTTTGCACCCAGCCGCCCTGGTGCGGTACATTGAATTACGTTGGGGCGGTCTTCGGATCAGAGGAGCAAAAGTCGACGAAACGCCAGCCCGAGACGGCGAAAAGCGCGACAGGGCCCGCCGCTTGAAGAGGGATGCGCGGGGGCGGCGTGCAGAAGGCGTCGACGACTCGCAGAGGGCCGAATGCGCGCCCGAGTCTAGAATGCGGCCCTTCCGGGTCGCCACAAATCCATGAGTGTTTCGATTGCCGAGTTCTGGAAACTAGCCGTCGAGAGCAAGTTGCTCTCGGCCGACGACGCCCGCAAGTACAACGACGCTTTCGCCCGAGCTAAAGGCGGCGCGGTCAGCGACGCAGACCTGCAGCGGCTCGTCAAATCGCTGATCAGCAGCGGAGTAGTCAGCCGCTACCAGGCCAAGGTGCTGTTGGCAGGCCGCGCCGGTCCCTTCGTCTACGGCGACTACCAGATCTTCGATCGCCTGGAGGCCGGGCGGCTGTCCGGCGTGTTTCGCGCTCGGCATTTGGCCACCCGGCATCCGGTGTGTCTCTACTTTCTGTCCGGTCCCGGTCTGCAAGACCCCCAGGCTCTGGCACGGCTGGCGCCGCAGGCGACTGCGGCGGAAACGGCCAGCCGCGATCAGCCGCACCTGGCGCACTGTTACCACTGGTCGGACCTGGGCGGTTACAAATTCGTGGTCTTGGAAGATTTGCACGGCGAGTCGGCGGCCGACCGCCTGACGGCCAAAGGCAAGCTGGCGGCAGAAGACGCTTGCCGCATGGTTCGCCAGGCCGCCATCGGCTTGGAATGCCTCTACAAGCAGCAACCCGCGCACGGCCAGGTTCGTCCCGCGAATCTGTGGCTGGGAGAGTACGACCAGATCAAGCTGCTGGGCTTCCCTCTGGCGCAGGATCCGCTTGGGGCGCCGCAGGCAGCCCTTCAGGCGCAGGCGGACTATCTGGCGCCGGAACTGGCGCAAGGCAATCGGGCGGCCGATCCGCGCAGCGACATGTACAGTCTCGGCTGCACGCTGTTTCACCTGCTGACCGCGATGCCGCCGTTTGCCGGCGGGGATTTGAATCAGAAACTTTCGCGGCACGTCTCCGCTGCGCCGCCGCTGGACAAGCTGAACGGCCTGGCCGCGCCTGCGCTGGTGCAGGTGCTGGCTTACATGCTGAACAAGAATCCCGATCAGAGATACCAGAAGGCATCAGACCTCGTCCAGGCGTTGACTCCTTACGTCACGGAGAAAAAAGCACAGGCCGCGACGATCTTGCCCAGCGCACAGCCCTACGAAGCGTGGGTTCGGCAACGGGCTGCAGCGTCTGCTGCGCCGGCGACGCAGCAGCAGCGCCAACTGCGGCCGTGGCGGTTCACGCAGGGCGCTCCGCACGGCAGTTGCCCCGAACGGCGCCCGCACGGCGGCGGCTATGCCTGTCGGCGCGGCAAATAGGGCGGCTGTCGGCGCTCCCAGCTTCGCGGCGCCTGCCGGCGCAACGGCTCCCCTAACGGCCGCAGCCCCAGTCGGCGCTGCGGCCGGGGGCTTTCCCAATCTGGATTCGGGGCCGGTCGTTTCCAGCGGCGGAACTCGCACCTCATCGGTTGCGCAGCGAGCGAAAAAATCTAGCGGTTCGGGTATGGCGATGATCGGCAGCGTCGCAGCGGGACTGCTTTTGGTCGGCGGGGCCGTGGCTGCGGTTGTCATGATGCAAGAGCCGGTTGCTTCGCCCGCGGCTCCTGGGGCGGCTGATCCTGCTACGGTCGCGGCCGTCCCCGCGCAACCGCAACCGCTCGACGCCAAGGCGGCTCGCGCGGCAGCGATGGCGGAGGCTGGCGAGCCGGACACGATTCAGAGCATTGGCGACACAATCTGGGAATCGCCCACCTCAGGCCCGCCGGTGGATCTGGCCTACCTGGCGCCCGCGCACAAGCAGTGCTGGCGCTGCGACCGGCGCAGCTTACGACTCGCTCCGAGTGGGAGAAACTGAGCGATCCACGCACGCTCGGTACGCTCAGCACGTGGCTTTCGACCAGCTTGCCGATGACCGTCGGCACGGGCCTGGAGAACATGGACTCGGCGGTGATCGGCCTGCTCGATGGCGGCGTCGGACCGCCGCGCCTGGCGCTGGTCGTCAAAACGGTCAGCGCCGTGCCGCAAGAGGATCTGCTCATGGCCTGGGGTGATCCGCGCGAGGAAAAGGTCGAACAGGAGACCATCTGGATGGGCAAAGGGGCCGGCTATTATTTGCCGGCTGCGGGCAAACAGCAGATCATCGTGATCGCGCCGCCGGCCGAGATCCGCGAAATCCCGGCGACCGGCGGTCAGGCGCCGCCGTTGCGTCGCGAGTTGGAAGCGTTGCTGTCGGCGACCGATTCAGAACGCGACTTGAATCTGGTCTTCGCGCCGAACTTCACGTTCTCCGGGGCCAAGGCCTTGTTCACCGAGCAAGGCGCCAAGCTGCAGGAACCGCTCGACGCCTTTCTGGTGATGGAAAACGCCGACAAGCGGCTGGAACTGCCCAAGGCCGCTTCCTTGAGCATTCATCTGGCCGAAGATTCGTTTGTCGAATTTCGGGTTTATAACAGTTATGCCGGGCGGCCGATGGGCGCGGTCGTGGAGGATTTTCGCGACCGCATCACGCACTTGCCCAAGCAGGTCAGCCAGTACGTCCGCGATTTGTACCTTTCCGACTACAGCAAGCCGGTGCTATGGGACTACAAGGACCAACTGGAAGTGCTGGCCCGGTACGCGCGGGCGGGCGTGGACGGCAAACAGGTCGTGTTGCGGGCCTATCTTCCTCCCGCCGCCGCTCACAACCTGGCGTTAAGGGGCGCATCTGGCCTTGCTGGAGAACCCGGGCGACGGCGGTCCTGTGGCCGTGGCGGCGGTCCAGGCGACCAAAGAGCCGCAAACGATTGCGGAAAAACTGCAGAAAAAGACGTCGCTCTCGTTTCCTCGTAATACGCTGGAGATGTCGGTACAGTTGCTGGGCGAGGACGTCGGCATCGACATGGTCATTCTCGGCAGCGATTTACAGCAAGAGGGGATCACCAAAAACCAGTCGTTCGGTTTGGACGAGCGCGACCAGCCCGCAGGCGATATCCTGCGTAAAATCATGATCCTGTCGAACCCGGCTGGAAAACTGATCTACGTTATCAAGCCGAAGGAAGGCGGCGGCGCCGAAACGTTATACGTGACCACGCGGGCCGCGGCGGCAAAGCGGGGCGACAAGATACCACCTGAACTCCAGGCCCCGCCTTCGGCCAAGAAATAATCAGCCAAGAAATAAGCCGTGGAACTGTTTTCCATCACGTGCACCACCTGCCGCGCACGGCTCAAGGTACGCGATGCCGCTGCGATCGGGCAAATCCTGGGCTGTCCGAAGTGCGGCAGTATGGTGCAGGTGGCCGCTCCCGAAGGCTGGCAGCCGGCGCCAGCGGCGCCCAAGGCTCAGGCATCTGCTGTGCCGGGCGATTCCTCAGCCAGCGGGGCGTCGTCTCTCGAACCATCGGCGAGCGGGTCGTCTTCCGGCGGCGTTAGCGGTTCGGCACGCTGGAAAGAGGAAGTCCGCTCGGGCGCCGAACGGCAAGAAATCTCCCGCTCGGCGGCGGCGGCCAGCGGCAAGAAACCGGTTTGGAGCGATCCCGTTCCTGACGGCGGCGCTCCGACGCCTGCTGCGGCAGGCTGGATCTGGAGCCAGTGGACTTGGACTCAGTGGATTTTATGGGGCGGCATGCCGACGGTCGCCCTGGCCGCTGCGGTCAGCGTTTGGATTTGGTCCAGCAAGCATCCAAGGCCCTCAATCGAAGCCGTGGCCGCCGCCACGCCGGTTAAGCCTCCCGACACGCAATCGCCCGAGCCGGTTCGAGCGCCGAGCCCGTCGAAGACGAAGCCATTCCGCTCGACCGCCGCTGGATTCCCCGCAGCGCCCAAGGACTGCTTAGCTTTTCGTTGCAACGGTTGGTCGAGCAACCCGTAGGGCGAGCCGCCTTTTACCATCTGGGCGAGGTCTGGAGTCGGGGCGTTCAGCCTCTCTTTGCGCAATTCAAGCTGGCGCCCGCACAGAATCCGGCGTTTGACCTGGTCCACGACCGACCTGGCCCAAGAACCTGGCGAAGCGTGGGTGGCTGCCGGCGTGACGATCATCGAACTGGCGCCGGACGGAAATCAGGGTCGCTCATCGTTCGATTCCGGAGACCGGCTCGATTGGAAACTCGGCGATGGGACCGTGTACGCTTCGAACTCGCCCGCCTGGCCGCATCCCTTCGCTCTGGTCGATGAATTCACGATCGTGACCGGTCCGGAGTCGATGCTCAAGGAATTGGCGGACCGCAGCGAACCCGGGCTCAATAGCGAGCTTTAGAACGCTTGTTGGGGCTCGTTGATTTCGACCAGGGCGCGGTCGGAGCGGTCGATCTGGCCGCGATGCGAGCCGCGGGCAGCGGCGCCAGAATGGTTGCCGCTGGTGGACGTGTGGCACGTCTCGCGCGACGATTGGCGGATGGTGCGCGAGGCGCCGGCTGCGTTGAGCGTCGAGTTCGGTCTGCACGAGACGCTGGACATTCGCCTGCAATTGGCCTGTGAGACGGAGACCGCCGCGGAACAAGTACGCGAGGCGCTCGACCATCTATTGGGCGCCATGGAAGGCACGGCCGCGGGCGAAGTCGAGGGCCTGACGAAAAAGCTGCTCGCCGGGCAGATCACGACGGCCGGCGCCGCTCGCTTCAAACGCCTGTTGTCCGCCGGAGACGCCGCCTTGAAGGCTCGCTCCTCAGGCGTCGAAGGCGACGTGGCATGGGCCAGCACGCCCTGGCAAGGCGATCTGCCGGCCTTGGCCGTTGCGGCGCTGGCCAGCATTCCCGAGTTGGAAACAAGCCGCCTGGCCGCCGCCCGCGTGATCGACGAACAGAACCACCAGCGGCTGTTGCAGGCATTGACGGGCTACGAAAAAGCCGAGGGCGCCCTGCCCTTCGGCGCCGCCGAAGCTTCGTTGTTGCCGCCCGAGACGCGTTTGAGCTGGATTGCCACGCTGCTGCCCTACTACGACCATCTCGATTGGCACGACGAATTGAACTTCGCGCACTCCTGGAACGATGCAGCGAACAGCGGCGTCACGCGGCGGCCGCTCGAGTCGGTGATCAATCCGGCGCTGGGCCCGAGCTCGACGAAGGCGGGTTTTCCGGTGACGCATTACGTCGGCCTGGCCGGCGCGGGGCCCGATGCCGCTTTGCTCGAGCCGACCGACCCGCCCGGCGTCTTTGGGCATCGTCGCCAGGTCGGCTTTTCCCAAATGGGCGACGGCGCCGCGAATACCATCGCGGTGATGGGCGTATCGGGCAAGCTGGGCGCCTGGGCCTCAGGCGGCGATGCGACCGTCCGCTCGTTGACCCAGCGGCCGTATATTAATGGGCCGGACGGATTTGGCAGCGGGCAGCCCAACGGCATGCTGGCTGGAATGGCCGACGGTTCGGTGCGCTTCCTGTCCAGCGATATCGACCCCGCCGTGCTGGAAGCCTTGGCGACCATGAACGGCGGAGAAAAACTGCCCCCCGCGGTCGACCGGTCGCCGCAGCTTGCGAAGTCGACGCCCAAAGAAGCGGCAAAAATGCCGGCAGTGCCGGAGCCCAAGGCGAAGCCTGATCCGCCGCCGCCCGCGCCGCCTCGCCCGGATCCGGAGGCTGATGCCAAAGCCGTTGCACGGTTGAACGAGCCGCTGGATGGAATGGAGTTTGAGAATACGCCGTTGATCGAAGCGGTTCGCCTGCTGTCGGGGTTGAGCACCGTGCCGATCACGCTCGACTTGGAAGCCTTGGCCGAACTTGGAATTTCGCCGAATCAAAAGGTATCGCTCAAGGCGACCGACACCACGATGGAAGGCGCATTGTCGGCCGTACTGGACGAGCTGGGGTTAGCTTACGTAATTGTCGACGGACAGGCGCTGGTCACCCATCCCAAACGACGCGAGCAGAACCTGAGGCGTTTCACGTACCACGTGAAAGACTTGATGGCGGGCAGTTCAGATGACGACCTGGTCCGCAACGGCCTGGCCGGCGCCATCGAACGATTTGTCGAACCGACGGCCTGGCAAGCCGCCGGCGGCTCGGGCTCTATCGAGTTGAACGGCGACCAATTGGTTCTTCGGCAAACGGCGCAGATTGCACAACAGGTCTCCAACTTTCTCGACAAGTTGCGAATTGCCCGCGGAAAGCCCGCCTTGGGCGACGAGGACGTGCGGCCGCGTTCGCTGGCAAGCAGTTATGATATGGCCGAAGCGCTGCTGAACTCGCCTGTGACGGCCAATTTTCATCAGGCCGCGCCGCTGGCCGAAATTGTCGAACACTTGCACAGGCGCAACAGGCGCACAGATTCTCTTTGACGGTCTCGATATGGCTACGGTCGGCGCCTCGGCAAAGTCCGAGGCTCAACTGACGGCGGCCGATCAACCTCTGGCCGACGCTCTGACGTCGCTGTTGGAGCCGCTCAGGCTTTCCTTTCAGATCGTCAATGCGAAAACGCTGCTGATCGCCTCTGCTGAGACCGTCCGCCAGCGGTACGGAGTCGAGTTCTATGCGGCGAAAGATTTGATCGACGAGGAGCAGCCCGCCGATGCGCTGATCGAGCGCATCAAGAGCGAACTGGCGCCGAGCAGTTGGAGCGACGCCGGCGGCCCGGCGCAGGATTGAGTTCGACGCGGCATCGTCTTGCCTGATCGTGTTGCAGACGCAGGCTCGGCAGATTGAACTCGAGCAGTTGCTCGACAGTTGGAAGCCGAAAGCTCGCCGTAGTCGTCTGGTCGGTGATCGGCAGGCAAAGAATGACGGGCAAAAAATGAGAAACAGGGACAGGGCTTCGGAATTAAAAGCCTAAGACGAAGAATAGAAAACAAAAGCCCGCCTTCATCTTTTTGCCCCTTCTCTTTTTGCCAATTCTCAGGAATCCTTGTTCGGCGTGCCGTCTCTTCAAAATACCGCGGGCGGGAAATCTTCCTGCTCCGTCCGCGTGAAGACCGACGAGTCGCCAGTAAGGCGCTCTACCGGCAGAGAAACACCGTCAGCGATCGCGGGCCATGGGCGCCGATCACGAGCGATTGCTCGATGTCGGCCGTTTTCGACGGACCGGAGATGAACGTGCCGAAGCCGGGCTCGGAGAAGGCCAGCCGATCGTAGGCCTGGTGCATGTTATCGAGGAGCTGGTCTGCCGGCACAACCAGCGCCAAGTGCTGTGTGATGAACGGCACGACCCGATGCTTCACGCCGGCGGCTGAAAACCAGACGGCGCCGTTCTCTGCCACCGCGAATTGGCCAGGCAAGACGGCGAAGTCAAGATCCTGCAACGCGTGCGGATCGTCGATTGCTTCCAGGTCGACGTTTGCGCGGCCGACGCCCTCGACCAGCGAGACGATGCGCCGCGACTTCGCGATAGGCGTCCAGTCCCTCCAAGTTGCACTGCACGGCGCCCAGTCCTTCGACCGCGCACACCGTCCCCCGACCGACTCAACGAGCGCGATGAATTGCGCGGTCCGATCTTCGTACGTGATCCAGGCCTGTTCCAAGTCGGGCAGTGCGCGCGGCTCGAGAGTGCGTTTGCGGATGGCCGCAAGGATGGCTGTTTTACTGTTCATGGTTCGGCTCGCGCCGGCGGCGCTGTCGGTAGAGTTCGCGGAAGCTTTTAGCGGGGAACGAGGGGAGTTCCCGCTTTTGTCCCCAGGCGTTGAAGCGGTTGTAAACAAGAAAGCGGGGCAGCCGCGGAACGATGGCCCGGGCCAGCTTGCCGGAAAGTCGATAGAGCCAGCCGTTTCGCAGCACGATGCTGGCAAGCTTCATCGACCAGCGTTTGGAAATGGGAAGCAAACCGCGATGCGCGATCTCCTTGCGCAAGTCAACAACTGATGGTGCAAGTCGATTTTCACCGGGCAGACGTCGGTGCATGAGCCGCACAGGCTGCAAGCGAACGGCAGGCTGCAGTGCGCTTGGGCATCGCGCACCGGCGACAGGATCGAGCCGATCGGGCCGGGCACGGTCGCGGCGTAGCTATGCCCGCCGCTGCGGCGGTACACGGGGCAGGTGTTCATGCAGGCGCCGCAGCGGATGCAATTCAGCGACCGGCGGAAATCGTCGCTGGCCAGGATCTCGCTGCGTCCGTTGTCGACCAGCACGATGTGCAATTCGCCGCCGGGGCGCGGCCCGTGGAAGTGCGACGAGTAGGTCGTGATCGGCTGCCCAGTCGCCGAACGCGCCAGCAAACGCAGGAACACGCCCAGATCCTTGGCGCGGGGAATAAGTTTCTCGATGCCCATGCAGGCGATGTGCAACTTGGGCAGCGAGACGCCCAGATCGGCGTTGCCTTCGTTGGTGCAGACGACCAGTCCGCCCGTCTCGGCCACGGCGAAGTTGACGCCGGTCATGCCCGCATCGGCTTGCGATGAACTTTTCGCGCAGGTGGCCCCGCGCCGCCTCGGTGAGATAGTTGGGATCGGAGGCGCCCGCTTCGGTGTGCAGGAAACGATGGAACATTTCGCCGACGTCTTCTTTCTTCTTGTGAATGGCCGGCAGCACGATGTGGCTGGGCGGTTCGCCGGCCAATTGCACGATCCGCTCGCCCAGGTCGGTGTCGACCACCTCGATGCCGTGGCGTTCGAGATAGGGATTCAGATGGCACTCTTCGGTGAGCATCGACTTGCTCTTTACCACGCACTGCGCACGCCGTGGCTCTGGAGAATGCCGAGCACGATCTGGTTATGCTCCTCGGCGTCGCACGCCCAATGCACCTTGGCGCCGAGCCGCGCGGCGTTGCGCTCGAACTCCTCCAGGTAATCTGCCAGCCGCGAAATGGCATGCGCTTTGATCTGCGAGGCCGTTTCTCGCAGCAGCTCCCATTCGGGCAAGCTGCGGGCCGCCTTGTCGCGCTTGGCGCGCACGAACCACAACGCCCCGTCATGCCAATGGGTGCGGGGCTCGTCGGCGACGAATGCGGCGGCTCGAGCGGCGTGGTCCATGCGTTTTACCCTTCGGTCCCGGCCAGAATCTCGGCAATGTGCATCACGCGAATCGGCTTGCCTTCGCGGCGAATCAGCCCGTCAAGGTGCATCAGGCACGACATGTCGTTGGCCGTCAGCACTTCGGCGCCGGCCTGCTCGTGATCTCGGATACGGTCCTGCCCCATCATGGCCGACACGGCCGCTTCGTTGACGGCGAACGTTCCGCCGAACCCGCAGCATTCATCGGCCCGCTCGAGCTCGACCAGCTCGATGCCGTCGATCAGTTCAAGTAACTGGCGGGCCTTGCCGTAGGCCGGTCCTACGATTTCGCTGGAAGAGCCCAAACGCAATTCGCGCAGGCCATGACAGCTCTGATGCAGTCCGACGCGATAAGGGAACCGTCCGGCAAGCTTGTCGACGTGCAGCACGTCGGTGAGGAACTCGCACAACTCAAAGGTTTTGCTGTGCAAGGTTTCAAAGTCAGGGTGGTCCGCCAGATACTCGGAGTAGTGGTGTCGCACCATGGCCGTGCAACTGCCTGAGGGGCAAACCACATACTCGTAGTCGCGAAAGATCTCCAAAAACTTGACGGCCAGCGGCCGCGCTTCATCCGTGCAGCCGGTATTGGCCATCGGCTGCCCGCAGCAGGTCTGGGCCTCGGGAAAGTCGACGTCAACGCCGAGTCGTTCCAGCAGCCGCAACGCGGCCATGCCAACCTGAGGGTAAAGTTGATCGACATAACAAGGAATAAAGAGGCCGACCTGGGGCATGCTGACTCTTACTTGAATACGGGCGTGGCGACGACGAGCGGCGGGATTTGATTAAGGTTGGGGGAACTGAAGCGGCTTGCGGAGACGAAGCGATGCAAGGCTCTCAAGCGGCAGAAACCGGGGCCGGTTTCGCGGCCGGAAAAAATCATTGTCGTTACCATAAATGATCTGCCAAATCCTTGCTCTGGCAAGCCTTGTTGAGAGGGGGGACCGGCTGACCCTGCTCCCCCCTGGATTTCCGGGCCGAAGCGGACGAATCGCCTTCTCAAGCGGGTTTTCCGAGACATTCCCGTCAACATGCCCGCGGCCCGAAGCTTTCCTGGAACTCCCATTCTGCCCTGGTTCAGTTCGCATAGCCATGGGCTGCCCCGAGCAATTCACGGCCCGCTGTGCACAAGCCCTCGAGCGGAGTCTCAAGCTGGGAAGAGTCTACCGATTCTACAGGCCGAGAGGGGGCCTTGAAAACCGGGGAAACCGCGGGAGATATCGACTTCCACGGACCGAGCTATTAGACTGTGGACTACAAAAATGCCACCCGCGGTCAAGGCGAGTTGGCGAGGGTGTGGAAATCCCAACACTCTCCCGCTGCCGCAAAGATGAGAAGAGACTCGCCCTTCGCTCCGCCGAACTCAAGGATGCCTGGTGCGGCAGTCCCGCCTGTTATGAATTTTGGATGGCTCAAGCGTTTTGGCGGCCCCAAACCGCCACGGTTTTGCGCTTAAGCTCTAGAGATTCTTCCACAACGCGACTCAACCCGTATTCGCCGCCAATTGCCGCTGACCGGTTTGAACCTACATGAAACCCAGCTTTTACGAACGTAACGGCTTCAAAATCTTGCTCCTCGCGGCGCTGTTTTACGGCCCGACGATGATTGGCGCCTTCCGGACGCTGAAGAGCAACAAGAACGACGTGGCCCAATGGCTGCCGGCTCAATACGAAGAGACGCGCGTCTTCAAGTGGTTCCGCGAGCACTTTGCGGGCGAGCAATTCATGCTCGTCAGTTGGGACGGCTGTACGTTAGATGACCAGCGGCTGCGGATGATGGTGGCCAAGTTGGTTCCGTCGCCGCCCGCCGTCGATGCGGAGGAAACGCCGGAAGCCGCGCCAGCAGGGCTCCCTCTCGCCAAACTGCCGGAGCGGCCGCACTATTTCACCGAGGTCGTCACCGGCCGGCAGTTGCTCGAACGTCTTACCTCAGACCCCATCTATCTCTCGGAAGATGAGGGATTGAACCGGCTGAAAGGCACCTTGATTGGCGCAGACGGCAAGATGACCTGCCTTGTGCTGACGCTCTCCGAGGAAGGCAAAGAGCACCTGCGAGAAACGGTCAACCTGGTGCGCCGCACCGCCTCGGAAGAGTGCAACATTCCGATCGAAAACCTGCACTTGGGAGGCGCCCCGGTCGACAACGTGGCGATCGACGAGGCCGGCGAGCGCAGCCTGTTCAAGTTGGCCGGTTTCGCCGGCGCCATCGGATTAGTCATCTCCTGGTGGTGCTTGCGCAGTCCGCGTTTAATCATGATGGTGTTCTTCGTGGGCGTGTATGGCGCCGCGGCGAGCCTGGCCATTGTCTGGTGGTCGCCGCTGCTGCTCGGACACGAACCCGGCTGGATTCGGATGAACGCCATTCTGCTCACGATGCCGTCGCTGGTCTACGTGGCGACGATCTCAGGGGCGATCCATCTCTCGAACTATTATCGAGACGTGCTGGCCGAAGGCGCCCCGTTGCACGGAGCCCGAAGCGGCCATCCGCCACGCCGCCTTGCCCATCACGCTGGCCACCGTGACCACGGCCGTCGGCCTGCTGACCCTCTGCTACAGCGAACTGGTGCCGATCCAGTTGTTCGGGCTCTATTCGGCCTTGGGCGTGCTGGTCAGCGTGCTGCTGCTGTTCTTCGTGCTGCCCGCCTGCTTTCAGACGTGGCCGTTGCACTTTTTCCTGGAGGCTGAGACGGCTCAAGGCCGCGCCAGCAGGCGCCGGCGGCGCATGGTTCGATATTGCGGCGGCGGGCATCTGGCGGCGGCTGGGCGAAGGAATCGTGCGGCGGCACGGAATCGTCACGTTCGGCTGCCTGGTGATCCTTGGCGGCTGCGGCTACGGCATGGCCAAGATTCAGACGTCGGTCCACTTGATGCGGTTGTTTCCGCCCGATGCCAAGATCCTGGCAGACTACAAGTGGCTGGAAGAGAACCTGGGCGATCTGGTGCCGATGGAGATCGTGCTCAAGATCGATCCGGAAAAGAGCCAGCTCACTTTTCTCGAGCGCATGGAGCTGGTCGAGAAAGTGCAAAACCGCTTGAGGGAAATCCCCGAAGTGGGCGGCGTATTGTCGGCCATCACCTTTGCGCCAAAGCTGCCGCGACCCGAAGATTATAAGCGATCTAGCGGCTTTAGCGGGGTGTTTGAAAAGCTGGCGGGCGTACGGAATAAATACAAACTCGCTCGAAAAGTGACGAGCCAAAACCTCGAGAAGCACCGCGACGAATACATCGAAGGCGACTACCTGGCCGACGAAGACGGCAAAGAGCTGTGGCGGATCAGCGCCCGAGTCGGCGCGCTGAAGGACGTCGACTACGGGACGTTCCTGTACGAGATTCCCAAGCACGTTCAGCCGGCGCTCGATGCGGAGTTCAAAGAGAAGGGAATCCCGCCGGATAGCGTCGAGGCGGTCTATACGGGACTGGTTCCGCTGGTCTACAAAGCACAACGCTCATTGCTGGACGGCCTGATCCTGGGCTTCATTAGCGACTTCATCCTGATCACGATCGTGATGATGATCGCCGTCCGCGACTGGTCGGCCGGTTTGATTCTGGCCTTGCCCAGCATTTTCCCGGCGGTGGTGATCTTCGGCCTGATGGGCTGGCTGGGCATCATCGTCGATATCGGCGCGGTGATGGCCCCCAGCGTGGCGCTGGGCGTGACGGTCGACGACGTGGTGCACTTCATGATCCAATACCGGGGCGGGTTAAAGCAGGGGCTCAACCGCGGCGAATCGGTGATGTTGGCCTATAAAGGCTGCGCCCAGGCAATGTATCAGAGTTGGGGCGTGATCGGCCTGGGGCTTTCCGTCTTCGCCTTGAGTCCGTTCACGCCGACGCAACGTTTCGGTTACATGATGGTGACCTTGCTGACTTCGGCGTTGGTCGGCAATTTGTTGTTGCTGCCGGCGCTGCTGGCCGGACCGCTGGGCGGCTTGTTCGGCCGCCGGTTCACAAAGAATAGCGATCGGCAGCCGACGTCCCGCAGCCCGAGCCGGAACGGCTGCCTCAGCCGGCCCCCGTCATGCGACTGCACGCCCATGATCCGCTGGCGACGGATCATGCCCGCCGTGGCATCAACGCCTGAGACCAAGGGGCGAGGGCTGGAAAAATCGCTGCAATCTCCTGCGTCTGGCTCGGCTTATTCTCCGCATATTTCCCTCCTGTCTTTCACACGCTGCTCCGGGTTACCGATTCAGCGTTTGCAGAACCGGCTGCCTGGGCGGGGCCCGTGGCGTAGAATTAGGGGGCGAATGCGTCCGCGACGTCACGCGTTGTCGGGAGCCGGACGCGGCCGAGCCGCAAGGGCCGATGCACGGCGGGGCTATGGGCCTGGTACGACGGGCATGTGAGAACGAGCGATATGGCAGGAAGCGTTGATCTTCCTTTATCCGTTTCCGAACTGGAGGCGGCATTGAACGCGGTGGATCCGGCCGCTCTGCTGGCGCCGCTGCGCATCCTGCGCCGCGTGATCAAGCACGATTGCCAAATCGGCGGCATCGGGCTTAAAGTTCCGCACCGCAAAACGTATGTGATTGGATCCGAGCGGCTGCTTGAGATCGTTGATCGCGATGAACTGGATCTGTCGCCCAAGGCGCAGTTGCCGGAGACGGTCATTCTGCTGGCTCGGCCCGATTCCGAAAGCCTGGCCGCACTGACGGCCGGCGAGGCGCTGACGAAATACTGGCGGCTGCTGTTGCATGCTCGCGTGCACGTTGCATTGGATCAGCGCGTCGAGGCCGGCCAACTGAACGCTACCGTCGTGCGCGAACGGATCGGCCAACTCGGCTCGGCCTTCGAAGAGGTGCGGCTGGTCCTGCGG
Source organism: Pirellulales bacterium (assembly GCA_963786255.1). Classification (GTDB taxonomy): domain Bacteria; phylum Planctomycetota; class Planctomycetia; order Pirellulales; family JAICIG01; genus JAICIG01. Next base: position 305,657 of record CAWAYY010000013.1, read on the forward strand.
CAAGAGGACTTTCTCCTGCCGCCGCCGAGCGATCTGTCGACTTATATCGAGTTCGTCGCCGTGTACCTGGAACTGCGTTTCTTCGCCGTGACGTTGTTGCCGCGTTATTTCCCGGCACTGCCGTCCACGGAGCTGGTCGACCAGATCCTGGCCGCCGATCTCGACGCGGCGGAGCTGTTCCGCGCGACCCGGTTGCCGGGAGCGCCGCTGCCGGAGCCGCCGGCTGAGGAGATGGAGGACGAGGTCGCCGAAGAAGACGAGGAAGACGAGCTGCACGTTCCGCTGGCCAGGTCTTCTGAGCGTCTCTATCGCCGTCTGAACCGGCGCGGAGCGGGCCGCCAGGTTGGGTAACGCCGTCCGCGCCGCGATCTTGCGTACGCGCGCAGCGCGCCACGTGCGGCCGAGCCTTGCAGCGCGTGCCCAGACGGCCGCGCGCGTGGACTTGAACCGGCTGACGGAACGCTTGCAGGCCGCGCTGGGGTTCAGCGACCGCGAACGCGGGCGCTGGTCGCGCGTGCTTACGGCGCTATTGAGCCGTTCGGTCGCCGGGTTCTGGACGCGAGAGTCGCGTACTTTGTACGACCTGCAAAAAGTCTGCGTCGATTTCGAACGCGACGTCTACAAGTTGGATCTCGTCGAGTGGGTCGTTTCGCGAGGCCGCGTGCCGATCAAGCGGCGCCTGCCCGGTCAACGCGAAGTGCTGATGTCGAAACACTTGCGCGTCGCCGCGCACCGTTCCGCCAAGGCGCGGCTGGCCGACCGCGACCGGCGGCGTCTGATGCGGCTGCTGCACGCGGCCGTCGAGCGCGCCGAGCACAACCTGCGCGACCGCTTCCGGCCGGCCGTGGACGGCGTGTTGGAAGCCGTCGCGCTAAATCCGCAAAACTTGCCTGAGCGCGTTGCGCGCAGCAGCTGGTTGAGGAACTGCTCGATCGCGTGGTCGAAGACGGGTTCCTCACGATGAGCGACTTCCGCGACGCGATTTCGCGCAATCAGTTGAAATTGCCTGACCTGGGCGGCAGCGAGGAGTTCTTTTCCGGAGATCAATTGCTGCGGGCGGACCGTCTGCTGTTCGCCGAAATGGACGGCGTTTACCATCGGGGCGAAGTCTACCAGCGCTTTCCGCAGCGGTTCAGTTCGCTCGCCTTCGGCACCTATCCCGGCCGCCTGCTGGTGCGCTACGTCGCCCTGCCTTACGGCGGCGCCTACGTGCTCTTGGAGGGGCTCCGGCACCTGGCGGGCATGTTCATCAAGCAACCGCCGCTGGCCCCGGGACGGTTGGGCGCCGCGGGAGTCGCCGCCGGTCATCATGCGGGCGTGATGTCCGGCAGTACGCTGATCGTGTCGGTGGCCGTCGTCGGCACGTTTCTGCTGGGCTTGATGCACGCGGAGAAGTTCCGGGAGCTTTGCGTCGAGACGCTGCGCGGCGTGTATCGCGCGGTGCGCTGGGTTTTCATCAGGGTTCCGGCCTGGGTGATGGGCTTGCCGTGGGTACGGCAGTTGCTCGAAAGCAAATACTACCAGTGGGCGGCCCGTTACATTGGCAAGCCGCTGATCTTCACCGGTTTGACCATGGCGGCCTTTCCGCCGCTGACGAAAACGGGATTGGGCGCCTTCCCGAACGGCATGCTGATCTTCATGATCTCCAATCTGCTGGTGAACTCTCGCCTGGGACGCAACGCGGAAGAGGTGATTGCCGACTGGGCAGTGCGCGGTTGGGATCACTTCCGCATTCGAATTCTGACCGCTCTGGTTCAGAGCGTGATGGACTTTTTCAATCGGGTCATCGACACGCTCGACCGCTTTCTCTACTCGGTCGACGAGTGGCTGCGTTTCCGCAGCGGGCAGAGCCGGCTGGCCGTGGTCGTCAAGTCGGTGCTAGGCGTGATCTGGTTCTTCGTGACCTACGTGGTGCGGTTCGCCATCAATCTGCTGATCGAGCCTCAGATCAATCCGGTCAAGCATTTTCCCGTCGTCACGGTTTCGCACAAGATTCTACTCTCGATCAGCAAGCCGCTGCACGATCTGTTCGTCGTGCCGGCCGAGCAATTCTTGAATCCGGTGCTGGCCAACACGATTTTCGGCGCCGCGATTTTCCTGTTGCCTGGCGTGATCGGCTTCCTGGTCTGGGAACTCAAAGAAAACTGGCGGCTGTACCAGGCCAACCGTCCCAAGGAATTGGGGCCCGTCGCGGTCGGCTCGCACGGCGAAACGATGGTTCGCTTGTTGCGCCCCGGTTTCCACTCCGGTACGCTTCCCAAGCTGTACGGGCGGTTGCGCCGGGCGGACCGCAAGGCCTATTGGACGGGCAACTGGAAAGCCTCTCGCAAATACCGCGACGCGATCCGGCATGTGGAGACGGCGATTCGCGATCTGATTGTGCGGGAGTTCATCGAACTACTATTGCAGAGCCGGCGCTTCGGCCGGCAGGAACTACGCCTCGGAAGCTTGAAAACGGGCGCCAGCAGCGTGCGGTTCGAGCTTTGTTGCGAGGACGAGACCCAACAGAGCCTCTGGCTCTCGTTCGATGAGCAAGCCGGCTGGCTGACGGCCAGCGTCGTGCAGACGGGCTGGGCAGCCTCGTTAAGCGAGCCCGAGCAGCAAGCGCTAGCCGACGCGCTGACAGGCCTCTACAAGATGGCCGGCGTGGAGTTGATTCGAGAACAGATCGAGTCGGCGCTGGAGCCGGGCGTCAGTTATGAACTGTGCGAGAATGGATTGAGGGTTCGCTTCGATAGAGGCGCTTCGCCGCTGTCGTACGACCTGCGCTACGCTTCGGACGGTTCTTCCTCTGCCGTGCCGTACCCTGCCGCCGAATTGGGCGAACTGGACCGCGAGCGCCTGGCGTTTTTTGCCTCGCCCGTCACCTGGGAACTGTGGGTCGAAGTCTGGGATCGTGATCAGACCGGCGGCCGCTACACGCCGCGGTTGGTGATCGGCGCCAACCTGCTGCCTTGGGCGGTGAAGCCCGTCGTGCAGCCGTTATAGCCGGCAAACGCACCCAATCAATGAGCCCCGACTTGGGCGGACGACCGAAGCCGCCGCCCAAGCCGTGGGCGTCCTTCCGGCTTGGCGGCAGCCAGAAGACGCATTGGCTCGTCGAGCGAGGTTATCCCTCGAGGATGAACTGGAAGCCGTGGTAGGCTTCGTTGCCGTGCTCGCCGTAGTCCAGGCCCTCGATCTCTTCTTCGGGCGAGACCCGGATCCCTACCACGGCTTTCAAAATGATCCATGCGATCAGCGACACGGCGAGCACGTAGCCGGCGCAGGCCAACACGCCGATCAACTGGGTGATGAGTTGATGGAAGCCGCCCTTATAAAACAAGCCGGCAGTTGCTTCCGGGTTGGCGGCGCGGCCGATACGATCCGGGTGAGCGAACAACCCGACGCACAGCGTGCCGAACACGCCATTGAGCAGGTGGACGGACGTGGCGCCGACCGGATCGTCGATCTTGATCCGATCGAAGAACAGTACGCCGAGCACCACCAGCACGCCGGCAACGAGGCCGATCAGCAAGGAAATGGCCGGCGTGACGAACGCACAAGGCGCCGTGATGGCGACGAGTCCGGCCAGGCAGCCGTTGAGCGTCATGCCCAGGTCGGGCTTGCCGAGCAGCAGCCAGGCCGTCGCCGTGGCGCTGAGCGTCGCGGCGGCGGCAGCCAGGTTCGTGGTGACGGCCACTTCGGCGATCACCGCGGAGTCCACTGCCATGGTGCTGCCGGGATTGAATCCGAACCAGCCGAACCAGAGGACGAGGCAGCCGATCGTCGCCACGGTCAGGTTGTGTCCCGGAATGGCGTTGATCTTGCCGTCCGGGACCGTACTTGCCGATCCGCGGTCCCAGAATAAAGGCCGCCGCCAAAGCGGCCCAACCGCCAATGGAATGCACCTGCGTCGAGCCGGCAAAGTCGAGAAAGCCGCGGGCTTGCAGCCAGCCGCCGCCCCAAATCCAGTGGCCTACCACTGGGTAGATGGCCATCGCCATGACAAAGCTGAACAGGATGAACGAGTGATACTTGATCCGTTCGGCCACGGCGCCGGAGACGATCGTGGCCGCCGTGCCGGCGAATACCAGTTGGAAGAAGAACTTGGCCAGCAGCGGAACGCCGGTCCAATTCAAGGCGCCGTAATCGCCTTGGTAAGCGTCTCCGGTCTGCGGGACTGTTGTCGGCGCCCGCCAGAGCCCACAGGCCCTTGGTTCCGACGAGCCCGTGGCCGTCGTCGGCGCCGAACATCAGTCCAAACCCGAGAGCCCAAAAGCCGATCGTGGTGACGGCGAAGACAATGAAGTTTTTCGAAAGAATGTTGACGCAGTTCTTCTGGCGACAGAAACCCGACTCGACGCAGCCGAAGCCAAGGTTCATGAAGAACACCAGCATCGCGGCAATCAGGACCCAGAGCGTGTCGACCATGACTTTCAAATCGACATTGCTCGGCCCGGCGACTGCCGCGGGTTCCGCGGCATCGCTCGGTTTCGTCGCGGCGGCTTGATCGTCTGGGGCCGCCTGCGCCGCGGCATCTTGGGCGCTAGCTTCGAACGGAGCGGAAAAGCTGAAGGCGACCGAGGCCATCAAGATCCAAAGACGCGGAATGAGTTGCGGCCGAATGTAGGGTGGGAGTTTCATCGTTGGGTCTCGCCGTGCAGAAGGAAGTTGGACGCCCGAATTCTGACGCGGCTACGGCACGAGGGGCCGCCCCCGCCCGGTAGCCATCCGCGCGGGGGAGCGACAGAATAATTCGCGTCGCCTGACGCGAATGGCGTGCCAGCCTGCGCTTCCTGCATGGCGGAAGTGATCGCAATCCTTTTTCTAACTAATATGCCACTAAGGTTTTATGTTCGTTTGCGGCGAAATCCGCGGTGCAGCTTGCCGGTTAATTCCTGCTGCTTTTCCACGCACTAAGTGCCGGCATTGCTAGCAGAGCGGAGACAGGCAGCGTGTTAAAAACCCGGGCTTGGGTGGACGACACGCGGCCGTCCACCCAAGTCCTCGGGCCTTCCTTCTGGCTTGGCGGTAGCCAGAAATTCCATCGCCGGATCAGACGTCGGTCGAGAGTTGGAAGCCGTGGTAGGCTTCGTTTCCATGTTCGCCGAAATCGAGTCCTTCGCGTTCTTCGTCCGGAGTCACTCGCAGACCGGCGATCAGCTTGATGCCGTAGAACAGCACCAGCCCGGTCGCCATGGCCCACAGGAAGACGGCGCCGACCCCCTTGGCTTGATTGATGAGTTGGGTCATGTCCCCGCCTGTGAACAGACCCGGCAAGGGAGCGGCATTGCCGCTGCCCGTCGACCACAGCCCCAGCGAGAGCGTTCCCCAGGCGCCGCAGACGCCGTGCACTGAAACGGCGCCGACCGGATCGTCGATCTTGAGCGTGCGTTCGACGAACAGCACCGACAACACGACCAGCACGCCGGCGATACCGCCGATCAGGATCGAGCTGCCGATAGATACCCAGGGGCAGGGAGCGGTAATCGCCACCAGTCCGGCCAGCACTCCGTTGAGCGACATGCTGGCGTCCCACTTCTTGAAGATCAATTTGGAGATCAACATGGCCGTGATGGCGCCGGTGGCGCCGGCCGTGTTGGTCGTGCAGACGATGTGCGAGATGTCGTTGCGAAGCGCACCCATCGTGCTGCCGGGGTTGAATCCGAACCAACCGAGCCAGAGGATGAACACGCCCAACGCGGCTAATGGAATATTGTGACCGGGAATCGCTCTAGGTTTGCCGTCTGCCGTGTACTTGCCAAGCCGGGGCCCAATGACCAATGCGCCCGCCAGAGCCATCCAGCCGCCCAGACTGTGCACGACGGTCGAACCGGCGAAGTCCCACATGCCTAAATCGGCGAGCCAGCCCCCGCCCCAGATCCAGTGACCGGAGACCGGGTAAATCACTGCCGAGATGATGATGCTGTAAAGCATGTACGACGTGAACTTCGTGCGCTCGGCCATGGCGCCCGACACGATCGTGGCGGCCGTGGCGGCGAAGACCAACTGGAAGAAGAACTTGCACTCCAGCGGCACGTTCGTCCACGAGATCGGATCGAAGTTGGTCGTCGACTTGACGCTGCCGTCGTCTTGCTTGATTTCCAGCGGCTGCTCGTTGAGAAACATGCCGCTGTCGCCGAAGTAGTCGTTGCCGACGCTGAACATCAGTCCGAATCCGATGATCCAGTAGGCCAACGTGCCGAAGCTGAAGTCCATCAGGTTCTTCATGATGATGTTGACGGCGTTCTTGGCCCGTGTGAAGCCGGTTTCGACCAGCGCGAAGCCGGCCTGCATCCACATCACCAAAAAGGCGGCCACCAGGGTCCAGACCGTGTCGAGATCCAGGGACTTCTCATCGAGCGCCGTCTTGAGCGACTCCAGCGTGAGCGCCGGCGCTTCGGCGTCGCTTGGCGCCGACTCAACGGCAGCCTCCGCAGGTTTGTCCTCCGCCGCGTCGTCTTGGCCCCGCGCCGCCGAAGAGGTTAATGCAAATGTAAGAACCGCAGCGAGGAGGGCTGGAAATGCGAACCAGCAACTCCCAAGAGAAAGCCTTCGATACATGGCAACCGCCTTCCAGGAGGAATATTCTTGTCGCGCGGCCGTACGAGCCTGCCGACGACGCGTCAATGCCGCCGTCAACGCCGTCAACCAACGCGTCACGTCGGGGCCCCCATTTGCGATAAGTGTGCCAAATCGCGCAGGCCTGCACGCCTGCCGACGCCTGTGGGGAAGGCGGAAACCCAGGTCCGTTCGCTACTTGGAGAAAATGGCTGCTAGCACAAAAAATAGCTTGCGCGAGATCAAAGGGCCTCGCGTGCCTGATAGACAGGCAGGAAATGGAGCGCCGGAAGGCGCGGCGCCGAACGTATCAGCGAGGCCTACGCGCACGCTACGACAAACGGCGGCGCCCATTGTCGAGGCCAGCCGTCCTAGGCGGCCTCTCCGGCGGGCTCAGCCGAGCCTAAGGCGGCCCGCTCTCGCAAGGTGCGACCAATCACGATCGCCCCCTCAATCACCAGCAGAATTGCCAGAATAAACAGCACCGTGCTCAGCGGGCCGTTGATGTCGAATCGGCCTTGGCTCCAGACCTTGCCGACCTCCCGCACCCAATCCCACAGAATCAGGCTCAGCGAGCTGAAGGTGACGATCACCATGAAGACCGCCGGCACGGCCGTATAGACCCAGCTCTTGCCAGTCCGCAACAGCCAGACGGTCACGCCGATCAGCGTCAACGCGGCCAGCAATTGGTTGGCCGTGCCGAACAAGTTCCAGAAGACTTTCCAGGCGGCCACGGGCTGTCCGGTCGCCGGGTTGGTCATGGTTTGCAGCACCAGGTACATCGGCGGCAGCAAGGTCAGCACGGTGCAGACCAGGCGTCCTGCCTTGCCTTGCCAGCCGGTGAATTCCTGCAGCACGTAACGGCCCAGCCGCGTGCAGACGTCGAGCGTGTCGTAGATGAACGTGGCGAAGGCCAACAGGCAGAAGCTGAATAGGTACGAATAGGCCGTCTCGTAACCGATGCCAAACACCTGGCCGAACATGGCGATGAAGCGCGAAACGCCTTGGGCGAAAATCTGGTCCGGATTGCCGCTGGCGCCCTTGGCCATAATCATCACGCAACTCAACGAAATAATCGCCACGAAGGCTTCCAGCAACATGCAGCCATAGCCAATGCTCTTGGCGTCTCCCTCGGAGCGTAACTGTTTCGACGAGGTGCCCGAACTGATCATCGAGTGAAACCCGCTGCAGGCCCCACAGGCAATCGTGACGAACAATACGGGGAACATGTAGGCGATTTTGCCGGCCAGCGGCACCTGCCAGCCGACGAACTGCGGATAAGTGATCTCAATTGCCTGGCCTAAAAACGTGGCGGCTACGATGCCCAAAAAGGCCAGCAGCACGGTTACGGACAGGAAATACCCGCCCAAGAATCCGCGCGGCTGCAACAGCGCCCAGACCGGCACGACCGAAGCGACGCCACAGTAGACCAGCAGCAGAATGTCCCAAGTTTTCGCGGCGCTGCCGTCGTACCAAAGCGCTTCAGGGATCGACAGCGGCAGGAACTGCCCGGCCCAGATCGAAACCAACACCAGCGGCATGAAGATCGCCGTGGCCCAACTCAGCGAAAGCTTCGTGTAACGGAGCACCAACCCCATGATGACCGCCAGCGCCAGATACATCATCGACGAACTAGCCACCGCGGCGCCGCGCTCGACGTCTTCGACCTTGGCCCCGGCGGCCGGATCGGGAGCGAACGTCGTAGCCGTGATATCCGTGAAGGCGACGACGATGTAAACCAGCGCAATCCACACGAACGACAGGAACAGCAGGTATGCCCGGCGGCTCATGTGTTCTCGGACAATATCCGGAATGCTGCGGGCCTGATGCCGCACGCTGGCCACCAGCGAGGTTATGTCGTGTACGCCGCCGATGAAAATGCTGCCGATCAGAATCCAGATCAGCGCCGGAAGCCAGCCGAACAGCAGCCCGGCCACGATCGGCCCGACGATCGGCCCAGCCGCCGCAATGGCCGAAAAATGCTGCGAAAACAGGTACGGCGCGGGCGTGGGCACGAAGTCTTCGCCGTCATTGAGTTGGCAGGCCGGGGTGATCGTGTCGTTGCGGAGCTCGAGCTTTCCGACCAGCCAGCGGCCGTACGTGAAATAGGCGGCCAACAGGATCAGCCCCGAACCGATCGTGATTCCCAGCAAGCTCATCGCACTCAGCTCCCAAAACTCCGCCGCCAGCCTTCGCGGCTCGAACGGGGATTGTGTCGTAATTGACCGCCAATCAATAGTTTACAGTGTGCCTGTCCGGCCGTCTAACCGGTCGCGGCGAATGCCAATTCCACTTGCGGGGGTGATAAAAGAAAACCGCTCATCTCCGCTAATCATCCCTAATCAGAAAGCATTTAGGCATGAGAGATTAGCGATAATCAGTGCAGATTAGCGGTCCTTCTCTCTCTCCTCGCTCCGGTCGCTGTTTTGCCGTATCCGTCCTCATTTTGAGCAAGCCAGTTCGCTTGCTCTACGAATGAGGCTCATTTGGGCATTATGCTTGACGAGAGGCGCTTGGCCGCGCATACAAGGCACGACCGAAGGCGGGCGCAGATTTTCAATGGCTCAGGGAGATGCTTCGATGGACAGGCGGACTTGGTTCAAAACGACTTCCTTGGGCGCGGGTGCGATGGGCCTGCCGTGGCTGGCCGCCGGAACGCTTTCGGCCGCCGGACCGAACAGCCCGGCCGCGGCGGCCGACGGCAAGAAACTGCCGCCGCTGAAAATCACCGACGTCAAAACCATCCTCACCGCCCCGGCCAAAATCCGGCTGGTGGTGGTCAAGGTGCTGACCAACGAGCCGGGACTGTACGGTCTGGGCTGCGCCACCTTCACTCAGCGGCCGCGAGCCGTGGAGACGGCCGTCGACAAGTACCTGAAGCCGTTTCTGATCGGCAAGGATCCGCTGGCGGTCGAAGACGCGTATCAGTCGTCGTTCGTCAGCTCCTATTGGCGCAACGGTCCGGTGCTGGGCAATGCCATCAGCGGCGTTGATCAGGCGCTGTGGGACATTCTCGGCAAGCGCGCGGGCCTGCCGGTCTATCAGCTCTTCGGCGGCAAGTGCCGCCACGCGGTCGATACCTACCGCCACGCCAACGGCATGACCTTGGAAGAGGTGGAAGACTCCGTGCGGGCCTTGATGGAACAAGGACATCGCCACGTGCGAGCGCAGATCGGACTGCCCAAAATGTCGACCTACGGCGCCGGCAAGGACCGCGATCGTTCTGGGCCGCCCAAACCTTGGGAGCCCAAGCCATACGTGCGGATGGTTCCCAAACTGTTCGAACACCTCCGCAACAAGCTGGGCGACGAGGTCGAGTTGTTGCACGACGTCCACGAGCGCGTGCCGCCAATTCTGGCCATTCAATTGGCCAAAGACCTGGAGCCGTTTCGGCTGTTCTTTCTCGAAGACCCGTTCAGTCCCGAGGACGTCGGCTACTTTACGCATTTGCGCGAGCAGACCAGCACGCCGATCGCAATGGGCGAGCTGTTCAACAATCCGAACGAATTCGTGCCGCTCATCAGCGGGCGCCTGATCGATTTCATTCGCATCCACATTTCGCAGATTGGCGGATTGACGATGGCCCGCAAGGTGGCCACGCTCTGCGACTTCTTCTCCGTGCGGACCGCCTGGCACGGGCCGGGCGACGTCTCGCCGGTCGGCCACGCCGCCAATGTACACCTCGACCTGGCGACGCCTAACTTCGGCATTCAAGAAGCCCGGGCGTTCACTCAGGCCGAACAGGACATGTTCCCCGGCTGTCCCGAGTTGAAAGACGGCTACTACTGGATCAACGAGCGCCCCGGTCTGGGCATCGACCTGGATGAAAAGCTGGCGGCCAAATTCCCGATCGAAGACGATCCAAGCTTTGACATGGACTGGGGCGAGCTGCGCCGCAAGGACGGGACGGTGGTCAAGCCGTAAGCCATGCACGTCCTGTTTGTCCATCAAACTTTCCCCGCCCAGTTCGGGCATATTGCCAAATACCTGGTCGAGCAGCACGGCTTTCGCGCCACATTCGTTTCGAAGGCGCCGCCCGGGAACGTGGAGGGGATCGAGCTGGTTCAGTATCCGCTCCGCAGCGGCGCGACGGAGCAAACGCACTATTGCAGCCGCACGTTCGAAAACGCTGTGTGGAACGCCGCCGGAGTGTACGAGGCGCTGCGGGGCCGCAAGGATATTCAGCCGGACCTGGTCGTCGGGCATTCGGGTTTCGGCTCGACGATCTTCTTGCGCGAGCTGTACGATTGCCCGATCGTCAACTACTTCGAGTATTTCTATCGCCCGCACAATTCCGACATGGACTTTCGGCCCGAGTTCCCCAGCTTGGAGATCGATCGCCTGCGGGCCTATACCCGGAACGCCATGCTGCTGGCCGATCTGGAAAACTGCGACCTTGGCTACAGTCCGACGCGGTGGCAACGCGACCGGCTGCCGGATCACTACCACGACAAGGTGCGGGTGGCGTTTGACGGCATTGATACAGCCTTCTGGCGGCCGCAGCCGCAGGCGCCTCGCGTCGTAGCGGGTCGAGCGATTCCCGCGGAGATGAAGATCGTGACGTACGCGTCGCGAGGCTTCGAGTCGATTCGCGGGTTCGACATTTTCATGAAAACGGCCAAACGCCTGGCGGAACAGCGCAGTGACGTGATCTTCATCGTCGTGGGCGAAGACCGAATCTGCTACGGCGGCGACCAGAAGACGATCGGCGGCGAGTCGTTCCTGAACTGGGTGTTGGCGCAGGACCAGTACGATCTTTCCCGCTTCATCTTTACCGGCCTGCTGCCGCCCGACGAGTTGTCGCAGTTGTTTTCCATCTCCGACTTACACATCTACCTGACCGTGCCTTTCGTGTTGTCATGGTCGCTGATGGACGCGCTTGCTTGCGGCGCGACCGTGCTCGCCTCCGACACGGCGCCGGTGCAAGAGATGATCACGCACGGGCGGAATGGCCTGCTCGCGGATTTCTTCGACGTCGATGCCTTCGTGGGCCAGGCGTCGCTGGTCCTCGATGCGCCGCAAGACTTCAAGCATCTTGGCCAGGCGGCTGCGCAAATGATCCGCGAGCGATACAGCCTGGACGTCTGCGACAAGCTGCACTTGCAGCTTTATCAGGATGCAGTGACCGCTGGACGGTAGTCTATTGTTATGACAATGAAACAGACGTGTCTGAAGCCATTCTGGCGTTACTGGACGTGCCGGCTTTATGCAATCGGCATGTATTTTGGCTTTTTGCCATGTCTCGCGTTCGCACTCGTCACTAAGAATGAGCGGTTGCTCAAGCTTGGCTTTATTCCGCCGAGGTGCGCCATCCGATTCGTCTGCCGATGGAGGTAGCTCAACGCATTGCTCAGATGCTGAGGCAGCGCCTCGCTGCAAACGACGTTGTTACCGCCGAGCTTTTGGATTGATCGAGTCCGCACCCTCTTCGAGCGGGTGCTGGCGCTAGCCGCCTGAGGCGGTCGGTCGTGTCAGAGATCTCGAAAAGTCCGGTGGTATGGAAGTACGTATATTCTTGCGGAAAGGCGCCCTTTTCACCAACCCCACCTCCTCCGCCAACTCGCACCCACATCACAGCCGGCCAATCACCCGAGGCCCCAAGGAGATTGCACCCGCTTCCGCTCTGCCTTTCCCTGCGTTGATTCGCTTGACGAAAGAAGTGACAAAAGTGCGAAACCGCGTCCGCGCTTTTGCTATAGACATACTGTGTGTTGTGGTAGGGTCAAATCGCTTGCGCAAAGCGCTGCGTGTCCGCCTAGTTCTCTTCGCCGCCGCACAAACGAAGACGGCGTCCGAGCCTGACGGCGTCGGGCCGATTCCTTGTCGGGCGTGACGAGCTATACGGCGGCGTTGGCAACCGGCTCACGCTTGAAGATCCCGGCGGCAATATAACGCCCTCGACGTACGATGCGCTGCATCGCGTCTTGACGGATACGGACCAGTTAAACCATACTCGGTCCTTTAGTTACGACGCGTCCGGCGATCTCATCGGCGAGACCGACCGCGACGGTCGCGTCCGGGACTTCAGCTACGATAATCTGCATCGGCGCACTTCCGAGCAGTGGATGGACGGGACGAACGTGATCCGCACGATTTCGTATAGCTACGACGCCGCCAACGAGGTCGCCAGCTCCGCCGATCCCGACAGCTCCTACGCGTACGCCTACGACAATCTCGGCCGCGTCACCAGCATCGACAACACCGGCACGCCCGGCGTGCCGGACGTGGTGCTGGCCAGCCAATACGACGCGATGAACAATCGCACGCAACTGGCAGCCACGATCGCCGGCACGGCCGACTTCCTCAACACGTACCAGTACGACGCCGATCAGCGGCTGACGCAACTCGTACAACAAGGCCAGACCGGCGGAAACGCGGTCGCCGTCAAGGGAGCGAATCTCTCCTACAACGCCTTGGGTCAGCTCACGCAGATTTTCCGCACCGATTTCTTCGGCACCGGACCGCAGCCCGACATTGCGACGAGCGCGTTCTCCTATGATGGCGCCAATCGCTTGACCGAGATCGCATATACGTCGGGCGGCGGCACGGCGATCGACGCCTATTCCTGGACGTACGACGCGGCCAATCGCGTCACCAGTATGACCACCACAACCGACGGCACGGCGACCTACAGCTACGACAACACGAACCAGGTCACCGGCGCCAGCTACACGGGCACAGGGCAGCCAGCGAACGAGTCATACTCTTACGACTCCAACGGCAACCGCACCAACACCGGCTACACGACCGGCACGAACAACCAGCTCACGAGCGATGGCACGTTCAATTACACCTACGATGCCGAAGGGAATCGGATCACGCGGACGCGTATTTCAAGCGATCCCGCCAACGATTACCTGACCTCTTACACTTGGGATTATCGCAACCGGCTGACTGACGTCTACTTCTACGATAACTCCGACGCGCTGACCAAGCGCGTTCATTATACATACGACGTCAACGATCACTTGGTTTCGAAGTCGGTCGATTCGACCGGCTCAGGCAGTTTCGATCGGGCCGAATACTACGTTTACGACGGCGCCAACGTTGTGCTTGACTTCGTCGACCCCGATGGCGTCGGCGCACAACCCGTTGCTTTGGCGACGCGCTACCTGAACGGCCCCGGCAACGCCGGTACGACCGATCAGGTCTTTGCCCAGGAAGATGTCTCCACGGGCAATGCGCTCTGGCTCTTGGCCGACAACCTCGGCACGACCCGGGATGTCGTCGACGATAGCGGCGCGGTCACGGCCCACTTCGTCTACGACTCGTTCGGCGAGTTGGCCAGCGGCCCGACAAACGTAACGCGGTTCCTCTATACGGGCCAGGTCTGGGACGCTGACGCCGGACTGGAGTACAATTGGCATCGCTGGTACGACCCCGCAGTCGGGCGGTGGATCAGCCAGGATCCGTTGCGATTTAGAGCTAGAGATGCGAACCTGGTGCGATATGTTGCGAATGATTCGCTCAACCTATTTGATCCACGGGGGCTGAGTTTCGAGCCTCTCATTCAACCGCCTGACGGTTCTGTCGACGTCACCGAGGAACTAGGTCCGGTTCCGGAACCTGACGGGTTACCAGAGGTTATGCCAGCAGATACGCCTCCTGCCGGGGCGTATTTCACGCTGGTGAAGATCCTCGCCGACGTTCAGGCTGAACTTGATGACCTTGCTGTCTCGAAACAGTTTCTCAACTTACTCCTGGACCAAGGCGCCTTCCTGCTCGACGCGTGGCCAAATGGAGAGGCGTACGATTACGTTAATGAGCAGGTGCAATCACTAATAGAACAAGACGACATGCTAGCCATACAAGCGGCAATCCTGCAGATGCAGTTGGACCAAATTGCGGCAGATGTGGAGGACGCACTTGCGCCGAATCCCGTCATGCCGGACATCACGATACCGCCTATCGAGCTAATCGACCCGACAAAGCCGCCCAAGAAGTGAGGCGCCGTTATGTCTCGCATTCTCCAGTATGCATGCGCGTGTGCGCTCGTCGTCGTCGGACGTGCTTTCGCCGACGAGGGTCCTTCATCGCCTTCGTCGAAGGGCGCCATCGCTGCGGCTGAATGCTTCAAGGCGGCGTCCTCCTTGGAGCAGGGGGGCTTTTATCGTAGCGCCGCAGCTCGCTGGGCGCGACTCATTGCAGAGTATCCACACTACGAGCGAAATGACGAGGCTTATTACCATCTGGGCGTCTGCTGGCTGAAGGAGCAGCGTTACGATTCAGCGGTCGATAGCCTAACGACCTGCATTTCCTTGTGTCGCAAGACGGACGTGAGGGCTCGTGCCCGGCGATTGTTAGGCGCCATCCAGTTCGCTAAAGCGGAGGCAGGCGCCGGCGCCTATGAGGATGCCGCGAAGACGTTTTCTGAACTCGCTGCCGACGTCGATGATGATGTGGAGCGCGCGGATGCGATGTATTCCCAAGCGGTCTGCCTGTACCGCTGCAAGAAGTACCAGGAAAGCAACGGGCTTATCACACAGATATTAGATATGACGGTCGCTGAAACGAGGATTCCGGATGTAATGATGTTGCAAGGAAGAGTCCTCGTCCTATTGCATCAACAGGACGCGGCGCTTGAATCTTTTACTGAGGTAATCAGGCGCTGGCCGGGGCATGGACGCATTGCGGATTGCGAGTTCCAGCGAGCAGAATGCCTTTTCGGCATGCAGCGTTTCACAGAGGCAAGCGAAGGCTTCCGAAAGGCCTCGGAAGAGAGGGGATTTTCGCATGCTGATTTAGCATTGCTCAAGTACGGGCAGGCACAGGAAAAGCGCGGAGAAATGTGGGATGCATTTGAGATCTACGCATCGATGCCGCGTCGCTTTCCGAAATCAAGGCATCGCGATGACGCCCTGGCCGCCTGCGCGAAGCTCATTGCGAGGCACGCTGCGGTACGCAGCCAGGCGAGGAGGTCTGTGGTAAATGGAAATGTTGACGGCGAGATAGCGGGCGCCTTCCTGGCTGCTCACTACTACACGAAAAGTGACTATGCCGAAGCGCTCCGCATTACTGACCTTGCCATAGCGCTTGACAGGGCTAACGATGCTCGGCAGGCGAATCGTCTTCACTTCCTGCACGCAGACATCTTGCGAAAAATGCCAGGACGCGCCGCAGATGCTGTCGCGGAATACAAGGACTTGGGCGCGGAGACAGCCGGCGACCGGGCGTTACAGTCGAGAGCTTTATATCATGCTGCGGTCACGGCCGCGGAAGCGGGCATGCACGACGATGCGGCTGCTATCTGCGACGAGTGGCTGCGTAGGTTCCCCGGGCATCGCTTGCAAAGACGTCTTGAGTCCGTCAAGGCGCGGCTTCGGAAATAGGCAAGGTCCAGCGAAGATGTAGATTAACGAGAAGAGGGGGCAGGAATGGAACCGCTTGCAACATGATAGGCTGCTCCGATGCCGGGCGAAGATGTCCGGGAGATGGGTGACGCAAACTATGTGAAAATGCTCTAACGCGGCTCAGAAGTCCATCGCGCGACCACAACATGCTCATGACATCGCATCATCGAACGCGACGAGTTGCCTTATCACGGTTCTCAGTGAAAACGCTTTTCCTGATCGTGGCATGTCTTTCGTGCTATTTGGCGGGGGCTGTGTCTCAACGATTTGTGATTCAGTCGCTTGACAGGCAGTCACGGCAAAAGGATCAGGAAATACAAAGTCTTAAACAGGAGCTGTTGCATATAAAATCCACCCGCATGGAGCGGCATTTGCGTGATGAAATGGCGCGTATTGAAGAGCTTCGGCGAGAACTTCTGTCGCCACGGAGCCATGACAAGCCTGGAACTGTTCCGCAGTCAATAAAGCCGCACCTCATTTTTCGGATGAAGTGACTAACGTAATCAATTGTTGTTCCTAGCCACGCAGAAAGAGGCAGAGCAGGAGTCGGGAATAAAAGAGGGAATACAACACGAAGAGAAAGAGATGTAAAAAGAAAAGAAAAAGGGCAGAGGAGGAGATCGAAAGGCAAACAGCCACGCCTTAGCACGTGCTGGGGTGTGTCCTAAGATAGAATACTGGAGGGTCATGACATGATAACAAGTCCAAGGTCTCTTGCTTTTCTCGCGGGCGTGATCCTTGTCGGGTATTGCGGGGCGTCCTGCGTCGGAACTGTTGAAGCGGGTCAAGGCGACGACGAAAGAGCCGAAAAGATCGCCGCCAGGGCGCGGGGGCTGCAGACGGGCGGCATCTATGGTGCGGCGAGCCGCGCGTGGGAGAAGCTGCTCGAGCGTCATCCGGCAGATCCACGCGTTCCGGAGGCGACGTTCAGTCTCGGGTGCTGCTACTTCGAGTTGGGGCGTTACAAAGCTGCCGTCGGCGTGCTATCGACGTGTGCGGCGTCGTTTCCGGCCTACGGCAAAGCCCCAGAGCTGCACTATGCGTTGGCTCGCGCACACAAGCAGCTCGCGGACAGGGAGAAAGGCGGCTACCAGAAAGCTGCAGAAGCATTTCAACGTGTGGTCGACGCGGACCCGAGCGGCGATTACGCGGCAAACGCACTGCTTTGGAGGACCACGTGCCTGGCAAACGACAGACGATTCAAAGAGGCGCGGGATTGCGTCGACACGCTTCTGGAAAAATGGAAAGATCAGCCAGAAGCGGCGATGGGCTGGTATTGGCGCGGTGCGATCGAAATGCAACTCGGCAATGACCGACTTTCCGCCCAGGCGTATGAAAAGGCGCTGGCCGATTGGCCGGACCACACGGCGGCGCCAGATGCACACTTTGACCTGGGGACGTTTCTGCTGGCCGAAAAAAAACCGCTTGAAGCGGCAAAGCACTTTCGCATGGCTGCCGAATCCGAAGATCTTGCATATCGCGATCTAGCTCAATTGCAATACGGCAAAGCGCTCCAGGCCGCTGGAAACGATGCTGGAGCATATCGCGCGTATCGTGCATTAGAAACCACGTTTCCGATGTCGGAACTTCGACCAAAGGCCAACGCCGCCGCCGAAGAGTTACTGCGGACGTCCGAGGCGGCCAGGAAAGCCGCATCGGATTTGGCGACGCCAGCGACCAAGTAGGGCCGCAAAAAAGAACGTGGCGGATCGAAAGGCGTTCGCAGCATACGTGGATTTCATGAAACGGACGAGAGAAGAAAGACGCTTGTTATTCGCAGCGATGGTTGCGCATGGCAAAACGCTTCGAGAAAAGCACATATGTCCTAGCGAAATCGGCGTCCAGGCAGTGAGTAGACCCGCGAAATAGAGCGCGGCAAGTCAAGGCCTGATTAGAACGGGCGATCCGCGGATAGTGCAGCAGGTAAACGTTCGCTCGCCGGGAAGGCCAGGTATCGCGCCCGGCGAGTTGCGTTGCCCGCTCTGCCACCATCTACCGTCTGCTGCTCACGCCAGCAGTTCCGGAATCAACTTGGCATGCGTGACTTCCGCGTCGGTCAGACTATCATTGCGGCCGTCGTGCGGATAAGTGAGCCTGGCGATGATCGAGGCCCAAGGCGTAGAGCAGCGTGGCGTGCAGGTCGTGGACGTTGACGACCTGCTCCACGGAGCGATAACCGAACTGATCGGTCTGCCCGTGCGCGTACCCGGCCTTGAAGCCGCCGCCGGCCAGCCAGAGCGAGAAGGCATGGCGATTGTGATCGCGGCCGTCGTTGCCTTGGGAGACCGGCAAACGCCCGAACTCGCCGGTCCAGAGCACAATGGTCGAATCCAGCAGCCCTCGCTGCTTGAGATCTTTGACCAGCGCGGCGCTGGGTTGATCGGTGCGGCCGCACAGTCCCTTGAGGCTCTCGGCGTTTTTGCTGTGCGTGTCCCAAGGCTGACCGCTGAGGAATACCTGCACGAAGCGCACGCCCCGTTCGACCAGCCGCCGGGCGAGCAGGCAGCGGCTGCCGTATTCCTGCGTCGCCGGATTATCGAGCCCGTACATCCGGCGGCGTGGCTTCGGTCTCGCCGGAAAAGTCGATCGCCTCAGGCGCCGCCGTTTGCATCCGGGCCGCCGTCTCAAAGTTGGCGATCCGAGCAGCCAGCTCCGAATTATGCCGATGCCTGGCCAGGTGCGCCCGGTTCAAGGCTTCCACCAGCCGCAACTGTTCGGCCCGGGCTGCGGCGGGCGTTCCTGCCGGCGTGGCCAGGTTCAGCACCGGCGAGGCGCCCGAGCGGAACGGCGTGCCTTGATATACGGCCGGCAGCCAGCCGCTCGACCAGTTGCGCACGCCGTCAACCGGCAATCCGCCCGGATCGGAGAGCACGACGTAGCTGGGCAACTCGCGGCTTTCCGAACCGAGCGCGTAGGTCACCCACGAGCCGAACACCGGGCGGCCCGCTTGAATCTTGCCGGTGTGGATCAGCCGCAAGGCCGCTTCGTGATCGACCGATTCCGTCGCCATGGAACGGACCAGCGTGATGTCGTCGACAATTTCCGCGGTGTGCGGCAGCACTTCCGAGAGCTCGATGCCCGACTGGCCGTGCGGCGTGAACTTGAACGGGGAGGCCAGCAGGTTCCCCTTTTGCTTGTCGAAGTGGACTTCCAAATCGCCCTGATACGGCTTGCCGTGCTGCTTTGTGAGTTCGGGCTTGGCGTCGAACAAGTCCATTTGACTTGGACCGCCATGTTGGAACAGGCAGATTACGGCCTTGGCTTTCGGCGCCGAGAGCTCTGGCAGGATGCCGGGTTTGTTTTCTGCAGCGAGTAGTCGTTCCAGGCCAGGCGCGAGCAAATCGGCCAGCGCCAGCGTGCCGAGGCAGCCGGCATAGCGACCGAGAAACGCGCGGCGGTTGAGGGCGAAAGCGTTTTCGGGGACGTGCATGGCGAAGCTTCACTCCACGTACAAGAAGGCGTTGCCGGCCAGCAGCATTTGGCAGAAATCGGTCCACGCTTGCTGATCTGCGTCGTCGCGATCGCCGTAATTCGCTCGCTGCGCCGTCAAAAACCGCACAGCGGCTTCGCGCTCTGCCGCATCGGGCGGCCGGCCAAAGGCGAGCAGGAACGCCCGATCCAGCCGTGGCTGTAGTTCCTCTGTGGTCTCGCGCTCGAGTCGCGCGCGGAAGGCCTGGGCTCGTGCAACGGCGAACGACGAGTTCAGCGCGCTGAGCGCTTGCAGCGGCATGGCCGTCCGGCTGCGCCGCGTGCAGTTGGTGACGATCGACGGGGCGTCGTACAAGTCGAGCATCGTCAGCACCTGCGTCCGGCGCTGCTGCAGATACAGGCTGCGCCGGCGGGCGCCGGGCAGCGATTCGTCGACGACCACTTCTCCTTCGGCCGTACGCGTGGTCGGCACGTACGGTCCGCCTGGTTGCAAATCGAGTTCGCCGGCGACGGCCAGCATGGCGTCGCGTATGCTTTCGGCATCGAGTCGCCGCAGCGGAAACCGCCACAACAAGCGATTGTCGGGATCGATGCCGACGCCTTTTTCGTGAGACTCGCTCGTCTGGCGATAGGCCGAAGAGAACAGGATCTGCCGGTGGAGCGCCTTCGTGCTCCAGCCTTGCTCGATGAACTGCGCGGCGAGCGCATCGAGCAACTCGCGATGCGACGGCGCGGCGCCGCTGTAGCCCAGGTTATCGGTCGAAGCCGCCAGGCCGACGCCGAAGTGATGCTGCCAGATCCGGTTCACGGTCACCCGGGCCAACAGCGCCGCGTGCGCGAGCCGGGCCGCGTCAACCATTGGGCAAAGGCCAGACGCCGGCCGGTTGTGGCAGCGGCTGCAGGAAGAGGCGGCACGGCGTACTGATTGTCGGGATCGCAGAGCACGGCGGGCACGCCCGGAGCGACCTTTTCGCCCGGTTGCGAGTAATTGCCGCGGACCAGCAGAAATACGTCGGGTGGCTGCGGCGAAACATCGGTTACCCAGGCCACTTTGCCCGGCTTGTCGCTGCGGCGTGCGTTGGCCGCGGCGACGGCTTGCTCCAATTGCTTGCGCCGCGATTGCAACTCCTCTTCGTAGTTGGGCTGCGTTTCGTTGGCTGCGGCGTTCGAGGGGCCGCTTTCGATCAGCACATTGTCGACGACAAAGCTGCGACCGCAGCAGAATTCGAAGCCAAAGCCGCCGTCGGCCAGGTCTTCGCCGGTCAGCGTTACGGCGCGTTCTTCTGGAACGAGGTCGACCAGATGATCGAGGCGGAACTTGCCATCGCCGATGTTCGTCACTCGCACGCCGAAATTGTGCCCGGGCCGATACGGCGAAGTGCCCAGCTTGGCCGCCGCGCGCGAGTCGGCGCCCGGGTAATCGAGGTGCACGTCGGCGCCGCCGGCGGGATTGCCGTCAAGCAGAATGTTGCCTTTGCGCTCGGCGTTGTCGTTGTAATCGTTGAGGCCGATGTAGTAGCCGATGCGTGCCGCGGGCTCGCCGCCGGAAGGGAGCTTATCTGCGACCAGGTCGAACGTGACTTGAATCCAGCCGCCCGGCGCCTCGGGCGTCCAATCGAAACTCTTTGCCGTCGAGAGCCAGCGATTGCCGGCCCCGCCCGACTCGATGATCAGCAGCGCCCCGCTCTCGCAAACGGCGCCCGGCGCCGTTTGGGCGCCAACGTTCACGGCCGGTGCGCCGCCAGGGGCGTCATCGCCCGGCGCCGTGTTGCTCCACTGCGAAGTCAATTGCTCTGGTGCGTCGAAGTGATCTTCAAACAGCACTTCGCCGCGCGGGCGATGTTCGCGCGCCCAATCGGCGAACTGGCGCCGCAGTTCGGCAATCTCGGCGTCGAGTTGCGTGATGTTCGCTTCCCACGCGGCTGTTTCTGCCGTCGTGGCCGTGAACACGTAGCGGTCGTTGGGCTTGATCCACTGATCGAGGTTGAAGGCCGGACGCAGGATCGCTTGGAGCTGGTAATACTCCTGCTGCGTGACGGGCTCGAACTTGTGATCGTGGCAGCGGGCGCACTGCAGCGTGAGACCGAACAGCGCCGAACCGAAGATTTGCTCGGCGCCTTCCAGCACCGAATAGCGGTCGGCCAGCACCTCGTCCGGATTGCCGTCGCTCTCGCCCGTGCCGTCCTGGGCGTTGCGGAGGAAGTGCGTAGCTACCAATAGTTCGGCCATCTCCGGCTTCACTTCTTCGCCCGGGCGATAGCCCGACAATTCGTCGCCGGCGAGTTGCTCTTGCAGAAAGCGATCGAACGGCTTGTCGCGATTGAGCGAATCGACGACGTAATCGCGATAGCGGTAAGCCAGCGGGCGGTTGCTATCGGCATTGAAGTAGCCGTTGGAGTCGGCATAGCCGGCCGCATCGAGCCAGTATTTGCCCCACCGCTCGCCGTAATGCGGAGAGGCGAGATATCGATCGACCATCCGCTCGTAGGCGTCCGGCGCCGGATCGGCGATGAACTGCGCGATTTCATCCGGACTGGGCGGCAAACCCGTCAGATCGAAGCTGACGCGGCGAATGAGAGTCGCCCGCTCGGCGTGCGGCGAGAACGACAAGCCTTTCGCTTCGAGCCGGGCGAGCAAGTAGCGATCAATCAGCGTGCGGGCCCGTTCGGGCTGTCGCAACTCGCCTGGAGCCTCCGGCGAGAGATGTTGAAACGCCCAATGATCGGCGGCTTCCGATCCGCTGACCGTTTGCGGCAGGCCTCGCGCGGCCCGAGTCCAGCCAGCGAAGCACGATGGCCCGCTCGTCCGCCGAAAGCGGCTCGTCGGGCGGCATTTCATCAGCGGCGATTCGCTGCCAGAGCGGGCTCTCCTTCAACCGCTCGCGATCAATCGCCGGGCCGCTTTGGCCGCCGCCCGCAATGCCTCGCGCCGCGGCCAGGTTCAACTCGCCTTCGCGTTTGATCGGCCCATGGCATTTGACGCACCGCGCTTGAAGAGCGGCAGCACGTCGTCGTCGAAAGAAACGGCGTCCGTTTCGCCCCCCGCCGCAACCGATGCCGCGAGCAACGCGAACGCGCCAGCGACGTTGATCAAGGGCTTTCTCATGCCGCCGATTGTAACACGCCCGCCGCAAAAGACCAACGCGCAAACGAAAGACAAGAAACCACTAATCTTCACTCATCTCCGCTGATTAGTGCGTTATCAGTGGAAATCAGTGGTTCCTTTTACCCGAGGTTCGTTTTCCTGCGGCGGCACATGCGGTTACCGCCAAATTGCATGGTACGACATGTTGGCTTGGCTCATCGTCCGGACTCGCAGACCAGGTTCGCGGCGACGAAGTCTTCGTCGAGCGTCACGCCCAGGCCCGGCCGATCCGGGACTTCGATCCAGCCGTCCTTGGCTTGCACCTTTTCGTGCGTCAGATCGTGCCGTAGCGGGGAGTCCTCCACGCAGTCTTCGAACAGGAAGGCGTCGCGGCACGTGCTCAGCCAGTGCAGGCTGGCCGCAACGGTCAGGGGGCTGGTGTAGCAATGGTTGCAAAGCCGGGCGCCGATCTCTTCCACGCGGCTGCGAATGTAGGCCGATTCGGTGAAGCCGTTGCGCGAGAGATCGACCTGGTAGACGTCCAGGGCCCGGCGGTCGATCAGCGGCCGGAAGGCGGCGCGGCCGCACTCTTCTTCCCCGGCTGCGATCGGCACGGGCGAGCGATCTCGCAGCCAGACGTAGCCCTCGACGTCGTCCGGATCGAGCGGCTCTTCAAGCCAGCCGATCTTGTATTCTTCAAACGCCTTGGCCCGGGCCAGCGCCGTACGCGCATCCCAAACGCAGCCGGCGTCGATCAGCAGCGTGGCGTCGCCCAAACCTTCGCGGGCGCCGCGGACCAGATCGATGTCGACCGCTTCCGATTGGCCCATCGGTTCCCAGCCGAACTTGACCGCCCGATATCCGGTTTCCACCCAGCGCCGGCCAATATCGGCCGTTTCCTGTCCGTCGCGGCCGAACAGGATCGAGGCATAGGCCTTGATCCGCTCGTGCCGTTTGCCGCCCAGCAGCCGGTGGATTGGCTCGCCGAAATGCTTGCCCTTCAGATCCCACAAGGCCATGTCGACCGCCGCCATCGCCGTGATCGTCACGCTCGAACGGCCGTAGTAGAGCGTGCGGCGGTGCATCTCCTGCCATAGCCGTTCGGTTTCCAGCGGGTTCTGGCCGAGGAGGATTTCCCGCAGACCGCAGGCGATGTTATGGCTGAACGGCGCGTCGATGATCGCCTTGACGACTTCGGGCGAGCTGTCGGCCTCGCCGACCCCCTCGAGCCCGGTATCCGTGCGAATGCGGACCAGCACGGCGTCTTGGCTGCTGGCGGTCTTGGCGACGACCGACTTGATGCGGAGAATCTGGCAGACGACCTGGGTGATTTTCATGGCGGGTTCTCGCAACGGGGTGAAGAAGGCGATTGTCGCAAGCGGGCGCGTGGCGGGCAAGCGGGGCGGGAGAAGAGACGTTCGTGATGGAAAAAGCAGGCAGAAATGCTGGAAGGCAAAAAGATGGAGGGCAAAAAAATGGGAAGAATATTTCGGTCGTAGCGGCGTCCGTTGATGCCGCTTCGGCGCGCGAGTTCGATTCCCGATCGCCTTCGTTTGCTCTGTTTCCTGCTGTTTAATTGAGTAATTGAACAGAAGAAAAACGAAGGGAGACGTGCGAGTTGCGTTAGGCTGGTTGGTCACGCCAGGTTGAGATTCTATGAGGGCGTTCGGAAGCGAGTGAGCCAATGGACAAACGATGGCGGCAATTAAACGAACGGATTGTGGCGTGCGAGCAGTGCCCTCGCCTGCGCTTGTATACGCAGCAGGTTGCGCAGGAAAAGCGGCGGGCGTTTCAAGATTGGACTTATTGGGGCCGGCCTGTGCCGAATTTCGGCGATGCTCGAGCCAGGCTGCTGATTGTCGGCCTGGCCCCGGCGGCGCACGGGGCGAACCGGACCGGACGCATGTTCACCGGAGACCGCAGCGGCGACTGGCTCTTTCGGGCCCTTCACAAGGCGGGCTTTGCCAATCAGCCGCACGCGACCGATTGCAATGACGGGCTGAAACTGATCGACTGCGCCATCGCAGCTACGTGTCATTGCGCACCGCCCGACAACAAACCGACCACGGAAGAGATCGCCAATTGCCGCACCTGGTTGGAGCAGACGATCGACCTGTTGCCGGTCCGCGTGTTTTTGGCCTTAGGGCAGATCGGCTGGAAGGCGGTCCTGCAAGAAGCGCGTCGCCGGGGGTGGCTGGAAGGCAAACTGCCGAAGTTCGGCCACGGCGCCCGCGTCGAGTTGGCCGGCGGCCGCACCTTGCTCGCCAGTTATCATCCCAGCCAGCAGAACACGTTTACCGGCAAGCTGACCGAGCCGATGTTCGACGCCGTGTTTGCCGTTGCGAAGAAGCTACTGGCGGCGAAGTAGACGCGGGCGTGTCGTGCCTCGCGTGCTGTTGCCGTCAAAGATCAGACGCCTGCTGGCAAGGTCCGGAATTCTCGCGAATTCCGCTGCGGCGGCAACGCTTGCGATCTCTGCTCCGCGTTCCGGCGCTGTTACTCCTCGTCGATCAGAGCGACGACGCGGGCGGGCCCGGCCGAGCCCCCTTTCACTTTCAACGGAAATGCGCAAATGGTGAAGCCTTTCGAGGGCAACTGATCGAGATTCGTCAGCCGCTCGATGTGGCAATATTCCTTGTCGATGCCGACGAAGTGAGCGGCCCAGAAGACGTCCGTCGCGGCGCGATTCCTTCGCTCGTGCGGCCAGCACGGGCAGCGGCACGTCCCAGCCCCAGGAATCGATGCCGGTCAGCTTGACGCCTTGATCGAGAATCCAGCGCGTCGCCTCGGCGCTCATGCCCGGTCCGTGCGTGAAGTATTCGGGCGTGCCGAGCCGCCGGTCGTTGCCGGTCTGGATCAGCACGATCTCGCGCAGGTTGAGCCAGTGCTCGATGCGATCGAGAGCCGCGCGGACGTCTTCCGCGGTAATGGCTTCGCCATGCTGCTTGTGCCGCAGGTCGAGCACCACGCCGGGGCCGTAGCACCACTCCAGCGGAACCTGGTCGATCGTTTTGGCCGGCTGGCCTTCGCTCGTCGGGCCGTAGTGCCAAGGGGCGTCGACGTGCGTCGTTCCGTGCGTCGAAAGCTCGATGGTGTCGTTGGCCCAGCCCAGACCGGTACGCAGGTATTTGCCCGGCAGTCGGAACAGCCACCAGATAGCGAACTTGCCGAACTGGTGGCTTTGCCGCTTGACCGAATTGCGGGCGAAACGGGGCGCCCACGATCGGTCGTTGTCCAGCGTGACGCTCAGGTCGACGATCCGCATGCAAAGATGTTCCTATTGAAGAAAAAAACCCGGTTGAGTTGTACTTTTCCAGTTATTAGACTCCAAGGGCTGGAGCAGAGCCCCAAGATATTCTCTCGCGAGCGGCAGGGACGCCGGTTCGCGCGTTCCTGCAGTCTTGCCATCTGCCTTTACGAGCTTGCCCGAAGTGCTACGGAGCCAGAACCATGCGTCGATATTTCCATTCTCTTACCGGGTTGGTCCTGGTGACGGCGGTTGCACAGGCCGCCGACCCAGGCGATCAGGGCAAAATCGTACCCGAAGGCGCCAAGCTGGAACTGCTGTTCACGCGCACGGCCAACATCGCCGGCGGCTTGACCGAAGGCGCGGCCGTAGCCCCAGACGGCAGCATCTACTTTTCGGACATTCCCATTGGGACGGATAAGGGCCAGATCGTGCGGTTCGACCCGAAAACCGGCAAAACCACGGTTTTCACCAACGATAGCGGCAAGTCGAACGGGCTGATGTTCGACGCCCAAGGCCGGTTGGTGGCCTGCGAAGGCTCCGACCATGGCGGGCGTTGCATTTCTCGCTGGGACCTCAAGACCAAGAAAAAAGAGATCCTCGCCCAGGGCTACATGGGCAAACGCTTCAATGCGCCGAACGACTTGTGCATTGACGTCAAGGGCCGCATCTACTTTACCGATCCTCGTTATCTCGGCGACGAACCGCGAGAACTGGAATATCGGGCCGTCTACCGGATCGAGCCGGAGGGGGTGACCGAAGTCACGCACGACGTGGAAAAGCCGAACGGCATTGCCATCAGCCCTGACCAGAAAACGCTCTACGTGGCCGACAACAACAACGGCACCGACCGCATCGACGAGAACGCCCCGCCCCCGGAAAAGGGCGCCATGAAGATTTACGCCTTTCCGCTCGGGCCGAACGGCCTGGTCAACGGCAAGCGAGAGACGATCTACGACTTCGGTATGGAAAGCGGCTGCGACGGCATGACCGTCGACGTCAACGGCAATCTCTATCTCACCTCGCGCGGCCAGAAGCGGCCCGGAGTGTTGATCATCAATCCCAAGGGAGACGAACTGGGCTTTATTCCGACCGGCAAGCCTCAGCCCGATGCCAAGCAGGCGACGGGCATGCCCAGCAACGTCGACTTCGGCATCGGCGACGACAGCAACATGCTC
Organism: Pirellulales bacterium; assembly: GCA_963786255.1. Classification (GTDB taxonomy): domain Bacteria; phylum Planctomycetota; class Planctomycetia; order Pirellulales; family JAICIG01; genus JAICIG01. The sequence continues at coordinate 332,488 of CAWAYY010000013.1, forward strand.
TACATCACCGTCGACACCAGCCTGTATCGCATTCGGCTCAACGCGGAAGGTTTTCACATTCCCTGGGCCAAGTGACGCCGAGACGGAAGAAGTCTTCTCAAGGTTGAAGCATAACTGAGAAAGGGACTCGTTTGGCCGCTTCTTTCCGCATGCCGCGTTCTGCACCTCGAGTGGTAGGCGCGGTCAGACGCCCGTTGTGCTATGGCGCGATCTGCGCCTTGGCGCTCCTGCCGTCGCTTGTCCGAGCCCAGCAAAAGAGCGATGTATCACTTCGGCCGTTGGCCGTTGAGGACCTCTATCGGTATGACAGTTCGCAGGCGCCGGTCGTGGCGCCGGGCAATGATTTCGCCGTTTCGGTCCGGCAATGGATCGACGGCGAGAAGAAGGTCGAAAGGTTTGCTCTGTGGCGCGTCGGCGCCGATCGGACTCGGCGGCCGATGGAAGCGGGCGAGCCGGATGCACGTTCGCCCGTTTTCTCGCCGGATGGCCGCTGGATTGCCATCCGTTCGACGCGCAGCCGGAGCGACGATGGGCCGCCAATTCCTCCCACGCCGCCGCAATCCGACGCGGCGACCGATATCTGGCTGTTGCCATCCGCCGGCGGCAAGGCGATTCCGCTGTGCGGCGTGAACAAGCCGTACGGCCGCGTATTCAACGACTCATTTTACGGCCGCGTGGCCTTCTCGGCCGATGGGAGTAAGCTGGCGTTCGTCGCCGACGACGGACGAGAGCCTCGTACGGCGGAAGAACTGGCCGCGGGCGTGGAAATCGTCCGGCCTGATCAAGGCGAAGGCTACACCGGCTACGGCGCGGCACAGATTTGGGTCGCCTACTTGTCGAGCGATCCTCAAGCATACGCCGCCGAGCGCGTCGAGTCGCCTGACCGACGATGACGTTTGGTATGGCGACCCGCAATGGTCGCCCGACGGTCGCTGGCTGGTCGTTCACGCCAACCGCACCAACGACCGCGAGTCGGTCCGTTACAGCATCAACAAGAACTACGACCTGTGGGCGATCGATCTGCACGACAGCTCGCTGACGCAACTGACGGACGGCCCCGGGCCGGAAGTTTCGCCCCGCTTTTCCGCCGACGGCCGCCGCCTGGCCTGCCTCAGCTCGCCGCGCAAGGGACCGCACGCGGACGTGTTCAACCTGGCGCTGGTCGACTTCACGCTGCCCGAGGGCAAGACGGATTTGCCAAAGCCGGCCAAAATTGTGTTCGATCACCATGGCCGCCTCGAGCAGCCGGCCGACGACCCGGCCCCGACGTTCCCGCTGCCTGCCGACTGTTGGGACGGTCCGGACGAACTGGTTTATACGGGCGTCGCCGGGCTGCAATCGGCGACGATGCGCATTGACTTGAAGAGCGGCCAGCGCAACAAGCTCGATGCGGATGCCAGGCAAGCGGAAGACTCGCCGTATCAGCGCCAAGCCGCTAGGCGCCGGGAGTTTTCCGTGCCCGGCAACGAGTTCCTGCGGCAGCGGTTGCTGGCCGAGTCACGCGCCTTTCGCTGGACCAACCCGGATGGCCTGGAACTGGAAGGCGTATTGACGATTCCCCCTTCCTCGGTCGCCAAGACACCCTACAAGTTGGTGTTGCTGCCGCACGGCGGTCCGCATAGCCGCTCGTCGTTGGGCTTCAATTTCAACGCCCAGATTTTTGCGGCCAACGGCTATGCCGCCTTCGAGCCGAACTTCCGCGGCAGCGCGGGCTATGGGCGGAAGTTTCTGGACGCCGACCGAAACGACTTCGGCGGCGGAGACATGCGAGACATCCTCAGCGGCATTGACTCGCCTGGTCGCCGACGGCGTGGTTAATCCCAAGCGGCAGTTCGTATACGGCGTGAGCTACGGCGGGTTCATGACGTGCTGGCTGGTCGGCCATACGAAGCAGTTCCGCGCGGCCGCGGCACAGAACGCCGTGACCGATCTGAATGCCATGTGGGGACTGAGCGACATTCAAAGCTGGACGGAATGGGAGTTCGGCGGCCGGCCTTGGGAGACCGTCGAAGCGATGCGACGCCACAGCCCGCTGTCATACGTGGCCGAGATTGAAACGCCGACGCTGATTCTGCACTCGCGCGACGACCGCCGCTGCCCGATCCCCATGGGTCGGATGTTCTATCAGGCCTTGCATACGCGCGGCGTGCCGACGCAGATGGTCGTCTATCCGGACGAAGGCCATGGCATCCGTCAGCCGCGACATCGCGAAGACGTGTTGCGCCGCACGCTGGCCTGGTTTGCCGAACACGATCAGCCTTAATGCAGACTTCCGCGATCATCTACGGCGCCAACGGTTATACAGGACGCCTGATTGCCGCAGAGGCGGTCCGGCAAGGCTTGCAGCCGATTCTCGCGGGACGGAATCGCGAGCAGATCGAAGCCGTCGCGACCGAATTGAACGCTCCCAGTCGCGTCTTTGCTCTGGACGATGTTGCCGCCGTCGCGCGGCAGCTCGAAGGTGCGCCGGCCGTCTTGAACTGCGCCGGGCCGTTCTCATCCACCGCGGCGCCGATGATAGATGCCTGCCTGCAAGCCAAGACGCATTACCTGGATATCACCGGCGAGATCGACGTGATCGAGGCCGCGGCGGCGCTCGACGCTCCGGCGCGTGAGGCGGGCATATCCATCCTGCCGGCGGTCGGCTTCGACGTCGTCCCGAGCGATTGCCTGGCGGCGATGCTGGCCGACAAACTGCCTTCGGCCACGCATCTGGTGCTGGCCTTTACCGCAACGGGCGGCCCCAGCCCGGGCACGGCCAAGACGGTTCTGGAAACGTTGCCGAGCGGCGGCCGGGCGAGAATCGACGGCGAAATCCGCCGCGTGCCGGCGGCGTGGAAGACACGGCAGATTCCCTTCCGCGGCGGCGAGCAGTTGGCGGAAACCATTCCTTGGGGCGACGTCGCGTCGGCCTGGCATTCGACCGGCATCGCCAACATCGAGACCTACATGGCCGCCTCGCCCGCCATGGTTCGCCAGCAACGCTGGCTGCGGCACATCGCTCCCCTGCTCCGCTTTAGTCTCGTCAAGAAGCTGATTCGGACCTACATTGAACGCTCCATTTCGGGGCCCTCTGAATCGCAGCGCAAACGTGGCGGCGCTTCATTCTGGGGCCAGGTTTCTGATGACCAAGGGCGCATCGCCGAGGCGACTCTGGAGGCGCCTGAAGGCTATAGCCTGACTGCGTTGACGGCGGTCGCCTGTTTGCAGCGCGTGATTGCCGGCGAGACGCCTTCCGGCTTTGCCACGCCTTCCAAGGCATTCGGCAAGGATTTCATCCGCGGCTTTCCCGGCGTCGATTTACGCTGGGAACGCTAGCTAGTAGAGGCGTCGAAAGGCGAACCTTTGGCGGGCATGAGGCCTCTCTCGTGCATCGCGAGTTTGTTCCAGTTGCTGGGGCAGAAGCTTGCCTGTGCGGTAGGGAACGCCCACTGCGGCGTTCTGGGAACTGCTGACCGTTGCCAGGGACGGTTAATGCAAAACGCAAAACGCAAAATGGGAAGTGCAAAATGGGAAACCATCTTCTGCCATTTTGACTTTTACATTTTTTGCGTTTTGCATTGTGACTTTCTGTTCCCTGGCTCGCAGTCTGCCTGAATGGCGGCGCGAAAACTTCGCGGCGCGCGAAGGAATTCAACGTTTGTGTTCCAGAAGGCGCTTCCCGCTTTTGCCAATAATCCTCGACCAACGTCATGCACATTCGCCCGATGATCAGCGAAGACTACGATGCCGTGACGGCACTGTGGCAAGCGACCGAAGGCGTCGGATTGAACGAATCGGATTCCCGCGAGAATATCGAGGCGTATCTCACACGCAATCCCGAACTGAGCCTTGTCGCCTTGCAAGACGACGAACTCATCGCCGCCGTGCTCTGCGGTCATGACGGCCGGAGAGGCTTCCTGCACCATCTGGCGGTGGCGCCTGCGTTTCGAGGACAAGGCATCGCCCGGCAGATGGTCGCCATGTGTCTGGAGCGACTCGCGACAGGCGGCATTCTCAAGTGCAATATTTATCTCTATGCCGACAATCACGCCGGCGCTGCCTTCTGGCGCCGGCTCGGCTGGCTGCAGCGTAGCGAGCTGTTGGTTCTGCAACGCGGCGCCGATCTAAGTCACCGACTGTGATTTTGCGAAATCGGAGCCGTAGTCAGTTGCAATCCACAGCCCAAGAACGCCAAAGTTCATTTAGATTGACAAAAAGACGGAATTGATTTAGCCACAGAGAGCACCGAGGACACAGAGAGGAGAAGCGGTGAGTCTGTAATCTGCCCACCGTGTCTCCGGTCATGACTGGTTTTAGTCAATCTCCTCTGTGTCCTCGGTGCTCTCTGTGGCTAAAAACTTGCCTGTACGGGACGGCATTTGCGAATTGTCGGAATAGGCAGTTTTCACCGGCGGCGTGCTTGCCCGCTCGCGAACATGCCTGTGTCGTCGAGGCGCCGACGAAGGCATGGCGCTCAGGGCCCGTTCCGACTTCCGACTTCCACTACGGCGCCGTCTTTGCAAAATACTCGTCCGAGGCGGCGATGCCGGCGCCGATGACCTCGTCGCGGACGCCGTGCTGGAGTTGGCCGACCCAATAATCCAGGCCGCTCGGATCGACGGACCGTTCGAGGAGCTGCTGGTAGATGCCTTGCACGACCTGGTCGAGATACTCGGTGCTGGAGAGGATGGCGGCGGCGATCTTGCCTGTCGCCGTGCCATGGGCCAGCAGCCCGTCAAAATACGTGCGAGCGCTGGAATCAACCGCCCGGTGCAGCGTGTCTGCGTATAGGGCGTCGAGAAAGCCGTCGTTTGTACCGCCGCCTCGGACCTCGAAGTACTCGTGCGAACCAAGCAAGACATCGGCAAGTTGTTCGACGGTATGCGTCAGCAGATAGGCGGCGCCGAACGTCTGGGCGCCCGGGTCGGCGGGCCGGTGCAGGTACTTCTCGTACAGGGCCTGCGTCTGATCGAGGCGGTACTCGGTGCTGTTGATGACGCGGGCGATGATCTGCTGGCGATTCGCGCCGGCGTCGGCCTGGGCGGCCCAATACGTCAAGGCGCCGGGTTCGGCCTGCCGGCCGAGCAGGTCGTGATAGAACTCGTTGACCCAACGTTGCGTGGGCGTTCCGCGATCGCCGGTCGACAGGAGTTCTTCCAGGATGGTCGCCGTGCTTTGTGCACTGGCCCCGGCGCCGCCCGCTTCGCTGATAGCGACGCTGACGTTGAAGCTGCCTTCGTCGCCGTAGACGTGCGTTCCGCTCACCGTGAACACGCCGCCGTTGAGGCTGATGGTTCCGGCGGACGAGCTGCCGTCTCCCCAATGGATTTCCGCCGAATAATCGCCCAGCGGGTCGGGGCCACCGGGGTCGGTGAACGTGGCGACCGCTATGTTTGCCAGCGTGGCGGCTTCCAGGCCGTTGATTGGCATGGCCGTGACGGATATCGGCGCGTCGGCCACGTCGGCCGTACTGGCGATCGTCGTGTTGCTGCCGCCGACGTCCTGGACGGTAATCTGCATTCCTTGCGACATTCCCTCTTCACCAAACAAGTGCGTACCGAAGACGTTGAAACCGCCCGCCGTCGCGACGATGGTTCCGCTCGTCGTCGCGCCATCGCCCCAATCAATCGTTGCCGTGAAGTCGGAAACCGCCGCGCCCGGGTTGCCGTCGGTGAACGAACCGACCACGCCGCTGAACGTGCTGTGTTCCGTCGGCTGGATCGTAATGCCATGCGGCGTGAGCGGGGCGTCGACGACGTTGACCGTCGACGTTGCAGTGGCCGAGGCCGTGCCGGGCGCCTCGTCGGACATCACGATCGTCGCCGTGTACGAGCCCTCATCGGCGTAGGCGTGGCTGCCGCTGACGGTAAAGGCGCCCGCCGAACCGCTGATCGAGCCGCCGGTGGTCGTGCCGTCTCCCCAATCGATGGACAGGCTGAAGTCGTCGGCCTGCGCGCCCGTATAGGCGTCGGAGAATGTCGCCAATTGACCGCTGAAGGTCTGGCCTTCCGTGGCGGCGGCGGTCAAGCCGATGCCGGCCAGGACGTCGGCGTCGGCAATGTCGGCGGGCGAATGGACGGTGGCCGACGAACCGCCCGCATCGCTGATCGTCACGACCACGGCGGTCGCTTCGTCGGCAAACGTATGCGTGCCGGAAACCGTGTAATCGCCGGCGCCGCCGGTGACCGTGCCGCCGCTCGTGGCGCCGTCGCCCCAGTCGATGTTCACTGTGTACTGGCCCGGCGAGCCGCCGTCGGGATCGGCGTCGTGGAAAGTTGCCACCGCGCCGCTGAACAGCGTGCCCTCGGTTCCCGTCAACGTTACCGGCGAACCGGTAATCGGCCAATCGGCCACTGTCGCCGAAGTGATCACGCTGCTGTTGGCGCTCCCAGCGTCGTGCACGAATACGCCGATCAGGTAGGAGCCGCCTTCGGCATAAACGTGCTCTCCTTGAACGTTGAACCCCCCGGAGCCATTGGAGACGACCGAGCCGGCGACGGTCGTACCGTCGCCCCAATCGAGCGTGACCGTGTAATCGGCGGAGGTGGCGAGCGGGTTGCCGTCTAAGAGCGAGGCGACCGTGCCATTGAAGGTGACGCCTTCGGTCAGCAAGAGGTTCGTCCCGGTAGTAGAAAGAGGCGCGTCGGCCACCGTGACGTTAACGTGGGCCGTGGCGATCGCCGTGCCGGGAGGGTCATCTCCCAGAACGACTTGCGCGGCGAACGACCCTTCGTCCGCGTAAACGTGCGTGCCGCTGACCGTCAAACTGGTTCCACTGCCGCTTACCGTCCCGGCGTCAACCGTGCCGTCTCCCCAGTCGATCATCGCAGAAAAATCGCCGGCCTGGGCCATGGGATTCGTGTTGCTGAACGTCGCGACGGCGCCGCTGAACGTGTTGCCCTCGGTCGTCGTCAAACTGGACGCCTGCGGCGAGAGCGTATCTCCCTCGGCCACGGTCACGTTGCCCGTCAGCGTAATCGAGGCCGTGCCCGGCGAGTCGTCGAGCATGGTCACGTGCATGACGAAGGCGCCTTCGTCGGCATAGGCGTGGCTTCCGCTGATGGAGAACAGGCCGCCAGAACCCGTAATCGTGCCGGCGGTGATCGTGCCGTCTCCCCAGTCGATCGTGGCGGAGAAGTCTGCGGGGGTGGCATAAGCGTTTGTATCGTTGATCACCGCGACGGTCGAAGAAAAGGTCACGCCCTCGGTAGGCGTGATCAACGCCAGGTTGCCGGTGAAAGAGTCTCCTTCGGCGATGCTGGCCGCCAAGGTCGCCGTCGCCGAGGCGCCGCCGACGTCGCTGACGATCACGTAGGCCGTCAGACTGCCTTCGTTCGTGTAAACGTGGTCTCCGCTAATTTGAAATCCGCTGACGTCGGCGCTAATGGTTCCAGTGGTCGTCGTGCCGTCGCCCCAGCGAATGGTCGCGGAGTAGTCGCCGAGCGAGCCATTGGGATTGGCGTCGGTGAACGCGGCCACCGCGCCGGAAAACAGCGTGCCTTCCGTCAGGTTCAAGTCGCCCCCAAGGATGGTCAGCGGCGCGTCGGCCACGCGTCACGCTTGCGCTGCTCGTGGCGCTGGCGCCATCGGAATCGTGAACCGTGACCGTGACGTTGTAGGGGCCCTCTTCGGCGTACGTGTGCGTTCCCGAGACGTTGAAGCCGGCGCCGTTATAGCTGACCGTGCCGTTGGCCAGCGTGCCGTCTCCCCAATTGATCGTAGTTGAGTAGAGGCTCGGATTGGCGTTGCCGTCGCCATCGGTGAATGCGGCGACCGCGCCGAAAACGCGGCGCCTTCCGGTCGCGCTGAAGCTGGGCGACGCCAGCGAGATCGCGCCGCCGCTGACCTGGATCACGCTCTTGGCCGTGGTCGCGTGCCCTTGGCCGTCGGTGATATTGACGGTGACCTGGTAGGTTCCGATCGCCGAGTACGTGTGCGAGCCGCCGACATTGAATCGACCGCCGCCGAGCGGAGTCAGCACGCCGTTGGAACTGCCGCCGTCGCCCCAGGCGATGGTCGTCAGGTAGCTGCTCGGCGGAGCGGTGAGATTCGCACTGGCGAAAGTCGTCGTTAAGCCGCTGTACAGCGTCCCGGCGACCGCCGAAAAACTGCCGCCGACCGAGTCGATCGGCATGCCGTCGATGCTCTCCAAGGCGCCGAACAGGCCGTGGCTCTGGTTGTTCGGTCCGGCGGTAAAGTACAGCATGCCCTGCACGCCGGAACTGACCCCGTTGCCGAAGCTCAGGCCGTGCACTCCGTCGATGATCATCGGGTTGCCGTTGGCGTCCGAAACCGTGCCGACGTACATTCCGCTGAACGGGTTGAAGCCGTTGATCTGGCCGTTGCCAGAGTTCGCCACCAACAGCGTATTGTTCAAATTGCCAAAGTTGTTCGGCGCCAGCGCCAAACCCCAGGGGGCGTTCAGCGACGGCGCATCCAGTGAATTGCCATGTACCAGCGTTTGCAGGAAGTTGCCGTCGGTGTCAAAAATGTCGACGCGTCCGTTGCCGGCGCCCGGCACGGCGTTCTGCCCCGAGGCGTCGGGCACGGCATACGTGACGTACAAGTGGCCGTAGAACAGCTGGATATTGAACGGAGAGAGGCCGACGGGAAGCGTCGGATCCGTGAAGGAGCCGGTCAGCGTGACGGGTTGGAAACTTGAGTCGAAAGCGTCTACGACGCCGTTGCGAAAGTCGGTGGCATACAGCACCGGCTGCCCGCCGCTCTGGGCCAACGTCATGCCGGTGAATACCGCACTGGAAATCGAGGTTCCGGTCTGAGCGTTGAGCGACGGATTGGGCGCCGGCACGTTGGCGTTCCAGCCGCTGATCTGGCCGCTTTTGCTGCCCAGCAGAAAGGTGGACGGTCCGCTGTCGGCGCCCGAACTGACCGTGAAGACGCCACTGCTCGTGTTGGGCATGGCTGCCGTTGGCGATCCGCCGGGCACGCTCACCACCAATGACGAGGCGGTCAAAGGCTGACTGTTGACGTCGCCTCCGTATTGGGTGACGACTCCCGAGCCGTTGTCGGCGATCCAGAAATTGCCGCTCGTGCTGTTCAGGCCGATGCCCCAAGGGTTGACCAGATTGGCATCGTGCAGCAGCCCGGCCGATTGATCGGATACCAGGGCGAATTGCAGATAGTTGAACGAGAGTAGCCGCCGTTGTTCCAGACGCTCTAGCTCCCAGGGCCGGACTGCCGCGGCTGGCCGGCGTCGCCGTCGCGGGTGGGTATGATGAGCGCGGCGGAAAGGCGATTGAGACATGGTCAGCGTTACCCCGTCGTTGGAAAACCGCGCCTAGCGCCTCCTGGCCGTGAAGCCAGGCGGCAGCGATGATGCGACTGCGCGAAAAATGGACGAACCGCGGCGAGCAAATGCAGACCAGGAGCCGAATCCCAGCGAATTGTGCTAGAATTACGGCTCCCGCGAGCCTGCAGAATAATCGATGCATTCAGACTAACTGCGACGTGCAACCGCGGCAAGAAAAATGCCGCTTTTGGGCGGGAAAGCTTCCGGAAACTGCTTGTTTTTCCGCCCCAACGGCCGCGTAAGGAAGTCAAGTTGAGACGCTGGATTCTTGTTGCCATCCCTGCTGCAGCCGTCGCCTTGCCGATCCTGGCGTTTGCCATGCTGAGCTTTTTTTCACGGCGGCCGGCGAACTTGGGCGCCGTCGACGGGCGACTGGCGCCCTGCCCTGCTTCGCCCAACTGCGTGGCGACGCAAAGCGGCCAGGGCGAGCAACGGATGGCGCCGTTGCCTTTCCACGGATCGCCCGCCGAGGCGATGAAGCGGCTCAAGCAGATCATTCAAGGCATGCCGCGCACGCGAATTGTCACGGCCGACGAGAGCTATCTTCACGCCGAATTCGTCAGCGCGCTATTTCGCTTTGTCGACGATGTCGAGTTTCTGATTGATCCCGAGGAGGGCGTGATTCAATTTCGCTCCGCGTCGCGAGTCGGCTATTCGGACCTGGGCGCCAACCGCCGGCGGATGGAAGCCATTCAGCGAGCGTTTTGCAAAAAGTAGCAGGCATGCTCCGAATGCCTCTCCGCCTCCTTGTTTTCCTGCTCGCACGCACCATGTCGCAAGCTATTTGCAAAGAGCGATCAGTTTTTGCAGCGTGTTCCAATTGGCGCCGTTCCCCGTACGCCGAGCTTGCGCTCGATCATGGCGCCGGTCAACTTTGAGCGGCCGATCCCGTCGGGATAGACCAGATAGAGCTGCTTTCCATCGCAGGCGACGAGTTCCGGCCCCTGGATCGACGCCTGCAGTGCCGCCATGTCGTTCGCGGAAGGCGCCGCTTTCATGAACATTGCCAGGAGATGACTTGGATCGTCGCGGGCCTGTTTGGAGAATGGATTGCGAGCGATGCACTCCTTCAACTCGACCGCGCTGCGAACAAAGTAATCGACCGACATCCCCAGGTGCGTCTCCGTTTCCTGTTCCAGCAATCGCTCCAATCGAGCGCCCGTTTGGCGGCCGCTCTCAAAGGCCAGGTTGCCGCTTTGCAGCAGCGAGGTTACACGATCGAAACCCAGATCGGCGAGCAGTTTGCGCAGGTCGGCCATCGCCACTTTTTGATGTCCGCCGACGTTGATTCCTCGCACGAAAGCGACTTGCATCGCCATTTATTTTCTCCCTGCGAGGCAGCGCTTTCCGCCGAAAGGCAAATGGCCGCCATACTCGTCGATCTGTTTCAGGCCTTTCGTAGCATAAGCGTGGCGTCTGAGCTATGCTCTGCGAACTTGGGCATCTTTGCTCTCCGGTTCCTCTCCCACTGGGAGAGGTTAGGTGAGGGCTGGTTGCCAAAGGCGGCCAAGATTTCCACCCGAAGTTGGCCACCTTGGCAAATTCGGAAGTCGGAATGAAAAACGCCCGCTTCCGTCTCAAACGTCGGCCTTGGCGTCTCGCACGCTACTTGCCGGCTTCGGTACCAACTTTCCCCGTCGAAGTTGGCCATCTTTATGCGCTCGGGCTGCGGGTGCGAGTTTTACATGCGGCATCACTTATTCGGTCGACATCTGCATCTCCTTTGGGAAAGGCTAACGACAGGATCTGTCGTCAATGCTAAGGTCAATCTGGCTTGCGCGGAAGCGCAAAGGAGCAGGCACATTCCTATGTGCCATCCGCCAGTGTCGCCTTTCGCGGAGCGAAAAGCGACAATCCCCCCGCCGTTGTGCCATCGGGCGACGCAAATGCCCCCCTGCCCTGCCCTTACGCCAGCAGCTTCTGAACCACATTTCCGCCGACGTCGGTCAGGCGGAAGTCGCGGCCCTGGAAGCGGTAGGTCAGCTTCAGGTGGTCGAGGCCCAGCAGGTGCAGGATCGTGGCCTGCAGATCGTGGACGTGGATGCGATCTTCGACGGCGTAAAAGCCCAACTCGTCGGTCTGGCCGATGGTCTGGCCCGGCTTGATGCCGCCGCCGGCCAGCCAGCAAGAGTAGCCGTCGATGTGATGGTCGCGGCCGATCTGGTCGCGCGGCTCGCCCATCGGCGTGCGGCCGAACTCGCCGCCCCAGATCACCAGCGTATCGTCGAGCAGCCGCGCTGCTTGAGGTCCTTGAGCAACGTCGCGGCGGGGCCGGTCGACCTCGCGGCAGCGGTCGTCCAGCGGTCTTGCCCAGGTCGTGCCGCCGTTGCCGTGGTGGTCCCAGTCGGTGTGATAGAGCTGCACGAACCGCACGCCCCGCTCGACCAGACGCCGGGCCAGCAGGCAGTTGTTGCGCAAACGACGGCTTGCCAGGCTCGGCGCCGTACAGCGGCCAGCGTCTCGGCCGTCTCTCCGGAAAGATCCATCAGTTCCGGGGCGCTCGACTGCATGCGATAGGCCATCTCGTAGGCGGAAATGCGGGTGGCGATTTCAGGATCGCCGACGGCGTCGAGCCGGGCCGAGTTCAGGTCGTTGACGGCGTCGAACGAACTCGCCGCTGGCCGCTCGATCGCCAAAACCTTGCGGGGTGGCGAGGTTCAGAATCGGCTCGGGGCCGAGCAGGAACGGCACGCCTTGATAGGTCGTCGGCAAAAAGCCGCTGCCCCACAGCGGCGCTCCGCCGCGCGGTCCGCGCGGGCCCGATTGCAGCACGACAAAGCCCGGCAGATCCTGCGATTCGCTGCCGATGCCGTAGGCGACCCAGGCGCCCATGCTCGGCATGCCGAACCGCTGCGTGCCCGTATTGGCGAACAACTTGGCCGGGCCGTGGTTGAAGACGTCGGTGGCCATGCTGCGGATGATACAGACGTCGTCGGCCATCGAGGACAGCCCGGGGAGCAACTCGCTGATCTCGGCGCCGCACTGGCCGTGCCGGCTGAACTTGCGTCGCGTGCCCAGCAGCTTGGCGTCTCCTTTGATGAACGCGAACCGTTTGTTCTTCGTGTACGAGGGGGGCACGATCTGGCCGTCGAGCTGTTTGGAGTTTCGGCTTGTAATCGAGCAATTCCAGTTGGCTCGGGCCGCCGGCCATGAACAAGTAGATCACTCGCTTGGCCTTAGCCGGAAAGTGGCCGGGCTTGGGCGCCAGCGGCGAATCGCCGGTGACGGCGCCGGCCGACGACTGCTCGCCCGAGAGCAACCCCGCCAAGGCCAGCGAGCCTAAACCAAGGCCGCACTGCGAGAAGAAGTGCCGCCGAGTTTGCAGCAATTCCAGTGAGCTGGGCAGCTTGGGTTCGTTCATGGCGTATCTCTCAGGAAGACTCTTGTACTCCCTCTCCCTTTGGGAGAGGAACTCTTGCGTTATTCTCGGGTAATGAACTCATCCAGGTTCAGCAGCACGCGGGCCACCGCGGTCCAGGCGGCTGCTTCGCCCGCAGCGACGCCCTCAGGCCGCGTTGCGGGAGCAAGGGTCTCGGCCGCTTTGGCGTCGTTGGCAAAACTCTCGCGTTGCGAGGCAAGCAACCGGGCCAGCCGGTCGTTTTCCGTCGCCGACGGTTCGCGAGACAGGCAGAGCCGGAAAGCGAGCCGCAGCCGCTCCGCGTCGGCCGGCGACGGCGATTCTTTCAACACGCGGCTGGCCAGCCCTTGGGCCGCTTCCAGGAACACGCGGTCGTTGGCCAGCGTGAGCGCTTGCAGGGGCGTGTTCGACCGCACTCGGCGGGTGCAGGCCGTGTTGGCGTCGGGCGCGTCGAACGTCATCAAAAATGGGTACGGGCTCGAACGCCAGAAATAGGTATACATGCCGCGCCGGTAGCGATCGCCGCCGCTGCTCACTTTCCAGTACTTCACTTGCTGCGTGAAGCGATAAATGCCTTCCGGCTGCGGCGGATAGACGCCCGGCCCGCCGACCTCGCGAGACAACAGCCCGCTGGCCGCCAATGCCGCGTCGCGGATCGCTTCAGCATTCAACCGCAAGCGGGCCTGCCGCGCCAGTAGCTTGTTGTTCGGGTCGCTCTCGACCAACTCGGGGCGGAAGGCGGAGGCCTGGCGATACGCGGCCGATAGGACGATCAGCCGGTGCAAGGCTTTCATGCTCCAGCCGCTGTCGATGAATTGTCCGGCGAGCCAGTCGAGCAGTTCCGGGTGCGTTGGCGGACTCCCTTGCGTGCCGAAGTCGTTCTCCGTCTCGACCAGTCCGCGGCCGAAGTGCTCTTGCCACACGCGATTGACGGTCACTCGCGGCGTGAGCGGGTTTTCCGGAGCGACCAACCACCGCGCCAGGTCGAGCCGGTTGGCCTGTTCGCCGGCCGGCTCGAGCGGCGGCAACGCGCCAGGCACGTCCGGCGTAACCCGCGTTCCCGGTCGCAAGAAGTCGCCGCGAATGTGCAGGAACGTCTCTCGCGGCTTGGCCCGCTCTTTCATGACCAGCGTCGTGGTGATCGAGGCCTTGAGCTGCTTTTGCCGCTCTTTGTATTCCGCGTGCTGCGCGGCGACGGCGACCCGCTCCGGATCGGTCTTCTTGTACTCCTCGAACAGCAGCTTTTTCTGCTCGTCCGTGCGCTCGGAGGCGGGAACGGCGGCGGCCTGTTTGACGGCGTCGGAAACTTTTTGCGATTCGGGTTCCGCGACGAGCTTCCGCTCCCAGTCGACCTGTCGCACGCCCAGGTTCGCGTCGACCTCCTCAATCCGCTTTTCGATCTGTGCGATCTCGGCCAGCATGCGCCGGCTGTTCTTTGGCCTGTTGCTGAGTCGGCACGGACAAGGTCGGCTCATCGGCATTGTTGAGCAGCGCGAAGAGTTGATAGAACTCGCGCTGCGAGATAGGGTCGTACTTGTGGTCGTGGCAGCGGGCGCAGCCGAGCGTCAGGCCCAGAAAGACGGAGCCGGTCGTGTTGATCCGATCGGCCACCGCCTCGACGCGGAACTGCTCCTGATCCGTACCGCCCTCCTCGTTCTTGAGCGTGTTGCGGTGGAAGCCGGTGGCGATGACCTGGTCGAGCGTCGCGTCGGGCAGCATGTCGCCGGCGACTTGCTCGATGGCGAACTGATCGAACGGCATGTCGCGATTGATGGCGTCGATCACCCAGTCGCGATACTTCCAGATCGAACGGCCCCCGTCGATGGTGTAGCCGTTGGAATCGGCGTAGCGGGCCTGGTCGAGCCAATGCCGGGCCCAGCGTTCGCCATAGTGCGGCGAGGCGAGCAGGCGGTCGACCAGTTGTTCGTAGGCGTCGCTCTGCGAATCGGCCACGAAACGGTCGATCTCGGCGGGCGAAGGAGGCAGACCGGTCAGATCAAGCGAAAGCCGGCGGATCAACGTCACCCGATCCGCCTCGGGCGACGGCTTAAAGCCAGCCGCGTCCAGGCGCGCCAAAATGAAGGCGTCGATCGGGTTGCGAACCCACTGCGGATTGGAGACCGCGGGAAAGGCCGAATGAGCGAGCGGCTGAAAGGACCAGTGCTTGTTGGCTGCGGCTTTGGGCGCCGCCGGAGCGTCGTCGGCCGGGGCCGGGGCGCCCTGCTCGATCCAGGCCTTCAACACGGCGATTTCCGCCGCGGACAACGGCGGGCGTTCCGGCGGCATTTTGGGAATGTCGCCGACGCCGGTGACGGCCGAGATCAGCAGGCTCTCGCCGCTTTTGCCAGGCGTGATCGATGCGCCGTTGTAGCCACCCTCTTTCGCCGCCGCCACGGTATCGAGCCGCAGGCCCGACTTCTGCACATCGGGGCCATGGCACTCGTAGCAATGTTTGACCAGGATCGGCTGCACGTCCTGGCGATAGTCGACCGCATCAGCGCCAAGGGCCGCCGCGGAGAAGCCAACCGCAAGGGAAAACACGCATCCGAGCAACAAGCTCCTCATCGGCACGTCTCTGGGCGGAAACAGGGGCGGTATGTGAGGCAGGACCGACCACAGACCATCCTCGCCTTGGCGAGCTTAAAGGATGGTCGTATCGGCAGTTATTGATCTTAAGGGATGGGGGGTGAACTCGCAAGGAAAATGCAAGGTCTCAGAAGTCGGGCGCGCACGGCGCAAGATCGCACTCGTTCAGCGAATCGGCGCTGACGCGCAGTTTGCTCCGCCACGATCCGGGCTTGCCCCGGTCGGGCGATGATTTGCAGCTAGAAATGCTTGACCTCCCGACAAACGCGGAAAGGGAAACGGGGGCGCAGGTCTCTAGCTGATCAATCAGCGCTCCACCGGGACGAGCCCGGCGGTGGCGAAGCGGAAAAAGTCGGGCACGAGGCTACAGACCCTGCAAACGCGCGACTCTCTCATTTTTTGCAGCCTGGGGTCGGGCCTCAGCGGGTTGGGAGTCCGAGCGAACGTTTCCTACCTCTGACCTGCCGCTTTCGGCTTGGCGCTTCGATTGCTACGATACGCCGAAACCATACTGAGCAGTATTTTTTGCGGAGCCGTCATGCACGAACTGAATCTCAGCGTTGACCAATGCCGGGCGCGGCAGCAACGGCTGCTGGAGTACATGCGCAGGAGAATCTCGATCTGGTCATCGTGCAAAAGCCCGAGCATGTCCAATGGGTCGCAGGGCGCGTTTTCGCTGGTTGTTCGATTCGGCGGCGCTGCTGGCGATCGATGGCCGCGCGGCGCTGGTTGCTCCACAAGAGCAGGCATTGACGGCCGCCGATGACGTGGCGCTTTACGACGCCTCTCGCTGCTCGACGCTGCGGAATGATCAACGCCAGGCTTGCTCGGAAACGCTTCTCAAGTACCTCGAAGGCCGACCGAAGCCGCGGCGCATTGGCGTGGAGTTTTCCTGCTTCGGTCCCTTCCTGGCCGGAGTCCTGCAGGCCGAACTGATCGACGTCGAACCCGACTTATACCGCCTACGCCGTTACAAACATCCGGATGAACTGGCGCTGATCAAAAAGGCGATCGCCGGCACGGGCGCCATGTACGCCAAGGCGCGCGAGATCATCGAGCCGGGCATCAATGAGCTGGAAGTCTTCAGCCAACTGCAAGCGGCCGCCGTACGGGAATTCGGCGAGATGCTCACCGGCACGGGCAACGACTATGCCTGCGGCGAGAAAGGGGGCCCGCCGCGAAATCGAGAGGCGCAAGACGGCGAGCTGTATATTCTCGATCTCGGGCCGGCCTTTCGTGGCTACTTTGCTGACAATTGCCGCGCCATTGCCGTCAATGGCCGGCCCACCGAGGTGCAGCTTGCCGCCTGGGAGCAACTTGCCGCGGTCTTTCCGTTGATCGAGCGCACGGTCAAGCCGGGCGTGAGCTGCCGCGAACTCTACCGCACGGTCCAGGCGCAACTCGACGAGTTCCTGCCTGGCAATTTCGATCATCACTTGGGGCACGGCATCGGGCTGTTTCCGCACGAAACGCCGCACCTGAATCCCAGCCTCGAATGGGACGACGTGTTTGAGGAAGGCGACGTGTTCACCGTCGAACCGGGCCTCTACACGCCCGAGATGCGGGCCGGCATCCGCTTGGAAAACGACTACCTGGTGACCGCCGCCGGCGTGGAACTGCTCAGCGACTTCCCGCTGGAACTATAACTGGGTTAGTTCATCAGTTCAGTGATTGTTGGAAGCAGCGATCGCTACTAACCCGAAGCGTCAGCGAGGCGTATGCCTTTTTCGTCCTCGCTGACGCTTCGGGTTTGTGTCTTGTCGCGATCTGGCGCCCGAAAATAGACCTGCCGGTCCAATAAAATGCTTGACATCCCTAGCTGACTACTGTTATACATGTGTAGTCACTTCGAAAGCCGGGAGTTTTAGCCCGTGTTTCTTCGCATCGAAAAAGGTTCGTCGGTTTCGATCTCGCGGCAGATTGCCGACCAGATTCGCGCTCTGCCTGGCCGCGCGCTGAAGCCGAACGAGCAGCTTCCTTCCGTGCGGCAATTGGCGCCCGAACTAGCCGTCAACCAGAACACCGTGCTGCGAGTCTACGAGCGGCTCTCGGCCGAGGGCTGGCTGGAAATGCGACACGGCGACGGCACCTACGTCACGCACCGGCCTCCGATCTGGCGGATGAACGGACAGCGCCAGCAATTCGCCGACGAGTTGCAGCAATTGGTCCGCCGCGGCTTGATGCTCGGACTGTCGACCGACGAGCTTCGCGAACTTCTCGATCAGGCGCTCGCCAGTCAGGCCGAAGCCGCCGCCCTTTCTCACAACGCACAGGAGCCATCGCCATGAGTCAGCCGGTCGTCGTGCTCAATTCGGTCGTCAAACGCTTCGGCGCGCACGAGGTGCTCAAGGGGCTGTCGATGGAGGTGCGGCCCGGGCAGACATTCGCCTTTCTGGGCCGCAACGGCGCGGGCAAAACCACCACTATCCGCATGCTGCTTGGGCTGCTCAAGCCCGATGCCGGTTCGATTCGCGTGCTGGGGCTCGATCCCGCGAAACACGAGATTGAAGTCCGCAAGCGGGTCGGCTATCTGGCGGAAGACCAGCAGATGTTCGGCTGGATGAAGGTCGAAGAGATCGTGCGTTTCATGGCGCCCTTTTATCCGACCTGGGACCACGAACTGGCCAACCGCTACGCCCGGCAATTCGAGCTGCCACTGCGGACGAAGATCAAGCACCTTTCCAAGGGGCAGGCCGTGCGGCTGGGTTTGCTGCTGGCCTTGGCTCACCGTCCGGAGCTGGTGATCCTGGACGACCCGGCGCTGGGCCTCGATCCGATCATGCGCAAGGAATTCAACCGCGATCTGATTACGCACCTGCAGGGCGAGGGCCGCACGGTGTTTTACAGCTCGCACCTGCTGTATGAAGTCGAGCCGGTGGCTGACATGGTGGCCATTCTGGACGACGGCGTGCTGGTCAAGCAGGCGCCAACGGAGGCTTTGCGCGATCAGGTGAAGCGGATTGCTCTTTCGCGGGCTGACCATCAAGAGTTCGGCTCGGCGCTGAATGCGCTCGACGTCCGTCTGAGCGGCGAGGAGGCCGTCGTGGCCGTCGACAACGCCGCCGCCGCGATTCGAGCGCTCGAAGCCGCCGGCTGCACGTTCCGCGTCATCGACTTGAACCTTGATGAGATCTTCGAAGCCTGCGTCGCCGGCCGCAAGGACAACCACGATTCGGGACCCGTCGCGCCGGCAGCGGCGCGAGTGGGTTGAGGAGAAGTAGGGAGAAGGGAGTGACCGTGAGGGCGAGCGTCGGCTGAATGAACTTGCCGCAAGGAAAACGAGCGCGGGGATTGCCAATCATGAAAACCGTCTGGCGCAGTCTCATCTGGCGGGAGTGGCACGAGCATAAATGGAAGCTGGCGGCGCTGTCGACGATTATGCTCTCCGTGCAGTCTGCAGCGATCTGGGGAGATCCACAGATGGTTGCACTAAGCGGCCAGGCGGCGTCGCTCTGCGCCATCGTGCCGCTCGCTATCTTCGTTGGCATGAGAACGGCTGCGGGAGAACGTTCCGAAGGCACGCTCGCGTTCGTGCGCAGCTTGCCCGCGAAACGCTCGCAAATGGCCGCGGTGAAAGCGATCGCAGGCGCGAGCACGTTGCTGTTGTCTGTGTTCGTCGCGTTGCTAGCGCCGCTTGTATGGCTCGCGGTCTTGCGGCAACTAGGCGGCGGCATCGCCCCCCAAGGGCCGTTCAAGGGGCTCGGTCCTTTTGAAACCCTCGTCGGTGCAGGCTTGCTGGCGAGCGGCCTGGCCGCGAGCGTCTTTTGCTGGACGTTGGCCTGCGGCGTGAACAAGTCGACTGAAATACGAGCCGGGTTGAGCGCCGCCGCAGTACTGCTCGGAGCCACGGCGCTCAAAATGCTCGAGCTTGAATTTCAGCCTTCGGCGGAGGGGCCCGCCTGGTCGAGTCTGTTGTTTCGCGGCTTCAACGAAGTTGGGCCGCTCGGATTTGCGTCGCTCTTCGCTCCGCATGCGGCGCCGTGGCGCGTCGTCCTGCTACAACTGGCAAGCGGCAGTGTGTTGTTCGGCTGGTTTGCATACCGGTATGGCCGGGACTCCGGTTCCCAGGAACGGTTGTGTCACCAGGAGGGGCCGTGCGGCAAGAAATACAATACGCGACCGCAGTCGATTGGCGCCGGATGGCGCTCGACGTTCATCGCCATTGCCTGGAAGCAGTGGCGCGAATCCAAGCCGTTTTGTCTGACGGGTCTGTTGTTGACGGTCTGCTTGACGGGCTGGTTGTTGCTGATGCAAGGTACGACGCAATCTTTTGACGAAGATTTGGTCGAGGCGGCGGCATGAATGTCGGCGTGC
Source organism: Pirellulales bacterium (assembly GCA_963786255.1). Classification (GTDB taxonomy): domain Bacteria; phylum Planctomycetota; class Planctomycetia; order Pirellulales; family JAICIG01; genus JAICIG01. The sequence continues at coordinate 352,038 of CAWAYY010000013.1, forward strand.
TGGCGTCGATACTGGCGGGAGTCGGCACGTTTATCAACGAATTGCAGCCAGGACTGTACGACTTTTGGCGCTGCGCCCCATTGGTCTGGCAAGTTGGTTTTGGACCAAGTACTTCACGGGTTTGACCGCCGTCTCGGCTCTGGTCGTAGGCCCTGCGGCCCTCTTCGAACTCCTCTTCTCTGCCGGGAGTTTTCCCGGCGGCAATTTGATTGCGACGTGTCTGCCATTGTTGTTGCTTTCGTATAGTCTCGCCGTGTGTTTGACCTGCTGGTTTCGTCATGCCGTCCATGCCGGGATCGTCGCCTTCGCGGCGACGTTCGCCTTCTTTGTCCTGCCCCTGAAATTCGAATCTCTGGCCTTTTGGTCCATCGGGCGCGTCGTTCGTGAATTCACGCGCCTGTCGCCGAGCCGCTGGTTGACGGACGTCTATCTTCCGTTTTTATCCGGCATGCTGGCTCGTCGCCGTGACGGCTCTCTTGGCGTGGGTTGCGGTGCGGTTCGACCTGGGCGCCCATCGCCTGGAGAGCTTCGCCGGCCGCCTGCGGCTTCCATCGAAACGGTTCGATCGTTCCATTGCTTGATTAAGGACGCGGTTCCATGCACACCGTTTGGCATTGCCTGGTTTGGCGGGAGTGGCACGAGCACAAGTGGAAGCTGGCGGCGCTTACGGCGATTATGCTGTCGGTGCAGGCCGCAGTGATTTTCGAGGATCCCAATCTCGATATCCCGGTCGTGATGATCTGCGTGCTGTGCGGAGCTCCCGGCGCCTTTTTTATCGGCTTACATGCCGCCTCGGGCGAGCGCTCAGGACAAACGCTCGCCTTCGTGCGCGGTCTGCCCGTGAACATTCGACGCGTGGCGATCGCCAAGCTTGCCCTGGGCGCGATAACCAGCGTGTTGCCCGTCCTGGCCGCCGTACTGCTGACGGCGGGTTGGGTTGTGATCTGGCAAGCTTCAGGCGGCCGCATCGCTCACGATCGGTCGACAATGTTCACCGACCAGTCCGGGCTGCTCGCCGACTTGCTGCTCGCCGGCCTGGCCGCGGCGGCCTTTTCGCTCAGCGTGTTTCTCTGGACTGCCGCCGCCGCGATGAACCAGCCGACGGAATTACGAGCCGCCGCCGTCGGCAGCGCGGCGCTGGTCGGTTGGTTGCTCGTCATTGTGGTGATCGCTTTCTTGGGCAAGTTGGGAGGGCCGAGGAGTTCACTCGTTTGGGAGTACGCAATGGCGGCGACCCCGATCGGCGCGCTGACGAGTTCAGGCTTGGTAATTCCCGTCTGGCGGATCGTTACACTGCAATTAGGCTCGCTCTTGGCCGTCGCCTGGTGGGCCGCGTTGCACTTCGGGCGGATCGGGCCGACCGACAATCATTCGCCTGGCGGCGCCCGGCCGGATGAACTTTCGCGATCGCTTGCCGCTCCCCGCGGTCGGCCCTGGCGGGCCATGGCCTGGAAGCAGTGGCGCGAGGCGACTCCGTTGAGCCTGGCCGGCGTCGGGCTGATCTTCGGCATGACAGGCTTATTTGCCCTGCTGGGTTGGATCGCATCGAGCGAGATCTATTGGACGCCGAACAAGGAACTGCCCCCCTTTCTGAACGGCGCCACGGTGGTCGTCGGTACGCTCGTGGCGCTCATCGTTGGCGCGACGAGTTTCGCGGCCGACCTGCAGCCGGGCTTGTGGACGTTTTGGCGTTCGCGGCCCATTGAGCCGGCACTCTGGTTCTGGCCCAAGTACCTGGCCGGGGCCGCAGCCGTGTTGGCGTTTCTCGATTTGCCGCTAGCGGCGCTATATTTCATCGCGGCGGCGGCCAACTGGCAGATCGAGTTTCCTCAAGGCGTTCTGGCCTGCTCGCCCTTGCTGCACTTGCTGGCCTACAGCTTCGCCGTGTGCGCCATCTGCTGGGTGCGGCGGGCCGTCTACGCCGCGATTCTCGCGTTTGCTTTTCTCTTGGGCGTGCTGGCGGCGCCCGTGGCCTGGCCGTCTCTCGAATGCCTGAACGTCGATCACGTGATTGCCGAAATGAATGCGACGCCGATCGTTGACTTCTCCGACTTCATGGCGACCTACCTGCCTTTCGCTTCCGTCTCGCTGATCCTGAGCGCGGCCGCCATGCTGCTGGCCTGGAGCGGCGCGAAGCACGAACAGGGCCTGTCCGGCTGGACGCCCAATGCGCGTTTTGCCCGCCGTTCTCTCGGCAACGGCGCGTGAACCCGCGGCCACTCAGTTTGCCGACGGCTCGAAGCTGATTGCCAATTGGTTCGACAAACGCCTGGCCGGCTCGGCCAAGGGCGCCGCGGCGAACGAAACGCCCTAGCCTTGGCCAAGATCTGCTTTACAGCGGACCTGTTGATTCGCTATGCTCGTCGGCAGCGACAAGGGAGTGGCCGCAACATTTCTTAGCATGTAGGAGGCTGCGCATCATGGAAGATGGTTTGAGAAGAGCGATGGCTTCGGGCGTATTCGTCGAGTTCTGCGACGAACGCGGCAACACCGTCGGCCAGGCGGTATTCACGGATTGGCAAGGGCGTCCGGTGCCCGTTCCGGGAGATACGGTCTGCGCCGCGGTTCTCTCGCCCATCACCGGCCGCCGGCAGAAACTGATCGGCTGCGTGATCAAGCGGCACTTCGAAGTCCAGTACGAGGAGGACGGCCGGCCCTGCGTCTGGGTCCGTCTGCAGTTGCAGACCGTCTCGAAGCCGGCCATTGCCCAAGTGCCTCGGCCGCGAATTCAGTTTTCAGTGAACTGAGCGGGCGTCCAGAGCGAAACTGAAAAAACCGCTTGCCTTGCGTTGATTACGCCTGGCTTTCGACTTCCTCTCGGGTGATCTCAAAGCCGAGTTCTTCGATCATGCGGTAATCGGCTTCGGGCGCCTGGCCCTGGGTGGTCAGGTAGTCGCCCACGAAAATCGAATTGGCGGCGTACAGTCCCAAGGCTTGCAAACTGCCCAGGTGGATCTCGCGGCCGCCGGCAATGCGGATCTCGCTGGTCGGATTGGCCAGCCGGAACATGGCCAGCACCTTCAGGCAATAGCGAGGATTTAGTTGGCGCACGCCGGCCAGCGGAGTGCCGTCGATCGGGTTCAAGAAGTTCACCGGGATTGATTCGACCTTCAGGTCTCGCAAGGCGAACGCCATATCGACCACGTCGCCATCGGCCTCGCCCATGCCGATAATGCCGCCGGAGCAGAGCTGCATGCCCGCCGAGCGGACGGCGCTCAGCGTATCGAGCCGATCCTGGAACGAGTGCGTCGAACAGATTTCGCCGTAGAATTCCTCGCTCGTGTTCAGGTTGTGGTTCACTTTATCGACGCCGCAATCCTTCAGCCGCTGCGCCTGTTCCGGCGTGAGCAGGCCCAGGCAGGCGCAGATGTTCAGGCCGTAGCGCTGTTTGATCTCCGGCACGATCGTCTCGACGGCGTTCATCTCGCGCTCGTTCGGGCCGCGGGCCGAGATCACGATGCAGTAGGTCTTCGATTGCCGTTCGGCGGCGATCCGGGCGCCGTCCAGCAGCTTTTCCCGGTTGAGGATGTTGTAACGCGGGATTTCCGCTTCGGAGACTTTCGACTGCGAGCAGTACGAGCAATCTTCCGGGCACAGCCCGCTCTTGGCGTTCATCAGGAAATAAAGCTGCACCGTGTTGCCGAACCGCTGCCGCCGCACGCGGTAGGCCGCCGAGAGCAGGTCGAGCAGTTCCTCGTCGGGACAGGCGAGCACGGAGAGGGCTTCCTCTTTGCTCAGCAGCCGCCCGGCCAGAACCTGGGTTGCCAGCGGCTGCCAGCGGCTGGCCGTTTCGGCGCCGGCGGGCTGTTGAATTGTTTCTGCGCTGTCACTGGCTTGCAGCATATCTAACCTTATGGATCTCGCCCCCGCCCGTTTTCCCCGCTTACAAATCCGAGCACTCCAGTATCGCCGAATGGGGGATTTCGGCAAGTCGAAATGGTCACTTGGCAACCTTGTGAAACTGAGACAGAATGAAGGTATGGCACGATATCATCTCGTTCGCGTGGGGGCTTTGGGCCAAGTCGGCCGGTTCGCCGCCGTCGATGCCGCGCGTTATCCTCGCGGCGCCCGGGTGATTGTCCGTACCGAGCGGGGATTGGAGGCGGGCGAAGTGCTGGCGCCGCCGGTCGGCGATCAGAATGTGCCCGCCGATGGCGCCCTGTTGCGGGGGATGACCATCGAAGACCAGTTGCTCGAAGCCCGGCTGAACAAGAACCGCCATGCGGCCTACGAAGCGTGCCAGCGGCGGATCGACGAATTGGGCTTGTCCGCCGCCTTGATGGAGGTCGAGCACCTGTTTGACGGCCAGACGCTCGTCTTTTATTTCCTCGGCGATCAGCCCCCCGAATTGCAGACCGTCACCAGCGAGCTGGCGGAAATCTATGACGCCCAGGTTCAGTTTCGCGCTTTCGCCGACACGCTCGCCCACGGTTGCGGCCCGGGTTGCGGTACGGAAGAGTCCGCCGGCCAGGGCTGCGAAAGCTGCTCGACTGGCTGCGCCATTGCCGGAGCCTGCGGCACGCGCAAGCGTTAGCCCGGCTTGGCAAATTGCTTCGCATTCTCCACGTAATGCGTCGCGCTGGCCCGGTTGCGTTCGACCTCTTCGGCCGTAAGCTGCCGCTTGACCTTGCCGGGCAGGCCCATCACGAGCGAGCCGGGCGGAACGACCGTGCCTTCGGTCACCACCGCGCCGACGGCGATGATGCTGTCGGCGCCGATTTGGGCGCCGTTCATCACGACGGCGTGCATGCCGACGACGACATTGTCGCCCACGACGGCGCCATGCACCACCGCGCCATGGCCGACCGTCACGCCGTCGCCCAGCATGCAGGGAAAGCCCGGATCGGCATGCAGCACGCAATTATCCTGGACGTTCGTGCGGCGGCCGACGCGGATCGATTCGCAGTCGCCTCGCAACACGGCATTGAACCAGACGCTCGACTGCTCGCCGACCGTCACGTCGCCCACAATCCGCACGCCCGCGGCCAGGTAGACGTCCTCCGCGACGAGTTCGCGGCGAAAGCTCAAGGGATTTGAATCGTTGTCCATACGAACTGGCTCCTGGTGCTTTTTCAGTCCTGGAGATGTTGATGTGGTAATTTGACGCATCGCGGGTGGCTGGTGGCAGAACGAAGCGATGCCCCAGTAAAGCGAGGCTCAGCCGCAAACCCTCCGCTGCACCAAATGTGAGAGATAATCAAGCACCCGGCGGCTGCGGCAGATTCCGCGGGACTCAAGGGGTGATTCCGGCCCGGGCGGGCATTACAATTCGCTGCAATGGAATGTGCAAAACGCAAGGCAGCGGAATTGGTGACAATTCCGGGCGGCGCGGAGCGACCCGCAATAAGCCAAGGAGGCTTGGGCCGTACAGGCGCCTCCCCGGAACTTTCACAGATTCCGCTGCGGTTGCGGCCGAAAGGCAGAATCGAAGATCGCCATTTTACGTTTTGCATTTTGACTTTCTTTTCCCGCCCCAAAGGCTTGCCATGTTATCACGTACGGCTTTGGCTTCCTGCTGCTTGATCTTCGCCGCCGCGCCGCTGGCGGCCGCCGACGAAATTCTCGAACCCGGCTCAAAGCTCACCAAGGCCGTTGACGGCTGCGAGTTTACCGAAGGACCGGTCGTCGATGCAAAAGGCAACGTGCTGTTTTCCGACGGCCCCAACGATCGGATCATGCAACGGTCGCCCGATGGCAAGCTGACGGAGTTTCGCAAACCGTGCGGCCGCGTCAACGGAATGACGATGGACGGCCAGGGGCGGCTGGTCGTTTGCCAATCGTCCGGCGAGGGGGGCAAGCGTCGCGTAGCGAGATTTGAACTCGACGGCCGTGAGACTGTGCTGGCGGAAAAGTTCGAGGGCAAGCGGTTCATTGCTCCCAACGACGTTTGTCTCGACGCCGACGGTAGGATTTTCTTCACTGACCCTTATTACGGCCCGCCGGCGGAGAAATCGCAGCCGACGAGCGGCGTTTACCGGATCGATCCCGACGGCCGCGTCACGCGCGTGCTGAACAATCTGCTCAAGCCAAACGGCATTTTGATCACGCCCGACAATCGGCTGGTTTACATTTCTGACCGCGGTACGCAGAAGCTGCACCGCTACGAACTGCAGAGCGACGGCTCGCTGAAACCCGCGGGCATTGTCTACGACTTCTCGCCCGATCGGGGCGTTGACGGCATGCGACTCGACGTCGAAGGCAACATCTACGCCGCCGCCGGCCAGGACAAGACGACCGGTCTATTCGTCGTCAGTCCGCAAGGCAAGCTGCTGTTGCACCAGCCGTTGCCCGAGTTCTCCACGAACGTCGTCTTCGGCGGCGAAGACCGGCGCGACCTATACATCACGGCGACGACGGGCGTTTACCGCCTGCGTACGCGAATTGCCGGGGCGCCCGTTCCGATCCCTCAACGAAAATCAGCCCCAAACTGAGCAGTGAATAGAGCCCTTCAAAGGAACTGCGCCAACAAACCGGGAAACCTTGAGCAGCACGGTTTCGTCCGAGCAGATCAGTCGCTGGGCGTTGCGATGAGCTAATCCTATGATTGAGCGTCTCCGCATGGCTGGCTTTTGGCGCCTGGCGGGCGAAAATGCGACGGAAACGCCTGTTTTCGCGTTTTCCGGACCATCTTGCCCTCATCGATAGTCGGCAGATTCCGCACGAATACTCAACGGGACCTGACCTGTCGTACTTTGTTGAGTCGCCGGAGTTTTACTACAAGCTGATCATCGACTCCGCAAAACACCTGAAAGACAAGCCGCAAGGCGCGACCGACCGTGATCGAGAAATGGCAGCAGTGGCATACAATCGAATCGTCAACGCCGGTTGGGGCCTGATCGCGTGCGGCACGCAAGCAGTTCCCTACGCAGTCCGGCTCATTCACAGTCGGAACCGCGACGAGCGAGAAGCGGGCGCCAACGTGTTTTGCGGCCTGCGCGACGGGGCGCCTGCCGGCAATCGTCTCTGAAATCACTGCAGTGCTTGAGTCCGAGGACGACCGATTAGTGATCGATTCCTTGGTGGGCGCCCTCGGCCATCTCCGCTCGCCTGACGCAATCCCTGTACTTGCGAAGTTCATTCTGAACTCGTCAGAGGATTCCGATACTCGATTCCACGCCGCCGTTGGCCTAGGGCAAATTGTGAAACGCAGGTTCGACAAAAATGGCGCCGATGTTTTGCAAGCGGCTGTCGCCTGGCTTGCCGACCATGGATACCATGAAACCTAGCCAACATTCCCATTTGGTAAAACGCGCCTGATTGAATTACTTCATGAAACGACTAACCACCATTCAACAAGCCGCCGCAGACATCCAGCAGCGCCGGCGTTCCTGTCTGGACTTGCTGGAACAATGCCTCTCGCGCATCGAGCAGTTCGAACCGCGCGTGCAGGCCTGGGTTTCGGTCGATGTCGCGGTCGCTCGCGAAACGGCGAAACGGCTGGACGACGAGTTGAAGCAAGGCCGATGCCGCGGACCGCTGCACGGTATTCCACTCGGCATCAAGGACATCATCGACGTGGCCGGCTGGCCGACCAAGGCGGGCTCGCCGTTGCGCGAGAGCCATCGTGCCGAGCGAGATGCCCCGCTCGTCGCTCGCTTGCGTGAAGCAGGGGCGATCATCCTGGGAAAGACAGTCACCACCCAATTCGCCGGTTTCGATCCGGGCGTTACGCGAAATCCCTGGAATCTCCAGCGGACGCCTGGCGGTTCCAGCAGCGGATCAGCCGCCGCGGTGGCGGCGGGGATGTGCCTGGGTGCGATCGGCTCGCAGACGGGCGGTTCGATCACGCGCCCGGCCAGCTTCTGCGGCGCGGCCAGTTGCAAGCCGACGCTAGGACGCGTGAGCTGTACCGGCGTCGTTCCGTTCAGCTACCATCTCGATCATCCGGGCCCGATTGCGCAGCGTCGCCGATGTGGCGCTCATCCTGAAAGCCATCGCCGTTTACGATCCTGGCGATCCAGTATCGGTCGATGTTCCGCCCATGAACGCGTTCGCCGGACCGTCGCCCGAACCGCCGCGGCTCGGGTTGCTCGAGCCGTTTTTTTTGCACGAAGCATCGGCGTCGATCCGCGAGGCGACGGAAGTAGCGCTGGCTCAATTGCGCGCGAGCGGCGCGACGGTCGAAGTGGTCGCCTTGCCGCCGAGCTTTGCCGACGTGCATCGCAGCCATTGGACGATTATGGCGGTCGACGCCGCCGATTATCACCGCGCGGCGTTTCCTTCGCGGCGCGACCAGTTTGGTCCGAACATCAGCCGGGTACTCGACGACGGCCTGGGCGCCACAGCGATCGACTATGCGGCCGCTTTGGCTCGCCAGCTTCGTTTTCGTCGCGACATGGCGCCGCTGGTCGCTGGCTTCGATGCGCTGGTGACGCCAGCCACGGTGACGGCGGCGCCGGGTTTGGAAACCACGGGCGACCCGAAGTTTAATTCGCCCTGGAGCTATTCCGGCTTGCCGACCGTTTCAGTTCCGTGCGGTCTGACCGTCGAGCAGTTGCCCGCCGCATTGCAGTTTGTCGGCCGGCCGTTCGACGAAGCGGCATTGCTCCGGACGGCCGCCTGGTGCGAACAGTCGCTGAATTTTTCCGCCGTGCCGCCAGTGGTTGCTGAAGCCTCGTAAGCGAAGCACAGAGAATGGTTCACAGAATAGGAAGCAATTCGATGACTCTGCCTGCTCATCGCCGTCCACGGTCTGCTCAGTCGTTTCTCGCTTCTGCCTGGTTCGCTCTCTGCCTCAATCTCGTCGCAGTAGGGCTTTCGGTCTCGCAAGCACGGGCCGAAGAGCCGGCTGACGCCTTGCGACCCGCCGCGATCGAAACTCAGGGCGTGCCGGCCGTGCCGCCGGCGCTGGCCGAGCGGCTGCGGCAGTACCAAAGCACGCGGTCGGCGGCGTTTGCCGGCTGGGCGCCCGACGGCGCCGGCATGTTGATCGAAACGCGGTTCGGCAATTCGGCGCAGTTGCACCGCGTCCACGCACCGGGCGGCCGGCGCGAGCAACTCACCTTTTTTGAAGAGCCGGTGGGCGGGCGTTTCATTCCGGAGGCCAACGACGGCTCGCTGCTGGTCACGATGAGCCGAGGGGGCAATGAGAACAATCAGATCTATCTATCTGGATCAAAGCGCCTACCGCACCACGCTGTTGACCGACGGCAAGTCTCGTAACCTGCTTGGACCCGTGCGCCGCGACGGAAGCCAGATGATCGTCCACAGCAACCGTCGCAACGGCCGCGATACGGACATCTACGTGGCGGATTGTCGGCGGCCCGATGCGCTGGAAATGCTGCTGGAAACCAAGGGCGAATATTGGTACGCGGCGGATTGGTCGCGGGACGGCAAGCAATTGGCGCTCGCTCGCTATGTGTCGATCAATGAATCGTATCCGGCGCTGTTGGACGTGGCTTCTAAGAAATTGACGCCGATTGACTTGCCGGGCGAAGGGCCCGCAGCCGTCGGCGATCTGGCCTTCAGCCCGGACGGAAAGAGCCTGTATCTGACGACCGACGCTCGCGGCGAGTTCCTGGAGCTTGCCCGGCTGGATTTAGAAAGCGGCGAGTATGCCTGGCCGGCCGGCGATCTGCGTTGGGACGTTCGTGACATCGAAGTCGATCCCAAGAGCGGCCGCGTGGCTTTCGCCACGAACGAGGACGGCGCCAGCAAGTTGTATCACTTGGAGGACGACCAGCCGCGACAACTCGACGTGCCCCTGGGAATCGTCGGCGGACTGGAGTTTTCTCCCGACGGCTCGCAACTCGGCTTCACGCTGGCGCGCCCCGACGCGCCGGCCGAATGCGTACTCAATGGAACTTGCCAAGGACAAGCTCATGCGTTGGACCTACAGCGAAGTCGGCGGACTCGACCCGGAATCGTTCGTTAAGCCGCAGCACGTCCAGTTTCGCTCCTTCGACGGGCGGCAGATTCCGGCTTATTACTTCCGGCCTCGCGGCGCCTCGCGCGAGCGGCCCGCCGCCGTGCTGATCCGCATTCACGGCGGGCCGGAGAGCCAGTTCCGCCCGTTCTTTTCGGGCTCGCTGCAGTTCGAGGTCAACGAGTTGGGCCTGGCCGTGATTTGCCCCAACGTGCGCGGCTCGGCCGGCTACGGCAAAACGTATTTGAAGCTCGACAACGCCGAGCTGCGCGAAGACAGCGTCAAGGACATCGGCGCCCTGCTCGACTGGGTCGCCCAGCAGCCGGAATTGGACGCCCGGCGAGTGGCCGTCACCGGCGGTTCGTACGGCGGCTTCATGGTGCTCTCGTCGTTGACGCATTATCCCGAGCGGATCAAGGCGGGCATCGACAACGTCGGGCATCGCCAACTTCATCACCTTTCTGGAAAACACCAGCCCCTACCGGCAGGACTTGCGCCGGGCCGAGTACGGCGACGAGCGGAAGCCGGAGATGCGGGCCGTTTTCGAGCGGATCAATCCTTCCGCCCAGGCCGACAAGATCCGCTCGGCACTTGCTGGTGGCCCACGGCCGCAACGATCCTGCGCGTGCCGTTTTCCGAGGCCGAGCAGATCGTCGCCAAGGTGCGAGCTAACGGCCGCCAGGTCTGGACCGTCTACGCCGACAACGAAGGGCACGGCTTCCGCAAGAAAGACAATCGCGATTACCTGACCGCCGTCGAGATGCTGTTCTTGGACAAGGCGCTTGGGCTTTCGGCGGTTGATGGTAAGGGAGATTGATAATTGTGGCCGAAAAGGCGGTTGGGGAGCAGCGCCATCCTCGGCCAGTGCGTTAAGGTTGAGAGCAAGAACAACGTGATCAGCGAAATCGCAGCCCGCAATTTTTCAGCACGATGCTGTAGCGGAAAAGCGTGAGAGTTTCGTGCCTCTCACGAGGCTTATCGTGCCAGGCGGCTAAGTACGCAAACGCGGCTCCCCGGAATCGTCACCGATTCCGCTACATCTCAGGCTCGTGCCGCCTCGGCAGGCGCTTCACGCTCTTCGGCTGCTGTGGCAAAATCGTTGGCCGGAATTTGCTGTCAGATTCCGTCGACTTCGGTGTGTAATAAGGTGAGCAGGAGCCGCTGGATATGACCGAGTCGCCGGAAACGCGTCTGAGCCTGATAGTGCGGTTGAAGGACCGTCGCGATCAGCAGGCGTGGGGCGAGTTTCTGGAGATTACGGGCCGTTGGTGCAGCGATTGGCGCTGGCCAAGGGGCTGCAGCACGCCGATGCGGAAGATGTGGCGCAGCAGGTGTTCGGCTCGGTGGCGCGGGCGGTGGAGCGCTGGCAGCCTGACTCAGAGCGGGGCCGGTTCCGCACCTGGCTGACGACGATTGCCCGCAATGCGATTGTCAACGCCCTCTCGCGCCGGGCGACCGATCGGGCCTCTGGCGACACAGCCGAGCGCGAACTCCTGGCCGAATGTGCGGCGGATTCCGCGGAATCGCAGATGCTATTGGTGGAATCTCGGCGCGAAGTCTTTCAATGGGCGGCCCGGAGGGTACGGAGCGAGTTTGAGCCGTCAACGTGGGACGCTTTCTGGCTGACGGCGGTCGAAGGCCGGGAGGTCGCCGAAGCGGCCGCCGCGTTAAACAAGGAGCCGGGCGCCATCTACGCCGCTCGCAGTCGCGTGATGCGGCGGTTGCGGCAGATCGTTCTCCAGTGGCACGATACGGAATAACGCGATGGACGTGCAGCAAAATCAAGCGCCTTGTAACCAGAAACCTCGCAACGCTGAAACGATCGAGAGGTTTCTCGATAATCGGCTCAGCGCGGTAGATGCGGCCGCTTTCGAAGATCATCTTGGCGCCTGCGCAGTTTGCCGCAGGGAGCTCGAAGCCCGGGCGGCCGCGGAGAGCTGGTGGCAGGAGGCGCACGATTGCCTGGCGCCGGGCGAACACCCTCTCCCTTTTGGGGAGGGCCGTGGGGAGGGGGCTTCAGCCGAAGGCATACCCCCTTGGCCGCAGGTAACTGCTGCGCCAGGCGATGGGCCTTCGCTCTTGGCAGCGATCAAGCCGTTTTTGAATCCGACCGACGATCCGCGAATGCTGGGCCGCGTGGGAAACTACGAAGTAGCGGGCATTATCGGCTCAGGCGGCAACGGGGTGGTACTGAAAGGGTTCGATGCCGGTCTGAGCCGCAACGTGGCGATCAAATTGCTCTCGCCGCGGCTGGCGGACAGCGCCGCGGCCCGGCGTCGTTTCTCTCGCGAGGCGCAGGCTGCGGCGGCAGTCATGCACGACAACGTGATGGCCATCCACGCCGTCGCCGAGACCCACGGCTTGCCGTACCTGGTGATGCCGTACGCGCGCGGGCCGTCGTTGGAGAACCGGTTGCGAACCAGCGGTCCGCTGGCGCTGGAAGAGGTGCTGCGCGTCGGCCGGCAAGTGGCCGCAGGCCTGGCGGCCGCGCACGCTCAAGGGCTGGTACACCGCGACATCAAGCCGGCCAATATTCTGTTGGAAGAAGGAGTCGAGCGGGTCAAGATCACCGACTTCGGCCTGGCCCGAGCCATGGACGACGCGAGCCTGACTCGCTCCGGCGTGATTGCCGGCACGCCGCAATACATGTCGCCCGAGCAGGCCCGCGGCGAACCGCTCGATCATCGCGCCGACTTGTTCAGCTTGGGCTGTCTGCTGTACGCCGCCTGCACCTGCCGCTCGCCCTTTCGGGCGGAAACATCGTACGGCGTGCTGCGAAAAATCTGCGACAGCGAGCCTCGCGACCTGCGCGAGTTGAACCCGGCAGTTCCGCTTTGGCTGTGGCGGCTGATCGAACGGCTGCTGGCTAAGGCGCCCGACCAGCGCTTCGATTCAGCCGGCGAAGTGGCGGAGTTGTTGGAACAATGCCTGGCCCACGTGCAGCAGCCGGCGAGGATTGCTCTGCCCGATGCTCTCATCGAGCGAGACCATCGCCGGAGGTCCTATTCCCCGGCGTTGGGCGTCGCGATGATCCTGCTGTTCGTTGGGGGTGGAATCGCGGTCAGGGCATGGCAAGCAAGTTCGCCGCGCCAGGAGACTCCCAGGCGAGCGGGGGCCGTTAGCCCCCCGGTCCGTGTTGACGCGCCCAACGCACCGGCCGGCAAGACGGAAAACGCCCTTGTTTGGGAAGACCAGATCGAGCCTTCAATCGCCCGCCTTTCGACCGACGTCGAGCGGTGGCGATTCGAGGATTTCGACGACCTCTGGAACGATTCGCTGAACGTGTCATTCGAACAACTGCAACGCGACATAGAGGCTCTCGAAGCGAAAGCTTTCGAGCCCCTTCCGCCCACGATCCTCAAGGAGAACCAGCCGTGAAGCGAACCACCGCCATTTCCGCTTTCGCCCTGGCCGTTGCGTGCGCCGCCGCAATCCGGCTTGCTGAGGCCCAAGAGCCATCAATCCAACTGCCGATCGACTCGGCGCACGATAAGTACCGAAACGCCGAACAGCAGGCGATCAACGCCGCTGTCGAGTTTCTCAAACGACGTTCGAAAGCCGGTTCCGGCGCACAAGGCGACAACCAGCAGACGTTTCGCAACAAACTCCGCCAATTGGTCGAAGAAAGCTTCGACGCACGTCAGCGCCTGCGGCAGGCGGAACTGAAAGAACTCCGTCGCCGTCTGGCCGAGATCGAACAGGCCGTCGCGCAACGCGAGAAACACAAGGACGCGATCGTCGACTTGCGCGTCGACAAATTGATGAATATGAAGCGTTCCGCCTTGCCTGGGGCGCCTGCGCGATGGCCGCCGTCACTCAGCAATCAAGGGCCGCAAGAGACCGTTCCAGATGCCAACTCGCCGCTGCCTGCGGGATCGGAAACTCGCGTGGTGCGTTACGTTCAGGAACAAGTGGAGATCAACGGCGAGGTCAAAACGGTCACGAGGCCCGTCATTGAATACCAACGAATCCCGGGTGCGAGCGTTCCACCGTATCGCCCGTCTCTGGAGGACTCGTCGCCTGAGCCTCGCGGCGCGACAAAAGATGAAGCGAACAGCGAGGCCCGGCGCAGCGCCGAGGATTCGTTTGATTTCAATACGCGTGAACAGCTTGCGCAGCTTGAACTGGAATCCGCTGAAACGGAGCATGCCGCTGTTGAAAAAGAGCTGGATCGTGTGCGAAAACTTCACAAGCAAAGAGCGATCGAAGAAAGTGTCTTGGGGGACAAAGAGAGAGAGCATCGCCAGGCAGAATTCCAACTCAGGCGAGCCAAGCTCAATCTCGAAGGCCTGGCTCGCCAGCGAGCCGAATTGCAAGCCGCCGCCGATGCTGAGGTAGCGGAAGCCGAGGAAGAAGTCAAACGGGCGACTTCGCACGTCACGATTGCCGAGGCCAATGCGGCGGCAGCCCGGGGGCAACTGAAACAGATGGAAGCAGAAGCCGAAGAGGCCGAGTCCAACCTGTCATTCTGCACCAAAGTCTACGAGCGTTTGAAGGATCTCGCATTGGTGCAAAAGGCCGTTGATATGAAACTCGTGGACGAAAAGGAAGGAAAAATGCTCGCGGCCCAAGCGGCTCTACGAACCGCTCAGGCCGCATTGCCTGCGGGGAAAGCCCGTGTTGAGCAAGCGGACGCCTCCATTCAAGAAGCCAGGGCGGCACTGCACATCACCGAGTTGCGGCTCAAGGCGGCACAGGCCCGTCGAGGTCGGCTGAAGCCGGGCGACGCGCCCGATACGGTGGAAGCTGGTCCTTCCGAGTCCGTTCCCGCGAAACCGGAAGACAAATCACGCAGATAGCGCGAGCGGGCGCTTGATGCCAGCGCAATGCGTACGCCGCTGCGGGCTTCATATGGCATGCCGCAGACGTGCGTTCTTATTCCTCCGCCTGGTTTGCGCCGGCCGGCGGCCTTCATCGGAAACCTCGTCGCCGGCGGCAATTGCGTTCGCTTCTGTTCCATCCTCTCGCTGGGTGGTATCATTGTTTAGGCCGTGGAAATCACAGCGACACCTAGAGAGCACTCCCGACGTGACATTGGATATCGAAAAACTAGGCATCCGCCAGCTCTCCGTTGATGAGCGTCTGCGCTTGATCGAGGAGATCTGGGACACCTTGCCAGATCAGGTCGAGCCTTCCGAGGTCCCCGAGTGGCATTTGGCGGAATTGGCCCGTCGGCGTTCACTCAGCCAATCGGGTTCGGCCGCTGGCAAGCCATGGCGAGATGTACTTTCTTCGCTTGAAAATGGCTCATGAGCCTGCCGCTGATCGTGGCGGCAGAAGCGGAAGCCGATTTGCGCAGGGCATACGACGTTCTGCAGGACGCTCGCCCCGGTCTTGGAACGCACTTCTTGGGCGCGGTGGCAGACGCGTTTCAGCGGGTTGAAGCTTCGCCGGAGATGTATGGCTGCGTCTGGCAGGACATGCGCGTAGTCCGCACAAAGAAACTTCGTTACCTCGTGTACTATGTGGTATTCAATGACCGCATAGAGGTGCTCGCCGTGCTCCACGGGGCACGAGATCCAACCGTCTGGCAATCGCGACGGTAACGTGTCGGCAAAACTCTCTTGTGCCGCAGTTAGCGAGGTGCCTATTCCCCGCGGCTGCCCAAGCTGGCCAGGAACTCGCTCATTTCGCCGGCGGCGTGGGCGTCGCCGGTCTGGCGGGCTTTCTCGATGCCGTCGCGCAATACGGCGCGGGCCTCGTTGATACGGTTGAGTTGGGCGAGTTGCTGTCCGGCCATGAAGAACGCCGGTACGTAAGCCGGCTCGTCCGCTTGCAGCCCGGCAAGCAGTTCCAGGCTGCGGTCGTGCTCTCCCTCTTTGCCGAGCTCCATCGCCAGGCTGTACCGCAGAAATGAATCTTGCGGGTCGTCGGCCAGCATGGCTTCGATCCGGGCTCGGCGGGAAGCGGTCATGGAGAACTCTCCGAAAGCTGATATAAAAAAGCGGCTCCCGCATTTTATGCGGGAGCCGCTGGAAATCGACTGCAGCGCCCGGAATCTTCACAGATTCCGCGGCACTGTGGCCTACGGGCTGTGAACTAGAGATCGCCCTTGATCTCGAGCAGTGCGCCCGGCTTCTCGTCGGAGCCTTCCTTCGCCGTACCGAACACGGTGACGTAGAGCGTGCCGTCGGCGCCAAAGGCCAGGTCAGTGGGCTTGTCGAGCGAGGCGATCTTGACGGCCTTGACCGAAAGGTTGTCGCCTTGACCTTCGGTATCAAGCCGGAACAGTCCGCCTTCGCTGGTCTTTTCCCAGGCGAAATCGACGGCGTAAAGCTTGCCCGACTTGGGGCTGTAAGCCAGCGCAGCAACGTCGTACAAGCCGGCTTCGGCGCTGGCCTGCAGCTTGCCGGCGCCGTTGTAGTAGGTCAGCAAACTGTCCTTGCCCTTGCCGGCGACTTCGCCCATCTGACCGACGACCAGATGGCCTTGCTTGTCGATGGTAATTCCCACCGGCGCGTCGACGTTGGTGGCGACCTTGGTGGCGATGAACGGCTTGAGAGCGCCGAGCTTGCCGTCTTCCAGCGCCGCCTTGAGCACCCAGCCCTTGGTGTCGTCGCCGTTGGAGGTGATGTACGCGCCGTGCTTGCCGACGGCCACGCCGTAGAAGTTGCCTTCGCCCTTTTGCGAATCTTCACCGGGCGTGATCGGGCCCAGCTTCTGCTTCATGTCGTCGTGCGAGATCGACTTGCCGGGCGCCGGGATCGTGTAGACCCGCACCAGTTCCTGGCCGTCGGGCAAGCCGCCGCCGCCGACCACCAACGTGTGATCGTCGAGCAGAGCCAGGCCTAGCGGGCCGATAGCGAACTTCGGTCCCTTGCCGTAGATGTCTTCAGGAAAACCGGTGATGAGGTCGGAAGTCTTGCCGTCTTTGGCGTTGACGCGGATTACCTTGTGCGCGGCGCTATCGGAAACGAGAATCTCGCCGCTCTTGGTCACTTCCACGCCGCAGGGGTTGTTCAGTCCCTTGACCAGCGCCTTGATCTGCGGCTCGGCCGCCGGCAAGGTCGCAGCCAGCGACAGAGCGACCGCACAAGCCAGGCTGAGTCTCCAATGCATCTTCATCGGTCTTTTCTCCTCGGGTGAGTTCGATTTTCTTTCCGAAATCCCTACGTCGCTTTCAATTTCAAACGCTCGCGCAGCCCCTCAAGTTTCCTGTCCCTCAAGTTTGTTGCGCCCCAGGCTTGTTGTCCTTCAAACTCGCTCGCCGCATCGTGCGAGATCCAACGCCTGCGGCGCGGCTACTCGGGCAGTTTCGGCGGCGTGACCGTCGGGTAACTCTTGCTGCTCAATCCCTCTTTGAGGAACGCCGCCAGATCCGACTTTTCTTGTGCGCTCAACTGCAGCGGATAAATCTCTTCGTCCAACTGGTCGTTCGGCACGCCGCCTTTGTCGTAGTACTCGATCACTTCTTCCAACGTTTTGAAACGCCCGTCGTGCATGTACGGCGTGCTGCGGGCGATCTCGCGTAAGGTCGGCGTCTTGAAGGCCCCTCGGTCGCCCAGCAGGCTGCTGATCGCTTCGCGGCCCGCGTCGGGCTTCTCATCATCCATGCCGACGCCGATGTTGTGAAAGGCGCCGTCCGTGAAGCTATGACCCGCATGGCAGGCGCTGCAGTGCCCGCGATTGAAGAATAGCTTGTATCCCCGCGCGGCGGCCGCCGACAGGGCCGTTTTGTCGCCCGCGGCATATCGGTCGTAAGGGGCGTCGCCGGACAGCACGGTCCGCTCGAAGGCGGCGATCGCCTTAGCGATGCCGGCGGAATCGACGTCCGTGCCGAAAACCTTCTGGAATTGGCGCTGATAGCCGGGGACTTTCTTGAGCTTGGCGACCACCTCTTCCAGCGTCATGTTCATTTCAATCGGGTTCTGGATCGGCCCCAAGGCCTGTCCTTCCAGTTCTTCCCGCGACCGTCCCAGAACTGCAGATGCTGGTAGGCCGAATTAATGATCGTCGGAGCACTGCGTCCCCCCTTCTGGCCGCCGACCCCGGTGGCGAATCGCTCGCCGTTGGACCAGCCCTTGTTCGGATCGTGACAACTGGCGCAACTGATCGTGTCGTCGCTCGACAAACGCGGGTCGAAATAGAGCTGTTTTCCCAGTTCGATTTTGGCCGCGGTCAGTGGGTTGTCTTTGGGAATCCGGGGCGCCTTCAGCCCCTTGGGGACGGCAAGTTGATATGCTTCCTCAGCGTCCGCAGCTCCCGAAAAGGCGCAGGCGGCCAACAGCGCAGTCGCCGCGAAAAAATAACGCATGGCAGGTCTCTCCAGGAAGGCTCGTCGGTGCGGCTCAACTCACAAAACCGGCAGGGACCGTATTGTGGTCAAGTCGCGGCGAAGCCGCAAGCAGAAACCCGGGGGGAAAAGTCGGAAGTCAGCGGCCAAAAGGCGGGAGATTTGCCGTTCTCCCGCCGCAATTTTTTTCCGCCGTCGTCGGCTCAGCCGATGCCGCGAGCGGTTTCATAGGCGTCGATCTTGTCGCCCTGCTGCAAGGTCAGACCAATGTCGTCCAGCCCATTGAGCAGGCAGTGCCGGCGGAAATCGTCGACCTCGAACGACAGCTTCAAGCCGTGCTCGTCGCTGATTGTTTTAGTTTCCAGATCGACGGAGAGCTTATAGCCCGGATGGGCGGCGGCACGGCCGAACAGGTCATTGACCTGGGCCTCGTCGAGCCGGATCGGCAGCAGGCCGTTTTTGAAGCAATTGTTATAGAAGATATCGGCAAAGCTGGGAGCGATCAGGGCGCGGAAGCCGAAATCCTCCAGGGCCCAAGGGGCGTGCTCGCGGCTCGATCCGCAGCCGAAATTGCGGCGGGCCAGCAGAACCGACGCGCCCTGGTACTGCGGCCGGTTGAGTTCGAAGTCCGGATTGGGCGAGCCGTCGGGCAATTGGCGCCAGTCGAAGAACAGGAACTCCCCGAAGCCGGTCCGCTCGATGCGCTTCAAGAATTGCTTGGGAATGATCTGGTCGGTATCGACGTTCGGCCGGTCCATCGGGACGACGAGGCCGGTGTGCTTAGTGAAGGGTTTCATAGATTCTCAATTGCACCAATGGGTAACTACGCATATGTCAGCGACGCAGCTAGTTCCGCATCGACAAGCTGCTTCGCATGTTCAACTTCCGCAAGGAATGTTTCGCCCGGCTGCGCCGGGACGAACGTCGTTGATCTGCTGCGAGCCTCAGTACCCGCATTCTCAAAGTAAAAGTCAAGTGCTGTTTGATATGCCGCCCGCGCACCTTGCGGATCGCCGAGCAATGCGAGGCTCCAACTTACGGCAAGATAGGCGGATGTAACCAGCCGGGAGAGCAGCAAACGCTGCGCCTGCTTGTCTGCCGGCAAATTGGCGCGGCGGGCAATTTCAATCACTTGCGCAACTCATCGGCTGCCGGTCGCTCGCTTTCTCGAATGGCGCAATCGAAGAGAACGTCCGCCGCCAACAAGAGTGCGTAGGGAGTTTGCGCCGAGCTTGCGATCTCGCGAGCTCTTACCCGCGCCTCTGTCAGGCTTCCGGCACGCACGAGCGACTGAAGGTGCGCAATGACAAATCGGAAGTCGCTTGGTTTAATTCTCAATGATTCAGCGTAGAACAACGACGCCGCTTCCGGTTGTTCAAGTCGATCCCAGCATATTCCCCGAAGGATTGCGACATCGGCGGGCGGCAGCTTTGACTCATTCTCCCTTAAAACGGATAACGCCGCGTCCCAATTCTGGGATTCCATCGCCGATTGGAATGCTCGACTCAGTGCGTCGGAAACGCCGGAGGGCGCCGCACGATCCTCCCCGTTGGAGTATAGATCCGCCGACAGTCCTTCCAATCGCGACCGCTCCTGAGGACTCAAGTTCCGCCACGCAACTTCCATAGCAGATCGAATATCGTCTGCCGCCTCGGACTCATCCTTTCCCTGAACCGACAGCAGATGCAGTTCTCGCAACAACGCGATCGACCGCGAAAGAGGATCTGACTTGGAGCGGGTTGCTTGAATCATTGCTTTTGCTCAACAGACATCCGCGGCTCACCATCGGTCCATTGCTCCCGAGTCCCTGCCAACGCAGCTTGAAAATCCGCTAACGACATAGACTCGGCAGGTTCCACAACGCCATGGGTCGCGCGATCTGGACGCAAAACTAACCCTTTACCTACCACTCCCAAGGTGAACGGCCTTGCTCCCATTTTCCAGCAGTGATTCATGTTACTTCCGTGCGCAGCCGGAACGAGAGACCGCAATCGCTTCGGAATCAGGAAAAAGGGTAACACGCGCCACTCCGGTGCAACGGACATGCCGCCCGTCTGGGGTGCGACCTCGCCTTGATGATCCACGGGGATATCAACTTCGGGGCGTACGCCAAGCCTATTGCTCGTGTCGCCAACCATCGGATACTCGCCATCCCGCGCCATCACGCGATAGATCAACGGCATTTCGCCCCCTCATTCCTATTCCTTATACTTGGTACTTCCAATCGCGGATATCCACAAAATGCCCGGCCACCGCGGCGGCGGCGGCCATGGCGGGCGAGACCAGGTGCGTGCGCCCGCCTTTGCCCTGACGGCCTTCGAAGTTGCGATTGCTCGTCGACGCACAGCGCTCGCCCGGCTTGAGCGTGTCGGGGTTCATGCCCAGGCACATGCTGCAACCCGCCTCGCGCCATTCAAAGCCGGCCGCCGTGAACACGCGGTCCAAGCCCTCCTGCTCCGCTTGTTCCTTGACCTGGCCGCTGCCCGGCACCACCATCGCGTGCACGCGGTCGGCCACGTGGTGGCCGCGAACCACCGCGGCCGCGGCTCGCAGGTCCTCGATGCGGCTGTTGGTGCACGAACCGATGAACACGCGGTCGATGTCAACGGCCGTCAGCGGCGTGCCGGGTTTCAACCCCATGTATTCCAAGGCGCTGGCCGCGCTCTTGCGATCATTTTCGTCGGCCAACTCGGTCGGGTTAGGGACCTTTTCGGTGACCGGCGCCACCTGGCCGGGGTTCGTTCCCCAAGTGACTTGCGGGACGATGTCGGCCGCGTTGAAGATTTCCACTCGATCGTATTGGGCGCCGGGATCGCTCGGCAGTTGGCGCCAATGCTCGACGGCGGCTTCGAAGTCGGCCGGAGCGAACTCGCGGCCGCGCAGGTACTCGAAGGTCTTTTCGTCCGGAGCGATCATGCCGGCCCGGGCCCCGGCCTCGATCGACATGTTGCAGACGGTCATCCGCTCTTCCATGCTCAGATCGCGGATGGCGCTGCCCGTGTATTCGATGCAGTAGCCGGTGCCGCCGTCGGTGGTGAGCCGGCCAATGACGTACAGGATCAAGTCCTTGGCGGTCACGCCCGGCGCCAGGTGGCCATCGATGCGGATTTCCATGGTCTTCGGCTTGTACTGCAGCAAAGTCTGCGTGGCCAGCACGTGTTCGACTTCGCTGGTGCCGATGCCGAACGCCAAGGCGCCGAATGCGCCGTGCGTGGCCGTGTGGCTGTCGCCGCAAACGATGGTCATGCCCGGTTGCGTGAAGCCGAGCTCGGGACCGATCACGTGCACCACGCCTTGCTTCCGGTCGCCCAGATCGTACAAGTGAATGCCGAATTCGCGGCAATTCGTCCGCAGCGTGTCAATCTGCTGCTTCGAGATCGGATCGGCGATCGGCAACGTGCGGTCGGTCGTGGGAACGTTGTGGTCGGGCGTGGCCATGGTTTGTTCGGGCCGGCGAACCTTGCGTCCGGCAAGCCGCAGCCCTTCAAACGCTTGGGCGCTGGTCACTTCGTGGACCAGGTGCCGGTCGATGTACAAGATAGTTTGTTTGCCTTCCTCGGCCAGGACGACGTGATCGTCCCAGATCTTGGCGAACATCGTGCGCGGAGCGGCGGGAGGTGTTACCGTCATCGTTCTCGTTCTCGTCGAAGATAAATAAGGAAGGCATGCGGCATGCCCGAGTCCGAAAGGCGGAGCTGGCGTGCCAGTGCGGGGCAAGCCGCCGCCCCTCCGGGCCCGGCTATCCGCCGAAAGCGTAATCCGACATTATAGCGGCCGCAAACGACGCTGGCGAGTTGCCGTCGAGGCGCGTCTGGAGCGAATCGCGTCACGCGGCAAGAGCTTCAGCCCGCCGCAAAGGCAGGCGCGTGCTCGCTCTCGTACCACCAACGGGCGGCATGCTCGCGGCTCCAGTCGGAGGCGGCTTCGCAATCCCCCAGCGCCTGGCCCAGTGCGGCCACGTTCTGGTAGCGGTCGTCGGGCAGTTTGGCCAGGCAGCGCATGACCACCTGCTCCAAATCGTCGGGTATGTCGGAGCGGATTTGCGAAGGCATGACGACTTCGTCGTGTGCGTGGGCCAGCAGCACTCGCATTGGCTTATCGCCATCGAATGGGGGCCGGCCGGTTAGCAGGTAATAGGCAACCGCCCCCAAGGAATAGATATCTCCGCGGGCGTCGGCCTCGTTCTCGCCCAGGGCTTGTTCGGGGGACATATACAATGGTGAGCCGGTGATGGCGCCGTCTTGCGTCAATTGAATCGGATCGCTCGAAATCAGCGGCTTGGCCAGGCCGAAATCGAGCAGTTTCGCCACGTCGTAGATCCCGCCGCGTTGCGCGGCGAAGATATTGCCCGGCTTGATGTCGCGATGAATCAGGCCGGCCGCGTGGGCTTCACGCAGGGCATCGCACGTCTGCCGCAGCAGGTAGATCACGCGGGCCGCCGGCAACGGACCGTACCGTTCCACCAGTTCGGACAAGCTGAAGCCCGGCAGGTATTCCATCACGTAGTAGAACGTGCCGTCCTCAGTTCGGCCGTAGTCGAAGATCTCGACCGTGTTCCAGTGCGACAGTCCGGCGGTGGCGCGCACCTCGCGTTCGAACCTCGCCAGAACTTTCGGATCGTCGGCTTTGCCGGGCCGGATCACCTTGATGGCGCAGGGGCGTTTGAGCAACTGATGTTC
The DNA here is from genome assembly GCA_963786255.1 of Pirellulales bacterium. Lineage (GTDB taxonomy): Bacteria > Planctomycetota > Planctomycetia > Pirellulales > JAICIG01 > JAICIG01. The sequence goes on from CAWAYY010000013.1 coordinate 374,815, forward strand.
GGCAAGGTAGACCTCGCCCATGCCGCCGGCGCCGATCAACCGCCGCAGGTGGTACTGTCCCATCTGTCGGGCCTCGTACGCCTCGCGACGCAACGAGCCGATCATGTGCGTGCCGTAGACGCTCGTACCGAACCCCAACAGCATCATCAGCAAGAATGTTCGCATGTGTTCCGCGGCGTTCGGGCAGGAGGTAATGCCGGGAAAACTAGCCATCTCAACAATCGCCCAGATCACCGGCGCCGCAGACAGCACGCCGATCACAACGGCCGCCCGCCGCCACGTGTTGGGAATAAAGATCGCGTAGGTGAAGATCAGCGCAAACCACATGCCCACGGGGTTGGGAATATGATGTTGTTCGTTGACGCAATACAGCGTGCCGAAATGCTGGACTCGAAGCAAAAACAGCCCAGTCCAGCCGAAGATGGCCAACTCCGCCAGCCGCAACTGCCGCAGCGAAAAGCGGTGGCAGCGTCCCCAGAGCACGACCGTGGTCATGGCGAGCATGGCCACGTGAAACACGTGGAACCAGAGCACCAGCTTCGAACCGGACTGCAGCAGCGGATCTTTGATGACGTAGCGACCGCCGTTGAGCAAGCGCTCGATCAGAAAAGCGCTGGAGCCAAGAAACAGCACCAGCGAGGCGGCCCGCAAACTGCGCACGCAGCAGACTCTCGGTCTGCGTTGCCAGGCCCCCCGTGCTCCCCTCGACCAGTTCAACTTTGGCGCACCGCGCAGCCGGCTGCGACGAAGACCGCGAGTCCTGCGGATCGGCGGCCGCCAACGCGACCGCCGGCGCGTCAAGCGTGACGTCGTCGGGTGAGAGCTGTAGGTGCTTGCGTTGGGGGAGCGCCATGGATCCAGCCCCGCCGCAGCGGAGGGCCACTGATTGCACAGTTTCGTTTATCATACACGCCGGGACCAATCGCCGCGATGCGCCGACAGCGAATGGCTGCGCGATTCCGGACATTGTTCGTCGGAAGCCGGACATTGTTGGCAGCCGTCCGAGGCATTTTTTCGCCTTAACGCCCGTCGACGTCTCATTAGACGTCGTTGGGGGCGCCAGGTTCATTCGCAAAAACGACCGCGCAAGACTTATGCCGTGTCGTGGAACCAATTGAGCCCGCCGACGCCGGCACTTCATAAGTGGGCGCAATAGGTCGCAGTGAATGCAACAGGAAGTGCGATATTTCGCGCTTCTAGGCCGCCCAAGCGAGGCATGTGAAGATGCAGGGGATGCAGGGGATGAGTTGCTACCCCCCGCTGGTAAGTGATTACTTGTCTAGGCCGCGGCACGCCGAGGGGCGGTCAAAGCGACGCGCTCGTTGATTTGGGCTCGAGATAACTCGGAAAGCTGAGGCGGGCCGCCGGTCGTTTGCGCTCTTCCAGGAACACACGCGTGGCGGCGTGCAGCATTCGAGGAAAGTAGAACCAGGATCGAGCGAGGGAATCGCGGTCCTGATCGGCCGAGATGACGATCAGATCAACGGCGCCAATTTCGTTCGCCATCCGCGCCAAGGCGGAAAGAGGGTCACCCGGCACGAGCCTGACCTTCGCGCCGCTGGCCCGTAGTTGCTGATAAGCCGCTTTCAGCGAGAGCCCCGGACCGTCCGTTTTGCTGCGCGCCTCAAACAGATCGATTCCGGCGTATGAGATCTGGGAATCCGGTCGGCCGGCAGCGGCAATTTCCAGCATCCGCAACGTCCGCTGACCGGCGCCGATTCCCAACTCCAAAATCTTTTGAGCCGGCCGTTTGCGCACTGCCCGATACAGGACTCGGTCGCTCGCGGGCTGGGAAAAGTAGTCGAGGTAGAACCTGCGACACTGACGAACCAAGGGCAACATAGCGCTCCTCGGGCGATCTATACCTAAAAGCGGGACGCATGAGCATGGAGTGATTTACTCAACTTCGGCAAGCGCAGCGCCTGAACCTGATGCAAATCGTGTTCAGCAATCGTGAAATCTGCGAGGCGGTCGCCTCAAGCTGGTCTTGGAGCCGGTTTACAGTATGATGTTCGTTCAACAACCGTCCGCGGCGTGCAAGCGTGCCGAAGGCAAAGAGGTGAACGCATTTCCGGCATGAAGACAATTCTGGTCACGGGCGGCGCAGGCTTTATCGGCAGTTGCTTCGTTCGGCAGTGGTTGGCGGAAGAGCCTGGGACTCTCGTTAATCTGGATAAATTGACTTACGCAGGCAATCTCGATTCCCTCGCGCCGGTGGCGGACAGTCCGAGCCACGTGTTCGTCGAAGGAGACATCGGCGACCGTCGCCTTGTCAGCCGGTTGCTGGAGCAATACCGGCCTTGGGCCCTCGTCAATTTCGCCGCCGAGTCGCACGTCGACCGTTCCATCGACGCTCCGGCAGAGTTTGTTCACACCAACGTGCTGGGCGTTTGCGAACTGCTGGCCGCGGTCCGCGCGTATTGGAGCGGACTGCCCGAGTCCGAGCGGAACGCGTTCCGCTTCCTGCACGTTTCGACGGACGAGGTCTACGGTTCACTCGGTGCGACCGGCGCATTCACGGAGCAGAGTCGCTATGCGCCGAACTCGCCTTATGCGGCTTCGAAAGCCGCCTCCGACCATTTTGTGCGGGCCTATCACCATACGTACGGCCTGCCCGTGCTGACGACGAACTGTTCCAACAATTACGGCCCCTATCAATTCCCTGAAAAGTTGCTCCCGCTGATGATCCTCAACGCGCTGGAGGCCAAGCCGCTGCCGGTTTACGGCGACGGTCAGCAGGTGCGCGATTGGTTGTTCGTGGAAGACCATTGCCGCGCCATTCGCACCGTACTGGCTCGCGGCAGAGTCGGAGAGGTCTACAATATTGGCGGAAACTGCGAGCAGGCGAATCTGAACGTGGTCAAGTCGATCTGCGCGACGGTCGATCGGCTGCGCCCGGCTTGCCGCATGCGCCTTGTACGAACTTGATATCTTTTGTCGCCGATCGACCGGGGCACGACCGTCGTTATGCCATCGACGCGACGAAGATCCGCAACGAGTTAGGCTGGCGGCCCGCAAAGGATTTTGCCTCAGGGCTCGAGATCACCGTACGCTGGTATCTCGATAACCCTGTTTGGATCGATCGCGTTGCCAGCGGAGTTTACGCGCGAGAGAGGTTGGGGACGGCGGGCACGCCGAGCAACCGTTAGAAAAGAGAACCTGCCCAACTTCAAATCCGAAATTCGGGATGCGGCATGCGGAATTCGGCGAGAAGCCCATTTCCTTGCCGGCAGCACTCTCGTCGTTCCGAATTCCACATTCCAAATTCCGAGTTTCTTCCATGTCTCACTACCACAAAGGCATCATTCTGGCCGGCGGATCGGGCACGCGGCTGTACCCGATCACTCGGGCCGTCAGTAAGCAATTGTTGCCCATCTACGACAAGCCGATGATCTATTATCCGCTGTCGACCTTAATGCTGGCCGGCATTCGCGATATCCTGCTGATTACGACGCCGGCCGACGTCGGCAATTTCGAGCGGTTGTTGGGCGACGGCAGTTGGCTCGGCATCTCCATTCGTTATGCCGTGCAACCGCAGCCGGGCGGTCTGGCGCAGGCCTTTGTCATCGGCCGGGGGTTCGTGGGCCAGGACCGCGTGGCCTTGGTCCTGGGCGACAACTTATTCTACGGCCAGGGATTCCAACGCATGCTGGCCCAAGCGGCCGGCCAGCCGACCGGCGCCACGGTGTTCGCCTATGCCGTTAAGGATCCGCAGCGTTACGGCGTGGTCGAACTCGACGCCGAGGGCCAGGCCTTGTCTCTGGAGGAAAAGCCGATCCGGCCCAAGTCGCCGTATGCCGTCACGGGGCTCTACTTTTACGACAATCAAGTGCTCGACATCGCCGCAAAACTCAAACCCTCGCTGCGCGGCGAGTTGGAGATCACCGACGTCAATCTCGAGTACCTGGTACGCGGGCAGTTGCACGTGGAAGTCTTTAGCCGCGGTTTTGCCTGGCTCGACACGGGCACCCACGAATCGTTGCTGCAAGCTTCGAATTTCATCGAGACGATCGAGCAGCGGCAGGGACTGAAGATTGCCTGCGTGGAGGAAGTCGCCTACTTGAAAGGCTTCATCGACGCCGAGCGACTCGAGGCGCTGGCCCGACCGCTGAAGAACGGTTATGGCGACTACTTGCGAGATTTACTCGATCGGCCGGGTCGGGCGCCGAATTAGATGGTAGGCTTCTCGATAGCCGCTCGGTTCGCTTGCCCAACCGGAAGCGGTCGCGCGATGCTCGACTCGCTTAATCCGCTACTTTCCTAGCTCCATCTAGGCCGCGAAATTCCATCACGAGGGATGCCCGCCTGTGTCGAGAATTCTGGTTTTTACGTTGCTGCTGGTTGCGACAAACAAGGCCTGGGCCCAACAGGCCTCGGACCCTTCCCCCGCTTCCGACACGACGACCAGGCCGGTCCACGGCTTGATCGCGGCCGAGGGGCCGACGGCGACTCGCAAAGCGCCGTCCATTCTTGACGGACAGCACCGCAGGCCGGGGCAAATTTCCCGTTTACATCGGGAGTTGCCGAAAACCATAATTCAGCCGCCGACGACCCGTCGTCGCCAGATCGGCTGGTAACCCAAGATCGGCCCCCGCCGGCAAGAGCCATGGGCTGGTCAAACGGCAGCCGGGAAGCACTGATCTTCACTCGTCAGCGCGAATCGGTGGAAGTCAGCGGTTCTGTTTTTGCTGCTTCGTTTTCGGAAGCCGCGGAATTTGGCCGTGCTTGCCGCTTACGGCCAGCTCGCTGCAGGAGCGATTGACCGGGTGCGCGGCGCTGTGGTAGCTTTAACGCTTTGGCTCATCGTAGTTTGCGGCAAGCTAGTGGAGTGGTGGAGGAACAGACGGTGAAGCACGCGGCCATCGGCCCGATTACGGTACACCTGCCGGCGGCCATCGAGACGAACGAGGATTTGCAGGCCCAGTTTCCCAAGTGGGATCTGCCTCTGATTGCTGAGAAGACGGGCGTGCTGGCCCGCCACGTTGCTCGGTCTGACGAATGCGCCTCGGATCTGGCGGTGGCCGCGGCCGAAAAGCTGTTCACCCAGCATCAGATCGACCGCAGTTCGATCGATTTCCTGCTGCTCTGCACGCAAACGCCCGACTATCCGCTGCCGACCACGGCTTGCCTGCTGCAGGACCGGCTCGGTTTGCCGACCACGATTGGCGCCCTGGACTTCAACCTGGGATGTTCCGGCTTTGTCTATGGCCTCTCGCTGGCCGAGGGCCTGATCCGCGCCGGCGCCGCGCGACGCGTGTTGTTTCTGACGGCGGAGACCTATTCCAAGTACATTCATCCCGAAGACCGCTCCTTGCGAACCATCTTCGGCGACGCAGCCGCGGCCACGTTGATCGAAGCAGCGGACGAGCCGTCGCTCAGCGCATTCGAATTCGGCACGGACGGCAGCGCCGGCAATACGCTGCTGATGACCAAGGGGGCGCCCGGCCGGAAGCCGATGCCATCCAACCGAGCAAGCGGCGCCGTTGGCCCAGTCCTCTGTACATGGACGGGCCGGCGCTGGTGGAGCTGACGCTCGATCGCATCCCCCCCATGATCGAACGCTTGCTGAATGCCGCTCAGCTCGCGCCCGGCGACGTGAACCACTATTTGATGCACCAGGCTACCGAACTCATGCTCGGCCGCCTGCGCCAGCGGTTGGGGGTCGACAGCCAGAAACTGCCGCTGGCCATGCAAAATTGCGGCAACACGGTCTCCTCGACGCTGCCGATCGTGATTCATGATCTGCGAGCGTCTGGCAGGCTGCAGGCGGGCCATCGGTCGCTGCTGGTCGGCTATGGAGTCGGCTTCTCTTGGGCTGGCTGTCTCTGGACCGAGACCTGGGACGCCCGCCAATCGCAACGCTGAGGCGTTGCCGCATCTCAATTCGCCGCACGCCTGCGGCACAGTATCACGCACGGCGGGCGCCAATCCGCCGCCGGCTGTCTCTTTTTTGTCCTCGCCGTGGGATAATCGAGCGCGGCGGGCGTCATAGGGGTAAAGGCAAGCCGCAAGCTGCAACAGACGCAAGGCGATGGACGGGATTGGTCCGGAACTTCTGGGACGGCTCTTGGATGAGCACGGCGACGCGTTGACGCTCTACGCGCGCGGCTGGTGCGATACGCCGGAAGACGTGGTGCAGGATGCGCTGGTGCAGTTGATGCGACAGCCGCGAACTCCCGATCGCATCGTTCCCTGGTTGTACCGCGTGGTCCGCAACGGCGCCATCAGCGCAGCGCGAGCGGCGGGCCGACGGCGAAAGCATGAATCGCAGGCGGCTTTTCGCGAAGACGTCTGGTTCGTTCCGCCGAGCGGGGACCGGCTCAACGCGCTGGCGGCGACGCGAGCTTTGCAGGAATTGCCCGAAGATCAGCGAGAAACCATTGTGGCGAGGCTGTGGGGCGGTTTGGCGTTTGAAGACATTGCGGAGTTGACCGGCACGTCATCGAGCACCGCCCATCGGCGATACGAAGCGGGCCTGGCCGCGCTAAGAGAAAGGTTGGGAGCGGAATGTCTGAAGAGATGAAGGGAAGTCGGAAGTCGGAAGTCGGAAGTCGGAACGAGATAGAAGGAGCACGGAACGACGACGGCGCCGCATTCCGCATTCCGCGTTCCGAATTCGAACAGGCTTTATGCTCGCTGGCGCCGCGCGCGCGCAGCTCGACCGCGACCGGTTGATGTATCTGGCCGGACAAGCAGCCGTGCAGCAGTCGAGCCAGGAATGCGAGCTTGCGGTTGATCAGAGCCATCAGGTGGATGTCGTCGGATCGCCTCGGGCTCGTTGGGGCTGGCCCGTTGCATTTTCTGCGATGACGGCGGTGGCCGCCGCGTTGCTGGTTGCGCTGCTCAACCGGCCGGAGCCGCAAATGATCGAACGCATTGTCCGCGTGCCGATTGAAGTTCCGCGAACGGTTGTTGAGACGGCAGGCGCTCGAGAGCAGGCGGATTGTTTTGCAGAAGACACGGCTCCTATCCAGACGTCGAAGCGACGGCCGGTCGCCGACGATTCCTACCTGCGTTTGCGCGACCGGGCGCTGGCGTTGGGAATTGATTCCTGGATGGATGCCGCTCCGACTCCGGCGCCCGCCAGCGTCGAAGCGCCGGCGAGTTACCGCGAGCTGCGAGACAGCCTTCTGCAGTGACGAATCGCGGCTGCGTTGCTGTTGCCAGATGCCGGCGAAAGCAGCGCTTTGCCTGTTGAGAATTATTTCCTGTTTGGCTCATTTCTCAGGAGGAGCACCTCACATGAACCGGGCTTGTGTTCGCTTTTTTGTGTTCGTCTTGTTGGGCTCAGGTCTGGCAATGGCGCCTGGGAACGTCGCACGGGCAAAGGCGCAGAATCCCATGCATCAGCAGCCGGAGGACGGACCGCCGACGCGGCGGCTGACGTTGCATCCAGCGGCTGAACCGCGACCGGCGCTCAAGTACAAACTGTTGCCGGAGTTGCTCGATCGTCGGCCTGGCAATGCGGCGCTGTGGTACAACAAGATCGCATTGACGTTTCGCGGCGGGCCGGAATTCAGGGAGGAACGCGAGAAGGAATCGCAATGGAATGACAATGATCTGCCGCTTGAGGAGCTTCCTCGCGAGGAGGCTCGCGCCGTCGTTCAGCGTTGGCGCCAGGTCTTCGACGATCTGGAATTTGCGGCTCGTCGCGACGATTGCGACTGGGAACTGCCGTATCGCGAGCGCAATCCGATCGCCATGCGTCTCAACGATATCCAGGAATGCCGCAGCTACGCGCGGCTGCTCAAGCTCAAGACGCGGCTCCAGATCGCCGAGGGCGATCTCGAAGGCGCCATCGCCACGCTGAAGACCGGCTACGCCTTGGCCCGCCACGTCGCTTGCGGCGAGACGTTCATTCACGCCCTGGTAGGAATGGCGATCAGCGGGCTGATGAATGAGGAAGTCGAAGAACTGGTTCAGCAGCCGGCAGCGCCGAATCTGTACTGGTCTTTGTCGTCGCTGCCTCGTCCATTCATTGATCTACGGATCAGCCGCGAGGAGGAGTACGGTCTGATCTACTTGATGTACCCCGAATTGCAAAACATCGAGTCCGAGCAGCACGGACCGGAATTCTGGAACCGGCTGCTCGACAAGTTGACAGCTGACGTCGCGCAATGGAACGACGCTGCTTGGAAGGATCACTCTAAGGTAACGCTGGCGGCGCGGGCAGTGCAGCGTTATCCCGACGCAAAACGCAGCCTGGTCGCGGCGGGCCGTTCTCCGGAAGAAGTCGCGGCCATGCCGGTGGCGCAGGTCGTAGTGCTGTATTCACTGCAGATCTACGACGAATCTCGTGACGACGTATTCAAATGGCTCGGCTTGCCCTACTGGGAAGCCAGAGCCGGCTTTGACAACTATCAGGAGGTCGCATCCGCTGCACGTGAAAAGGAAATCCTCCCGTTGTTCACCGTTCTTGGTCCCGCGACCGGGCCGTTGGCAAACGCTTCGGCGCACAACGAACGCGCGTTCGCCATGTTGCGAACGATCGAGGCCCTGCGACTCTTTGCTTCGCATCACAAGGGGCAGGCGCCGACGAGGCTGGAAGATATCGTAGCGGTCCCAGTGCCTAATGATCCGCTGACGGGCCTGTCTTTTATCTATCGCGTCGAGGATGACACGGCCGTGCTCGAAGCGCCGCTGCCGCCCGACATGTCGCCAAGGCACTTTGGGAAACGGTATGAGATCCGCTTCTCGCACTGAGGCAACGAGCGCGGATGCCTGCTGCCTGGGGCGATGCAACGCCTCGTCGCAAAGAACAAAGGAAGGCATTCAAGACAGCCATCGGCTTCAAACACAACGTCACGCAGGAGATGTCTGATGAAATGTACAATTCTTGGCCTGCTGGGTTTGCTCCTAGCGGCGGTCAACGGGACGGTGCGAGCAAACTCGGTCGGAAGCGCAGGCTCGGGCCAACGCGATTGCCGCGTTCGTCGATGAACAAACGATTGGCGTGGCGCACGTCGACTTGTCCCGCGTAGACCTTGATCAACTGCTGAAACAAGCGGCCGAACTGACGCCGGGGGGCGAACGGATCTTGGCTCCCGTGGTCGAGCACTTTCGGCCGATGGCGAAACACCTGCTCGACTCGGATGTCAAGGACGTTTACGTGGTGGTCAGCCTGGCCGATTTGCCGCAACCGCCGTTTCTTGTGTTTCCAACGCCGCCCGGCGCCGACACGACTAGCTTGGAGCATTGGCATGGCGAATTGCACGTGGAAGCGATCGAACGCGTCGGCAAGGCGGTATTTGCCGGCAGTAAGCGATCGCTGCAGCGGGTTAAGTCTCAGTCGCCGGCGGCCAGGCCCGAGATCGCGAGAGCGTTTACAGCCGCAGGCGACACGGCGGCGCAGGTGTTGTTGTTGCCGACGGCCGACAACCGCCGCGTGATCGAAGAGCTCATGCCGACGCTGCCCGCCGCGGTCGGCGGCGGATCGACCAAGGTGCTGACCCGTGGCGCGATGTGGGCGGCCATCGGACTCGATTGGGGGCCGCAGGCCGGATTGAAGCTGGTCGTTCAATCGCAAGACCGTGATGCGGCCGTGGCGCTGCGCGACAAGTGGCTGGCCGTGCTGCAGTTGTTTGCGCACGACGCTCGAATTACAGAGACCGTTCCCCAGTTGAAAGAACTTTCCGGCCGCCTGGCGCCGACCGTGAAAGACGACCGCTTGCTGTTTTCGCTCGACGCGCAAGACGCATTGCGCGGGCCGTTGGCGGATCTCTTGAAAAGCAGCTTGCTGGCGGCGCAAGCGACTGCTCGGAAGGAGCGGGTTGCCAATAACATGAAGCAGATTGGCCTGGCGATGTTCAATTATCACGACGTTCACGCCAGCTTTCCCGCTTCGGCCAGCTACAGCGACGACGGCAAGCCGCTGCTGAGTTGGCGCGTGCACGTCTTGCCGTTCATCGAGCACATGCCGCTCTATAAGGAGTTTCATCTCGACGAGCCCTGGGACAGCGAGCACAATCGCAAGTTGATCGAACGCATGCCGGAAGTTTATCGCTCGAAGAACTGGTCGCCCGAGCAGCCGAACGAAAACCTGCTTTGTCGGCATTACGAGCGAAGGGAGCGTGGCCGAGAGCCGGAAGAAGCCCGCACCGGGCGCCAAGCAAGTTGAGCCGGCGCCGGCGACCGTGTTTCAGGGCCGCGAGGGCGTGAGATTCTCGGATATCACCGACGGCACGAGCAACACGATCTTGATCGTCGAGTCCGATGCAGAGCATGCCGTGATCTGGACCAAACCCGACGACTTGCCGTTCGATCGCGAGCGGCCCGCGAGCGGTTTCGGCGTGGATGACGAAGGCCTGATCAGCGCCCTGTTTTGCGACGGCTTCTGGCAGCGACTCAAGGTTTCGCTCGACGCCGAAATTTGGCGACGGCTATTGCTGCGAAACGACGGCGAGCCGATCCTGAGAGATTGAAATGACAATGCCTTGCGCCGCAGTGATTGCCATGGGCGACGGTCGTGGTTTGTCGCGTGGTCTAACGGGCCAGACGTCTGTCTCTGGAAGGTTTCGGGCAATGCGGTCAAGATCAGTTTTGCTGAAAAACTATGCTTCGGGTGGCTCGTTTTGGTGGACGCATTTGTTTCTACCTGAGAGGGGGCGTTATGTAAAAAAGTACGGCAAATCGTATATTCGTCTTGCAGGCCCGGGCCAAATTGCATACGCTTGCGATGTAGTTGCTGCGGGGGGTTAGACTTCCGTGGCAAGGGGGGCGTACGCTGGTGTACGCTCCCATTCAAGGCGTGTGTGCTTGTGTATAAAAGGAGTGGCAGATGCCGACGGGTACCATCAAGAAGTTGGTCTTGGACAAAGGATTTGGTTTCATCCAGACCACCGAGGGAAGTGACGTTTTCTTTCATCATTCGACCGTTGCCGATCATCAGTTCGACAACCTGAATGAAGGGCAACGCGTGGAGTATACCGTGGACGCGCAGGGCGGACCGAAAGGTAAAGGTCCTCGCGCGGCAACCGTTATCCCGAGCTAAGCGTGCGGGGTACATGGAAGCCACGAGTCGGGGCAGACTCAAGCGGACTCACCTCGTTAGTGCATTTCTTGTCGGCTGAGCCTGGTCTCAGCCTCCCAACCCTCGAAAGCGGCGGCGCGGCTCCCTTCGCGCATTAACGGACGCCCTGCGACCGCGCTGCTGCTTTCGAGGCATCCAACGCTAAGAGCCTTCCGACTGCGCGAAGCTCGAAAAGCAGCTTTGATTGTCTGAGGGATTTCCAAGGCTTGCCAAGTTGCCGGAGAAGAGGGCGGCCTCAGCCGGTCGGCGCCCGCTCCCCGTTTGAAAGACGGAAAGACGTTGGGGCGGCTTCTCGGTTACAATCGAACATGCTGACGCCGCCGTCAGCGGATGGCGGCGGCGAGCGCAGCAGGTTCTCTCGAGCAGCCCCATGAAGAAATCGCCTCGCCGCCGCAGACGGAAGCCGTATTTTCAACGCATCTCGAAAACCGGGGCGCCGCCGGGGGAGTTCGCGCTCGAAGCGGGCGCCCCGCGTCCGCGCGTGCAGGCCATTGCCTACGGTCCTGACGAATTTGAAGAACTCGACGTCCAGAGCGTCGACGCCTTGAAGCCGTTACTGGATAAGTTCGCCGTTACCTGGATCAACGTTGAGAGCGTGCGTCACGAGGAAACCGTTCGGCAACTGGGGCGAATGTTTCAGTTGCATCCGCTGGCCCTGGAAGACGTTGTCAACGTTCACCAGGCGCCAAGGTCGAGCGCTACGGCGAGCAGACGTTTTGCGTCGTGCGAATGCCGTTTGCCAATTCGCATCTGGAGACCGAGCAGGTCAGCCTTTTTATCGGCCGCAACTTCGTGCTTACTTTTCTGGAAGCTCCCGGCGACGTTTTCGAGTCGGTGCGAACCAATCTCCGCGGCGCCGTCGGTCGCGTTCGCTCGGCCGGAGCAGGCTACCTGACGTATACCTTGATCGATGCCGTGGTCGACGCTTACTTTCCGCTGGTGGAAGCGTTCGGCGAACGGCTGGATGCGCTGGAAGACGAAGTCATCGATCGTCCGAACCGGCGCGCGATCGCGGAGGTCCACAATGCCAAGCACGACTTGCGCACCTTGAGGCGGGCGGTCTGGCCGTTGCGCGAAGCCATCAATGCTCTCTACCGCGACGCCTCGCCTCAGTTCGATGAAGAAACCCGCATTCACCTGCGAGACTGTTACGATCATGCCGTGCAAATCATCGACATCGTCGAGACGTACCGCGAGTTGGGCTCGGACCTGACCGATCTCTATCTGTCGAGTCTCAGCACGCGGATGAACGACGTGATGAAGGTCTTGACCGTAATTTCCACGCTGTTCATGCCCTTGACGTTCATCACAGGGCTGTATGGCATGAATTTCGATCCGAACCAGTCTCGCTGGAATATGCCGGAGTTGACCTGGGCTTGGGGGTATCCTTACGCTTTAAGCCTGATGGCGATTTCTTCGGCCGCCATGTTGCTGTTCTTTCGCCGGCGCGGATGGCTGGGAGCGTTGGGCCCGGCCTCCGGTTCGTTGCCGGACGTTGATTCCGGCAGCCACGATCAAAACTGAGGCGGCGGATTCAATGATTTACGTGGGACTGATCGCTCTGATTCTGGCTTTGCTGGGCGGTTGGGTCATGACCGTACTCAGCCTGCCCGGAAACTGGGTGATGCTGGCTGCCGCGGCGGCGTTTGCCTACTTTGCGAGTGATGGAAGCCGTTTCGATATCAGTTGGACGGTCGTCGGCGTGTTGTTCGGTCTGGCTGTACTGGCTGAACTGTTGGAAATGGCGGCGGGCGCCGTCAGTGCGGCGCGCGTCGGCGGCAGCAAGCGAGGCGCGGCGCTGGCCATTCTCGGTTCAATGATCGGCGCCATCGTGGGCGCGATGGTCGGCTCAGCAATTCCCATTCCGCTGGTTGGATCGGTGATCGGCGCCGTCGGCGGCGCCAGTTTGGGGGCGCTAGCCGGCGCCATGCTGGGAGAAGCCTGGAAAGGCCGCGCTTTGGGCGAGACGTGGAAGATCGGCCAGGCGGCCTTTTGGGGCAGGTTTCTTGGTACGGTCGCCAAGGTCGCCATTGCTTCGGCGATGGCGGTGATCGGCGTCACGGCCGCCGTGTTGTGAGCCGGCGGCTTCGAGGGGGTCGGCCCGCCGAAGCGCCGCGTCCTCCTATTTTCCGCGCTGGGCGCAGCTTCGCCTGCTTTCCGCGCCGCCGCGAACGAAGAGCCTTTCGCCCTATCTGAGCGATACCACCCGGCTGCGCGAGTCGCCGTCGATCATGATCTTGTCTTCGCGAGCGAGCCAGCCCAGGGCCAGCATCGCCAGATCGCGAGGGACATCGAGCTGCTTGACGACCTGGGCCATGCTTAGCGGCCCTTTCGCCGCCAACAATCGCCACACATCGCCTGCGGTCTCGCCAATGTGCTCAATGCCGCAGCTTGCCTCTGCCGTTGCCATCGGGACATCTCCTGGATTCGAAGACCCGCCGTCAGCGGCCCGGATAAGACGCTTCGCTGCTTGAGCCAGGGATGGACGAGCAAAGCGTCTGGGGCCTAAGTGCAGAATATACCGCACCGCAGAGCAAAATCTCAAGACGATGCTCGGCTTGCGCCTCGGGCGACATGGAGGCCGGAAGCGGCGAAACACGCGACAGATAAAAAAGGGCCCGATCGGCCTTGCGGGTGACCAATCGGGCCCTTCAACCGTGAAAAAGTGGCTTTGCCCGCGGCGGGCTTTCTATCGCAAAGGTTAAGCGATGTCGGCGTCTAAGATCCACGGTGCGTCATGGACGCAGGCTGCTCATTGTTTTGGCCCTGAGGCGTTGCTCAGGGCCAACTGGGTCGAACATGAGCGATTAGCGTTAGAGCAGCCGCCGTGCCAATTGTCGTTGGAGTTTGCCGCGGGGCAGGCTTTGTTTTGCAAGTTGCATCCGCAACGGGAGTTAGGCGTACTCTGCTCAAGGTGTAAGCCGCTTGGCGGGAGGGGGCGTCTTGTAAGACTTACAAAATGACAAACTCAGGAGAATAGGCTCTGCGTCATTGCCCGGAAGATGCCGGCGACTTCGTCAAACTCCCGATCGTCGGCCTGGCATAAGATCAGGTAACAGGCCTGCGGCGTTTGAAAGCCGCGAACGTGCGCCGTGTTCGTCAAGTCGAGGCAGTAGAAGTTCATATCCCAACCGACCATCTCGTGGCCCCCGACGGTTTCTTCGACCGCCTCGGCATCGAGCTCGTCATATTCTTGCCGCATGGTCTTCAGCGCGGCGTCGACGAGTTGCCGGGGCGTGATCTCCGGCGGGTGAATCGTGATCGACCAGAAGGCGCCCCCAGGACTGTAGACAGAAACCTCATTGCCGCTGTCCCGGGCTTCGTTCTCGTCGACAGACCAGTTGTCGGGAAACTGGAAGCGAATTCCCAGTTTGTCGTAAGTCGAGGGCATATTCCAAAGTTCCTGCTGATCTCCAGGCGATTGATTGGTCGAAACGTGTATCATAGCAAACCGTCGCTGACCGCGGGCTTGACGCCTTGCAGAGCCGCTGCCGTACGAACGGAGCTCGCGAACTTGCTGGCCGGCCTTGTCCGGTTCCGGGGGGTATGGTATCGTCGCCCGCCCCTTATTTTTTCGCCGTTTGCAGTCGTGAAGCAAGGCGAAATGCACAACTCGCCGCCCTCGGCCGCTCGGAGGGCGAGCGATCTTCGGCGCGGAGCGGAATGGGCGGACCGCCGCCGCCCGACACGCAATACGTCCGGGTATCTCCCATGTCTCCAACTCGCTGCTTTGGGCGCATCGGTTGGCTCGCCGCCGGCCTGGCGGCGATCGTCGGGTGCCGACTACATCGCGGGGCCGAGACGGCTTCGAGATCGTTGGTCCAGTGCCGACAATTGTCCCAACAAGGGCTTCGAGCCCTGGAACACAACCATCTCGACCAGGCCGAGAGCTTGCTGTCCCAGGCCGTTGAGGCCTGTCCCGCCGACGCAGAAGCGCGGCGGCACTATGCGGAGGCGTTATGGAGGCGGCGAAAGCAGCACGAAGCGTTGTCCCAACTCGACGAAGCCGTGCGACTGTCCAGCGAGGATTCCGGACTGCTGGCTCATGCCGCCCAGATGCGGCTGGCGTTGGGGCACACGGGGCAGGCAAGCGAATTGGCCGAACGCGCCATTGATTTCGATCCGAAGAACGGGGCGGCTTGGGCCGTGCGCGGTCGAGTGCGGCGCGGCGCCGGAAAACTTCGGCAAGCCCTGGCTGACTTTCAGCGGGCGTCCGGACTGGATCCGGATAATCGCCAGGTGGCGAAGGAAATCGCCGAAGTCTATCAAGAACTGCAGCAGCCCCAACAAGCACTGGCCGCCTGGCAGGCGCTTTGCGACGCTTATCCGCCGGGTGAAGAGCCGCAACGCGTGATCTACCTGACGGGACTGGCCTATAACGCGGTGGGGCGTCCTGCCGACGCCGTCGAATGTTTGCGTGCAGCTCAGCATCGCGGACCGGCAACCCCAGAACTCCTGTTTCACCTGGCCGATGCGGAGCTGCGTGCGGGGCGGCGCGAGGAAGCGCGAGCGACGGCTCGCCGGGCATTGCAATTGCAACCCGGCCACGCTCCCAGCCTGGCGTTGATGGAGCGCCTGGAATTGGCGCGAGGCCGCACCGACGCGCATCCGCGGTAAACTGGCTCTCCCCCCCTGCCCTGCTCCCCTGTCCTCGCTGCCGCGGCGTCGTTGGAGGCGCGGCCGCTGCCGGCCGTAACGGCCCGGCAGTTCGACACGGAACAATCGGCATGAAGAGCGCAAGTGGCGGCGCCGCGTCCCCCCACCGCGCACGGGCGTGCGGCGGAACTTGACTGGCGGCGTCGGTGACCTAGGTTTTCTGGTAGTAGCGCGTCTATCTGGCGAGGCGTGCGCCCGCGATTCTTCTCGGCGCGCTTGCAGCCACGCTGAGGAATTGGGCCCAGGAGTTGGCGATGCCGCAAATCGTAGAGTCCCCGCTCGAAGGGTTCGTCGAACGCCGCAAGCAGGAAGCGGCTTCGTCGACGCCCGGACGAGAACGCCGTCAGTTTGTCAACAGTTACGACGAACTCTCCACGCCTGCGCAAGAGTTGGCCAACGCGATCGACGGATACAAATTGAAGCACCGCCGCCGCTTCATCAATTACGAGGAGATGCTGGCGGTCTTTCTCTCGCTGGGCTATCACAAGTAGTCGTCGAACCGTCGCGGGCGGAGCGGGCCGGACGGCGAGGGCGAGTCCGGCCGTGAATTAGTCTTGTACGGCCTGCGGGGCCCTTCTTCGCAGAGAAAAGCGATGGCCGTCGAACGTGATTGTGGCTCGGTCGAGCACGAAACTCGCTTCCTCCCGCCGAGCGTCGACCACCAGTCGCGCATTGCGCACTTCCCGCCTCGTTAGTGGCTCCGGCGGTTGACCGCGAGCGCGTTGCGCGGCGAGCGCGACCAACCGCTGAATGCACACCTCGCCTTGAGAACTGCGAGCACAACCATTCAGCCAGCCGCGGTCTTCCCTAAGCTGCAACCGATAGTTCTGGCGGCCGAGCGTTACGTCGGCGCTCGCCAGGACGCGGAACTGCAATTCCCATAACGTTGCTGAGGCAAGGCCAATCAGGATCACGGCGATCGGAATTCCCACTCGGATTCCGAGCCAGCTTGGTTGGCGAGCGTCAGCCGAACCGTCTTCGAAAGTCTCGGGCGAGGTCGACATCAGCAAAGCTCGGGAAAATAAGTGGAGCGCGCACGGTTCTTCCGTTGCCTGTCATTATAAGGCCGAGGCGCCGACGAGCAGTCGCGCTTTGTCAGCGGCGATTTCCGGAACGGCGTCGTGGCACGGTGCAGCCCCTTTTTTTGAGGGGAAGTGGGGCGAAACGCTGCTTGGAGCGAATCGCGCCGGTCGTGCAAGCAGAGAGCTGCTCGCGAGCGAATAAACCGCGCCGGCGGATGCTTTTGGGCGCATGGCGTGAAGAGCGGATGACTTTGCTGTCTTCGGGGGGGGCGGTAATCGCGTTTCGAGCCGAGTAACCCAACCCGCTCCTGCCGCCACTTCCTTTGCAGGGCGAGTTTCGGCCGTGCGATTCGAGAACTTGAAGCAGCGATATCTTTTTTCGGAACTTTCCAATCCATGGGGTGTTTTATATCTAGCTGCACGCCCTTGCTCGGCAAGGATTCTCAGAATAGAGTCGATTCTCGGAACAGAGTCGTTGGTCCCGCCAGGTTTTCCCCCGCCATGTCGCCACCCCGTATGCGGCTTGTCATTGAGTTGCCCCTGGTCTTGGTCGCTTGCGCTGCGCCCTTTGTTTTAGGCTGCGATAGATTACCGCTGCGCGGTATCGAAGAGAGCAGCGAACATCGTTCGGCGGTCCAAGAGCAGCTCGATCTGATTGAAAAGGGTCGCCTTTCCAGTATCTGCAGCAGCAGCGCGGCCGACTGGTCATTATCTGAGCTGAGCCGGCTTTCGCCGAGCCGGCTGGCGCAAATCCGCCATGTCGATATTTCGAACTCAATGGTCACCGACGTTGGCGTGTCCAATCTTTCGCGGTTGAGCCGCCTGGAGCAGGCCTCGTTGTTCAATACCAGCATTTCGGACGCGGGAATGTCGCATTTCCACGGTCTGAAGGACATTGCCGAGCTCAATCTGAATAACACCCACGTGGGAGACGCGGGGCTCCGGAAAATCGCCGATTTGAAGGATATACGCATCTTGCGTTTGCGCTGCACACGGGTCAGCGATGCGGCCTTGGAGGTGATTGGCGCCTTCAAGCAGTTGCAGGAGTTAAGCCTTTCCGGGTGCGGGATCACGGATGCCGGCGTCAAATACCTGGAGGGGCTGACGGAGCTGGCGGAACTGCGCATCGGCAACACCAAAATCACCGACGAGGGGCTGAAGTCCCTCGGAAAACTTACCAGGCTCAAGCATCTCAGCCTGCGAAACACCCAAATTACCGACGAGGGGTTGCGTTATCTGGCAGGGTGCACGCAGCTTGAGGAATTGTTGCTCGAGAACACTCAAGCGACCGACGCCAGCATGGACCTCGTCCAAAATATGGAAAACCTGCACCTGCTGAGTCTTTCCGGCACGCAGATCACGGACCAAACGCTGCGGCGACTGAAGAAGCTGAGCAGAATCCAATGTTTGTACCTTGCTCGGACGGACATAACTGACGACGGGATGCGTGAACTGGAGTCGCTGGATTTGCTGTACACGCTGGACGTCCAGGCCACCCGGATTTCGATCCCGCGCATCAAGCGGCTCCAGCGAGCCCTTCCGTCATTGACGGATGTCTATTTCGACACACACACCCTGGTGGACTCAGGGCCCGACGCCGGGCAATAAGGCGCCGGCAACAACGTCCCGACGGCGGGCGACGAGGCGTCGTTGAGGCGGGGCGTGCATCTTGTCAAAAGGACGAGTCTTTTGCAGACGCTCATCTGCGGCCCCGGAACTCGCTCGCCGGCAAGCGGAACGCGTTGACGAGCGGGTCGCCGCCGGAGAACGACTGCCTTTGGCGGGCGTGCCGTTTGCCGTTAAGGACCTGTTCGACGCGGCGGGACTGCCTACCACCTGCGGTTCCAAGGCCTTCGCCCATCGTATTGCCGAACGGGACGCGACGGTCGTGCGGCGGCTTGTCGAGGCGGGCGCCGTGCTGCTCGGCAAGGCCAACATGCACGAATGCGCGTTCGGCTTCACCGGTGAGAATCCGCACTACGGAGACTGCAAGAACCCGCTCGATCCCCAACGCATAGCCGGCGGTTCCAGCAGCGGCTCAGCGGTCGCCGTGGCGCTGGGGATTTGCCCGTTCGCCATCGGTTCCGACACGGGCGGATCGATCCGCCTGCCTGCCGGCGCTGTGCGGGCTGGTCGGATTGAAGCCGACGTATGGTCGCGTCAGTCGGGCGGGCGGCGTGCCGCTGGCCTGGTCGATGGACCATGTCGGGCCGTTGACTCGCTCTGCCGCCGATGCCGCCGCCGTGTTGCAAGTCATCGCCGGGCCGGATCCGAACGATGATACGGCCAGCCGGCGACCGACGCGTGATTACCGAGGCGAGTTGGAACAATCGATCCAGGGGTTGCGGCTGGGAGTTCCTCGCGACTCCTGGTTCTTCGGCTCGCTTGATCCCGCCGTGGCCTCTGCGGTCGAAAATGCCATCTGCAAGCTCGAAAAACTTCGGCGCCAAGCGCCTCGACGTGTCGCTGCCACTGTTGGATGAGGCTCTCGGCGCACATCGGGCGATTATCTTTGCCGAAGCGAGCACTACTACCGACCGTTCTTGAGACCGGATGGGCCGCCCTTCGGCGACGACATCCGACCGCTGTTGCAGGCGGGTCTGTTTCTGCCAGCCGTCGATTATCTCCATGCGCAACGAGTTCGCCGCAAGATTCGCGACGCTTGGACCCAGATCTTTGCCGGCATCGATTGCCTGCTCACGCCGACGACTCCTTTGCCGGCGGTCAAGTTCGGCCAGCAGACGGCCCCCTTGCCTGGCGGCGAGTGCCCGCTGGTCCGCGCCTATTTGGATATGACTTTGCCCTTCAACCTTGTCGGCTTTCCAGCCGTGTCGGTTCCTTGCGGAGCCTCGCCGACGGGCCTGCCGATTGGATTGCAGGTGGTCGGCCGCCCTTTCGCCGAAGCGACGATTCTGCGTGGCGCGGCGGTGTGAAGAAGCGTAAGCTTTCCAGTTCGAGAGGCAAAGGTGCAGTATCCCCTGCTCTGCCCAGGGGTGAGCTGGTGCAAAGCTTGAGCCATCGGGAAAGCTTGCGCATCGGCTCCCGGTCATTGGCCCGTAATTGCCGCTACTTTCCGACGGAGAGACGAGGGAGCGTCGTCTTCAGGCGGCGGATGCCCGTTTCGCTAACCGAGCCGTCTTCGAGGTAGAGCCAGTGCAGCTCAGGCAGGCTGCTAAGTCTGAGCAGGCCTGAAAGCGTTACTCGCGTCTCGCGCAAGTCGAGTTGCTGCAGCCGCGAAAGGCTCAGCAAGGGAGCCAGGCCTGTATCGGTTACGGCGGTCTGACGCAACGAGAGCGATTCCAGTTGCGCGAGCGCTTTCAACTCGCACATTCCGGCATCGGTGACGCGCGTCCCGCGCAAGGAGAGCGATTTCAAACGCGGCAGCCGCGCGATGAACTTCAGGCCCTTGTCCCCGATCGGGGTTCCTTTGAGCGAAAGCCACTCCAGCGCCGCGACGCGAGCGAGCGGCTGCAAGCCTTCGTCGGTCAGGCGGCAGAATGACAACGCCAGCTTTTTGAGTTTACTCAAGTCGGGCAGAAGCTGCAGGGCTGCGTCGCTGATCTGCGTATGACTCAGATCGAGCGTCTCTAGTTGTCCTTCGTCAGCAAGCAGCAATCCTTGTAATCTGGCCAGGTCCGTATCGTCGACCGGGGTTGCGCAGGCAGATTTCCGCCATCGGCACGCCGGTTGGGCTGCCGTCCAGCCAGGCCGCGCCCCCGAGCCTTTGAACTTCGGCAAGCGTTTGCTGCGGAACTCTCATCGAACTTGGACGATCGGCCCCGTCGGGCGAAGTGAAGCGGATGGCGGCAAAGTCGCAGCTTGCGACGGACGTGTCCTCATTTCCTATTGTGCTCGCGAACGACGATCAAGGCAACAATTCGTCGCGCGCGCTCGGCCTGAACGCCGGTTAAGGGCGTGCAACCGGGCCAGGCGGGGACAGCTTTGGAATTGGGCGACGCGCAGCCTGCCGGACGCGAGGGGGGGCTTTATTGCCGATTCGGCTGCCCCTGCGCAAGGGCCGGCGGCAAGCAACGCCTTGTCGCCGTGGTCAGCCCACCGAGGGCGCGCTCACTGTGGCAGCGTGGAAAAGCGGTGAACGGTCGTTTGCCGATACGTTTGGCCGGGCTTGAGCAGCGTGGAGGGAAAGTTCGGCTGGTTGATTGAATCCGGATAGTGCTGAGCTTCCAGGCAAACCGCGTGCTGTTTGGCGAATGTCGCCCCGCGGCTCTTCAGCGAACCGTCGAGAAAATTGCCCGTGTAGAGCTGAATTGCCGGCTCGGTCGTGAGGACTTCCATCACTCGGCCGCTTTTCGGATCGATGAGCCGCACAGCCAAGGACAGGGTTTCGCCCTGCCGCTTGTCGAGGACATAGCAATGATCGTAGCCGCCTGGATCTCCCTTCAACTGCTCGATCCGCGAGCCGATCGGCGCCGGTTCGGTGAAATCCATGGGCGTTTCGTGTACGTCTTTCAGCTCGCCGGTCGGAATTATCGTGTCGTTGACGGGCAGGTAGCGGCTGGCGCGAAGCAGCAGCGTGTGGTCATGCACGTCTCCGCGGCCGGCGTCGGCAAGGTTCCAGTACGTGTGGTTGGTCAAGTTGATCGGCGTCGCCTTGTCGGTCCGAGCAGTATAGTCAATCGCCAGCTCGTTCTTGTCGTTCAGCGAGTAGACGACGGAGATCGAAAGCTCGCCGGGATAGCCTTCCTCTCCGTCCGGGCTAACATAGCTCAGTTCCACGCCGACGCGGTCCTTATCCTGTACGGGACGGGCCTTCCAAAGGACTTTGTCGAATCCCTTCACGCCGCCATGAAGGTGATTAGGGCCGTTGTTGGCGGTCAGTTGATACGATTGGCCGTCAATCGCGAACCGTCCGTCGGCAATGCGATTTGCCACGCGGCCGCAGATGGCGCCGAAATACGGATGGCCCTGCAGGTATTGGTCTAAGGAATCAAAGCCCAACTGCACCTCGCCCGGCATGCCGTGCTGATCCGGAACTTGCACGGACGTGATAATGCCGCCGTAGGTCATGATTTTGACCGTGATCGAGTTGGAGTTGTTCAGAGTGTAAAGATCGACTTGCGTCCCGTCAGGCAGCTTGCCGAAGGGCGAACGCGAAATGGACATGGCAGGCTCCTGGGCCGATGCGACGCCTCGATTTGCGCATCCAGGGATAGTTCTGTGCAGGCCGCCCAACAGCAACAGAGGACGCAGAGGAGGCGAAGGGGAAGCGGCCGGGACGGTGTCATGGCATGGATTCCTGTTAGTAGGCCTTGGACGGAGCGGCGTCGGCCTCGGGCTGCCTTGCACCGCGGCAAGCCGTCGCTCGCTGAGCGGAATGCTCGAATCGCCGTCGCTGTTGCGCTTGGCGTGTGCAAGCGATCGAATAGCGCCCTTGTGCCGCAAGCCGGACATTGGCCGGACGTTGCCTTCACAGTCTGGCCGCCCGACTTTCCGGAGTCAAGGAGCTTGCGTGGACGCCAACTCTTCGTCCTTCGCTAATTCCGCCGGCGAGGGCAGGTCATCTTGCGCTACTTTGGCGTCCGTCTGCGTGCTTTCCGGCCATTGACCTCGGCGCCGCCGCCCGCCGAAGCGCCAAGTACTGCCATGCCCAGGCGACGGCAGCCGCCAGGGCGAGCACCGCGAGCGGCAGAGAGGCTTCGTTACCTTGCACGTAAAACCAGAACAGAAGCGCCGCCGCCACAACCGCGACGAAGGACGTGAACGCCTTGCTGAAGAAGCGTTGTAGCAAAGTCTGGCGTTCGTGGAGATCGATGGCCGCACGGGCGTTGAGGATCGCCAACTCGCGCATTGCCGAGAGGTCGCGGGAAGATTCCGCCGCCACGGCCCGGGGCGTCATTTCGCTCGGGTCTCTCAGCAGCTTCGGCGGCTCCGGCGCCGCCTCTTCGCGCTTCGGCTCGCGCGAGGCTGATTTGGCCGGCCGGCGAGACGGTTCCAGCTCGGACGGACGCTGCGAGACTCCCTTGGCCCCCAAGCGCTCCAGCAATCTCGCCATGTAGTCGTCGATGGAATCTTCTTCTTGCTCTTCTCTGGGAGCGGATCGACTGGCCGTTTCATCTCCATCGCCCGCGCCGCGGGCGTCTGCATGCTGTGCGGTCTCGGATTCGGCGGCTTCGTCGTCCGGAGATGCGATGCCGAAGCGGCGAAGCAAGTCGCCCGTGACGCCCAGACCGCTGTTATGTTCCGCGGCGGGGGCTTCGTCTTGCCGCTCGCCCTCGCCAGGTTGGTATTCCTCCCGCGATCTTTCGGCTTGCAGTTCGGCCCGTTCTTGCTCGAGCCGCTCGCGCTGCTCTGCCAACTCCGCCTGTTGCCGGTCTTGCTGTTCCATCCAACAAGAGCGCTCGTCAGCCAGCGCCTCTCGCTCCAACTCCAGTTCCTGTTCGATTTGCGCTAATTCGGTTTCCTTGCGAGCCGCATCCTCCAACGCCGACGCCTGCGCCGCCTGCTGCGAGTCTTGGGCGGCTGCAAGCTCAGCCTCCCAAGCCCGGCGTTGCTCTTCCAACGCTTGCTGCTGTTCTTCGTGCGCTGCCAGCCAGGCCCGGCGATCCTCGTCGTGAGCCTGCCGGGTCGCCGCCAACTCGGACTGCAAGCGGGCCGCTTCCTGTTCCCTTTCGGCTTGCAAACGCGCCTGTGCCGACTGCTGCGACGCCTGAATCTCCGCAATTTCCTGCTCGAGGCGTACGCCGACGGAGCGTTGTTCGGCCAGAGCGGACTGCTCCCCAGCCAGTTCCGCCTGCAAGCGGGAGCGCTCCTCTTCCCGTGCCGTCAGGAGCTGCTCGAGCTCTTGTTCGCGGGCGCCGCATCGGCCTTCCGTATCTTGTTCCCGTCGTTCGAGCGCTTCGTGCGCTGCGCCAGCGCCGAGCGTACGGATGCGAGTTCTTCGTGCAGCCGTTGCAACTCGGCTTCAACGACCGCTTGCGGGGCGCCGCAGCGAGACGCTCGTCGAGCTCCGCTTCGCGGGTCTGCTGGTCGGCTTGCCATGTTTGACGCTGATGCTCCAGCCATTCCCGATCGCCTGCGAGCTGCTCTTGGTGTCGGGCCAGTTCCTGCTGCCGGGCTTCCCACTCCGCTTCGCGAATCTGCTGTTCGGTCTCGCGTCGGCTTTGCTCTTCGGACCAGGCCGCCTGGAGCATTTCCAGCTCGTCGCGTTGCCGCTGCAACTGGGCGAACTCCGCTTCGCGGGCTGGTTGCTCCGCCTGCCACGTCTGACGTTGGCGTTCCAGACTATCCCGGTCGACCGCGAGCTGCTCTTGCCGTCCAGCCAGTTCTTGCTGTCGGGCTTCCCACTCCGCTTCGCGAGTCTGCTGTTCGGTCTCGCGTCGGCTTTGCTCTTCGGACCAGGCCGCCTGGAGCATTTCCAGCTCGTCGCGTTGCCGCTGTAACTCGGCGAGCTCCGCTTCGCGGGCCGGCTGCTCGGCTTGCCACGTCTGACGTTGGCGTTCCAGACTTTCCCGGTCGCCTGCGAGCTGCTCTTGCTGTCCGGCCAGTTCTTGCTGTCGGGCTTCCCACTCCGCTTCGCGACTCTGCTGTTCGGTCTCGCGTCGGGCTTGCTCCTCGGACCAGGCCGCTTGAAGCTGGTCCAACTCTTTGTGTCGCCGTTGTAACTCAGCCTCTCGTTCGGCTAGCGACTGGAGTGTTTCCGAGTGTTCCTGCTGGCGGGCGGCGTGCTCCGCTTCGCGAGCCTGTTGCTCGGCCTCGCGGCGGCCTTGCTCCTCGAACCAGGCCGTCTGAAGCTTTTCCAATTCGTCGCACCGCTGCTGCAGGTCCGTCTCTTGCTCGGCCAGCGACTTGCGCCGATGGGCGTGCTCCTGCTCGCGGGCTGCGAATTCCGCCTCACGGACCTGCTGCTCCGCTTCGCGACGGTTTTGTTCTGCGGACCAGGCCTCCCGGTGCTGTTCGAATTCGTCGCGCCGCTGCTGCAATTCGGCCTGCTGTCTTTGCCATTCGTCGTCTAATTGTTCTCGCTGTCCTTCCCAACTCGACCGCCTGCGTTCGTGCGATTGCCGCTCGGCGGCCAATTCGGTCAACCGGCGGTCAGCCTGCTCAAGCTTCTCATTGAGCAAGGTTCTCGCCGCGTCCTGGACGGTTTCCCAATCCTCCCGCTCGGCGTGAAAGGCAGCCTGATCTGCAATCAGGGCGATACGCTCGTTCTCCAATTCCTGGCGGAGACGTTGGAGTTCCCTCTCCCTCTGGGCGAACTCCTCCACTCGCCGCTCGCTTTGCGCCTGCCCGGCTTGGCGGCGCGCGGCGTGTTCTTGCTCCTGGCGGCGAAATTCCTGGCGACGAGCGGCATCGTTCCGACCGGCCGGAGCGACCGGCGGTAATGCGGCCGTTGGCCCAGCTTCGGCCTGACTGCCACCTTCGCAGGACAAGATCTCGATTTCGAGCGGGCCGAGCGTTAGCCGGTCGCCTACGTGCAGGAAGGCGTCGGTAAAGTCCCGGCCGTTCAGACGCGTGTCGGGCGCCCAGCGGCGCACGATCGCATGCGCTTCACCCTGCACGATCACGCAGTGCAGCGGCCGAACGTTTGGCTCATCCAGCGGCAGGGTACAACGCGGATCGGAACCGAGCGTGCACTTCCTGGCGGAAAGCCGGACGGCACGCTCCCGCTGCACGCCGCCGCGAAGCAGAAGCGTAAGTTCGCATTTTGGCTGGCCTAAAATGCCGCCGGTTGCAAGAGCGGCAAGCCGGGAACTGGAGTTGGCAGGCGTTTCGGGAAATACCATGGGCGGTCCAGAGTGCGCACGCTAAGCGCATTTGCGCAAGTTCATGCTGACAGTGGCATTTACCTTACAATCCGCAGCCGGTCAAAGTGAGGGCGGGCCCCCGTGCGGCCGCCTTGCCGTTTGTCCACATTGCCTAACCGGCAGTTTCTGCTGGTTGGGGGCCGCCGAACCGGCAACGTTTGCAAAAACGGCTGCATATCTTTGCCGGTAATGTCGATTATCGGATAGCGTTCGACGGGGGTAGGCGAACGCGGGCTGACCTCGGCGGATGGGCCGGCATCAGTAACCCAAGTGTCCTGCTGGCTTCCCGCCAGACGGATAGGCGAGGTGCGGAACGGGCCGCGTCTGGCGGCGTAAATCATTCAGCGACAGCAATTTTCCGGCGGAAATGCCGACAGGCCGGCAAGCCGGGCGAAATTGCGAATTTCGGCGACCCGATATGGTTGCCATGCGTACTATAGTTTGGTTGCTGCGAGAGGCTCAAGACGGCGGAACTCTAACAGCGGCAACCACAAGGAACCGGGGTTTGAGGTAGTTTCAACGAGCGTTCGATCGTCGGCCGGGCAGAGGGGGGGCCGAACCCTCAGCGAGGCGCGAGCATCGGACATTTGAAGGTGACTCACATGGCACGCAAAGATGCGATTATGAAGATGCGCGAGATTCTGATGGTGCGGCGCGATGCACTGCGCAAGGCTCTCGCCGGCGATTTGAGCTTGCTGCAGGAACTGCGAGAGCAGACGGCGGGCGATGTGGTCGACTTTGCCCTCGACTCTGCGCAACACGAAATCAATTCCCAACTGGCCGAGGTGGAAAGCCGAGAACTGGCCAGCATCGAAAACGCCCTGGAGCGGATGCGTTCCGGACATTTTGGCGTCTGCGAGAACTGCTCCGTTAAGATTCCGATGGCCCGGCTGAACGCCCTGCCCTATGCGACGCTGTGCATTGACTGCCAGCGCGACGCCGAGCGGCAAGGCGCCGATGGCGGGTTCGAGGCCGACTGGGGCCGGATGGCCGACAGCGGCAACGATCACGAACCGTCGATCAACGACATCGAACTCGACGTTTCTTGATTTCGCAGTCGTTCAGCGGTACAAAGGCGGCGAGGACGGCCAGTTGGGCATCGGGGGGCGATTCTGACGCCCCTGCCTGGCGTCCTCTCGTGCCTTCGGTCCTGCCGAGCCGGCCGGACTGAGTCCCCGTGTGAATCGTGGTCTGCCTCGCGGATAGGCGGTCTTGAGCCGCCTGCCGTCAACGAACGGACCGAGCGTCTGCGGATGTCACAGGACCCGTTGCCGAGGCGCTGTCTTCGCTCCAGGAGTGCTGTGCGATGGTCAAACGTCCGTTTCTGTTGTGGGCCTGCGGGATTTTCAGCTTAGGCTTGCTGGCCGGCGTGCTGCTGTACCCCGGCGCCCGCAGTTGGGCTCAGGACGGTTTCGACGACGAAGCGCTGGCCGTTCAGGAGCGCGAACGCCTCTACGACACGTTGGCCAGTCAGGCCGTCGAATTCGATCGTCAGTACAACCTCGTCAAGACGGTCGTCAGGCTCGTCAGTCCGACGGTCGTTCACATCAAGGCCGAGAAACTGGACAAGTCTACGTCCACCCGACGCTACCAGCGGGACAAGATCGAGGAGGCCGGCTCCGGCGTCGTGATCGACTACGGCGGCAAGTTCTACGTGCTGACCAATCGGCACGTGATCAAAGAAGCCCGCGTCGAAGACATCGAGATTGGCCTGGCGGACGGTCGCGAGATCCGGCCGCTTAAGGTCTGGGGCGACGCCGATACGGACGTGGCCGTGATGGAAGTCGCGGCGCCGGGCCTGACGCCTTCCCGGTTGGGCGACTCCGGCAAGGTGGAAATCGGCGACTTTGTGCTGGCCGTCGGCAGTCCCTTCGGGCTCAGCCACTCCGTGACATTCGGCATTATCAGTGCGAAAGGCCGGCGCGACCTGGAGTTGGGCGACGATGTGGAACTGCAGGACTTCCTGCAGACCGACGCCGCCATTAATCCCGGCAACAGCGGCGGGCCGTTGATTAATCTCCGCGGCGAAGTCATCGGGCTGAACACGGCCATCGCCAGCAATTCCGGCGGCAACGAGGGAATCGGCTTCAGCATCCCGATCAACGGCGTGCTGCATATCGCCCGGCAATTCATCGAACGTGGCCGCGTGGTTCGCGCCTATCTGGGCGTGACCCTCAATCAGCGGTTCAACTCGACGGCGGCCGTCAAGCTGGGCCTGCCGAGAAAGCTCGGGGCCCAGGTAACGATGGTCAAAGCCGGCGGGCCCGCCCAGGCCGCCAATCTGCAGGCCGGCGACGTCGTGCTGAGCTTCAACGGCGTCCGCGTGGAAAACGACACCCACCTGATCTATCTGGTCAGCTTGACCGAGGTGGGCCAGGAGGTGCCGATCGTCGTCTTTCGCAACCGGCGATCGCTGCACGTCAACGTGAAGGTCGGCAACAAGAGCGATTTCGAACGCTAAGCTGCCGCCTGGTGCAGTCCTCGCATAATCGCGTCGATGACCCCGGCCGTATCGACCGCAGTCGCCACGTCGATGTTGGCGCGCCATTCGGGAACTGAGCGACGGTCGAAAACCGTGGCCCCCAGAGTCAGGTCGCCGTGCGTTTCCACGTCGCCGGCCAGCCGTTCCGTGGTGAACAGTTCCGGATGAGTCGCAGCCGCCACGGCTACTGCGTCATGGAGCAAGATGCCCTCCAGACCGAACAGTTGACGGTGTGAGCGGAAGGCGAACGGCAGGATTTTCCGCAGGAAGGCCCCGGCACGCGTGCTCTCTGCAGGCAGTTGATCGAGCAGGTCGTAGGTCATGACAACCTGGTTCGTCACGTCGAGCGGGATCAATGTCTTGGTGGTCCGCGATCGAAATACCTCGGCGCCGCTGCCGGATCGCAGTACATGTTGAATTCGGCGGCCGGCGTAATGTTGCCCGGGCCCTGAACGCTGCCCCCCATGATTAACAGTTGGCCTACCTGGTCCGCCAGGCTGGGGTCGCGCCGAAAGGCGTTGGCGATGTTGGTCAGCGGTCCGAGCGCTATGATCGTGACGGCCTCGGGCGCCATCCGGATCTCGTCGGTAATGACCTTTTCCGACGGGTGCTGGTGGTGCAACTCCGCCACCGGAAACCCGGCGTTGCCCAGCCCGTCCGCGCCGAAGATATGCCGCGAATCGGTCATCGGCGTCCGTTCAGGCTGCACGGCAGCGCCACCCGCGGCCAGCGCGGCGGGTCGAGTTGCTCGATGATTGTCTGAACGTTTCGCGTGGCCTGCTCGGCCGGCACATTGCCGGCTACCGCCGTAACTGCCACTACCTCTAGCCGAGGATCGAACAAGGCCATGGTCATTGCCACGGCGTCGTCAATACCCGGATCCACATCGAGGATCACTTTACGGGCCATACCGATCGCTTTGAACTCCAAGTCCAAGGGAGAAGAGGGCTTCCGAGCATTGGCTGATTCTAGGGAGTTAACGCCGGTCGAACAAGACGACTCGCCGGCCAGCGGTACCGTAAGGCATTGAGTCGTAGTAAGATTGGAAATTCTCGCGGCGGCGCGAATTGCAGCCCTATGGGGGCCGAATTTCCTGTCGCAAGCCCTTCAGCGTCCAATCCGTTTTTTCCTGCGAGGAGCCGAAAGTTTGAATCAGCAAATCCTCGGACGCCTGTCGGCCGGCGAGAATCTCTCCTTGGAAGAAACGGCCGCCGCCGTGGACGGCATCATGCAGGGGCGCTGGAGCGAAGCAGAAATCGGCCTGTTCCTGACGGCCCTGCGCGCCAAGGGGGAAACGGTCGATGAGATCGCCGGCGCCGCGACTGCCATGCGCCGGCACATGACGCCGATTCGCAGTCACCGCGAAGGAATTATCGACACGTGCGGCACCGGCGGTTCCTCGTCCGCCACGTTCAATATCAGCACTTCGGCCGCCTTGGTGACGGCCGCCGCGGGCGTGCCGGTGGCCAAGCACGGCAACCGCCGCGTGACCAGCAAGAGCGGTTCAGCCGACGTGCTGGCCGAACTGGGCGTCAACCTGAACGCCACGGTCGAGTGCGTGGCAGCCTGTCTGGACGAATTGGGCGTTTGTTTCTGCTTCGCCCCCCTGCTCCATGCAGCCATGAAGCACGTGGCGCCCGTGAGGCAGAAACTCGGCGTGCGAACCATTTTCAATCTGCTCGGCCCGCTCACCAATCCGGCCGGAGCGCCGTTTCAGTTGATGGGAGTCGGTCGCGACGAATTGCGCCCTCAATTGGCCGCGGTATTGAACCGGCTCGAGACGCGCCGGGCGGCCGTGGTGCACGGAACGGACGGCCTGGGCGAAGTGACGCTGGCCGGTCCGACGCGGGTGACGGAAGTTCGCGACGGCGAACTGCGAGAGCTTGTCTGGTCGCCGGAAGGTTTTGGCCTCGAGCGCTCGAGCCTGGAAGCCATTCAGGTCGAGACGCCCGAGCAAAGTGCGGCGATCGTTCGACGCGTGCTGGCGGGCGAACCGGGCCCGGCTCGGGACATCGTGCTGCTCAACGCCGCCGCGGCCTTGTGGATCGCCGATCGCGCGGCAACGCTTTCGGAATGCGTAAAGCTTGCGGCCGAGGCGATTGATTCCGGCGCGTGCGCAGAGCTTCTGGGGCGGCTGGTCGAGCGGACGAACCGCGGTTGAGCCGGCTGTAGAGTTCGCCAAGCACAATGCTTGAAATGAAGAGCCGTCCGGCATGCTGAACGAAGCGATGAGTGAGACCCGCGGGGCGACGCAAATGCTCGGAACAAATGTTTGTATCGAGCAAGAAGCTCATTTTGGAATGTCTCGGTTCTCTCGCGAGCGATCGAAGCGGATTTGTTGGAGGATTTGGTCATCTTCTTCAGTCCACGAATCGGCGAGCGCCACCGCCGAACGACGGATGCCGTCTCCCCACGTTTTCGCAGGCGGCGCGGCCTTAACGACCACCTCCACTTCGGCGCCGTCCGCTACGCCTTGCCCTGTCCGTCTCCGGCGGCTATGGCCCAGGCGGTGCGACTTTTAGCGAACCGATAGAAGATCGCACCGGCGCCGATCAGCACGCTGCCAGAGAGCGACTGCACCCATTTCTCCGAGAGCAGGCTGAACATGATGGTCGAGTAGGTCGCCAGAAACAAGGCGGGCGTCCAAGGATAACCCCAAGTGCGGTATGGTCGCGCCCAGTCGGGATGTTTTCGCCGCAGTACGAACACTGCGGCCACGGCCAAGGCGTAAAAGATCGTCCCGCCGAAGATCACAAAGTCGGTCAAGGCGTCGAAGGCGTCGCCCGGTTTGTCTTTCCAGTGGAAAGCAGCGGCGATCAGCACGATGCTCCAGGCGGCCTGAATCGCGATGGCGTTGGCCGGCGTCTCCCAGCGGCCGTGTATCTTGCGGATTGAAGCGGGCAGCAGTCCGTCGCGAGCCATCGCGAAAAAAATTCTCGGGCCGGTGAGCAAATTCGAGTTGGTGGCGCCGAACGTCGAGCACATCACGCCGAGCGCGAACAGCTTGCCGCCCCCCGCGCCTAACAGCGAGTCACACATCGTAGCGGCGACCTTGTCGGAGCCGGCGACCTGCTGCATAGGCAAAGTCAAATGATAGGCCAGGTTGGCCAGCAGGTAGACCGTGATGATGACCAGCATGCCCATCCCCAACGCTAACGGCACGTTCCGCTGCGGGTCGCGAATCTCTTCGGCCACCGGGGCGATATTGATCCAACCGTCGTAGGCCCACAGCACCGCGATCACCGCCGCACCCATCGCCGGCCACAGCGACCACGTGACTTCCGTCGGCCAGACGGGCTGCAGGTTGGCGGTCTGGACTTTTCCCATGACAAACGGCAGCACGATCAGAAACAGCAAGAAGCCGACTTTGACGATCGTGGTCAGGTTCTGCAGATGAGCCGACCAGTGGGTGCCAAGAATGCTGATTCCCGAAAGGCTCGCTACAATGCCGATCGCCACCAACTCCTGCTGAGTGCGGCTCATCGGCGCCAGCTCCGAAAGATAAATCGCCGTCGCCGAGGCCAACGCGCCGACCGAACCGGTGCGGATCACCCAGAACTCGGTCCAGCCCCACAAGAAGGCCGGCATCCGCCCATACGCTTCTCGCAGGTAGACATAGGGCCCGCCGGCATGCGGCAACATGGCGGCCAGTTCAGCCAGCGCCAGACAGCCGCAGAGAGTGATCAGCCCGATCACAATCCAGACCGCCAGGATCGGCCCGAAATGGTGCAGTTGGCCGGCCACATACGCGGGCTTCAGGAAAATGCCCGAGCCGATGATTCCCCCTACGACCACGGTCATGGCGTCGAACGGCCCCAACACGCGCGGCAAGGCGGTAAGCGGCTGTTTGGCGGCCTCTTCGGCGACGGCCGTCAACGCGTTGGGCGACTCAAGGGGATTTGCCGACATGGCCACACGTTACGAACTGGTCCTGCCGGCGTCAATCTGAGCGGCGCGGAATCACGCTGCCCCGCCCAGGCTCTTGTCGGAATCCTTAATCACGAACCGGGCTTTCAATTTGGCGACGGTCGTGGCCAGCCCGGCTAGTTCGACCGAACGCAGCACCTCGTTGAAGTCCTTGTAGGCCGCCGGCGCTTCGTCCACCGGATACTGCCGGCAGTTGGTGAGGATGTCGCTCTCGTCGAACTCGCGGTCGATCGCGGCCTGATCGAGCGTGCGCTGCGCCTGCTTGCGGCCCAATGCGCGGCCCGCCCCGTGATTCACGCTGTAACAGCTCTGGGCGGCGCCGGCGTCGGCGACCATCACCACCGAACCGTCCTTCGGATTGCCCGGCAGCAAGATCGGATGCCCGGTATCGACGTACGGCGTGCCGGCCAGCGCATGGTGCCCGGCCGGAAACGCTCGCGTCGCCCCTTTGCGATGCACCCAGCACATACGATTATCGACGACCTCCTGCCGCGCGATATTGTGACTGATAAAATAGACCAACTCGCCGCGCACGCCCGGCATGACCTCCTGAAACGCTTCCAGGACCAAGGCGTTGATCAGCAGGTGATTGACCGTGGCGAAGTTGGCGCCGAGCGCCATATCGTCCAGATAGGCGTCGGCCTCCGGCGTGCCGAGCGGAGCGTAGACCAGTTCGCGATCGTTGCCCGGCAGCGGGATGTGCCACTTGCCGAACATCGCCTGCAGTGCGCGGAACTGCGCCGTGGCCAGCATGTGGCCCAGCCGCGCGAACCGCAATGAGAGAGGAACGCCGCCTGGCCGTGCTTCAGCCCGAACGTTTCCGCCGCCTGGCGGCGCGCGTTCGCCTTCCGCCAGCTCGACCACCTCGCATTCGCCGAAGTGATTGCCGCCGCCATATGAGCCGAGCTGGCCGACCTTGTCGGCGAAGACCTCTTTCAGCCCTGCCGCCAGGTGGCGGTCGATCCGTTCGGCCAATGCGTCGTGCGTGCCGTCGTGAGCCAGGTGGAACGCGTCTTCGCAGCGCTCGGCCCAGTGCGGCGGAATGCCGAGCGCTTCGCAGACGCTTTTTGAAGCGCCTTCCACCACTACGCTGCGTCCCAATGCAGCATCCACGCGCCGCGCCTTCGGGGCCGAACGCTGTCCGCGGCCGGCGCCGGTCGGCGTGCGGGCGATGATGGCGTCGATCAGTTCGCGGCGCACGCGGCGCTCGACAAGCTCCTCTTCCGGCACGTCGAGCTGCAGCAGGCTCATCGAGCACTTGATATCGACGCCGACCGGTCCCGGGTAAATATGGGTCGGCGAGACGAGCACACAGCCGACCGGCGCGCCATAGCCGCAGTGGGCGTCGGGGTTCAGCACCAACTCAGTCACGCCCGGCGCGTGGCGAGAGTTCAGCGCCTGCTCCAGGCAGGCGGCGTCGAATTGATCGCGGATCGCCTCCGTGCCGATGACAGTGATCGGCTTGCCGCTGCTGCCGCGCGTTGGCAAAATGGCGGTGGCTTCGCCCGTGGCAATGATGGGAGGTTTGCTGGCTTCGGACATGAGGCGATCCTGGGACGAGTTTCCGTGAGCCTAATAAAAAAAAAACGCACGATCGACGAGGGGTGGATGAAACGGTACGCGCTCTGCCAACTGAGCTACAGCCCCGCAGATGGCGCTGACCCGTCGGGGCGGCGGAGTGGAGCTGGCGGGACTCGAACCCGCGACCTCGGAATCCCAAATTCATGTAGTTCCATCCGCATTCGATCGTGCGTTTTCACTCGCGAGAAAAGTCGGGCCGACAAGGTTTTCGGCGAGACGTTAACATGGTGAAATGTAGTCCCGACGGCATTCGGCCCTGTTTCTCGCTTCGTGTTTGCTTGTGATGCTATCTTGCCCGCGCCCCGCCCCTGGGCGGGCGTGCTTTCGCACTCGTGGGTGCAAAAGCACGCCGCCCGGCGCCCCGCCTTACAACGTCTCGTTCTCGATGACGCCGATCCAGTGGTCGCGGTTCAGGCGGCCGGCGGAAAAATCGGCGATCACTTCGAACACGCGGTCGGAGAAGCCGCCGATGTTCAGCACATCCGGCCGCTCGCTGGCCTGCGTGGTGGCGTACGGTTGAATGTCAAGGCAGACCAACCGCGCCTCCTGGTTGCGGTATTTGAACATCTGCCATTGGTGCATCATCGCCGTACCTCGTCCCACGCGGCGGTCGGCCCACGACTCATTGTCGGAGACGAACACCACCAATTCCCCTTCAGCCGCTTGCTGGTTCAGCAGTTCCAGCGGCGCGCTGCAGTTCGTTCCGCCGCCTCCCAGGCGAGCCAGTTTGGCGGCGTTGGTCATCACGCTGTCGCGCGGGTTCAGCCGCGCCTGCAGCACTCGCTGTTCGAACGGAATCACTTCCGCCTGCGGGTTCGTTCGCAAAATCGCCGCAGCCAGCAGCGCCGCCACGTCGATGCAGCGGACCACCGTGGTCGCCCCGGGGCGGTGTCCCGTGACCGGCGAGTGCATCGACCCTGACACGTCCGGGCAAACGTAGACCTTTCCTTCAATCCGCGGCACGTTGGCCAGAGCGATTTCCATCGCGTCCTGCAGCGCGTCGCGCACCTCGGCGGGCACGTTTGCATCCGTCTGCGCATAGGCCGTCATCAACTGGTACGGGAACGCCTTGGCTTTGCGAATCTCGCCGGCGCCTCGCAACCGCTCGGCGATTTGCTTCGCCAACCGACGGTCGTCGTACACGCCGTGACGGGCCAGCGCGTTCAGGTTCATCCGCGTCGTCTGCCAGGTCGCCTGGCGGGCGATGTCCTGCCAGTGCTTCTTGGTCAGCGGCAAGCTGGTCAGCATCTGCAGCGGCACGTCGGGCAGTTTCTGCGACTGGCCTCGCTTGAACGCCTCGAACTGACGCACCAGCGGCGGCAGGC
The DNA here is from genome assembly GCA_963786255.1 of Pirellulales bacterium. Lineage (GTDB taxonomy): Bacteria > Planctomycetota > Planctomycetia > Pirellulales > JAICIG01 > JAICIG01. The sequence continues at coordinate 409,602 of CAWAYY010000013.1, forward strand.
TTTCCGCCGCATGCGGGCGGCCGATCAGGTAGGCGTACAGCGCGGCGCGGCTCTCGGTGCTCGGCTTCGGGTGGATCATCTTGATCACGTCGGCCAGCGACGGATCGTTACCCACGCTCGAGCGAAACACGGCCTCGTCGCTGCGGGCGTCAAACCACTGCTGGATCAGCCGCTTGGGCAGCGTGCCCAGCGACTTGCGGCCCGTGACGCCCGAACGCACGATCTGCACGAAGTTCCGCAGCATGCGGCCGTCGTCGATCACGCGGTCGAAAATCTCGGCCATCAAGCCCGGGCTCTTCACGCTCAACATCGCGCACAACAAGGCCGGCAGATCCTTCATGTAGCCGCGCTGGCGGGCGTAAAGCGCCGTGCGAGCGATGAATTCCGGCTCGATCCGATCGCACAAGCGGATGACGTCGGCCAACTGCGCCTCGGCGGAAGCGTAAAACGTTTCGCTCAGGCAGCCCGTCGCCGCGTACTGCGCCAGGCGGTGCTTCGGCGGAAAGTTATAGGCCGGGGCCTGCTCATGGTTGCGAGCGTTGGTTCGCGGCAGCAGCTTTCCGGTCAGCGACTTGAACAGCGACTTGTTGGCCATCGTTCGGCCCTCCTTTTCAGGCATCTCGTTGTTGTTGACGCCTTCCTAAAGCAGGACGCGTGCCAAATGCCCGTCGGGCTGTTCGCTGGTGGTTTGTAAATGACTTTGTGGTAATGGGTTGCGGATTTTTGTCGGCGGCCATGAGGCGAGGCGACTTCAAGAGCGTGTGCAGCCAGAGGCATTATGTGGTATAAGTATTTATCTATATGGATAAATCAATCTAGAAAGAATGTCGTCCTGGGCTTGCTTGGCAGCACGCTCGATTCTGGGTTCGGGCCGAAACGCTGGAATCGGTGGCGCCCGACGATTGGGCTCTGTCAGCAAGAAGAACTGACGGTCGATCGTTTCGAGCTGCTTTACGAGGCCCGCTTCGAAGAGCTTTGCCAGCGCGTGGTCGAAGACCTGCACTGGATTTCGCCGGAGATGGAGGTCCAGCCGCATTGCTTGCCGATCAGCGATGCTTGGGACTTCGAAGACGTCTACGCCGCCTTGCACGATTTTGCCCGCGGCTATGCCTTTGACCTCGACGCCGAGCAGTACCTGGTCCACATTTCGACCGGCTCGCACGTCGAGCAGATCTGCTTGTTCCTGTTGACGGAATCGCGGTATCTCCCCGCCCGGCTGATGCAGACCTCGCCGCCGCGAAAAGGGCGAGCACGTTTCCGGCGGGCATCGGATCATCGATCTCGATCTCTCGAAGTACGATCGGCTGGCGTCGCGGTTCGTGCAGGAGCAGCGCAGAGGGCGCCTCGTTTCTCAAGTCGGGCATCGAGACGCGCAACGAAGGCTTCAATCGGCTGATCGACGAGATCGAGCTGCGTGGCGACCCAGTCGAAAGCGCCGTCTGCTATTGACCGGACCGACCGGCGCCGGCAAATCGCAGCTTGCGCGGCAGATTTACGAGCTGAAACGCGCACGGCGGCAGTTCGACGGCGCCGTTCGTCGAGGTGAACTGCGCCACGCTGCGCGGCGACGCGGCCATGTCGGCGCTGTTCGGTCACGTCAAAGGCGCCTTTACCGGCGCCCTTTCCGACCGGCCGGGGCTGCTGCGCGCGGCCGACGGCGGCCTGCTGTTTCTGGACGAGATCGGCGAACTGGGCCAGGACGAGCAGGCGATGCTGCTGCGGGCGCTGGAGGACAAGCGTTTCCTGCCCGTCGGCTCCGACGCTGAAGTCGCAAAGCGACTTCCAACTGATCGCCGGCACGAATCGCCAGTTGTCGGCCGAGGTCGCTTGCGGCGCGTTCCGCGAAGACTTGCTGGCGCGGATCAATATCTGGACGTTCGAGCTGCCGCCCCTGCGCGATCGGCCCGAGGACATTGAACCGAACCTGAAATACGAACTCGCGCGGTTCGCCGAACAAAACGGCGTCAACACAACATTCAACAAAGAAGCCTACGAGCGGCTGCTGGGCTTCGCCGTCTCGAGCGAAGCACGGTGGGCGGCAATTTTCGCGACCTGAACGCCGCCGTCACGCGCATGGCGACGCTTGCCGGCGGCGGCCGGATTAGTGTTGACGTTGTGGAAGCAGAAATTGCGCGGCTTCGCAAAGCCTGGGCCGCGCCCCCGTCGGTCATCCCCGCGACGCAGGGCGGTTCTGCTGAAATGAATGCGACCCCAGCGCAGGACGCCGATGAGTCCTGGCTGGCAGCCGTGCTCTCGCCGGAGCAGCTTGCTCGGCTGGATCGGTTCGATCGGGCGCAGTTGAGCGAAGTACTGCGAGTCTGCAAGCGCTCCCGAACGCTCTCAGATGCGGGGCGCGAACTGTTTGCGGCCTCGCGACAGGAAAAGAAGAGTTCCAACGACGCCGATCGGCTGAGAAAGTACCTCGCTCGCTTCGGTCTCAGTTGGCAGGAATTGCGTTAAGACCAGCCTAACGACAAGCGTTCAGCCGCTCGCGCCTTGCTCGTCTGGCCGCAAGCTGGACAAGGCGGCGCGAAGTTGCGCCTGATCAGTCTCCCGGACGTTTTCCAGCCCGCGCTCCAGCAGCGAGCGGGCGACCTCGATTCGATGCAGTTTCATGGCCCTGCCGGCCAGCACCAGGTAGCTGCCGTAGTCGTTGGGCACGGCCGCCAGCAGGCGATCGGCAATCTGCGCGGCCTGCGGTTCGAGCTTCAGGCCCAACGCGGCTTCGTAGTAATTGCCCACCTTGTCCAGCGCATTGCGGCGATGCAGGGCGAGCCGGGCGGAAGGGCCCAAGTGTTCTTCCTCGGCCGCCACGCGATCGGCCAGGGACAGGTACGCGCCGATCGCCCGGCCCGCGTCGGCGATGATGTCGCTGGTATTGTCCAGAATGGCTTGGTATTGCTGCCGGTCGACCAGTACGTCGAGCATCAGCGGCAGCAACTGCTTGCGCGTCTTGCGTTGCGCAGGCCCGCCTTCGCCCAGTTGTTCGAAGACGTTCAACAGCCGCAACGGCGAATAAAGCCGTTTGTTGAGCGCCACCATCGTTTCCAACGCGGCCTGGTCGGCGGAGCCGTCTAAGGCGGCGGCCTCGACGGCGTCGCGGCGCGCTTCCATCGCCTCGGCGGCCGGCGGAAAGGCCGTACTGAGTTCTTGCAGATAGGCCAGCAGCAGCGAGAGCCGCGTGGCGCCAAAGTCCGGCTGTTCTTCGGCGCCGTGGTCGAAGCACCAGAGGTATTCGGCAAGCGCTTCAGCGTGCTGTCCCGCTCTTGCCAGGCGCAAAGCCTCGTCGAGCCGTGCGCTGGGATCTTGCTGGCCTGCCGTCATTCCGTTCTCCGCATCCCTTCAATTCTTTACGTAAAAAACGCGGCGACGGAGACCCATTGGATCAGCCGCCGCCGCGTCTGGCAATTCCAAAGTCCTCGGCATCCGGCGAGGACTTGCTGCTCCAATTAATTGCTGTTGATCGTCACGCCCGGCCAGTCGTCGGTGCGGAAAGGCGTGAGCGGCAGGCCGCTGGCGCCGTACACGTTGCACACCGGGTTATCGGCCCAGGCGTAGCGGACGGCGACCGGCTCTTTGACTTCATCCGACCAGACCTCGATTTTGTTCGGTCCGACGATTTTGGCTTTCGCCGAGACGAACTTCTTGTCTTCGCCGGCAATGGCGAAGCCGCGCGGTTCGTTGACATCGAACGTTCGCAGTCCGCTTCGCGTGATCGAGCGTGATCACGATCTTGCCGTCGTGCTGCTCCATCGACTTGTACTGCGGGCTGTGATACGGCACGTCGACGCCGTAATCGTCGCCAGCGCCCAGCGAGCCAGCCGCTTGCCGACGTCCTGCTTGTTGCGCGGGTGGATGTCTTTGCCTTCGCCGATGTCGATGATCACGGCTTCGCCCGTATTGGGCAGCTTGCTCATGGTCATCGTCTGGGCCTCTCGCAATTCGGCCCAGGCGCTTTCGGCCGGTTCGGCCTTTTCCGCCATGAAGTCGGCCAGTTGGACCCAGTAGAACGGGAAGTCGCCGATGTCCCACTCCTTGCGCCAACTGGAGATCATCAGCGGGAACAAGTCGCGGTACTGATAGGCCCGGCCGGCGTTCGACTCGCCCTGATACCAGATCGCGCCGCGGATGCCGTAGCCGATGGTCGGCTTCAACACGCCGTTATAAATGTTCGCCGGGCGATGGTTGCCATGCAGCACAGCGTCGGGGCTTTGGGGCGGACGCGGCGGCTGCTTGCCCTCGGCCTTGGCCTTGGCGGCGGCTTCTTTCCAAGCGGCCAGTTTTTCTTCGTACGCGGCTTTCATCTGCGGTACGTTCTTTTCGATCTGCTCCCAACGCGCCAAGAGCGGCTGGTACTTCTCGTCGGCGGCGAGGACATCGCGAGCGATCCAGGCTTCGCAGGCCGAGCCGCCCCAGGAGTCGTCGATCAAGCCGATCGGCACGTTCAGGGTCTGGTATAGTTGCCGGCCGAAGAAGAAGCCGACGGCCGAAAAGTCTTTGGCCTTCTCGGGCGTGCACAAATCCCACTGGCCTTTGAAGTCCGCCTGCGGTTCCTGAGTGCCTACCTGCGGCACCGAGATCAGCCGGATTTGGGGGAAATTAGCAGCCAGGCTCTCGAGATCGCCGTCAACGGCCTGGCCGAGCGACCATTGCATGTTCGACTGGCCCGAGCAGACCCAGACCTCGCCGACCAGCACGTCTTCCAGGGTGATTTCGTTCTTGCCCTTGATGGTCAGCGTGTGGGGGCCGCCGACCTTGAGCGGGTCGAGCGTGACGAGCCACTTGCCGTCGTCGCCGGCTTTGGCCGTTTTCGTCTGGCTCGGCGATTGAAACCGTTACCTCTTCACCCGGCTCGGCCCAACCCCAGACGCGGTCGGGCGTGCCCTGTTGCAACACCATGTGGCTGCTGAAGATTGCCGGAAGTTTCACGTCGGCCGCGGCGGTGCGGCAGAAGCAAAGCAGGCAAAGCCAGGGCACAGATCGCCCAGCAGATCGGGCCCCAGCAAGTTGAGCGGAGTCGAGACTGTCTCGAACGGAAAGTCATCAGAGGTTCCTCTTTGGGCGGGTCAGAAGGATGTAGCCGGTTGTGGCGATAGTGTAATTCACGGCGGGAGCCGACGCCACCGGCAAGCGATGGGGGTGGGACCGCCCCACGACAACTGCCGCGGACGCAAATGGCTGCTTGCCCTATAATTAAGCGAACGAGCCGTCACACCGCCAACAGCACGGAAAGGACATCGCACGCCATGACCGCCGTCAATCGCGAAAAGCAGATCAAGGAAGCCGAAGAATTGCTGGGCGAGGGCGCCGACCGGATCGGCTTTGCCAAAGGGCTTTTTTTCGGCCGCTTTCTCAATCGCAAGCTGCTCCCCTACCCCGATTTGCACGCCGACGCCCAGGTCACGGAACTCGTCGAAAAGGTGCGGCAATTCTGCATCGACAAAGTAGACCCCGTTGCCATCGATCGCGACGCCCGCATTCCCGACGAAGTGGTTCGCGGCTTAGGCGAGCTCGGGGTGCTGGGCGCGTGCCTGCCGAAAAGCTGCGGCGGGCTGGAGCTGAGTCAGACTTCTTACTGTCGCATACTCGAAGTGCTGGGCGGGCACTGCGCCAGCACGGCGCTGTTCGTCAACGCCCACCATTCGATCGGCCCTCGGGCGCTGGTGTTGTTCGGCACGCCGGCGCAGCAGGAACGCTGGCTGCCGAAGATGGCCCGCGGCGAATGGATCAGCGCCTTCGCCCTGACCGAGCCCGAGGCCGGCAGCGATGCAGCGAACGTGCAGACCATGGCGACCCCTTCGCCCGACGGCAAAGGCTACCTGATCAATGGTCAGAAGCGCTGGATCACCAACGGCTCGCTGGCCCAGGCGCTGACGGTCATGGCCCGCACGCCGGTTCCGCACAGCGCCGAAACGAAGATCACGGCCTTCATGGTCACGCCCGACATGCCGGGCTTTGAAGTGGTCGAAGCCCGCATGCCCAAGTGCGGCGTGCGCGGCACCGCCACCTCGCGACTGGCGTTCAAGGACATGTACGTGCCGAACGAGAACATCCTGGGGCAGCTTGGCAAGGGGCTGCGAGTGGCGCTCACCGTGCTGGACTTTGGCCGCACTACCTTCGGCGCCAGTTGCACCGGCGCAGCCAAGTTCTGTCTGGCTCGCGCTCGTCAACACGCCGCTACGCGCGTGCAGTTCGGCGAGCCGATTGGTTCCTTCGAGCTGGTCAAGGAGAAACTGGCCTACATGAAGGCCGGCGCCTTTGCCATGGAATCGGCCACGTATCAGACGGCCGCGCTGATCGATTCCGGGCGCCGAAGACTACATGCTCGAGACGGCCATGCTCAAGGTCTTCGCCACCGACGTGCTGTGGCGGATCGTTAACGACACGATCCAGATCTTCGGCGGCAAGGCCTACTTTACCGACGAGCCGTACGAGCGGATGATGCGCGACGCCCGAATCAACATGATCGGCGAAGGCGCCAACGACGTGCTGCGGGCCTTTGTGGCGCTGGTCGGCATGCGCGACGTGGGCCTGGAGTTGAAAGGCGTGCTCGACGCGATCATGAACCCGTTGGCCAACCTCGGCAAGCTCGGCGACTTTGCCGGCCGGCGAATTACGTCGATGCTGGGCCCGCCGGCCGTCGAAGTCCGCAGCGCGCTGCTGGAAGGCGACGCCGATCGCTTGTCCCGCCTGGTCAGTGCGTTTGGATCGAACGTCGAGAAACTGCTGCGCCGCTATCAGGAATCGATCCTCGACCGGCAGTACCAGCTTGGCCGCGTAGCCGATGCCGTCATCGAGCTTTACGTTTCCAGTTGCGTGCTCAACCGGCTCGACGCGTTACAGACGGACAGTCACGTCGCCGCCGACGAACTGACTCGCAGCATGCAGATCGGCCGCTACTACCTGCAAACCGCCGCCCGCCGCATCCGCCGCGCCCTGGCCGATCTGTGGGACAACGACGACGAAGAGACCACGCGCATCGCGGATCTCGCTCTTTAGCCGCCCGTTTGTTCCTTATTGGCCAACGGCTCATGGCCGCAGTGAACCGCTAACCTCCGCTGATTCACGCTAATCAGAAAGATTTAGCGACGATTAGCGTCAATCAGTGGTTACTCTTTTTGCCTCGTTGCGCAGTTGTAACGAGCAGTGAGCGGTCGCTTGCACCGGGCCTGCCTGTGGCGCCGTTCGTTCGCATTCTGCGGGCACGTAAAATTCTTGCCGGATTCGCCAAACCGATTAGGCTGGAGGGCTATCGCGACCCGCATTTGGGGCGACTTGTCCAGGGCGTTTGCAATTCGCGGATCTTCTCTCCGGCGCCCGCAGCAAAGAGTGAAAGAGGCAGGAATGAATTTGCGACGCTCGTCTCAGGCCCGTGTGGGGCGAATCCGCAATCTCAACTCACATCGACGCATGGGGCTGTTCGGTCTCTCGCGGTACTTTGAATCGCTCGAAGATCGCTTGGCCCTGTCTGCCGCGCCGATTCAAGTCACGACCACGGCCGACGTGGTCGATCCCAATGATGGTCTGACGTCGTTGCGTGAAGCGATCGATCAGGCCAACGCTGCCGCCACGCCTCAGACGATCGTGTTGCCCGCTGGTCACTATCAGCTCTCCGCCGCCGCAGGCGAACTCGAGATCAGCAGCTCCGTCACAATCGCCGGCGCCGACGCCATGTCAACCATTGTGGACGGTGGCGGCCAGGTCCGCGTGTTTCACATTGACGGCAGTGACACGACGGTTTCCTTCTCCGGCTTGACCATCCAGGGCGGCAATGCGAGCGGCAACGGCGGCGGCATTCTCGATACCGCGACGGCCTCACATCTGACGCTGACCGACTGCATGGTCAACGGCAACGCCGCCAGCGGCGATGGCGGGGCGATCGACGAAGCGGCCGGCACGAGCACTTTCACGCTCAACGGTTGCACCATCGCCAACAACACGTCGGGCGGCAACGGCGGCGGCATCGAGATTGCCTCGACGCAGACGACCGCACCCTGTCGAACTGCACCATCTACGGCAACACGGCGACCGGACACGGCGGCGCGTTGGCCGACGATGCCGCCGGCGGGACGATTACGCTGCAGAATGACACGTTCGACGGCAACTCGGCAGCCAGTGGCGGCGGCGTGTGGCAGAGCCAAAGCACGATCAACGTGAAAAACACGATTATCGCCAAGAACTCGCTGCCGGCCGCAGGCGATGGCGCCGACGTCTCGGGCGCCTTCGTGCCGGGCGGCGCCTCAAATCTGATTGGAGACGCCAGCGGAAGCACCGGCTTTTTATTTGCATTCCCCGCTACGATCTCGGAAATCTCCGATCCTACGTGGCGACAGTTCTTGACGGGCGACTCAGCCCATCCCGTCGATCCTCACCTCGGTCCGCTGGCCGACAACGGCGGCCCGACGCTGACGCAGGCCCTGCTGCCATCGAGTTTGGCGCTCAATGCCGGGTTTGCCGACGGCGCCACGGTCACCGACCAGCGCGGTGCGGCCCGGCCTCAAGGTTATGCCGTGGATATCGGCGCGTTTGAACAGGTCGCCTCGTCGCTGGCGATCACCGACGTGGCAGCGACGCTCAATGCCGACGGCAGCCTGCAGTTGTTGATCACGGGCACGGGATTCGATAACACTGCGGGCGGGCCGTTGCCGCCCGGCGGCATGCCGACGTTCGTTCGCGTTGACGGCAAAGACGTCGCCGCGACGGTGCTCAGCAATACGCAGATCAAGGCCGTCGTTCCGGCGTCGCAACTCGAGTCTCAAAGCATCTCCATCCAGGCGATCGTCCGCTATGCCGACACGGCGGCTTTTTCCAATATCTGGCAACTCGAAGTGCCGCAAAGCCCGACTCAACCGTCAACGCCCGAGGGAAAATTCGTCTCGGCCGTGTATCAGGATCTGCTGCACCGCACGCCTGACGCGCCGGGCTTGACGTATTGGACCGATTTTCTCGACCATGGCGGCTCTCGTGCGCAACTCGTCGGCGCCTTGCAAGCGAGCCCCGAATACCTGGCCGACCAGGTCCAGTCGCTGTTCGAGACATACCTGCACCGGGAAGCGGATCCGGACGCAACGACCTACTTCGTCTCGTTCCTGGCTGCAGGCGGCAGTCCGAACCAGATTGCCGTTGCGCTGACTGGTTCGCCGGAGTACTTTCAGGCGCAGGCAGCCGGCGCCGACGGATTCATCGACGCCATGTTCCACGATGTCCTGGGCGCAGATCCGGATCCAATCAGCCGGACGTTCTTCGAACAGGAACTCGCCGCGGGCGCGAGCCACCAGCAGGCGGCCGCCCAGATCTTCGCCAGCGACGAGTACCGACGTGACGAGGTAAACGAGATTTACGTCGAGTTCCTCGGTCGTCAGGCGGATCTCCAGGCGCTAGATCACTTTGCGGCCGCCTTGAGTCATGGCCTGACCGAATGCGCAATTGATCCGCCAGATCGCCGCCTCCGACGAGTTCTTCAGCCAGGCCACGAGCTGACCGTGCCGCAAGCCCCTGCAGCGGAAAAGCGAGAGAGTTCCCTGGACAATGCTGCAGCGTCCGGAATCTTCACAGATTCCGCTATGCCGCTGTCGCGGAACTACTCCGAAAATGCGCAGCGCGCAACAACCCAAACAGCCAGCCACCGGAAAGCATGCTGTGATGGCAAAAAAATGGTGGGCAAAAAGATGATGACGGGAAAGGACCTGGGAGCGAGTAAGCGGGCGGTTCGTCCGCAGTGACAAGACCCCCCGCTTCCTGATCCCATTTTTTGCCCTAATCTTTTTGCCAGCCCTGTCCGAGCCGCTTGAACGCGCCGCTTTCAACATTTAGGGCGGCGCGCGAGGGACTTCAACTTGTCAGAGTTCCGTGGCCAAAACGGCAGTGCTCGGTATTTTCACAAATTCCGCTGCGCGTTTCGAACGCGCCGCTGTCAGCCGCCGGACGAAGGCGGCGCGTCTTTCCGATACTCGGCCCGATAGACCGGTTCGCCGTTGAGCCGCATGCGGCGTTCGAAGTGCGTGCGATAGTCCAGGTCGTGCTCGGCTTGTCGCTCGAGTACGTCAAACGGCCCGGCCAGCTTGACCGTCTCGCGAATCAACTCCAGCGTCGTCTGAAAGTACTCCTCGACGTCGGTCCAGAAGTGCAAGGCCCCGCCTGGCTGCAATACGCGCTCCACGTCCTTCAAAAAGCCTGCGTTCATTACGCGGCGTTTCTTGTGTCGGGCTTTCCACCACGGATCGGGGAAGTAAACGTGGACGGCCGCCAGCGATGCGTCGGGCAGCAACTCGCGAAAGATGCGCAAGCCGTCGCCATTGACCATCGCGGCGTTGGTGCGGTTCTGCCGGGCGAGTTTCGCGGCGGCGTGTCTGGCGTACTTGTGGGCGACTTCGATGCCGAGAAAGTCCCGCTCGGGATGGGCCGCCGATGCCGAAGCGAGAAACAGCCCCTTGCCGCTGCCCACCTCCACCTCCAGTGGCGCCGTGCGGCCGAAGACTGCGGCGGCGTTCCAAGGCTGCGGCAAGTCCTCAAACGTGAGGAAGTAGCGGGAGAGATCGAGCGCAGGATCGATTTTGCGTAACGCGCGGCGGGGCATAGCAGTTGGAAGTACTCTTGGACGGACGGTAAGAATTCAGTGTGTCCCCAGCGAAGGCGGTCGGCAAGCTACGCCGGCGGCTCCACGATCCTGACCTGCCTCGGCGGTTCGGACTCGCGAAAGATCGGCATGGCGACCATCCCGGCAAGGAATCCGCCCACGTGCGCCAGAAGGCCACCCCGCCATCCAAGCCCACGCGGACCTGCTGGGTGGCCTCGAGCAGTTGGCTCAAGAACCAGAAGCCGAGCACCAGCATGGCCGGCAGTTCGATCAGCGTGACGAAAATGATCAAGACCACGACGCAGCGGATCCGCGCAAACGGCCAGGTCACGATGTAGGCGCCCAAAATGGCCGCTACCGCCCCGCTGGCGCCGATTACCGGAATCGTGCTGGCCGGGCCGCTGAACCAGTGGCACAAATTGGCGAGCACGCCCCCGACCAAATAGAACGCTGCAAACGTCACGTGCCCCAAGCGGTCTTCGACGTTATCGCCGAAGATCCAGAAGAACCACATGTTTCCGATCAAGTGCATCCAGCCGCCGTGCAAAAACAGCGACGTGACGAGCGACAGCCAGACGGCCCGGGCCGAGGGCTGCAGCAGGTGATGCTCGCGGAGCTGGACGGGCGCCTCTAAGTGCGGGTGAATCGCTAACTGGTCGATATCAACTTCGATCGGCCGCTTGTTTTCCAGTTGCGCGATGCGGGCGGGAATGAACCCATGGTCGAGCACGAATCGCTGGCGATCAAGGCTCGACAAGCCGTTGACGGCCAGCATCGCCAGTGTGTTGATGGCGATGATGGCGATCGTCACTACCGGAGTCCGCCGGGAAGGAACGTCGTCGCTGAAGGGGAAAATCATGACGGCGCTCTCGGCGCGTTAGTCCCGCCGGCGTGGATCGCCTGTTGCTCAGGCCGACTTTTCTTCAGGAGGCCGGCCTTCAGGCGAGGGGCCGTGAGGCGGCTGACTCGTCGGCAGCGGTACGCCCTTGATCTGCCCTTCGCAAACCAGCGACTGGTTGACGAAGCCCTGAAAGCGGCTGACCACGATCGCGCCGCGGCGCACCCGCACCAGTTGTGCCACCATCACGAGGCGATCGCCCGGGTAGACCGGGTCGCGAAACCGGACCTCGTCCATGCCGCCAAAGCCCAGCACGTCGGCGCCGAGCAAGTCATATTTCTGCGAGAGATAGCTGCACAATTGGGCCGCCGCCTCGCACATCATCACGCCGGGCATGATCGGCATGCCCGGCATGTGCCCCCGCGCCCAGAATTCGTCGTGGCGTACATCCTTATAGCCGACGCCCAGCTTGCGGGCCGGGTCCTCGTAGACGATGGCCGTCAACTGCTCCATTTCGAAGCGTTGGGGATTGTAGCGGCGGATCTCTTCGATGCCCGCGACGACGTGGTTCACGTCGTACTCGGAAAAATCGATGATCAGCTCTTTACCAGCCACGCCAGGACTCCTTCGGCGCCGCTCGCCAGTTTCCGATTCGGCGGCGCAATTCGACCTAATTCTAAAGTCTGTCACGTGTTCCGACAACGGCGGTTCATACCCTCTCCCGGCGGAAAAGAGTCCGAGCGTCAGGTCTTGACGTTCGCCCGCTTCAGCCGCCGGGCCTTGCTGTTAGCCGGACGGCGGCCGTGATTGGCTTTCTTCAGAGTACGATGCGGCTTGGTCATGAGTTGCTCGCTGCCTTTAAGGAATGGGATTTGCCGAACCAGAAACCACCTAGGTTATCATGATCCGTTGCGGCTGAAAGCGCAACCGCAGAGAACCCATGCGGCGGGCGGCGGCTGCGGCGGCGAAGGGAGAGAACGGAGACGGGCGAATTCGCCGCAAGACAGGGGGAAGCCGTGCAAGCGCTTGGAGGGCGGGGCCGCCTTCTCGTAGAATGGGGGGCGGCGCGTTGCGGACGGCAGGAGTTGGCGGCTGTGGCAGATGCGCACAAGCATGACATTCACGGAGGGAGGCATCCCCATGGCGGTCGATCCGCGCAAGCGACAAAAGAAACTGGAACGCAAGAAGGCCAAGGACAAAGGCGCGGCACAAGGCCCTGGCCGTACGGCAGGCGACCTCCGCAACCCAACGCTTTGAACGCGCAGCAGGGGCAAGTAATCGATGCCTTCGTCGCAGGCCATCTGAGCGACGAAGGTCTGGGCCAGGTCATGCTGGCTCGCGATCTGGGCGCCGACCGCGTCGGCTTCGCCTGCTTTCTGATCGATGTGTACTGCCTGGGCGTCAAAGACGTCTTCTTCGACGTCGTCTCGCGAGGCGAATACGTCAACTCGCTGCGCGGCAAGCTGGCTCGCGAACGTGAGATCGAACTAAAGACTCCCGAATTCATCCGCAAGTTGGTGGAAGAGTCGGTCTCGTATGCCCGTTCGCTGGGCCTGGAGCCGCATGCCGATTACGAGCGAGCCCGGGGCATCTTTGGCGATATCGACGCCTCGGCCTGCACCGAAGAATTCGAGTTCGGGCGCGATGGCAAGCCGTGCTTCATTTCCGGTCCGAACGACACCCCGGCCCGGTGCACCCGGATCATCCACACGCTGACCGAAAACTGCGGCGAGGACAACTTCGACGTGGTGCTGCAGATGACCGGCAGCAGCCTGCTCGCTTCGGGGCTGTCGCGGCTGGAACTGCCGGAGGGGTGACGATCGCCCAGCCTGTCTTGCGCCGCGAATCGCGGTAAGATGCAGTAGGGCGGGGCCGACGCAGGGACTCGCAAAGGAGACGCCGTGCTTCAAGTTGAACCTTACCAACTTTGGATCGGTCACATCGGTGAGGGACGAGCGCAGGACAGGCTCGAACGGTTGGGCATCCGCGCCGTGGTGCAACTGGCCATCGAAGAGCGGCCGCTGGAACTGCCGCGGGAAATAATTTTCTACCGCTTTCCGCTGGTTGACGGCTGCGGCAACGACGCCGACCTGCTCGGCCTGGCCGTCGCCGCGGTCGCCTCGCTCGTGCGGCGGCAAGTGCCTTCGCTGGTCTGTTGCGGGGCGGGCATGAGCCGTTCCCCTGCGATCGCCGCCGCCGGCATCGCCGTTTCCGAAGCGATGCATCCCGAGCAGGCGCTGCAGATTGTCAACAAGCATCACCGCACCGACGTGCTGCCGGGGCTCTGGCAGGAGATTGTCAACGTCATGCAAGGCCGCCACTTCGACCGCATCCCCGACTGACTTGTAGCGGTCGGTGAACCATGCCCGACGAACTCGGCCGGCAGGCCACGCATGCGACCGTCGACTTGGCGTTGGTTTGCTACTTCGTGGCGTCGTTCCTCTTCTTGCTCGCGACCGATCGGCCGGCAGCTGGCGAATGGCCCGCGCCCTCTGGACGCTTGGCTGGCTGCTGTACCTGGCCCACGTAGCGGCCGCCTTTCAGTTTTATCATCACTGGAGCCACCGTCAGGCCTGGTTGGAAACCGCGCCGCACCGGCGAGCTGTTCGGCTGGGCCTGGGGCGGCGGGCTCTACTTCAATTACGCCTTCACTCTGGCCTGGACCGCGGACGTGCTTTGGCAATGGCTCTCGCCCGGTAGTCATCGCCGTCGGCCTCGATGGCTCTCGCTCGCCTGCCACGGTTTCTTTCTGTTTATGGTCATCAACGCTGCCATTGTTTTCGAGAGCGGCCCGATCCGCTGGCTCGGCCTGGCTGGCTGCACCGCCCTGCTCTTCGCCTGGTTTTTCTCCCGCCGGCGCTCAGCAGCGACATGCGATTTAGGAACGAAGACGCGTGGTTGCTGACGCCATGTCGAAACGGGCTCCTGATCCGCCTCTCGATCCACTCCCCTGCTCCAATACACCACCAATCTCTCCATTTTTTGCCACCCATGTTTTTGCCATTGCCTTCGAACGCCTGGACCCTCGACAGGCAAAACAATGTTCGGCAAAAAGATGGAAGAAGAGATTGGCGAACCCGCGAAGCCCAGACCAATTCTTACCCGAGGGGCGTTCCCTGCAGCCGTCTCCTCCCTCCTCTCTCCTCCCAACTCCCACCTCCCTTCCCCAGACACCGCCAACCCATTAAAATCGAAAGCTTGTTTTTCGCCCGAAATCCTTGTTGTGAAGCAGTTTCGATATGCCCCGCTACAACCCGGCCGTGATCGAGCCCAAGTGGCAGAAGTACTGGGAAGAGAACCGCACGTTCGCCACGCCCCGGCTGCCCGAGGGCGAAAAGCTGTACGTGCTCGACATGTTCCCCTACCCCAGCGGCGACGGCCTGCACGTCGGCCATCCCGAGGGCTACACGGCCACCGACATCGTCTGCCGCTACCAGCGGATGCGGGGCAAGAGCGTGATGCACCCGATGGGCTGGGACGCCTTCGGCCTGCCCGCCGAACAGCACGCCATCAAGACCGGCACGCCACCCGCGGACCACGACCGAGAAGAACATCGCCAACTTCCGCCGCCAGTTGAAGATGCTCGGCTTCAGCTACGACTGGGACCGCGAGCTGGCCACGACCGACGTCGACTACTTCCGCTGGACGCAGTGGATCTTCCTGGTGCTGTTCGACACCTGGTTCGACGCAGACGCAGCAGAAGGGCCGGCCGATCGCCGAGCTGCCGATTCCCGACGAGGTCGCCGCCGAGGGCGAGGCGGCCGTCGCGCCGCTACCAGGACGAGCACCGCCTGGCCTACCAGATCGAGGCGCCGGTCAACTGGTGCCCGGCGCTGGGCACGGTGCTGGCCAACGAAGAGGTCATCGGCGGCGTGAGCGAACGCGGCGGCCACCCGGTGGTGCGGATGCCGCTGCGGCAGTGGATGCTGCGGATCACCGCCTACGCCGACCGGCTGGAGAAGGACCTGGACGAGCTCGACTGGTCCGAAAGCATCAAGGCGCTGCAGCGCAACTGGATCGGCCGCAGCACCGGCGCCGAGGTCGATTTCTTCATCGGCACCGTCGCCGAGCCCGACGGCCGAAGCCCTCGGACAAGGAATACGAGGGCTGGATGCCGACCGCGAGCTGAGCGGCTATCCCGCGCAAGCCGGGCGACGACGTGCTGCGGATCTACACCACCCGGCCCGACACGCTGTTCGGCGCCACCTACATGGTCATCGCCCCGGAGCACCCGTTCGTCGAGCGGCTGACCACGCCCGAGCAGCCGGCGGCGGTCAACGCCTATTGCGACAAGGCCGCCCGCAAGAGCGACCTGGACCGCACCGACCTGGCCAAGGAGAAGACCGGCGTCTTCACCGGCTCCTACGCGATCAACCCGGTCAACGGCGAGCCGATCCCGATCTGGATCGCCGACTACGTGCTGATCAGCTACGGCACCGGCGCGATCATGGCCGTGCCGGCCCACGACGACCGCGACTTCGAGTTCGCCCAGGCAGTTCGACCTGCCGATCATGGCGGTCGTCGATCCGGGCGACCGGCGGCCGGCGACGCTCGCGAGCGACGTGCTGGCCGGCAAGGTCGCCTTCATCGAGCGACGGCACGGCGATCAACTCCGGCCGACTACGACGGCCTGCCGACCGCCGAGTTCAAAGCAGAAGATCGCCGACGACCTGGCCGCCGGCGGCCTGGGCCGCGCAGGCGGTCAACTACAAGCTGCGCGACTGGCTCTTCAGCCGGCAGCACTTCTGGGGCGAGCCGTTCCCGATCCTGCACGAGCTGGACGACGCACGGCAAGCCGACCGGGCTGGTGCGGCCGCTGCCGCCGGAGCGACCTGCCGGTCGACCTGCCGGACATGATGAACTTCAAGCCGCCACGGCCGGCCCGAGCCGCCGCTGGACGAGGCGCCCGAGGACTGGCTCTACGTCGACGCTCGACGGCAAGCGGTACAAGCGCGAGACGAACACCATGCCGCAGTGGGCCGGCTCGTGCTGGTACTACCTGCGGTTCCTCGATCCGAAGAACGACCAGGCGCTCGTCGATCCCGGCGATGGAGAAGGCCTGGATGCCGGTCGACCTGTACGTCGGCGGGGCCGAGCACGCCGTGCTGCACCTGCTCTACGCCCGCTTCTGGCACAAGGTGCTGTTCGACCGCGGCTACGTCAGCACGCCCGAGCCGTTCCAGCGGCTGGTCAACCAGGGCATGATCCTGGGCGAGATGGAGTTCACCGGCTACCAGCACGCCGACGGCGAGCTGGGTCAGCGCGCACGAGGTCGACGATCGACGCCGACGAGCAAGCCGGTCGTCGAAGCCGACGGCGAGCCGGTGCAGGCGGTCAAGGTCGACGCCGCGCCGACGTCGAGAAGCAGGGCGACGTCTTCGTGCTCAAGGCCGATCCGGCGATCCAGCGTCGAGAGCCGGGCCTACAAGATGTCCAAGAGCCGCGGCAACGTGGTCAACCCGGACGAGGTGGTCGCGGAATACGGCGCCGACGCCTGCGGCTGTACGAGATGTTCATGGGCCCGCTGGAAGCGACCAAGCCGTGGAGCATGGACGGCGTCGAGCGGCGTGCGCGGCTTCCTCGACCGCGTCTGGCGGATGATCGTCGACGAGCGGGCCGAAGAGGTCGAGCTGCAACGCGGCGGTGCAGGACGTCGAGCCGACGACGAGCAGAACCGCGTGCTGCACAGGACGATCAAGGCGGTCACCGACGACCTCGACCAGCTGGCGTTCAACACGGCCATCGCCCGGATGATGGAGTTCACCAACTTCTTCCTCAAGGCAGACCCGCGGCCCACGTGCGGCGATGGAGCAGTTCGTGCTGCTGCTCTCGCCCTTCGCCCCGCACATGGCCGAGGAGCTGTGGCAGCTGCTGGGCCACGACGAGACGCTGGCCTACGAGCCGTGGCCCAGTTTCGACGAGTCGCTGATCAAGGAGGACACCGTCGAGGTGCCCGTGCAGATCAACGGCAAGGTCCGCGGCCGCGTCACGGTCCCCGCCGACGCCGACCAGGCCGCGCTCGAAGCCGCCGCCAAGGCCGACGCCAAGATCGCCGAGCTGCTCGACGGCAAGACGATCGTCAAGGCGATCGTGGTGCCCGGGCGGATGGTGAACTTCGTGGTGAAGTGACATGTGACCCTGTGAATTAAAGCAGGTTCTAACTGCGGTTAGGACGTCGGCTTCCCAAGCAATGGACCGCCGCAGCGAGTTCAGAGCGAACCTAGCCAGTAGCGGTGGCGTCTATTCGGTAAACTGCCAGCGCGAAGGCATTCAAATGAAAATCGGAAACCGCTCCGGCTTTGCCGCATCGCCCGCTATCCAAGAGCTGCTGTAAATCTCCAAGTCCCACCTGGATGCAGTTGATCGCTCACGCATGCATGACGGCGTAGTTGTCGGTAACGATAACTTCGCAAACCTTCTGGTTTCGACTGTCTTCGCCGCCGTCGCGATCGAGACCGCCTTTAACGAATTTATCCAGGTTCACTGCCTATTTATCGACGTACCTTATCTCCAAAGTTTCTACGCTAACTTGACAGAGCGATATCTGTGGGCTCGCACCGATGATAAGATTAATTTGGTACAGGAATGCTGGCCGACGCCCTTTCCCGACGGCCTAATCACAGAAGTCCGGGAGCTGTTTCGCGTTCGAAATCGCGTCACTCACCAAACGGGCCGCCCTAAAGCCCGTCGAAGATCGCTCGCACGGCATTGAATCCCTGACTAATAAGCCGCTGGACGCGAATGCCATGCGCCACATGCTCCGACATTACGAAATTGCGTACGATTTCCTGAGTCACTTTGGGCTGCCGGGGAACGCGGAGTTGAGTCAAGGCGGAGTAAAATGTGAATAAATGGGCACGCAACGGCGGGCCTATGCGGAACGGCGCACGCTTAACGAGTTCTCGACCCCAACGGGGTCAAATTCACCAGGCCAGGGCGTAGCCCTGGTAAACGTTGCCGCATAAGCATCGTCGTTCACCCCAACGGGGTGAAACAAGGGACGCCGCTGTGTGCTACGCGGTACGAGATGATTGAACGGCGCGCTGGCGCCGCGTTCTTGTTGCGCCCCGTCGGGGCTTTTTGGGGTGCGCGTGCGTGACCGGATACCCAGGGCTTCGCCCGTGGGCTGATGAATCTTGCACCTTCGGTGCTGCCGGAGGAGGCGGATCGATGGGCGCCGCCTAGGTGATTGTCAGAGCCCGGCCATTGTATCGGCCGCTTACCTCTTCGGTTCCCGACCCAAGGGGGGCAAATTCACGAGCTCATGGCGCAGAGCGGATCAACTGCTATTTGGCCGCTGCCGCCCGAGCCGCGAGAAATCCGTCCAGGTCGTCGAGATCGATCACCCAGCCGCGGCAGTTCGCGGCGCCGCAGCGGCAAGGGATGGCCATCTCCGGGGGCCAGCGGTAGTCGATCGTGAACTCGTCGCCAGGGCGTATGGAGTCTAAAGCGATCACGAACACGCGCCGCTCGACCGCTCCGCCCTCGGGCGGTTCGACATCGTACCATTCGAACCGGCTGTTCGGCAGGCAACTGTGGTTCAAAAACCGGAACGGCGCCTCGGGTTCGAGCGTGCGATGGTCGCCCATGCTGTAACAGTAAGACGAGGCGTAATCGGTAGCCTCCATCACCGTTCCCTCAATTTCGCCAATTACCTCGCCGGCGGCGTAATGCCGCCGGGCAAACACCCCGCGCCCTACGCGGCTGCGGCGGACCTGCGGAGTTCGCGGCCTGGGCGCGGCTGAGAGCGTGCGCCCTTCCGCATTGCGGCGCTCGCGCCGCCGGTTGCCCGAAACGCTTGACGAGTTTTCCGTTTGCGGGCGCCGGCTCAGCGAATCATTCCCATGACTTTCAGGGCCACAATGGCCGCGGTGACCACCGCGGCGCCGGTCAGCCAGAGTATATTGTGCAGATTGAAGGCGAAAGGGTTGCCGAGCGAGGCAAATTCTTCGTCGGTCTCGGGTTCTTGCATGCAGCGCTCCCATCGCTGGAAGGGATTAGAAGGTGGGGGCACGCGTTCCTGCGGCCGCGTAGCGAAGTTATTGATAACGGCGTGGCGGCCCATTGGAATCTTTCCGGGCCGAAGCGAAAGGGGCCAAAAGTGGTGGCCCGCCAGGAGGGAAAGGCGAGAAAGCGACGAGCGAGTTCGCAAAACAAACAGCACAGGGCGCACCGTCAAACCGACCGAGAGAAGTATAACCCGGCATCCCCCCGTCGAACAGCCTGATCAGCGTCGCTTTTCTTCCCCGCCGGGCCCCGAAAACCTCCGCCTTTTGCTCCCGGCGCAAGGAAATCTAGGCGCCGGTTACTCTCGCTGCCGCCAGTTTGTCAGGCACGCCTTCGATGCTCGCCGCCACTACGGCCAGGTTCGCGTCGCTACGGCTATCGCTTACGGCGGCAAGCAAGCGTGCCAAGCAACCGCGCAGATTCGTCGTCAACGTTCACTCGCGTCACGGAGGGCGTTGTCGAGGGTGGCTGCCGGTGACCGCTACAGAACACGAGGAGAGAGAGAACAGAAGGCAACGAAGAAAACGAAGTTCAGAGAAACGATACTCTCGGCGAGGCGTCTGTCCTCCTTCTTCGTTTCCTTCGTTGCCTTCTGTTCAAAAAAAACAGTTGCCCGCAGTGGAATGGCAACGCGCCGTGTGCGCATGGAAATCACATCGACTTCAGCAAACACGGAGGCTGACGCGTCCGGCTCGCCTTATTCTTTGCGAGTCGCGGCGCGAAACCTGGTCAAACAATTCATTGCGGATGGCGGCGGGCAGTTGCGGCCAGACGATGGCAAGATAGGCCAACTCGGCATAGACGGTCGAAGAGCGCGCAGGGGCGACCTCATCAGGCAGCGGGCCCAGGACGGAAAACAACCGCAGGCCGAAGAGAAACCGCAGCAGGCCTACATTCATGGCGACGATCGCGATGCCGCCGACTTCCAGAGTGAACGCGGACTCGACAGGGAACGTGTCTTTGGGCACGGCCAGCGTCAAGGTAAGCGACGCGAGCAGCGCGCAGATCGAGAAAAACCAGCTTCGCGCCGTACCGCGCGCAGCAACCATCATCCAAACCACGGGTAAGGAACTCATCAACACGAGCGCATACAAAAGCAGCATGGTCGCAGCGTCGCTGGCGCCGCCAACAGCCTGTAACAGGCGCACGGCACGGCGCAGACGGCGGTGTAGGCGACAATGTTCGCGAGCCGTAACTGCATTGCCCGGTTTGGCGACCGCGCGTGGTACGCGGGATCGAAATCGATCCGCCAGCCCAGCAACGTGCGCAGCGGCAACAGCAGCGCAAACGCGACGGCGACCATCATCGCCGACATCGCCGCTAACATCGGAGTGTCAGTTGTCCCGCTGACCAGGCAAACCACGGCCGTACCCGCGGCCGTCGACGCCGTCACGGCCAGCAGGCGGGCGACAAAATGCAGCCCGCCGTACGCCAGCCAGAGCCCCATCAAAAAGAGCTGCCCCAGGAGCATGCCATACCCGCCGACGGCGAACGTTGAGTCTTCGCCTTCTATCACCTTGAAGAACAGCGCATCCAACGCGACATTGGTGACGACCAGCCCGGCAAGAAACCAGGTATACGGCTGCTCGCGCCAATTGGGCCGGACCGGCGCTTCGACTGCCGGCGTTTCCAACGCAGCCGCCTTCTCGTCAACGATCGCCGCCATGCGAAAGGTCTCCTGGGGGAAGCGAGGAGCAAGCGGATGGGAGTCAGTGCTCAAGATAATATACGCGGCGCCGCAGCGCGGCGCAAAGCGTTGGCAGTCGCATTTCCCGCTCGGCGAGCCGGAGGGATCCGCCTCTGTTTGGAATCGCCGAACGGACCGTGCTGTTCGCCAACGCGGCCACGCCGTTCGAGAGGTCAAACTACCAGGGGACTGACGTCCCCGCTCGCCGTGCGCGAGCGGAAGCTTAAATGGAGCGGGCCGCTGAATGGACGATCATTCAGCGGCCCGATGAGGGTTTGTTCGGAACTCTCACGAGTTCCGCTACCTGCAGTCAGACAGGCTTAGTAATAGCGTCCCCAGCGGCTGCCGCCGGAGTGGCCGGCCGCTGCGTAGCCCGTGGCGCCGCCGCTTTGACCGCCGGCGCCGTTCGATTGCGTTCCGGCATAGTAGCCGAAACCGCCGTAACCGGAGAAGGAGGGCGTCGTGACTTCAACCCATTGCGAGTTGGCTCGCGAGACGCTGTTGAACGCCTCGACCAGGAAGTAAGAGTGTGAGCCGGGCCGCAGCCCGTTGATCGTCACGCTGGTGGTCGATCCACTGACCGTTCCCAGGTAGATGAGTTGGTAGCCGTTCGACCAGAAGACGCTAAAGCCCTGAGCCGCCGGATCGGCGTTCCACGTCAATTGCACGGACGTGGCAGACAGCGCCTGGGCCGTGACTTGCGGCGCCGAGACCGTCGAGACCTGCGGCGCTTGCGTGGTTACAGCGACTACGTTCGAGTCCGCCGAGGAGGTCGCGTTGAAGGCCTCGACTTCGAACGACGTGCTCGAACCAGGCGTCAAGCCCGTCACGTTGACCGACGTCGTCGAGCCATTGACGGTTCCCAGCAGCACCTGTTGGCCGTTGACGACTTCATACACCCGAAAACCCTGAGCTCCGGAAACCGAGTTCCAAGAGAGCTGGGCGACCGTGCTCGAAATGGCGCTGCCCGTCAGCGTCGGCGCCGTCACGCTGGGACTTGGGTTCGGATTGGGATTGGGATTCGGGTTGGGATTGGGGCTGGGTTGCGACGTGCCGGGGCTGATGACCTGGTCGTTCTGATCGACCACGTCCTGCACCTCGTACTGCACTCCTCCGGCGCCTGTGATGGTCGAATTCTGGCGCGTCAGGTCGGCGATTTCGCCGTTGAGTCGGTCGTCGTACCAGCCGGCCGCCTTGTAATTGACGTTCGGATCGGTGACCGCTTCGGCCAGTTCGTGCGAGCTGACCGAGGTCAGCTCGTTGAAGGTGGAGCTGAAACCTTGCGAGCCTGAGTTTGGGTTGGGCGTGCCCGGATAGGGCATCACGGCGTAGTGGATGTCGGCGGTTCCGGAACCCGTTTGATAGCCGAATGCGCCGTGGTAACCGAGGAACGACGTCTTACTGTTGCTCGAGCCTTGTTGCACCTCGACGCCTGGCTCGACGTAGACCATGTACAGGCGGTTCGCGTCAGGCGCCGCCAATCGGCCGCTGGAGATCATCGATTTCAGATCGGCCTGAATCTGCTGATCGGTCAGGGCCACGCCCTTGTTGATGTTCAGGTTGTCCGTAGCGCCGGCGCTGGCCGTGCCTCTGCCGACGCCGTAGCCCGCATTATTCAACATGTCCATGTAGGGACCGTCGACCAGCGTGGAGAGGAATTTGTCGGTCGATTGGGCCTGGTTCTGCAGCGAAGCGTTGGTATTCCAGTCGGAGCCGAGATAGACGGCCTGGGCCTCGACGTTGGCGAGCACCGCACCGCCGTGATAGGTCACCGTCAGCAGTTCTCGCGCCTCGAGCTGTTCGAGACGGCTGTCAGCGGTACGCCGCAGACTCTTTGAGCGCCGCTTCTTCGAGCGGCGACCCAGGATGGAAGTTTTTGCCTGCCAGCTACGCCATAACTCCAATGCTCTGCCTCTCATGGTTATGGGACTCTGCCTCTACGAATAAGAATGTTTGCGGGAAAAAATCGAATCTAACTCGCGATCGTTCAAAGCGCCTGACGCGCAACCCCACGCCCGTCGCTCGATGATTACCGCCCGAGTTGGGAACATTCCGCCGAGAGACCAGGCATTTGCCGCTGCCGGGCAACGTCGCATCTCTCTCCGGCTCCTGTAATCGTCTATCGGGGCTACCGTAGGTTGGAACGGAAGCCATCGGCCATCGCGCGGCCTGAATTTACCTAAACTAAAAGAATTCTGCATCCCCCGAGTTTTACGGCATCGATGGCGGTCCGTTCCAACCACGGTGACGTCATTCGAAGTCTTGGAGTGCTCGTGTTTTGCGGCTTTCCGGGGCCGCCATGCGACAAACTGCAAAGGCGTTCGACTGAGGGCGCCGCGCACGGGAAGGACGCCGCTGCTCTGACGTGGATAACGGCATCGTAATGTTGGCGACGCCCAAATTCTGACAAGGCCGTCATGATTGGCCGCCGGCATAGGCCGGGACATGGAAGGCGTGCCCTGATTCTACGCGGCGTTTCGACTTACTGAGCGAACTTGGGCCGGCGCCAGGCCGCGCGCGGCGGCGGGCGGACTCGACGGCGATCAACGCCGAAGCATTCGCCTCTTGCTCCGTATAAAACTTCGCGGAAGGATCGATGCCTAAGGCGCGATTGCGCTCGATCGCCGCGCGAATCGCCGGGCGCCTCGACAAGGCCGGCCAGACGCCCAGCCACAAGCCGGCGATGACGGCCATGGCGGCCAGTAGTCGTGCGACCGGCGACAGTTGTTCACGGAGTGAGCGACGCGGCGGCATCGGGAAACACCTTTTCGAACATCAGCCAGGCCATCAGCAGCGTCAGCAGCAGATTGAGCGACTGGCCGCAGACGTAGAGGATCAGCGGCTTGCCGCCGCTGAGGTATTGGCCACAGTTCGCGGAAGTTGGTCTCCAGGCCGATGCTGACGAACGCCAGGCAGAAGAACCAGCCGCGCAGCGTTTTGGTGGCTCCGATGCCGCGATCATCGCGTCGCACCAGTTCGGGCCGCCGGTCAGCGTCGAATACAGGATCGAAGAAGACGAGCGAGGCGGCGACAAAGCCCGAGCACGAACTTGCGGGAACCGACGCCAGATTTCCAGCAGACTGCGGCCGCGGCCAGTCAGGGGTCGCGCTCCACGCACGTCACCCAGTAGACCGCCACGCCGAACGCCGATCACGCCGATCAGAATGTTCTGAATCATCTTGACGGTGGCGGCCACTTCCAGCGCCGTGTTGCCGAGCAACCCGCCGGCGGCGGCGACCGCGCCGGTCGAGTCGATCGTCCCGCCCATCCAGGCGCCGCCCAGGATCTCGAACTCATTCCGACCGCTTGGATGACGGCCGGCATGACCACCATCATGACGACCGTGAACGACAGCGACAGCCCGATCGCCAGCGACAGCTCTTCCTTCTTGGCCTTGCAGGCGGCGGCCGTGGCGATCGCCGCCGAAACGCCGCAGACCGACATGTCGGCCGAGATCACCATGTTGAGCGAGCGGGACGGCATCTCGAGCACCTTCTGCCCGAAGATGTAGGTGCAGATCAGCACGATCGGCGTCACGACCCACGCCACGAAGATGCCCGGCAGCCCCAAGGCCAACAGGCGACTGAAACAGGACTTCGGCCCCCAGCAGCACCAGGCCGGTCTTGATGTAGAACTCGGTGGCGACCGCCGACATCAGAAGCTTGGGCGTGCCGACGGTGTTGCTGATGATCATGCCGACCAGCAGCGCCCAAAGAGCATATTCCAGATTGTAATGCTTGATGAGCTCCTGATCCGCGAGCAACTGCGCCAGCACGGCCAGCAGGCTCAGGCCGATGAAGCCGGGGATGAACTGGCCGACGGGCCTGCCCAGAGTCCAGGCGCCGAGGCCGAACAGGCAGCCCATCGCGGCGAAGAGCACGGCGAGCCCTGCCATCACGGAACGTCCTTTCGAGTCTTGGAAGGCCGTTCGCGGATCCTGCGACCACTGGCTCATCTTGCCGAGCCAGGCCGAGAGCGGATTGGGCGCCACTTGCTTCTTGGCGTCTTTCACGGCGGCGGTCGCCGCCTTCCGTTGGGCACTCGAGGCGACGGGCGATTCGCCGAGTTGGTCCAGCCGGGTTTGGGCCGCGGACCATGCTTCCAGCCGGGCCGGTTGATCGGCCGGCTGATTGGCCAGCACGGACGCGAGCGAGGCCAGCAGCACGGCGACACCGACGGCGACCGACCACCAGTCTTCCGTATTCCATCCTGCGCCGCTTCTCGGCGGTTACGACTTCGGAGTCGGACGGCGGGTTTGATTGGGGCTCGGTCATGGGGCGACCTTTCACGTGGGCGGGCAACTCAGGGCGGAACTCGGATATTAACTGCCGCCAAGCTGCGTGCCAAGGCGAGGGGGGCTCAGCCCGCTTGACGTTCGCTATATTCGCATGTATATAACGTGCTGAGGGAGGATTTTTCCATGCACGGCACGAACCAGAATAGGCAGCTTCGTCGGGCGTTTACGCTGGTGGAACTGCTCGTCGTCATCGCCATCATCGGTTTGCTGATGGCGCTGCTGTTGCCGGCCGTGCAGGCCGCTCGCGAGGCCGGGCGCTGCGCCGAGTGCAAGAGCCATCTCAAGCAAGTGGGCGTGGCGCTGCAGAATTACCATTCGGCCTGCGGCGCATTTCCTCCAGGCCGGCTGCGCTGCGAGACCATGGCCAACCAGGGACGCTGCTACTCGACCTATTTTTTTCTGCTGCCCTACCTGGAAGCGGCGAACGTGCAGCAGGCGTTCAACCCGTTGGCCAACGCGGATTCGCCCGACCCGTACTATCTCGGCGCCAACGTGGCCGCGCGGCTGCAACGGACGCCCATCCTGCTGTGTCCCAGTGATCCGTACCACCTCCCCATGCCCGGTTTCGAAGTGCACAACTATCCGCTGAGCACGGGTAATACCTTTCCCGTCTCGACGCTCAATCCGGGCGGCGTGCCGGTCACGGGCGTCTTTTTCGAGAATTCGGCCGTCGGCTTGAGAGACGTGTTGGACGGCAGCAGCAATACGGTTTGCATCAGCGAGACGACCCTTTCGGTTGCAGGCATGGGCCAGAGCGCGACCGGCGTTTGGGACGGAACGCCGACGCGCGGCTTTGTCTTAACCACCGGCAACGACAATGGGTGGAGTGCGCCGGAGCTGACGAGCTATCCCAGCCAATGCGCTCCGGGCGCCAAGCTCGAACAAGGGCGCGGCGTCAAGTGGTTCTTCGGGGCGCCGGGCCACTCGATGTACAATCACATTCGCCCCCCGAATGACCCGAACATCGACTGCCGCGGCGGCGGAACGCTGAGCAAGCTGGGCCCGAGCGTCTGGAACCTGCTGTCGCACAACATTACGGCCCACAGCAATCACCCGGGCGGCGTACATACGCTGTGTTGCGACGGCCACGTGCAGTTCGTGACCGATGGCGTCAACGTGCTCGTATGGCAAGCCCTGGGCAGTCGCGCCGGCGGCGAAGCCGTCTCGGCGCCCGACTTGTAAACGCTCTGCCGAGCGTCAGTTCCCGCTGGCGCGATGGCGCCGCTTGCTCGCGAATGTCAAAGCACAAGATCGCGTTGTGCTCTCTCAGGTAGAGTTTGCCGTCCAGGATTACCGGGTGGGCCCAGCTCGGCCGCTCTCCGCTGAAGGGAACCTTGAACGAGCCGACTTCGACGTAGCTCTTGGGATCAGTCTTCGCCAGCACCATTGTGCCGTCTTGGAAGTGCAGATAAAGCCTGCCCTCGGCCGCCGCCACGGCGACGGAGCCGCGTCCTGAACCGCGGCCCTTCCAGGCGACGTCGCCCGTCATCAGGTCGGCGCAGAAGGGAAGGCCTGAAGAGTCGGTATCGCCGAACAGATGGCCGTCGACCAGCACGACGCCGCCGTGCTTATTGGAAAGCTCCGTTTTGAGCGGATAGATCTCTTCGATCGTGATTCCCCCCTGCCCGTCTGCGAGCTGCTTGAGCAGCGCTCCGCCGCGCTTGTAACCGGCGGAAAAGAAAACCAGGTCGTTCGAAATGATCGGCGTCGGGGCGACGGCCGTAGTCTTGTCGATCGGGTAGGACCACAGCAGCTTGCCGTCCGATGCGCGGACGCCGAGCGCTCCGCCGCCGGTGGTCTGCACGTAAACGCGCACGCCGCCGATCTCGGCGATGACGGCCGAAGCATGGCCGGCGCCTCGGTCCCCTTCGCGAACGGTCGTCCAGATGGTCTCTCCGGTCCGTTTGTCGAGCGCCGCCATGGTCGTCTTCTCGCCGCCCGGCGTGCAGATCAGACGGTCTCCGTCAATCAGCACTGACTCGCTGTAGCCCCAGCCATCGGCCTTCTTGCCGCCGAAGTCAGCTTTGAGATTCTTTCTCCATTGCTCGGCGCCCGTGGCCGCATCGCAGCAAATCAACTCGCCGCCGGCGGTCAGAGCGTAAACGCGGTCCTTATCGACGGTGGGCGTGCTGCGCGAACTCTGCCAGGTCGGGTTGCCTTTGTCCCAGGCCGGACCGGTCTTGGTCTGCCAGAGCCGATGGCCATCCTTGCGGCTCTGGCAAAGCAGGTACTCGTCGCCTTCATCGACTCCCGCAACGCCGTCTCCCACGAGGAAGATGCGATCGCCCGCAATGGCCAGGCTGGTATATCCGCGGCCTGTGCCTTCCGCTTGCCATACGAGCGGCGGACCTTCTTCGGGCCACTCCTGCAGCAAGCCCGTTTCCTTGGAGACGGCCGTGCGATCGGCCCCGCGGAAGGTCGGCCAGTCGGTGGCGAGCGCCGCCGCAAGCGGGATGCCAGCGAGCGTTGCGAGTAACAGCGGCAAGATCATGCACCATGGCCGAATCATCGTGGGGCGACTCCTGGAGGGGCAGCGGGTTTCACGAGGCTGATTCTACTGCCGCAGATTCGCGACGGAAAGGCGCGGCGGCGGGTCGTCTTTCTTTCTATGAGACCTCGACGCCGAGCGGTAAACGCAGCGCACATTCGGACGCCCCCCTTCTCTGAGCCACTTGAATCCGCCGGCGCAGAAATTAAATTTATGCGAAAATACAAAAAGCCGGCTTGGTTCGACGGAAATCATTGTTCCCCGGAAATCCCGCCATGACCTCGGTTATTATCAGTCGGCGCCTGAGGCATAAGACTTCCTTCTCGCGGCGTGCGATCCCGACGAGGCTCAGCGTGATGATGCGGATTTAATCTTCGAATCGCTCAAGCTCAAATGCGAAGAGTATCGCCCGGCAGCCGTTGAAGCGAGACATACGCCCATGGACCGAACGATGAAAGAACGCGTCTTAAAGAGGATTTACTGGATCTTGCTGATCCTGTCGCTCCTGTTAATGGCGGGCTATCAAATTTGGGACGCTCAGCGGCCCAGCGAGGAGGAGGTTCAGCAACGCATGCAGGACGGCTTGAGAAGCCTGCAGGAGATGGATGAGGTGCGTGCGATCGATCAAAAGTTCCAGGTTGAACAGCACCGCGCTTTTGCGCACAGGATGAAGCTGACCGTTGATGACGGCCCCACGCGAGCGTTCTTCGAGTCGCAAGGAAATGCTGGAACGGATCCAGTGGCGCTTCGGGATTGGGACTGAAGCCAATCAACATTTTCGAGCCGAGGCTTTCCCGCCTCCGCCGAGAAAGAAGACCAGCGTTTCAGCCGCATCCAAGTTCTCGACGTTCAGCCCCTTGGCAGCCAGAATGGCAGACGCGGCGGGTCGCAAAATCGCAGCAAGTGATTTAGAATCGACCGCGCAGCAGGACGGGGCGGCAGTTCTGCAGAGAAAGTACCGATGCATCGTCAGACGCTTTCATGCGGGTCGCTCTACGATCTTGCATCGTGCGCGTCCCAGTGCAGTATGCGAAGGGCGCCGCAATGAGTCTTCTTGAGAATGTCTGCGGACGCCTGCTTGTCGTTGCGGCAATAGCACTCTGGTCGGCGGGCACGTTGGCGGTCGATGCTATCCACGCGCACGCCATGTTCCGCCAGTGGCGGGCGGCGAGCTTTTTCACGACCGAAGGGATGATTATTGAAAGCAAGGCGGAAGCGACTGCCGGCGATGGCGCCGCCCGGGAAGCGAAGATTCGATACGAATATTTCGTGGAGGGACGTCGCTACGCCGCAAAGCGCTATCGCTATGCCTACCTGGGCGCCGCAGGAAGCGAGGCGGAGACGCAACGGCTGGTCGAAGCGCACCCGGTTGGCGGCAGGGCGACCATCTACTTCAATCCTCGCAATCCAGCCGAAGCGTTGCTCTATCCGGGCGTTTCAAGCGGAGATTTCTTGATCGGGCTGTTCTTGGCCCCGTTCAACATCGCGATGGTCGGGATGGGGGGCGGAGTCGCATTGGCATTGGGAGGAGGTTGGGGCCTGGCGCCCGGCGGCTTGCGGATCAGCGAGCGCGACGCGGAGTTGCGAGCCCAACCGCCGAGAATCAGGTCTCTATCCCGGGCGGCGTTGGCGGCATTTGGCGTTTCGCTCATCTCGACCGCGCTCGTCGGCGTCTGCGCGGGGTTTACCGCCCCGCCGCCAACGGCCGTCGCCGCGGCATGGATCGCCGTGGCGGGCGCCGCTGGCCTGGCGTACGTATCGGCCGCCGCCGACAATCGCGATCTCGTCATCGATCGCTTGCGGCAGACGCTCTCGCTGCCTAGTGCGTCGCTCTTGGCGCCGCAGACGACGATCTGCTGGTGCGATATCGTCGCCATTCGCTTGCATGTGCAGGAAATCGCCGGCCCGGCGGGCGAGGATCGCCGCAAGTATTCATGTCGCGTCCGCTGGACGGACGAGGATGGCAAAATCGTCGAGACGCCATGGCGACTACCGGCGGACAGGCAGGATGCCGCGCAGTGGGTAGAGCTGGCTGCGCACGCAGTGCGAAAAGAAGGAATCTACTGCCCATATTTGCGAGCGATAACTTCTCACGCCACTTTCTTGAACTCGTACGTTACCACGTCGTGTACAGCGTCGTAGCCGACAATGGGCGGCGCCGCGGGCTGATCCTCGCCGGGATAGGCGCGCGGTTCACCGGAAAATTGTGAGGCGCCGTCTGTCCTGCGGCGCAGTAAGCGACGGCCTTGATCGTCTTATGGGTCTTCAGCAGCTTGTCGATGACGTAACTCACCTTGTCGCTGTGCATGACGCCGGGAACCAGCTCCCACACGACCAGCCGGACCGTGCCGGCGATCAACGGAAACGGCTCATGGTCGATCAACACGCCCAGTTGGTCCGGTCGCCGCCGCTCGTCGCCTTCGATTAAGCCCTGTCGCCAGAAGCAGGCGTACTCGCGACAACTCGCCGGGCGGGTTTCATAGATGGCGCACTGGGCAGCACATAGATGCGTGCAGACAGCCTGCGTTGGTTTGCCGAGTTCGGGCACGCTCTTAATCGTGCAACACGCCGTGCAATCGCCGCAGGTTCTGCCGGCAATGCGCTGCTCGATCTGTCGAATCTCTTCCTCGGGCAGTCCTCGCTCCATGGCGACGGCAATAATCGGGTCCGGGTGCAACGGCTCACTATCCATGCTTTCCCCTGGGTAAAACTTGGGCCGTTGAACTTCATCGGGCGAGCGGCCTTGCAGCTTGCCAGTTCCGTACGGGCGCCGGTTGTAGAAGCTGGGTAAAGTTTGCGTTTTTTGGAGCAAGGGTAAGGCACACGCGCCGGCTGAAGGGGGCCAATAAAAAGACGCCGCAGATCCCGAAGGAATCTACGGCGTCTACAGCGGGGTATGTCTACCCGCGGCGGCCCGTCAAGGGAGCGGACCGCTGCGGTTCACGATGCGTCGCGCGAATCAAATGGATTTCGAGCTGTCGTAATAGTGATTCGTGTCGAGCATATCCTCGATCACGTCGTCCCAAGGCGTGTGGGCCTGCAACTTGTCATAGAACACGTCGTGGGAGCCGTTCAGATTGCCCTGGAAGTACAGGTTCTCCCAGCCGCCGCCGGTGACCTCGCCCAGCGGATAGTTGCCGGAATTCATCAACAAGTCGTGATTGGCTTCGGACGTGTTTAACATGTCCCGCACCACCTGGTCTCGCGACAAACCAGGCTTGCCGGTCCGGTTGGCCCAGTACTGCTCGCCGGCCGAGTCAGGAGCACGGCCGAGAATATCGCGATATAGCCCATCGGCAAACCCGGTGTTCGAGTTACCGTTGTGGAGATAGTACTCTTGCGAGCCTACGATTTCCGACAACACGGTTTCCTCGTCCGTGCCGTGCGCCAACTGGTTGGCGAAGAAATTGCAAGCCTCCGGAGTCGGCGGGGCGATTCAGGAAATGCTCATACATGCAGTTCACCAGATGCTCGCGGTACTCTTGCGAGGCCATGAAGAACTTGACCATCTGGTATCGCCGCGGGTTGTTGAGCTGGTTCCCGTTGCCGTCGCGATTCAGGAAGTTCAACCAGTAGTTCTTGCCCGCCTGGTCGGGATCGCGACCGAGCAGTTCGTGGTACAGGTTGTCGACGAAGGTGGAGTCGGTTCCGTCGCCCGATTGACCGGCCATGTAGCAGCCCGCGGCGCCTCCGCCGCCCCCGCCGCTGCTATTGATCGTGGTGGTGACGGAACTCGTGTTGTTCGACAGATTGCTGTCTCCCGAAGAAGTCGAGGCCGAGGCCGTGTTGGTAATCGTGCCGGCGCTGTTGGGCGTGACGGTGATGGTCACCGTGGCGCTGGCGCCGGGCGCCAGCGTACCGAGCGAGGCGGTCACGATTCCGCCCGACTGACTGACGGAGCCTTGACTGGACGACGCCGAGACATAGGTCACGCCGGACGGCAGACTGTCAGTCAACATGCTGTCAGCCGCGGCGTTGGTCGAACTGTTGTTGGTGACCGTGATCGTGTAGGTCAGGTTCTGTCCGACCGTGTCAGGGCTGGGCGAAGCGGTCTTCGTCACCGCCAGGTCGGCCGAACTCGAACCGGCCGCATTGACGGTGGTGGTCGCCGTCGCCGAGTTGTTGCTCAGATCGGAGTCGCCCGAACTGGTGGTCGCCGAGGCGGTGTTGGAGATCGTGCCGGCGCTGTTGGGCGTGACGGTGATGGTCACCGTGGCGCTGGCGCCCGCGGCGATCGTACCGAGCGAGCCCGTCACGACTCCGCCCGTCTGGCTGACCGAGCCCTGGCTCGACGTGGCTGATACATAAGTCACGCCGGACGGCAACGTATCAGTCAGCATCGTGTTGGCTGCCGCATTGGAGCCGCTGTTGTTGGTGACCGTCACCGTGTAAGTCAGGTTCTGTCCGACCGTGACCGGGTCGGGCGAATCGGTTTTGGTCACGGACAGATCGGCGGCGCCGGCGCCCGACGCGCTGACGGTGGTGGTGGCGGTCGCCGAGTTGTTGGACAAATCGGAATCGCCGGAAGACGTGCTGGCCGAGGCGGTATTGGTCAGGGTGCCGGGCGTATTGGCCGTGACGGTGATCGTCACCGTGGCGCTGGCGCCCGCGGCGAGCGAGCCGAGATCGGCGGTGACGATTCCGCCCGACTGGCTGACCGAGCCCTGGCTGGAAGTCGCCGAGACGTAGGTTACGCCGGCCGGCAAGGCATCGCTGAGCATGGTGTTGGCGGCGGCGTTCGTACCGCTGTTGTTGGTGACCGTCACCGTGTACGTCAGGTTGTTGCCGGCCGTGACGGGATCGGGCGAATCCGTCTTGGTGACGGACAGATCGGCGGCTCCCGAGCCGGCGGCATTGACGGTGGTGGTGGCCGTGGCGGCGTTATTGGACAGATCGGTATCGCCGGAACTGGTGCTGGCGTCCGCCGTGTTGGTCAGCGTACCCGGCGCGTTGGGCATGACGGTGATCGTTACCGTGGCGCTGGCGCCGGCCGCCAGCGAACCCAAATCGGCAGTGACGATTCCGCCCGACTGGCTGACGGAGCCCTGGCTGGAGCTGGCCGAGACGTAACTGGCGCCCGCCGGCAAGGCGTCGGTGAGCATGGTGTTGGCCGCGGCATTCGTGCCACTGTTGTTGGTGACCGTTACCGTGTAGGTCAGGTTCTGACCGACCGTGACGGGATCGGGCGAATCCGTCTTGGTGACGGACAGATCGGCGGCTCCCGAGCCGGCGGCATTGACGGTGGTGGTGGCCGTGGCGGCGTTATTGGACAGATCGGTATCGCCCGAGCTGGTGCTGGCCGAGGCCGTGTTGGTCAGCGTGCCGGCTGTGTTCGGCATCACGGTGATGGTCACCGTGGCGCTCGCCCCGGCGGCCAGCGAGCCCAAGTTGCCGGTCACGACGCCGCCCGACTGGCTGACGGAGCCCTGACTGGAACTGGCCGAAACGTAGGTCACGCCCGCCGGCAAGGCGTCGGTGAGCATGGTGTTGGCGGCGGCATTCGTGCCGCTGTTGTTGGTCACCGTCACCGTGTAGGTCAGGTTCTGCCCGACGGTGACCGGATCGGGCGAGTCGGTCTTGGCGACCGCCAGATCGACGGCGCCGGAGCCTGCGGCGTTGACGGTGGTCGTCACCGTCGACGAGTTATTGGAGATGTCGGTATCGCCGGCAGTCGTCGAGGCGGCGGCGGTGTTCGACAGCGTCCCCGTCGTGGTGGGCATGACCGATCACGGTGATCGTGGCGCTGTCGCCCGAGGCGAGATCGCCGAGATTGGCAGTGAGGATTCCGCCAGACACGTTCACCGATCCGGTGCTGGAGGTTGCCGAGAGCACATTGAACCCGGAGGGAAGCGTGTCAGTGACCATCGTGCTGGTCGCCGTTCCCGTGCCGCCGGCGCTGCTGTTGGACACGTTGATCGTATAGGTTTCCGTCTGACCGACCGTTACGCTGGAAGACGGCGACGCCGTCTTGGTTACCGAGAGATTCGCGGCGCCCGAAGAAGCGTCGCTGATGTCCGTGGTCCCGGTGGCGGAATTATTGGAAGTGTCGGAATCGCCCGACGAGGAAGTGGCAGTCGCCGTCTCGTTGACCGTTCCCGAGGTCGTCGCCAGTTCCGTGAGGGTGACCATGGTGCTGGCTCCTGGCGCCAGCGTGCCGAGATCTCCCGTGAGCACGCCGTTGTTTTCAGTCAATGTGCCGCTGCCGGAGGTCGTGGCCGCGAGGATTTGCACGCCGGCGGGCAGCATTCCGCTGAGTTGGACGTTACTCGCCGAGTTCGTGCCGCTGTTATTGGTGACGGTAAAAGTCACGTCCGCTTGCTGGCCGACGGTCATCGTGCCGGGCAGGCCGGAAACGCCGACTTGGAGATCGGGCGGCGCGGTCGGCGCACTGACGGTCACGTCGACCGAGTCCGTGTCGTTTCCTGGAGTCGAGTCGTCGGGGCTGCTGACCGAGACGCTATTGGTCACCGTTCCCGTCGTGCTGGAATCGGGCGTGGCCATGATATGAATCGTGGCCGTGGACCCGGCGCTGAAATCTCCCAGATTGCCCGTGACCGCGCCGCCCGACATGCTGACGCTGCCCGTATCGGTCGAGGCGGAGATCGGAATCAGGCCGGAAGGCAAGGTGTCGGAAAGCATCGAACTGGTCGCGGTGGCGTCGCCCACGTTCTGCACGGAGATCGTGTAGTCGATCATCTGGCCCTGCACCGGAGCGGAGACGTCCGATGTTTTTGAAACCGACAGATCAGCGGCCAATAGTACACGTTGTTCAAGTGACTCAATTCCCATGCAGTCAAACTTCGCCCTCGAGGCCTGGGGAACCGCTCGCCGTTGGCGAGACGATCGGGAAGTGCGCCGTTTCTTCTCCGTTCGGGACAAGTTGCGAAGCCAAGTGTGCATGTTACTCTCCGTGTTTTTTTGCGAGTCGTTGCGCAAAGGTTGCGCAGAAACCTACCGCCAATGGATTAAAGCCGGATCCTGCCGCCAGGACGGGCCATTGGTAGCGGTGGGCCGTGCACTTAGGCGGCCCAATCCGGATCTTTTAACAGTAGCCGCTCGTTTGCCTCGCCGGCCAGACCATTCGACGACCGCGGAGCGCATCGGGCGCTTAGACAGGGTGAACACATCGCAGCCAGATTGGTCGTCCTTGCACCGTTGAAATCGACGTGCCTGGAGGCGATTGGTCCCCAATTTGAGGTTCGCGTTAATTTGGAGAACTCATCCCCAGACTGTGTTGCCGTGGTTGCAAAGCGACCAGCGCTGCTGATGGGCCTCGAAGGTGGACGTGCGTTCGAGCTGATATGCTGACGAGACGCGCAGCTAGTCGCGTTATCGGGCGGAGCGGCGCTTCGGGAAGCAACTCGCGGAATTCGAAGTTGTGTTGCTGGCTTGTGGTCCGAGCCGCGTGAAACAGGTCGCCCAGCGACAAGCGCAGTTCGGGCATCTGCACTCGTTCAAAAGGTTTTGATCCTGGGAGGTATTCCGTCGCTGGGCAGGGAGCAACGGTTTGGACCAGCCGTTGAACGTTGACAGGCGCGTGGGCCGTTCCAGTCCGCGAAACCTCGCGTCGCACGCCGCTATGGCGCCACGGGACGTTGGCCCCAGGGAAGGGGCATGGTGGGCGGTTGGCGATGGCGGTCGCGGCGCGGATCGAGCGGCCGGTCCTTGAAGTAGGTCACGAAGCGGGCGAGCTGTTTGACCGCTTCGTCATAGGCTTGCTTGCCTTTTTCCGCCGTGGCCAATTCGGCTTCGCCCAGCACGCCGGTTTCTGAATAGCTGCTGGTCCAGGAGATGAGCGTCGCGGGGCCGGCGCCGAACAGGTCGACCCAATTGAAGGGGCTGTTTTCCTCGTTGAAGCTGATCACGCCGCTCTTGATCTGGTCTTTGCGGACGTTGTCGCCGTCGAGATACAGATACAGCGACGTCTCCAACTCGCAGGCATGCGCGCAGCCGCCGGGGAACTTGCTTTCCCGCCAGCTGGGCAGGAAATCCTTGTCGACCGTGAGCAGATGCCACCAGGCGGCCAGGACGCACTCCGCGTCGGTCTCCAGGTTCGTCCGCCGCGCGACCAGGTCCAGGTTGGGCATGTTCGAGCCGTGCCCGTTGAGCAGGATGATCTTCTTAAAGCCGTGATAGGCCAGCGACTTGGTGATGTCGAGCACGTGGTGCATGAAGTGCTCGAAGTCGTTGTTGATGGTGCCGGGAAAATCCATCACATGGCCCGTGTAGCCGTAGCAGACCGTCGGCAGAACCAGCATCTTCTCCGGAATCTGCCGGCCGGCGCCGCGAGCGATTTCTGTCGGGCAGATCAATGTCGACGTCCAGCGGCAGATGCGGCCCATGCTGTTCGACCGCTCCGCAAGGCACGACGCAGACCTTGCCCAATTCAACGGCGTCGTTGATTTCCGGCCAGGTCAGTTTCTCATAGCGGTATTCGGTCTCGGCGCGCTTCGGCATAGGAGGGGTCTCGCAAGCGGTGGGACGGAAAGGCAGGCAACCGCAGAGTATTCTGCCAGATGGCTTCGGCGATTGAAATACGCGCCCGGCAACTGTACTTTAAAGCCTCCGAACCCCTAGCTCTCCCTCCTCGCTGCTCGCCATGAAGATTACCGAAGTCCGCACGATCGCCCTCCGCGGCGCCACCCACGACCATGGTTGGCCCGGCGGGACCGATCCCAACGTCCAGTACAACACCCTCGTCGAAGTCTGCACGGACGAAGGCCTGACCGGGCTGGGCAGTTGTTACACGACGCGGGCCCTGGTCGAGGGCTCGCTGGAGCTGCTGCGGCCGCACTTGATCGGCGAAAACGGTTTGGAGGCCGAGCGGGTCAGCGAAAAACTGCGGCAGTCAATGTTTTGGCTCGGCCGCGGCGGTTCGGTGGAACACGCCATCAGCGGCATCGACATTGCCCTTTGGGATCTGCTGGGCAAGGCGGTCGGCCAGCCCGTCTCGCGGCTGTTGGGCGGAAACTATCGCGATCGGATCAAGCCGTACGCTTCGATGCTGTTCGAAGAACCCGGGTTGCTTCGCGAAAAGTTGCTGGAGCAGACGGAGCGCGGCTTTCGGGCGATCAAGCTCGGCTGGCGCCCCTTCGGTCGCGTCAGCCGGCAGTACGACGAGCTGTTGATCAAGACGGCCCGCGATACGGTCGGCGAGCAAGTCGAAATCATGGTCGATGCCGGCGGCAGCGAACAGTTTTGGCCGCACGGCGTGAACTGGGCCAAGGAAACGGCTCGCATGCTCGGCGACTACGGCGTCGTCTGGTTCGAAGAAGCGCTCAAGCCGGACGACGTCGAGGGTTTCAAAGAGCTCAAGCAGGCCTCGCCTGTCTTGATCGCCACGGGCGAGGTGCTGACGCGGCGGCAGTCGTTCCAGCCGTTCATCACCAGCCGTGCGCTCGACATCATTCAGCCCGATTTGACCAAGTGCGGCGGCTTGAGCGAAGGGCGCCGGCTGGGCTGGATGGCCTATGACCACGGCGTGCTGCTCGTGCCGCACGGTTGGAACACGGGCGTCGGCGTGGCGGCGGATCTGGCGTTGACTGCGGCGTTGCCGGTGGCCCGTTGGGTCGAGTACCAGACCGGCGTGCCGTACATCGAAGAGATCATCTCGCCCCCCTTCGCCCTCGACGCCGAAGGCATGCTCCGCGTACCGACGGCGCCAGGACTAGGGATTGAGCTGAATCCCGACGCAATCTCGCGGCTGTCGTGACGAACGTGCCATCGTGTCCGCGCCTTAAGCACGGCGAGCCGGGCGCCATTCTAAAGGTTTCCGAGAAGAGAAGAACCGCTGAGCTGCACGAAGCTACGCTAACGAACGAAGATAAATGCAAATCAGCGGTTCACTTTCTCAGAACTCCTGAGCGTTAGCTGCATCCGCCGCAGCCGCCCCCACAGCCGCCGCCGCACCCTCCACCGCCGCAGCCACTGCCGCAACCGCTCCCGCCTTGCTGCTGGGGCGGAATGCCCAAGGCGTTGCGCAGTTCGTCCAGCGGCCCGCCGGCCAGAATCGCCGGGCCGAACAAGGCGATGGCCAACGCCAGATGGTCGGCGGGAACGCCGGCATAGTCGCTGCGCTGAAGCGAGGCGTGCCGCAGCTTCAACCCGGCGAGCAAACGGTCGCCTGCGCGGCTGCGGAACGACTGACGCAAGAACAGCAGGCCGACGACGAGCGTGGCCGCAACCCCCAGCACGAGAAACAGCACCGGTTTGCCTCGCGACATGCCCACGGCGATCTTTATGGCGCCGAAGCACGCCAGGCCGGCCATAATCAAAGCCGGCCACCAGCGTGCTTGCGCCGCTCGGGCGGCGGACAGTAGCAGCCCGGCGCCTTCAAGCCGCGCCGCTAACCTGGCAGCCTCGTCCTTTGCGGCCCGGCACAGTTCCGCCGTGGTCTGGCCTGCCCCTTGCGCTGCCCGATAGATGGCCTGCTCGATTTCCGGAGCGTCCTGACGAAGCGATTGAGCCGCGACGAAGCGGAACCTGGTTCCGCTCGGCAGGAACCCCAAGACCTTTGTGTCTTCCCGCCGAACTACTAGCACGTCTTGCTGGACAAGCGCCGCCGTGGCGGAGCGAATTGCCTGCTGGCTGCCGCCGGCCAGGCAGGCGGCTTCGTAAACATCGAGTTGTTGATCGCCCGAGCTTCCAGCGCTCGTCCGCAGTACGAACCGCAAGCCCCAGGCCATCGCCGCCGCCACGGCGAACATCAGTGCGTACAGAAGCAAGAAGTGCGGGCCATCAAAATTGAACGGACTGCCCAGCATAGCCAGCGGCAGCAAGCCGCCGGCGGTGAGCGTCGCCGCTTGCAGTTGCGGCCAGCCGGGCTTAGGAATCAACCAATAGCGCGACAGATCGACGCG
The DNA here is from genome assembly GCA_963786255.1 of Pirellulales bacterium. GTDB lineage: Bacteria > Planctomycetota > Planctomycetia > Pirellulales > JAICIG01 > JAICIG01. The sequence continues at coordinate 448,354 of CAWAYY010000013.1, forward strand.
CTGATGCCCGGCGCCGAAGCGGAAGCGAGTTTCAGCGGGCGGCCAGATATCGCCGGGCGGCTCGCTCTCGAACAGCCGCCTATAGCTGGCGAGCGTCTGCTTGTACCACGCAATGTGCTTTTGCAGTTCGTCGGGCCCGCCGCGCGTCGGCCGATGATGGAGCGGCCGGCCAAGTAGGGCGCAAAAGTCCTTCCAGTAAGAATGGGTGCAGGTCAGATGCAAATGCCACGCCTGATCGATTTCGTCGGAAGGCGCGACCGGATGCCCTGCCGCGACCGCCAGCAAGGCGAAGCGGCGATACTCGTCGATCACGCGCCTCGTGAATGCATGCGACCAGCCGTTTTCGCGGGCCAGTCGGGCGGAAAACGTCAATGCTGACTGTGGATCGTCGAGAGGAAACTCGGCAATCCGACGATACAAGGCTGCCTGAGAATCGTCCATACGTCAGTCTCTCAGTTTTGACCCGGGACATTGTGCATCGCTGCATTGCCTCGGCAAGCCGTTGCCGGGCGCCGTACTCTAATCTGTCAATCAAATTTTTCAAAGAACTTTTATAATCGCCGCCCGCAGGTTCATTCGTCGTTGGACCGGCAATGTTGGCCCGCGTCGATGAGGAATTTATGAGGCCGGCATTCGGTTAGGATGAGAGCAGGCTAAGGCGTGAGGCGGGAGAAGGCTTTGCAACGCCCAGACGCGTCGATGAGAGAAGACCCGCAGTCCTTTTTCCGTGCAGGCTGCAATTTTCCGGTCCTGCCGGTTAGGGCGGCGGCACGGCGGAGATCTCGCAGCTCGGCATCGCTTTGGCCAATCGGGAAGTTCCGGCAGCGGTAACCTCGGTGTCGTAAAGTTCGAGCCGGCTGAGCCATTTCAACCGCGCCAGGGACGCCAGGCCGGCATCGGTGATGGCGGCATGCGCGATGGCAAGGTGGTGCAGGGAGCCAAGCGCGGTCAACGGTTCGATGCCGACGTCCGTAATGTTCAGTTCCAGAAGGAACAGCCGCCGCAGCTTTTGCAGCCCGCGCAGCGAAGCCAATCCGCGGTCAGTAATGGGCGCCGAGGCAATCTGGAGCATTTCCAGTTCGGTCAGCGCGGCCAGGTTTTGCATCCCTGCGTCGGTGATAGCGGCGCGGCGGAGAATCAGCGTTTGCAACCGATCGAGCTTTGTGATCTCGGCCAGCCCGGCATCGGTGATGCCGGCGCCCCGATGCTCAGCGTTTCCAGATCGGGACTGACTTGAGCCAGAACGGCTAGCGAACGGCCGGTAATCGCGGTTTCATCCAAGACCGCACGCTTCAATCGAGCGAGGGCAGCGAGGCTTTCGATTCCGGCGTCGGAGATCGGCGTGCCGGCCAGATTCAAGGCTTGCAGTCTGGGCAAGCCGTTCAGCCGCACGAGCCACCGGTCGTCGATCTGCGCCATTCAGGTCGACTTCGATGACGTCGCGGAACCAATCATCGCCGAGCACGGCCCGCAGCCACTTCGGCGTTTTCGGCTGGGCATTGGCCAGCAAGGCGCCGTTGCGCGCCCTTTGATAGTCGTAGACGACGCTTCCGCCCGCTGCTTCGATCGCCGCGACGATCTCGCGCTGCCGCCGCGCGCGATTGAAGAACGGCGAATGCCAAAGGATGAAAATCGTCAGTCCGACGAGCAAGGCTCGCAGTATCAACTGGAATCGCCGACGGTTGCGCGGAGGGTGTTCCATGGCCTGATGCTAATCCCTGCTTGCAGCCTCCCCAAGCGTCAGAACGGGATTTCCTAAGTACGGTGTTGTCGCGGGCGCCGCATGGTTCACGGTCCGAAGACAGACGCGGCGCCCCCTCGGTGAGGAACCGTCCCGCGCGTTGCTTGCACACGGAGGCTGCGTGCGTCATATATGAGTACTCTGAGGCGCGCCGTTGCGGCGTTCTAGCGAGCGACCGACGGGGAAATCTTGATGAGCAGGCATGCCGATGGTTCCGCGCGAGCGATTATCGAGACTGGCCGGCTTTGGCTGCGGTGCGCTGACGCTCGACGACTCCCCTGCCCTGTTCGAACTGAACCACAATCCCGAAATCGTGCGCTATACGGGCGAGCCGCTGATGTCCTCGCTGGCCGACGCCGAGGAGTTGATTCGCGAACGACTGCTGCCGGACTACGCCCGGCACGGCTTCGGCCGCTGGGCGATAATACTCAAGGAATCGGGCGGTTTGATCGGATTCGCCGGGCTCAAGCGACTCAGCGAACTGGACGAAGTTGATCTCGGCTATAAAGTGCGGCCTGAATTGTGGGGCCGCGGATTGGCGACGGAAGCTGCGCGAGCATCCATTGATTATGGGTTCCGCGTCCTGAAGTTGCCGCGCATCATCGGCCTGGTCGATGCGCCGAATGCGGCTTCGATCCGCGTGTTGGAAAAGTCCGGGATGGTTTTCGAAAAGCAGATCGAATATCGCTGTCAGCCCGTATTGCAGTATGCGATCGCTCGCGATCAGCCGTAGCGAGGGCCAAGTCGCGAGGGGGGGGCGACGGCGTTTCAGCGGTCGCAAGCCGCCAGCGCGGCCGGAATATTCCGGGCCCCTGTCGTCCCCAGCTTGGCTGAGAACGTGCGTTTTTCTAACAGGCCGAGGGGCTTGCGCCCTGGCTACATCCGTTCGTCCCTACGGGACCGGAACCGCAGGTATTCGTCGTGCTGGGGGCTGAACGTATCGCTTGGACAGTGACTTGCCACAGACGGCACAACGGTGCGCCGCGAACGGTTCTCCCTACAAGTAGCCGCGGAGCGGCGACATGCGGTAGCCAGGGACGTGAGTCCCTGGAGGAGATCTTGGGACCGAGGCTCAGCGCCCTTCATTCCTTAATGCGCACCGCGGAAGATGATCAATAGGCGAGGGCAGATAATGTAGGCGCGGTCGTTTCATTCCTCCTCATTCTGCTTCAGCCCCAAGTTCTTCACGTGAAAGGCAATTGCCTCCCGCACGTGCTCATCCCAATATTCCCAATTGTGGCCGCCGGGATATTCCTGGTACTCGTGAGCGATGTGCAGCGACTGAAGATGCTTGTGAAACGCTCGATTCTGAGGCAACAGCACGTCGTCGAGGCCGCAATCGAGACGCAGCGGCGGCAGGCGGCCGTGATCGATCCGCTCGACGAGCGCGAACGGGTCTTCGTCGCTCCCTTCCGGGGAATCGCCGAAAATGCGCTGGTACTCGGGCGTTAAGGGCCGGGTTTTCATGGTTTCGCGTCGCAGTATGCCGACGGCGCCGGAGTGCGAGTTCACGCTGCCGAACATTTCATGATGCTTCAGCCCCAGCTTCACGGCGCCATAGCCGCCCATCGACAGCCCGCCGATCGCCCGGCCGCTGCGTTCCGCCTTCACCGGAAAGGTCCGCTCGACTAGGCCCAGCACGTCGTGCAACAAGTCGTCTTCGTAGGCCGGGCCTTCTTTCGCATTCGTATAGAAATTGCGGCCGCCGTCCGGCATGACGACCACAAGCGGCCAGCCCTGCACGTAACGCTCAATGCTCGTGCGGCGCATCCAGATCGAATAGTCGTCCGACATGCCGTGCAGTAGATAGAAGGCGGCCCAGGGACGTTTGAGCGGCGGGTTATCGGGAAACACGATATTGAACGACGACGCCTTTTTCAGCGAGCGGCTGAAGTAGTTAATCGTTGCGAACGCCATGCGACGGACCTTTCCTGAGAAGCTGTGACGGATGCGCCAAGCCTAACTGCGCGGGCATTTTGGAAACACGCGGCGGGGCCGTCCCGGCGACGGGAACGCCGTCTTATCCTGGCTTTCGAACGCCGGGGCGCGAAACTGCTGGCGGGAGAAATACTGGCAACGCCACGGACGATCGGCTACGCTCAGCGGATAGAACTGCCAGTTGCTTCGGGCGGTTGTTGCAGTCGTTGAATTCCGGCGATGCGCCTCATAAAACGAAGACGGGAATGATCGATGAGCGAGAATCCTTTCCAATCTCCAGCTTCGGATTTTGCCGTAGGCGTCAAGAGCGGGCGACGCGAGGATCTCAAGAGTATTGCAACCTATCAGAAAGGTATTCTCGTCTGCATTCTGATCTATTTGCTGACGATCGTCGGGAATTTCTTTATCCCGGAAGACGTGCAAATCTTGCTCGGCCTGGCCTTGGCGGTGCTGGGAGTGGTTAGCACCGTTTTCGTCTTCCTGCTGGCGATCAAGGTTTACAACACCGGCGTCGGGATTCTGCTTGGGACTATTGGCCCTGGTTCCCTGCCTGGGATTGATTGTGTTGCTCGTCATCAATGGCAAGGCGACCAGGATTCTGCAACAGAACGGTCATAAAGTGGGCCTGTTGGGCGCCGATCTGTCTCAGTTCTAGGCGGCCGCGACCCGCCGGTTGCACGGCGCCGCCTTTGGTCATCGGCTCAATGCCGCGCGTCGCCGCCGGGCGGGCGAATTGCTATAATGGCGGGAAAGGCCGCAATGCACGCGGCCCAGGTTCGAACTGCACGAGGAGACTTCTGTGAGCGATTGGGTCGAAGAGGGAAAGAAGGCGCCCGAGTTTACGTTGCCGGCAGACGATGGCTCGAAGGTCAAGTTGAAGGAAATGCGTGGAAACCCAGTCGTTTTGTATTTTTATCCCCGCGATGACACGCCCGGCTGTACACGAGAGGCCTGCGCGTTCCGCGATCGGCAGAAGGAACTGACCAAGCTCGGCGCCAAGGTCTATGGCGTCAGCACCGACGACGTGGCCAGTCACGTCAAGTTCCGCGACAAGTACCAGCTCAACTTTCCGCTGTTGGCCGACGTCGAGCATGCCGTGGCCGAGAAGTATGGCGCCTGGCGAGAGAAGAACATGTACGGCAAGAAGTCGTTCGGCATCCAGCGGTCCACGTTCCTGATTGACGCTGAAGGAGTGGTGCGCAAAGTCTGGAAGCGCGTCTCCGTGGACGGCCATGACGACCAGGTGCTGGATGCACTCCGCGAACTGCAAGGTTAGCATCACCGCGAGCCAGATCGCCTTCGCTCCGCGGCGGAGCGCCGCTGCGGAGGCAGCGCGGGAGCGTGATGACTGCCGGCATGCTTCACTCCGAGTCTAGCGCTGGTCTCGCTGACGCGCCAAGGCGTGTCAACAACCGCGGGAACGCCTTCGTCGGCGCATCCCGGTCGCCGCAGCGGATCGGATTGTAGATTTTTTATGGCTACGCCCATTTTCCTTGCCGCACTGAGTATCGTCACGCTGACGGCGTGCTGGGTGCTGCATCGTATAGCGAAATCGCCCGATTTCTCCTGGCGAGATGCGCTGTGGGCCTGCGCCATTGTGCTGGCGCTGGTGCTGTTGTTTGCCGTCGGCTTGGGAGAGAACCACTTCGGCGTTATGCGGCTGGCATGTTACGGCCTGTTTGGCTTTTTTCCGCTCACCGCCTTGTGCTGCGCCTGGGAATTGCGGCGCACGGCGGGCGCGCTGCAATTTTACTCGCCTTGGCCTGCGCCGTGCTTGAATGCGTGGCCGTCGACGCGTTCTGGATCGAGCCGCGCTGGCTGCAGGTAACCTACCAGGAACTGGCCAGCCGGAAGCTCACGCGGCCGGTGCGAGCGGCGATCATCGCCGATCTTCAAACCGACCAGATCGGCGCCTATGAACGCAGCGTGCTCGCCCGCGTGATGGCCGAAGAACCCGACCTGATTCTGCTGGCCGGCGATTACTTGCAGGAGTACAACCACCGGCGCCGTGCGGAACTGCGCAAAAAGTTGCGAGCGGTATTCAAAGAGCTGAGCTTCAATGCGCCGCTGGGGTCGTACGCTGTAGGAGGCAACGCCGACCTGCCCGACTGGCCGCAGATCTTCGTGGGCACATCGATCGAGTTTACCGAACAAACGAAAGCCTACGATCTCGGCGAGCTGGTCATCACCGCCTTGTCGATCGAAGATTCAAAAGCGACGAACACCCGTGTGGCCGCAAACGAGAAGTTTCAGATTGTCGTTGGGCATTATCCCAACTATGCGCTGGGGCCGGTCGAGGCCGATCTGCTGGTTGCGGGCCATACACATGGCGGACAGATCCAGGCTCCTTGGCTCGGGCCACTCGTCACGCTTTCGCTCGTTCCGCGGAGTTGGGCCGCCGGCACAACGCAGCTTTCCGGCGGCCGCACGCTGATCGTCTCTCGTGGAATCGGCATGGAGCGCGGCTTCGCGCCCCGACTGCGGTTTCTCTGCCGACCGCAGCTTGTGATTGTAGATCTGGTTCCCGAATGACTGGCTCGTCGGCAACGGAACCATGGAAGGTCAGCGCGAAGCGACAGGGCGGTCAACGCGGCGCTTCAAGCGCCGCGTCGAGAGGCTTGAGTTGGTTTGTCGCCAGGCGGGCGGTTTGCGCGATTGCTTACCTGCTTGGTTGTTTCAAGCCCGGGTTAAGCAACTGGCGAAACCAGGGCCGCTGGTTCTGTTCGGCCAACGGGCTCTCCGATTCCCACGATTCGACCCAGCAGGTCGCGCGAACCATGCGATAGCAATTCTCGCTTTCATCGGGCCATGCCAAAAGCCAGCCGTCTCGGTCGCGGGTCACGACCATGTTGGTTGAGACCCAGCGATGGTCGAGGCACGTCCATTCGCCTTGCACCAGGGTCCAGAAGAATACCAGTTCGACGCCGTCGTTCAGGTGAGCGACGCTGATCGTTTCCACCGATTGTTCCACGACCGGCAAGTCCCCGGCCTTGGCTGGGAGCTCCGGCGACTGGCCAAGCACCGCTACAAGCATGAGAGTGAGCATCCTGGCTCCTTTCCAGTTTCCATCCGAGTTACTGAAAACCGATGAAATCATGTCGCGCGTCAAGCGCGGCCTGGAGCATCCATGGTAAGCAAATGGCGCGCCATGTCGCCAACCGGAGTTTTGGGTAAACTTTGACGGCGATCGGTCTCGTTGGCCCTTTTGCCTGCCGGACGCGTCGAAACAAATCCTAGAGGATCGAGTAATTTCCCTAAGTGCTTAGTGCATACGCAGCTCGCTTCCGCCTGTCGCCACCAGGGGTCGAGCCGGCGCCCGCGCGCTTTCCCAGCGCGTGAGCGAGTTTGCCCACTCCTAGACGAAGGATCCATGCGCATCAGGAGTTGCCACAAAAAAGGGCAAACAGGGGGAGCTTGCATACGGTCTGGGCGGAATGCAAGCACCCGGCCGCTGGAGTATTGTGGAAACGGTTCACCACGTTCGAATCGACGGAAACGGCAAGCATGAACAATGCAGAACGCGGACTGGCGTTCCTGTTGCGCATCGTTGGAGCGATCGATTTATGCGCGCTGGGCGCCGTACTTATGTCCGATGACGCCATGGCGCAGGTGCACATCCGGCTCGGGTTGGGCGAACTGCCTGACGCGCCGATCGTAAGTTATCTCACGCGGTCGGCGTCGGCGCTTTACGCGCTATACGGCGCCCTGTTCTTGCTGGTCGCGGCTGACGTGCGGCGATACGCCCCCTTGATTTCGCTGATGGCCTACGCGGCCGTGATCCTGGGGGCGATGCTGGCGGGCATCGACCTGGCGGCCGGCATGCCTCCCTATTGGACCGCCATCGAAGGGCCCAGCTACCTGCTCATCGGTTTGGCAATGCTGGCCCTGCAGCGACGCGTTGGAGCATGGGAGCCCTATGGACCGGCGGGGTGAAACGGCGGATGGCCGCCACGACTCCTCCAGCGAACGGCAGTAGAAGGCCGCTCACGTCGACTCCCCTGGGCGCTCCAGGCGTTTCGCTGCGCCGGCTAGCGCGGATCGACGATGCGTCCCACAAACAGGATGGCCTCGGTGCGAAGATCTCGAATCAAGAAGACGAACGGATGGTCGGCGCAAGAACACGACGGGCGTCGCCGGCGCGGCTTCCGTGCCGGCGGCGGCCACGCCGGTGGCGGCCACGCCGGTGGCGGCCGCGGCTTCCGTGCCTGCTTCGTTGACGTCGACAAATGCCTTGTGGACGACATCGGAAATCTTTAAGCCTTTTGCGGCGGAGATGCCGGAAAAGTCGGCCCGATCGCTGAACGCTAAAGACATGCCGAGTGCGTTGAGCGGTTCGGACAGCGTGAACTGAGAGGTCGTCTTGAATTTGGGCAGCGACGCCTGGACTTCTTGATACTCGCCTTCGGCGAGCCATTTTCGCAGCTTGTCTTCCGAGAGCTCCGCTTCCAAGGCGGCAAGGCCGTCGATTTCTTTCGGCAGCAGTATGACCATCGCCAAATGACCGCCCGCGTACTGCATTTCGAGGAGTTGCACCTGGGGCGTTTCCGCATACAGAAAAGCGTTTGACTGCCGCATCGTCGGCGTCTTGGTATGCTCCTGCTTCGACAAATGGAACGGGGCGTCCACCGTCAACGCTTCGACAAACTCGTGCTCCCAGTCGCCTTTAAAATAGATGGCGTTGGTCAGCACTAGCCGCGTTTTCTCATCCAGTACGCCCGGCGGAAGCAACTCGACGATCTTGCCTTGCGTCTGTTGCTCGACCCAGTCGTTGATCGTCTGCCGAGCGCGTTCGGATTCGGCGAAGTCGAGCGGCGCCAACTCGGCGCCGAAATATCGACGCGTGGTTTTAAGGAACTCCGGGCGGAACTTGTAGGACGCCTGGCCCCATAGCCGGTTGGCGCTGTTGAGCCGATGGCGGCCGTCCCCGGCAAGTAGAATCTGATTCAGCGTGGCGAAACCTGCGTTGAGTTCCTCGGGCGGCAGATCGAAATGGAGCGCCTCAGCCATCTGACGCCGCGTTTCGCCTTCAGCGCCGGCATAGGTCATGGCCAGGGCCGTCGAGATGCTGGCCGGCGAGAAGAATAGGTTGCCCTCGGCTCCGCGCAGCCGGTTATATAGCTCTAACGCAAACTCGTTGTTTGAGCGGGCGACGGTTCGAGCCTGAGCCGTTATTTTGACGGCTTTAGCCGCTTCTGCCTGCTCTTCGCCATTGACCGACGAGTCGGGGCTGACGGCATGCGAGCAACCCGCGACCGTTCCACAGGCGAAGACGGCCGCCGCCAGTTGTGAGAGTCTTAGCAATCGCGAGGAACACGGTGCGAGCATAGCCGTTGCTTCCTTCTTCAAGCGGGAAAAGAAACGCCCGGTTCTTCTGACGATCGTAAGGCCGCCCAAGTTCCGGAGTTTGAGTTTGGTTCTCCGCAATTTTCACCCGGCGGCAGGCAATCCGGCAAGCTCTTTACTTGATGCCGGGCTGAACGGCGTCCGTCGCCGCGCTGACGGCAAGGCTTCACTGGGAAAGAAGCTGCGTAAAGCGTCGCCCGAACCTCAGCGACGCCTGGCGGTGAGACGTCGCGGGTGGTGCGCAGGGAAACGCTTTCAATAAAGCGTCGTGGCGCCTTGCCGTTGTCCCAGGACGCGTATGAAGGTGCCGGCGGCTCAATACAAAAAACCGAATGTTCACGCGAGTTATAGCGCGAGCATAAATGTGTAAATTTACTTTTATTAAAGTCGTAGTCGAATCAGGTGGAAAATGGATTGACACGAACGGCAACAGTCACGAAGATCGCTCCGTTGCGACGCGTTGACTCGCGCGTGCGCTGGGATGCGGCGGCTCCCGTGCACAGTGAATGAGGCGTCGTGGGACATCGGCCGTCGCAGAGACGGCGACTTGGGGGATTTCTTTTATTGCTTTGCGTAAGCATGCCGCGTTGAACGATTCGCCGGACGAGTTCGAATTCGTCAGTCGACGTTCCGCCCGCCTACAGACGTTTGCAGTCGCTGCACGACCGGCGCAGACGTTGAGGGTGTTGCTTTACCTGCTCCGAAACAAGGTGAGCGAAGGGGAATTGTATGAATCGGCCATTTGTCTCGGGCCTCGGATGGGCTACTGCGCTGTTGGCAGTCAGCGCGGCTGGTTGCGGCAAAGGCGACTTTGCCACGGCCAAAGTTGCAGGTCGCGTGGTGCATCAAGGACAAGGGGTGCCCGACGTCGGGGTAAGTTTCGCTCCCAAGGGCGATGGGAAGAAGACGAGTCCGGGAAAACCGGCGATAGGCGTCAGCGACGCGAGCGGCAACTTTGCGCTTTCGACGTATGAAGAGGGAGACGGCGCCGTGGTCGGACAGCACCAGGTGTCGCTCAGCCGCGACCCCGAAAAGGGCGATTTACCCGGTAAGACGCCCGAAAATCTGGTGCTCGACGTGAAGCCGGGCGAGAACAACTTCGAGATTGAACTGAAATAGTCCGGCGGTTGCCGAGACGCAGTGGCTTTTTGGTGCAACGATTTTCCGCGAGGCGAATATGAATACGCAGCCATCTGTGCGCAGGGCGTTTACACTGGTCGAATTATTGGTCGTAATTGCGATCATCGGAATTCTGATTGCGCTGCTCTTGCCGGCCGTTCAAGCCGCGCGAGAAGCGGCGCGTCGATCGCAGTGCACAAACAATATCAAGCAGCAGTTGCTCGGCCTGCAAAATTACAACAGCACGTTCGGCGTGCTGCCGATGGGGTGCATGGAGCAGATGGTGGGAGATCAGACGGGCGGCCCCAGTTCGGCCATGGTGCTGTGGAGCGGCTACATCCTTCCGTTCTGCGAGCAGCAGGCGCTGTACAACAGGATCGTCGGCGTTGGATTCGGCATCAACTGGTCTGTGAATACGAATCCGGAAGTACTCACGACGAAACTGCCGATGTACTCGTGCCCGTCTTCGCCGGAAGTGGATCTGAAGACCTGGACGGACAGTGCGACGAACCCCGTCAGCATTAGCGTCAGCAATCGTCCCTTTTCGAGCTATGGCGCCGTCAAGTCCGGTTTTGTCGGCTACTTGCAGCCTACTTACGGAAACAATCAGTTGGACGACAACGGGATCCTGGGAACCCAGATGGACGGCTCGTTCCTGCAGAACACCGCGTTGAAGGTGGGGCATATTACGGACGGTATGAGCAATACGATTGGTGTGGGCGAGCGGCGCCAACACCCGAACAATACGACCACCTGGTACTTTGCGTATATCGGCGTCGTCAACGGCCAGAACTACCACGCGAAGTGGTGCGGATCGACCGGAATCGAGATCAACTCGATCGACACAGGCACCCACGGTTACGCGGGTTTCGGCAGCAAGCATCCGGCGGGCGCTATGTTCGGGTTGCTTGACGGTTCGACCAAGTTCATTTCGGAAAACGTCGACGCCTACGTCTTTAGGGCGTATGGCACTCGCGCCGGGAATGAGAAAGTCGAATTGCCGGACTGATTGCGAAGAGTCGCAACACAATTCCGCAGCACAACTCGCCGGAAATGCGTCGCCCGCTAGCGGCGAAGGCGTCTTCGTCGCCAGGCAATGCCGAAGCGAACACAACCTGCGCGTTTTGATGATGCGAGAGCGTGGCGTAGTTAGCCCCGGTTTCGCAACTCGTCGCGCACTTCCCGCAGCAATTGGGCGATGCTGAACAGAGCGCTTACCGTTTCCAGGCCAATGCGAAGCAGCAGCAATCCGCCTACGATGAGGCAAAGCCGCGTGTAGACCGACCATTCGGCGAGCTGACGCATCGCATCAGGAAGTTGAGCCGCTTCGGATAGCGACCTGACGGCGGTGTAGCCGAGAAACGCGGCCGCGGCGATGGCAAGCACCCAGAGCGTGCGAGCGAGCGTGCCGCTCCAGTAATAGCGAAACCGGAAATCAAAGTCGCTCGAGCGCAGCGACTTGAGCCGCTGCGCCAGCTTGCCGCCGCCGCCGTTCCTCCGTTTCTTGGGCGGCTTTTGCGCAGTCGCGGCAGGCTCCTCGACGGCAGCGCCGGCAGCGGTCAGATCGGGTTCCGGCTCGGGTTCCGGTTCCGGTAAGGGCGGCGGCGGCGCGGGCGGAGCCGCCGGTGCGGAGACGGCGGCTGCGGCCGGCGCTGGACTGGGAGAATAGTCAAAATCGTATTCGGCATCCGCTTCCGCGGCCGCTTCTGCCGCGCTGGCGCGCGGGGCGCCAGCGGTCGCTGCCGCACGATCGGCACGTGGATTGGCGATCGGCATTTGGCGCACCGCACCGATCCGCCCGCCAGCTTGTCGCTGACGTTGTACGTTGACTTACACTTATTGCATTTGACTTCGATGCTCATAGAGTCGACAACCGGATCCGAGACTTGGAAATGTGCCTGAAAATGGGGACGCAACGGCGCCCCATCGCCTCTGCTCTGAATCCGATAAACAGAATCGCTCTCTGGCCGGCTATTTCTTCGCCGGCTCGCCCTGAGGCAGGATTTTGCCCAGGGCATGATCGGAAGGCTTGAGCCCGCGACGGTAGCCTTTGAATCCGTACATCGTCGGCTGATAATCGTCAACGTACGCCACGTCGGCCTTGGCGGGCACGTTCATTCCCAAGCCCCAGTAGACGGCATTGACGACCAACCGCCGCAGGCCTTCGTTCTTCAGATCCGTGGCGGCGCCCATCGTCGTGCAGAAGATCTTGTTCTCCTTGCCCGATGCCGCCTTGTTGATCCGCGTCCAGGCGACCGGCATCATTGGGTCGTTGATGCCCTGCTCTTTGCCTTTTGCGTTGCGCTTGCGGTAGTCGGCCGGCGGGTCCGAAGGGTTCATGCCTTTCAGGACCTGGCCGCGGACCAGGATACGGGCGTCGGCCGGCGGGTGCGCTTCGTAGACGTCAGTATCGCCGAAGAGATCCGAAACGCCTCGCAAGATTGGATCGCCTTCGGCCGATTGTTCGATCACGCCGCGCGTCGCTTCGTGCTTATGGCTGCCCCAGTGGCTGACCCATTGTTCGCCAAGCGATTTCTTACCGAACGCGGTGAATTGCTTGTAGTTACTCGAAGCCGGCATGTTGAAGGCGTGCGTGCTGGTGCGCAGGGCGACGACCGGCACGCCCCGGTCGATGGCGTCGGCGAAACGCTTCATAATGTCGTCGGGCCAGTGGCGAAACCGCAACAGCATGACGATGGCGTCGGCCGAGTCGAGCGCTTCGGCGCCGGACAGGCTGGCGCCTTTATCGGGGTCAATCGTGCCGTCCGCGTCGAGCGAAAACAGCACCGTGCACGTGAATCCGTGTCGCTGGCTGAGGATCTTGGCCAGCATTGGCAGGCCTTCCTCCGAGCGATATTCTTCATCGCCCGTGAGAAACACCACGCGCTTTCCTTGGCCCGGCCCCGCTTTGCCCTCGTACGTAATCCAATCTTCACCACGGGCTTCGCTGCCGGCGATTGCGGCCAGCAGAAAACAGAGGACCAAAAGCCAAGTAACCGTCAACTTCATTGATCGCATCCTTGTAGCGGAATTCGTGAGAATCACGGGCCAAATCTCGCATCGATCGGAATTCTCACGAATTCCGTTACGACCGTTGCCAATTCAGGGGCTGCGGTCGAGCGGCCCGAAACTTCCCCCCCTTGCCAAGACCCTATGGTGTGCCATAAACCGCGGCGATGCAAGCGGTTTAGGGGAATGGGACGAAGGAAATTCGATGGCTTGCGAGGTGCGCGCGGCATGGATGTGCACAGCGTCTGCCGCCTTCCGCCCGATCCGCTCGCAAGAGGCGCTTCACCGTCGGCTCCAGCCCGTGCTGGTAAACGGAGCGGCAGGGATCGTTTCGCGACTTCCGAGCGGAGGGCCGTTTTCGGTGATGGCCTATGTCATCAGGAATGGAAAAAACGTTGAGATCGACGTACTTGTCGATTCCGCTCGCATCGCCGCGCTCGGACTGCCGTTGTTGGACGATTGAGCTTGGCGGTAACTGCCCGGAACCGCTGAGGCAGAGTTGCGCGGCCGTTCGGCGGTTCGAGCATTTGGCATTACAGCCGGCCCGCATTACGTACAATAGACAATGACAGCCCGTTAAACTGCGGAGGCTCGCGCCGCCCGTTGAGCGTTGACATGTGGTGGATGAACCTGGTCGCAGTCGCCGAACCCGTGAACCTGATGGCTGCGCGGTGGCAGATGGCGCTCACCTTGGGCTGCCACATTGTGTTAGCCTGCTTCGGGGTCGGCATGCCGGTCTTGATGCTCCTGGCCGAATGGCGCTTTTTGCGCACCGGCGATCCAGGCTGGCAAACCCTGGCGCACTGCTGGTCGAAGACCTTCGCGGTGTTGTTTGCCGTTGGGGCGGTTTCCGGGACGGTACTGTCTTTCGAATTGGGACTGCTGTGGCCCCAGTTCATGGGCGTGTTCGGCTCGGTGATCGGGCTGCCCTTTACGTTGGAAGGTTTCGCCTTCTTTCTTGAAGCCATCTTTGTCGGCATTTACCTGTACGGCTGGAATCGGCTGCCGCCTCTGCGCACTGGTGGTCCGGCGTGCCGATCGCCGTCAGCGGCGCGGCGTCGGCGTGGTTTGTCGTCACAGTGAACGCCTGGATGAATTCCCCTCAAGGCTTTCGGCTGGTCGAGGGGCGAGTCGCCGAGGTCGATCCGGTGGCGGCGATGCTCAACCCGTCGACCGGGCGCAAACGGCGCACATGATCGTTGCGGCCTATATGGTTACCGGGTTCATGCTGGCTTCGGTACATGCACTGCCGCTGCTGCGCGGCCGCGACTCGGCGTATCATCGTCGAGCGGCGGCCTTGGCATTGGCGCTGGCGGCGCCGCTGACGCCCGTCCAGATGCTGATTGGCGATTGGTCCGCGAAGGTGGTCGCCGAACTGCAACCCGTCAAGCTGGCCGCCATGGAGGGACAGTATCATACCGACCGAGCTGCGCCGCTGCGGATTGGCGGTTTGCCTGACGACAAAGCGCGGGTCACGCGTTACTGCGCTGGAGATCCCCGGCGCGTTATCGTGGCTGGCATACGGCGATCTCGACGCAGAGGTGCGCGGTCTCGATGATTTCCCCGCGGCCGATGCGCCAGCGACGCGGGTGGTGCACGTCGGGTTTCAACTGATGGTCGGCGCGGGCGTCTTCCTGCTGCTCACCGCCGCCTGGGCCGCTCTGGGCGCCTGGCGAGGCCGACTGTTCGACAACCGGCTGTTTCTGCTTCTGCTCTTTGCTAGCGGACCGCTTTCGCTCGTGGCGCTGCAGGCCGGCTGGGTCGTCACCGAAGTCGGCCGGCAGCCGTGGATCGTTCACGGGGTCATGCGCACCGCCGATGCCGTGACGATGGCGCCCGGCATCCCTTACGTGCTGACCGTCACGCTGGCGATTTACGCCACTCTGTTCGCGGGCACGCTGATCGTTCTGCGGAAGCTGGTGAATACTCCCTTGCCGGAGGCGGACCGTGGGCATTGACCTGATCCTGCTGGGCATCGTCGTGCTGGCTCTGACGTTGTATGCCGTGCTTGGCGGCGCCGATTTCGGCGCCGGCGTATGGGAATTCAATACGGCATTACAGTCGTCGGAACAGGAACGGTCCTTGATCTATCGCGCGATCGGCCCGGTCTGGGAGGCGAACCATGTGTGGTTGATCTTCGTGATCGTAGCCATGTTCAGTGCGTTTCCGCCGGCGTTCGCCGGCATCTGCCGGGCGCTGTGGCTGCCGCTGCTGTTGGCGCTGACGGGCATCGTGTTTCGCGGCGCGGCCTATGCCTTTCGCGTGCAACTGCTCGATTCGCAACGGCAAGCAGTCGCTTTGGAATGCCGTGTTCGCGCTGGCCTCTACCGCCGCGCCGTTTTTCCTGGGCGCCGCACTCGGGGCCGTGGCCTCGGGCCGCTTGGAAGTCAGCGCGTCGGGAGAATTTGAAGGGGATTTTCTGACCGGCTGGATTTCTCCGTTGAGCATTTTCAACGGCTTCTTCACGGTCGGCATGTGCGCCTACCTGGCGGCCGTCTTTCTCAGCGAAGCTTGGGTTGGCGGCAGCAGGGAATTAGCCTGGCTTTGGCGGAATCGGGCCCTGGCCGTCGGCGCCTGGATGGGAGTGTTGTGCGCTGGCCGGACTGCTCTTCATGGCGGGCGACGTTTCGGCGTTGTGGCAGGGCTTCCGCGACGCGCCTGGCCGCTGGTCCTCGGTTCGCTCGTCGCCGGCTTTCTTTCTTTACACTCGTTGTGGCGTCGGCGTTATCACGTCGCGGCCGTCTCAGCCGGGGCGACCGTCAGTACGGTCGTCTGGGGGTGGGCCGTGGCGCAATATCCGTACTTGTTGCCGCCGACGGTGACTATCGAAGTCGCCAAAGGGCCCGACACGGTGTTGCGAGCGATGACCTGGAGCATCGGACTCGGCTTCGTGCTGCTGATCCCCGCGCTCGCCTGGCTGTTCTACTTGTTCAAAACCGCACCGGCGCCGATTGGTGCACGGCAAACAGCCGGGCGCCGATGCCTGATTCAGCGCGGTTATGAAAACAGCCCCGGGATCGGCTCGGCGGTCGAGAGCGCCTGGTTGACGTCGGCCGGCACGCCGCGAGTGACGCGCACCTCGCTCAAGTCGAGCAGCGTGTGCATGACCGTGCCGAGCAGGTGTTTATTGGTCAGCGGCTCGCTCAACGGCTGGCTGCCGTCTCGCGTCGACTGGCCGATGACCTGTCCCATCGGCAGCCCGCCGCCAGCGAGCAACAGCGGCGCCAGGTTGCCCCAGTGGTCGCGCCCGCCGCGGTTGTTGATGCGCGGCGTGCGGCCCATCTCGCCGCAAACGACCAGCAGGATCTGCTTGTCGAGCCCTCGCGCGTGCAGATCGTCAAGGAACGCAGACAGTGCGTAATCAAGCGGCACGCCCATGTAGCCCATCCCTTCGTCCACGCCGGCGTTGTTCGAGTCGGCGTGCATGTCCCAGACGAAGTTGGTGGTCACGGTGACGAAGCCGCAGCCCGCCTCGCACAAGCGGCGGGCCAGCAGCAGCAGCTTGCCGAGCGACTTGACGTTGTCGATGTAGCGCGGGTGGTTATTCCACTTGGCGCTGATCGCCTCCGGCTGCAGCAGGGGCGCGGTGTCGTAGCGCGCTGACGGTGTTCGGGATCTTCCTTGGAAAGGTCGAAGGCGTCGGCCATGCCGCCCAGGATCACGCGGAAAGGCTTGCTCGCGCATGCCGTCCAGGCCTTCCAGGGCGCCGCCGGCTTCCAGCGTCCACCGCGCCTGGTCGAACTCGCCCAGCAGTTTGCGGCGGTCGCCCAACCGGTCCAGCGGAATGCCCAGCCGCATGGCCTGCTGCATTTCGCCTTTGCCGCCCGGGCACGAACGGCGCGGTCGACTTGCCCAGCGTGCCGGTCGACTCGAAGTCGCCGAAATTCTTGATGGCCGGCATCGTGTCGGCGTCGACGGCCTGGGGGTACAAGGCGGCATTGCGCGGCATGCCGGTGCGCCGGATGGTTCGTTCCGGCGATGCGGCTGTAGATCGAACCCATGTTCGCTCCCAGCGTATCGCGGCAGACGACCGGCTTGATATCGTGCCGGGCATCGCCCGTGGTGAACGAACGGACGATGGTCAGCTTGTCGGCCATCGAGGCCAGCTTGGGAAACGTGCTGCCGAACGTTACGCCGGGTATCCGGGTGGCCACCTCGCCGGTAACGCTGTGAATGTCGGACGGGGCCGACATCTTGGGGTCGAACGTTTCAAATTGGCTCGGCCCGCCGTGCAGGAACAGGAAGAACGACCGACTTATCTCGCGTCAGCTTGCCGGCCTGCGCCGCAGCCGCCCGAGCGCCGAGCAGGCCCGGCAACGAGAGTCCGCCCAGCGCCAAACCGCCAACCCGCAAGAATTCGCGGCGGCCGAAACGAGCCCGAGGATCGTAGAGCGAGAGCACGGCGGATCTCCCACGGCGAGGGTAGTAAAGGCAGGCAGATAACCATCGTATCAAAGGTAATTGATCGGAACAATGGAATGTCGGTAGCTACGATGGCCGAACCGGCCGTTCATCCGCGTCGCCATCCGGAGCGTCAGACTTCAACCCCACCATAGACTTCTTCGGCAAATCTGCAGACGTTTTCGGGGAGCGTCGTAAAACGAAGGAAGACCCGGGCTCTGCTCGCGCCGCTGACTTCGAACTCGCAATGGTTCCTCCACTCCGTCAAGTTGCGCAAGATGTCTTCCGTCGTCACGCCGTAATTTGCCCCGTCTGGACGCCGCAAGCGGACCATCTGGAAGTCGTCGTCGCCTTTGACGACGGCGATCTCGTCGTTGCGTTTGAGACCGTTGGGCTCGTGGAGTTCGCTCCAGAACTCACGCGGTAGTCGCGTGAGAGGAGTACGGGCTGCACTCGTTCGAAGAAAGGATCCACTTCCTTTTGCGCGGTGCTCAACGAGAGGCCGTTGACTGGTTGCGATTCGTACTGGTCGGCAAGACCTTCGAGACGGTTTCACACGCGGCCTGCGTCTTGTCTGAGCAGGTCATACACGTCGTCGTCAAAGCCAATCTCTGCCACCAAACGCTTCTCGGACTCGGTCAATGACCTCGATCAGTCCTATGGTGAAATAAAGCGGGACTCTTCGGTGACGCAGCGCCAAGTTCTCGTCGTCGGCGCCCTTCAGGCGACAAGACGTGAACAGAGCAGAGGCTGCCGGCGTCGCGATCAACAGCATGCCTTTCAGCGCGAAGAGAATTCCCAACGTGCCGCCCTATTCTTCCACCAGTATGGCGCCCGGGCCTGCCAGTTCATATAATGTCAAGTGGCGGACTCGCGTATGCGGCAAGCGCCGATCCGTTCAGTTCGAAGGTGCGGTTCGCAGCTCAAAAGGGGAGGCTTACGATGCGTTGCCGAGTGTTGTTTCTGGTCGCTCTGACCATTTGGTTCTGGCCCGAGGCGCCTGCTTTCGCCGCGCCTGCCGTGGAATCTTTCACTCCCAAGGAGCGTCAGACGCTCGATGCGGCGACAACGGCCTGGTTCCGCGGCGATGCGCCGGCCGCAGTCGCTCGGCTGGCCGCTCTGGTCGAACGCCTCGATGATCAGCGGCGAGCCGCCCTCGACGACGTCCTCGCCTCGCAGCAGATGCCATCGCTGACGCAGTTGGTGACGAAATCACGACTGGCGACTCTGGAGCAAGGCGGCGGCAAGATACCCAGGTTGCAGGTTCGCGAAGCGTTGATTGTATTGCCCGCGATCGAAAATCGCATCGCCGAGACGGTCAAGGCCGTCGAAAAAGTCGCACCAGTGACGACGGACTGCCGGGCGGCGCCACGCTGGACGAATATGATGAATTGCTCTGGGAGACGCATGTGCTGAGCAATCGCCTTGCCGCAGCGAAGAGCATTGTTGATCGGGCCTCTCAGTTGATTCACATTACGCCTCGCGAGAGCGAACGATTGTCTGAGGCGCAGCGCGAACTGGTGTGCAAAGATTATCATGCGGTCTCCAAGCAACTCGAGCGACTCGCCGACGAGCTGTCCGATCGCGAAGCCGTGCTCCGCATGAAGCGGTTGGACCTTTCGCTCGCGTACCTGGAGTCGCCCGAGCTCAGTCGCGAGCGTCTGCTGGCGGCCTACTATTGGCGGGTCGATATCGAACGTATCAAAGCCTTTCTGGAAACCGCCCGCCGTCGCCCCGGGAAGGATGTGCATTTTCCGCTGGGAGATTTGAACGATCCGCATTGGCGTCAGCAACTCCTGCAGAAGGGCAAGCAAGCGGAGCGCCTGGCGGGAGATCTGAGTGCCAAGGCTCCTGGCTGTTTGACGGGTTGTTCTGGTGGCATCGCGGCCGCTACGGCGCCGGGACGGCGGTATTCGGTCTGGCCAAGAGCGAAGAGGCGGCATTCGCGCCCGCGGGCAATTCGCCCTCTACATGCCGCCGGTAAGGCGGCTGCAGCCGACTGATCCAACGAAGTTTTACGAGTTCGACGAAGCGACTCCTCGCTATGACCGGCGGCATCACTATTGGTGGGCATGGGAAGACCGGCGCCTGGTGGTCGGGCCGGCCGGCGCGGGGACTGGTGGAATGACGCTTGTCGGGGGACACCCTTCTACTGACGGATGCCTTCTTTGGAGCGGTCGGCTTCAATTCGGCTTTCAAGATTCCGGCGGTCGACAGTCGCATCTTGAATCGCGTGGTCGGGTTTCTCGAGTATGGCCAAGCGCCTGGCCAACCTGACAAAGTTCGTCGACAATGCCACGCCGGACGAAGTGGATCTGGCGGAGCAAATCGTGCGCGAGCGCCATGATCTGGTCGTCTACACGAACGTTTCACGCCGGGTGGAAAAAGAACCCGGCGCTTTGAGCGAGCCTCCGCAGGGCGCCGCCGACAATTTTGAACGCCGCGGCCTGGCATGGCTGATGGGGCTGGCGCGGGTTGAACTCGGGCGCTGATTGCGGGCTTCGATGACCATCAAACGCCCATGACGGCCAGCCGTCCAACGGCATTCGAAATGGAGGCGTATTGCGAGATCGTCGAAGACTCGCTCCGCACCCATTACTGGGCCCTGCGGGGGCGATCCGGTCGTCAAGGTTTTGCAACAGCGGCTGTGCCCGCGGCAGCCGAGCCCGCTCAATGAAAGCGTGCTAATCGCGTACTACCGTCGCGTGTGGCTCGCCCTGCAGTTTGCCCGCACCGCAGCCCTGGCTTGACCTGCCGATGCCGGTTCGCCCCGGCAGCAGTTGCTCCAGCAATGGCAGTGGCAACTCGACGGGTTGGAGAAGGTGATCATGAAGAAAGTGGTGCTGAACAGCGAAGCCTTGCGACTAGCGGAATCTTTCATGCCTCGCTGTGCCAGCGAGCGCTGGAAAGAGGACCTTCGCAGCGAGTTCAACCGCACGGGCGCCGTTGGCGGGGCGCCGCCATTTCCAACGGATTAGGGCGATGGACGGCGACTGCCGGGCCGCAATAGCGAGTCTGGCGCCGCTTCCGCCATTGCCTTGCCTGTAACGTCGCTTGCCACGGACGCCAACGCACTTTCACCCCAGAACTTCCCGCATCACGCCGGCCAGGCTTCGCAGGCGCCGGCGCCGTCGCCGGAAAAGCTGGAGCCGTGCATGACGGCCAGCGTCTGCGGCTCGAGATCGGCCAGACCTGGAGAATGCCGTCGGTCTGCGCGGTGTAGGGAATGTAATTAGCCAGCGGCCCGGCCTGCATGAGGCTGCACGCGTCGTACGGACGCGGTCCGGCAGGTCGTCTTCGGTCAGCGGCTCGACGTCGCCATCGTGGTGGAACAGGTCGGAGCAGAACAGCGTCCGCTGGGATTCTTCGAACAGCAGGCCCGCGTCCCAGCCGTGCGGCAACTGCGCCGTCGAACAGAAGCGGAACCGGTAGTTGCCCGTCTCCAGCACCTCGCCGTCGGCCATGCCCCTCGGCGGCCGGTTGGCAAAGTCGCTCAGGTTGACCATCGCCGACACCATGCTGCACACAGGCGAGGCGTGCGGGGCCGCTTCGAGCCATTGGTTCATCGCGCCGCATTCGTCCGACTCGAAATGGCTGAAGCCGATCCAGCGAATCTTCGACGGATCGATCACCTTCGACACCGCCTCCCGCAGCAGCGGAAAGCTGGCCTGTAGCCGGTGGTGAACAGCAGCGGCTCTTCGTCGCGGACAAGGAAGAAGTTGAACTGCAGATCGATCTCCGGAGCGAACAGGCAGAAACGAAACACGTCCGGGGCGATCTCCGTGATGGAAGGAGCCTGGGAAGCGAACATGCGGATCATCCTGCTGCCGGAGTGAGTTGTAAGGCCCGCATTCTATCGTGCCGTAAGCGTCCGTTTGCTGGAAAGCCCAATTGGCCCGTCCACCACGCATGCACTGTTTCCATGTGCGCTGCGTGATGCGCCCAGATTGATCTAGCCCGGACCGCCCGGGGCGTGTTAAAACTGCGGCCTTTGAGGGAGTTGCGAAGCGAAGCTGGGGATTGCGATGGAACGCAAAGACGCGGCCGTGGCCGCGCTACAGACGGCTCGACGGCCCAAGGCGGTGTTTCGCGGCGCGGCGCATGCAACACGCCGGCCCAAGACGCTGCAGCGCCGCAAGTTACGGCGCTGCAAGAGGCGCCTTTGGCATGGAAGCTCGCTGCGCGTACGGCCTTGTGCCTGTCGATCGCCGCGGTGACGACCTATCTCTACAGCTTGATCTTCGATCTCCATCACAAGAGCTACGGCGACGGCCCCATGCTGGTGATGTGCGAGCGGCTGAGAGCCGAGCCGATCTCGGCCGACTGGATGCGCCAGCCGCCGTACACGCTGAGCTGTTACGGGCCGGCCTTTTACTATGCGGCCAATGCCGTTGCAAGCCTGGGCGGCTGGCACAACAGCCTGGTTCCCGGGCGGCTGGTGGCACTGACTGCCACGCTGATCGCGGCGGGCCTGGCGGCGATCGCCGCGGGAAGAAAGATGCGCAGCGTCGAAATCGGCCTGCTGGCGGCGCTGATGTTCCTGGTCTCGCTGCCGGTCGACGAATGGGTGCCTTACGCGCGCGTCGACACGCTGGCGCTGGCCTTTGCCGCGGGCGCCTACCTGGCCGTTGGCGAAACGCGTCGCCGTCTGGCGGTTTCCGCACTTTGCGTGGCGCTGGGCTCGCTGGCCAAGCCGACCACTTCGTTGGCCGCCGTGCCGATCTTTCTGCACTTGCTGGCCACGCGGCGGTATCGCGATGCCGGCTTCTTCGCCGTGCTGGTCTGTGCGCTGGGCGGCGCGGCGTGGGGCGCCGTGCAGTGGGCCACCAACGGGTTCTTTCTTTCGGCCGTGCTGGAAGGCAACGTCAACCCGATGCAGTTCTGGCGGGGCTTCTTCTTCGGCTATCAGTTTCTTTGCTGCCCATTGGGCGCCGTGGCGACGATCGTGGCCGTGAGCATGTTGCTTGCTTCTCCGCAGCGCTTTGCGAACTCGCTCTATAGCCTCGGCTATCTGGTCGCCCTGGCGATCGCGGCGACGACGGTTTGCAAGCAGGGCTCCGAACTGAATTATTTCCTGGAGGCGGCGCTGGTCGGCAGCGTGGCGATTGCCGTTGACGGCATTCCGCAATTGAGCCGTTTCGGCGCCCGTCGCAGTCTGGCGGCCATGGCCGCCTTAGGCGTCGTGCTCGTGCTGCCGACGGTGCAAGATATGCGCGTTTTCTATCGCAGCCCGCGCGAGCCGATGCCTTACGAGTTTGGTCCGTGAATGCCTCGAAAACGAACCCGCCGACGTCGACATGCTGGCCGACGGGCGGATGATCGACCTGTTGCTGCCGGCGGGCCGCCGGCCGTGGCTCAACGACTCGTATCTGTATATGCTGCTGGTCGAAAACGGCACGCTCGACCCTGCCCCGCTGCTGGATCGGCTCCGCGACGGGCGGATCAAGTGGCTGTTCTTGCGCAAGCCGATGTCGGTCCACATCGAGGCCGACGAGAACGGCACCCGCTGCTGGCCGAAAGCGGCCATCGACCTGTTCGCCTCCCACTACGAACTGACCGCCAAGAAAGACGGCCTGTGGGTCTACCGCCACATCCGCTACGGCGACAAAGTGGCGAGCGGCCGATAGGCAGGTAGCGGAATACATGAGCATTTCGAGCCTTACCGATTCCGCTTCGTTTACCGGCGGCGTTACTCGTTCGCTCCGCCGGGATCCAGCAGATTCGCAAATTCCGCAGCAGTGATCGCGCGGCCCGGTTCGCCGGGTTGTCCCAAGCCGGCCTGCCGCAATCGACTGAAGCCTACGCTGATTTTCGAGGCGAACGTATCGGCGTCCGGCAATTCCGCTTCTTCGGCCGCTGAGACGGCGAGTTGCAAAGCTTCGGCCGTGTAACGAGCCGTGTCTTCCGCGGCGCGAGCCCCTTCGCTTTTTGCGCGGGCGATGGCCAGGGCGACGAGGCGGGCCGCGCCAGCGCAAGCCGCCGCCGCTCGTTCTTGTCGCGGGTCAGCGAACGGGCTCCCCTTCACGCCGCTGATCACTGATGCGGCGGCCATGCCCGGCGCTTCGTGCGGATCGATCGCGTCTCCTGCGGCGAACTTGCGTGCTGAGTTGACGACGCTCGACAGGCAGCGCTGGTAAAACTTCCGCTCGGGCACGTCTTCGGGAAGGCGGTAGCCGGTTTCGATGATCGCCAAAACTTCGGCGATCAGAAAGATGGCGGCTCGTCGCGGAAGTTCGTTCAATTGTTGCTGGCTCGGCAATACAGTCACGGTTAGGCGGACCCTCGTTCGGTTCGTGTCGTCTGGACGAAGTGTGACAATCGAATCATGCATCATCCGGTTATGGCGAGAGAAGCTCAAGTGCCGTCTGCGATAAGGCGGAAGTCGGCGGCAAACGCGGCGTTTTCCGAAGGCTGCGCCGAACAGCACGCACCTGGCGTTCGCGCGGCCGCAATCGCACATCCCCCGGGCGGGCCTCGCCGGCCACTTAGAGCGACCGGAGAATAGCCATGGGCAATTGGTTTGCCCTCGCTTGCCTCTCCCTGTCGGGAGACTCGCGGGCAGGAAAACATCACGCTTCGGTCGTTTCAGGTTTTACCAGCGGCTGATTTCATTCCCGCGGGCTTGCGGCTTCAAGATCGGCAGTCGGTTCGGGGGCAACCAGGCACAAGGGGCGTCTCTGCCGCGTTTTGTTCGGCTCTGCCGACGAGAAAGAACCCGTCATGTTGGAACCCGCCATCCTCCGTTTGTCACGGCGCGCATCGCGAGGCAAGGCGTCGCGGCGCAGTTTCACGATGAGAAATCCGGCTGCTCGATTCGAGTTGCTGGAACCACGATGTGTGTTGGCGGCGCCGACGGTGACCTCCGTCACTCCTTTCGGCGTGGTCGGGGCGACCGTGACCGTCGACGGAACGAACTTCAATACGGCGACCCAAGTGAGTTTTGTCAGCCGAGCAACGTCCGTCTCCACGCCGGGCACGAGCCTGCATATCGTCAACAATTCGCAGCTTACCGTAACGGTTCCTTCTCTCGCTCTGGGAACGTACGACGTGCATGTCGTCAACCCGGACGGCACGTCGCCGCTCGATCCGACGACCGATACCTTTACCGCGGTCAATCCGGCCGTGGTGGCGGCCACGCACTTTACCTCGACCCCGCTCCTGTCCTCGCTCTCGACGTTGGACGTTACTTCGACCGCCGATTTCACTCCCACCGGCAGCCTGTTCGTCCAGACGACAAACGGCGTCGCGACCATCTCGTACACGGGCGTAACCGCCACGTCGTTCATCAATTGCACGGTGGTCTCTGGCGATCCTTTCAACGTCGGCGCCTCGGACACCACCGGGACGCTTGACCTCGCGCATCCTGCCGTCTATCAGGCGACGAACACGAAGTTCAATTACACGATCCAGAACCAGACCAACCTGACCGACAGCGCTCAGACAACGGTGACTTACGCCATGTTTTGGTCGAGCGCAACCGATCCCGGCGTCTTCTATTACCTGGATTCTTCGAATCCCGATGGCAGCGACGGAAAGTTTGCTCCTGTCACCAATCTGGGCGCGGGCGGCGTACTGCCGACTTACACGACAACCGTCTCGGGCGGAATGAGCACGATTTCGTTGCCGTACATTCCGATCAACTCGGCTCGGTTCGTGTTCGGCGTGGGGACGGCGCCGCACCTGGTCGTTACGGCGGGCAACGCCGTGAGTACGCCCGATCCGACGACCACCAGCAGCATTTACGATTTTATCGAGGCGACCGTCGACGCCAGCGGCGCCGACAACAGCGTGCCATTGGCGCTTAGGTTTCTTCCGACGGTAAATATCAATACTTCGCAGGTCGACCAGTTCGGCTTTCCCATCACGCTAACTGGGATGAACAACGACAACGGCACGCCGGTCTTGACCTCCGTGGGCGTGACCAATTCGTCCAATGTGGCCCGCGATGCGATTTTCAGCGAGTACAGCTCGCTCTACCCCGCCGGGACCGCTTATGGCTCTCTGGTCATTCCGTCGAGCGATCCCACGCAGCCGTACCGCATTCTGAACCCGGGAAAGGCGACGATTACCACGTCCGATGCCCTAGGCTACGTGTTCGACAGCACGATCCAGCAATTGTTTGAAGGAGCCCTGCCCGACTTGACGCTGACTTCGGGCGTAAACGGCCAGACCTATACCAGCACGCGCACGACCGTCTCCGGCTACAACGTGCTGCAGTTCTCGGGGCCGGGCATCAGCCCGGTGAACGTGTACGAACCGTTCTTTTCCACCAACGCGCCGTCGCCTTCGTCCCTGTCGCCCGTGTCGTACGCCGGTAAGCCTGCGAAGCCGAGCTGGCTCACTTCGGCAAGCGAGACGCCCGGCCAAATGGTCTTCGGCAACGACGGGGTGTTCGGCGACGCCGGTTTGCAGCCCGGCTTAGACGCCACGCAGCAAGCGATACTGGCGGATCTGGAGAACCAGATCGTGGCCGCCCTCAACCGAGGCGTGGCGACGACCTACTCCACTACGGCCGACTGGCAGAATTCAGCTCACTTTTATGCAGACGGACAGGTCTCCAACTTGTACGCGAAATTCCTACACACGCAGGCGATCAACGGTACGCCGATCTTCATCGACGGCAAAGCCTATGCCATCGCCTATGACGACCAGGGGGGCCAAAACCCGTCGCTCGTGTTGCTGAACCAAAGCGGCGTTACGACCACGTTTGGGCCCTGGCTGGCCTCTTCCGACCAGAACTCGGACTTCGTCAAGGCGGTCTACCAGAGCGTACTCGACCGCGCCGCGGACACGGCTGGGCTGAATTACTGGCTCGGTCTGCTGACGGCCGGAACTTCTCGCTATGACGTCAGTCTTGGCATTGTCGGCAGCGTTGAGGGCCGCACCGATTATATTCAAGGACTCTACATGGATCTCTTGAATCGCACCGGGGACACCGAAGCGGTCGACTACTTCCTGGGCCTCTATACGGCGGGAGCGACCGATGCGCAGGTCAAGTCCATCATTTTCGGTTCGCCCGAGTACTTTGAGTTGCACGGCAGCAGCAATTCCGGCTACTTGGACGGTCTCTACCTTGACGAACTGAGCCGCTCGCCCGACAGCGTCGGATTTGCGTATTTCAGCCAACTGTTGTCGCAGGGGACTTCGCGGACCGATGTGGCCGCCATGGTGATTGGAAGTCTGGAAGGAGAGCAGGATACCGTCGAAAGCTACTATGAATCGTATTTGGCCCGTCCTGCCGATCCGGGCGGATTGAGTTACTGGACCGGTCAGCTCCAGGAAAACAACAACGATGAGCTGGTCCAGGCCGGCATTTTGGGTTCTGAGGAGTACTACCTCCGCGCGTAGCAACGGAAGGCGACGCCTCGCGGCTGCGGGCGCGGTCGCGGGGCGGCGACAGGGAGGTTGGCCCTTGACAGCAGGGGCGATTTCCAGGCGCCATGCGTGCATGGGCGCCTGGAAATCGCCGGAAAGCGCGCCGGCCAGGCTCGCTTAAGCGAGTCCTTCGAATGTGAGCTTGCCGAGCAGCGTCTTGACGTGCTCGGGCGTCATGAGCTCTTCGAGCTTGAAGCGGAGGTCGACTTCGACGGGGTGAGAGGGATCGGCCTGGGCTTTGAGCAGGTGCACCTGGATCATCGCCAACTCATAGGCCAAGACGATGAGTTCCGTGAACGACAGTATTTCTTCCTGTCCGTCGGACAAGCTCAGCCGCCACTGCGTGCCCTTCAGTTGCTCCGCCGCCCGGTCGCTCTTCAGGACTTCGGGATTCTGCAACGCCTCGTCCGGCGGATAGATTTTGAACGGCTCGCCGAGTTCAACGATCCTCCCGATCAACGTCGCGACCAGCTTCATGCGTTCATCGGCGACTTCTTCGTGCATGGTCAGGTCCTCTCAGCAAGCGGCGGTTGGACGTTTTCTTAAAACAAAAGGGCTTGCACCAATGGCGGCGCAAGCCCTCTTGAGTGGCCGAGGCGGGGTTCGAACCCGCACGTAGGTTACCCTACACGGGATTTTAAGTCCCGGGCGTCTGCCAATTCCGCCACTCGGCCTGTTGCGTGTTTTTCTGCGTTCTCAAAAGCCTGCCTTCACGGAATTCCGGCGGGGCACACAATCATAGCCGGCGGGGGGCGCCATGGCTAGAAGGCCGAAATGCGGCGGCGGTCAAAGATGGGCGAATGTCGCGTCGCGATTGATGGGCCAAGGCCTCGTCTCGAGTCTGACACAGAGTCGGCCAAGATTAAGCTCCGCCTGCTGATGAGCAAGACGAAGTTCAGCTCCGAATCCGATCCGCGACAAACTTGATAAGCTGCCATTCGGCCCATCCCAGGCTGCATTTCCCCCGGCGGAGTTTTCCTGCGATTTCACGCGCTGACTGAAAAATCGTGCGCACTGCCGACGATTACCACCGTTACCTATTTTATAGACCACTTCTCAGCAGTTCCATCGGACGCATTGTCACGGCTGTAAGACTTGTACGGAAAATAACTTCCACAGTTGCGATTGCCCTCGGCTGTTCTCTCTCAGTGGGAGAGGCGTTGGAATGCGGAAGTTGTTTGTTGTCCGTTGCTAACGCCCGGGCAATGCACCCAAGTGTCCGTCGATCAGAGAACGAGGCGCCTTATTGATGAGTCCTAGTGTCCGTAAATCCTTGCATAGCAAATGGATCACGCGCTCTCGTCGAACTGGGGGCAGCCGCCGCAAGCTGAGCATCGAAGCGCTTGAGCGGCGCGAGCTGTTGACGTCTGTTTCGCTTACGCCGGTTCAGGACAACTCGCTGATCCAGTACCAGGCGCCGCAGTACAGCGGCGGCGCGTCTCCTTACATTTATGTGGGACTCGAGCATTATTCGTTGACCAAGATGCGCGGGCTGGTCGACTTCAACGTCGCCGGCAGCATTCCCGCGGGGTCAACGATTAATAGCGTGACGCTCACCGTGACGATCGAATTGACCAATTCCACCACTTTCGTTACGCCCACCGTACAGCTACACGACGTGCTGTCGAATTGGGGCCAAGGCACGGGGACGCCAACCGCGTACATGCCGCCGTTTTCTCCGACCACGACGAACGACGCTACCTGGACAAACACCTTTTATCCCACTCAGAACTGGAAGACGCCTGGCGGCGATTTTTCCTCCACCGTAAGCGGCTCGGCGGTGTTCGGGGCGGATTACACTAACTCCACGTTCAATTCCACCTCGCAAATGGTGGCCGACGTGCAGAGCTGGCTCAACAATCCAAGCACAAACTTCGGCTGGCTGATGCTGGGCGACGAGACCCAGAACTCGGGCAAGATGATCGGTTCGATGCACTCTTCCAGCCCGCCCACGCTGACGATTGATTATACTGCCCCTGCTAAGCCGGCGGACCTCACCGTCTCCAGCAGCCATACCGGCAATTTCCGGCAGGGCGACAACGCCGACCAGTACCTGCTGACGGTCAACAACCCCGGCGCCGGGCCGACGAGCGGGCAGGTGACGGTGACCGACACCCTGCCGGCCGGGCTGACTCCGACCGCGGCCAGCGGCACGGGTTGGACCGTGAGCATTTCAGGCCAAAAGGTGACGGCCACGCGCAGCGATGCGTTGGCCGCCGGAAACGCCTATCCCGCGCTGACCGTGACGACCAGCGTTGCCAAGAATGCTCCCGCGAACGTCACCAACGCCGCCACGGTTTCGGGCGGCGGCGAAACCAATACGTCCAACGACACGGCGAGCGATCCAACGACGATCATTCAGGCGGCCGACCTGACCATCGGCGTAAGTCATGCCGGAACGTTCAGGCAAGGGGATGGCGCCGACAATTACACGATCACCGTGAATAACGTCGGCTCAGGCTCGACGAGCGGCTTGGTGACGATCACCGACACGCTGCCGACAGGATTAACGCCGACGGCGGCCAGCGGCGCCGGCTGGACGACCAGCATCTCGGGCCAGACGGTCACGGCCACGCGCAGCGATGCGCTGACGGGCGGCGCCAGCTATCCGGCGCTGACTGCGACGGTGCGGGTTGAAAACGACGCTCACCCGAGCGTCACGAACACGGCAAGCGTTTCCGGCGGAGGCGAATTCAACGCAGCCAATGATACGGCCAATGACCCGACCTCAATTGTCCAAGCAGCCGACCTGACGGTTAAGAGCAGCCACGCCGCCAGCTTCCAGCAGGGCAACAGCAACGACAGCTATACGATCACGGCCAGCAATGCAGGCGCTGGGCCGACGACGGGGCTGGTGACAGTAACCGACACCCTGCCGGCTGGTTTGACGCCGACGGCGGCCAGCGGCACGGGCTGGACGACCAGCATCTCCGGACAGACGGTCACGGCGACGCGCAGCGACGCGCTGGCGAGCGCAGCCAGTTATCCAACCTTGATCATTACCGTGTCCGTCGCCAGCAACGCGCCGGCTAGCGTGACCAATACGGCCACGGTTTCCGGCGGCGGCGAACTGAACATTGCCAATGATACAGCCACCGATCCGACCACGATCACGGCGCCGGCGCCGGATCTGGCCATTACAAGCAGCCACCAGGATAATTTCCGGCAAGGCGATAGCGCCGACACGTATTCGGTCACGGTGAGCAATGTAGGACTGATCGCGACGAACGGCCAGATAAGCGTCACCGACACCCTGCCGGCGGGGCTGACGCCGACCGCGGCCAGCGGAACAGGTTGGACGACCAGCATCTCGGGCCAGACGGTCACGGCCACTCACAGCGACGCATTGGCCGCCGGCGCCAGCTTTCCGGACTTGACCGTCACGGTGAGCGTCGCCAACAACGCGGCCGCCAGCGTGACCAACACGGCCACGGTCTCCGGCGGCGGCGAATTGAACACGGGCAACGATACGTCGAATGACGCAACCACCGTCGCGCAAGCGGCTGACTTGACGGTAAACGCGAGCCACGCGGGCAACTTCGAACAGGGCGATCCCGCTGATAACTATACGGTCACCGTCAACAACATCGGCCCGGGACCTACGACGGGACAAGTGACCGTCGTCGATACGCTGCCCGCCGGTTTGACGCCGACGGCGGCCAGCGGCACAGGCTGGACGACCAGCATCTCGGGCCAGACGGTCACGGCCACTCGCAGCGACGCGCTGGCCGCCGGCGCCAGTTATCCGGACTTGACCGTCACGGTGAGCGTCGCCAACAACGCGGTCGCCAGCGTGACCAACGCGGTCACGGTTTCCGGCGGCGGCGAGCTGAATACCGCCAACGACAGTGCCAGCGATCCGACGACGATCACTCCGCCGCTCCCTGATCTGACCGTTGCCGCAAGTCACTCCGGCGACTTTCGGCAAGGCGACAGCGCCGACAAATATACCATCACGGTCAGCAATTCCGGCCGCGCCCCGACCACGGGCCAGGTGACGATCACCGACAATATCCCCGCTGGTTTGACGCCCACGGCCGCCAGCGGCACAGGCTGGACGACCAGCATCTCGGGGCACACCGTGACTGCGACGCGCAGCGATGCATTGGCCAACGGCGCCAGCTATCCCGACTTGATCGTCACGGTGAGCGTCGCCAGCAGCGCGTCGGCCAGCGTTACTAACGCGGTCAGCGCCAAAGGCGGAGGCGAAGCGAAAACGTCGAACGATTCGGCCAACGACCCGACCGCCGTGACGCAAGTGGCCGACTTGACCGTCAGCAGCAGCCACACTGGAAGTTTCCAGCAGGGCGACGGCGCCGACAATTATACGATCACGGTCAGCAACTCGGGCCCGGGACCGACGACGGGACAAGTGACCGTCGTCGATACGCTGCCTGCAGGTTTGACGCCGACGGCCGCCAGCGGCACGGGCTGGACGACCAGCATCTCGGGCCAGACGGTTACGGCCACTCGCACCGACGCTCTGGCCAGCGGCGCCAGCTATCCGGGCTTGACCATCACCGTGAGCGTCGCCACCGACGCGCCGGCCAGCGTCGCCAACACGGCCACGGTGTCCGGCGGCGGCGAGTTGAACACTACGAACGACGGCGCCAATGACCCGACTACGGTAGCGCCGGCCACCGGCAGTCTCTCGGGCTACGTATATATCGACCCGAGCAACGACGGGCTCCGGATGACTCCTCAAGGCGTCCCCCATCTTGCAATCCCCGGCATGGTCGTCAGTCTGTTCATGCAGGATAGCCAAGGGAATTGGACCGAGGTCGCAGGAAAATCGCCGACCAAGACCGGTCAGGACGGGGCGTACCATTTTGACAAGCTGCTTGTGGGGAAGTATCGCATCCAAATGACGCCGTCGCCGAATTTGCTGGACGGAAAAGCGACCGTCGGCGCCATCGGAGGAGCAGCGAGGGGAACCGCCGGCCAGGATCAGATCATGGTTCAACTCGGACCGGGGGAAAGTGGGACCGAGTATAACTTCGGCGAGCGCAGGACTCCGGGCGGGACTGATCTCGCGAAGACTGTTCTTGGCTTCGACGCCCCCTTTGACGCAGATCATTGATACGCTCTTGTCGCAGCCGGTCACTGCCGCGCCCCAATCTACCGGCGCAGCGAACGTCTTTGCGTCGCTGCTCACAAGCGGAACGGCGACCGGATATGCGATTACCGCAGACAAACCGCTGATCCAAGCTGCAGACGCTTCATCGACGGGATTCACCTTTTCAGGGGCCGAGATCGGGGCGACCTATCGTTACAGCATAACAAGCGACGGCGGCGGGGCCGCAGTGACGGGAAGCGGCATTGTGTCCGCCGCCAACCAGGATGTAACGGGAATCGACGTTTCGACGCTGCCCGATGGAACCTTGACCTATCGCGTGATCCTGACCGACGCGAAGGGTGCCGGCAACGAGGCAACGGCAAACGCAAGACTCGATCGAAGCGCTTTGCCTTCCGCTGCGGCCGCCGACTCTGTGTTTGGCCAGCAGAGTTGGCTCCAGCCGTGAATCAGCGCCAGCGGGCGGTTGAAGAAGCGGACCGCGGCATGCGCGCGGCCATCGAAGGCGCGCGGCTGCGCATAGAACCGGAGGCCCGCCGATGAGCTGGATCGCTTGGAAAATGCTGACGGGCAACCAGGGCAAGTACCTGGGCATCATTTTGGGCATCGCCTTTGCGTCGCTGTTAATTGCCCAGCAAAGCTCGATCTTCTGCGGGTTGATGCGGCTGACGATCAGCCAGATCAAAGACCTCGAAGGCGCCTCGATCTGGGTCATGGACCCCAACATGCAGTCCATCGAGGACGTTAAGCCGCTTTCGGAAAACGCTCTGTACCGCGTGCGCGGCGTGCCAGGCGTTCGGTGGGCGGTACGGCTGTATAAGGGCGTCGCGCGGGCGCGGATGGCCGACGGCAATTTTCAGCAGGTAATTCTGTTGGGGCTCGACGACGCCACGATGGTCGGTGCGCCGCGAGAAATCATCGCCGGCCGCCTGGCCGATTTGCGGCGGCCTGACGCGTTGATCATGGACGAAGCCGGCTACCGTCAGCTTTGGCCGAACGAGCCGTTCGAACTGGGCAAGACGTTTGAGATGAACGACCGCCGCGCCGTGCTGGTTGGCGTCTGCAAGGCTCGGCGCACATTTCAGACGTTTCCGATCGTCTATACCCGCTATTCGCAGGCTATCGGCTTCGCGCCGTCGGAGCGCAAGGTGCTGTCGTTCGTGCTAGCCGAGCCCGAACCGGGGCTGGAGGCCGCGGAAGTTTGCCGCAGGATCGCCGAGCGGACGGGGCTGCAGGCTTCGACTCGCGACGATTTTTCCTGGCAAACGATCATGCACTTCCTGAAAAAGACCGGCATCCCTATCAATTTCGGCGTCACGGTGCTGCTGGGCTTCCTCGTCGGCGCCGCCATCGCCGGTCAGACGTTTTATTTGCTCACGATTGAAAACCTGAAGCAGTTCGGGGCATTGAAAGCGATGGGCGCCGGCAACCTGCGATTGATGAGAATGATTTTGTTTCAGGCGATCTTCGTCGAATTGATCGGCTATGGGCTTGGCATAGGCGCCGCCGTCCTCTTCGGGCGTCTTACTCGCGAAACGTCGAAGCTGGCCTTTTTTATGCCTTGGCAGGTGCTGTTTGGCACAGGCGCAGCCATCACGCTCATCGCCGCGCTCTCGTGCCTGTTGTCGATGCGCCGCGTGCTCGTGCTTGAACCTGCCGTCGTGTTCCAAGAGTGATCGGGCGGGCAGCAACAGCGCGTGGCGATCGCCCGGGCCTTGATTCACGAGCCGCAGTTACTGGTTTGCGACGAGCCGACTTCGGCGCTCGACGCGCGCACCGGTCGCACGATCATGGAACTTTTGCGGGCAGCCGCGGTCAAAAGCGGCCGCGCCGTGGTGGCGGTGACTCACGACAACCGCGTGTTCGGCTTCGGCGATCGTATCGTGAGCCTGGAAGACGGTTGCGTCACCGGCTGCGAACGACGAACGTCCGCATACGATACGCCCCAGACCTGCGGTCCGTGCGCGTCCGAGATGAACACAGTTGAATACGGCCTTCACGCCCAATCGGCAGACCAGGTGCGTCTTGCCCCTCATCGTCGTGATCTTGCAGGCCTTCGCTACGGCGCCTGAGATCGGCGCCTCATGCCGCCGCACGGACCAGGTCTCTGGCCGTCTCGCTCCCCGGTTCCTTTACCGCCAAGGCGGTCGTCGTCGGCATGATCGAAGCGCCATCGAGAATATCGCCGTCGGCTCGTCGATGTCGGGCGTCCTGACAAAGGCTTTTGACCGGCACGACCTGTGTCTCGATGGGGGCGAACCGCTTTTCCTGATTGATGGCAGTGAATTAGAACTGGTACTTGAGGCCGCCGGTGAGTCCCTGAGTCCAGAAGTCGGTGATCACAGACTGGAATTGCGGCGCTGCGGCGCCGGTCAATTGCCCCGGCGGGAACTGAGAGGGATTGATGTTCAGGTCCACCTGGTTGGCTGGCCGAGCTACGCGACTCCAGTACACAAACCTGTATCCAAACGTAGCGCTCAAGCGTCGGGTGAGCTGGTATTCTAAAGTTGCGCCGAGCTCGGGAATCAGTCCAAAACCATCCAGGTTGTGGCTGCCGATGTTCGTCGGCAGCGCCAACAGCCCGCCTTGATAGACGACCGGAGCTTGTGACGGAACCGTCGTGGTCGTTTGTCCCAGGACGGAAGCAGAGCACTGGCTATAGCCCAAGGCGACCTTGCACTGCAAGTCGACCGACCACCGTCCGCGGCGGCTATGTGTGGCAACTCCCAGGTCCCCGCCGAAGAACTGGTTGGAGGCCCCGAAAAAATCCGAGATGTTCGTGACGGTCCCCGCCGGGGTGATCCCTGAACCTGCCGTCGTCGTCGATTGCGAGTTGACAGTCAAATTCTCCGCGAACCGGGCATACCGGAAGCCGAAAAGGAAGTCGGCGCGATAGTCGGATTCTCGTACGAACGCTTTGCGAATGACCATGTCCAGGCTATTGAATTTGTTCTGCAACATGATGCCAAGCGTGCCCGATTCGACTCCTGGATACGCCACGAGCGACGCGTCCTGAGCGCCGGTTTGGGCATTGAGGAAAGGCTGTGCAAGAATAGGATTCGTCTGATCCGAGGCGTTGAATCCTGCCGTCGTCGCACCCAGGAAAAGATACGTCGCCTCAATTCCCAGATCGTGGCAGGGAGTGAGCCACCCGCCCAGCGTGAAGCGGCCGCCGGGCCGAGCGTTGGCGCCGACCGTCTGATTGCCAAACAGGAGCGACGTGCCTGTTGCGCCGAGAACGCCGGCCTGCCCCTGAGCCGTGCCCGTTGGACTTGTGGTCGCCAGGGCAGGCATGTCCGCCCCTTTGCTCCACCAGAGCAGGAATTCGGAATGAAACCAAAGCCGATCGTGCGTCGAAGCGAGCAGGCGGGCAGCGGGCGTCCGATACGGACTGTCCAAATCGAGGATTTCACCGGGTTCATAAGGGTTGCACGCGGCGTCACAAACAGTCCCGTCGGGATCGTCTACGGAATCGGATTCTAATTGCCAATCGGGAAACTCCATGACGTCGCCTTCGACAAAGGCGTCTGCGGGTTGATGGAGTTGGTAGCGTGACCCGGGGGCGGGCAGGTCTACTTCTACGCTCAACGGCTCAGACGCGGCAATGGTCTGCGCCGTTGCCTGCGGAGCGCCTGCGAGCCATGCTGCCGCCAGTACGACGACAACCGCGGGCCGCAGCACGACAGGCCGGGCGCCATCCTTAAAAGACGCCCACCAGAGCAAGAGACGATGGATCCTCATGGCTTCAACCTTTTTTTTGGGCATAGGCTGCATCCGCCAGGCTGCTGAATCGCGGCGATTGCAGTTCCTCCATGTAAAACTGCTCCTGATTCAGAATGTCGCCGCCCAGCGAACTCCGACGACGTCGGCACTGCCAAGACTTCCGGGCAAAAACCAATGCTCGTGATTCACCATCAGCAAGCTGCCGCCCGGAAGCGTCCAGTTCAACCCGTAGGTGAATCGTTCCACCGCAAAATTGCCGGTCGTGAGAGTACTTCCGGAGGGCGGCAACAAGCTGTGCTGCGTCTGCGCCGTACCGCGCCAGGAAACTCAAGTTCCAGCGGCGGCAAATCAGCGCCTCGCCTTCCAGGTAGAATCCCCCGACTCGCTCGCTGAAAATGGCGGTGGGGACGTTCCCTAAGCGGTCGGAATTGCGCTGGGCGTACTCAAACTGCAAGCGTAGCCGGTCTTCCCAGCGGAACACCGCGTCGGCGCCGAAAACAAGATAGTTCATTCCCTGGTTGAAAGGGCCATTTCCGGCATTGGAATTGAAGCGGCCCCCCATCACGGATGTTCCCAGACGCAGGTTCCGTCCCCCGATCGTGAACCGCCCGCCGACCGACGGAGTCTTGTTGTTGTCGTAGAACTGTTGCCGCGTTTGAATGAAATCGATCCCGTTGGCGCCGCCCTGCAGGCCGTTGACGACGTAAGCGTCGAACGTGGCGGCCAGGTCGGTCGCGATCGGCAGAGCGATGGAGGTATTCGCCCCGGTATCCGAATAGGGCATCGGCAAAACTGGATAGCTCAGGTCGGAGGCATAGACTCGCTGCCCCATGTTGTAGATCAGGGGCAGGCTGACCGTGCGGTACACGCCGGGGTTAACCTGCTGATAGAATGCTCCGAACGGGACGACGAACCGTCCGGCCTCGATCGCGACGTCGGTTTGCCGCTCCCGCTGGCAATTCGATTGCACGCGATCACGGGATCGCAGGTACTTGGTGAGATTGAACCTGACTGAGGCCTCGACCAGCCCAAACTTGGACTCGGTATGACAGGTCGTGCACGTGGTAACCCGGGCGCTGACAGCTTGTTTGCCTTCCCACGCAGCGCCAACCCAGGTATTGGGGAAGAATCCGGGATCCTGCACGGCAGGTCCGCCGCCGCGCCACAAGGGAGACACGGTGGCCATGAGAGAGAGTTGCGACTCGCCGTCGGCGCCGGAACCGCCGTCCTCTTTCCCCCCTGCCTCGCCTTCGTTGCGAGATGCAAGATACGTGGCGATCGACTCGTGGATGCTCTCCGGAATCTGTGCGCCGGTCTTGCCGGCCATCCGCCGCACGGTAGTCCGCCAGCCGGCAAGACTCTTGGATGCTTGCAGGGACTTCTGAGCATCGTGGCAGGAAGTGCAACTGCGGTTGAATGCTGTCTCGCCTGCTTGCACGAGCGACGCGTCGAAGCCCTTGCCGGAACTGCCAGTCTCGTTTTTCTGCTTGCCGTCGCCGTCGCCGTCGTCGTCGCGCGAACCTGCTTGATTGCCGGACGCGGCGCCTGCTGCGCCGGACGGCGCCGCCATCGGCGATGGCGGCGTTGCGCGGCCATGTTTGACGAGATATCTGGCAATCCCCTGGTGCAACTCCTGGGGGATATCGGCGTCCTCCTTTTTCGCCATTCGCCGAATGGTGGCAAGCCAATCGGCGAAGTCCTTGGTCTTGTCCAAGGCAGTTTGGGCGTCGTGGCACTCGGTGCAGCGCCTCGAAAACGCTGCGGCTCCGACATCGACGGGTGAAGGGATTTCGGGACCGGGTCTGCCTGGAGTCCGTTGACGCACCACGCGAACGGAAGCGACCGGCGTGCGGGACTGAACGGATGGCGATTGCGTACGATCGTTGGCGTGCGCTTGCAGAACAAGGTGGTGAGTCCCGAGCGAGACAACAAGCAGCGCGTAGATCAAGGTGGGACGACTGATTGTTACCATGGCCTCGGCAATGCGAATGCATCAGCGCCGAGGATCAAACTACCTCCCGAGCTTGAGTGACATCGCCGTAGACTTGAGTCGTTACTGGACGTCCGAATGGCTGTGTACAGGGAAGCGATTGAGTCCTCGGTGCAAATCTCGCGATTACCGTCCTCGTTGGGTGAATTCCCTGGCCGGGGTGTTTATCGACCATGGCGACTTTAACCGTTAGTTGGAATGACTAGTTCAAGCAGACTTTAACGGCGACTTCGTTGGAGACGCTCCATACGCGATCATATACATGGTAATCTCTCGAGCGAGTCGACGCCTTTCAGGCAGCACAGGTCTTCCCAACGACCGGCGTGTGGCCATTTCGCAACAGGAAGTCTTGCTCGTTGGCGACCGCGCGGCTGTACGATCCTTGCCGGGAATCTTCGTTTCGTTTCACACGCTTCGCCGCCCAGATTCCGCACGCTGAGACTTGCTGAAGAAATCTGCGCGCCGCTTTAGGCGTCTGGCTCCGTTTCACAGTCCGGAGAGGACGCTCGTCAAGTTCAACCTGACCACTGCCGCCGCTTAGTTTTCCTGCATTATGCACGTTATCACGCAGCGTTGGGTGGTGCGCTGTCTTATGCGCGGAGGTTGACGCTTCTGCCAATACCATTCGAGCCTTTGCGTCATGTGCGGGGCTCGGAGACGTCTCTCTCGGTTTTCCTAAGCAAACGAGAGTTCAACGTATGCTTTTCGACTGTTCACCCGGCGCAATCGGCGTTGCATGCCCCAAGGGCGTCTCGCCGGCAAGCAATCATAGTCGGCACGTAGTCCGGCTGGAATCGCTGGAGTAACGTGTTCTTAACTCATCGTGATCCGCGCTGCGTCGCGTGTTCACGGACGTTCTGGAGCCTGTCCCGGTTGCGAACCCTGACGCGCCAAATCGCTTCGTCGCGAACTTCGCGGATATTGTGAGGCTGACGGCAGCCGACATGACGTCCACAATCTTCGCGCCCGAGACAGCGACGGCGTCGACCATACCCATTTGGCAGCCTGTAACGCCACGCGGCGCCCGCAGAAACGGCGTCAGAGTAGGTAAATAAACCGTCCTAGGTCGGGGCAGGCGTATGGCGATGTCCATGCGGCTTTACGGCTGGGGCAACCATGAATCTCCAGCCCCGGATTCCCTTCTAAGCGGAGCATTGGGGCGGCGCCCACGTAGATCGACAAAAGCGAGAGGGGCGAAGAGCCATGCACCGAGCCCTGACGCTTGCGCTCGCTGCTTCTGGTCTGCGTGGTCGACAGGACCCGAAGTGAACACGGCGCCGGGATTGGCGGGCGCATCCTCGCCGACGAGAACGACGGCGTCCCGCGGCTCTCGGCTAAGGCATTCCAAGACTCATTTACGTGATCGGTGCTGGGGCGATACTGCTTCGGGCCAATCCCGCCAGTCGGCCATTGGGAGCGTTAAACGGCGTCGATCGGCGTTTCGAAATCACGCGTTGCTCGTTAGGAACATCTGAAAAGCGCAGCACGGGCCGCCCCGTTCGGGCAAACTCGCCTGCCCGAACGGGGGCCTTTCCGCTAGACTGGCGTGACGCTTCGCCGGGCGGTCGCCATGTCGGCGATCGCAATTTGGCGGTCACGGTCGGAAAGAACTCACGGCCGACTCGGAGACTGCCCTGTTGCGCCATTGAAATCTGATCCACCCCTGTCCCACTGCCATGCAATATCCCGGACTCGACGGTTTTCTGGGAACCCGCGCTTCGCTGATGCTGGACATCGTGTTTCTGGCGATGTTTGCGGTCGTGCCCGTCATGGGGTTCAGCATTTACCTGGTCAAGTACCGGCAGCGGTATTTGCTGCACAAGCGGATCCAACTCGCGTTGGCCTTGGTGCTGCTGGTCACGGTCGTGTTATTCGAAGGCGATATGCGGCTCCATGGCTGGGCCGAACGAGCGAAGCCTTCGCCCTATTACGAAACGTGGGTGCAGCATTCGCTTGGCGTTCACCTGCTATTCGCCGTCACCACGGCGCTGCTGTGGATTTTCGTCACGGTCCGCGCCTTGCGTCGCTTTCCCTGTCCGCCAGCGCCCAATGCTCACAGCCGCTCGCATGTATTCTGGGGCAAGCTGGCCGCCATTGACATGCTGCTCACGGCTGTGACCGGCTGGGCGTTTTACTGGCTGGCTTTCGGCATATAGTCCAAGGTCCCAGCGTCGACAGCGGACTATCCGTGCTGGTACGGGCTGACCTTGGCGGGCGGCTTGCCGTCGGTTGCGGCGATGCGGTTGATGGCGTTGAGGAAGGCCTTGGCGCTGGCCTCGACGCTGTCGGTCGAGACGCCGCGGCCGCGATAGATCTGGCCGTGGTGCTCGACTTCGACGGTCACTTCGCCCTGGGCGTCTTTGCCGACCGTGACGCTGTGCACGCGGAAGTCTCTGCAGACGACCTCGATACCGGTGATCTGTTCGATGGCCAGGAACACGGCGTCGAGCGGGCCGTCGCCGGTGCTCAGCTCGCGCGTGATCTGCTCGTCGCCGCGCTTGAGCGTCAGCGCCACCTTGGGCACCGGCGCCGGTGGCGGCGTTCAGCGTGTAGCGGCTGAGCGTCCAGACCTCGTCGGTTTCGTGGATCTCCTCCTCGATCAGCGCGGCGATGTCGGCGTCGTAGATTTCCTTCTTCTTGTCGGCCAGCGCTTTGAATGCCTCGAACAACGTTTGCAGTTGCTCGCCGCGAGAGCGTGTAGCCGAGCGCCTTGGCGCGATCGGCCAGGGCGGCGCGGCCGCTGTGCTTGCCCAGCACCAGGTCGGTCTCGGTGAAGCCGACGTCTTCGGGCCGCATGATCTCGTAGGTGGTGCGTTCCTTGAGCATGCCGTCCTGGTGGATGCCGGCTTCGTGGGCGAAGGCGTTGCGGCCGACGATCGCCTTGTTGCGCTGCACCTGCATGCCGGTGATGTTCGAGACCAGCCGGCTGGTCGGCACCAGCCGCTGCGGTGTCGATGCCGGTGTTGCAGCCGTGGTAATAGTCGCTGCCGGGTGCGCAGGGCCATCACGACTTCTTCCAGCGAGCAGTTGCCGGCCCGCTCGCCGATGCCGTTGATGGTGCATTCGATCTGCCCGGCGCCGTTCTCGACGGCCGCCAGGCTGTTGGCGACGGCCAGGCCCAGGTCGTTGTGGCAGTGGACGCTGATCACGGCCTGGTCGATGTTCGGCACGCGGTTCGCGCAGCGTGCGTGATCACGTCTGCCCATGTGCGCCGGCGTGGCGTAGCCGACGGTGTCGGGAATGTTGACCGTGGTGGCGCCGGCGTCGATGGCCGCCTCGACCACTTCGCAGAGGAAGTCGAGCTCGGTGCGGGCGGCGTCTTCGGGCGAGAACTCGACGTCGTCGCAGTAGCCCGCGGCCCGCTTCACGCCGGCCACGGCCCGCTGGATGATCTCGTCCTTGCCCATCTTGAGCTTGAACTCGCGATGGATGGCGCTGGTGGCCAGGAAGACGTGGATCCGGGCTCGCTCGGCGTGCTTGAGCGCCTCCCAGGCCCGGTCGATGTCCTTATCGTTGCAGCGGGCCAGGCCGCAGATGGTCGACCCGCGCACCGTCTGGGCGATTTCCCGGACGGCCTCGAAGTCGCCGGGCGAGGCGATCGGGAAGCCGGCCTCGATCACGTCGACGCCCAGGTCGACCAGGGCCTGGGCGACTTCCAGCTTCTCGGGGAGGTTCATGCTCGCGCCGGGCGATTGCTCGCCGTCGCGGAGCGTGGTGTCGAAAATGGTAATGTGTCGCGATTCAGACATGGGGTACTTTCCTGCAAGTGCGATAGATATTTGATCTTAACCCACAAAGGCCGCCGCGTGCAGCGGCGGAAACGCTCAAACGCCGGTCCCAGACCGGCGGGCGTAGCGCCAACCGCGCCCTCGTGGGGGCCCAGCCGCGGCGGCGGCTCAAACTCAGCGGGTAACTAACGGCAAGCACCAGCGCCTCGCGTGCAGGAGGTTGATTCAAAGCGGCGGCCGGGCCGCCTATTCGGACAACAAAAAAACCCCGAAGCCTGTGTTCAGGCTTCGGGGTTCTTAATTTTGCAATTCGGACGGTCGTATCGAGACGTTTCGCCTGCGAACCCTAAGCCTGGCGGCTAGCTAGCGCTAGGAGCAACGAAGGCAGTCGGGCGGCTAAGATCACGGCAAAATCTCTCGAAAAACAGGCGGCGGAATTGCCTGCCTGACAGGGTAACTCTAGCAAGGGTTCGCGCCAGGGTCAAGTTCGGCAGGCCGTGTTTAGGGGCTTCCGCGGCGAGGGCTCCCGGTCATTGGATCTCTGCGACGGATACAAACCACGGATTGCACGGATGCCACGTATAAAGGGGACGAGCCTCGCCGTGAATGGGATTTGGCCTCCTGGGAGGCATTGTGATCGCTTGACGGCAGGCCTCGGCCATTTCGTTGTCTCGTCGTTTTTTGACGTCTTCGCCCATGATACGACTTTGGCTGGACGCGACGTTCTTTATGGCCTAAATCAATTCTTCTTTCTTCGGCCGTTTGGTAGACTAAACATGGGAGAGTTCACGTCGTGAAGCCGCGCGGCAGTAGCACAGCGGCTTCGGAATTCAGGTCTCTTCGAATCGAACTGGGGCGGGTAGATGCCCAAACGAAGAAGGACGCGGCCTCGTGCAATGCCTGCCCGCTCGACCGATCCGAAAGAAAAGTCCGTCAGCGACTACCCGATCTTTATCAGTCATGCGTCCGCGGATAAGTGGGTGGCCAGGATGGTTTGCGAGCGTCTGGAGGCTGCCGGGGCGAAGGCATTCCGGGACGACCGCGATATCGATGGCGGAGATAGAATACCGGAAGAGATCATCCGACAGATCACCCGTTGCAGGGAGTTTGTGGTCTTGCTCACCCCGCGTTCTGTTGACCGTCCTTGGGTCTTGCTTGAAGTGGGCATGGCCCTGCGAAACGGGCGGCGCACCCGAATCGTGCCGGTGCTTTACCACGTAGGGGTCGACCCGATTCCAGAAATGATCAAGGACCGGAAGGCGATCGATCTCAATCAGTTCGACGATTACGTCGCCGAAGTTGCCAGGACCATCAAGAGGCTTTCGCCATGAGCGTGACATCCGACGCGTATGACGTGTACTTGTCGTTTTCCACGCATGATGCAAGCGTGGCGGCAGTCGTACGGCAAGCGCTGGCCGACGGCGGGCTGGACGTCTTCACTTCCGACACCGTCAGGGCGGGAGAAGATTGGGGATTACAAATTCACAAGGCCTTGGCAGCGAGTCAGGCCCTGGTGATCGTCGTAAGTCGTCCTTCCGATTTTTCCCGAGCGATGCTCGTCGAACTGGGCGCTGCGATGGCATGGAAGAAGCCAATCTACGTCTTGCTCGACGGGCTGCCTCGTACTCAGGTTCCGACTTTTTTGCGGGGTTACGCAATTTATCCAATCTCGAAGCTGGCCGACGTCGTCGCCGCGATTCTTCAAACGGCTAACCCTTTGACAGACGAGGAGCAGAAAACGCTGCTCGATCTCTACGAAGACATGGCAACTCCGGTAGATCGAATGCTGACCGAGCCTGCTTTGCTGGCCTCGCTTGCTGAGCGGTTCAATCAACAAGTAGGGACCGATCGGTCGGCAGAATTCCTTGCGAAGGAACTTCTGACGCTCAGAAAACGGGGAGCAATGCCCAGAGTGGTCGAGCGGCCGAAACGTAGAGGCCGCTTCTGAGCGGCGGTCATGGTCCCGGAAAGACGATAGGGGGGCGGCGACCATGCGGCACATGCCTGGCGATTCTCGACGGTTCAGCCTGCTGACGCTGTTCATCGTCATGACTTTGATTGTCTGCGCGCTGGGGGCGGAACGTTGGGCGTTGCTGGCTCCGGCGGCGTTCGCCACATTTGAAAAATTCGCGCTTTCGGCCGTCTACGTCGGCGTGCTTTCGGCGATGCTGACCAACGGCTTCGGCACGCTGAATCGCTGACCAGCGGAACGTTGCCTACGCTAACCTGGAAGATCGCGTTCTCCTTGCGCGGCCGAAACGGAGCCGATCATCGGCAAGACGAGCCTTCTCGTGTTTTCTCTATCCGTGCCATCCGCGTGATCCGTGGCTCACTCCCGCTCGTTAATCATCGCGATTGCGTCAGGCCACCCGGAATCGATTGGATGCCGAATTCGTCTTCGTAGGCGGCGGAGATGATCAGAAAGTAGAGGGGCAAGGTGAACAGGATGCCGACGTAGCAGGCGTACATGCCGATCATGCCGATCAACATCGCCAAAAAGCTGATGAGCACGCGCTCCCAGAACCGGACTCGCGTTACCCGCCAACTCTCGCCGAGCGCGGTGGAAAAGTTATAGCCGCGATCGGCGATCAGCGGCATGACGAACATGGTCCGTGCGTTGATCCAGATCGACCAGGCAATCATGCCGAAGACGAAGATGATCTCCAGCACAAAGAATCCCACCAGGAACAAACCGCCGCGCTGGTCGGGCCCCATCTGTCCCGGTCCGCCGGCCGAGGCAAACAGCAGCAAGCCCGGGACGGCGATCAGTGCGAACAACAGTGCGGGCGCCATTTGCAACAGCATCATCGCCAGGCCTGCCCACATGGCCGACGCCAGTTCCTCCCAGCCGCGATTCAGATCCGAGCTTTCGACCGGCCAGCCGCGCAAGTTACGGAAGGCGCACATATACAGGCCGCAGGCCAGAGGGCCCTGCGCCAGCAGGTACGGAATCACGCAGGCCAGGTAGCAGCCAACCGCGATCAGCCCGCTGAGCAAAACGGGAACCAGCCAGGCGGACCATTGAGACGTATAGGCGTTGAACGCCCGGTTCAACTGGCCGCCGAAGTTGGAGCCGCCGACCGGGCTT
The DNA here is from genome assembly GCA_963786255.1 of Pirellulales bacterium. Lineage (GTDB taxonomy): Bacteria > Planctomycetota > Planctomycetia > Pirellulales > JAICIG01 > JAICIG01. The sequence goes on from CAWAYY010000013.1 coordinate 492,883, forward strand.
GCAGCGTTGGCGAATGGACTGCCCGTGCGTATTTCACCGCCGCCGTCTCGCGCCAGCGGCGGCGCCGGCGATTGAAACGGGTTGGCGTTGTCGTCCGGCCGAGGCGTATCGTTCATGCGAAAGGCCTTTCATGCCAGGAGTGCCAGGTCGAATGCGTCGCCGTGCGGCTGACATCGTTCGTGGCCAGCCATACAACCATTTCGCTTGGCAAGCCGCGGTCTTGAACGTAAGATGTCCGCGATTTCTTGCCGATGAAACTCTTGGGCGATCTGTTTGCCTGGGGTTTATCATCGGGCAAGCCGTCGCGGTTGTAAATCTCCCAGTTTAACTTGGCAGACCTGCTTGAATGGCGGGCGAGCATCTCGATTTGTCGAGCGACGGCTTTCCGCCGCCGGATGAGCCGGCGACGAGGCAAGGCCGTCGATTTGTCGGCGTCCATTTCGCCTGTTGCGACATCTACAGCCGCATCTATCTTTCGCCCGACTGTGCCGCCTACCAGGGCCATTGCCCTCGCTGCGCTAAGAAGGTCTTGATCCGCATCGGCCCCGGCGGGACAACTTCGCGGTTCTTCACAGCGTATTGAATCAAGGTCCCAGGTCGGAAAGTTTAAGGTCTACCTGGCGTTCGCCTGTAAGTTTTTGGACGTTCTCTCGCCGTGCTAGCAAGTGTCTTGGCGCATGGTTCGCGTAGAATGAAATTGCCCAGATTGCCTGCTTGGCCGGCGGCCACGGGCGTGAACGAGCTGGGATAGTTTCAAGCTGCCGTTTCGGGTACCCTCCCGCTCGCGAGCGTGCGCCGCGAATGGATCATCGACGCCATGGACTACGAAATACAACGCTGCACTCGGCATTGCGCCGTCAGCGGCCGTGAATTCAACGAAGGGGAAGAGTTCTACTCGGTGCTGGTTGCCGAAGGCAGCGCCGTACGTCGCTACGACTATGCCCTCGATGCCTGGAGCGGCGCCCCGGAAAAGGCGCTGGGTTTCTGGAAGTCGCGCATGCCGGCGAAAGACGCCGGCGCCTCGAAGCCGAAGCTGGCGCCGGGCGAGGTCATGCTGCAGTTGTTCACGGAGTTGGAAGGCGCGCCCGACAAGGCCGATATGCGGTACGTGCTGGCGCTGCTGATGATTCGTCGCCGGATCTTGCGACTGGAAGACACGCAGCACGATGAAGCGGGGCAAGAAACGCTGTCCTTGTACTGCCCGCGGGATGAGAACCTTTACGAGATACCCGTCGTAATGCCTGACGACGTTCGCGCAAGAGATTCAAGAGGAGTTGGGCAAGCTGTTGTTCGCCAGTTCCTCGTGAAACCGTTTCTCGCGGACTGCATCGTTGCGGCGTTTGAAGAGCAAGCGACCGCTGACAGGCAAGATGCCAGAGGCTGGTGATTCTCGGAGTACCGATCGTGGCTCGACAATCGCAATTCTGGCTGCTGTTGCTGACGACGCTGGTTTCGGCCAGCGGGGCCAGTTGCCCGCAGTTTATTTACATGAACCGCGCCGCCGGTACCGCGCGTGCTGCCGGAGGCGCCGACCATGAGCGACGTGATGCGCGTGGTCAACGGCAATACGGGGCTGGTGCAGTCGCTCTATACGGAACACGCAAACGTGAGCGTGCCGTTGATGGTGCCCCTGCGCACGGCTGGCGGTGGAACGGCCGCGGCGTTTGCACCTGTGGGCCGACACGCGATTTACCGGACCGGAAGTCGATCTGGGGAGCAACGACGAACTGTTCTGGTTCTGGGCCAAGCGCAACCCGATGCCGGCGATCTTCTACTGCCGGCACGACCAGTTTTCGACCAGCACTGCGCGGAGCGTGTTGCCAGTCGAACCCGACTGGCTGATCGAGGCGCTCGGGCTGACGACCTTCGATCCGAATGTCGCGCATCGCGGGCCGACCCCGGTCGGCGGGCGGCTGCGGATTGAGACCCCGCTGCAGACCCTGCAAGGGCCGATGACCAAAGTCACGTTTGTCGACGAATCGCAAGGCTGGGTCTTGGCGCAGCACCTCTACGACGGGCAAGGCAAGCTGGCAGCCAGCACCGTGTCGAGCCATCATTGGCGCGATCCGGGGACCGGGGCCGTGCTGCCCACGCGGATCGAATTGCAAACGCCTGCGACGGGTACGATGCAGCAATTCTCTTTGCGGCTGGAATTGAATGACCTGCAGGTCAACAAGTTAACCCCCAACCCGCAGTTGTGGACCTTGCCCACGATTGAGGGCTTCACGCCGCTGAACCTGGCCGACCCGAATCTGCGAGTCGGCCCGCCGCCCGCCGCCGGAATGCCGGCTGGAGCCCCCGCTGGCGCTTCCCGGCCGATGCGGCCGATGCGCTCGCAGGTGCGGTACTGAGCCGAAACGGAAGCGGCGGGAACACGGAACTGGTAATTCTCGCAGATCGGGCGAAAAAAAACGCAGTTCGCGGGGACTCTCAATCCGCCATGTGAGGCCGCCTTCTTGGCCGGACTGCAGGCGTCGGTTCTCGGCGGCGCGCCGCGCCGGTGGATTGCTGATTAGCAGTTGTGCTTGGCGCCAATTCTGCTACCAATTACGAATATCGAACGCCGCCGCCGGCGTCGCTTTTGAGCCTTCGACCTGGATGCTTCTCATGCATGAATTGACCCGCGAACTGTTTGTCAAAAACGACTCCAAGATCGTGATGCTGGTGGCCGATGGCCTGGGCGGTTTGCCGCTTCAGCCGGGCGGACTGACGGAGCTGGAAACGGCCCGGACGCCGAATCTCGACGCCTTGGCCCAGCGCGGCGTGCAGGGAGGCAGCATTCCGGTTTTGCCGGGTATTACGCCAGGCAGCGGACCGGGGCACTTGGGGCTGTTCGGTTACGATCCGCTGACAGTACCAGATCGGCCGCGGCGCGCTGGAAGCCACCGGGATCGGCTTTGAACTGGGGCCGAATGACGTCGCCGATCCGCGGCAACTACTGCACGTTGGACGCCGACGGGAAGATCAGCGACCGCCGCGCCGGCCGGATCCCGAGCGACGAGAGTGCTCCGCTGGCCGTCAAGCTGCGGAACGTGAAGATTCCCGGCGTCGAGGTGTTCGTCGAACCGGTCAAGGAGCACCGCTTCGTCGTCGTGTTCCGCGGCCAGGGGCTTGGGGGACATGTCCACGATACCGATCCGCAAACCGATGGGCGTGCCGCCGCTGGAGCCAAAGGCCATGGACGCGGCAAGCCAGAAGACGGCCGAAGCGGCGACGCGAGTTCGTCAAACAGGCCAGCAAGCTGCTGGCCGATCAGCCGAAAGCCAACGGGCTGACGTTGCGCGGTTTCTCGCCCCGCCCTGCTCTGCCCAGTTATGAAGAGGTGTACGGCTTGAAGGCGGCGGCCATTGCGGTCTACCCGATGTACAAGGGCCTGGCCCGTCTCGTGGGCATGGAACTCGTCGGCGAGGCTAAGACGCTGAGCGAGCAATTCGACCTGCTCAAGCAGAAGTGGAACGAATACGACTTCTTCTTCCTGCACTTCAAGTACACCGACAGCACCGGCGAGGACGGCGACTTCCAGAAGAAGGTGGAGCGGATCGAAGAATTCGACGCCTGCATTCCGCGCATGACGGAGCTCAATCCGAAGGTGCTGATCGTGACCGGCGATCACAGCACGCCGAGTTACTTGAAGAGCCACAGTTGGCATCCCGTACCGACGCTGCTGGTTTCAGACTGCTGCCGTTTCGACGGCTGCCAGGCTTTCAGCGAGCGCGAGAGCCGCCAAGGCGGGCTGGGACAGTTCGAAGCCAAGCATCTGATGACGCTGGCCCTGGCCAATGCCGGCCGCTTGGGCAAGTTCGGCGCGTAAACGCGGCTCAGGGCAGAAACCGCGTGCCGGCGGGAAACTGAAGACCGAAGGTTTCATCCAGCACCGACAGCAGTTCATCGTCGGTCTCGATCGGTCGGCTCACCGTTTCGTCGCCTCGGGTGATCGAGAGCTCGCGATCGCGCAGTACGTAGTCGCACTTCGGGACCTGGTCGCTGGACCAGCAGCATTTTCAGGAAGATTGATCTTGGGTGGGTCGAGGTGAAGTAGCTGGCCACCTCGTAGTCGATCGGGTACTGCGGTTCCAACGTGAAGGCATACAAGTCGGCCCACTGGCCGGCCAGCAGAAACTGCAGCACCCACAGTTCGCCTTCGCGAACCAGGCGGTAGGTCCAGGCGAATTGCGGCGCCATCTCGTCGGGGATCAAACGTACCGGTTTGAGCAGGCCCGCGCTGCCGAAGCCGACGTCGGCCAACCACGACTGGCCGTCCAGGTGCACTTGCAGCATCATGTGTGAACGGGGCCTGATCGAGGCGCCGGCGCCCATCCGAACCCGTCCGGCAAGCCGCGTTACCGTAAAGCCGAGACGCTCCAGCACCGCGGCCAGCAACTCATTCTGTTCGAAGCAATAGCCGCCGCGGCGGCTTTGGACCAGCTTGGAATGCAAGCTGGCCAGGTCGAGCCGGATGGGGCGACCGAGCAGCACGTCGAGGTTTTCGAACGGAATGCGCCGGGCGTGAGCAAAATGGATTTCTTCCAACGTCTCGAGCGTGGGCTCAAGACCGCCGCGATACTCAATGCGGTCGAAGTAGGCGTCGAGATCGAGTTCCGCTGGTGCGTCGTCGTTCACTGGAAGGAGAAGAACTGCTTGGTGCGGTGGATATGTTCGAGCATCTGGGTTTGAGCCAGGTCGCCGTTGCCCGCCGCAATCGCGTCGACGATCGCCTGGTGCTCGGTGATGCTCGATTGCATCCGGCTATGCCTCTGTCCCAGGATCCGCACGACCTCGCGAAAGATCTTGTCCCAGACCTGGTCCATCACGCGGATGATTTCGCGGTTGCCGTGCAAGTGGCAGAGCAGCATGTGAAACTCGCGGTCCAACCGGGTGGCCTCGAGCACCTTGTTTTGCGAGTAAACCCCTTCCTGAATCGCCAGGTGAGCGCGGAGCTGTTCGACGTGCTCCGGCACGTTGCGGGCGCCGAGCGAACGGGCGACGTGCGGCTCCAAGGCATAGCGGATGTCGAATACGTCGAATACTTCGCGCGGCGAGATCTCGCGGACGACAATGCCCTGCTGCGGAGAGACCGAAACCAGGCCTTCGGATTCCAGGTGTTCCAGCGCCGCCCGGATCGGCGTCTTACTCATGCCGAGCAGGCCGGTCAACTGCCGCTCGGCTAGAAACGAGCCGGGGGGAAACTCGCCGCTCAGGATCGATTCTTTGAGCCTCCGGTAAGCGGTGTCTTTGAGCAACATCTTCTTGGCCGGCGCGGCAGACGGCGACGCGCCCTGCTCCGGCCGCGGCATTGCGGACCCGGAGGAATCGGACAGGCTGATGGGAGCCATGAAGCTTTTACCTTTTATTTATTATCGCCAATCCGCCCCCGTTCGGGCCCTGCGCAACCGGCCGCAAAATGGCCCCGCTGGGAATGCGAGGCACGCGGCCGTCTGGTGCGGCGCAGAGCCCCGCCGAAACAACACATTCTGCCCCGTCAATCTTTGATTTTGCTTGAATGGTCGAGACTTTTCCAGCACCTTGCTGGGATTTTCTTGCCGATTCGCAGGGCCCATTCATACCTTATCTTGCGGATTGCGCCGTTTGTAGGACGCTGCTCATGCGGCGAGGGGCTCTGAAAACGCAGATTACTTGACGAGCCTGGCGTCAAGCCAATTGGCATGGTCGAGTTCGTCGCCCCGCTCGGCAAAATCGACGATCAGGCTCAAACGCTTGCCGTCGCGAAGATCGACCGCAACGGGCACGGGCGGCATCCGCCCGCGAATCACCGGGCTCCTATAGGCCTCGCGATTGTCGACGAAGATGCGAAACACGACGCTGCCTCGACCTGCGGTTTCGTCGTCGACGGCCAATTCGGTCTCAAAGCGACGGTAGGGTTTGTCGAGCCGGTAGGTCAACCTGGCGGCGCTGTGCATGCCAATCCCTTTGACGTACAGCCGCCCGCCTGCGCAAAGGCGCGAGCCATTTACGCTTGCATCGACGGCGTAGGGCCAGGCGAGAGTCAGATAAGGAACATGGCGATAGCTTTCGCTCGTCTGATCGGAGAGGTAAACCGCGCCCCCGCCGATGGGCTGCAGGAAACAAATTGCGCCGAGTTCGGTCATTAATTCCACGGTGCAGCTCAGTGAAAGCTGGATTTCTCCCTCGCCCGCGATCAGTTCCGAGGCGGTCAGCAAGCTGCCATCGGAAAAGCCGAGCAGGCAATGAAAGCCGCGGGGCCGAATGTTGGACAGCAGCGAAGGGTTGAAGCGGATTGCGACGATGCGTTCCATCTCGACCGAGACGGGGCCGGCCGGCGTTTCCAAGGCCGCCTTGGTTTCGTCGATGCCCGTAATCGTTCCCGTCAGCCGGTCGCCGTTCTCCAGGATAAGCAGATCAGAGTTTCGCGGCTGCTCGTCGTCTGCCTCCGAGGATTCCATGCCGCCCGGTTCGATCGACTCGCGCAACTCAGCCAGCATGCGGTCTCGCCGCGGCACGTCGACCGGAGGATGGTAAAGAACGCCGGCGATCAGTTCCAGCGGAATAGCCACGGAACCAAACCAGTCCGATTCTATCTTCAACTGCCTCTCGTCGCTCGCCAGCACGTGCGCGGCCAGCAGGCTGCCGTCAACCAGCAGCAGGTACGATTGGTTGGTAAGTTCTCGCGGCGCTCCCCAACGGACCAACTCGCTCGCCGGCACGGTGCGCAGTTCCCCGGCCGTGCGAAACGCGATGCGCCACGAGCGATCGACGGCGGCCAACTCCGCCGGGAAACGCGTCTCGCCCAACAGTACCACTTCCGGCGGCGACGGTTCGGCAGCGCCCGCCAGGACGGCGGGCATGACGACTGTCGAGAGCAGCAGACTCAAGAGCGCATTCAATGGAATTTGGCGTGGCATGCCCGTCTCAACGTTGAAAAATCGGCAGGTAGTTGTTCGGCATTTGCAGGACCAGGCAAGCCATGGCCGTGCCGTATTCCTGGCAGATGGAGTCGGACCAGGCCCCATCATCGGGCGCTGCCGGGCAAGCAGTTCGTCGCGGATGGCCGGATACCACTGTAGCCAGAAATCGCCCCCCGCGTGCCACATGGCCTGCACGGCGTAGTAGTGGCCATAGAAGTAATGACTTTCCCGGTTAAAGGCGTCGCGGCCGGGAATGTGTTCCATCAGATAGCTCAAACCCTTGTCGATTTCCGCGCCTTCGTAAATGCCCGCGCTGTAGAGCGCCACCACGCCGGCGGCCGAGCGCGGGAATGCGCTTTGTCCGCCTTGGAGCATGTACATGAAGCCGCCGTCGGCATTCTGGCTGCGTTTAACGTAGTCGACGCACTTGTCGATGGTTTCCTTAGGCACGTAGATGCCCGCGTTGCGAGCGGCGCGCAAGGCCATGACCTGGCAAATCGTCACGGAGATGTCGGCGTCGTGGCGGATGGGCTGGTAGCGCCAGCCCCCCTCCGCATTCTGGGTGTTGACGATCAGTTCGACCGCTTTGGCCAGCTTCTCGCGAATGTCCGACCGCATGCTCATGCCGTAAGCTTCGGCCAGAAACAACGTGGCGAAGCCGTGACCGTACATCGGGCCATGGCTGCTGGAGCCGGGCACGTCGATGAAGCCGCTGTCCTGTGCGTTTTCCAGGATGAAAGCGACGCAGCGCGAGACCTGTTCGCCATACGGTCCGCGATCCGGCGTGCTGCCGCCGGCCATGAAGGCCATGCCGGCCAAACCGCAAACGGCGACGTTGCGACTGTATCCGCCGGAGCCGAAAGAGCCATCTTCTCGCTGCTGCCGGGCCAGAAAGGCCAGGCCCAGGTCGATTGCTTTTTGGGCCGACGGCGTCACCAATTCAACGGCCGTCTGCTCCGGGTCAGGCCGTTTCTCCTGCCCAAACGCCGGGCGGAGCGGGCCGGCAACGAACGCAACGACGCCCAGCGCAGCCAGGCCGCCGGCGACGAATCGCCGCCTTGCCATCGCAGGCGTGCTCGCTGTTCTGAAACGTGCCATGGCGGGCTCCGAAGGAAAGCGTCGAGCTTCCCAGCTTGAGGTTTGACGGCGTTAGCGTGGCGTTGGCGCTTTACTTCTGACCTTGGAACTTGAACTTCGCGCCTTCGGCCAACGCACGAAAGTATTCTTCGATCTGTAACTCGTATTTCGGCAGCAATTCTTCCTTGGCGTATTGTTCCATCTGCTGCCGCAGGTGCGGAGGAAGCTGCCCCCAAATGTCTTTCAACGCCTCGTCCAATTGGGCCGATTCGGGTTTGACGGTTTTGCGAGAGCCCATCACGTCCGAGCTGTCCTTGGCCGGATTGTTGCTCGCGGTCTCCTGGTCGCCCGTCTTGCCCGGTTCCGGCTGGTCGATCTTCTCGCGCTCGGCGGTCTGTTGTTCTTGTTGGGAAGGCGAGGACGATGAAGACGACTTCTTGCGTTTACGCATTTGCTTGATCAACCGCTCCAATTCGGCGGCAATCTTGTTTTGCATGCGCTGCGTCACATCGTCCGACTGGTTGCCCGCAATGCGGTCTTCGACCTCGCGCATTTTTCGTTCGAGTTTAACGAGCGGATCGTCTTTGCTCTCGCCGCTGCCCGACTCGGCCGGTATGCCGAGATCGATATCCTCGCCGTCGCCCAAGTCTTTGAATAGCTCGTCGTCCAGCTCTCCGCCCGGAGCGGTTCGGGCGCCGGTTTTGCCGTTGGTCCGAGACGCCGGCTCGGCGCCTTTCGTCTCTGCCGGGCGGCTGGCCGGCGTTTTTGATTTTGAAGCCTTTTGCAGCTCGCCCAGCCCCTCGTCGTCGGCCGAATCGCCCAGTCCCTTGAGCAACTCGTCATCGAGCGAGTCTTTCGACGCCGCCTTATCCGTCTGTGGAGCGGCGGCCAGGGCCACGCGCGGTAGCGGCAATGAGCAGACGCCTAAAAGCAGCCACGCCGCAAGCATCGCTGAGATCAGTCGGGGGATCCTCATTTCAAATCCTTTCCGCCGGGCGGCAGTAAGGGATCCTTGCCGTCGTTCGACGGCATATCAGGAAGGCTTTCGGGATCGTCTTCGGGATTCGCTTCGACCGACTGCATCAAATCCAGCAACAGATCGGCCAGTTTGCCTTGCTCCTCGCTTAAAGAAGCATAGGCGCGTTTCTGGTCGGCGGTCAGACCGCCGCTCTGTCGGCATGCGCCTTCCAAGACTTTGGTTTGTTCGTTAACGTCCACTTGCATGAGCCGTAGCAGCTTCAACTCGCTCAGCAGGCGTGCGCCGTCGTCTTGTTGCTGCCCGCCCCCCTGCCCGCCCTGCTGGCCTTCGTCTTCTTCCTCCTGCTCTTCACCCTGGTCCGGCGCCAGCGCAGCGAGCAGTTGCTGCAGCCGATGCAACGCCTGCTGGATCGCCTGTTGCGCGTCCGCCCCGAGTTGGCGCCGTTCGAGCAGGGTTTGCGCGGCGGTCATTTCTCGGGCGATGCCCTCGAGACTGAACTGGAACGCCTTGGCGGTCAATTTGTCGGCCAGGGCCTGAGCTTCGTCTCGCAGCGATCGCTGCTCGCGCGCCACATCACCCACGCTGATTAATTGTGCGCGAGTCAATTCGCCTTGCGATTCCATCAATTCGTCGTAATTGCGGGTTTCTTCCAGCACGTTTTCTTGCCGCTGCGTCAGGCTCTTCAAGCCGTCTTCCAGCCGGGCCAGTTGTTCCTCGGCCAGTTCCTGCTCCGCCTGGCGCCGGGCCTCGGCCAGTTGTTGCTGGGCTTCCTCCAAATCCTTCTCGGCGGCTTCGGCTTGCTCGGCGGCGGCCTGACCTTCGCCCTGCTGTCCTTGCTCACCGGCCTGCCCCATTTTGGCGCCTCCCTGGGCGGCGCTGCGGCCGGCGCGGTCGGCCTGCAGACGTTCCAGCCGGCGGGCCAACCGCTCGGTTTGTTCCTGCAGTTCCCGCTGCTGGCGACTCAGGCGTTCCAGTTCGCGACGCCGCTCCTCTTCATTCGAAACTTTGCCAGCGGCATCCCACTTCTTGCGCAACCCCTCTTGTTGTTGCCGCAAACCGGTCAGTTTTTGCTCGGCTTCTCGCAGCTTCTTCACCAGCCGCGCCAATTCGTTCTCGCGGCGGTTGGCGAGAATGTCGAGGACTTCCTGCAACTGTTCGGCGATCTGCCGCTGGCCGGTTGTCGCCTGGCCCATCTGGTTCTCGGCCACCTGCCGGCCGGCTTGCCGCATGCCGCCGGCGACGGCCTGCTCGCGGGCCTCGTGCAGCGCGTCGGAGATCGTGCCCGCCGCCAGAGGATCATGATTCTCCAACTCGGCGGCCGTTCGTTCCATCCGCTGCTCGATCTTGTCGAATTGCCGCGACAACTCGAGTTGCCGGGCGGAGAGCTTCTTCAAATCCGCTTGCTGCTGCGGCGTCAGGTCTTTGAAGTCTTGGGTCAGCGTTTGGCGGCCGAGTTCGGCCGTCTGTTCGTTGAGCGCTTCCTGGTCGTGGCGCAATTGGCCGATCTCGCGGTGAAAGCGGCGATAGTTGTCCCATTCGGCCAGTTCGCCGAGCATCTGCTCCAAGGATCGGATCACTTCGTCCTGATGCTGGCCGGCCGCGGTCAAGGGACGCGCCGAGCCTTGACCGCCGGCCGACTGCGCCGACTTCATGGCGGCAGTCAGCTCACGGTTGATGACCGGCAACTCCTGCTTGCCCAGGCGATTGATCTCGTCCATCAGCCGGCGCATGTGACGTTCGACATCCGGGTTATCCACCTTGTTATTGGCGAGATCGGCCAACAGCCCGGCGATCTGCGGCGCCACGCCTTCGCCGGGGCTGATCAGGCCGCGATCGATCTGCCGCTGCGTGAGCTCGGCGGCCTGCAAATGGTCGACGTCTTGCTTGGTCAGGCTGCCGATCTCCTGCAACTGGATTTCGACGCTTGAGACCTGCTCGCGAGATTCTCGCTGCAGCTTCAACATCCGGGCCAACTCGCCGAGCACGAAATTCTGCCGCTCTGCCAGACGTTCGGCCAGTTCTCCGGTCGAGATCACCGTCAAGCGCCGGGGCTGGCTGGCGCCGGTCAACGGCCGGTAGTCGGTGGCGGTGGCATACACATTAAGCTGTACGCCCGGCTTCAGCTTGAGCGGGCCCAACTCCCAGCGATGTTGGATCGTGCGCTGCTCGCCCAGCGGTTCATTGACGGACGGGTCGCGCGCGCACAGGCGCCGCCTGCGCCGGCCTCGCGTAAAGTTTGATTTCCGCGTCGCCGACCTCCGACTGGTCGCTCCGCGAGTAGCGGAACGCCACTTCCGCCAGGCCTAAGTCATCTTTTGCTTCGATGCGCAGCGGTACGACGGCCTCGGGCGTGACGAAAGCGTTGGCGCCTGGTTCCTCAAGCGCAACCGACGGCGTGACGTCCTCAATGGCTCGAATTTCGTAGCGCACGTCGTCGGCGTTGGAAAAGCCCTGACGATCGGTGAGCTTGACCCAATACGCCCCCGATTGTTTTACGATAAAACCTTCGTCGCCGGACGAGGGAACCGAGAAGGCGAAGCCATCGGCGCTGATCTGTGCGGGAATACTCCCCTGTTCGTCAATCTCGATCGAGGCCGCGGAAAGGGGCTTGGTCGCGCTGACCCGTCAGCTCGACGCGGGCGCCGGTCAGGGCTCGAATGTGCCGCTCTGAACTCTCAGGCGGCCAGCCGGTGTACTTGGGATAGTGCAGCTTGAGCGCGAGTTGCTCGACTTCCGGCGGCTCGACGACGTCTACGTCGATCCAGGACATCGAACGGTCGTCGCCGCCTACGGCGCGGTACGAGAGCGGCTTGGAAACGCTTTCTTTGCGGGCGATCATTTCGCCGTTGATAAACCGCATCGGCTCGACGACTTCATGCGGAGCGCCTTCTTCGCTGGGATAGAGCAGATGCAGCCAGACCTCTTCCGGCAGCGAGACGCCTTCAGCATCGACCACCGTGACTTCCAACGGCTGACCCGCCGCCAGTCGGCGGACCGGGTCCTTGACGGCCAGATGATGGACTTGGGGCCAGTTCACGTTGCTCCAAGGCGCCAACAATCTGACCAGTGCGGTGCGCACCGTCGTCGGATACAACGCAGCCGCGGTCAACGCCAGACAGGCGATAGCCGCCGCCGTGGCCAACGCGCGGCGCGCAGGACGCTGCTCCAGGGCCTGCGAAAAGTCGAGCTTCTCGGCCTCGGCCGCCGCCTCGCCGATCACGGCGCGGCGCAACTGGGCGGAACCGGCTTGCGGATCGTCTTCGGGCTCATGCAGAAACTGCACCGTGCTGGCCAGCCGGTCTCGCAGTTCGGGAAACCGACGCTCAATCTTGAGTGCGACGTCCAGCATGCTATACCGCGTCTGCCGCAGCACGCTGATGCAGCGGATTGCCGCCCAGGCGACGATGGCCAAAGCCGAAAGCGAGCCGATGATCCGCACGCCGCGGTCCTGAAAGCGAATCAGCGCATCGAGCAAAGTCCAGGCGACCACGACGGCCACAAGCGTGCCGAACAGCCGGCTCAACGCGAACGACCAGACGAGCCGCGCAGCGCGGCGGCGTACCGCGCCGATCTTTGCCTCCAGCGGATGCGGCATGGTCAGCGCTCCAGGAATTCCAGCGATTGAACGGCTTCCACGCCGTTGCGAGCTGGTTGCATTATAGCATTCCCCCCCATTTGCGCAGCAGCCATTCGCAGATCAGCAGGCCCAAAATTACCGGCGCCAGCAGCCAATGGTTCCAGAGCACAATCGGGGGGAGAGGATCGGTTTTTACCTGGCGACCTTCCGGCAAGTCGCGCAGCAAGCGGTCGGCGGCGCCCAACGTATAGAATCGGCCCTTCGTGTCTGAGCTGACGCGGCGAAGCTCGGCGACGTCCGTTTGCAGCCGAGCCCGCTCGCCCGGCGGCGGCGCTACCTGGAAATCGGTCGCCGGTGCTTGCCCGGGCATGCTGGGCGAGGCAACCCACAAGTGATAGGCGCCATCGGTCGGGTTGCTGAACGTGCCTTCGAACACGCCGCGATTGGCGCGGCCGCGGCGCAGCACCAACCGGCGGTGTTTGTCGCCGGCGTGTTCAATCACGACGGTCACGCCGTCATCTTCGGGGGCGCCTGCCGGTCGTCGAGGAACCGCACGCGAACCCGGACCGGCTCTCCCCGGCGATACTCGCGCCGGTCCACGGTCAATTCGGCGGACCGGTCCTTGCCGAGCAGCTTGGAGCGGCTCAAGTAGCGAATGGTTTGCACCCAGTAACGGGCGAAGAAGACGTCGCCGACGCGAAACCGCCAGCGCCAGGTTTCATCGGTCGCGTGGAAGATGACTTTGCCCGAACCGACGTAGTGCATGGCGATGAGCGGCAACCGCCGGCCGTCGGGCCCCAGCCGCACCGGGTGCTTGGCCCAGACGCGCGCCCCGGCTTGAGCGCGGGCGCCTCGAAGAACCAGTACAAGGGGGGCAGCTTGTTCCAGATCTCAACGGTTTCCGCCAGGGTATCCCCGAGCTGCATCGGAGGAGCGGCAAGTCCCTCTTCGGTCGGCTGCATCTGGAAGGCTTCGTTCGCCGCCCGGCCCGGCAGTGCCGGCGGCGCCGCTGAAGTCGATCGGCAGCAACATGGCCAGCGGCGAGTTGCGATAATCCAGCGGCGTGTGCCGGGGGCCTGCGAGGAATACGGCGCCGCCCCCCTTCTCCGCCACGAAATCGCTGATGTGCTGCAGCGCCGAGGGCGCTGAGAAAGGCGGGATCGACGTCGCCGAACAGCAGTACGTCGTATTGCAGCAACTCTTCGCGGCGGACCGGAAACACGCGCAGCGCCGATTGGTCCTGCTCGGCGTAGTCCAGATCGGACTCTTGCAGCACCGTCTTCAATTGGATCGTCGCGTCGCGCTCCAGCAAATGCTTGAGATAGCGGAACTCGTAGCTGGGATACGATTGCACGAGCAGCACTTTGATCTGTTCCTTGCGGACGCTCACGTGGCGCTGCTGCCGGTTGTTGTCGCTCTGCAGTTCCTCGGGCAGATTTTCGATCTCGACGATGTAATCGAATTCGCCGACTTCGGGGGGCCGGTACGGCAGCCGAACTCGCTGCGACTCGCCGTCAGGTCCGATCGTGACTTGTTGCTCGGCCAGCGGTTTGCGTTGGTCCTTGGTCCGCAACACCGCTTTGACTTTGCGGCCTTCGAACCCCGCGCCGGTCAGCTTGAACTCGAAGTTGACGATGTCGTTGACAAACACGACGTCGTCGACCAGCAGGTCCGTCAGTTCGAGGTCGCGGGCCGGCGATTCGCTGCCCAGCGCGACCACGAACAGCGGCACTCCTTTGCGCCGCGCCTGCTCGGCGGCGTCGGCCAGCGTTTCGCCCTCGGTGTTGATGCCGTCGCTCAACAGCACGACGGCGCTGGGCGGCGTGCCTCGCAGGTCGTCGAGCACCTCCTCGAGACCCTGACCTAACCGCGAGGTCTCTCCGGTCGCCTCGAGCTTTTCGAGCTCCGGCAACAGGTCTTCGACCTTGCCGGGCAAGTTACGAGCCGAAGTCGAAACCAGGTAGACTTTCAATTTGTACCGGCGCTGAATCGAGCGCAACAATGCTCCCCGGTCGGCCAATAACAGGCTTTTGGCCAGGTTGAGCCGCGTGCCGCGCTCGTACCCGGCGGCTTTCAAACGCTTTTGCACCAGCGCGGCAAGTTCCTTGTCGTCGTATTTGTCGGCCGTGCCCATGCTGGCCGAGTCGTCGACGATAATCACCACGTACGGCAGTCCCGTCCGGTTCAGCGAGAGCACGAAGCTGGCGATCATGAACAGCACGATCGCCGCCAGCGCCAGCCGGATAGAGGCCAGGCAAAGACGCAACAGCCGGCCCGCCGGACCCGTTTCTCGCAGGTAGCAGGCGAGAATCCAGACCGCGGCGCCGGCCACGAGCAGCAGAGTCATCCAGGCCGGCCAGCCCCAGGCGTCGTCGAGAGTCCAGGCCGTGCCTTCGCCGGAGCCGGCTTGCGGAATGCCGAACAGACGCTCCAGCCAGCGAGGCAGCGTTCCGCTCATAGCGACCTCCTGCCGAAGGCGCAGGCCACGCCGACCTCGGCCAGCAGCAGGCCGAACACGACCCACAGGATCCACTGGTGCAACGAGTCGCGGCGCACGATCGGAGCGGTAGGGGCGTCGACCGGGTTCTGGCCGTCGAAAGTCTCGAACGGCACGCCCGGCCAGACGTCATTGCGCAGTTCGTCGAGATCGAGTTTGGCAAGATCGCTCTCCGCCGTATCGACGTTGAGCGCGAACAATTCCGATTTCGAAATCGGAGGTCCGATCTCGGCGCGGTAAAACCCGCTCCGGCCCACGTCGGCATAGCTCCAGCGGCTGTCGCGTCCGTCGGTAACGATGCGCACCGTCTGCGGTTCGCCGATGGGCGGCTGGATTGTGACGGGCAGTTCCACCGCCACGCTGCGTACGACTTCTCCCAGCGGCTGGCCCACTCGCTGGTTGCGTTGTTCGATCCGGCCGCGAACGGCTTCGGCAAGTAATTCCTGGACGATCGGGAGATAACCCGGTCCCAGCGGCATGTCGGTCCACGAACGATCGGCCGACGTGGCCACGACGATCGACCGGCCGCGGCCGATTTTCTGTTCGACGATCGCCGGATCGCCGCCGGTGAACTTGAGCGCCGTTTTCGCCCGAGAATCTTCCGGCAACTGAAGCTTGATGTAGCGGCGGACCGGCGTCGTCAACAGACCGGCGCGGTCGCGGCCGCGGAAGGGCGCCGTCAGCGGATGCTCATAGTCCAGCGGATCGAAAAACGCCGGAGACTTCGGTTCCACCGTTTCGCCCAGCCGCACCGGCAACACGCCGACGCCGTCAGGGGAAAGCTGACGATTGTAGCTCTCGGCTCGGACCTGGTCGCCCAGAAAACAGACCAGACCGCCGCCGTGCTTGACGTACGACTCGAGCACGCGCGCTTCGTTCGGCGTGAACTGGCCCACGTTCGAGAGGAAGACTGCGTCGTAGGGTTCAAGATCCAATTCCAGCAGGGCGCTTTCGGGCACGACTTCCGGACGGACGGCCGAGCGGTCGTCGGTCGGGCCGCGAGGCGAAAGCGCGACGAGCAGGTAATCTGCCGCACCTTCGAAAGCGCCGCCTCCCGGTCGGCCGTCGACGCACAGCACGCGCAATTGCCGCACCACCGGCAACGACAGCCAGCGATGGTCGTCGACGTCGAGCTGGTCGCCCGCCAACCGGAACTCGATTTGATGTTCCCCCGGCGAATCGAAGCGATAATTGAAACCGGCGGCGCCGGTCCCCTCGGGTTGCAGATCTACTTGCGTTTCGCCCGCGCGGCGGCCGTCGACGTAAAGTTCGACCCCGTATCCTGGACGCTCCTGGCGGCCGAAGTTGCGGATCTCGGCTTCAAGGGTCACCTCGCGGGCCGCGGTCACGTACGGTTCGACGGCGCGGCAGGAGACGATGGCCGTGTTTTCCGCCCCCGATTGTCCGAGATCGGCGACCACCACGGTCGCCGAACTGGCCAGCTTCTGACTGCGACGGCGGAACTCGCTGACGGCTTCGCTGCCGCGAAGTTCCGGAGCCCAAGTGGTGCGCCCCAAGTCGGTCAAAAAGTAGATTTCCTCCCGGGCCAGGCGCGTCTGCTCGCGGCGGGCCGCCGCGAGGATTTCTTCGATCTTGATCAGCGTGGCAGCCAGGTCGGCGCCTTCGTCGACCAGCTCGAGTTGCTCGATCTCCTGGAGGAACTCGTGGGGCTCCAACGCGGGCGTGCCGACCAGCACGCGCGGAGGCTCCGCCATCAACACAAGCGTGAATCCGTCTCCTTGCCGGCTGTCTTCTACGATTCTTGCCGCAAGTTCTTTGGCCCGCTGGAACCGCGTCTGGTCGGCCGCCTTATAGGCCATCGAATAGGAGCCGTCGATGACCAGCACCTTGTGCGTCCGCTGCCCGGCGACCAGCGTTAATCCGGTCTGCTCCAGCACCGGCTCGGCCATGGCCAGCACCAACAGCACGACCAGCAACGTGCGGATGGCCAACAGCAGCCACTGTTCGATGCGAACCCGCCGCGAAGTTTTGCGGATGGCCGCCATCAAGTACTGCATGGCCGCCCAGGGCATTTCGCGATGCTTGCGACGATTGAGCAGATGGATCACCAACGGCGCCGCCGCCGCCGCCAGCCAGGCCAGCATGGCGGGGTGGTTGAAAACAGCGAACAGCGCGGGTGGTCGGATCATTCTATAATGCTATCGCCGCTGGCTCTGCGGAGGTATCCCCCTGCGCTCATTCGAGTTCGGTTCCGAGCCTCGCCACGCATGGCCCCCGCTGTTGGGGGCGTAAAACCTTAGCAAGTCTTAGCGCAATTGAAATCGAAAACTGCGGAGCCAGGCGGCAGGTGTTCATCATGAATCTAAACCAAACGGCGAAGCGGCGGCAACGGCTTATTGGTTTGTTTGGCGCCATTCCGGGTTTCCTATTTCCTCACGCGGAGCGAGAGGACCACGATACGCTCAGCTTTGCGCCCGGCCTGAGGTTTCACCGGAGTTTGCTTTTGGCCGTACAGTAGCCATCACGCTCCCGCGTGATGTAAATCCTCGGCTGGACTTCACGCGCGACTCGCTGATTCAAACGGCGAAACCGATTGGCGGGCGAAACCAAACTGGTCCTCTTGTTGGGCAACGAAGATCAGACCTATTCCGTCATCGATGCTACCGCGGCCTGGCTTGGGACGGAACCTCCCAAGGAACAACTCGGACCAACTATTGAAGCCGGAAGACGCCGTGTGCGCAGCATTAGATCGGCAGCAAGCGCCGGCTGCCCCGGTCGCTTCCGTCACGCGGGAGCGTGACGACAACTGTACGGCCAAAAGCAAACACCGGTGAAACCTCAGGCGAGGTGCGAAACTGAGCGTACCGTGGACCTCTCGCTCCCGTGTGAGGGAACCCGGGAAAAACGAAAGTCATCCAATCTCTCGCTCTTATCGGCCTGCGTAGAGGGCCGGTCATCGAGTCTCGCTCGCAACGGATGGTTTCGCGACGCGCGAAAGGATGGATGTCTTATTCTGATATTAGAATATTGCAACGGGAAGTACAGACCCAACCGCAGCTACGACGAGAAGCAGAAGATATCACGAATACTACAAAGCGATAGTTGCGGGGTGCGTGCAATGCCTTCCACGCGCTCGGAAGTCCAGGGACAGTTCCAGCGTAACAGACCGATGAACGGAGCTGATGTCATCGACGCGAGTAGCAGGCATTCCTGATCCTCGAACACTTTGCTCTCGATGGCCTGCTGAATCCCCACGAAACACAACAGACCGAACGCAAGTACGCGACCAACGACCGCAATCACACAATTAATCATGACGTGTGATGCCGCCACGAGCCACGCACTTCCCCAGACAAGGCATGTATAAACGTCAGCTATATTTCCTTCCAGCGGCAAGTAATAAAGAATAAAGACCCGGGCCAATCCCGTGGCCACCGGCAAATACGATGCACCCGAATGTCAGGAATGCGCCGGAAGATGCTACATGCAGCCAGTACCACCACTCCCGGCCCTGTCTGGTGCAGCGACCCAACATCAAGTCTGCCTGAATCTGGTTCCATGGTCCAAGCTATATTGAGTTTTTGCGTCGCGAGGTCGCCGGACTTTCAGGATCCACACGTCGCAACGCCACTTATTGGAAGGCGCCCACAGTTGCCGCGCGACGCGACAAACCGGGGCAGCGTCGAGTGGAAAGCTCACTGCGCCACCGCAACGGGCATCAAAAGAATCTCGTCTGTAGTTTTGCACACTCGCTGAATCACGCCGCCGACCGGGAAAGGATGGATGTTCTAGGCTGTCCTTCTCTTGGGTTCCCTGAAGGCTATGACGGCGCGAGACATCGCGCCAGCGTTTCGGCAGGGCATCGAAGGCCAATTGATAGGTTGCCTCAAGCGGCACTCGTACGTAACGGTCGGCTTGCAGAAACAGCGGCATTGCCGGCAGAGGATCGCCGACGGCGACCGCTTCCACAAACGCTTGCCTGGCGACGCCGCAGGAGTAGCTGGCCACCCGTCAGCGGCTTGCCCTCGGGCAACTGGAAGTCGTATTCAGTCATCTCCGACCAGATGGCCGCGTGCAGTCCCTGCGGATCGCGAGACGTAGGCGGGAAGAGATCGATAAAAAAGAAGTGAATGCCTGTGCGGATGAATTGCAGCGCCTTGTCGACGAACTGGTTGAATCCGTCCAAGTTCGCCTTGTTCCCGGAGAAACGACTTCGAGCACGGCGATTACCTCGTCGGCATCATTCAGCACAACGACTCGATTCGCCTTTTCCGCATAGACATCGGCTTCAATCACCGCGGTGATGCTGACGCGGCGGATCCTCGGCCAACGTCAATATCTCGCCGTTCGATCGCGACAAACCTGAGCCCTCGTCGTCCCTTTCTTTGCCCGTTTCCGTCGTCTGGAAAGTCAGCACGTCGGGATAGCGACCGGACTTCGCTTGTTCGATGAGTGCATAATAGGGCGGCGGCAAGATGCCATTGAGGGCGTGCTTCAGTGCCACGGACCACTCTTGGTGGAAATCGTGAAAGATTCCCGGCGGCACTCGTTTCCAATCGTGTATCGGCATGGCGCGATCTCGCTGAAATTCATCCGGCGGCTGGCCTCTCCATTATATCAGCAAGGCATGCCAAGAGTGCAGGGATGAATGGGTGAACAACTTTCCGACAATTCTGGGCGAAGCCAGGCAGGCGTAGCCAGACGAACGCCTCGAAATCGGTGCCCTTCAGAAATAGCCGCATCCTTCCCACGCCGCTATTCAAGACATCCGAACAGCATCCCGCCAGGAGCTCTGCGCACAGGTTCTGGGCATGACCCAAGTCTCGCCTTAGCGTTCTCGTTGACAACAATTGGACCCGTCCCCTTTAGCTGCGCCCGAAGATGGCGTCGGTGAGCGGCAGCACGAGAGAATGCCGACAGAATGTGCCAGCCGACTCACCAGACGCGTCGCTCCCTTCTCCTTATAAGCCCTGAGCGACCTCGAAGCGAGTGAAAATCGAGAACGCGAATTGGCCCTGATCCGTAAGGTACGCGGCGGCCTTCTTTGCGACGGCTGCGTTCCGCTGTTTGAGCATTTCCGAGAGGATGTCGGTGTCGATAAGAGCGGCGTCCATGTCCTCACTCGAAGGAACGACCACTCGGCGACCGGATGATGGGCTTCTCGATCTCGTCGATCTCTTTGTCCGTAAGCCCCTCGTAGACGTTGCACCAATCGGGGAGGCCCGCGGCAGACGTCTGCGACCGCGCGGGCAGCGGAGCCGCAATGTCCAGGTTTACCACGCTGATAATCACTTGCTGGTTTTCATGCAACTTCCGCCGCACCACGTGCTCCAGAGCCGTAAGGTCGGCGTTGTTGATGTCCCGGACGTTGCGGATGATTTCTTCCATACTCAAATTCTACCGCAAAACGACGGCGCCAGCCAAGCCGAAGGATAGAAAGGGGACGCAGCTCTTTGTTTCCGCCCAAGCCTAAAGCCGGATGGATCAAAATGGAAACTCCCGGCAGGGCTTGATCGATGCCTATGCTTCCTTCGCGCACGGATGTTTGCCCCGGCCTTTGACCTTGCCTCTAGACATCGCGGCTTATTTCGTCCGCATCATCCTCGAAGACAGATAACTCGAAATGGCTACGTCGAGCGGCTGGTCGGTGCGCATTTCGACGTAGTCGATCCGCTGGCTGCGGCAACCGAGCTTGACCGCGTGCTGGAACTTGTGGAACTCGGCCAGGTACGCCTTGCGCAGGCCCGCGCGGGTCGGCCAGCACTTCGGGCCACTCTTCCAGCCCCTTGAACAGCATCGGCTGGCGGAAGGGGAAATCCAACTCGGCCGGATCGAGTACGTGAAACAAGATCACCTCGTGGCGGCGGTGCCGGAAGTGCTTCAGCCCGGCCAGCATCGAGGGCACGTCGTCGAACAAGTCGCTGAGCACGATCACGATGCCGCGTTTCTTGAGTCGCTCCGCCAGGTCGTGAAAGATCGGCCCGACGCCCGTCTTCCTCTCGGCCTGCGATTGTTCCATTACGTGCAGCAGCGTTTTCAGGTGCGAGGGATTGCTGCTGGCGCGGATCAACGAGCGGATCTCGTTGTCGAACGTGACCAGGCCGACGCTGTCTTGCTGCTGGAGGATGAGGTACGCCAGCGCCGCCGCGACGCATTGGGCGTACTGGAGCTTGGAAAGCGCGGCGCCGTCGCTGCGGTAGCGCATGCTTTCGCTCGTGTCGAGCAGCAGGTAGCTGACCAGGTTGGTCTCTTCCTCATACTGCTTGAGATAGACCTTGTCCGTCTTGCCGAAGACTTTCCAGTCGACGTAGCGCAAGTCGTCGCCGGGCACGTACTCGCGGTGCTCCGCGAACTCGATCGAGAAGCCGTGGTAAGGGCTGCGGTGCACGCCCGACACGTAGCCTTCCACGATCAGCCGGGCGCGGAGCTCGAGGCCTTCGAGCTTAGCCAGCGTCTGCGGATTTAAATACTTCTGGTAGTTTTCCACTCGCGATCTCTTCGTCGGCCGCCGGGATGACGTTGATCAGCTTTTCGATAATGTCGTCGGATTTTATGCCTTCGGCTTCGGCGTTGAAATTGGTAATGATCCGATGCCGCAAGACCGGGTGGGCCACGGCGCGGACGTCGTCGCAGCCGGCGTAAAACCGGCCATGCAGCACGGCCCGGGCCTTGGCCCCCAGCACCAGGTACTGGCTGGCGCGAGGACCGGCGCCCCAACTGACATAGTCGCGGACGAAGTCGGGAACCTCTCCCTGTTCGCGACGCGTGAGCCGCGTGAATTTCAAAGCATAGCGCGTGACGTGGTCGGCCACGGGCACTTGCCGCACGATCTCTTGCAAGGAGATGATTTCCTCGGCCGACAACGTGGCCGTCAGCTCGTTTTTCACGGCCGCCGTCGTGCGCTTGACGATCTGGAACTCTTCGTCCTCGCTGGGATAGTCGACGAAGATGTTGAACATGAAGCGGTCGAGCTGCGCCTCGGGCAGCGGATAGGTGCCTTCCTGCTCGATCGGGTTTTGCGTGGCCAGCACGAAGAACGGTTCGGCCAGCGGGTGCCGCGTGCCGCCGACGGTGACCTGGTGTTCCTGCATGGCTTCCAGCAGCGCCGCCTGGGTTTTGGGCGGCGTGCGATTGATCTCATCCGCCAGGATCACGTTGCCGAAGATCGGGCCCTCGATAAAGCGGAATTCCCGGACGCCCGACAGCTTGTCTTCCTGGATCACCTCGGTGCCGGTGATGTCGGAAGGCATCAGGTCGGGCGTGAACTGAATGCGGCTGAATTTGAGCGACAACGTCTCGGCCAGCGTGCGGATCAACAGGGTCTTGGCCAACCCCGGCACGCCGACCAGCAGGCAGTGCCCCCGGGCGAACATGGCCACCAGCAATTCTTCGATCACGTGCTGCTGCCCGACGATGACCTTCGACAATTCGTCGGTGATCCGCCGATAGGCGTGGTTGAGCTTCTGGACGGCCTGGAGGTCATCGTCTGCGGGCATGTTCATCGGTTCCCAAGTCGTGGTAGGAAATCTCGCGTCTCTCCGGCGCCGCTGCGTCGGAGTCCCGCCCGTCGCGGCGGCCGCTGAAAGGACTGAACGCCAGCAGCTCGCTGCTGCAGGCGATCAACAGCGAGTCGCCGTTGACCAGCAGATTGCCGCCGCCGATGTGCGTGCCCCGCGTGGATAGTTCGATCGTCGCCGTCGGCTGCCCGGTGGCGCGATCGAAGACGTAGATCATTGTCTGCGTAGGCCAATAGACCAGATCGCCCGCCAGAACGCCGCGGCCGAAGCCTTTGGGCTGCGAGGAGGCGGGGAACGGATCGCGCACGGCCTTGCCCGTTCTGGCGTCGAGCCACCACAGCTTGTCGCCGCTGACGATCAAGTTGCCGCCGCCGACGCCAAGCAAGTGTACGGCGTCTTCCGGGTGCGGGGCGTGCCACATCAGCAGCCCGTTCGAAGCGTCGAAGGCCAACACTTCGCGGCAATCGGCCGGAGCGGCGTAGACCACGCCGCGGTCGTAGAGACAAGGAGTCAGATCCCGGTACAGATGCTTGGCGCGATCGTTGACGTCGATCGACTTGACTCGCCGATAACGGCTGATCCACTTGGGTTGTCCGTCGCGTGCGTCGAGGGCGGCGATGGCGCCCAGGTTGGTATTGTAGTACAGCGTGCCGTGATCGAGCGTGAGCAGGTTGTGCGTGATTTCTTCCGCCTGGCCCTGGGCGGGCGACTCGGCGCTGCAAATCAGCCGCCGCCAGCGCAGGCGACCTTGCTCGGCGTCGAGACAGGCAACGTACGCTTGGGGCTGCACGCCGCTGCGCCGCATGGCGACGTAGACGTTTACGCCGTCGGTCACGGGCGAACCTTCGAACGTCCAGCCTTCCTCGCGCGGCAACGACCGCCGCGAATCCCAGAGCACCTTGCCTTGGGCTTCCAGGTCAAGACAAATCAGAAAGCCGGGACGCGGCTGGCCGAACATATCGTTCACTCCGCCCGTTACCGGATTGCCCATCCGGGCGTAGAGCCGGCGCCGAAAAACGGTCATGGTGAACCTCGCGGCGCCCAGGCTGCTGTGGCGGCCGCTCGGCTGCGCACCAGGCGGATGATACTTGAAGATCGCCGGATCATCGCTCCAGGCGGGCGCGCCGGTTTGAGCGTTGAAGGCCAGGATCTCGTTCGCGTTGTTGACCAGCACCAGACCATCGACCAGCAGCGGATGGTAGCTGAGCATCGCGTCCTTGCGTTCCGCGACGCGGCGCACCGTGTAACTGAAATCGGGCGCGGGCGCCGGCTCTAACGGCTGCCTCCAGCGCAGAACGCCGAGTTCGATCGCGTGCGGCATAACCTTATTCCGCGCCGGCGAGCCGCCGAACGTCGGCCAGTCGTCCGTGGCCTGAGGAGCCGGCCACTGCCGGCTTTCGGTCAATAGCTCCTGCAGACGCGGTGCGTACTCGGTCTGCCGGCCGGCGAGTTTACCTTCCGTGCGCCGAACTCCTGAACGAACGCGTCCAGCGCCTTTTGCGCTGCGTCGGCGTCGCCCTCCAGAATGAGCAACAGCACCAACCGAGCGCGCACGTCGGCCAGCGGCAGATCGGTGTCGGGATAAACCAGCACGGCAGGAACGCCGTCCTCGCGCGCCAGCGCAGGCTCGCACTTCAGCCAATACTCCGGCGGCAGAATGCGCTGCCAGTAGCCGCGGGCGTTGCCGTAATCGCCCTGCTCCAGAGCGAACTCGCCAAGTGCAGACAAAGCCTGGTCGCCCCAACTGCTGCAGAACAACTGTTCGACGATCGCCCGCAGCGGTTCCGCGCGGCGTTCACGGAGGCCCTGCTGATACCAGCGTTCCGCTTGAGGGTCGACGCGGTTGCGATAGAGCGTTAGGGCTTCTTCCGGAAGACTGGACAACAGCAGATGGCAGTAATCGCGAACGCTGATAAAGCGTTGCGGCGTCAGGCCGATCACCTTGCCGCCATGGTTCTCGGCGAGTTGCCTGAGGATCTCAACCGCCTCGTCCCATTGCTGGTTGTTGACAAATGCCCGGGCTTGTTCCAGGTGGGTTCGCGTGCCTGCGTCAGCTTCATCCAGCCGGATCGTATCGGAAAGCTCGTACTGCCCTAAGCCAGGGGCCTGAGCCCGCACCGCGGCGGACGCGAGGAGCAATATCCCCAGCGAAAGCCATCTCGCTCGCCTGACCCAGCGCATGCGTTCCCTTTTCGACCGTATGTATAAGCCCTAGCTTAGTATAGGGAGAGCACGGCCAGCGGGAAAGCACATCCGGCGGCGCAACTCGAAGGGGAGCATCCCCTGCCGCCCGCCAACGATTGTCCGGGGGCGACGAGCGGCGGCGAAGGCCGGAATCCGCGACATTTAAGCCCATGGCTCCGGTCGTTCAGCCCTTAGCCTTCGTTCCGCCCGCCATATCCCTCCAGCAGGCGGCCAAGCCAGAACAGGCACATGGCGGCGACCCACATCACGAGCATCTGCCGCACCTGGATCGAATTGGCCAGTTGCAGGACGATGGCCAGGGGCGGGATGATCAAGCCGAGGTGTTGTAGAAGCCGGCCAAAAGCGCGCATCGGGAGCAATTGAAAGTCGGGGAACACGCGGCCCGAATACCGGCGGGCCGCAGGAGCGACATCTTAATGCAAACGGCGCGGCGCCGGGAGGGGATAGGCAGTCGCCGACAGGAAGCTTAAGCTGAAAATAATCCAGCGCGAATCGCCATGGCGTGCAGATTCATCCCAAGGCATTCCCGCGGCAATTGGGGAACTCAGCGGCATGTCATTTTGGACCACCTTTTTCCGCAGCTGCCGGTTGCGTTGTCCGCGCTGCGGTCAGACGCGGCTGTTTCGCGGCTGGTTCAGCATGTGGCCGAAGTGTTCCGCGTGCGAGTTGCCCTTTGACCGAGAACCCGGCTTTTATCTCGGTTCGATCTATTTCAATTACGGGCTGACCGCGCTGCTCGTCACGATCGCGTATTTCGCGCTTTATTTCGGCGTCGAGGCGTCGCAGCAAATCGTGCTGGCCGCCTTGATGGCGTTCTGCGTGCTGTTTCCCCTGTGGTTCTTTCGATACGCGCGCAGTCTCTGGCTGGGCATGGACGAGTACTTGGACCCGCACAGTGAAAAAGAGAAGCCGGGCCAGATGAATCCCGCTACGCCGCCTGAGCCCACGCTGCGCGACTGAGTCAGACGCCGGCCGTCTCGTGCTCGCGGACCTCGGCGTTGGGTTCTGCGTCGAAAGGACCGACGCCGGCCGCTTCTGCCGACGCAGCCGCTTGCTTCGCGGCTTGTTCCGCCCGAGCGCATCGCACCAGATAGTACATGTAAGCGCTCAGCGAGCCGGCGATCAAAAACGGCATCATCAACATGAATACGATGCTCAGTGCCCAGGCGTTGATGAAATGATCTTCGCCGCTGCCGAGCGCGTACTTGCATGTCGGGCACGCTTCGGCCACGGCCGTCCACGACAGCAAAACCGCGCACGACAACGCGAAAACAGCCGCAGGCGTAAGCTTGACCGCCGCTGAGCGGAAGCGATTCATTCGTCGAGCGAGTTTGATGGCTTGCATGGCAACCGTCCCGCCCGGCGGCGAGACTCCTGGGAACGCGTCTACTCGATTATAAGCCCCGGCGTCGCGGGCGGGTAGAGATGATACAGCATGACGTAAATCACCACGCCGGTGACGGATACGTAGAGCCAAATGGGAAAGGTCCAACGCGCCAGGCGGCGGTGGGCCGCCCTGCGATCGCGAAAGCCGAGATAAATGGTGGTTAAAGCCAGCACTGGGACCGCGGCTGCCAGCAAGATGTGCGTGAACAGAATGACGTAATACACGTAGCGCACGGGGGGCGGTTCCGTGAACTTGCGCATGGCGTTGCCCGGCGTGAGATGGTACGTCAGGTAGCAGGCCAGAAACGCCACGGACACGCCGAACGCCGCCAACATGGTCGTCTTGTGCGCCGACTCTCGCCGCTGTTTGATCAGCACGAAACCGACGACGAGCAAGATCGTCGCCGCCGCGTTCAGGGCTGCATTGACCGCGGGCAGGTCTTTGACGGAAAAGGCCAGCAGCATGGCCGGCGTCGGAAACATTACGAAGCGTCTCCTTCGTCCGCCGCCTGTTTCGTTTCGCTGTTGCTGGAATCGGCGTCGGCGTCGAGCAACTCGCGAACTTTACGCTTGAACTTCTTGACCATCAGCGAGTTGCGGGTCGAATACCAGCCGACCACGCGTCCGTCGGCGCCGACCAGCACCAGTTTGTCGTTGTGTTCCTTGGTCGCCGGCATCTTGAGCGAGCCCTGACCGAATTCGCGGATTTTTTCAGGATCTCCCGTCAGGAACTTCCACTGCTTGGGATCGGCCTTGAGCTTGCCGGCGTAGGCCTTGAGTTCTTCGGGCGTGTCGGTCTCGGGATCGACGGTGAAGCTGACGAACGTCACGTCGAGACCATGCAGTTCTTCGGTGATGCCGACGATCTCATAGTTCATCTGCAGGCAGAAGCCCGGGCAGGTGGCGAAGAAGTAGCTCGCCGCCCAGACTTTGCCTTCCAGATTCTTCATCGGAAAGGGCTTGCCGTCGGCATCGGTGAAAGTGAACTTCTCCAATGCAACGGGAGGCAGTTCGGGCTTACTCGTCTTGGCGGCGGTTGACTCGGCGGCATCGGCCGCATGGGCCTGGTAGGCTCGCCAGAATGAATACGAGCCGTAAGCCCCCGTCAGGGCCAGTAATAACGAGAGCCACACTCTTACGCCAGTCGACATCGTCGATTCTCCCAAGGCCCCGCTACAGTCTCTGAATTCCAACGATCGAAGAACTTATTCTACATGCTTTAGAGCAGATCGCCCGTGGTGCGCTTTCCCGCGGCCTGCCACGAGAGGGCGAACGTCGCCGCTGCGAACGCGAGTACGATCACCCAGCATACGCTCAGGGATGGCAAGCTGGCCGGCAGCGACGCCTCTCCGGCGTTCCAATACAACAAGCGCCTCAGGCCTGCCACTCCGTACGTGAGCGGGTTGAGACGAATGATCCACGCCAGAATCGCTGCGCCCGTCGAACCGTGCGGGTCGGCGGGAAAGAAGGCTCCGGAAAGCAGCCACATCGGCATCAAGAACACGCTCATGATGGCGTGAAAGCCCTGCGTCGAGTCGAGCCGCCAGGCGATGACAAAGCCCAGGCCGGTCAGCGCCAGCGAGATCAAAAACGAAAACAGCGTGATGGCCGCCAGCGAGACCGCACTGAACTTCAGCCCGACCGTCAGCCCGAGCGCCAGAAACACGAGCCCTTGAACCAGGGCGATCAACGCGCCGCCCAGCAGTTTGCCGAACACCAGCGACCAGCGCGGCGTGGGGGCGATGAGCACCGATTGCAGGAACCCTTCGCGGCGGTCTTCGATGATCGAAATCGTCGCGAAGATGGCGGTGAACAGCAGGATCAACACCAGCGCGCCGGGGAAGAAGTATTCCCGATAGCTCACGTCGTCTTCGCCGCCGGGCAGCCGGAACGAAGGTCCGAGTCCGGCGCCGAACAGCACCCAGAACAGCACCGGTTGGCCGATCGCGCCGAACACGCGATTGCGCTGCCTGGCGAACCGCACCAGCTCGCGCGTGCAGAGCGTGCCAACGGCCAGCCAGGGCCGGGATGCAACGCCGTGCGCGTTTCGGTTTGAGGAGCCAGCACGCTACTCATCGGCGTTCTCCCGACGCTCGTGCCAGAAGCGATGCCCGGTGCGGGCGATGAACACGTCTTCCAGCGTCGGGCGGCCGAGCGTGATGGTCTGCATGCGGCCCGGGAAGGCCTCGAACAGACTCGCAACCAACTGGTGAGCGTCCGGACGTTCCAGTCGCACGCTGCCGTCTACGACGGCGGCAGGAAAGTCGAAGCTGCTCGCGGATGGCCGCCGCCAGAGTCGTCCGGCTCGTCGGTTTCGATCACCAACGAGTCGCCGCCGACGCCGGCCCGCAGCGCGTCGGGCGTGTCGAGCGCCACCAGCGAACCGGCGTTCAGGATCGCCAGGCGATCTGCCTTGTCGGCCTCTTCCAGAAGGTGCGTGGTCAGCACTACGGTTACGCCGTCTTCCGCGCGAACTTGTTGCAAATAATCCCAAAGATCGCTGCGAGCGCCGGGATCGAGTCCGGTGCTGGGTTCGTCCAGCAACAGCAACTCGGGCGCGTGCAACATGCCCTTGGCTAATTCTACGCGACGACGCATCCCGCCGGAGAGGGTTTCGACCAGTTCGCCGCGGCGGTCGCTCAAGCCCAGGCGAGCCAGCATTTCGTCCTGCCGGCGGCGCAACGCGGCGCCCGACATGCCGTACAGATGGCCTTGATGCCGCAGGTTTTCGGCGACGGTGAGTTTTTTGTCGAGGCTGGGGGCTTGGAATACCACGCCGATCCGCTGGCGAACTTCGGCGGTTTGGCGTGCCACGTCGAAGCCGAGGACTTCGACCTGTCCCTGCTGCAAGCGGAATCAGCGTCGAGAGCAGGCGGAACAAGGTCGTCTTGCCGCCGCCGTTGGGACCGAGCAATGCAAAGATCTCGCCGCGCTGCACCTGAAGGTCAAGCGAGACGATAGCCTGCCGATCGCCATAGCGATGGGCCAGCCGCGAGATGGAAACGGCGGCTGAGGCGTTCATGATCATTTCAGACGATTGTCGCACTCGAGCGAGGCCGCGACGGGCCGCTTTCCGGCAACCTTCCGTGTTTGCACGCAGCGGCGAAGCGCCGAGCTCACTCGTCGGCTTCTTTCTCGGTCTTCTTCTCTGCTTCGGCTTTCTTTTCGGCGGCCCTTTCCTCAGCCTTGGCTTTGGAATCCTGGGCTTCATTGATCGGCTTCTTCCACCGAGCCGGGTTCGTGTGCGGCTTCGGCGCCATGTTCCGCCGGACTGATTGCCCGGGAGGCGGCCAACATGGCTTCGACGTCGGATTCCTTGCCGACGTGCTCGAACCGCTCCGAAGAATAGTGGCCGCCGTAGCCGAACATGCCGTTGACGCGAGCGCCGATGTCGGGCACCAGCGCCAGCATCAGGAACACGGACATCATCGAAGCCGGAATGGTCAGCACGTATTTCCAGTTGGCTTCGTACTTGACGTGCATGAAGAACAAAATCACCAGCATGGCCTTGGTGCACGACACGGCCATCATGAACATCCGCTTGACGCTGGCGTCGGCCAGCGACTGCGGCCAGTACTCCGAATAGGTCAAGAACGACAGCGTGGTCAGAAAGCACAAGGCGAAGAACACATAGATGTACTTGGCCAATCCGCCGTGATCGTCGTGGCCGGCGTGCTCGTGCTGTACGGAACCAGTGTGCGACATTCAAACCGCTCCCTGAGGGATAAACCGTCGCGCGGCGCCCAAACGGCCGACGCAGCCGGACAATAGGACTAGAACAAGTACAACAACGGGAACAGGAAGATCCAGACCAGATCGACAAAGTGCCAGTAA
This sequence comes from Pirellulales bacterium, assembly GCA_963786255.1. Taxonomy (GTDB): domain Bacteria; phylum Planctomycetota; class Planctomycetia; order Pirellulales; family JAICIG01; genus JAICIG01. Next base: position 522,800 of record CAWAYY010000013.1, read on the forward strand.
AGGCCGGTGTTCTCGATAATCACGGCATTCGCCGCGTTGAACTGCATGGTGAGCAGGATGGAGAATACGATCAGCCCGATTACCACGTGGATGGCATGGAAACCGGTCAGCAGAAAGTAGGTGCTGGCCCACATATTGCCGCCGGGAATCACGACCGGCATTTTGAGCCAAGGGTGTTCTTCATTGAGTCCGCCCGCGGCATGAGCGTGGTGCTCGGACAGCGGCAGCGGCATGATCTTGGCCGCCAGCAGCGCCAGATCCGTTTCCTTGGTGGAGTTGGCTTCGGCGACGAGTTCGGTGAGCAGCGCCTCGCGCTGGGCGTCCGCCTCGGTCCGCTCCCCTTCCGGCGCGTCTTCAATTCGGCGAGCAGCTCGTTGGCCCGGGCCCTTACGGCCGAACCGTAATACAGGTCGGGTTTTTCGTGGATCAGGCTGCGCGGATGCCAGGGATAAATGCCGTGCGCGAACTTCGCGTTGTATTCATAAAGCTTGACGCCCAGGAAGATCGCGCCCAAGCCCAAGGTGACGGCCAACCACATCCGGGCCGTCGCCCCTTGGTTCTTCTTGGCGAATTCCAAGGCCAGCACCACGCTCACGCTGGAACAGATCAGCACGAAGGTGTTGAAGGCGCCGATGGGCTCGCTCAGGTGCACCTCGTGCGTGGCCGGCCAGACCATGGCCCCGAAACGGATCACGATATAGACGCCGATCAACGCGGCGAAAAACATGATTTCCGTCGACAGGAACAGCCACATGAACAGCTTGCCGTTGGACAGCGGCAACGCGGGCTGGTAGACGAGCTTGGGCGGATGCCCGTGATGTTCGTGCGAGTCGTGATGGCTGGTTGCCACGGTGGCCATGCGAGCGATCTGCCTTATGCAAAAACGACGTTAACGTGCGAAGGAATCAACTGAAAGTTCGGAGCGGCCCCAACATCAACCAGATCAACAGCGCCGGCAGGTAGGCGAGCGAGGCCCGCAGCAGAAGCCGCGCCGACGAGTCGCTGAGGCGGAACAGGAAAATCGCCGCACACACGATCTGCGCGGCGCCAAGCAGCAAAGCCCACAGGAAATACAGCGGTCCGGCAAAGCTGACCATGCTCGGCAGCAAGCTGACCGGCAACAGGGCCAATGCGGCCAGCACGGCCTGGCCTCCGGCCCGCAGCCCCGAAGGATCGACGACCGGCAACATCTGCAGACCGGCCGCGGCATAATCGCGGCGGTAGATCCAGGCGATGGCCATGAAGTGCGGGAACTGCCAGAGAAAGACGATCAAAAACAGCGTGGCCGCGGCCAGGTCGAGCGGCTGACCGACGGCGGCCCAGCCCATCAAGATCGGCATGGCCCCGGCGACGGCGCCGATCATTGTGTTCGCATGCGAGCGCGACTTCAGCGGAGTGTAGATGCAGACGTACAACGTCCACGTGATGGCGCCCAGGGCGGCCGTGAGCGGATTCACGAGAATCGCCAGGTAGAGCACGCCGAGCGCCGCGCAGACGGAGCCGAGAATGGCGACTTCGCGGACGCTCAACCGGCCTGCCGGCAACGGACGGTCGGCCGTTCGTTCCATCAAAGCGTCGGTGTGGCGCTCCAGCAACTGGTTCCAGGCGCTGGCGCTGGAGGCGATCAGCGCGGTGCCGATCAAAGCGTGAAATACCCGCCACAGGTTCGGATCGCCGGCGCTGGCCAGCACGGCGGCCACGGCCACGGTGACCAGTTCCAACAGGGCGATCTTCGGCTTGGTCAGCTCGAGATAGTCGCACAGACGCTGCCAGGAGAGCGAGCGAGTTTGGGCGTAGGATGCGGCGGGCATGCTCATGGGGCGGTCTCCCATTTCAGTATTGGCGCCGCCTCGCTGCGAAAGGGCATGCTCGATAATCTCCAAGGCGCAAAGCCACGATCAAGGACGTGACGAAAATTAGCGAACCAATCGCTACGTGTGCCGTTGTCACCGAGGCCTGCAGCAGGCTCTCCCGGGTAACGACGTATCCCGCGGTCCACGAAGACTCGGGCAGCCAGGCCGGCCAGCCGTACTTCAGCACCCACGTCCCGCAGCCCAACCCAATTTGAGCGACGACCAGGGCCGCCAGCCGCCAGGCCGGCCGGCTTAGCCACGCTTCGCGGCAGCCGGATCCGCGAACTCGGGCTAACAACAAAAACGCGTGGACCGCCACCATGGCCGCCATGAACAAATGCAGCAGCACGGCGGCCCGAAAGACGGTCATGTCGGACCGTAGCGAGATGTGGCGAACTTGCGAGCCCAGCACGAGTTGCAGGTAGGCCAGCGCCGTCGTGATCGACGCAAGCCGAGCCACGCGGCGATCCGCCAGCAAATTGGTTGTTTCCGCGGCGCACAGCGCGGCGACGTAAACACGGCCAGCGCCGCCGCCAGCGCAAAGAACGCAGGACCCACGCAGCCGTGGATTTGGGCCAGCAAGCGAGCGTCCATCCGGACCCGCATGCCTCCCAGCCAGCCTTGGAACAGCACCAGCGCCAGCGCCGCCAGACCGAGCCGTCGCACCCAGGTCCGCCGTTCACAGCGGTAAAGCACGACGACCAGGGCGATCGTCACCAGGCCGACCGTGGCGGCCAGCAAACGATGCCCGTGTTCAATGAACAAGTCCCAAGGGCCAAACAGCCAGGTCTGCCAGGGATAAAGAAACAAGTTGTAGCCGTACGTTGTCGGCCAGTCGGGTACGGCCATGCCCGCGTCGTAGGTCGTCACCAGACCGCCGACCCAAATCAGCGGAAAGATCGACCCTGCCAACAGCATCGCAATGCGATGCGGCCAGGGGCTCTCCGTTTCAAGTTGGCGGGGCGTTGCGTGCAAAACAGAACCTGCGAGGGCGGACGCTGTGCGTCGAGCGTCGGATCAAGTTAATCGAGTTAACGGTTATCGAATAAAGGAGTCGTTAAGAGCGTCGAGAGGAACCACTCCTCGCTGTCGGTAGATGCCGAGGAGCGGCCGTCCGTTCTGGAGTTAGTGATGTCCGGCGGAGCCGCCCCGCCGCTGCCTTCCGGCGGCGGTTGGGTTTGCGGATAGTAATCGGTGTCGACTTCCGGCGAGCCGTATTCGTACGGTCCGCGGTAGACGACCGGCTGGAAGTCGAAGTTGCCGTGGCCCGGCGGGCTGGGGGCGGACCATTCCAGCGAGTTGGCGTGCCACGGATTGCGTCCGCACTTGGGGCCCAAGAACATGCTGTACACGAAGTTGACGGCAAACGATGATTTGCGCCGCGCCCATGCCCAAGGCGCAGATCGTCATGAACTGGTTCATGCGGCTGCAGATGGTTGAACGTCTCGTAGTGGTACGGGTCGGCCAGAGCGGCGGGGAAAGCCGCCGGCGCCCAGAATGTGCATCGGGAAGAACGTGCCGTTGAAGAAGATGAACGTCAGCAAGAAGTGGACCTTGCCCCAGAACTCGTTCATCATCCGGCCGAACATCTTGGGGAACCAGAAGTAGATGCCGCCGAACACGCCGAAGCGCGCGTGCCGCCGAACAGCACGTAGTGGATGTGGGCGACGATGAAGTACGTGTCGTGGATGAAAATGTCGACCGGCGTGGCCGCCATGAAGATGCCCGACAGGCCGCCGATGATGAACATCGACACGAACGACGAGGCGAACAGCATCGGCGTGGTGAACTGGATCTTGCCGCCCCAGATCGTGCCCAGCCAGTTGAACACCTTCACGGCGCTGGGCAAGGCGATCATCATCGTCGAAACCATGAACGTCATGCCCAAGGCCGGGTTCATGCCCGACATGAACATGTGGTGGCCCCAGACGATGAAGCCCAGGCCGGCGATGCCGGAGATCGAGTACACCATCGGCTTGTAGCCGAACAGCGGCTTGCGGGCGAAGCAGCTGATGATGTCGGAGACCATGCCCATGGCGGGCAGGATCATGATGTACACGGCCGGGTGCGAGTAGAACCAGAACAGGTGCTGCCACAGCAGCGGCTGGCCGCCGCCCGGCGCCGGCCGAGACGTTGTTGACGATCAGCGCCTTCGGCAGGAAGAAGCCGGTGCCGAGCAAGCGGTCCAGCAGCTGCATGAACAAGGCCGCGGTGAGCACCGGCAAGGCGAAGGCCTGCAGCATGGCGGTGATGAACATGCCCCAGATCGTCATCGGCAGGCGGAACATGGTCATGCCGGGGGCCCGCATCTGGATGATCGTGGTCATGTAGTTGACCGAACCCATCATCGAGGAGATGCCGACGAAGATCAGGCCCAGCAGCCAGAGCGATCTGCCCGTGCCGTACTGCCTGGCGCCGCAGACTCCGACCGACCGAGAGCGGCGGGTACGCCGTCCAGCCGGCGCCGGCCGCCCCGCCGTGGAACGAAGAAGCTCAGCGATCATGCAGATGAAGGCCGGCCACATGAACCAGTAGCTGAGCATGTTCAAGCGTCGGAAACGCCATGTCGTCGGCGCCGATCATCAGCGGGATCAGGAAGTTGCCGAACGCCCCGGCCAGAATCGGGATGATCACGAAGAAGATCATCACCGAGGCGTGCATGGTGAACAGCATGGTGTAGAACTCGGGCGAGATCTGGCCGCCTTCCCCCGCAAACAGCCGCGGGCCCACGAACGGCATGCTCGTCCAGGGCCAGGCCAGTTGCCAGCGGACCGCCAGCGCCAACAAGCCGCCGACGACGAACCACAACAGCGTCGAGAACAGGAATTGGATGCCGATCACCTTGTGATCGAGCGAGAACACGTAGGTGCGCAAAAAGCCGGCCGAGTGGCCGTGCTCATGCGCGTGACCGGCTTCGTGCGCAGTGGGCGCCGAACGTCGTGGAACTCATAGGTGATTCAGCCTCGTGAAATTATTCCGAGTCTTCCGACTCCGCTTCGGCCGGTTCCTGGGTGGCCTGTTCGGCCTCGCCCATCTTGGCCAGCCATTGATCGAATTGCGCCCGACTCTCAATCGTCAAGCGGCCCTTCATCTTGTAGTGGCCCCAGCCGCACAACTCGGCGCAGACCAGATCGTACGTGCCGACGTCGGTGGCCCGGAACCAGACCGGTATGGTCATGCCCGGCACGGCGTCTTGCTTGATGCGCAGATTCGGCAGGAAGAAGTCGTGCAGCACGTCCATGCTCTTCAACTCGACCAGCACTTCCTCATCCACCGGAATGTGCAGGTCGTTGACGTGGTGCACGTCGTCGATGGTGCCCAACTTGCCGTCGGGGCCGGGATAGCGCAGGCGCCACTCGAACTGCCGGGCGGTCACCTCGACGGTCGGCGGCATATCCTTCGGCTTTCGCATCTTCACGTCAGCCCAGGCGTTCATCTGGTAGATGGCGATGAACAGCAGCGTGGCCGCCGGCAGAATGGTCCAGATCACTTCCAGGTTGTGGCTGCCGTGCGTGTATTTGACGGGCGTGGAACTCGTCTTGGCGTCATATCGCCACAAGAACCAGAACAGCAGGCCCTCGGTGGCGGCGAACACCAGCCCGGTCAGCACCAGGATGAAGTTGAACAGGTGATCGATCTGCCAGCCGTGCTTGGAAATGTCTCGCGGCAGCCAGTAGCCGTTGGACGGCGCCCATAAAAACAGGCCGACGCCGAGCACGGGCACCAGCAAAAACAGGAGGCTCCAAAGTTTTCCCACCGTCGTCCTCGCAGCTTTCAAGCAGCTCGAAAATTGTTCAGTTATGGTCGGCGTGAGCGTCCGCCACGCGGGTCTCGCCTTCGGCCGGTTCGCTCGCTGCTTCGTAGGGGAGCGAGCGTACGTAATCGACCAGATGCCAGATTTGCTCCGGCGTGAAAGTTTCCTTCTTGCCGGGCGCCGGACCGGCCCCGGGCATCGGACCGCCGGGAATACCGGCATGAATGCGACGATAGATGTCGAGCGGCCGGCGGCCGCCGCGATAAATGCCCAGCCGCAGATTACGCGGCCTCAGTTCCTGCTTCGGCAGCAGCCAGCGGGCAAGGTCGTCTTGCTTTTTGTCCTTGTTCCAGTCGTCGAACAGCTTTTCGGGGCTGCCGTCATTGCCGTCGCCCAGGCCCGTCGGACCGTGGCACTTGGTGCACTGCGCGTCCTTATGCTGGAATAGTTTGCGGCCCTCGGCGATTGAGGCGGCCAATTCCTCCGGCGTGCTCGTCTCAGGACGTTCGGGCGGGCGGACCACGGCCTCTTCGGCTTCGGCCCAGCTATCGACGATGGGCTGCAGATACTCATCGAGAATCGCTTCGCGAGTCGGCTCAATGTCCTCTTCCTGGATCAGCATGCCGAAAGCCATGTTGCGTTCGGTCTCGCCGCGAATGCTCAGATACTTGACATACTCGACCAGCGATTCGATCTGGTCGTTCGGCAGCAAGGCGAACGAGGGCATGGCCGTGCCGGGAACGCCGTCCTGCAAGGTCCGCTTCAAGTCGGCGGTGGTCGGCTTGGCGCGGAATTCGGTGCTCTTGAATTTGAAGATGCCTTGGCGATAGTCTCGCGGGTGCGGATTCAAGAAGGCCGCCGTCGGTCCGGCGCCGTCGCCGGTCACGCCGTGGCAATGGACGCAGTGCTGGCGGAACAGCCCGCGCTGCTTGTTCTTTTCCGTGTCTGCGGCCAGATACGGCGGCGTCTCGTCCTGGCCCCGATACGGGCCGGCGGCCATCACAATTTTCTGGAAATCAAGCCCCTTTTTCTCCTCAGCGTCCCAGCGGATTTCCGGGAAGATGTAAGGATCGTCGGGCTCGCCGAAGGCGGCGAACGTCAGCGTGGAAAGCAATTCCAGACGCTGGATGTTCTCTTGCTTGATTTCTTTGTCTTCTTCCTCTTCGTTGCCGACGACGCGGAATTCATCCGGGCTGTGCGACTCGGTCGCGTTCAGGATGTCCTGCACGTTCATGCGAAAGGTCGGCGACTCGTATTGCGGCGAGCAGCCCAGCGGCGCGGCGAGCAGGGCCGGCGCCAGCAGGCTCCAGGCGACGCGGCGAAGCCTCGAGTTTGCCAGGCTCAACAGTCGTGAATCCATGTTTGATACTTCTTGATTACTACTTATTCACCAGGTCCGAACGGACGTGAATCTCGCCCAGATCGTTGTCGCCCGGCTTGATCTCGAATTTGAACTTGCCCTTCTTCCAGTCGGGCTTCGCCGCCAGGTAACCGGCCGCTTCCTGCCACACCTGGAATTCCCATTTGCCGGCCGGCACGTTCTTGATTTCGAACGTGCCGTCCTCGCCCGTCACCGCCGCATACGGATTGTCTCGCGGCAGGATGTAACCCCGCATCCAGGGATGAATATTGCAGGTCACCGGCACCGGCAGATTCTGTTGCTTGGTGAAGTGGTAATCGGCCGTGGCGTTCTCGCCGATCAGCGAATTGAACGGCGAGTCGCCCAGCGGCGAAATGTTACTGTTGTGGCTGGCCGGGTCCGAATTGTGCAACTCGAGCGTTTGCGTCGTGCGAATCGGGAGGATATGCGGCTCAAAGCGGCAGTGAAGATTGTCGAAGCGGACCTTGGCATCCGCCGTGGCTTCGTAGTCGGGATGTACCGGAACCTTTTTCGAGGCCAGGTAGACCACGACGTTCTGCAAGCCGCCGTCTTCGCCCACCGTCACCATTTCGTTGAACACGGGGTGCTTGGTGCACAGCGCGTCTTTGCTGGTATCGATCTCTTCCGGGTTCGGCTTCGGCCCGTCGTATACGAACTTGCCTTTCAAATTGCCCCAACCGACCGGTTCGGCCGTGGCGGCCGTCTCCTCCTCGCTGGCGTCCGAACTTGCGGACTCGCCGCCGGACTTGCGAATCTGGTCGGCCAGCGCCACGTCCGGCTCAGGCGCGGCCAGCATGGCCGGTTGACTGCCGCAGCCAGCCAGCGCCACGCAATTCACGGCAAGCAGGGCCGCCAGGGAGACTTTCCAGTTGCAACTCATATTCTCGTCTTTCTTGCCGCGACCAAAAACGCCCGCGGCGTATCTGCGCCTGATCATCGGCTCGGCGACTCGTGGTTCGCCGAGCCTTAAGTTCTTCCGCGTCTCGCGTTGCGGAGTCCTACTTGTCGAACAACGAAGCCGGAACCTTGATCTCGCCCAGGTCGTTGTCGCCCGCCTTGATCTTCTTCTTGAACACGCCCTTCTTGCTCCACGACTTCTCGGCCTTCAGCCAGCCCGCCTTCTCTTGCCAGACGGTGAATTCCAACTCGCTGCCGGCCGGCAGGTTCTTCAACTCGAACTTGCCGTGCTCGTCGCTGACGGTGGCGTACGGATTATCGCGGACCACGATATAACCCTTCATCCAGCCGTGAATATTGCAGCTCACGGGCACCGGCAGCTTTTGGGCGCGGTGGAAGTTGTAGACCGCCATGCCGCCTTCGGAGATCAACGGGTTGGTCGGCGTGTCCCCGATCGGCGCCAGGTTGCTGTTGTGGCTGAACGGATCAGAGTTGTGCAATTCCAGCGTCTGCGACACCTGCATCGGCAGGATGTGCGGCGTGAAGCGGCAGTGCTTGTTGTCCATCACCACGGTGTCTTCCGCGGTCTTTTTGTAGTCGGGGTGGGCCTTCACCTTCTTGGTGCTGACGTAGATCACCACGTCCTTGATGCCTTTGTCCTTATCGTTGACGACGAGCGTTTCAACGAACACCGGATGCTTGGCGCAGCCGGGCTCTTTGCTGGTATCGATTTTTTCTTCTTCAGGCGCCTTGCCTTCGAACACGAACCGACCCGTCAGGTTGCCCCAGTCGGCGGCCGAGGCCGGCGCGGACAGCGCGGCCGTTACGGCGGCGACGGCTACAAATCGCAGAGTGGTGCGCAACATTTCAAGAATCTCCTCTGGAGCGGTGTTCTGATGCGAAAAGTCCCAACTCATCCAAGATAAAGTATTTTCCGCTGCTTGCTCAGGGGCTAGTTACTAGCGCCTCCGGATGGCACGCTGGTTTGGGCGTTGGCGGGCGGCGCTGCTTCAGCCTTTTCATCGTCCGCCGGAGGGGGCTCGGAAACCATCGATTTAATAGACGTTTTACGCTTCATGAACGAGTCGAAGTTGAGCAGCATGTCGACCACGCCGTTTAGAGCGTCTTCGCTCTCACCCGGGAAATACTTCTGGCGGAGCGTCGCGTTCGGATCGTTGTGCGGCGGGAAGTTGACCGGCATGCCGGTGTACGGCAGTTTTCGCTTCGGATTGGCGATCCAATCCCGCAGATAGTCGGGCCGGAGCCGCTGATAGATGCGGTCCAGGTTGGGCGCCATGTCGGCGGCCAGTCCCTTCGGCTGATAGTCGCCGAGCAGGTGGCACTTCACGCAGTAGTTCTTGCCGTCCGTCACCAGGCTCAGCGCCTGGCCGAGTTCTTTGACTTCCGCTTCCGACATCGAATCGCCGCCGCCGGCCATGTGGTATTCGTACGGGTAGGCGACGTTGTCAACCGCCGCGAAGTAGTGCACCAGCTTGTCGGCCTCTTCGGAGGACATGTTGAACCGCGGCATCCGCAGCACGGCCGCCGGACGCAAGGGGAACGGATCGAGCAGGAAGTCATGCAGCCAGCCCGTCTGGACCTTCTCGCCTTCGCGAATCAGCGGCGGCGGAACCCAGCCCCAGACGTCCGTCGGCTTCAAGTTCGGATTGTTCTTGCGGCCCATTTCCACGGCCACCGGATGGACGTAGCGGGCGAAATCGCCGCCTTGATACGGGCGGACTTTCAACCGGTTCGCTTCCGGCACCGGGACTTCCAAGTCGCCGACGTTCCAGATTTCGCCGTTGATGGCGGCCGGCTCCCAGAGCGAGAAGTAGTAGAGCGGCTTGCCGTCATCGTCTTCCTGCACGTCAGGGTTCGGCATGCCGGTGATCGTCGCGTGGCCCATGCCGCGCGCGTCGACCTGTTTTGAGTCCGCCAATTGCTTCGGCGTGAAGTGCGCCTGCAGGAAGGCGTAATCGTTGAATGGGGGCGGCGCGTAGAACTCTTCCGGATCGTATTCGAACTCCCACGTCTCCATCTTGGTCGTGTGGCAGCCGATACAGTTGTACTTCACCAGCAGTTGCTCGCCTTCCAGCAAGGCCTTGCGGCGCGGCGAAGGATTATAGACGTACTTGGCCGCGGGGGGCTCGGCGACCAGGCCCAGCACGAAGGTCATCACGTTTTCGATGTCTTGCTGCGTGAAGTTGAACTTCGGCATGCGGAGCCGGTCCGTGTACGCCTTATTCTCGGTCATCTTGAAGTCGTAGCTGCGCGGCTCGCGGAGCTTCTGCCACAGGAAGCCCTCGCGCTCGTGCCGCATCAAGGAGCTGACGAAGAATCCGGTATCGGGATCCATGGCTTCGACGTCGAGATGATGCGCCTCGCCGTGGGCGGCATGCTCTTCGTCTTGGTGCTCGCCATGCATCGACCCGTGCACGTCCGTCGGCGGCTTCTCGCGCAGGTATTCCATGATCTGTTCGAAGGCCAGTTTCGAGGTGTCCTTGCGGCCCCAGTCGGCTAGCCCCGTGCCGATCGGCTTGGAGTCTTCGAAGCCCGGAATGTCATGGCAGCCCGAGCAGCCGAGTCGCGAGATCGAACGCCGGCCGACGTAGAGCAGCTTTTTCCGCAGCCGCGTTTCGTCGGTGTCGCCTTCGTCTTGCAGTAGCAGCTTTTCGTCGATTTTGAGTTGTGCTTCGTCCTGCCTCGGAATGCCGTCGGAGAGATAGACGTCGGCGCGACCCTTGCTGAAAGAGCCCAGCAAATACGTCATCACCAAGTCGTCGAGATTTCTTTCAGCAGTTGAATCGATCGCGATCTCGGGAACTTCTTCCGGCTTCCAGCCTTCCTGCGAGGTAAGCAGGTAGGAGGTGACGTCCGCCGCCGGATCGGAGACTTTCTTGTCGGCCTTGGGATCGGCAAGCGGATCGAGATACAGGTTGGGCATTACGGTCCGGGCGTGGTAGCGATTCGGCTCCTTGACCCAGCTATACAGCCAGCGGCGGCCATTCTCGTCGTCCAGCTTGGCGCCGATGCGAGACAGATCGGGCCCTTGCGTCTGGTTGGCGTCCGGGAACTCCTTGTGCTGGTGGCACGCCAGGCAGCCGCGGACCTGGAACAGGTGCTTGCCGCGCTCGGCGGACGGCTTTTCCGTCACGTCCTTTGGAGCTTCCGCGTATTCGAACGGCTCGCTGACGCTGAGCAGGAACTCCGCGATGGCGCGAACCTCGAGCGGCTCGAAACGCTCGGCGTCTTCTCTGCCCTGGCTGGGCTTTTGGCTTGGCTTGCCGTGCGCATCGAGCGACTCTTCGGGAACCAGGTGGTCCCAGAGTCCGAAGAACCGCGGCATCTTGGTCGAGGGGCGGAAGTCGGTCGGATTCTTGATCCAACTGTACAAGAACGGCAAATCGACCTTCTTGGCGACGTATCGCAAGCTCGGACCGACCTTGCGGTACTGGCCCGGAGTTTCGTCGTCGGCGCCCAGGATCTTGGCCAACTCGATCGAGGCGGGCGACAGACGCGGTTCGACGCTTTCGGCTTGTTCTTCGTCATCTTCCCCGGCGTTCGCAGCGGCGACCCGCTCCGCTTCATTTTTGAGCAATTCAGCCAGCAGCTTGCGCGTTTCGGTTCGCTCGGGATGTTCGACGACCTCGTGGGCGAGCTGCGTTTCGCGCTCGTTGAGGTTGGGGTCGGTAAGCAACTCCTGGGCGGCGGCGAAATAAGCCGGTTCCGCTCGCAGATCCGGACCGCGGCGCTTGTTCGGTCCGTCGTAGCCGTTGATCTCGTGACAGCCGAAACAGCCGTACTGGCGGATCGTGTTGTAGCCCGCCATCAACTTGGCGGCAGGCGGATCGGGGAATTGCTCGCTCGGTTCCAGCTCGGCGAGATTGTGGTGGCACTTCAAGCAGGTGCTTTCGGCGAACCGCTTGGCCGGCATCGGAAAAATCCAATGGTGATTGTTGAACCAGCCATGTTCCTCGGCCCACTCTTCACTCTGGCTCACCGAGTTGGGAGTGTGCGAGGCCCACTTGAACTGCGTGGCGCTGCCCTGCCCATCGTGGCAGATGGTGCAGCCCACGTCGCCGAGCTTGTGCGGGCTGAGCGAGCCGACGAACAGGTCCAGACGCGGGTGCGAGCTGAATGGGTGCGGCGATCCGCGACGCACGTGGAACTCGAGCGGCTTACCCCATTGAAGGTCTTCCAGCAGCGCGGCGACCGCGCGGTTGCGATCGAGCAGTTTGAAGTCATTGAGCTGCTCGATGATGTCGCCCGGTTCGAGCTTGGCGTTGGCGGCCGGCGTTTCGGGACGGACGACGCTGATCGTCACGTCGTTATGGTCGAAGAGCCCGCTTTGTGCCAACTCCAGGCCAAAGTTCTGCACCAACCAGTACTGCAGTTTTTGCTCGGCGATGGCGTCTGCCCCGCGCCTTCCTCTTTCATCTCTTCGAGACGTTCATTTTGTTCTTCGCTCAGCTCGACTTTTTCTTCAGGCGTCTGGAGCACCAGCGTCAGGCGGTGCGTCGGTTCATAGCCCGGATTCACGGCCGATCCGGGCGCCGTCTTGTCGATGCCCTGGTGGCAGGTGGTGCAGCGATCAAAACGGGCCACGTCGCGGAAGTTGTTGTTCCACGTCAGTTGCGGCAGCCAGATGTTGTCGATCTTCAACGGGCGGCCGAAGGCGTCGACGATCGGCATTTCGAGAATCGTCTTGCCGAGGTTGCTGCGACGCTCCGCCAGGGTCGTTTCCAACTGTTTCAGGCCGCTTTGATGGTTAGCCAAAACCTTTTGTGCCGCGGCTTCGTCGGCGTTGATCTGTTCGAGGATCTTCTGCAAGGTCAGGCGATGCGCATTGGCCTGCTGTGCGCCGTAGATCTTTTCTTTGGAGTTTCCATAGGTCAGGTCTTCGACCTCGTGCTCGACTTCATTGACCTTGGCTTCCAGCTCCTTGAGCTCTTCGGGTGATTTACCCTCGCCGACGGCGATGTTGTAGGCGCTGCGGGCCACGTCGAGATCGGCCCGTTTGAATTTCAACTTACGTTGGCGATTGTCTTCGTCCTGCTTGGCCTTGGCCAACACGTCATTCATCGCATCGAGCAGATCGCTCCGCAGACTGATCAGTTCATCGACGGCGGCCTTGTCTTCGGCTTCGTCGGACGGCTCCGACGCTTTCTTGCCGGCCAGCGAAGCGTAATCATCGCTGACTGCGTCGAGGTCGTAGCCGTTTTGCTCGGCCCGGTGTTCGGCTTCCAGGACGAAGGCTTCGACGAGCTTTTCGTCGGGCACTTCGGCCTGGGCGGCGCGCACCAGATCATCCAGCTTTTTCTGCTGATCGTAGAAGTCGCCGATTCCTCGGCGTTGATCCGCGAAGCGGCGGTGTAGGCTTCCAGATTCTGGAATTGCCGCTGGTACTGCTTCCATTCGCGGTTGTGGTCGCTGGCCAGCATCCATAGCGTGCATACCAGCATGAACGCGGCCGTGAGACCGAAGATCAAGTGCAGGAACTTTTGGTTCCGCCAGGTCGATTCTGTTGCGGGCATATTAAATCAGGCTTTCGGTACGGTCCGTGCCAGGCTCAGAAGTTCAAGAAGTATTCCGGAATGCTGATGATGTACTTCAGGTTCCAGACCCAACGCAGCACCATCTTCAACGGCAGCGAAGCCATCAGCAGCAGCAGATTGGCCAGCAGCATGTATCGCAGGAAACCCATCTTCACGAAGAACTTGCGGAAGATGGTCGCCGCCATCAGCGGCGGCAGAAACATCAAGTAGGCCAGTACGGCGATGATGCCCGGCGATTCTCGAAACAGGATGAAACCCAGTTGCGACAGCGTGCTGCTGCCTTCTGGCGCCTTGGGCATGCTGCGGCCGAGCCATTCGACCCAGAAATACTGCGACAGGTCGACGTTGTTCTGGGCCAGCACCTTGTGGGCGTCCCACGGCTCAAAGGGGCCGAAGAAGTTCCAGTTGGGACCGCGGAGGAACGTGCCCAACACGATCAGCACCACCCACAACTGCAAGAAGCCGACCTGGAACACCAGGTAGCTGAACGGGCGTTCTTCGATCGTGTAGTAGCCGTTCCCTTTCTTATTGAAGTCGAGGAACGGAATGGCCATCAGCCCGAAGATCACCACGCTGGGCAGCACGACGCCGGCATACCAGGGATCGAAATAGACCAGCATTTCCTGCAAGCCGAGGAAGTACCAAGGGGCCTTCGACGGGTTGGGCGTCTTGACGCTGCTGGCGGGTTCTTCCAAAGGCGCCTGCAAGGCGATGGCCCAGACCAGCAACAGCGCGGTCAAGGCGATCATGCAGATCAGTTCGGTATAGACCAGGTCGGGCCAGACCAGCACCTTCTCGTCGTCTTCTTTTTCCAGCGGCGGCAGGCCTTGTCGGCATGCGGTCGTCGTTCTGCACCGCCTTATAAGTGGCCAGCCAGGTGAAAAAGCTGAGCAGATAGACGAGTCCGACGATCGGCACATTGTCCGGCTTGGCGACGATGGCGGCGAAACTGGGATCGGTCATGGACAAACCCATCGCCAGCAGCGAGAGATTGAAGACGCTCCAGGCGACGATCGGATGGACGAAGTATCGCCGGAAGAGGAACAGCACCGTGAGCGCGGCCAGCGAGCCGACCGTCAGCGTGACGGGCCCCGACGCCCAGTTCACGGCGCCTTTGACGCTTTGCGGCAGCATCGGCACCCAGCCGATCATGGTGAACGGCGCCAGCGTGAAGAAGAACACCGCCGACCAGCAGCCAGATCAGCACGTTGGTTACCGGAACAACCCCGAACAGTCGGCCGTAAGTCACCGTGCCTTTGCGCCACAGCCAAAGGGCGGCGGTCCAGTTCATCAGCGCACACGAGCAGATAGAAACAGCCGAGTCCCGTGGCGATGCTTTGAATGAATTGCGCTTCGTTGCCGTGCATGGTGGTCCGCTTGTCCGGTTGGCCTTCGTTCGCCGACTTACATTGCCCTCGGAATGGCAGGCTTCCGGCCTGCCAAAGCAAGCGAGCCTGACCTGCAGGGGCCGGCTCGCGTCCGCCGTCTCTCTCGTCGCCTTACAGCGGCCCGCTGATGCCGCCATCCTTCCGCACTCGCCAGAAGTGGATGGCCAGCAGCAGCGACACCGCCAGGGGAATGGCGATGCAGTGCAGCACGTAGAAGCGATTCAAAGTTTCTTCGCCCACGAAGCGGGCGCCCAGCAAGGCGAACCGCGCGTCGGAGCCGTTGGTAATCATGTCGATGCCCCCCATCGTCAGCAACTGCTGCCCGGGGCCTTCGTGACCCAGCAGCGGCGTGGCGCGGGCCATGTTCGAGCCGACGGTGATCGCCCAGATGGCCAATTGGTCCCAGGGGAGCAGGTAGCCGGTAAACGATAGCAGCAAGGTCAGCAGCAGCAGAATCACGCCGACGACCCAGTTGAATTCGCGCGGAGGCTTGTAACTGCCGGTGAGAAACACGCGGTACATGTGCAGCCACGTCGTGATCACCATGGCGTGAGCCCCCCAGCGGTGCAGCTCGCGCAGAATGCCGAGACTGGTCACGTCGCGCAGCGCCAGGATGTCGTTGTAGGCCCATTCCAGCGTGGGCCGGTAATAGAACATCAACAGCACGCCCGTGACCGTTTCGACCAGAAACAGGAAGAACGTCACGCCGCCCATGCACCAGGTGTAGCTCAGCGCGATGCCCTGCTTCTTGACCGACACCGGGTGCAGGTGCAGGAAGAAGTTGGTCAGCATCACGACGATGCGGTTGCGCCGGTCGATCGGCATCGGATGCCGAAAGATGCTCTTCCAAACCTGCGAGTTGCGAATCGATTCGCCGAGGGACATGGGCGCTGCTTCTTTGCTTAAGTGGTGATATCCGGGATGTCGTGATACGAAGGCTAGGCGGCCGGCTTTCAGGCGCCAGCGGCTGCAAGCCGCAGTCAGGCGGAATGCATCCTGCCGGCGGCGCCTTCGTGGCTACGCCGGCACGAAGCTGGCGGGATCCTTCCATTGCCCCATTTCTTCCTGAAACATCTTGCTCTTGTCGATTTCCAACTGGCCGTCGTCCGCAACGCGAATCGCATAGCGTTCCAACGGCCGCGGCGCCGGACCTTCGAAGTTGATGCCGTCCTTATAAAAGCCGCTGCCGTGGCAAGGGCACTTGAACTTCTGCTCGGCCTCGAGCCAGTTGGGCGTGCAGCCCAGGTGCGTGCAGACGGTACGCAAGGCGTAAATCTGCGGCTGGCCCTGGTACTCGGCCTTGCAGACCCAGACGCCGAACTGCGCCTTGTATTTGTCTTCCACCACGCCCGGGCGCATAGTCGGCCGGGAAAGCCGACCTTGAACTTGCTGGGCGGCTCGATCAGCACATTCGGGAACATGAATCGAGCCAGGCCTAACGTCCACAGGCTGACGGTGGCTGCGACCGAGGTGAAGCCAAGCGCCAGGAAGGAACCGAGGGCGAAGACCATGAAGCCCCGGCGTTCTTCGGTTTCAGCCGCGGCTTGCTTGGCAGGCTTGGCCCTGGCGTACTCCGGCTTGGGAGGCATCGGTGGCGCGGCCGGCTTGGTCTTGGCCGCCGGCGGCGCCGCGGGCTTCAGCTTGGCGGCGGCTTCGGCCTTGGACATGGGGCCCGGCTTAGTGGCCTTCCGCGCCGCTGCCAGAATGCTCGCCGTGTCTTTGGCGCCATTGGCGCCGGAAGGAGCTTTGGCGGGCTTCTCGGCTGCCTTTTCCGCCGCCTTGGCCGCGGGTTTTGCTGCCGGCTTGGGCGCCGCAGGTTTCGGCTCGGCCTTGGCGGCCGGCTTAGCGGCGCCTTGATTGGCCCGCGCGGCCGCGAGTATGTCGGCCACGCTTAGCCGGCCGCCGCTGGCAGCCGGTTTGGGCTTGGCCGGCTTCGCCTCCGGTTCGGGCGCAGCGGACTGCTCCGCTACGGTTTCCGGTTCGTTGGCGGGAGCCGTCTCGGCCGTCTCGGCTGGCGGCTCCGGAGCACTTTTTTCGGCAGGGTCGCCCCCGCCTTTGCCATCTCGCTTACGCGCGGCGGCCAAAATCTCGGCCACCGACATCTTCTTCTTTTCTGCCATGCAGTTCTACCAGAGGCTCGAACCACTGAGAAAACGTGAAAAACTCACACTGCATACGCTGCTAGAGGGGTTCTTGTGACATTTTTCACGAACTACGTTAATTTTCTAACCCGGACCATGCCGTTGTCAACCACCCGGCTTGTATTATGCCGGACAGTTTTGCTCGGGCTCGAAAGACGCGCCAGCCGAGCAGAACCAGAACGGGGCAATCGCCGTTTGAGGCGAACTGACCGGACTGATTTGAAGCTCACGGGACCGCGACCGGCACTCAAGCAAGAGAACGACCCCCCGCAACGCCAACAGCCCCGCGTTAAGTCGCGTAGTGTAACGCGCATCATCGCCGGGGAAAATCCCTCTCGGATATTTATCGCCGCGTCGCTTGCAAACAACGGACGAGAGGGCGTGCAGTTGCCCGCCTGGAACGCTCAAGAACGGAAGAGTTCGATGAAATAACAGGCGGACTTTCGTCGCCTCCCAGGGCTTGCGAACGGCCGTTGGATCGTTTCTCGTCAGGAAGCTGGCAATGTCTTGAATGTGACAATATCGTAAGCCGGTCGTTTTTATCGGAACCAAGGCCGAAGTCCAGGAGAGCTTGGCACTGCAATGGACTGGCACGCATTAGAAATGCTTGTGCGAAGCGATCCAGGCGGACGAGGGCTGACGCTGTTTCGCGATGGCGGCGGACTGCTGGCCTATGGCGGCTTGGAGAGCGCGGCTCGCAGTCTGGCGGAACGGGGCGTTTGCGTCGCAGTCGCGACCGGGTTTGTCATTCTCGCCCACGATCCGCCCGTAGCGGAAACGGACGGGCCGCCGGGCGCCCTGTACCTGGTTCGGGCGCTGGAGGCCGTTGGCATTGAGACAGTGCTGATCAGCGACGCGTACGGCGCTCCGCTGTTACGTGCAGGTCTCGATCAATGGCGGCTCGAGCGAACCGAACTGCTCGAGTTTCCTCTCGGCGGCGGAACCGGCGGCGCCGATCGTTGGATTGAGGAGTTTCTGTCTTCGTCGCGCGGACAACGGCTCTCGCACCTGGCGGCGGTGGAGCGCGTGGGGCCGAGTCACACGCCCGACTCGCTCGCCGCGCAGGACCGTCAAGGACCGCCGCCGCGGGAAGCTTTCGAACGCGGAGTGCCGACCGCCGACCGGGACCGTTGCCATAACATGCGAGGGCTCGTCATCGACGAACACACGGCGCCGATCCATCGCTTATTTGAAGCCGTCGCGGCCCGCCGCCCGGATGTAGAAACCGTGGCGGTCGCGGACGGCGGCAACGAGATCGGCATGGGCTGCATTCCCTGGGAGACATTGCGGCAAGCGATCGCCCGCGGCCCGGCCGGCGCGATTGCCTGCCGGATCGCCGTCCAGCGGCTGGTCCTGGCCGGCATCAGCAATTGGGGCGCCTATGCCTTGGGGGCCGCCGTGGCGGTGCTGCGCAAGCGGTCCGAAGTGATCCGCTTGTGGGATATCGCATCGCACCGCCGGCTAATCGAGACGATGGTCTTCGAAGCCGGCGCCGTCGACGGCGTGACGGGGTTGCAGCAGCCGAGCGTCGATGGAATCTCCTTAGAGCCGTATTTGGCCGTGCTGGCGGCGATTCAGGAAGAGGCGTTGAGGGACCGGTAACGCCAGGTCGCAATTCGACGCGAAATCACGGGCGCTAACGCCGTCTCGGACGTAGCCCCCTGGTCACTTTCCGGCGGGCGCCGGTAGAATCTAGATACCCTTGGCGGCCCTCACGGCAAGTTCTCGCCGAAAGCTCTGTGGGAGTTGGGGAGGATGGCGCCCGGGAGTGGAAGATCCAGGGCTAATGGCAACCTAGACAGCGGCGAGGCGACGCAACTAGATCGGCGAAGCGCGTCCGGCTTCGTCAGGGCGCCGATGCCGACTACCGCTTTTTTTCCAGACGATGTGAATTCATGAACGTATTGATTATCGGTAATGGCGGCCGCGAACACGCCTTGGCATGGAAAGTCGCGCAGAGCCCGCGCGTCGAGCGGGTGTTTGTCGCGCCCGGCAATGCGGGCACGGCGACGGAAGCCGAAAACGTCGACATCCCGGCCACCGACTTTCCCAAGCTGATTCGCTTTGCCAGAGAAAACCAAATCGGCTTGACCGTCGTAGGCCCCGAAGCGCCGCTGACGGCGGGGATTGTCGACGCCTTCGTTGCGGAAAAGCTGCGGGTTTTCGGGCCGACCAAGGCGGCCGCTGAGTTAGAAGGCAGCAAGGTCTTTTGCAAAAACCTGCTCCGCCACGCGGACGTGCCGACGGCCGATTACCGCGTGTTCCGCACGGCGGATCGCGCCGTCACGTTCCTGAAAGAACGCGAAGACGTGCCGGTTGTGGTCAAGGCGGACGGTCTGGCTGCGGGCAAAGGGGTGATGGTCTGCTCCGGGCGGGCCGAAGCGCTGGAGGCGGTCGACCGCATCGGCCGCGCCAAAGAGTTTGGCGACGCCGGCAATCAGATCGTGATCGAGGAGCGGCTCGACGGTGAGGAGGCCAGCGTGCTGGCCATCAGCGATGGTCAGACCATCGTCACGTTGCCGCCCGCGCAAGACCATAAGCGGGCCGGCGACGGCGACACGGGGCCCAATACGGGCGGCATGGGCGCCTACTGTCCGGCGCCGCTTGTTGGACGACGCCGCGCTGCGCTGGACGGAAGAGCACGTGCTGGTGCCGACGATCCACGCCATGAAACGCGCGCGCGCGGCCCTTCCGCGGCGTTCTCTACGCAGGGCTGATGCTCACCAACCAGGGACCGAAGGTGCTCGAGTACAACGTCCGTTTTGGCGACCCCGAGTGCCAGCCGATCCTGATGCGGCTCAAGAGCGATCTGGTCGAAGTGTTCGAGGCGACCATCGACGGCCGGCTCGATCGCCTGGAGCCGCTCGAGTGGGACCCGCGTCCCGCGGTGTGCGTGGTGATGGCCAGCGAAGGTTACCCGGGCAAGTACCAGACCGGCCGGCCGATCCGCGGCCTGGAAGAGGCGGCGAAGGTACCCGATGTGAAGGTGTTTCATGCCGGCACGGCCACGGCATCGGGCCAGGTAGTGACCAACGGGGGGCGCGTCTTGGGAGTCACCGCCTTGGGCAACACCATTTCGGCCGCCAAGCTGCAGGCTTATACGGCCGTGAAGGCCATCCGCTGGGATGGCGCCTGGTGCCGCAAGGACATTTCCGACAAGGCTCTGAGACTAGGCTCCAAGAGTTAAGACGCGAGCAGGGCTGGCGCACGGAGGCAGGCACTCCCCTCAGCTCGCAGGGCTGTATTGCTTGCCGGCGCGCGAACTGGCGCCGCGGCGCCCGACAAGTTTTTGCTCGCGGCACGCCTCGCAGATGCGTTTATTCCGCTTGTAGCTGAAAATCAATCGTTTGCGACTCCTCTTGCGAAATCGTCGCGGTCAAGCCGGATTGGTTCGGATCGAGGTATTTGCGCGGCACCGACGGCACTCCCTCGACGCCCATCTCTGGCATTTTGGTCCAAGCCGTGACGGCCACTTTGTACTCGCCGGCGGGCGCGCCGTCGCCTGCAGTGAACGTGCTTAGCGAATACTCGCCGTTGACGATTTCGCTGCTCGCCGTGTTGGTTCCGTTTACGGGCATGAAGGAAATCGTTCCCGTTGCCAGCGGCTGGCCTTGGTAGCTCACGACGCCTTTCACGTTGGAAAGCGGGATCGGGGCTTCGGGTTTCGAACTGCAGCCGGTTGTGAACGCCGCGGCCAGTAGGGCAATGACCGCGGTCGTCTTCGCTGCAGCGCTGGTGGCGACATCATCGTAGGCACTCCTTGGGGCTTGAGGCTACTGCACAGACACGCTGTTGCCATCCGACTTATCCCCCAAGCGGCACCAGATGACAAAGTCAATCGTGGCTGGAATGGAGCGAACGGAGCCATCGCACAACGCCATGTTCAGGCCGGCGGGGTGCTGGCTGGAAAAGCCGCAGTTGCGCTTGTAGTCGGTGATGACGCTGTTGCGCGTAGGACTGTTAGGCTTCTGGCCCATGAAGGCCAGGGGAAAGTTCCATGTCAACGCTCCGCCCCAGTTGCACTGCTGAGCCAAACGCTCGCCGGCCAGGAACACGTTGCTGGTCCCGTCCGTGACGTCGGCAAAACGCGTTGTTGTTGCGTTGCGGTTGAAAACGCCGGGACCGCGCTGGAAGGTTCCCCAAGTCTGCGTGCTCGAAGTTTCCGTGATGCAAAACGAGCCGTCGCTCGGGCAATCCGGAGTGGGGCCGTCAGGGCGAATGGTGCCTGCGCAAAGCGGATAATCGAGCCCCGCATGCGCAAAGTTCGATTCGGCCCACAGCGTGGCTCCGATCGGAAAATTCTGCCGTCCCAGCGGATTCGAAGGGCAAACGAGGAAATCCAATTGCGCCGTGTGCAGTGCGATGTTTTGAGTCGCCTCGTTGCCGTAGGAGAAGTTCAACTTGCTGTACAGCGCGGTTTGCTCGACGAGCGGCAGAATCAACTCGACCCAGGTGTGCTTCGTGGCGTTCGGGCTGACGTACGTCGAGGCGTACGGAAAGGCCCGGTTGATATCGTGATAGTTCTGCAGGCCGAGAGCGATTTGCTTCAGCTTGTTGGTGCATTCAGTACGTCTCGCCGCCTCGCGCGCCGCCTGCACCGCAGGCAACAATAACGCGATCAAAATCCCGATGATGGCAATGACGACCAATAACTCGACCAAGGTGAAAGCCCTTCTTCCGAGACGTTTCGACATGCGGACTGTTCCTTGAAGCTAGACAACGGGAGCATGGGGATCAGAAACACGCGACGGACTCTCTGCCGAGTCGCGCTGAAACCGGTTGACCGAAAACAATAAACCACCTCGGATTCGCGCCCTTGAGAGCCGCGAACCGCCAGTTGCTTCGGGGGGAGAGCGTGCGCCCGGCTCTGGCCCGCGGACGACGCTGTGGTGAATTACTGCTGACGGGAGAGGTCAGCGATCACCCAGAAGAACCGCCCGCGCCGAAGCCCTGCGACTCGCGGCGGGTGATGTGGCGTCGCCTCAACTGTCTGCCGTTCCAGCGCTTATCTTACTCGGAACGCGCAGATAACTAAAGTTACATTAAGCGAATATATTTGGCGCCACTTATGGATAAATTAGCTCGTGCGAGGGGGTCGGTGAGGGGCCGGCGACGGCTTCGGAGATTGTTGCCCGACTTCCTCGCCTTGGACTTCGGCGGGTACGGGCCGCTCTGAGGCGGCGCCTACCGCTCAACGGCGTGGCGTGAGCCGCCTACTCGGCGGCATGGCGCAGACCAACTTTGGGCTCAATCGTCTTCCATTTGCTCAGCATAACCGGGCGGGAAGATTCTCCGAATTGGCCGCCCGCTGGCTGAGATCCTGGTCGGAAAACTGCGAAAGCCAGTATTCGACTTCGTCTGCCGCTTGCGACGCCTCAGGTTTGCGACCTTCTCGTGCAGGAGCTCGAGCCGCATGCGAACGCTGTCGCGCGATCTGTGCGTACCATTGATCGCTGTCGACGGCTTTGGCTTTTCGGCGTCGCGCCGCCCGATGCAGTCGGTGGTCGCTGGACACGACCGTCAAGCGGCGCGGAGCGCTATCCCTGCGGACCAGTTCTTCGATTAACGCATCGGCGCTCTCATAGTGCCGCGCGAAACGAACCGTGATGCCGCGGTGATGCAGCGTGTCTGGCAACCCCGGCGGAGCCGCTGCGGCATCGAAAACGACCGTCGTGCCGGGCAGCGATTTTGACGGCAATGACTCGGCGAGGAAGTTTAACAGCGCCAGCCGCGAACGCTGGAGCCCTCCCGGGCCGATACCGCCACCCAGAATGCCCGAAGCATGCAGCAGATTGTATCCGTCGATGAGCAGTGCCATGCGATGAGATTCCCTGATCCGCGCGGTCACTGCCGCGGCGAAGTCCCGCACCGGCGCGGGACAGCGGCGTGCGATCATCATATCGCGGCGCCGGCGAGTCATAAATGCCGGCCCTTGGGCGGCGCCGCCCAAGGGCCAAGTAATGCCGACGGCCGGGTGGCGGATCCCCTGATGCCGGGGCTCATTAACGCAGATCTAATGGTCCGCTAATAAGCCACATCAATCGCTAACAAAACGCAAATGTCGCACGAGAATTCTGCGTTGCGCATGATGGATTTAGCTCGACATGTCCGCCGTTTTTACGTTCAATGAGCGCGCACAGCGACCTGTGCGTCGCCAGTACGAAGGCGGCCCTTCGATGGAAACGGGGCGGCATGTTCGAGTTCCATGGAATCGGATGAAGAAGGCGGGAGCGTGCGCTCTGCCGACTTGACGCACGGCGCCGCTCGGCGGATTTCGCGTGCAGAGCGCAGATCGTTCGCTCGGTGAAGCAGAGCAACCATGGCGATCTTATTGCAAGTTGCGTCGGGCAAAAATGCCGGCCAGGAAATCCCGGTCCGAGGCTCTCGTTTTTTAATCGGTCGCGCCGAAGATTGTCATCTTCGCGCCCATAGCGAACAGATCAGCCGCTATCACTGCGCGTTGCTGGTCGAGCGCGACGGGGCGTTCATTCGCGATTATGGCAGCCGCAACGGCACGTTCGTCGATGGACAGCGCGTGCTCAATCAGCAGGCTGTGCACGACGGGCAGAAACTGCAGGTCGGGCCGCTGTCCTTCATCATCAGTATCCGGAAGACCGCGCCGGCAGGCGGCAGCGGCGCAGGCAAAGACACGGTCTTGGGCAAGTCGGGTTCCGACACTCTACACGCCGGAGGAGGCGACCTTGAGGCGCCGGCAAACGAAGCGAGCGTCAAACAAGCCGCGCAAGCGGCCCACAATGTGCCCGAACCGTTGGACGTGCTGGAGTTTCTGAACGAACCCGATGCGCCGAAGGCCAATCCGCATTCGACGACGATCTCCAGCCTGGAAGAGTTTCTGGCGGCCGAGAAGGCCGCGGCGGAACAAGCGGCCGACAAAAAAACCGAGGCGCCGCCCGGCTCCGATGACCAGACTCGCGACGCCGCCTTGGAAGGACTCAAGAAGTTCTTCACGCCGAAGAAGCGGTACGCGCTCCCTGCAGCCGGTGCGCGGACCGCAAGAGATCGCGGCGTCAACGCTTCAACCGCAGCAGCCGCTCGCCTGCCTGGTGCAAGGTTTCGTCGCGTTTGGCCCACATGAAGCGGACCTTCGTGCGGCCCTGCGAACGGGGCGCGTAAAAACTGCCGCCCGGCACCGCCGATACGCCGATCTCGCGAATCATCTGCCGCACGAACCGGGTATCGTCTGTTCCGCCGAGCGCCTCGACGTCGGTCATCACGTAGTAGGCGCCTTCGGGCTCCTGGAATTCGAAGCCGGCTTGCCGCAAGTAGCCGAGCAGGATCTCGCGGCGGCGGCGATACGACTCGCGCAGCGAGTCAAAATAACTTTGCGGCAGCATCAGCGCAGCGGCGCCGGCTATCTGCAGCGGATGCGGAGCCCCCACGGTGAGGAAGTCGTGGGCTTTACGAATGCCGTCCGTAATGGCCGCCGACGCCAAGCAATAGCCCAGCCGCCAACCCGTCATGCTGAACGTCTTGGAGAGCCCGCTGATCGTCACCGTCCGCTCGGCCATGCCCGGCAACGTGGCGATGCTGATATGCGGTCGGTCCGTGTACTGGATGTACTCGTAGATCTCGTCGGCCAACGCGTAAGCGTCGAACTCCTGGCAAAGCTCGGCGATTTGCCCCAGCTCTTCGCGCGTAAAGACGCGGCCCGTCGGATTGTTCGGCGTGTTGACGATGACGGCCTTCGTGCGCAGCGAGAACGCGCACCGTAATTCGTCGGGATCGAATTGCCAGTGCGGCGGGTGCAAATGCACCCATACGGGTTTGGCGCCCGTCAGCAAGGCGTCGGGGCCGTAGTTCTCATAGAACGGCTGGAACACAACGACCTCGTCGCCCGGATCGACCAGCGCAAGCATCGTGGCCATCATGCACTCGGTGGCGCCGCAGCAGACCGTCACGTTGCGGTCAGGATCGCAGTCGATGCCGTTGAATCGCCGCGCCTTTTCGGTGATCGCCTGCCGCAGCACCGGCGCTCCCCAGGTGATGGCGTATTGATTGAAGCCGTCCTGGATCGCCTTGCAGGCGGCGTCTTTGACCTCCTGCGGCGTGTCGAAGTCGGGCATGCCCTGGCCCAGGTTGATCGCGCCGTACTGGTTGGCCAACCGGGTCATTTCGCGAATGACCGACTCCGTAAAGTATTGCACGCGGCGAGCTAACATGGCGCAATCTGAGCAAGGGAAGAAGGTAGATCAAAACGTGATTGTTCGAGCATACAGAGCATAGAGATCACCTTGCGCCGAGGTCAATCTCCTGCCGGCGGATAGATTCTCTTGACTCTTGGGGCAAGGTTCAGATAATTAGACAGTTGTCTAATTAAAGATCTTTTGGCCTCTCATGAGTAACGAGGTTTTCAAGGCTCTGGCCGACCCGACGCGTCGCGAGATTCTGCGTCTGCTCAGCCAGGGCGAACAGAGCGCAGGCGAGTTGGCGGAGCGATTCGAGATGACCAAGCCCTCGATGTCGCATCACTTTACCGTGCTGAAGCAGGCTGAGCTGGTGCGCCAACGCCGCGAGGGCCAGCAAATCTTCTACTCGCTCAATACCACGGTCATGGAGGACGTCCTGGCCTGGGTGTGGGATCTGTTCGGGAACAAACAGAAACCGTCGAAGCGGAGCAAGTCGTCATGACCCGACTCGGGTGGATTGTTTCGGCATCGCTGGTCGCCCTGGCCTGGCTGAGTGCGGCGCTGGCTTATCCGCAATTGCCGGAGCAGATTCCGACCCACTGGAATATTCACGGCGAGATCGACGGCTACGGCGCGAAGTGGTGGGCGTTGTTTCTCACCCCCGGCATCATGTTGGGAGCGTTTCTGTTGTTTCTCGCCCTGCCCTGGCTCTCGCCTCGTCAGTTTGCCGTGGAAACCTTCCGGCCGACCTACCAGTTCATTGGGGTCGCGGTGCTGCTGTTGTTGGCCTACATCCATGGGCTGCTGCTGTGGGCGGCCTGGTCGGGCCCGGTCGATATCAGCCGGGCGATGATGGCCGGCATCTGCCTGGCCTTGGCCGTGATCGGCAACGTGCTGGGCAAGGTGCGTCGAAACTTCTTTGTCGGCATTCGCACCCCCTGGACGCTGGCCAGCGAGCGTGTCTGGATCGACACGCATCGGCTGGCGGCCTGGCTGTTCGTGCTGGCGGGAGCGGCGGGCGCCGTTGCGGCGGTCGCGTTGAGCCAGGTGCTGTCGTTTGCCGTTCCGTTTGCCTTGATCATAGCCGCCGCGCTGGCGTCTGTGGTTTATTCGCTGGTGCACTACAAACGCCTGGAGCGGCAAGGGCAGATTAACTGACGGCGGAGCGGTTTTTTCCCTGCCTCGCAACGAGCGCCTGCCGCCGTCCGCCGAAGTAGCGTTTTTTCTCGATTCATGCCATGATGGACGCCTGACGACGGCATTATCGCCGGGCGATAGGCCGGCCGCGTCGCCTTTTGGGCGAAGACGGAAAACCCGCGGCCGCGTCGCCGGGTAGAATCCGATGGAAGGCGTTCCGCGTTTTCGCTTTTCCGGCGGATCGTACCTACAAGCTAAACTAATGCGGAAGCGGCTTGGGCTGCCTGCTCGCTCTCGTGCCGGCGGGCGTTCAAACTCGACCGCCCCTGAACACCTCGAAATGCAAAGGAGCCTTCACATGCTCAGCCCGTGGGGACGAAGCAAGACCGCAGGGATGCTCTTCGCGGCCTGTTTCGCGCTGCTCGGCGCCGCCGCGGCTCAAGCCGCGCCGATCAAGCTGGAATGGAAGTTCGCCGAAGGGCAGAAGACGAAGTACCGGATCGTGCAGGATATGGTCATTGACATGGACGTCGCGGGCCAGTCGGTCAGGATGACCATGACGCAGACGATGGATCTAACCTGGGCGGTTGCATCCGTCGACGACCAGGGAACGGCCGACATGACGCAGACCATCGATCGCCTGCAGATGAAGCTCCGCGGAGCGCCGGGCGCGGACGTCAGCTACGATTCCGATTCGGACCGGAAGCCGGAAGGCCTTGCCGCGCTGCTCTCGCCGATGTTCGAAGCGGTCGTCAAGCAGCCTGTCAGGTTGAAGATGAGCGCTGCAGGCAAGGTCAGCGACGTCGAGCTGCCGAAAGAAATGTCGGAAAAGTTGAAGAACACTCCCGGCATGGGGCCCCTCTCCAACATGTTTTCCGAAGGCAATTTGAAGCAAATGATTGGCGCCGGAACCTTGCAGTTTTCGCCGGAAGCCGTCGTTGAAGGAGACGAGTGGCAAAGCAAGGCCGAGGTGGTCGATGCGTCGGTCGGCAAGCAGCAGACCGAGTCGACCTACGTCTACCAGGGGTTGGAGGATCGCCAAGGACGCCGGCTGGCCAAGATCGGCATCAAGCTGAACGTAAAGCTGGCGGAAGACGCCGACGCCAAGGCGCAGGTCAGCATCGAGGACCAGTCGTCCGACGGCGTCGCTTACTACGATCCCGAGGCCAGCCAGATCGTCGACCTGAAGTTGAGCAGCAAGATGAAGACTTCCATCGACGTGATGGGGCAGAAGCTGGCACAAACCGTCACCAACACGACCACCATGCGGCCCGCCTCCGGCACGCAGGACAGCGGCACGATCGGCAACAAGCAGCCGGAATAAGCAGCGAGTCGCTGCCGTCAACAGGTGCGGCGCGACGGAGAGTTCGCGCCGCTCAGGCCGTATTCTTCTCCGGCACGCGGACCCGGATATCTTCCCCCTCGACGCGGACCTCGAAGTGCTCGACCTTCAATTTCGGATTATCGCGCCACGTGCCGTCGGTAACGCTGAACCGCCAGGCGTGCCAGGGGCACGTGACCACGCCGTCGCAGACCTCGCCCGCGCCGAGCGAGGCGCCCATGTGCGGGCACAAATCATCGATAGCGAAATATTCTCCGCCGGTGAGAAACACCGCCACCAGCCGGCCGTTGACGGCGTAGGTTCCTCCGCGGCCTTCAGGAATCGAGCCGACTTTGGCTACGGTGACGAACTCGGACATGGGGACTCTTGAGGGGTTGGACTGAACAACTCGGGCAGGCGATAGGGCTAAACAACGGGTACTTGTCCTGATTCTAATCGGCGCCGCCGCTGGAGATAAGGGGCGATCGCATGTGCAAGTATGGCAGACCTTGAGTTCGACCTGCTAACCGAACTCAGGCTGCCAATTCCCGTCATCTGTACACCAGAAGAAATGCTCGGCGATGATCCGAAACAAGACTAGTTGCGACCCTGTTATCGAAGAGATTCATCAAACGCGACGAACGATGGCTGAGCGGTTTGGCGGTAACATTGTCGCCATTCTCGAGGATGCCCGAATTCGGCAAGCGGCTTCAGGACGTAAGATCTGCGCGGCGCCTCGCCCGCATTGCCGTCGCCGTTGAAGGAAGGCGAACGGGAAAGCTAGGCCGGTTGTGGCGCCGCGAAGTTTCTCGCGAGTTTCCGATGATAGGGGAT
The DNA here is from genome assembly GCA_963786255.1 of Pirellulales bacterium. Lineage (GTDB taxonomy): Bacteria > Planctomycetota > Planctomycetia > Pirellulales > JAICIG01 > JAICIG01. The sequence continues at coordinate 551,208 of CAWAYY010000013.1, forward strand.
CGCGTTGCTGTTTGCGCCTCGCAACAGCCGATCAGGTTGTTGTTCGAAACAGAAGCTGACAGGTTCGCGGCGACGCCAGCCATGCCTCGCCGCAAAGCTAGACGAACTTGCGATGGCGGCCCGGAGAGTTAGTGGAGTTGCCTTCTCACGGGAATCGGGCTACGCCTTTTATCTTGAAAGGAGACGAAACCGAGACGGAAACGCTCGAACTTCCGACTCAAGTTGGTTTGTTGCTTTCGGCGACGACAAGGTTGGATAGTGATGTCAAAACGCGGCATTAAAATCATTTCCGATATTCCCGGTTCCGGCCCGGAGATCAAGGAAGGCGACAAGGTGCGGGTCGCGTACGACATCCAACTCAATCAAGGCGAATTAATCTCGCAAAACGAGGAGTTGATATTCACCGTGGGGGACCGAGAACTGGTGGCGGGTTTCAGATATGGCCTGGAGGGCATGCGCGTCGGCGGCGCCAGGCGGTTCAGGGCCAGCCCGCATCTCTGTTATCGTGACCCAGCGTTAGCAACTGTGCCTGAAAACGCCGTCCTGGTTTTTGATATTAAGAACGTAGAGCTGCTGTCGTGAGCGAATATGGCGGCAGACGATTGCCGGATCAGGTTTCCGACTGAAATGCGACGTCGGCGAAAGGAAGGGCATTCGCCCCCCGCCCTTGCTATCGCGCCCGCGATATTCAAGAATAAGGGCCGCCGCCGCGGCATGCGCCGCCTGGCCCTTGCTTCCAGCCCGCCTCAGGAATCCCGCTGCATGAGAACCAATCCCGTCAAACGTAAACTCCGTGAAGGCCAACCCTCTTTCGGCACCTGGCTGTCGCTCGGCGACCTGTACGCCACGCGCGTCCTGGCGCGGATGGGGTTCGATTGGCTGACGCTCGATATCGAACACTCGGCCATTGACTGGTCGCAGGCGGCCATGATCTTCGGCTGCATCGCCGACGCCGGCTGCGTGCCGCTGGCCCGCGTGCCCAAGGGCAACCACGACTACATCAAGCGCGTGCTCGACGCCGGGGCCTGGGGCATCGTCGTGCCGATGGTCGACACGGTCGAGCAGGCGCAGATCGCCATTCGGGCCGCCAAGTATCCGCCCGTCGGCAACCGCAGCCTGGGCGGCGGCATGCACGCCATGAATTTCGGCACCACCGCCGGCGAGTACTTCCAACGCGCCAACGACGAGATCCTGGTGGTGCTGCAGACCGAAAGCCCGACGGGCGTGGCCAATGCCGAGCAGATCTACGCCTTGCCGGGCGTCGACGCCATCTTTGTCGGCCCGGTCGACCTGCGGGCCAACATGCGAACCCCCAATGGCCCCGAGCCGACCGACGCCGAATTGGAAGAGATGCTCGGTCGCATCGTCGCCGCCGGCAAGAAGATCGGCACGCCGACCGGCATGCACACCATGGATCCCCAGGCCGCGCTGGCCCGGGCCGAACAAGGCATGCAGTTCATCGCCATCGGCAGCGAATTGCGGTTCATGACGCAGCGGGCTCAGGAAGTCGTGCGCGGCGTACACCCCGACGCCGACGAAAAGGATCTGGCGCGGTATTAATCGCCGCGACGGACTATAACCGAGCCGTCGGGCAAGTGCCGCTTGTCGCCAATGGCGAACTAGGCACGGCGGCGCCGATGAGCGTTTAGATGAGCGTTTACCTGCTGGCCACTCTCGACACGAAAGGGCAAGAGGCCGCGTATGTCGGCGGGCTGCTACAGGCGGCCGGCGTAGATGTGAAACTGGTGGACTGCGGGTGTCTCGGCTCCCCTGCCCTGCCAGCCGACATTTCGCGAGCAGAGCTGTTCGCCGCCGCCGGCGCGTCGCACGCGGAATTGCTCGCCGCCGCAGACCGCGGCCGCGCCGTGCAGCGCCGCGGCAAATGGCGCCGCACAACTCATCGCGCGCTTGCATGCCGAGGGCAAAGTCTCGGGCGTGTTGGCCCTCGGCGGTTCGGCGGGCACGACGATCGGCACGGCCGCCATGCGAATGCTGCCTTTGGGCGTGCCCAAGTTGATGGTCAGCACGCTGGCGTCCGGCCAGGTGCGGCATTACGTGGGCGATAAAGACATCTTCATGCTCAACTCGGTGGTCGATATTTGCTGGCGTGAACCGCATCAGCCGCCAGGTGTTGGGCAACGCGGCGAGCGGCCATGGCCGGCATGGTATCGTTGCCGAACGAAGACGCGAGCGCCGACGATAAACCGCTCGTCGCCGCGTCGATGTTCGGAGTGACGACGCCTTGCGTTGAGCAGGCCGCGGGAATTGTTGGAGCAGGCCGGCTACGAGGTGCTGGTCTTCCATGCCACCGGCAACGGCGGACAAGCGATGGAATCGCTGATTGCCGACGGCCTGTTCGCCGGCGTGCTCGATATCACTACCACCGAACTGGCCGATGAATTGGTCGGCGGCATGCTTTCGGCCGGGCCAGATCGATTGAACGCGGCCGGCCGCGCAGGCGTTCCGCAGGTGGTCTCGGTCGGCGCGACGGACATGGTCAACTTCCATGCGCCGGAGAGCGTGCCGGAGCGATTTCAAGGCCGAAGGTTTTACCGCCACAACGCCAATGTGACCTTGATGCGCACGAGCATCGAGGAAAATGCCCGGATCGGCGCCGACATCGGCGGCAAACTGGCCGCGGCGACCGGGCCCGTTTGCGCAGTCTTGCCGCGTCGCGGCGTGTCGGCCATCGATCGCCAAGGGGAACCGTTCGACGATCCGGAGGCCCGGCGGGCATTGTTCGTGGCCTTGCGCGAGGCGGCCCCCGGCGTGAAGACGCTCGAACTGGATCTGCATATCAATGATCCCGAGTTTGCATGGGCGGCCGTGCGGACGCTGTTGGAGTTGATGAAGACAAAGGCGGCTGCAAGCCAAGACGGCGGGAAGGCAAAAGCATGAACTTGTTCAAACGCGAAGACATTCTCGGCCCGGTTGCGTGCGAAAGTGGCCTCGGGCAAGCCGATCATCGGCGGCGGCGCCGGCACGGGCATCAGCGCCAAGATGTCGGAAGCCGGCGGCATCGATCTGCTGGTGATCTACAACTCCGGCCGCTTTCGCATGGGCGGGCGCGGTTCGCTGGCCGGGCTGATGCCCTACGGCGACGCCAACGCCATCGTCATGGACATGGCCCGCGAGGTGCTGCCGGTCGTGCGGCACACGCCCGTGCTGGCCGGCGTTTGCGGTACGGATCCGTTCCGCGTGATGAAGCTCTTTCTGCGAGACGTTGCGCAGGCCGGCTTTTCCGGCGTGCAGAACTTTCCCACGGTCGGGCTGTTTGACGGCACGATCCGCGTCAACCTGGAAGAGACCGGCATGGGCTTCGGGCTGGAGGTCGACATGATCCGGATGGCGCGGGAGATGGACCTGCTGACCACGCCGTATGCCTTCAACCCTGACGAAGCAAAGGCCATGGCCGAGGCGGGCGCCGACATTCTCATTCCGCACATGGGCCTGACGACCAAGGGGACGATCGGCGCCACGACGGCCGTTACGCTCGACGAATCGGTGCAGCGAGTGCAGGCCATGCACGACGCTGCCAAGAGAGTGAAGAGCGATATTCTCGTCCTCTGTCACGGCGGTCCGATCGCCGAACCGTCTGACGCCCAGTATATCCTCGACCGCACCGAAGGCATCGTCGGCTTTTACGGCGCCAGCAGCATGGAGCGGCTGCCGGTTGAACCGGCGATTGCCAACCGGGTGCGCGAGTTCACGTCGTTGCAGTTCAAGCATTGAGCCGCCACCAGAGATAGTGGTAGAGGCCATGGACGCCGACAACCGCCGCCAGCGCCAGGTTAATGAGCCACGCAAGCCGATAGCGGACTTTTCCTTGACGACTCAGCGGCAGTTCGGAAAAGGAGAGCTTGAACAGCAAGCAGGCGGAGCAAAAGCAGAATAAAGGCGGAAACTCATAGAGTGTGAAAGCGGCGGATCTCCAGGCGCACAGCGCCATGTCGTCCCCTTCCGACGTATCGGGTTTTTCGGGCGCCTGTTCCTCAAGCGGCGCGGCGGTTTCCCGCTCGAGCGGCGGTTGAAAGGGATTATCGCTTTCCTCTCGGTGAGTCTCGGCAGGACGAACGAGTTCAAGCGGCGCGTTGATCGTCCGCTCCGGCGAAGCGGCTGCCTCGCCTGGCGGCGGTTGCGCCGTTTCCATTTCGTCGCTTCCGGCCGGATCCGGCGCGGCTTCGCCTTCCCGCGAGGCGCCGCAGGACCAACAGATTGGAAAGTCATCGTTGATGGTTTCGCCGCAGACGACGCACAGCCAGCGCGGCTGCCGCCGCTTCGAGAACGTCCAACGCTCGCTCGGCGTCTTCTTCAGCCACCTGGACCTTCACGCCGCCAATGGCATTGCTCAGATCCCAGCGAATGAGAACGATCATTTCATCGTTAACGACGGCGCGAACGCCTTCGACTTCGAGTTTCGCGCGAACGATGTGCGCTTCTGCGGACGTCGTTCTCGAAGCGACCGTGACTAACCGCATGGAAGCGCCCCCTCGATGCTGAACGATCAGTCCAGCTTCATCGCAGCATCAGATACGCCAAGACAATGAGGACAATGACGGCCAACGCCGCGCCGGCGAGCACCAGCGGATTGGCGAGCGGGCTCTTCTCGGCGTCGGATTGCGTCTGGGCGGCGCCTCGCCGTGCGGGACGTTCCTGACTGCCAGCCGGCGCCCTGGGCGTTTTTTCCTCGGGCTGGGAGGCTGGGGGCGGTGTGGTGGGAGGCGCCGTTGCCGGGGCGCGGGGGCTGGCGGAGACGAGACGGCCGACGATGCCTTGGGCTGCGGCTTCACGCCTGCACGCGGTTTGCCGCAGGCCCAGCAAACGTCGCTTTGCGGCTGGATCTCTTCACCGCAGTGCGCGCAGAACCAAAGCTGGCCCGTATCGGCGCCCGGCATCGGTATTTCGACGGACTCCGGCGCCGGAAAGAGCAACTTCATGGCCCGTTCGAAGTCGGCCTCGTCGACGAGCAAGCGAAAGCTGCCGTCATCTTCGACGGTGGTCGTGTTGATGCCCGCGGCTTCCAGTTGACTGCGAACGACTTCAGCCGTCACGGAGGAAGGCAACACGGAGACCGTGTGTTGAGTTTCCGACATCAAAGCGGCCCTCTTGGCAGATCGGCGCCGTTACGCCGTAATTCCCTTGGTCAATTCCATGAACGCCGTTTCGAGGTTTACTTCCTCTTCTTTGAACAGCGTCAGCTTGTACCCGGCGCCGATCAAGGCGCTAGGCAAGCCGCTGTAATCGGTGGCGCCGGCCGCCATGGTGACGGTGACCACGCCGTTGGTCAAGGCGACCTTTTCCACGCCCTCTTGTCCTTCGATCAACCGGGCGGCCGCCTCCATGTCGCCGATCACGCCGACCTTCAGCACCGGCTGGCGCCGGACGCGGCGCATGACCTCGTCCACGTCCGAGTTCACCAGCAGCTCGCCGCGCTCGATGATGCCGATCTTATTGCAGATGTCGGCCAATTCAGGCAGGATGTGGCTGGAAACCATGATCGTCTTGCCCATGCTTCGCAGGCGTTTGAGCAATCCCCGGATTTCAATGCGGGCGCGGGGGTCGAGACCGCTCGCCGGCTCATCCAGCAACAAGACTTGCGGATCGTGCAGCAGCACGCGGGCCAGGCCGAGCCGCTGCGTCATGCCGCGGGACAGGCTCGTGACCAGCGCCTCGCGCTTGTAATCCAGATCGACCAGTTCGAGCATGTCGTTGCAGGCCTTGCGGCGCTGCGCGCCCTTGATCCGGTAGGCGGCGGCGAAGAACTCCAGATATTCGATGACCTTCATGTCGTCGTACACGCCGAAGAAGTCGGGCATGTAGCCGATCAGCCGCCGGATTTCCTTCGGTTTGGTATAAATGGAATAGCCGCAGACGTACGCTTCGCCCCAGGTCGGGTTCAAGAGCGTCGCCAGAATCTTCATCGTGGTCGTCTTGCCCGAACCGTTGGGCCCGATAAAGCCGAACACGTCGCCCGCATCGAGCTTGATGTCGAGTTGGCGGATGGCGAACAGATCGCCGTATTTTTTGGTCAGATCGCGAGTTTCAATCACAACTATTTCTGCTCCAGCGGCAGGACAAAGCGGTAGAAGGTTGAGTGGCTCTCGCTCGCTCCAGCGAGCGGCCGGCCGTCGTTTTGCAGTTCGGCGGCCTGGCGCTTCATTCCTCCCCAAAGGATAGCCTGGCCCAGCTCCAGATGTTCGCTCAGGTCGGCGAAGTGCTGATACCGATTCGCCAGGCCCGTATAGCGGCGGCCGCCGCTGGCGTCGTAAAACAGCATCTGCTGCAGGATCGAGCGAATGTCGAAGCCGGCCTGGTCGTACGGCGTCGAAACCTGGACGAAATGCTCTTCTTCCTTAATCAGTTTGAAGTCCTTGAGCACCGCTTGCAAGTCTCGCTGCTCGCCCGGGCGGATCAGCAGCGACTGGCCCGGCTCGATATCGCCCAGCAAATAAGCCCAGCGGCCGCAGACCAGAACGCTGCCGGTCAAAGTATCGGACAACTGGCTGGTGAGCCGTCCTTCGGCCACGTTGTCCTCGCCGGCCGTGAGTTGCGCCTCCACGCCGGGGGCGGCGCGACAGCGCCAGCGTCCCGTAAAGCTTTTCGTCGCCCAGACGGGTATCGGCACGCCGAGCGTGGCGTCGAGTTCCGGCGAAAAGCGATACGGCTGAGACACGCCGCGCGGCCCCGCCGCGGCATGTTCCATGCCGCCCAGCGCCGGCCCCGGCAAACCCATCCAGGACCAGAGCAGGTCGCGTTTGCCGCCGGCCTCCTGTCCGGCGATTTGCGGCTCGAGCGACAAGTCGTATTCGGTCGTTTCGGGACTGAACAGGTTCAGCCAGGTCGTGCCGCGGACGTTCCGAGAGGCGGCGTCAATGTCGACCAGGTCGACCTGGTTGATGCGCAGCTTATCGCCCTTCAAGCGGCCCGCTCCCCAATAAGCCCCGGCGCATAAACAGCACCACCCACAGCGGAAACGAGACCCAACTCAAGGCCATCCGACGCGTCACGTTCCGATGCAAGAAAAAATCGAGCGGGCCGATCAACAGCAGGTAGACGAAGATCAACCCTGCTACGAGCCAGAAGGGCGCCAGCTCGATTTCAGAGAACTGGTCGAGCGCACCGCGCAACTGTCCGGCCAGGTCGGTAATGCCCAGGTGCACGGCCGGCGTGCGGCCGATGTCTTGTTCCTCGTCGGAGCCGCGGCACGGCTTACGCCCCAGCAGCCGCTCGACCAGTCCCACGCGCCCGCTCCATTGGGAGAGCGGCTTTCGGCTTAGATCGATGGCCAGAAAAGTCACGCGGCCGAAGACTCGCGGCGCACGGACGATCAGCGGAAGCTCCCCTTCGCCCAGTTCGACGGTCCCTTGCATCGCATCCAGACGGATCGCCTGGATGCCCTCTCCTCGCGTTACTTCGACCCGTGACGTCACGCCGCTGTAGGTCTCCAGTGAGGCGGTCCTGGGCGTCGCCAGCATTTCGGTGAACTTGCCGGGCGCGAACCTCGCCAAGGGGCTTTCCGGATCCAGCAGACGGGGCGCGTCGTTGCCGCTGGCCAGGATGATGCGTCCGCCCATTTCGACCCATTCCTCGAGCACCTGCAGAGCGACTCGGGATCCGTCTTCAACGGCAGCGTAAAGCTGCTCTTCGGCCGCAGACAGGACCAGCGTGTCGACCCCTTCATAGCCGCACCAGCGAGTTGGCAGTTGGCCGGCGCTTTCCAAGCCGACCAGGACGACGCGTTCGGGCGAGTCTCTCCGCTGGCGGGCCACGACGTCTTCGATGCCGATCGGAGCTCCAAGCTGCACGATCAACCGATCGGCCGAAGGTAGCGCCAGCGAAAAGTCCGCGTCGGCGTCGGCGCCGGCGGTAAACACTCGCTTGAAAAGGATCTCTTCGTCACGGCTGAAGGCCGCCGTCACGTTGCCGCCGAGCCGGCCGAACTTGGCGTACAGCAAGACGCGCGTCTGCTTGCCCGCCGGCAGCGTCAGTTCGTCAGAAACGATCTCGCTGGCCATGCCGTCGCCGTCGAGCAGACTCAGCTCGACGCGTCCGTGCAGGGCCTCTGCGCCGCCATGCAGCACCACCTCGACCGGCGTCCAGCAGCCGACCCGGTAGACGTCGTTGAAGCCCACCTGGAGCGCCGCGACCGCCGGTCCTTTGACGCGGCTTTCGGCGGCGCTTCAGAGAGCAGCTCCGGCTGCGAAGCGGGCGGCTCGGCACTGCGCACGGTTGCGGCCATGCACAACAGCAGCGCGGCGCAGACGCTGAGGCAATGCCCGGCGATGCGGCCGACGGGCAAACAGCAAGCTTCCAGGCGCTGGGCGCCGCGCCAATTCGCGGCGTCGTTCGCTTGATCGACAAGGGTCATGGTTTCTCCGCGTCGGCGCACGTGCAAATGATCTGCCCGCAACCGGGACAGCCGGCGCCGTATTTTCGCGACACGGCTTCCGCCAGGTCCACGCCGACCACGTTGGCGATGGTCGTCAGCCAGGCGAGCACGTCGGCGAACTCGCCGAGGCGTTCCTCGTGCGTTCCATTGCGCAAGCAACTGGCCAACTCGCCGATCTCCTCCATCAGCCACATGAACGTACCGTCGACGCCCCGGGCCAGGTCCTTTTCCAGGTACATGTCGCGTATCAGTTGCTGGAACTGGCGGATGCTCATTTCGGCGGGCGGACGCGCGGCCTCGTGCGAACCTGGCGACGAAGGCGACGGCTGGGACGAACGAGCATCGTTGGTTGCGGGGGCGTCGTGCTTCAAGGGTCGAGACTCTCCAACAAGGCTTTGGCGCCGCGGTGATCGGGCGCCATTTTCAGCGCCGCCTCCAGCACTCGCCGCGCTTTGGGGCGGTCGCCCGCTTGAATGCAGACATCGGCCAGAGCGACGCGAAAGCCGGGTTCATCGGGCGACAATCGAATGGTCGTTTCATATTCCTCGGCAGCGCGTGAAAAGTCCTTGCTTCCCGCCAGCGCCTCCGCCCACGTGCGATGGATCTCCGGGTCTTGTACGTCGATCTGGTTTGCCTGGTTCGCCCAATTCGCCGCGGCGGCAAAATCCTTGGCTTCGAGCGACAACTGCGCCAGCTTTTTTCGCACGGCCAGATCGTCCGGATCTGCGTGCGCCAATTGAGCGAGCAGGGGCTCCAGTTTCTCCGGATTTCCGGTTGTCAGATAGACCCGAGCCAGCAGTTTGGTCCATTTCAGATTGCCCGGCTGGCTTTTGGCGCCGAGCTCATATAAGCGAGCCGCCTCATCGTATTGTTTAGCTTTGAACTTCAAGCCGGCCAGCAGGTTCACCGCGTTTTCTTGCGGCGCCTCGCGGTCCAAACACGCTTCGAGCAACCGGACGGCTTCGTTAGTCTCTCCGACGAGCAATTGCAAACGCGCCAAGACATACGTGGCCAATTGATGCTGTGGTTGCGATTTGATGGCTTGCTTCGCCAAGCCCGCCGCCTGGGGATAAGCCTTCCGCTGCAAACGGGCGTAGGCGGATTGTGCCAGCAGGTCAGCGTTGTCGGGATCGGCGGCCAACGCCTTTTCCAACTCCGACGGGCTCAACTCCGCCGATTTGTCCTCTTGGTTCAACCCGGCGACGACCTGCTTGAGATAGGCCAGGTACTTCTGCTCGAACGCTTTCTGTTCGACGCCGAAACAACGCTTCAGCGCGGCTCGCGTGTCGAGATTGTCTCGATAGGCTAACAGCATTTTGGCCAGCGCGTCATCGCCGTACTCCGCCAGCATGCACTCTGCGTACAGCAGCGACTGGCAGTAGGCGAAGTTCCAGTCCAAGCTCGATTTGGGCCGCACGAAGCCGAGGTTGATGTTATCCAGATTGAACAGGTCCGCCTTGGGCACGCGCTCGGCCAGCATCTGGTCCCACATTTGCGGTCGCGGATAGCCCTCGCTCTGGACCGCCAACGCCTCGGTGAACCAGTGCGGAATGTTGAAGTGCGTCTGCTGCAAGTTGAGCACGTGGACGAACTCGTGCTTCAGCACGCGGCTCCAGTTGAATTTCTTTTCCAGGCCATTAGGACTGGCCATGGCCACCATCTTGCCGGCGCAGGCGCCGACCGTGCCCACGTACGGCAGCCCGACCATGCGAGCGCTGAACCAGCCATGACCGCTGGTGTTGCGGGCCTGCGAGAAGATCTCAAACAGCGATTTGCCCGGCGGCTCGTAGCCAAAGTGCTTGACGAGTTGCGGATAAACTTCGTCTTCGAGGTACTTGGCGGCATAGCGGGCCAGGATGTCGTCCTGACCGCGGTCGAACCTGAGTACGAAATGCTCCGTCTCGAGCACGGTGTAGCCGTCGAGCACTTCGAGCACTTTCAGGCTGTTGCTGACGCGCACGTTGAACGGATCGATTTCGAACGACTCGTCGAGCAGTTTCTTGGCTTCGACCTCGTCCCCCAACCGCATGTACATCAACCCCAACGCGCCGCGCGGTTCGGTTAGCTGCGGCATCCGCTCAACCGCTTTGCGATAGTAGCGGGCGGCGCTCGGAAACTTGCGGCTCAGTTCCAGTGCCGCGGCCAGCGAATAATAGAACTGGCCGGCGTGCGGGTTGTGCCCTTCGACTTCGGAAATCAGTTTTGCCAGTCGCCCCAGCTCCGGCTGATCGCCCTGCTCCGGCTTGTCGTCGGCGCCGTCAACCGCCGCGTAGGCGCCCGCCAGGCGCCCGAGTGCAAGCTCGGAGCGAGGATTGAGTTTGATCGCCTGCTCCAGCACCTTGATGGCTTCGCCCGCCTCGTAATTGGTCAGGTGCGAGTCGGCCCGATAGACATAAGCCTCGAGCAACTTCGGGTTAACCTCTACGGCCCGGTCGATCAGGCGGCGCGCTTCTTCAACCTGGAAGTTCTGCAGCGCGAGCGCGGCCAACGCCGCGTGGACTTCGGCCGCATTGGGATTGATTGCCAGCGCCTGCTTCAAGCTGCGCGATGCTTCGGCCTCGTTGTATTTTTCCAGAAACAGCAGCCCGGTCTCCAGGTGCGCCGGCCAATAGTTTTCCTCGAGCTGCAGCACGTCAGGATAGAGCTCGTTGACCAGGAACGAAAACTGGCTGCTGTTGCGGCGCCAGCGGGCGAACTGGGCGGCCGCCAGGCCAATGGCGTGCAGATCTTCGGGCGAGCGCACGTCGTGCTGGTTGTAATAATCGATCAGCCGCTTGCAGGCCGCTTCGGACTCGTCCAGCTTGCCTGACACCCGGGCCAACTCCGCCTGCAGCCAGCGGGCCGCCAGGTTTGCCGGATCGGCCTTCACTGCCGCTTCCACCGCCTGCTGAGCGGCCGGATAGTCGCCCCGATCGAACGCCAGCCGGGCCAACTCGGCCTGCAATGCTGCCGCATCGGAGCTCTTGGCTGGCTGCTTTTCCAGGGCCGCATTCAACGTTGCGACCGCTTGCTCGCGCTGACCCGTACTTGCCTGGCAGCGGGTGAGCCCCAGAGCGGCGGCAACGGGCTCAGTGGCGGCCAGTTTCTGATACGCCTCTTCCGCCTCGGCGTATTTGCCCGTCAGTAGCAGCTTGCGGGCCGAGGCCCGCTCTTCTGCGGCATGCGCCAGCCGGCGCAGCCGCCGAAAGCAGCAAAACGACCGTCCAACATGTAAAAAAACGAGCCATCGGCCTCTGACTGCTCGGACGCCAGCCGCGTCGTGAAAGGAGCCGTACGCCTAACGCCGCCCTAACATTATCCATAAGAACCACTTCAACTTACGTTATCTCAAGGAACCGCGTTCTTCAAGAGGCGGCAGCCAGGGCGTGGCGCAGCGGCGGCATGAGCCCCCTGGTTGATCCGACATCCAAGTTTTGCCTTGGAAAGTCAGCTCCCTACGCCGCAAATCAGCCACCTTCAGGCATGCTGAGCTACCCGTTGAACCTTGCCGATGAACCCCGCCCTACCGGAGCGAAAGGCAAAGCGTTAGCATAGGCCCCTTGTTGACGAATTCACCGCCGCCGCGCCTTTTGACCCATTCATCGAAAGCCAAACGATGGAACCCAAACCCCCGGTCAGTTACGACGATTTCGCCAAGCTGGAGCTGCGCGTGGCCAAGGTGCTGGCGGCTCGCGAACATCCCAATGCCAACAAGCTGCTGTTGTTGCAGATTCAGGTCGGCGAGGTGGAAAAGCAGATCGTGGCCGGCATTCGCGGGCATTACGAGCCCGAGGCGCTCGTCGGCCGCCAGATCGTCGTGGTCAACAACCTCGAACCGGCGGTCATTCGCGGCGAAGAATCGAACGGCATGCTCCTGGCCGCCAGCGATTCGCAAGGCGTCGTCCTGTTGCGACCCGATCGGGAAGTCGAGGCCGGCTCCGGCGTGAAGTAAGCGCCGTAGGATGGGCACTGCCCACCAGAACTGTTGTCGGGCGCTTTCATCGCACGCGGCGAACTCATTATTGATGCCGTGTCGCGGCGCGTGGTGGGCAGTGCCCACCCTACGAGCTACGACACGATCGATCTTCGCCGGTTGACATAGTCCCAAACGACGTAACGGTCGAGATCCTTGCCGGCGGTGAAGAACACGCGGCCCTTGGTCGATTCGGCTAGGCGCTGCGCAAAACGCACGTCTTCGAGCGATTGCGACCAGCTCTGCAGCAGGAAGATATTGATGGTGATGTTCTCGCGCTGGCAGAGCTGGCCTTCGCGCAGCGTGGCGGCTTCGGTCGCCGGGTGCGGCGGGTAGAGCAGGTACAGCAGCGAGCCTTCGAAGTGCGCCGTCGGCAGGCCGTCGGTGATCAGGATGACCTGCCGGTTCGGCGTGTCTTGCGCAGCCAGGAACTTGCGCGACAATTGCAGGCCGTGCTGGATGTTCGTGAAGTGCCATGGCACCTGGAATTCGCTGATGTCCTCGCGGCTCATGTCGATCTTCAGCCGCACCACCGGATCATAGATCGTCGGCGGCTTGGGCATCAGGCTCACGATCTCGCCGGGCGCCCGCGGCTTGGCGAAGGTGTACATCTCCATAAACTGCACGAAGTCGCCGGGATACTCGCGGCGGATCAGCCCGTCGAGCGCCAACCCCATCCGCTTGACGTTCATGTACAGCCCGCCGTACCGCATGGAACCGCTCATGTCCATCAAGACCACCGTGGCGCACTTGGGCGTGTTGCGCGTGCGGTGAATCTCGATATCTTCGGGCTTGAGCCGCACCGGCAGCGTGGCGCCGCCGCGGATCATGGCGTTGGTGAACGAGGCGGGGATGTCCATGTTGGCGACCGAGTCGCCGAACTCGTAGGGCTTGGTGTGTTGCAGTTCGACGGCGCCTTCGCCCACCACAGGGCCTTGATGCCGGCCGGTGCGCGAGGCCTGCAACTGGCTGAAGATCTGTTCCAGCAGCTTGCCTTGAAACAGCCGGTAAGCCTTGGGCGTCAATTGAAATCCGCGTTTGCCCCGCTCCAGACCCTGCCGCTCGGCCAGCTCGCGGATGTAGTTGTCGATCTGCTCCTGCAGCGCCGCCAGCCGTTCCATATCGCCCGGCTCGGCGTACTCGGCCAACTGCTCCATGTCGATGATGCCGATCTGGGCCGTGCGGGCGGCTTCTTCAAGCTGTTTCAGCAGTTGGTCAATCTGCTCCAACTCTTCCTTGACGGCAATCGCTTGCGGCACGGTCAGCGGCTGGCGGCCGGTGAACTCGTACTTGCCCGCCAGTTCGTCCACCTGGTACTTATCGCTCAGCTTTTCGACAAGTTTCAGCAACTGCCCGGCAAAGGCGGAGCGTTCGCCGCCGGCGCGATACCAGATTTGCTCCAATTCGCGAAGCTGCTCCTGCTCGAACGCCTTTTCATACAATCTGCGCAGCGGCTTGGGGGGCTTGAGCGTTTCGCCGACGTCGCGATATTCGCGGCGGGCCGATTCGCGGACCTGCCGGGTCTCGTAGGTTTCCAGGATCCGCCGCTTCCGCTCTAGCAGCATTTCGCGCAGCGCATCGAGGCTCGGTCCCAGACCTGCGATCTGGCTGGCATCGAGATGCACCGCGCGAGCCAGTTCCTCTTCCGTCAGCTCGCGCATATCGCCATAGGCCAGCATGTGTTCGAACGCCGACGAGACCACGTCCGGCGCCGGCTGCGTCGGGCTGGGAAAGGTCTTCGGGTCGTACTTCTGGTACGTATGAATGATGCCGCCGAGCGGCTGACGAGTTGGCATTAGCGTTTCGTCCCTTCGGATTCGGGAGACGTGAGATTTGCCTCTCCAGGCGGCAGAACCGCGACATTGAGAGACGCCGTTGGCGGTCGCTCGCGGAGTTCAACGTGCAGCGGCGCAGCGTAGAAGCATGCATGCCGACCCCATTGAGCTTGCCTCGATGGTGAAGAAGATGGCGAACTAATTATGCGTTCCAGGCAATTCTCTCGACCCCATCCAGCTCGCCTGGATGGTGAAGCAGATCTGAAAGTTGGACGCCGCCATGACGGAATCTTATTCACCATCCAGGCGAGCTGGATGGGGCCTTTCCCATTGACGAGCGCAGGCGATGCTAGTTTGCCATCTGCTTCACCGATCCGCGCAAGGCGGATGGGGTCTGGCGGAAGCGTGTCGTCGACCTTCGATTGGTGGGCGGGTTGGAGTAGCGAGAATGTCGTGAGCATCGCCTTAGCTGCCGTAGCGAACGTTGTGAATCATGCGTTTGACTTCTTCCCAAGGAATCAGCGTCACCGTGCCCTGGTCGATTTCTTCGATGCGACGAGCGATCTCGGCTTTCCACGCCTCCTCGTAGTCAGGATCGCGTTCGGCCTCGACGCTCTCCATCAGCAGGCTGGCGAGATAGTACCGCTCGTTTCCTGAAAGCTTTAACGCCGCTTGGTAGAGCTTTTCTACGTCAGTTGTCATGCCCTAATCCTTCAGGCTTCAGCATTCTCAGCGATTAAGGCCGCTAGGCCGCTTTGTTCATTCTAATCGCGACGCGATTCTTATTTCGACTCGTCCAGACATTCATTCCAGATTGCCGATCCTTTTTCGTGATCGGCGAGTCCCTTGAAGAACCCGGCCAATTCAGAGGCTGTGATCATTGTGGCTCCCGTGCATGCGAGACTCTCGCCCTACGTCTCATAAACAATCGTGCCATGCTGCTGCGCCCGCGAGATGCGGTCGGTGGCATACAAGCCCTGCCAGAACAAACTCCACGCACGAGGCCCGCACGGCGGCATCGGTCGAGGCGTTGACCTCGAAGGCTTTGTCCCAGGCCGGCGGCACGCGGGTGAGCCGCTCGGCGTAAGCGCTCGAGGGGAGCAGATCGCCGACTTCAATCTTCACGCCTTGCCGGAAAATGTGCCCGATCTCTTCGAGCCCGTGTTTGTCGACGTACTCCTCGAATACGTTCTTGATCGCTTCGGCCAGGAGCGAATCGAGCACCTGCCGCTCCGACATCTGATGGCTGCCCATCATGTCCAGCTCGAGCTTGCCGAGCGACGACGAATAGAGATGCCCTAAGTCGCTGATCCGCGGCACGGCGGGCCGTTCGCCCAGCCGTGCGCCCGCTGCCGGGCGCTGGCGACCATGGTGCGATAGTTGGCGATGCTGAACCGTGCACTGACGCCCGACTGGTGGTCGATGTACTTCGACCGCCGCGCCCCGATGCTCAACTCTTCCACGATCTGCCGCATGAAGTAGGGTACGAACACCGGGAAGTCGCCCCCCAGGTCGACGCCCGCCTCCTGCTCCATGATCACGATGCCCTGATCGCGCTCGCGGGGATAGTGCGTGTGGATCACCGAGCCGATGCGGTCCTTCAACTGCGGAATTACCTTGCCGCTGCGGTTGTAGGTCGACGGATTGGCGGAAAACAGAATCAGCACGTCGATATCGAACTTGATCGGATAACCGCGTATCTGCACGTCCCGCTCTTCCAGGATGTTGAACAATCCCACCTGGACAAGCTCGTCGAGCTCCGGCAGCTCGTTCATGGCGAAGATGCCGCGGTGCATGCGGGGAATCAGGCCGAAGTGCAAGGCCTCTTCGGCCGACATGCTCGTGCCGCCGGCCAGTTTGGCCGGATCGATCTCGCCGATGATGTCGGCGAACTTCGTGCCCGGGGCCAGGCGTTCCGCATACCGCTGCTCGCGCGGCCACCAGGCGATCGGCACTTGCTCCTCCGGCACGCTCGCCACAAACCGCTGGCAGACGCCGCTAATTGGCCGGTACGGGTCGTCGTGTACCGGGGCTTCGGGAAGGTCGATGTACGGGATTTCTTCATCTAAAAAACGGCTCAGCAGCCGCATCAGCCGGCTCTTGGCCTGCCCCTTTTCCCCCAGAAACAGCATGTCGTGCTGCGCGATCAGGGCCAGGTTGATTTCGGGAATCACCGTGTTTTCATAGCCGATGATGCCGGGGAACAGCTCTTCGCCCTGGGCGAGCATGGACAGGAAGTTGTCGTAGATTTCCCGTTTGACCGTTTTTGAGACCCAACCACTTTCACGCAGCTCGCGGAGATTCGTCGGTTTTACGGTAGTTGGCATATCGTAAGCAGGAGCCCTGGTTGAGAGTCGGAAAGAAAATGGCACGCGGGCCTTACGGCGCCGCCACGTTCCGATTATAGCGCCTTCGCCAGCGCGGCCAAGCCGCTCGTCCGGCGCCAAGGGCCAACGGCAAAACCTTAGCGCGCCGCGCATTAAAGTGCTTCGGTACGTGGGGCCGGCGGATGCTTGGATTGCATCCCACACGGGAAAATACGGCTCCGATCGCTCCTCGACGGCCTCTGGCGTCGTCGTGCCAAATCCATGCTTTCCCCCTCTGTTGGTTTTGCAAAGTCTTAGCGCCCAAGCCAGCGATGAATCGGCCGACATGAAGCAGCCAGCGATGAAACCCAACATACCGCCGCGCTGGCTTGTCACCGGGGCGGCGCCGCGCGGTACGGAATGAGGCGTCTTCAAAAGGGGATTGGGGGATGCGGAGGAGATAGGGAGAGCGGAGTTTTTAGAAATCTTATCGCTTCATACTTCATCCCCCCACCTCCTCTTCGTCCCCTTATCCCCTTAAAAATGACCGCCACGATCTTCCGCCGCGCAATATCAAGGTTCCCTGAAGACCGCCAAGCGATCGAGGAGGCGAATAGTTGCCGCGCTAGGGCCGCGGGGGCGAAGTCGGCTGCTTTGACGGGGCGGCGAACTGCGCCGGGTTGATCCGAGACAGGGCAACTCCGGCGGCTTCACGCACGCGCGCGTCGGGATCCTTCAACGCCGCCTGAAGCGCGGGGATTGCTTCTCTTGCGTCTTCTCCGAAGTAGCCCAGACCGATGGCGGCGCTCCAGCGAACGTCGCTTTTCTTGTCTTTGAGCGCCTCGATCATGGCCGGTACGACCTCAGCGGCGTCTCCCTTGTGCCCGGGCAACAGGCGAATCGCAATGATGCGATCCTTCTCCTGCGGCGACTTCAAGTCAGCGATCAGCTCCGGCGTCGATTTCTCGCCCTTGCCGCACCCGTACGACGCCAGCGTGCAAAGCAGCGCGACGCAAAGCAAGTAGGCGCATGACGTTCGCTTGCCCATATTTGAACTCCTGCACAAAAATGTGGCGTTCACTTGGGTTCACCGTAGGCCTCGCCGCCGGCGATGGTGGACATCGACTGGTAAACGGAGCCGTTGACGCTACTGCTGATAAACTTCACGGACCCATCGCAGAGCACGAAGTTCGCCCCGGCGGGGTGGAAGCTGTAGAAAGTGTCGGGGTCAAAGATGGGAATATCGGCGTTCGGCACGTGCGTGGCATTGCAGTGGGCCAGCACCAGAGCCTCGGCAAAGTCGGCGTTGTCATAGGCGGGGCCGGGCGGCGCCGAGTTGGGAGCAGCCGGCATAGCCGCCATCCACGCCGGGCAGCGCCCGCCCGGCACGGCCCCGGTCCAGGTGCTGGGGGAATGGTTGCCGGATCGTTCGCCGGCCAGGATGGTGTTGGTCGTTCCGTCCAGCACGTCGGCCATCCGCGTCCGGCTGTTGCGCCAGAACACTCCCCTGCCGCCGGGACCGTAAATGCCGTCGGGTATGTCGTCGTCGCCCGCGCCGGGCACGACGTTGCCGGTTGCCCCATCGAAACACTCCAACCAGCCGCTACACCCGACATAGTTGCCGTGCGCCACCGTGGCGATGGGCGACGAGAAACTGCTGTCGTAGATGGGAACGGGCATCCGGTAGGGGTCCGACGGGCACTGGAAGCCGGGCAGGTCTACCTGTGAAACTGCGGCGTTAACGCCTGAGCCGACCGGCTGGTTGAAGTTGATCTGACTGTACAGGTTGACCTGTTCCATGTACGGCAGCAGCATGGACGCCCAGCCCCAGCCCGGCCCAAGATCGCCGTCCGGCGTAATGTTTGCGTTGGTATTGCGATCGAGATAACCGGGCGGAAACTGCCGCACCGAGTCGTGATAAGTCTGCATGGCAATGCCGATTTGCTTCAGGTTGTTGGTGCACGTCGTGCGCCTCGCCGCTTCGCGAGCCGCTTGCACCGCGGGCAACAACAGCGCCATGAGAATGCCGATGATGGCGATCACCACGAGCAACTCGACCAGTGTGAACGCTTTGCGCAAGATACGCATATTCTTTTCGCTCCTGAATCGTAGGGCAGCCGCCGCGCTTGCAAGAACGCGCGGCGCACTCCGCAGCCAAAGCTTGAAGTTCCAGTCCGCTCCTTGCGCATCGAGCTGGCCGCCAGGGCTTGATCGCCGCTTAGATTGGCGCAGCGCAACGCGAGCAGGAGGATTCCCACTAACGGAGAGTCTTCAGCCGCAGACGGGAGGAGCGCGGGCCAGGCCGCAAGCCAGAAAGACGGGCGGCGGCGCAGCGGGGAGAATTTGCCGGAGTTCGGCGACCTGTTCGCCGCGGTAAGGCTCAGGCGCCGGCACAGGCCGCACTGCGCTTTGAGCCACGAACCGGCAGACCACGCAGTCGTCGTCCGAAGAAGGACATCGCTCGCCTTGGTCCTGATCTGTCGCGAGCGCATGAACATGGCCGCTCGCCTTGCCATGCGCGTGATGGCAATGGTTATGGCCGTGCGAATGCCCGGCGCCGTGCGATCCGGCGTGCTGCTCCGCTTCGGGGGCGGCCGACGCACAGTAACCGTCGCCGGCGTGGTTGTGCCACATCCCGCTCAGGCGCTGGCCCAGAGGTAGCAGACGGCTACTCCCCAGGCAATTCGGCGGCGGTTCAGCGGCGACATACCCATCCTCAATCAATCGCCCCAGATGCAATCGAGTTGCATGAGTATAAGAAACAACGGGGGACGAAGTCAATGCAAAGTACGTGAGAAAACGATTATATCCGCGTGATCGGAACGTTTGGTAGGCGTGCTCCAGCCTTACCGCGCCAGCCGACGGCATGTCATTGCCTGGGGGCGCCTCTGCCAGTTCGCTGATGTTTCCAGCCGGTCGAAAGCGTCGCGGGGGCGTTGTCGCAAAGTGAATGCCGCCGACCACTTATCCACCGTGCGCGCTCCCGTGAGCAGGTTGAGGCGACGAACGGGCGGATGATGTGCGATGATTGCAGATGCGGCGCCTCATGCCTTAAGATCATCGCAGTATGTGAAGTGCGCGCGACTTGCCGCCGGCGTCGGCCGCTGCAGTTGTATCGCCGCAGGAAGCCCGGCGCAAGGTCCGCTCGTCATGGCCGACAAACCTATTGGCACGCAAACGGTTGTTCCCAAAGCTCTTAGCCAGCCCAAAACGCAGCGGCGGCGGAAATCTTCCCGGCTTGCGGAAGTTCCTCAACGCCCCGCCGTGGCCGAATTCTTCGCCGGCATCGGTTTGGTCCGACTGGCCCTGGAGCGGCAAGGTTTCCGGATTTCCTTCGCCAATGACATCGATGCCGACAAGCTGGAGATTTACCAAGACAACTTCGGCGCCGGCGACTTTCACCTGGGCGATATCCACGAACTGAATGCCGCCGCCCTGCCCGACTGCCAGGCGTTTACTGCGTCGTTTCCGTGCAACGATTTGTCCGTCGCCGGGGCGAGGGCCGGCCTGGCGGGCAGCCAGTCGAGCGCGTTTTGGGGCTTTGTCCGCATCTTGCGCGAGCTCGGGATCCGGCGTCCGCCGCTGGTGCTGTTGGAAAACGTGCCGGGCTTTTTGATCTCGCGCGGCGGCGCCGATTTCGAAGCCGCGCTCTTGGCATTGGCGGCCCTCGGCTACAGTTGCGACGCGTTCTTCATCGACGCGGCCTGGTTCGTGCCCCAAAGCCGGTTGCGGCTGTTCGTCGTGGCACGGCTCGCCGAACCGTCGCGCCCGGCGTCCGGCCTGGAGCGGTCGCCCTTCCGCAATGAGGCGCTCGTCAACTTTATTCATTCGCACCCGCAGCTTCCCTGGGCGACCGAGTCGCTCCCTGCCCCGCCGCCGCGTACTTGCGATCTCGAGTCGATTCTCGAGAACCTGCCCGACGACGATCCGACCTGGTGGAACCGCGAGCGGACCGATTACTTCATGCAGCAACTCAGCCAGCGGCACCGCGCCGTCGCCGACGAGATGATTGGCGGGAAGAAATTCAGCTATGGCGCCGCTTTTCGCCGCGTGCGCAATGGACGTTCGATGGCCGAACTGCGGGTCGATGGCCTGGCAGGCTGTTTACGAACGCCGCGGGGCGGCAGCGGCAGACAGATTTTGTTCAAGGCGGGCAAAGGTCAATATCGCGTGCGACTGCTTACCGCACGCGAGTGCGCCCGGTTGCAGGGCGTGCCCGATTCGTTTCAGATCAACACGCGGCTGAACCAGGCGTTGTTCGGCTTCGGCGATGCGGTTTGCGTGCCGGTTATCGAATGGATTGCCAGGCATTACTTGCTGCCGCATCTGGCAAAGTTGGGACTTGCCGACAGCGAGGCCGGCACTCCGTGATGCGGGTGTTCGATTTCTGGAGGTGGCGCGAAGCTTTCACGCCGCGGTCCACGCCGGACTGGGAAGCAGGAAGAAAGTCAAAATGCAAAACGCAAAATGCAAAAGTCAAAATGGCAGGAATTGACTTCCGATTTTTCATTTTGCATTTTGCCTTAGCGCCGGCTGCAAATTGTCAGTTCCTTGATTTTGGCCGAAGTCCGCATCGAGATCTTTCGAGTATCCACCGTCATGGCCGACGTTTTCACGCCTGAGCAGCGCAGCGCCGTGATGCGGGCGGTGAAAGGCGCCGATACGAAGCCGGAAATGATCGTGCGGCGCATGGTTCACGCGCTCGGCTACCGCTACCGCTTGCACGTACGCAGCCTGCCCGGCTCCGGACCTAGTCTTTCCGCGGCTCAAGAAAGTGATTTTCGTCCACGGCTGTTTCTGGCATCGGCACCGCTGCCAGGCTGGGCAATCGATGCCGGCCAGCAAGGTGGAATACTGGGAAGCCAAGTTCGCCGCCAATCGCCGCCGCGATCAGCGGCATCGCCGCCAGCTACGCTCGCTCGGCTGGCAGGTGCTCGTCATCTGGGAATGTCAGCTTCGAGTGAAAGCTCGGGAGCGGCTGGCAGAGAAGATTCAAGCGTTCCTCACCAATACAGGGTGACGAAATGAAATGCGTGCCGGGTGACAAAGAGGGGCGGCTGAGGCGAATTGGGGTGCCTGGGTGCAGAGCGTCAGCGATGCCCCAGAAACATCAGGCTACGGCTGATCGACCGGGAAGTTGCAAACGCCATTGCTTCGTTTGACGTCCCTTGCGTGCGGCAATGCGTCTTTTCAACACACTGGGGCATCGCTGACGCTCTGCACCCAGGCACCCGGTTTTTGTGCCCAAACCTCTTCTGTTGCAGGCTTCGAGCCGTCCTATTGTCGATTCAGAAACAGATTCAGCGTAATGTGCGCCTGTCCTTGATGGTGGCCTTCGTGCCAGCCGATGATGTACAGCACGTCGAGCACCGTCAGCTTGCGGGCGGCCAGCGCGGGCGGAATTTCACCTAGCCGCTCGTCACCGTAGTGCGAAAGCGTATCGAGCAGATGCTCGCGCGATTCGGTCAGCACGCGGCGGATGGTCGCGGCATCAGGCACGTCGTCGTCGGGCGTGCTGCCGCCGCGGAATCGCGGCCACAACTCCGTAAACGCCGCCGGCTTCTCGGGCATCAGCCGCTCGGTGGCGAAAAGCTCTTCCGTGATCCCGATGTGCATCAACTGCCAGCCGATATGCGCCCGTCCAGGGCCGGGCCGCCAGGCCAGCACGGCCTGCGGGTCAGGCTGTTCGCTGATCTTATCCAGCAGGCCGAGCGTGCGTTCGCGATTGAACGGGTAGCTTTTTGCGATCGTTTGCACCGTGGACATGGCGGTGGGATTCCGGGGTGACGGCGAATCAACTTTGCTCGGTCTTTGGTTGTAGTTCATCGGGCGCCGGCTGGCAATTGGGGCCCAGCAAGACCGGCTGTGGCCCACGACGAATCGAACTAACGAGCGCCTTGTCATCGCTAAATGCTAGGGCAGAGCGACGTGCACCTGCGTTATGGATCGCTCATTGACAGGTTCACCAGGCGGAACGAGCCAGGGATAAACACCGATCGAACACAGATCGTGCAGCCGCACCGTTGTCGCGATCAATGCGCGGCCCGAACGCAGAGGGTCATGCCTGCTTCCTTATCCCTGTTTGTTCCGTGTTCATCCGTGGCTAATCTTGATCGGCGTTGTTCCCCGGCGGGTAGGTGCAACCCGAATTCTTTGCTTGGACAGAGCACTAGGAGCCATTTTGCCCGGGAACTTGGAACGCGGAACTTCCGATGCTAGGCTAAACGCCCCGCCTCGAAACATCCCCCCAACGCCGGAGTACCACACGATGATTCACGTAGTCGCCGCCATTCAGCTTGTCCCGGGGCGCCGGGAAGATTTTTTGAAAGAGTTCAAAGCGATTGTGCCGGCGGTGCTGGCCGAGAAAGGCTGCGTCGAATACGTGCCGACGATCGATCTGGAAACCAACGTGGCGCGCAGCCGCCGCTGCGAGCCGATGTGGTGACCGTCGTGGAAAAGTGGGAAGATATCCCCTCGCTGGAAGCTCATCTGATGGCCCCGCACATGCTTGAGTATCGGGCCAAAGTCAAAGACCTCGTGCAATCGACGCAGGTCCTGATCCTCGAACCCGCCTGAGCGCGGCTCATTGCCCGGCGATGCGGCGGCGGTAAACTGAAAGGCGGCGGTAAACTGAAAGGCGGCGGTAAACTGAAAATAGTCTCGCTTTGACGTGTTTGCCCTGGTGAACGCGACGGCCAAAGCGGGCCCTCGAAAAAGCACCCAACGATCGTCATCATGCGCAACGTGCTCCAACATCTCCTCGATGCGGCGGCTGCCGGACGGCCTGTGGTTTACTGCCGGCTCGTGGAAACCCGCGGTTCCACGCCGCAAAAGGCGGGCGCCGCCATGCTGGTCTACGCCGACGGCTCGCAAACGGGCACCCTCGGCGGCGGTTGCGTCGAGGCCGAGGTCAAACGTCACGCCTTGGCCAGGCTCGACGGCGGCCCGGCCGAGATCGTCAGCTTTCAGTTGGATAACGACTACGGCTGGGACGACGGATTGATTTGCGGCGGCCGGATGCAGATACTTATCCAGCCGCTTGCGGGGAGCGATTCGGTCGGCTATTTCCAACGATACCTCGAAGCGCTCCAGCAGGCCGAGGGGTGCTGCGAGGCGATCGTTTTCGATCCGGAGAAAAGCGGTCATCCGGCCCCCGCCTGTTACCTGTTCGACGGCGACGGGCGGTTGCTGGCCCGAGCTCTGCTCGCCGAAGCGGCCGAGGCGCCGGGCGGCGTGACGGATCGGCTGCCGTCGCTCGCCGATCGCCCACGCGCCCGCGCTGAAGGGGGCGTGGCGTACTTGCCGGTGCTGGCGCGGTGTCGGTTGTTGATTGTCGGCGGCGGCCACATCGGCCAGGCCGTCGGCAACTGGGCCTGCGATTTGGACTTCGACGTGTGGGTCGTCGACGACCGGCAGGAATACGTCAATGCCGAACGTTTCCCGCGGGCCGAGCGGCGGATTTGCGGCGATATCGGCCGGACGCTGAAGGATTTGGAGATTACGCCGGACACGTACTGCATCATCGTCACGCGGGGGCACAATCACGATGAAGAGGCGCTTTACCATCTCGTCGATCGCGGCGCTCGCTACGTCGGCATGATCGGCAGCCGGCGGAAGATCAAGCTGATCTTCGACGATCTCGAGGCCGAAGGCGTCAGCTCCGAAATGCTGGCCAAGGTCTACGCGCCGCTGGGGGTCGACATCGGTTCGCAAACCGTGCCCGAAATTGCCATCAGCATCCTTGCCGAGCTGATCGCCCACCGCAACGGCCGAACGGACAGGCTCGACGCGCCCGATTCGCAAGTCTCGGTATAAGGCGCCCCATCTAAGGCGGGCCTGTAGCGGAATTCGTGAGAATTCCGTCAACAAGGCAATTGACGCTGGAATTCGCACAAAGTCTGCTCCGCGGCGCTCACGCGTTCCGCGACAACGGTCCCAACATCACGGTTTGTGATCAAGCTGACGCCCGATGTCTGACGCTTCGCCTCGCTATTTTGCCATCGTGCCTGCCGCGGGACTCAGCGTGCGAATGGGTCGGCCGAAGTTGTTGCTCCCGTGGCGAGGAAAGTCGGTTATCGAGACGGTGTTCGAGCGCCTGGCGGGCGAGCGGCGTGTCGCACGTCGTGATGACGGTCCGGCCGGAAGACGTCGAGCTGGCCGCGGCGGGCCGAGCCGCCGGCGCTGAGACGGTCGTCGTTTCGCCGCCGCCGCCGGATATGAAAGCGTCGGTGTTGGCGGGTTTGAATTACGTGGCCTGCGCATATCAACCGCAGCCGCGCGACGCCTGGCTGCTGGCGCCGGCCGATATGCCGCTGCTTTCGCCGCAGGCCATCGATGCGCTATTGGCTGCGTGGGGTGAAGGCGGACCGAGCGATGAAATCGTCGCGCCTTTCCGCGCGGGGCGGCGCGGACATCCGGTCTTGTTCGCCTGGCCGTTGGCCGCTGCTGCTGGGCGACTCGGTCCCAATGAAGGCTTGAACCAACTGTTAA
Organism: Pirellulales bacterium; assembly: GCA_963786255.1. GTDB lineage: Bacteria > Planctomycetota > Planctomycetia > Pirellulales > JAICIG01 > JAICIG01. Next base: position 576,120 of record CAWAYY010000013.1, read on the forward strand.
CGCGGCATCGCGTCCGAGAAATTCCCGTCGATGAGGAAGCCGGTTTTATCGATCTCGACACGCCCGACGATTATCGCCGTTGGAAGCCGGAAAATGATGGCGAGTGACGGTGAGGCGATGCAGCGCGTGCACTTTGCAGAATTGCACCCGTTTGACTATTCACCGGTACGCCGAGTTTGCTCCGCTACGATCCGGGCTTGTCTCGGGCGGGCGATGATTTGCAGCTAGCTCGCCTCCCGCGCCGGATTTCGCGACCTTCCTTCTCCGCGTTCGTCCGCCGCCGGAGGCGGCGGACGAACGCGGAGAAGGAAGAAATGGTGGCGGTAAGCGCGGTTTCTAGCTGATCAGTCAGCGTTCCATCGGGACGAGCCCGGCGGTGACGGAGCGGAAGAAAACTGCCAGAAAGCTACACGCCCGCCGAGCGCAGAAACCCCGCATTGTGCGCAGATCAGGCAGGGCCTGGTACATTTCCTTTTCCCGACGACGCAATGACGGCGCGGCAAACGCTCTGCGGCTCCTGAAGTTCTCGTTTTGCCTCTCGCGCAGCGCTTTCCCCGAGCCGTGCCAACGCTTAAACTCATAGGCAGGCTGCGACCGGGAATGCCGCTGGGGCTGGAAACGCCGACCGCGAGCCGACGCCAACTCTCAAGGGATCGCGAGCTTTCATGGTCGTGCCGAATGTTTGCCGCTCTGAGCTGACGCGACCGCCGGCCTGGCGCGCGGCTCGCCGGGTGAATGCGGTGCTGTGGTTGTTGCTCTGGCTCAGCCTGACGCCGCTGGTCGTCGGCTGCGGGGGCTGCGTTTCGGACGACGGCCTGACCGAAGAGGAACGCGAGGCCAAACGCGAAGAACTCAGGAACAAGGAAAAGCCCAAGAAGGATTTCGAGTTCATCGCCTTTTCCACGCAGCCCGGCACGCTGGAAAACGAGGATCGGCGCGAGGTCCACATGAAGCCGGGGCATTGGACCAGCGCCGTTCTGGAAACGCGGGCCAACAACTTCGACTTTCGCGGCGAGTTGGCCAGCGAGGTCTATGACAAGCAGCAGCAGCCGGTGGATTTGGACCAGATGCCGTTCCGCTTGTCGACCACCCGGCCGGCGATCTTGCCCAAGGGACAGCGGCGTTTTCTCGAATTCTCCCTGTTCGCGCCCGCCGAGGCGCGCGGCCGGTCGGGCGCAAACGCGGCTGCTCAACGGCGCCGGCGGGCGAATGCTGGTCGGCGAATCGCACGCCATCCTGCCCATGCCGGCGCACCAGTATTACTTTGTCGTGCTGGCGCTGAATCCGGATTCGTACCGCTTCTTGCAGCGGGTCGATTCCGTCACGGCGCCTCACTCTCTGCTTGCCGATCTGTCGAAGTCGTGGCATTACCGGATCGTGGCGCCGCGGATCAGTAAATCGGTGGCGCCGCTCTCCGTCGTCGGCGCTCAGTTGGACCAGCGTCGCCTACGTGTTGTGGGACGACCTCTCCCCGAAAACGCTCTCGCCGGACCAGCAGCAAGCCCTGGTTGACTGGCTGCACTGGGGCGGGCAACTGATCGTCAGCGGTCCCGATTCGCTGGGAACGCTGAAGGGCAGCTTTTTGGAGCCCTATCTGCCCGCCGCAGGAGGCGATACGTGGGAGCTCGACACGGACGCGCTCGGCGATATGAACGCGGCCTGGGACCAGGGGGACCTGCCGCTGAAGGTCGTTCGGCACTGGACGGGGCAAAAACTCAAGCCGACCAGGAATGCGATCGCTTTGGCCGCTTCGGGCGGCGAGCCGCTGGTGGTCGAACAGCGAGTCGGCCGCGGGCGCGTCGTCGTCACGGCGTTTCGCTTGAGCCAGCGGGAGCTGCGGAACTGGCCCAGTTTCGACGGCTTTTTCAATGGCTGCCTGCTGCGCCGGCCGGCGCAGAACCTTCAGGTACGTCGCCCAGGACGACATGCTGCAGGTCGGTTGGATCGAACGGCCGGAAAGACACCACGATCCGCGTACGATTTCGCAGGTGCGGTACTTTACTCGCGATGCGATGGCGCCGCCCGACATGTTCAAGCAGGAGTTTGAAGGCCGCCAGTTCCAACCTTACGCGGCGCCGGAGCCCGAGTTCCCGACGGGCATGCCCGTCGGTTACGGGCCGATGCCGCAACTTCTTGAGGAACCGCCCGACGGGCCGGGAGTAGCCGGTTGGAGCGACTTCAGCGCCGCATCGAACCTGGCCTTCAGCGCCTTGCGCGAGGCGGCGGGCATCGTCGTTCCCGACGCTTCGTTTGTGGTCAAGATTCTTGCCGTGTACGTGCTGGTGCTCGTGCCGCTCAATTGGCTGGTGTTCCGGCTGGCGGGCCGAGTCGAATGGGCTTGGGGCGCCGCGCCGTTCATCGCCATCGGCGCCGCAGTAGCGGTCGTGTACCTGGCGCAGCTCGATATTGGTTTCGCCCGTTCCAAGACGGAGCTGGCGGTGCTTGAAGTCCAGGGCGATTACGATCGGGCCCATTTGACGCGCTATCTGGCCCTCTATAGCTCGCTGGGCACCAGCTACGACTTGCGGTTCGACGACGCCTCGGCCGTGGCGCTGCCGTTTGCCAGCGGCCAGAAAATGCTGATCGGTCAAGGCAGGACAACCGTCGAGTATCGCCGCGCCCGCAAGGCGACGGGAGACAAGGACGACGCCGAAATCAGCCTGGTCAGCCTGGAAGGCTTGGAGATTTCTTCAAACACCACCGGCATGGTGCATAGTGAAGAGATGCTGCAACTGGCCGGCGGGCTCGGATGGGAGCACCTCGGCGGCGAGCGCTACAAGGTGAGCAACAACACGGGATTGGAGCTGCAGGGGGCGGGCGTGGTCAGCGGGGACAAGGCGGCCTGGATCGGCACGCTCGGGCCCGGCGCCGCGCATACCGTCGAAATGAAGCCCTGGCCCAAAGATGAACGGAAGTTGTGGAACAAAGAGTGGAACCAATCGCCGATCACCGCCGAGTCGCCGCCCGATGAAGGCATGCACCTGCGCAAGCTCATGAGCTTGGCTCGGCTGGACGCGCCCGACGACGAGTTTCGCCTGATCGCCTGGACCGACGAAGAGTTGCCGGGATTGAGCGTGCGGCCCCGCGGTTCGCAACGCCGCCAACTCGCGTTGGTCGTGGCGCACTTGAATTACGGAAATAAACCGGCGCCTCAACAAGACAACGGCTCGCGCCGGCTCGTACTCAAGGCCGCCGGCAAGTCGCTGTGGGAGGGCCTGCTGGACGATGAGGAAGGCGAAGGCGGCGCCGCAGAGTAGCTGCGGAGTGCGTGCAAGGTTTGAAGGGGCCGTGGGAAGTTTCAGCAGCGCCGAGCGTGGGGGCTGAGAGACGTACAGGGCCGGCCGACGTGCCGGTAGATTTGCGGATTTCATGATCGAACTGATCGACTTCGGCAAGAAGTACGGCGAGTTTACCGCCGTCGAACGCATCAACCTGAAGATCGAGGCGGGCGAAATGTTCGGCTTCATCGGCCCCAACGGCGCCGGCAAGAGCACGACGATTCGCTTCCTGGCCACGCTGCTCAAGGCGAGCCACGGGGAAGGAATCGTCAACGGCCACAGCGTGACGCGGCGACCGCTGGACGTCCGCCGCAGCGTCGGTTACATGCCCGACAACTTCGGCGTGTACGACGGCATGAAGGTCTGGGAGTTCCTGGATTTCTTCGCCGTCGCCTATCAGATTCCCCGCACCCGGCGCAAGCAGGTGATCGGCGACGTGCTGGAACTGCTCGACTTGACCCACAAGCGAGACGACTTCGTCAACGGCCTTTCGCGCGGCATGAAGCAGCGGCTATGCCTGGCCAAAACGCTGGTCCACGATCCGCCGGTGCTGATCCTCGACGAGCCCTCCAGCGGCCTCGACCCGCGGGCCCGGCTGGAGGTCAAGGCGCTGCTGAAAGAATTGCGGCGGATGGGCAAGACGATTTTGATTTCCAGCCACATCCTGACGGAACTGGCCGACTGCTGCACGTCGATCGGCATCATCGAACGCGGCCAACTGCTGATGCACGGCCCGATCGACGAGGTCTATCGCCGCATCAAGCGCAACCGGATCCTGGAGATTCGGTTCCTCGAAAAGATGGAGGAGGGGCTGTCGATCATCCGCAGCCTGCCCGAAACGCTCGACGTGCAGATCGAGAACCACAAGGTCACGGCCGAACTGGCGGCCGACGATCAGCAAATCGCCGCGCTGTTGGAACGCATGATCGCCTCCGGCGTGCGGATGCACTCTTTCGCCGAGAAAGATCCCACGCTGGAAGACGTGTTCATGCTGGTGACGAAAGGGCTGGTGATTTGAAGCAGTAATGCAAAATGAAAAATGCAAAACGGCAGGTTTGATTCCCGGTTTTGCATTTTGCGTTTTGCATTTTGACTTTCTTTTCCCCGGCTCGCGGTCCGTCGAGGATTGCGGCTTAAGGCTTTTGCGACACACGAGTAACTTGATCGTTAGTATCACCCATGTACCTGACTGAAAACCCGGTCTTGCAACGCGAACTGCTGGTGAACCTGCGGATGCGCAGGGCGTTCGTGCTGCTGTTCGCCTACGTGACGCTTCTGGGCGTGGTCGTCTATATGGCCTGGCCGCAGGCCAAGAAGATCGACATGACCAATCCCGAGGCGGCCAAGCGGCTGGTCAACCTGTTCTTTTTGGGCCAGTACATGATTGCCTCGCTGATGGCCCCCAGTTTTGCGGCCGGCGCCATCACCGGCGAGAAGGAACGCAAGAGCTACGAGATGCTGCTGGCCAGTCCGCTCAAGCCGGGCGCCATCGTGCTGGGCAAACTGTTGGCCTCGCTTTCGCACCTGGCGATTCTGATCATCTCTTCGCTGCCGATCGTCATGCTCTGCCTGCCGCTGGGCGGCGTTTCGTTCTACGAAGTCCTGGCCATTTACATGGCGCTGATCATTTCGGTCGTTACCTTCGGCATGGTCAGTCTGGCCTGCAGCAGCTATTTCCAGCGCACGGCCGCCTCGCTGGTGGTCTCGTACCTGGCGATTCTGCCGATGGCTTTGTTTGCGCTGTTGTTCTGGCAGATGTTCGAGGGCGCGGGGGCCGCGTTTCGTTTGTTTGTGACGGTCACGTTTTTCCCGCTCGGCTGTGCGGCGATTTGTGCTTTGCTCTTCGTGACAACCAGCCGCCGGTTGCTCCATCCGCCCGACGTGGGCAGCGAAGGAAAGGAAGTCATTGACGAGGTGCAGGAACTGCGGCAAGCCGTCGGCCTGGTGATTCATCGCGACCAGTTCCCCGATCGCCTGTTTGCACCCGCCAAGCGCACGGGCTTGCTGGCCGACGGCGCGAATCCGATCTACGACAAGGAGATGCGCAGCGAACTGTTCAGCCAGGGGACGCTGATGCTGCGCGTCGTGATCCAGGTGAGCATGTTCCTGGCCATTCCGCTGATGGCCGCCTGCCTGTACCTGCTGCCGCACCTGGCGCCGTGGTATATCAGTTACGTGGTGCTGTTCAACATGCTCGTCGGGCCGGTGTTTTCGGCCGGCAGCGTGACCAGCGAACGCGAACGTGAAACGCTCGACCTGTTGCTGGTGACCATTCTTTCCCCCTGGCAGATCTTGTGGGGCAAGCTGGTTTCGGGGCTGCGCGTGTCGAGCGTGTTGACCTCGTTCCTGCTCTGGCCGCTGCTGCTGGCTTGCGTGATGGTCTCTTACTACTGGTCCAACATGCTGACCATCGGCGGTTACCTGGTGATCATCCTGCTGACCTGTCTGACGACCGCGGGGCTGGCGTTGTTCTGCTCGGTGATCTTCCGCAAGACCTCCGTCAGCATGATGACCTCGTACGTCATGGTCGTCATCTTGTTCACCGCGCCGGTGGCGACCACCTTGTTTGCGCAGGCGTTTTACGGGGCGCAGACCGCCGCGACGGTCAAGCAATTCTCGTTTACCAGTCCCTTCTCGGCAGCCTTCGCTTTGCCCTTGAATCTGCAGATGCAGGACGCTAAGCCGATTGAAGCCGACTGGCCGCTGTGGTTCTCGTTCGTCGGCTTTTACGTCGGTCTCGATATCGCATTGGCGCTGGGCATGATCTGGCTGTTCCACACGCGCTGGCGCGTGTCGCATTAAGAAACAGCTCGCCCGCCATTCAGACCGAACCGCTGGCTTACGGTCTATTCCACCGGCAATTCGGCTTCGCGCCAGGCGCGAAAGCCGCCGGCCATGGAGAGCACGTTCGCGTAGCCCATCTGCCGTAGCGCGTCGGCCGCCAGCGCCGAGCGATATCCGCCCCCGCAGTACAGCACGATCTCTGCGCTCGTGTCCGGAACCCGGGTTTCAATATCCCGTTCGATGATGCCCTTGCCCAAGTGCTCCGCTTGGGGCAAATGGCCTTGCGACCATTCGCTTTCCTCGCGGACGTCGATCAGACAGAGCTGGTCGCCGCGCTGCAGCCTGGCGTTGATTTCGGCAATGCTGACTGCGACAACGCGGCTTTTGACGTCTTCCACCAGCTTGAGAAAACGCGGGGAGTGCTTGGCCATGGTCAATTGCCTCTCCGTGAAGCGTAAGACGTTTGCCGGCCGCTCAGGCCTTGCCGTTGCGCCGAACGCTCCAGACGTCCGGATTCAATAAGTAACCGGGCTGTTCGTTGCGCAGCACCTGCAGCGCTTGCGATATCGCCCCTTCAATCATCCGGCGGCGGCCCGCGGGCGAGGGACCGGCCAGGTGCGGCGTGGCGATTACGTCATCGCGGGACAACAGCGGATGATCGCCCGGCGGCGGTTCGACGTCGAACACGTCGAGCCCCGCACCGCTAAGATGTCCGCTGTCGAGCGCGTCGACCAGTGCGGCTTCATCGACCAACGCGCCGCGCGCCGCGTTGACCAGGTAGGCCCCTCGCTTCATCTGAGCCAGGCGTTCGGCGTTGATCAAGTGTCGTGTTTCGGCGCTGGCCGGCACGTGCAGCGATATGACGTCGGATTGCTGCAACAGAGCCTCGAGCGACGGCGCCAGTGAGACGCCCAACTCCGCGGCCCGCTCCGGGGTCACGAACGGATCGTAGGCCGCTACCTGCATGCCCAGCGCCAAGGCGACTTGGGCCACGCGGCTGCCGATCCGGCCCAAGCCGACCAGGCCCAATTGGGAACCGCAGAGTTCCAGGCCATTGTAGTCCGTAATGTGGTCCGCCGCGGCCGCCTCGATCATGGCCCGATTGTAGCGCTTCAGATGTTTGGCGGCGGCCAGCATCAAAGCGACCGCGTGTTCGGCGGTCGAGATGGTCGGGGCATCGGGCGTGTAGCAGACGCAGAATCCCGCGCTCGGTGGCGTCGGGCACCGAGATGTTGTCGTAACCCACGCCGGTGCGCGCGATGACCTTGAGCGACGGCGCCCGGTCCATCAGCGCCCCGTCGTAGATGATTTTCGCCGAAGCGATTACGGCATCGGCCCGTTCGATGGATGTCAGGGAATCGTCCGAGGCGGCGCGTGCAAAACCGATCGGCTCGGCGACTCCCTGGATCAAATGAGCGTGCTCGGAGGGCAATATACGTTCAAACCAGATGTTGTACATGGCATTCGAAGGTATCCGAGCGCCCGTCCACGTGCAATGCCCTATCGCAGCAGGACCGGCAAAGCTTGCACCGCCTATGCAGCGGCCGCAATCCGGCCGCTTTCCCGCAGCAAGCAGGGCAAGCCGTAAGGGATGAACAGTGATGAACTTACTTCGCCCGTACCTGGCGACAAACTTCGGCGCAGAGCGGTTGAAGACTGCGAGGTCTGGCGAGGGGATTCGAGGCGACCTACCCCAGCGCGAAGGCCGTCCGACGCGGCGGTCCGACGCGCTGAGCATCTCGCTGTCGCCCATTTAGAGCGTGAGTTTCTCTCCCGGCTTCATCACCGCCGGCTCGGCTTGGGTTTCCGCTTTCACGCGCGCCTCCCAGGCCGAGGCGTCTTGCGCGATCGGCGGCCAGGTATCGTAGTGCGCAGGGATGACCCGCTTGGGCTGCAGCAGGCGGATGGCTTCGATCGAGTCGTCCGGTCCCATAGTAAACAAGTCGCCGATCGGCAGCACGGCCAGGTCGATGCCGGCTGCGCCGATCAGTTTCATGTCGTAAAACAACGCCGTGTCGCAAGCGAAATAGAGCGTCTTGGGCCCTTCCTTCAATGTCAGCAGAAAGCCCGAAGGGTTGCCGCCGTTGGCGCCGTCGGGCAGCGAAGAGCTGTGGTGGGCCAGCGTCAGCTTGACGCGGCCCCAGGGATGGTCGGAGCCGCCGCCCAGATTGTGGCCGATTGTCTTTTCCACGCCTTGCCGGGCCAGCCACTGGCAGATTTCGAAGTTGGAAATCACCGTAGCGCCCGTCCGCCTGGCGATCTTCACGGCGTCGGAAACATGATCGGCGTGGCCGTGAGAGATCAGGATATAATCGGCCGCGACCTGGTCGCTCTTGACCGGCGACGAGGGATTGTCGTCCAGGAACGGGTCGATCAGCAACGACTGCCCGCCCGTATGGAGCAGCCAACTTCCATGTCCCAGCCAGGTAAGCGTTGTCGCCATCGGAATCCCTTTTCCGCTACGGATGAAGTCCCGCCGAGCCGCGCCGGCGGCATGTCCACAGAGTTTGACTTCACCCTAACGAATGGTCGCCGGCAAGGGAATACTCGGGGCGGCGCGGACGTGTGCACATGCGGAGAACCGGCCAGAAACGTGCCGTGGATCCTTCGGCGAACGCGCCAGCGGCAAGAAGAGCTAAGGGCTGGCGGGTTTGGCGCCCGCGCGGCGCATTCTTCTCGCGCCGGGAAAGGGTGGGTCCGACGCTGTTTTCGGGAATGCCCACCGCGGCGCTAATTTCCTGATAGCTTTTGCCTTCCAGGTGGTACATCCGCACCACCGCGGCGTCGCGGCCGTCGAGCTCTTCCAGAAGTCTTTCGACCTCTTCTCGGTCTTCGACGCGCTGTTCTTGGTCGTCGGCTTGCTTCGGGGCAGCGTGTTGTGCGGCGGCCAGGCGCGCGGCCGGCTTGCCTTTGAGCAGTCCGCGGACCACCACGCGCCGAGCGATGACGGTCAGGTAGGTTGCCAGGCTGCTCTCGCGGCGGAAGTGCCGCAGGATGGCGAAATCGTCTTTGATGATCGCCAAAAAGACTTCGGCACACAGATCTTCGCGGTCTTCGGACGTTAGCCGGATTGAGCGGCACTGGGCGGAATGGTTGGTGACGTGCACCACGAGCCCCATGAACCGATCAACAAAGTCTTCCCAGGCTCTGGGTTTACGCGCTAAACAGCGGTCGAGCAGATTGCGGTCGATATCCGATAGCGCCACGACGCAGTACCTTGGTGAGCGGCCAGCTTGATCGGGGCCAATCCCTTTGCCTGCAACCGTCCTTAGTTGCACTTTCCTGCGCTTAAGGTGTTTAGCGTGAAGGGGCTGACGCGCCCCCACGCCCCTCCATCCCCCCTCGCCTTCTGATTTTACGGACGATTGGAGGGCGAGGCAAGGCTGACTTATTGAAACTGCAGCCACTCAATCGCCGATAGGTAATAAGTCGCGGAAACCAGTGCGATCCGCTCGCCATCCCGCTTGACTTGGGCTTCGCGCCTTTTTACGATTCCTGGGTGATCAGCAATCGCCCTCGTCCAAATGCTTCACGGGTAAGCATTTGAACTCTTTTTATTCGCCGAGGGGGGCGAAGCCGCAGTCCCGAGATTCTCGAAAGGAGATATCAGTCAATGACCCACGTCGTTTGCGAGCCGTGCTTTGCATGCAAGTACACGGATTGCGTGGTCGTCTGCCCGGTGGAGTGCTTCTATGAAGGCGAGAAAATGCTCTACATCCATCCGGATGAGTGCATTGACTGCGAAGCGTGCGTCCCCGAGTGCCCGGTAGAAGCGATCTTCCACGAAGACAACGTACCGGAAGAGTGGAAGGATTTCACCGCCCTGAACGCCGAAATGGCGCCCCAGTGCGAAGTGATCACCGAAAAGAAAGAACCGTTGGCCGGCGCTGACTGAGCCCTTCGGCTTGCCCAGTGGGATCGGCTAGCCGCCGATCCTCGCGGTCCTACGGCCAATTCGCTGCGCGGGAGCTATGCCGCGCGGCGAACCGGCTATCCAAGCCGCAGGTTACACCACCGGCAACCTGCGGCTTTTTTTCTTGCGCGGAGGGTTCGCAAAGTCGGGGCTCGCCTCAATCTGCGCAGCCCATGGTATGACCCGGCGACTGGTATGACCCGGCGACTGGTATGACCCGGCGACTGGTATGACCCGGCGACTGGTATGACCCGGCGAGAGCGCCTCGATGCGCTATTTCAGGTCGACCGACCAGTAGGCGTTATCCAGGAATGACTTCCAACTCTCGTATTTCGGGTTGCCCAGCTTGAGCGAGAGCAGCGGGCTGCGTTTCGGGCAAGTCGGCTGCCGAATCAACTGCATGTGCGCTTCGTGGGGCGTGCGGCCCCCCTTTTTGACGTTGCACTTCACGCAACTGCAGACGATGTTTTCCCAACTCGTTTCGCCTCCGCGACTACGCGGCAGCACGTGATCCAGGCTCAACTCGCTGGTCGGAAATCGCTTGCCGCAGTATTGGCAGCGGTTGGCGTCGCGAGCGAAGATGTTGCGACGATTAAATCGCACGGCCTGCTTGGGCAGTCGGTCGTAGAACAGCAGGCGAATCACGCGCGGGACTTGGATCTCAAAGTTGACCGCTTTGACCCAGTCCTCGTTCGGTTCTTTGAGCTTGGCTTTTAGCTCGCTGATTTCCCGCCACGACTCGAAGTTGTAGTTGGCGTACTGGCCCTGTTCCACGTGGACGACTTCGGCCAGTTCGCGAAATAGCAGGGTGAAGGCCCTGCGGACGCTGACCACGTGCACCGCCATGTAAAAGCGGTTCAAGACCAGTACGCTGGCGGAAAGCGGATCCGCCGTCCCCGCACTCGACATACAGAACCCTCCTCGGCACGAGTTTCATAAGACCACTACCCGCCGCCGGCGCTGGCCGCCGGCTGCGCTTGATCCTCTGCCCCGTCAGTTCGCCTGCCCTGTTCGGTCGCCGCAGTTTTCTCAGAGTGTTCGCCTTAGATTCTAATCGCCTGATCGTCTGTCGACCAGATGGGAGAGGCGGCGAACGTGTGAGGGTTGTGTAAAAAATGAGCGAAGCCGAGGTTCGGCGGGCTGCTCGGCGGGCTGCTTCGAAGCTGGGATCGCACGGGTTGTCAAGAGGAAAGCGTTGCGCACTCCGCGACGGGTCTGCTGGCATGGCGGCGGCCAAGAATTTTGCTCAACATGGCTTGCTCCCGCTCGCAAATTCACATTAGGATGAATTTTGTTGGCTGAAGTCTAGTTCGTTTCTTCGAGGTCTGCTGCGGCGGACTTCCCTACTCGGGACTCATCCCATGATTCATTACTCGTGCGATCTCTGCAAACGACCTCTCGATCCGGAGGACGATCTGCGCTACGTGGTGAAGTTGGAGGTCTATGCCGCCTTTGACCCGCTGGAGATCGATGACGATTGCGACAACCTGCAGGAGATTCACGAGATCCTGGAACGAATGGATGATTCGGCCAGCGAGGAAATCGGCGACGACGTCTATCAACAGTTGCGTTTCGATCTCTGCCCCGAGTGCCGCAAGAAGTTTCTGAAGAACCCGCTCGGCCGCAAATACGCCGAACAGTTCGATTTCAGCAAGAACTAACGCCGACGTGGCGGGGCCTTTTGTCGTCGGCCGCCGTGAGTCGTTTTGAATACGAAGGAGCCGAGCCGTTTTTTCAGAGGCGCGGCTCGGAAATCTAGTCGGAAGGAATCGCAGTTCTTCAGTTGCCTCGATTCCGCAGGCGGCGTTTCTCTGGGCGCTGAGTTCTGCTTCAGGAGGCGTGCAGCTTGCGACGGCGCTTCCATCCTCCGCGGCGCGGCCGACTTGTTTTGCTGGCCGCCGTGTTGCTGCTGGTGCTGGCGAGAGGTTGGCGGACCTGGCAACTGCCGGACGGTCCTGAGACGCTCGCCGAAGGAGTGCACCGCCTCCAGCGGGTCGTCGATGGCGACACGCTGTTGTTGACCAGCGGCGCCCGAGTGCGATTGATCGGCGTCGATTGCCCCGAGACGGTGCGGCCCGATCATCCGGTCGAGGCCTGGGGGCCGGAAGCTGCGGCCTTTACCAAGCAGTTTGTGGCCGGCGGCGAGGTGCGGCTGCAGTTCGACCGCGAACGCATCGATCGCTACGACCGCTTTCTGGCGTATGTCTTTGTGGGCGAGCGGATGCTGAACGAAGAGCTGGTCCGCGCCGGCCTGGCTCGCGTCGAGCATCGCTTTCATTACTCGCAAACCATCCAGCGGCGGTTCGATCGAGCCGAGCAGGAAGCGCGGGACGCCCAACTCGGGATATGGTCTCGAAACTTGTGACCCCCTGCCCTGCCTGTTAAAATCGCCCACTTCAGCCTGCCGCCGTCAAGGCGGCGGCGCCAGGCACTCCTTTGACAGTTATGGCGAGCAGAACTTCCATGAAGATTGCGGTGATCGGCGGCGACGGCACGGGGCCCGAAGTGGCGGCCGAAGGCTTGAAGGTGCTCGAGGCGGTCGCAAGCTCGAGAATTTCAAGTTCGAACTGACCCGATTTCGATTTCGGCGGCGAGCGCTACCTGCGGACCGGCGAAATCCTGCCGGACGGCGCCGTCGACGAGCTGCGGCAGTTCGACGCCATCTACCTGGGCGCCGTGGGCCATCCCGACGTGGAGCCCGGCATCCTGGAAAAGGGGCTGCTGCTGGAGCTGCGGTTCCAGCTCGATCAGTACATCAATCTCCGCCCGGTGCAAGTTGTACCCCGGCGTCGAAACGCCGCTGGCCGGACAAGGGCCCGGAGGACATCGACTTCGTCGTCGTCCGCGAGAACACCGAGGACATGTACTGCGGCGTCGGCGGGTTCCTGAAGAAGAACACGCCCGACGAGGTCGCCACGCAGACGGCCATCTACACCCGCAAGGGCTGCGAACGCTGCATCCGCTGGGCCTTTGAGTACACGCGGAAGCGCAACAATCCGAAGAAGATGCTCACGCTGGTGGCCAAGACCAACGTGCTGACCTACGGGCACGACCTCTGGTGGCGCACCTTCCAGGACGTGGCCAAGGAATATCCGGACATCAAGCCCGACTACAACCACGTCGACGCCTGCTGCATGTGGATGGTCAAGAACCCCGAATACTACGACGTGATCGTCACCACCAACATGTTCGGCGACATCATCACCGACCTGGGCGGCATCTTGCAGGGCGGCATGGGCGTGGCGGCCGGCGGCAACATCAATCCCGACCCGGGCGGCACGAGCATGTTCGAGCCGATGGGCGGCAGCGCCCCGAAGTACACCGGCCAGAACGTGATCAACCCGATCGCCGCCATCAGCGCCATGGCGCATGCTGCTGGAACACACCGGCCAGCCGAAAGCCGGCCAGCGCGTCTACGAAGCCATCAAGGTCGTGACCGGCACGAAGATGAAGAGCCAGGCCGCCGGCAAGATGGGCTACAGCACGCAGCAGGTCGGCGACCTGGTCGTAGAGGCCCTGGGCTGAATTCCGTCGGTCGTCGGCAAACGATCTTTAGGACCGAGCCACGGACGAAAAAACACGGATTGAACACGGATAAGAGGCCGAAAGCCGCGATAACTCCATTCTTTTCCGGTCGACGGCGAAATCTTCTCTGGCTTGATCCGTGTTGCATCGGTGTTTCATCCGTGGCTAGCTTTCCTTGGATTCGCTAGCCGACGGGCAGATCTCAACTTCAATTCAATGGTTCTAAGAAACCGCTAGAGCATGCCATGAAGAACGACCTCTTTGATCTATCAGGCCGAGTCGCGCTCGTGACGGGCGGCAGCAAAGGCTTAGGCCTGGCAATGGCGGTTGGCTTTGCCGAGGCCGGCGCGGATGTGATGATTTCCAGCCGGCATGAGGAGGAGCTGAAACAGGCTGCCGCGGAGATTCAGAAGGCCGGCGGCCGCCGCGTGGAATGCGTCGTGGCCGATATGACCGAGCGCAAAGACGTCTCGCGACTGGCGGCGACGGCGCTGGAAAAGATGGGCCGCGTCGACGTTCTGGTCAACAACGCGGGTTCGAACAATCCGCAGCCGATCGATCAGATCCGCGACGAAGACTGGGACCGGATCATCGAACTGAACCTGACCAGTTGCATGGCGTTGACGCGGGATCTCGTCCCGCAGATGAAAGAGCGCCGGTGGGGCCGCGTGATCTACATGTCTTCCATCATGGGGCTGGCGTCGAAGGACGGCCGCGGCCCTTACTCGGCCACCAAGTCGGCGTTGCTCGGCCTGGCCCGGGCCGCCGCGCTCGATCTGGGCGAGTTCGGCATTACGGTCAATTGCATTGCGCCGGGCCCATTCATGACCGATCTGCCGGGCAAGATGCTCACCGACGAGCAGAAGGCCGTCTTCGCCGATCGCACGGCGCTGGGCCGCTGGGGCCAGCCGCGCGAGATGGCTGGCCCCGCATTGCTGCTAGCCAGCCCGGCCGGCAGCTACATCACGGGCAGCGTGCTGGTAGTTGACGGCGGCACGCTGGTCAAAACGTTCTAGCTGAGCATCCGGCCTCGTTCCCACGCTCCCGCGTGGGAATGCCGCGCTTCGACGCTCTGCGTCGTTGGATCGCCGCCTGCCGAGGACTTCTACTCGTTGACGTACGTTTCCAGGAACCGTGCCAGGCGGTGGAAGTCCGAGGTCGTCTCGACGTAGCGGACCTTGGTGACCAGCGTACTGGGGTCGACCAGTTCGTCGAACGGAACGTACTTTAACTCGAGCTGGCCGAAAGCCGAGACCATCACGCCGTTAAGTTTTTCCTCGACCAGCGCTCGATAGGCTCCTACGCCGAGTTGGCTGCCCAGCATCACGTCGAATGCCAAGGGTCGGGCGCAGCGAGCCTCGTAGCCGAGTTGCAGCCCGGTCACTTTGCGGCTTTTGCCGGTCTGCTTCTTGTATTCGTCGCCGATCAACTTGGCGAAGGTGCGGCAGAGGTTGACCTGCGAGATGGAGATATGGCCGTGCTCGTCGCGCGGAATGCCTTTGAGGAAATCCATCGGCAGGTATTCGGCCAGGCCTTCGGCAATGACGATCACGCCGAAATCTTTGCCTTCCTCTTCTTCACGGACTCGCATCGAGGCCACGATGCGACGGATGACTTCTTCGACGACCATGATCGGGCGGACCTGCGTCTCGCCCGTTTCCGGGTTCGTTATGCTTTCTTCGCTGCGATACTTGCCGGTGATGTCCTCGACGCTGATCACCAGGCTGGCTTCGCCGGCGATGGCCGTGCCGTAGGCCAGCCAGCCGGCGCTGCGGCCCATGGCTTCGGCCAGGTAATAGGAGCGGTTGGCTTCGGCGTCGGCCAGCAGATTGCGGATCTCGCTGGCCAGGAACTCGACGGCCGTGAAGTAGCCGAAGGTGAAGTCGATGCCCATGTAATCGTTGTCGATCGTCTTGGGCAAGTGCACCACCGGCAGCCGCGGCGCGTCGGCCGGCAGGTGTTCCTGGAACATCTTGAACTTGTTGGCGGTTTTCAGCGTGTCGTCGCCGCCGATCGAGATCAACGCGTCGACGCCGAGCGAAACCAGCGCGTCGTGGACCGTCTTCAGCGGTTTGGTGCGCTCGGGATCCGCCAAATGGTCGGGATGCGAGACGTTCTTGCCCGGGTTGGTCCGCGCCGTGCCGATCAGAATGCCCTGACTGTTGCGCGTGCGCTTGAGCAGCTTGTGATCGATCATCACGTAGTCGCGGTCTTTGACCAGCGGCTTCTCGGGGCTGTATTCCACCAGGTGGGAATAGCCGTGCAAGACCCCTACGACTTCGATATTGTTCCGCAGAAAGGAAACCGCTGCGGTAGAAATCACGGCATTGGCGGCGGGCGCCGGACCGCCGGCGAACAGGATTGCCACGCGGCGGATGTTGCTTTGCGTGCGGGGGGGACGGGAAAGTGCAGTGCTCATCTTACGCCTCGGCGGAGTGCCCCAAAGGGTTGCCTCAAGAACTGGTCCAGGTACGCTCAATAAAGGTGGTGTCGACGTCGCCGTCAACGAACGCCGAGTGACTGAGAATATCGATCAGTCGCGGTACGGTGGTCTTGATCCCCTCGATCCGCAATTCGCCCAGGGCCCGCTGCATGCAGCGGATGGCGTCCTGCCGCGTCGGCTGGTGCACGATCAGCTTACCGATCATCGAGTCGTAATGGGGCGAAACCGTGTAGCCCGCATGGGCGTGCGAGTCGAAGCGAACGCCGAACCCGCCCGGCACGATCATGCGTTCAATTTTACCCGGCGACGGCTGAAAGTTCCTGGCTGGATCCTCGGCGTTGATGCGGCACTCGAGGGCCGCTCCCTTGACCTGGATGTCTTCCTGCTTGAACGGCAAGGGCTCGCCGGCCGCCACCCGCAGTTGGGCCTTGATCAAATCGACGCCGGTCACCATTTCGGTCACCGGATGTTCAACCTGAATGCGGGCGTTGACCTCGATAAAATAGAAGTTGTCCTGCCGGTCGACGATAAACTCGACCGTGCCGGCATTGGTGTAGCCGGCTGTTTTGATCAAACGGACCGCCGATTCGCAGATCGCCTTCCGCGTTTCGATCGGCAGGTTCGCCGCGGGGCTCTCTTCCACCACTTTCTGGTGCCGCCGCTGCATCGTGCAGTCGCGCTCCCAGAGGTGGACGGCGTTGCCGTGGTGGTCGGCCAGCACCTGCACCTCCACGTGGCGGGGCGCTCGACGTACTTTTCCAGGTAAATGCTGGGGTCGCCGAAGGCTGCTCCGGCTTCGGCTTGCGCCTGTTGAATGGCGCTCTTCAAAGCTAAATCGTTCAGGGCCACCCGCATGCCGCGGCCGCCGCCGCCCGCCGAGGCTTTGATCAGCACCGGAAAGCCAATCTCGTGCGCCACTTGGATCGCCTGGCGTTCGTCGTGGATCAGCCCTTCGCTGCCGGGCACGGTCGGCACTTCCGCCTCGCGAGCCAATTTGCGGGCCTCGTTTTTGTCGCCCAGGCGCCGCATCGCCTCGTGCGTGGGGCCGATGAAGTCGATGTTGCAACTTCGGCAGACTTCGTTGAAGTGGGCGTTTTCCGAAAGGAAGCCGTAGCCGGGATGAATTGCCTGTACGTTGCCGATCTCGGCCGCGCTGATCACGCGGTCAATCTTCAAATAGCTATCGGCGCTCTTGGCCGGTCCGACGCAATACGCTTCGTCGGCCAGTTCCAGGTACTGGGCGCCGCGGTCGGCCTCGCTGAAGATCGCCACCGTCTCGATGCCCATCTCGCGGCAGGCGCGGATAATTCGCAACGCAATCTCGCCGCGGTTCGCCACCAGAATTCGCTTGAACATCTACAATTCCTACGCCTGCCGGCAGTCCGGGCGCCGTGCCGGACTTGCCGCGAACGATCGAGCATGAAGAGAAAGAATCGAGGCCCGCCGCGGCGTTATTGCCGGGTGTCGACCTTGAACAGCGGCTGTCCGAATTCGACCGGGTCGCCCGACTCGACGAGCACGGCCGTGATCTGCCCGGAAATGCCGGACGGAATTTCGTTGAAGACCTTCATGGCCTCGATAATGCAGACCGTCGTGTCGGGCCCGACACGGTCCCCGACTTTGATGAACGGCGGCGACTCGGGGCTGGGCGAAGCAAAGAAAGTGCCGACCATGATGCTTTTGATCACGGCCACGTGCTCTTCGCTTTCAGCGGCCGGGGCGGCCGGCGCCGCGGCGGGCTTTGCCGCCGGCGCCTCGTAAACCGGGCTCGGCGCCGCGACCGCGGTCATCGGGGCAATCAGCGGATCGCGACCTTTACGAATGCGGATGCGGACTTCGGCGTCGCGCAGGTCGATCTCGGAGAGATCGTGGTCGTTCATCAGTTCGACCAGACGGCGAATCCGGCGTACGTCAAAAATATCGCCCGAATTGGGCGGGGGGCTGGCCATGCCAAATCTCCAACTCTTTCAGTCTCGCCACATAAAGAACGAAGTTACCGCCGCTCGACGCACCGTCATTGGGCGTCGCCATGTGGAGCCGTCGGGGAGGAATGCGTCCTCGGCGGCGCCACGACGTTCCGCGTTCTGCCCCGTTTCGGAAGGTAGATGACAAACCCGACCGCAAGTCGCCAGACCGGCTGACCACGAGCGCAGGATCAGATTCGGCCCCGGATTTGCCGAGCGCCAAGTCCAAATCGTGCCCGATACGGCGCCCTGGCGGCTCGCCGAACCTTGCAGCAAGCCCGGCACGCTCACGTGCGAGCGAACACTCGCGACACTGTGGCAAGACGGCGCCGGATCGTGCATCCCGTCGCCGCTTAACACTTAACACAAGTCCATATACCTTCTCAAGTTTTGGCGAGATTCTACAGATCGACTCACCCCTCGTCAAGTCGCCCCGCGCGGCGGCTTGTCTTGGCAACTTGAAACGGTCTCGATTAGGATGGCGCGATGCAACTCCATGAAATCCAACGTTGGGCCGAGCAATTGGCGCGAGGAGAGACGACGGTCGATGACTTCATCGGCCGGATTTCCCAGCGCAGCGTCCTCGACCTGGGCGAAGCGCAGCTCGATCTCGACCGCCGCCGCCGCTGCGGTTTTCCCGAAGTCGTGTTCGGCCAGGGAAAGTCGGTCGAGTCGCTGATCAAGATTTTTCGGGCGCTGATCGAGGCCCAGACCGACGTCTTTTCCACGCGGATTACGGCGGAACAGGCCGCATTGCTGGCGGAGCCGTTCCCTGCCGGCCGCTACAATCGTGTGGCCCGAACGTTTCGCATTCCCTTATCGGATGAGAGTGACGATCCCCCCGGCGGCGGCGGAACGGTGGCCATCATCACGGCCGGCACGAGCGATTTGCCTGTGGCGGAAGAGGCCCGCGAGACGGCGTTGTGGATGGGCGTGGAGACGAAACTGATTCAGGACGTTGGCGTCGCCGGTCCGCACCGCTTGCCGGCCCGGCTGCACGAATTTGCCGAGGCTGACGCCGTGGTGGTGATTGCCGGGATGGAAGGCGCCTTGCCGAGCGTGGTCGGAGGCTATGTTGACTGCCCGGTGATTGCCGTGCCCACAAGCGTCGGCTACGGCGCCAACCTGCACGGCGTCGCCGCGCTGCTCAGCATGCTCAACAGTTGCGCCTTCAACGTTTCCGTCGTGAATATCGACGCCGGGTTCAAAGGCGGCGTATGTCGCCTCGATGATCGCAAAGCGCAGAAGAGAGTAAGTTCAGAGAGTAAGTTCCAAATTCCGAATTCCGCGCTCCGACCTTCCGCCATCCAACGCCTGGGGCCGACAAATGCCACTGCCTCAACTGCCGCCGCGAGACCCAGAAAGCCACAAGGGCGATTTCGGTCGTGCGCTGCTGATCGGTGGATCGCGCGGCATGACGGGCGCCATCGCATTGGCCGGCATGGCGGCGCTGCGCGGCGGCGCGGGGCTGGTCCGCCTGGCCCTGCCGGAAGCGTGTCTCGACGTCGTCGCCTCGATCGAACCGTCGTACATGACCGCGCCCCTGGCGGCCGATGACCAGGGACGGATTGCCGGTCAGGCGCAGCAAGCCATCGAGGAACTGACGGCCCAAGCCACGGCGGTTGGCTGCGGGCCTGGGCTGGGGCGTTCTGCCGATTTAACGAGTCTCGTGCGGTGGCTCTACGAGCATCTCTCGGCGCCGGCGGTATTCGATGCCGACGCGCTCAATGCCCTGGCCGAGCATCCTGACGTGCTTGCTCGTCCGGGCGGCCCGCGCATTCTGACGCCGCATCCCGGAGAGTTTCAGCGTTTGACGGGCGGCGAGTCGCATTTGCCTCGCGGCGCGGCGGAGCAGGCGGCGACCGAACTGGCCGCTCGCTGGGGAATCGTCGTGGTGCTCAAAGGCCATCGCACGTTCATCACCAATGGTCGGCAGCAGGCCCATAACGAAACGGGCAATCCCGGCATGGCCACCGGCGGAACGGGCGACGTGCTGACCGGGTTGACGACCGCCCTGCTCTGCCAGCAGCTTTCGCCCTTCGACGCGGCTCGGCTCGGCGTCCATCTGCATGGTCTGGCCGGCGACCTGGCCGCCGCTGAGCTCGGGCAGGTTTCTTTGATCGCCAGCGATCTCGTGCGCTTCCTGCCCGCGGCGTTTCAGCAGTTAGCCGCTGAGCGCACCGCGACGCGATTCAGCGGTTTTGGTGGGTGAATGCGTCAGTCTTCTGTGATATTGCTCCGCGTCGGAATCACCGGCAACACGACGTGCGAAGGGAATTCGGCCGTGTGGAAAACCTTCTGTTCGGCCACGACTTGCCGCGTTTCCAGGCCGATGTTGTCGGCGCCCGTGTTGAGATTCCGCAGGTAATAAGGATAGTAGCTGCTCGAGATTTCCACGCGAATCCGATGGCCTTTCTCGAACACATTGCCCGTCGCCCGCCAGAAGTCGATGGAATACTCGTACGTCTTGTTCGGTTCGATCTCGCTGAGCCGGTTGGGATTGAAGGCGCCGGCGCGCTCCGGATCGCGGTGCCGCGCTCGCATCAGGCCTTCGCAAAGCATGGCGGCATAGCCGTCGGGATGCACGTCGATCAGCCGCACCATCCAGTCGGTGTCGCGCGCCGAGGTGGCGGCAAAGAGCGTGGCCTTGATCGGACCGGTGACTTCAACCGCTTCGACGAGCGGCGGCGTCGTATACACCAGCACGTCCGGGCCGCCGGACGACGCTGCGCGTGTCGACCGCGCCTTGTTCCAAGTGCCCGCCCGTGAACGGCGACCGCGTCGGCTGGGCGGGATCGTACGTGTAAGCGTCGAACTCAGCGGACGTCTTGGGAGTTTTCGAGGCATCGGCGTCTTTCGCCCTTGCGTCGCCCGGAGGCGATGTGCTGAGCAGCCCGTCGCCTGTGATCGAGTTCGCCTTTCCGCCGCTGTGCAGGTAATACTTCGTCCAACGCGTCTGCGGCAAGGGCCAATCCTTTTCGGCGTACCAGCGATTCGGCCCATCACGAAGACATAGACCGGCGGGTCGTTATCGACGCCGTTATCCACGCCTTTCAGGTAATGGTCGAACCAGCGGCAGATGTAGCCGTCCCAGTCGATGACCGCGTCGGCGCCGTAGTCGATGCGAGCCCAGCTTCTGGCTCCGGTTGATGGCGTGTTGCCAGGGGCCGATCACCAGTCGCGGCCGTCGTGCCTCGGGCGTGGCGCCGTACTGCTTCACCCCTAGGTAATTCATCGGCGAGCCGGGGAAGTTGGCGTCGAACCAGCCGGTAGCGGCGAGCGACGGGACCGTGACTTTGCCGTACGACTCGGGCGTCTGGTAGGCGATGCCCCGCCAGTACTCGGCGGTCGGCCAGGTTGCCGCGGATCCACTTTTCGAACCACGGCGAGTCGAGCGCCCGCGGCGCTCGTTCAGCTTGACGTACGGCAACTGCATGAAGTCGCTCGCCCGCGTCTCGGCGAAGCCGCCGTAGGCGCCCGGGTCGAGCGGACTGGCCTGTGCGGCCGGCATGCGATGCGCCCAGTCCATCATCCAGCGAAACGAGCACGCCGTTCTGGTACGGGGCGTTCACAAGTGCATCGGGCGGCGCCACTTCAGGCACGATCGCCTTGAGCGACGGCGGCGCCTGCGTGGCGGTCCACCACTGCGTCCAGCCCATGTAAGACAGGCCCATCATGCCGACCTTGCCGTCGCACCACGGCTGCGCGGCGAGCCATTCGACCAGGTCGTAGCCGTCGGTCTTGTGCTGGGGATTGAACGGATCCCACTGGCCTTCGGAATCGTACCGGCCGCGCGCATCGGCCACCGCTACGACGTAACCTCGCCGCGCGAACCACGAGCCGCGCCCGTGAAAGCCAGGGTTGTTGCTGTAGGGCGTAATGATCAGGATCGCAGGGAAGCGACCTTCCGCCTGCGGCTGATACACATCGACCGAGAGCCGCACGCCGTCGCGCATCTGGGCTTTATGCCCTCGAGTCGCGCGCACTTCGAACTGTTCTGCGGAGTACTTGCCGCCGTCGGGCGCCTGGGCGAACAAAGCCGCGACCTGAAACAGCAAAAGGCATACGGCGAGTGCAGCCGGCGTTCGATTCATGTTCATATCGCAACTCGTGTTTTGTTCTTCCGCTCGATGGCGGATTCCTGAGCGACTACGCCCGCTTGGGAATTGAGCTGGATTCTACCCTGGGCAGGCGCGCGAAGAAACCAGCGGCACGTCCGGGTAACCGAAGAAGCACCGAGTCGCCGCGCCGAGCGGCAGCACGAACATCATCATCAGCCCTTGGAAGATTTCGCCATTGTAAATCTGGCCGAGCCCGACACAGAAGAACGACAGCACCGCGACCACGCCGGCGGACTTGTTGGCGGGAAGGCACGCTGTCGCTGCAGTCGGGGCGTGGAAGATGACGACGGGCCGCTGCTGCGGCGACTGCTGGGCAATCGGCTGCTGCCAGTGCTGGCCGTGTTGCCTCACCGCAGCTTGGCCGTCGCGAGCCTTGCGCGGAGGTCGATGCCTGCCGACGCAGGATGGGGCGCCAACGACGACACGTCAAGTTTCCTCATCGATCGATGTGCCCAAGATTCTCTGATAATCGCCACGCGGCGCCCGATAGGGAAGCAACTCAACTACCGAACAGCGAGCCTCTGCGTCTCGATCCGCAGGCGTTTCAGTCGCTGCGACATGCCAGGCGCGATCATTTGACTATTCGGTCCGCGGAAAGCCGGTCCTTTCTGATTCTGACGCGATAAGCGAGACCCTTCGAATAGGCGCAGAGTCCCGTGGTCAAGCAGAGCCAAAAAAGACACATGCACCAGGCAAGATCGCTATCGTCGTGTCCAAACCGCCACAAAACTAACGGAAACGCAAGCACTGAGGCGGCAAACGCAACAGCCACAGCTACTAAGCGGCGATTCAGCTTGGATTGCGTTTTTTGGAATTCGTGTAGCGAAACCGAAACCGTCGACGAGGGCATGAGCATTAAGACGAATCCGCTCAGAAACGTGCCCGCCATCATGCCGAGAACGCTCCCAGCCACGCGGCGAGGTCGGGGCGATCGTCGGTCATAAACCAGCCGGTCGTCGCGCCGATTGCAGCACACACAACCAGCGACGCGAGTTGGAACAGGTTCTGACCAAGTCCAAGCTGCAAGCCCTCTCGGTCCGCCTCGACGAGGAGTACAAGCTCCTGCTCGGAGTTCGATTTCGTGGCCGAGTCGCTGGGCAGTTGTGGCATCGGATCACCCATCCGCCCTTATTTTCGGGGGCCGCGAGACCGAAGTCAAACCTGTATTGCGGCATCTGAAACTGTGGTGGGCACTTCCCAGCCAGGGCGCGGCGGTCGATGCCGCCGCCGCACGCCCTGGCACATTCATGAAATCAAGCTCGGCCTGTACCCATCCGGATCAATCGATGTGATCGAATGCGATTCGCCGCCTGTGGTCTCCCGCGCATCGGCCGTGCCCCCCGAGGCCCGCAAGGGAGCGCCATCGGGATGCCTCAGGCGAATGAGTTTGCGAATACCCAAAGATCTCGTCATACTAGAATGCGGGCGCTGAACGCCCCGCGCATCGGCGGTCTACTGATGACAAGCAGGAGTTCCTTGTAGAGCTATGGACGACTGGGAAAACTTCCTTGAGGCTGTTCCCTGGTTCGTCGAGCGAAACGCCGCCGTGGAGGTCTTTCGGCAGCATGAACCACACAGATTGGCCCAATCGAGTGTGCGTCTGTTTCCGTCTCTTGCCAAGCTGCTTGCGAGGGCTTTGCGTACCGATGTTGCTGTCAACGGCGCCCGCTATGAACTGTTCGCGTGGGACTCGCGCGATGGCGACCGGTTTGGGTGGCTTTGCGAACCGCCAGCCACAATCGTGCCGAACAATCTCCACGAAGATCACCGAGCACTGCTGAGGTTTTTTGGAGGCATAGTCAAGCACTCAATGAACCCGAAGATACCTGGCTGTTGAATCTCAATGATACATTAACCAGGCGCGAGTCGGCACACGATGCGAGCTTCATCGAGAACTACATGTGGGCATTCGAGGATGCTGGCCTTGCGCTGCCAATCGATCCTTCCGATTATTACTCAATCGCGCGTGAGGCAAATGGCAATACGACGCTTTGCCATCGCGAAAGCGGTAACGTGCTGATGTTCGCACCAGATCATTGCTTTGCCCACCTCACAAAGCTGGAGGGCTGCCCGGAGTACACCCTCTATAAAATCAGCGGCGCCGCGACATTTCGTGACTGGGTAAATGCCGTCGCGGCACAATGGCTGAACCACGTGGCAATAGCCACGTAATGAAACCTACGCACGGCCCGACATGTCGACGCAAGCTCGCAGGCGGCGTTTCCGCGCTTTGGTGAAATCGACCGAAGCAGCCTCTGCGGAGCCAAAAGTCACGGTAGATCGGCATCCCTGCGCAGCTTGACGCTCGCGGGCCTTGCGCGCGGAGGTCGATGCCCCCGCCGTAGGAAAATGCGCGCTGCGTTCGCACCAATGAGGTGTGAGAAAGGGGTCGGGAGTCGTAAAGACGTTGTGTCATGTCGGGGGTGAGAAAGAGGGCGGGAGTCGTAAAGACATTGTGTCATTGCGACTCCCGACCCCCTTTGTCCCCGACATTCGAAATCTGGCCAGCTCAAGCGCACGGCAGCGCCCGATCGTCGAGCCGTTCACCATAACGCTTCGCCGGCGTCTTTTCAAAGCTTGCGAATCTCCAACGTGCTTCCAGAGTCTGACTACCTTGGACGCCGCCTGCCCTGTGCACGCACGGGAGCCGCGTTAAGCAATTGATTGACGTCGAATTCTTTGCCTTTCATCGCCGCAAACTTCTCTAATTGCGAGTTCGTCAGCACGTCGTTGATCTCCTTGTCCCGCTCCTTGGCCAATTCGTTGATTTTTTCGCGAACGCCGTCGCCCCCCTGGACGAACCGCTCTTGCTGCCTGGCTCGATAGTCGTTGGCGATGGCACTGATCCTTTCCCGTTGCTCGTTCGTTATCGCGAGCGCCTCGATCACTTCGGGGTCTGAGTAGGCGAACGTGTCAAGCGCCTGCCAGTGGATCTGCTGCAAGCGGACGAATTGATCGGCCGTCAGAACCTCTTTGAGTTGCGGCAGGAATTTCGAAGTCGTGGCGTGCCACTTCTCCATCAACCCGGCGATCGCCTCGTTCCGTTCTTCATTTGACTGGCTTTGTTCAAAGCACAGTCCCCAAGGGGGCACGGCCTCTAGGTGAACAACGATTCCGCCGCCGGGCCGCTTGACCATCCGGGCCCGTAATCCGCCCCCTGCTTGACGCCAGGCGGCATTGAACTGGTCGTTCACAGCGATGGCTTTTGCCTCGGCCTCCAGACTCAATCCCAATTCCTTCCAGATGCCTGGGGCGAGGGCAAAGATGCCGCCGTGCGGCGCCACGACATACGTGTCCCCGCCGAAGTCGAGTTCCGCCGGCTGATTCCTCAACTGCGCGACGACAAACGGCTTTCCTTTGAGCTTGGCAAACGCTTCTTGCTGCCCCGGAGTCAGCGTCTGGAGAGCCTTGTTATCGCGATCCTTCTCCCATTGCAGGCGTTTGTCCATCGAGCCGTCATCCAGGCTGCGCAGTTTTCTTACACAGTCCTGGTTGACGGCGATGATTTTGTCGATCTGTCCTGGTTTTAGTCCCAGCGCCGCCGCCAATTCTTCATCATACGCCAAGGCCTCGGTCTCATTCTTTTGCCACGCGATCTGCCGCAATCGATCAAACTGAGCCGATGTCAGAGCCGCTTTCAACTGCGTCGCGAATTTGTCACGGACGGCGTTCGCTTCCCGATAGAACGCTTCTCGTTGCTCAAACCATGCCATGTGGATTTTTTTCACCTCTGCGAGACTCGGCCTGTCAGGCGGCCTAAAAGCGGGCCGTACCGGGTTCGCCTGCGCCATGCGAATTTCAGCGGCGTCCAACTCCCGGTCGAATTGTGCGACGATGCGATCGACATTGCGCACGGCGGCAGCGTCGAATCCGACCTCTTTCTGCACAGCTTTGTTTTCCACGATTGAGAAGATTCTCTTGTAGTACGAAAACTGTTGTCCGGGAACCGGCGGCGGGTCCATTAAAAGTGCGACGTCGAACGGCTGGCCTTTGAGTTTGGCGAGCGTCTTTTGCTGATCCATAGTCAGCAGCTCAATCGCCTTTAGGTCGCGCTCCTTCCGCAGTTTCTCGTCGTCCAACATCCCGGCGCGGGCCAGTTCTCGCCGATTCGCCAGGTATTCCTCTTTGAGGGCGGCAATCTTTTTGATTTGGTCTTCCGTCAGCTTCAGCTCCTTGGCCAGGACGCGGTCGGTCGCCAGCGCCTCGCTGCCATAGGCCTGCCATGCGATTTGCTGCAGCCGCGAAAACTGCTCGGCGGAGAGGACTGCTTTCAACTGCGTCATGGATGTCTCGGTCATCTGCTTGATGTCGCCCTCGAACTTCTCATCGACCACGGTGCGTCTCTTTTTCCGATCGTCCTCAGGCAAATCGGCCAGTTCACGCAGTTGCTTATCGTATTGATCGGACGCGGCAGACCTCTCCCGGGCATACTGTTCGACAATGCCGTCAACGGTCGCTTGGCAGCGGCATCGAGTCTGATCTCCGCCTGCACCACCCGGTTTGCAGCGACCCAAAAGACGCCGCCTCCTCTGTCGCCGAGAAAGCCCTTTCGCACTAACTCGTAGAACGTCGCGCCTCTCCGCTGCGCGGTCCGCGGAGCAGAGCTTGGCGGATCGACTGCCTGAACGGCCTTCGGCGAATCGTCATCTGCGGTTTTCTCTGGAGTAGCGACGGCCGGATCCGTCATGGACGCCCGGACGGGCATGCAGACAAACGACAAGGCCCCCAATACGAGAACCATTATCGTGACGGCAGCAATACGGGGATGGACGGAGGCGTCGGCGATCATTTCGAATCTCCTGGTTAACACCGATCGGTTTCCAAAGCCCAAAAGCACTCGGGGCTGAAAGACAGAACGCCCGTTCCACGACTCCACCACCTGCAGCAGCGTTTCCGCATAAAGCCGTCGGGACGTCGAGTTCTGCGAAATCGCCGCTGCGTCACAGCTCGCCTCCTGATTCGCCAGCATCTCCCGCCACGCCCACCACGCAACCGGGTTCCACCAATACAGGTGCAGGACGATCGAGCCGAAGAAATTGAACCACTGGTCCCGCCGAACCAGATGAGCCAGTTCATGCGAGAGAATGCATGACCATTGATCGTCGTCCAGGGAGTTCACCAGATGCCGCGGCAGTAGGATCGTCGCCCGCCGCCAACCGATCCAGACCGCCGGGCTGGCCAGGCCATCAACCAAGCGGACCCGCGGCGATCTCGAAATCCCCCAGGCGTCGGCCGTAGCTTCCACGAGTTCAACCAGCCTGGCCGGCGCGTCTTGTGCAACGCGCAGCAGCCGTCGGATTCGCCGGAGCCGGTAAAGACAAAGCAGGCACATCAGCGTTGTCCCCGTAAGCGACGCGATGATCAGCAGCGTGGAAACATGCCATAGCGGCACGGGCCGAACCACTGGTTGGACGGTGACCGACGGCGCGGCGGAGCCCGGCGGCGGAACGGAGACCGCTTCTGGAATGGCCGTCGGCGTTGGAGCCGGCGCAATCGTCACGGAAACGTTTTGCGGGGGCACGTCGGCGCTTTCCACTGCCACGGGAACCGTTGTGGACAAACCGGGCAGAATCGGCACGGGGACGACCGACGGCGCCGCTAACCGCAGCAGCACGCCGAACCACAACAGATGGAGCAGAGTCGGCCGTCGATGAATGGCCGGAACAAGTCCAAGAACGAAAACCGCCAACGCCAGAATCATCGCACTGCCGGAGTTCCAGAGGACGGCATGAAGGAGAGATGACATGATGCGTTCCTCCGGCGACTAATCGGAGATGTTTTCGATGATCCTGCGGATGCCGTCGCGATCTTTGCGGCTCAGCTTGACCTTGTCGACTAGCGACATCAACAGCGGCGCCAATGCACCGCCGTAATGGCAGTCGGCCAACCGTTCCAGTTCCTGCGCGACATAGGCTTCCCGCGTGACGCTTGCCGAGAAACGGTGCGAGAATTCCGAGGCGTCGCACTGGACGAACCCCTTGGCGGCCAGCCGATCCAGGAGGCTTTTCACGGTGGCATGCAGGGCGGGGGAGTGTTTCCGATAGATTCGGTCGACAATGTCGCGGATGGCGGCCGATTCGCAGTCCCACAGGACCTCCAGGATCGCCAATTCCGTCTCCGTGACGGGGGCCGGTTTGCGAGGCACGGGTTCTCTCCGGGGAACGGAATGTCTGATCTCAGGCAGAACGCCAGAGACAATATAAGGCATTACGCCTGAGAGGCAATGCGATTTCCCAAAAATGAAACAGCCTTGGCGCCCCGGACTTAAACTTGAAATCTCAATGCCTCGGAGTGATCGACCGAAGTTGTGAATCTCATTCAAGCAGGGGTCGGGAGTTGTAAAGACGTTGTGTCATTTCGACTCCCGACCCCCTTTGTTCCCCGACCCCCTTTGTTCCCCGCTTCCGGCCGCTGGTCAGGCGCTACCGGACGGGCTTTTCACCCGCAGGGTTCCGCTGAAAGGTTTCAGATTTACATCTCATTCCCCTTTCCCAAGCTTAACTTGGCGCAACGGCATCGACCCGTGCAGCTCGAGGTGCCCCGTTTTCCAAAGTCGCTATTGACCGGCCTCGTCACAGACAGTATTGAGCCGCAGTTCCGCTTCAAAAAAGGAGGAGTACGATGCGCGCCGGAATTGTGTGCTGTGTGATTTTGCTCGGGCCGTGGCTGGCAGCCGCTGCGGAGCAGGAACTCCAACAGGGAGAAAAAGCGGCTCCGCGCGCGAGAGCGCTTGAAGCGCTGGAACGAAAGCGGGCGGAAGCCCAGAAGCTCCAGCGTGAGATCGAAAATCTGCAGAAGGTAGCAGCTGCGCCGGGGCCCGCTGTCCGCTTGCGCGTGCGAGTTTTCGTGGCGTCGCTCGAAAAGATCAAGCAACGCGGCCTGTCATGGCCGCCTGCCGTCGGGGGTGCAGTCGGCGATGCAACGGGGATCGAAGAGCAGTTAACGGCTCTGTTGGCCAGCCGCAACGCGGCCAAGCTGATGGCGGATGAGTCGCTATCGGTAATTGAGGGCACGGAGGGCCGCGTTCGGGCCGGCGGCGAATTCCCGGCAGAGCGATTGATTCAAGCCAAGGCGGATCATGCTAGATTCGCGTTTCACGGAACCGAAGTCGTCGCCACGCCCAGGACGGAGAACGACGGCCGGCTGGCGATTGAGCTGGTGTGCCGGCAATTCAGGCCCATCCTGTATTCCAATCTCGGTCCACAATTGCGCATTCAGGAAATCTCGACGGTCGTCAAACTGGCGCCCGAAGAGGCTGTCGTGATCGAGGGCGCCAAGCAGGAATTCGTTGCCTCAACCGTGACGAAAGGAGTCTCAAAGACCGGGGAGGTGGTTCGCCAAATGTCTAATACAGCGGTCCACCATCAAACTTTTATCGTCGTCTCTCGCGATTCGCCGCTCGCCGACAAGGCGGCAGATGCGACGCTGGCGAAGCCTTCGAGCAGCGACCTGCCGCGGCAAAGCACTCGTTCGGCAGAACGGCCAACCAGCCCTCGCCGATAACCGCAATCGCCGCTCGGCGGCCAAAAGCCCATTCGGGCAGGGCACTACGGCCTCGGAAGGCGCTGCACGACCAGCGATTCTGTTGCGGAGATTCTCTGGCCGCATCTCGGCCAAGGCCTCATTTTCACGTTCCCGCGGCCTCCAGCCAACCGACTTTTTCCTGCAGAGGAGGCATCGACCTTGGCGCGCAAGGCTCAAGGCGACCATCTTGCACTGAGTTGCCGGGGCCGACGTGTATAAGGGCCTCCTTGATTCGTCGACCGCCGTCTATTCCAATGCGATAGCCCGCTTGGGCCGGTCCAAGCAAGTGCCCCAGTTCGGAACCAATCATTGCTCCGGTCATGATTTTGGCAAAGAGCGCGGAACGTAGGGCATGCAGAAGCGATATGCTGGTGCTGTGAACTTGCTGTGATAGTGGTTCAACTTGCGATGGTGAGAATACCCTTCGATGGTTCGTTCTTGCGAGATAGTCGGCCCCTTGTGCACTGGCTGCCGGAACTTGTCTCGGACGATAAGACGACGCGGTTTGCCGCGGCGGAGGTGCTTGGCGGCATGTGGCGAGGAATGCCAAGTTATTCCACAGACGTCACATTGATTGAATGGCCGCCGTCGGCGACCATCGGCCAGCAACAAGAAAGGTTTGCCACGGCAGTTCGGGCCGCGGTCGAGAGCGCAGGTTTTCCCAAGTCGGAGTTTGTGAGGCGTTTGATCTGCTATCGCATCGCGCTGGATGGAAATGGTCGGCTGGGCGCCGCGCGAACAAGCAATATTCGGTTGGCTCCCGGCGAAAGCCTAGCAGCGCCGGGGATATTGTCACACGCCGTTTTCAAGGAGCTTAATCACGCGCTGCTGAGCGATGTGGAAGGGCTCCGAAAAATGCTGCTCCGGGGCGGGCCGCTGCGTCACGATGCTTTGGAGGCGCTTGCCGCATCGGTCCGCCTGCCTTAGAATTTGCGGATTCCTTGCTCGAGCGGCTCGATCTGCAGAATGGCCCCCGCCGTTTTGACGGCGTCGAGGCGCTCGCAGCGATCGGTCAGGGCAATCCAGCGGTGATCGACGCTTTGCTGAAACGATTGCGGAGTGATGCCGCGAACAGCCGCTCGGCGCTGCCGAGGTGCTCGAGCGGATGGGGCCGCCCCTGGCAGGCGCGCCGACGAGGCGGTAGAAGTCTTGATGGAGATGACTTCTTTCGGCGATTCGCGCCAGCGGGTTTATGGGGCCGTCGGCGCCTTGGCCTCGCTGGGGCGACATCGCGAGGACGCTCTGGTGCGCGTGCTGGAAATCGCGTCGGCGCGTCCGCCGCAGTGGGACGTTTACAATGGCTTTACCGAATACCGTTTCGACCGCACGATGCTTGAGCGCGGCGAGGCCATTAACGCGCTTCCCTATTTCGTCCGCTTTGCGGATCGGGTCGTCGCAGCACTTTTGGATGGGTTTGATTCATTTGAGGAATACGACCCGGACTATGATTATGAAGGCGAGCACAGCCGCGTCTGCGAAGCGTTGTCTCGTTTTGGCGCAGCGGCTGAGCCTGTGGTGGGGGGGTGAGAAAGGGGTCGGGAGTCGTAAAGACGTTGTGTCATTGCGACTCCCGACCCCCTTTGTTCCAGCGGCGATTACACGCTGGGCCACGCCGCCACGCAGGATTACTCGTTCAGCGAGTCGTTGGAGAAGAACTCTGGTTCGGTGATGTACACGGTGGAGGAGAGCGGCAGCAACGTCTATTCTCGCACCCAGTCGGGCAGCCACTTAACGGGGGAATACTCGCTATCCAGCACGGGGACGGATAGTTACACCCTGACGGAAAACGGCCAGGACGCGGGGGGCGGTTTCGGGGGGGTGAGAAAGGGGTCGGGAGTCGTAAAGACGTTGTGTCATTGCGACTCCCGACCCCCTTTGTTCCCCGACCCCCTTTGTTCCCCGCGCCAGAACGGGCGAACCGAGGGCGGATGCTTCAGTCTGTTGAGATAATCGCCGACACAACGCATGGCCGTTCTGTGAAGTTGCTTACCGACGGCTCAGGGAACCGGCTGCCCAGTCGCGGCGCACCGGCTTCACGGACAGGATCAGGCCCCGGGGTGAATTCTTCATCACGCCGGCGGCCGGAAGCCGTTGGCCATGGGCGGCGGCGGATGATCGGCGCGTGGCCGGCTGAAGGTCGCCGGAGTTCCGGGCGCCCCCGGCGGCCTTCAATGGACAAACGTGCCTTTGACGCGCTTTGACATGCGAAAGTACGGGATCCAGATTGCGCAGACGGCGATCTGCCGTATGAGAGACGTCGCCAACTCGTCGCCGAATTTCGTGCGAATGATCGGTATCTGTACGCAAAGCAGGCAATCAATCAGCATCAGCGCCAGGTTAACGGCAAAGAAAGCGATGATGACTCGCGGCAACTCTTGCGCTTGCCGAAAAACAAGAACGCCATGTAGACGCTCCAGATTGCCAGCGCGGAGTTCATCAGCAGTTCGTAGGGCAGCACGATGCTCCACATGCGGTGATAGGAGGGACTGCCAGGCGTTGTGACGGTTTGCCAGGTGCCGTCGAAGAACGGGGCGTGCTTTAAAAAAGACGCCGGCGCCGAGACGAGCGGATTGAGCGCCACGCCGATGCCGATCAGCAGCAACCAGCCGCCGATGCGATCGTAGCGTTCACTAGTCAAGCCGTCGTCTGGCGGCGCATCCGGCTCGGCTTGAGCGCGGCGTAGGGATTGTCCGTCGGATCGTCTGTCATCGAGCCCTCTTTTCCAGGTGTTGTGCTGCTTCAATTCGACGTCAGCCATCGGAACATCTCCAGCGCCTATCGCGACCGCGCCTGCGCTCGTGCGGCTCCCGCGCTTCCTGGCCGTCGTGATGCGAGTGGCTGTCGCCGTGCTTGCCGCCGGCCTGCGGCGCCGGGCTTGCCGGCTGCCATTCGATGGCGATGCGCCGACCTAATGATTTCTCCAGCGGTTCGGCGCGGCGCAAGGCGGCCCAGATGTCGACTTCAGGATGTTCGTCGGAGACGACGCGGAATACGGCGTCGTCGTCATCCAGCGAGACGCCGAGCGAGATGATTTGTTGCGAGTTGCTGCGGTCAAGGCCGCCGGCAAACCGCAGCATGGCGGCCAGGTGGCGGACTGCGCTGCTGATCCTTGGGAGAGAGCCGGCTGAAATTGTCGTGCTTCTTTTTCGGTTCTTTGCCGCGATGATAACGGGCCACGTTGGCGATCAATTCCAACTCGTGCGGCTTGAAGCCGGGCAGGCGACTGTTGAGGATCAGGTGATAGCTGTGCTTGTGGTGCTTTTCGTAGTTAATCAGGTAGCCGACGTCCTGGAGCCAGGCGGCGGATTCGAGCAACCGGCGGTCGTCTGGCTGCAGCCCGAGATCTTCGGCCAATTGCTCGAAGACCATCCCGGCCAGCCTCGCCGCCTGCCGGCTATGCTTGACGTCGCTGCCGCAGCCGGCGGCGAAACGCTCGATGGCGGCCGCCTGGTTGTGCGGATCTTGCTCGGCGACGCCCAGCGAGTTGTCGATCATCGTCAGCAGCAGTCCGTCGCGCACGCCGCGGTCGTGGATCTGCAGGCGATTGATTTTGAACCGCCGCATGATGCGGTCGATGATGGTCACGCCGGCCACGATGATGTCGACCCGGTCCGGACTCAGCCCGGGCAGGCCGCGACGGGCCTTGGCCGGCATTTTGCGTAAACGGTCGAGTAGATGCCCGATTTCCGCGTGCGTGATTTCGTAGCCGCGCAGCGGCAGGCCGGACTGCCCCTTGCTCCCCATGATCATTTCAGCCAGTGCGGTGAACGTTCCTCCCGAGCCGATCAGCAGGTGCGGAATCATGATCACGTTCTTCGTATGCTTGCGCAGTTCGCGATCGATCCCGATCACCATCCGGTCGTAGCTTTGCGAGGAGAACTCTTCGCCGCCCGAGTAGACTTCGGTCATCCGCACGGCGCCGAGCGGCGTGGTGCAGATGTCTTCGATGATATCGCCGGAGGCCAGGATCAGTTCGGTGCTGCCCCCGCCGGTATCCGCGACCGCCACGTCCTTGCCTTCGAGGTGGAAGTTGCGAGCGACGCTGCGAAAGGCCAGGCGGGCTTCTTGCTCGGCGCTGATGACTTCGATGTCGAGCCCGATTTCCTGTTTCGCTCGGCGGCAAAAATCAGGTCCGTCTTTGGCTTCGCGCATGGCGCACGTGCCGATCACGCGCAGCTCGCGCACCTGGTATCCCACCGCAATTTGCTTCATCCGCCGCAAGGCTTCCAGCGAGTCGCTCGACGGCCGCCGGGTTGAGCCGGCCCGAGGAACTGAGGTCCTTGCCGAGCCGGGCCGGATCCTTTTCTTCGGTCAGCACCCGATAGTGCCCTTCGCGCAGCGCCTCGGCGACAACCAGGCGAATACTATTGGTGCCGACGTCGATGGCTGCAAAACGATGAGCCAGCTCAGGGGAAAGAAACTTTTGTTTGTCTTCCATGCGACCCCGAGTCGAGACAGTGAAAACGGGCGATGTATGCTCTAACCTTACCACAATCTCGACGTTTCAGTCAGGTTAGCTTGACCGTTCGGTCGACGATAAAGATAATGGCGACAAGCTGTTCTGATCATTCCGTCCCTGCGCTCGTGCCCCCGCCTGTGAAACTCTTGCGTGATTTCGCCTCGCTTGCTGACGACCTGCGCGGCGGCGCCGTGGCCATCGGAAACTTTGACGGCGTGCATCTGGGGCACGCTGCGCATTGTCGAGCGATTAATCGCCCAGGCCCGGCGCGTGGGGGGGCCGGCGCTGGTCTTTACGTTTGATCCCCATCCGGTTCGCCTGTTGCGTCCCAGCGAAGCGCCGCCGCCGCTCACTTGGACCGATCGCAAGGCCCAGTTGCTGGTCGAGTTGGGCGTTGATTCCATTATCGCCTACCCAACCGACGAGCAACTCCTCCATCTGACCGACCGAGAGTTCTTCGATAAAATCGTGGTCGGCAAATTGGCGGCGCGGGCGATGGTCGAAGGCCCGAATTTTTTCTTCGGGCGCGGACGAACCGGCACGATCGATGTGTTGCGGACGTTCACCGCCGCGGCGGGCTTGGCGCTGGAAGTCGTCGAACCCATTGTCGCGGGGGGAGAGATTGTTTCCAGCTCGCGCGTTCGTAAACTGCTGGCGGCCGGGCAAGTCGATGAAGCGCGTAGCCTGCTCACGCAGCCTTACCGGATTCGCGGCATGGTGACGCACGGAGCCGGTCGCGGGCAGCGGATCGGCTTTCCAACAGCCAACGTCAGCGCCATCGATACCTTGCTGCCCGGTCCGGGCGTGTACGCAGGCGCTGCGACCGTGCAAAGCGAGCGGTGGCCGGCGGCGATCAATGTCGGACCCAATCCGACGTTCGGCGAACAGGCGCTCAAGGTGGAAGTTCACCTGATCGGATTTTCACAGTCGCTCTACGGCCAACCGCTGGAAGTCGACTTTCTCAGTCGCCTACGCGACGTTCGCCCCTTTTCAGGCGTTCAAGAACTGCAGGACCAGCTCCAGCGCGATGTGGAAATTGCCGGCAAGTATGCCGGCGAGTGGCTAGCGGGTTAGACGCATCGGAGTGAGCCGTCGTCACCAGGCGCCCCGGGGGGCTTCGCGCGGTCAGAACTCTCGCGGTCCTGGGCGCCCAGCTTTTTTTCGGGCGTCTTGGCCTGCGGCGTTGTTCTGCACGTCCATGTCGGCGGCAGGCGCCGGGGCTGGGAGTTCATTGTCGGCCGCTTTGCGGTGGCGTTCGAAATAGTGGCTCAGGCGACGACTCAGCTCGCTGGGCTTCGTCAACTGATCGAGTCGGAGCAATGCCTGATCGGCGTAACCCAGGCAGCCGTAATGATATGCCAGCAGCAACCGACTTGCGGTCTGTGCGGGCGGCGCCTGATCCGCGAACCGCTCCAGCGAGCGCAGGTGGACGGCATAACGCAGCGCCGAAGGGAAATATTCTCGATAGTCCGCCACATAGCGATCCCACTCCTCTTCGGGCAGCAACTGCGTGGCGCGGTCGAGCGAGGCCACGGCGGCGTCGTATTCGCCCAGTGCGAACAACGCCTGCGCCGAGAGAAGCTCGGCCTGACCATCATCAGCGCCTCCGTAACAGCAGTTGGTCCAGGCGGCCCAGCGCTTGCTCATACCGGCCGAGACGAAACAGCAGCAACGCCATGTCGAACAAGCCTTTGGGATCGCCTGGCGCGATTTCCACGCCAGGCGGTGCGGCGCCGGCGGGAACTTGCACCGGCGCTGTCGGCAACACCTTAAACCCGTCGCTCTGGTCGGCGCCGCTAGGAGCCTGGTCGGGGTATACGGGGCGATAAACGTACCCATTGGGCCCCGTCCAGATGATCTCATGACCGATCGACTGGCGCCGACCAGTGGAGAGGGCAAAAAGCCCCAGAAGCGAGCTACCGAGTACGGGTCGAGCGGCGCGGGGCCGATTGGACCGCCTATCACGGCGGCAAACCGCCGGCCCGGACGAGCATAGGGAAACAACTGGGCGGCTGCCATTTGGGGCCAGGCCACTGCCAGGCTTAATCCCGCCAGTGCGAGGACGATGCTGCGGCGGGTGTGGGACATGGTCCGTTTCTCGCGAGGGGCGGACAGACAAAAGGAAAACCGGCCAAAAGGAAAACCGGCCCGGGACAGTCCCGAGCCGGTTTTCACGGAAAGTCAAAAACCACGATGGCTGCAAGACGCGTTAGCTCGCTCAAAGTTGAGCGAACCGGGAGCAGCCCGTCGGCTGCTCGTCAAACGAGCCACCTCTGGATACGACTACACATAGATAGACCACCTCCTTTCTCTAGGCCCTGCCGGCACGAAAGCGCCAATGCGGATCGTGCGGGCTCCTAGTCCCGCCCGGCCACGTTAGCCAAGGCACGTCGACGGAATGTTACGCAGGCAAGCGGCGCCGCGTCAAGGGAATTCGCCGCCAAAAATAGACGCCCAGCGTCCTTTGACGGCGGGCCCAAGGCGCAGCCGGTCGCTCGAAACTCGGCGTCCTGGCAACTGCTTAGGCAGCGGCTTTCTTGCCGCTACGAGTTACTTGTACTTGATGCTCAGAGGCATGCGATCGAACGCCAACCACAGCAGAATCACCGCGAACATCGCGATTATCAAGCTGTTGTTGCCCTCCAGATCCGCATGCGACCAAAGATGCCAGGGAATCGCTCTGAAGAAGTGCATGGCCGGTGTCCTCGCAAGACGGCCCCAATTAGAAACATAGCACGCATCGTGCTATGGGGACGTCGCCAGGATGCCTCAAGGCCGATTGCGAGAGCGGACGAGGCTTCCCCCCAAAGAGCGGGCGGGGGAGATTGAGGCGCCGGAAGGGAGCTTCGCCGCCGAGGCGGCCGCGGCCATTTACGGCTCCCTGGCGCCGTCAGCTTGCGATCCGACCATCGCAGCGCGCTTTTGGCCTGGACCTGCGCCCGGCGAGTCCGAGCGGCAAGTTTGCCGATCGTGTCGCCTATTCTTCGCCTTCTTCGAAGAAGGCCACTTGCACCCGGCCTTGGTACGACACGCGGAACGAGATCATGTTGGCCCGGATTACCGGGGCCGGGGCGCCTGCCGGACCATTTCGGTCCCAAGGCAATTCTGCGCTCGGGGTGACGGACGGGGTGGCGTTGGCGGGAAGATTTGTCTCGGAAACTGGCGTGTGGGCGCCACGAGGGGAAACGACTCGGGCTGGCTTCCGTGCCGCGATGCTGCGCTTCATGCGTGCCTTTTTTCTTGTCTGGTGCAAGGGCGGACGTTGGAAATGCGTCCGCTGACCATTATTTCGGCATCTGCTGGCGCTGGGGTGAACTGCGGTCGTGAATTTGTCGTCATTTTGTTTTGGCGCTTGTACCGACCGAGCGCAGCGAAGGAAAAAGTCCTAGCATCCAACGCTGCGCGCCGCCAAAATAACGGCGCCTCGACGCGACGCGCGCCGCAATCGTGCCGCGCTGCCTGCCTGCACTAAGCCCGCCCTCTTTGGAGCCTGCCGCTTTATGAACCGCGTGGTAGATCAGTATCAGCAAGCCTGCCGGCAATTGGCAGGCGGCGTTTCCGCTTCGACCCGTCTGAATCGAGCGCTTGGCCACCCCCTTTATTTTCGCCGCGCTGAAGGTTGCCGAGTCTGGGACCTCGACGACCGGGAATACATCGATCTGTGCTGCAGCCACGGCGCCACGCTGTTGGGCCACGGCGACGGCCGCGTCCGGCGGGCGGTCGAAGCGGTGCTGGCTCGCGGCGCGGCCTGCTCCTACGAAAACGAGCTGCACGCCCAGTTGGCCGAACTGCTTTGCCGCCTCATCCCCTGCTGTGAGAGGGTGAGATTCACCGGCTCCGGCACGGAGGCCACCATGCATTGCATCCGCCTGGCCCGGGCCTTCACGGGCCGGCCCAAACTGCTCAAGTTCGAAGGCAATTTTCACGGCTATCACGACCAGGTGATGTTCAGCCTTGGCACGCCGGCCGATCAACTGGGAGACGAAACGTCGCCGACCCCCTACCCTGCTTCGACCGGCATCACGCGCGGCATCGAAGAGCAGCTTGTGATCGTGCCCTACAATCGGCCCGACCTGCTCGAACGTGCTTTCCAGCAGCACGGCGCGGAGCTGGCCGCGGCCATCTGCGAGCCGATCTGGTACAACGCCGGCTGCGTGCTGCCGACGCCCGAGTTCATGGCCGCCTTGCGGCGTTTGACGAGGGAGCACGGCGCACTGCTGATCTTTGACGAGGTGCTCTGCGCCTTTCGCATGGCCCCAGGCGGCGCCCAGGAGTATTTGAACATCACCCCGGATCTGTGCACGCTGGGCAAGGCGGTGGGCGGCGGATTTCCGCTCAGCGTGTTCGGCGGCCGGGCCGACATCATGGCCCGGCTGATGCCGGAAGGAGACTGCCAGCACAGCGGCACCTATAACGGGCATCCCGCTTCGGTCGCAGCCGGCCTGGCCGCGGTGACGGCCTATGCCGGACCCGGCTTTTACGACCATATCACGGCCATCGGCGAGCGACTGTTTGTCGGACTGAACGAAATCTTCACCCAGCACGGCGTGCCCGGCCGCGTGCGAGGGCTGGCGCCCGGTTCGGCATTTACTTTGGTCTCGATCATGCCAAAGAGGTGCACACCTACCGCGACCTGCTTGCTCACCGACGAGATTTGATGTTGAAGTTCATTGCGGCGGCGATCGCGCAGGGCGTCTATTTCCATGATTATGGCGGGGCCGCCTGCCACCACGGCTTTTGCACCGCTACCACCCTGGCCGACGTCGAAGAAGCGCTCTCGCGGCTCGACCAGGCCGTTGCCGGACTGAAAGGGGAGTAAACCGCCATGCGCATCGCCCTCGGACAGCTCTGGCAAGAGACGAACACGTTCAATCCTTTGCCCACCACGCACCGACTTTGAGCAATTCGGCGTATTGCGCGGGCAAGAGATGATCGAGCAGATGGCCGACACCAACGAGCTGGGCGCGTTCATTCAGTCGCTCCGCGCGTGGCCCGAGCAGCCGGAACTGGTCGGTCTGGT
Source organism: Pirellulales bacterium (assembly GCA_963786255.1). GTDB lineage: Bacteria > Planctomycetota > Planctomycetia > Pirellulales > JAICIG01 > JAICIG01. Next base: position 615,151 of record CAWAYY010000013.1, read on the forward strand.
GCGGCTGCCGGCCTGGCCGAGCGGCACGGCCACGGCCGAAACGTTCGCCTGGCTGCGCGATGAACTGGTCGATTCACTCAAAGCTCAACTACCGGTCGATGCCGTGCTGTTGGCCTTGCACGGCGCGATGGTCGCCGACGGCGCGCCCGACGTCGAAGGCGAGGTTCTCGCCGCGGTGCGAGAGCTGGTCGGGCCGGACGTGCCGATCGTCGCCACGCTCGATCTCCACGCCAACGTGACCAACAAGATGATCTCGCAGTCCGACGCGCTGGTGCTGTTCCACACGGCGCCTCATATCGACGTGTTCGAGACCGGCGAGCGCGGCGCGCGGGTGCTGCGGCGGATACTGATCGACGGCGCTCGACCGGTTACGGCGTTTGAAAAGCTGCCGATGGTCGTCCCGGCGGAGCGGGCCAATACGCAAAACCCGGAAAGCGTCAGCTTTCGTTTTCGCGAGCACCTGCAAGCCCTGGAACGCGATCCGCGCGTGCTGGCCGCTGGACTGGCGACCGTCCAGCCATGGCTCGATATTCCCGAGTTGGGTTCCACCGTAGTGATCGTGACCGATGGCGAGACCGAGTTTGGCGAAGGGCAGTGCCGCGAATTTTCCAATGCCGTCTGGCGCCGACGGAGAGACTACCTGCCGGAACTCGTGCCGGTTGAAGACGCCGTGCGTCGAGCACACGAGTGCGCCGAAGGACTGGTCGTGCTCAGCGACAGCGCCGATGCGACCACTTCCGGCGCCCCGGGAGACAGCACCTGGGTGTTGCGGGAACTGTTGAAATACGACTGGTCGGGACCCGCGTTGGCGCCGATGGTTTCGCCGGAAGCGGTCGCTGCGGCGACGACGGCCGGCATCGGCGCCGAGCTTTCCGTTTCCCTCGGCGGCGTGCGCGACAGCCGGTTCTCGCAACCCCTCGCCGTCACCGGGCGGGTGGAGCGTTTGTTCGACGCCCAATTCGTCATTTCCGGGCATCTGGCTAAGAATTTGGCGATCGACATGGGGCCGTCTGCAGTCTTGCACTGCGGAAGCGTATGTATCCTGCTCACTTCGCGCAGCGGACCGCACTTTCCGCCGGAGTTTTTCGCGCCGGCGGTTTCGATCCGTTGGCCGCCCGCGTCCTGGTTGCCAAGAGCCCCTGCGGTTTTCGCGCCGCCTACCAGCCGCACGCACGGGAAATCATGGTCGTTCGCGCGCCCGGTTGTGCTCCTTCCGACTTTTGGAATTACCCGTACCACAACATTCCCCATCCACTCTGGCCCTGGGACGAGGTCCAGCGCAGCTCGCGGAGTTCGGCGCCGTAGCAACCGCTTTGTGCAACAACTGTGAGCAGAACGTGGGAAAGCCGGCAGTCCAGAACCTAAACTCCTAGGCTTCCGCCGCCGGAATGGTTAGAATCGAATCTGGGCGTTCCCAGCTTGCGATTATCGCGGGAGGGCGGCATGTCGCGCACATCAGGGCTCCAAGGGCGGAGACGCCAACGGCAAGCGAGCTGCGCGGTAGGGATCGCTTGCAGCGTCTACCTCGCGGCGACTCCGGCGTTGCTCGCACAGGACGACGGCGAAATTGACGTTGCGGCAGTCTCGCAGCGCATCGATCAGTTGCTCAAAGCGCGCTTGCGCGAGGCGGGCGCAAGGCCTGCGCCGCTGGCGGGCGACATAGAATTCTTGCGCCGCGCGTATCTTGATCTCAGCGGCGTTATTCCGCCGGCGGCTGACATTTTGGCCTTCCAGGCCGACGAACGCCCCGACAAGCGCGCTCGGGCCATCGATCGCCTGTTGGCCAACCCTCGCTTCGGCACGCACCTGGCCCAGGTTTGGACCAAGATGTTGCTGCCGGCCGACGCGCTGACGGACCGTGCCGACCAGGTCGCCGGCTTCACGGCCTGGTTGCGGCGACGATTTGCCGAAAACCTTCGCTACGACAACGTCGTCGCCGATTTGCTGACTACGACCGGCAACTCCGATCGGGGCGGCGCGGCGTTGTTTTATACGGCCTCAGGCCTGAAACCCGAGGAACTGGCTTCCAGCACATCGCGCATCTTTCTGGGCGTTCAGATCCAATGCGCACAGTGTCACAATCACCCGTTCGATCGCTGGCAGCAGGAAGACTTCTGGGGGTATGCGGCCTTCTTCGCGCCTTGCAGCAAGCACCGGCACGCAGGCCCCTGCGGTCGAACTGGTTAACGCGCTGGCCGGCGAAGTCACGCTGCCCGACAGCGAGCAGGTGATCACGCCGAAGTACCTGGGAGACGAGCCGCCGCAAGAAGACGCCGATGCCAACCGCCGCCGGCAGTTGGCCATCTGGATCGTCTCGCGAGACAACCCGTACTTTGCCCGCGTGGCGGTCAATCGGGTCTGGGCGCATCTCTTCGGCCGCGGCCTGGTTCACCCGCCTGACGATTTCAGCGAGCACAATCCGCCCAGCCATCCCGAAGTGCTCAATGTGTTGGAAGATTTCTTTCTCGACTCGGGTTACGATTTGAAATCCGTGTTCCGGGTGATTGCAGGCACGCGGGCCTATCAGCGTTCGAGCCGCGCTCTGAGCGAAGGAGATGTGTTGCCGCCGGAACTGTTCGGCCGCATGCAGGTCAAGGTGCTCTCGCCCGAACAGCTCTACGACTGCCTGGTGCAGGCCACGCGCCGCTTCGAACCGGCGCCGCCTGCGCCCGTTCCCGGCGCGCCGCCGCCGCAGGCCAATGCGAATGGCCGCCAGCAGTTCATTGCCCGCTTCAACCGCAGCGCGACGGAAGTTACCGAGTTTGAGGCGGGCATTCCGCAGGTGCTCTCGCTGATGAACGGCCCCTTGACCACGGAGATCACCGACCCGAACCGTAGCGGTATTCTGCTGGCTCTGGAAGCGCCGGTGTTTGACGACGCGGATCGCATCGACGCCCTGTTCCTGTCGGTCCTTTCCCGACCTCCGTCCGCCGACGAGCGGAGAGAGTTGTTGGCGTACGTCGAGAGCGGCGGGCCGTCGCACGATCGCCGCCAGGCCTTGGGCGACGTGTTGTGGACGATGCTCAACAGTTCCGAATTTATCCTGAACTATTGAAGGCCAACCGTGGCACAGTTGCATCGCAGTGGCCAATGTAGGGTGGGCATTGCCCACCATGTGTGCAAGACCGGACGCGTTCACCGTTGGTCGTGCTCGCGGCAGACAAGGCCTTGTAGTTGCGCTCCTCTTTGCGCCTGGTGGGCGGCGCCCACCCTACTGATGCTTGCCGTTGGTTGCAGCAAGTCCCCTGCCCCGCCGCCAAATGGCGCCCAGGGTGCGGTGGCGTCGACCAAGATGCGCAGGAAGCAGATGCCAAAGAGACTCAACGACCGGCCGAATCGACCAATAAAAAGCGAGACACAGAAAACTCGCCGGAAGCGACGCCCCCTCAGCCTGACAAGCAACCTCCCAAGGCCAAACGTGAGTCAAAGGCAGAGCTCAAACCCGAAGCATCGGCCGCGGGAACGATGCAACCGCCAGAGACGGCCGCGGCGAAGCCGGCTGTCACCGATGAGGAAGATGCGGAAGCGAATCCAGCCGCCGACTTGCGCGATCGAGCCGTTGAGCGGCTGCTGTTGTTCACGCCCGTGGGGCCGCTGGTGGCGGAGTTCCAACTAACGATCGATGGCAAGCCGTTCCGTACCGAGCGCGAAGCGCTGGTCGACGACTTGCTGGAATTGGCGGATCAGAACCACGATGGCCGGCCGGAGTGGGACGAGGTCTTCAGTGATCCGAAACGCGTTTTCTCGCGGCGACTGAACCTGACCCGCGAGCAGATGGACCGCAAACAGTTCCTTAAAACGCACGATACGAATCAGAACGGTCTCGTCGATCGCGACGAAGCCCGGCGGTTCGTCAATCGCTCGAACAACGCCGGGCAGAGCTTTTCGATCGACAGCTCTTCGCGCTATCGCGAATCGAACGCCCGCCAGTCGCTGGTCCGCAGCCTGCTGGATGCCGACGAAGATGACCTGCTCTCCGCCGCGGAACTCGCGGACGCTGAATCTCGGCTGCGGCTGCGCGACGCCAACGACGACGCGATTGTATCGCTGACCGAACTCGACGATTCCTTGGCGGGCGATTCGCGAGCGATGTCGGCCATGGCCTACCGTAACACGCCGGCCGCTATGCGGCTCGGACCGCTGGCCGATTGGGACGGAGTGGCGTTCACGCTTTCCGAGTTGTACTTGCGTCGCGGCGAGTTGCCTGATGAAGGCTTCCCGCTCACGCCCAAACTCGCGGGCAGTCTCGACGCCGATGGCGACGGCTGGGTCAATCGCGATGAAATGCTGCGGCTCGACTCCTTCGAGCCGCATATTGCGCTGGCCGTGCGGTTCGGCCGCGACGGCGAGATCTTGCCGGGCATCGAGATCGAACGCCTTTCGCCTGAGTTGGGTTCGCCCGAGGAGCTTATCGTTCGTTCTTCGGGCGGCGCGTTACTCAAGCTCCCCGGCTTGTGGCTGCGATTTCAGCTTGCCGACCGTTTTCCGGCCGGCAGTCAGGCGCCCTCGGCCGACGAGCAGTTGGCCAACCTCGACGCCGATAAGAACGGCTACCTGGAAAAGAAAGAGCTCGAAGAGAAATCGCCCAACCTGGCGGCGATGTTCGACGATTGGGACGCCAACGGCGACGGCATGGTGTATGCCCGCGAGATTGCTGCTTTCGATCGCGGGCGCGCGCGCCGCAGGCCACGACGATTCGCATTTCGGTGAACGACGATCAGGACGCGCTATTCCCGCGACTCGACGCCGATTACGACAGCCGGCTCACGCCGCGCGAGCCTGCGCCGCCACGGCGAGACTGAGCGGACTCGACGCCGACGGCGACGGGCAGGTCTCCATCGACGAGATACCTGGCGGCATGACCGTCCTGGTCGAGCGGGGCGCCACCATGGGCATGACGCCTTCATCAGCGCCGCCGCCCGTTGCGGTCGATCCTGCAATGCAGGAGGGCCCCAAGTGGTTCATCTTCATGGATTCCAACCGCGATCAGGAAGTCAGTCTCCGCGAGTTTCCCGGCAGTCGCAAGAAGTTCGCGGAGCTCGATCACGACGATGACGGCTTCATCTCGGTTGCTGAAGCGACCGAGAGCGAGGCGACGGAGAGCGAGACTGTCGCAGACAAGGGCGAGGAATGAGGGGGCGTATGCGAAGTCGCGAAAAGCGCATCAATCGCCTTCGCATGCAGAAAGATCGCGGACGTTCTTCGTAGTTGAGTGAGAGCCGATACACGCCGAGATTGGAAGCAGGATCTCGAAGGTCGATTCCGCCGCGAGCAAGGCCAGGACGAGCAGGGCGATAATCCAATCCGGCGCTTGCGTCAGAAACGCGAGAGCCAGAGCGATTGCGCTTATCGCCCAAAAAAGCGATCGAAGCGAATATTGTAATCGCGCGTTGCGAGCCATCGAGACCTCCGCAGACGCTAGGATATTATGCCTCGCCTTCGCCGCGAGCTCGCTCATTTCGCATAAATATATGCCTCGTCGATGATCAAATTGCCGAGTTTTCGGCCATGATATGCCGTAGGCGCGCTGCCGCTTTGGTAAGCGATCGCGTCGACGGCGATTGCATTGTTCGGTCCGATCAGCTTGATGTCGGAACGCGAAATCCAGCGCACGGTGCATTGTGCGAGTTCTGAATAGACCTTGCGATAAGCGTCAGCGAGACCGTCGGCATCAACGACGGGCGAAGCAATGTAGAGAAACCACAGCCCCTCTTCGCTAGTGAGCGCCCAGAAAGCAACGGCTACATCAAAACCACTACGGGTCAAGTGCTCCACAAAGCGTTTTCCATCATCAACCTTCTCGTTCACCAGTGTTGCTGTATCCATCGGAACACTCCGTCGGGATCATGCGTAACTGCTTCGTAGAGCTGTCGGGCCTCAGGTTCGGTCTTTTGTTCATACCGACTGAGTTCAGTCCAGCTTTCGACGACTCCCCAAAACCCGCCTCGAATTGGGTTTGCCGCAATATCCTGTCCGCGCACTGGCTCCAGATTGGCTTGCTTAATGAGGTCTTCGATACGGTGCGTCCAGCACTTCTCGGCAAATCTCTTGTCCGTGAAGATCACTCCGGTCTCGTCCACGAACCTGAGAATGCACGATTTAAGCGCGGTTTCGATTGCGTAGCCAAGCAAGTAGTACGCCGCAGGCCAGCGAGCATTGTCGAGTAGAACTCTCGCATCCTCGACGCGATCGTTGGCAAGAAGCTGCAGGTCCGTGCGATTCACGGAAGTCCCTCTTAGCGGTGCCTCATCGACAGACGCTTCATTTACTCTATCGTAATTGTAGCTCGCTGCATTATAGAGTTTCCCGACGCAGCACGAACCCTCTTCGGCCGGCCCCGAACGGAAGTCATCCAAATTGGCGATTGGTCCGATTTGGTCACGCCTCCAAGTTCAACCGCTCAATCACGCACCGACTTGTTCCGCACTCCGCGTTCCGCACTCGCGTTCCGCACTCCGCGTTCCGAACTCCGAGTTTGCCGCGGCCCTACTTCCACTCAAATTCGCGGCCCGTGAGAATCTCGTAGGCCTCGATGTACTTCTCGCGGGTCTTGGCGACGATGTCGCTCGGGCAGTGCAGGCGGCGGGCTGTTCTTGTCCCAGTCGGTGCTCTCCAGCCAGTCGCGCACGAACTGCTTGTCGAACGACGGCTGGCCGTGGCCGGGCTCGTACTGGTCGGCCGGCCAGAAGCGCGAGCTGTCGGGCGTCAGCACTTCGTCGATCAGGATCAGTTCGCGCCGTCGGCCCGTGGCCCAGCCCCACTCGAACTTGGTGTCGGCGATGATGATGCCCCGGCTGCGGGCGTGCTCGGCGCCGCGCTGGTAGATCGCCAGGCTGCGGCGCGCAGCTCTTCGGCCGCGTCCTGGCCGACGATCTCGGCCATCTGCTCGAACGAGATGTTCTCGTCGTGCCCGCTCTCGGCCTTGGTGGCGGGCGTGAAGATCGGCTCGGGCAGCTGGTCGCACTCGCGCAAGCCCGGCGGGCAGCTTGATGCCGCAGACGGTCCCCTGCTTCTGGTATTCCTTCCAGCCCGAGCCGGCCAGGTAGCCGCGGACCACGCACTCGATGGGCACCACTTCGGTCTTGCGGACCAGCATGGGCGGCCGGCCAGCGGGGCCAGGTCGGTTCCGGCCGGCAGATCCGGCCTCGGCCACGTCGGTGGCGATCAGGTGGTTGGGCTCGCCGAGCAGCTCGAACCAGAAGGCGCTGATCTGCGTCAGCACGCGGCCCTTGTCGGGGATGCCGGTGGGCAGGACCCAGTCGAAGGCGCTGATGCGGTCGGTGGCGACCAGCAGCAGCCGGTCGCCCAGGTCGTAGATGTCGCGGACTTTGCCGCGGCGGACGGGCACGCCGCGTAAAGCCGTTTCCAGCACCGCCGTACGCTTCATGCACGCGACCTTTCCACTCGCCCCAGCGCGTGCGGCAACCGAGTTTTCGGGATGGCCAGAATCATCGGGCGGAGTATAACAACTGGTAGAGGGATTGGATAGCGGCGGACGCCCCGCGTTGAGGCCCACCTGATGCTTGGGTTTGCCTCGGCGAACGACGGCCCTGTTTGCCGCGGAACTTATTTCGTTGTCGATGGTTGAGCCGTGCTGTGCGCGGTAATGTAGCTTATGCCGAACGGCTTGTTGCGGATGATCGTGCCGGCAGGCAGCCGCCTGACGCCGCGCTTGGCCGAACGCGCGTATATGACCGGCCCGGACCAAATTCCCTGGGTCTGCCGCACTCGCTTGAATGACGGCGAGTTGACCCTCGAACGTCATGTGACGGACTCCGGCAAGTTCCACATTCCCTGGCCGGTCGCCGGACACGGAGAAGTGGTCCTGGCGACCGCTACGCTGATGGAGCGCGAGCGCCCTTATCAGTTGATGGTCGAACTTGCCCGCGGCAAGATCAACCAGGTGCGCAACCAGATCGCCGACTGGCAATCGATCGGGCTGGTCGTTCCCGGCAAGGTGGAAACGACGCTGCACAAGGCGCTCAAGCACTTCGCCAAGGCCGCCACCTCTCAGGGCGACGTGGCGCTGGCCGCGGAGTGGGCCGAAAAGGCGATCGTCTCCGCGCTCGACGTGGCCGATCTGCTGGTCGCCAGCTACATCGAGCAGGTGCTGGCCGCACGGCAACGGCATTCCTCGCGGTTGCCGTTGATGTTCGGGGCGGTGCTGCCCCGGGGCGAACCCGAAGCGCCGATCGACGGACAGTTCCTTAGAGCGTTCAACGCCTGCATCTCGCCCATGGTCTGGCGCGAGGTGGAGGCCACGGAAGGGAGTTATCGCTGGGAGGCCTTTGATCGCCAGCTCGAGTGGTGCGCCCGTCACGGTCTGGCGGTCTGCGGCGGTCCCCTGCTCCGTTTGGACGCGTTGGGACTGCCCGACTGGCTCTATCTGTGGGAAGGCGATTTCAACAACATTCAGTCGTTCGCCAGCGACTATGTCGAAGCGGTCGTGAGCCGCTACCGAGGCAAGTTGCAGGCCTGGCATTGCGCGTTGCGCGTGAACGTCGGCGACGGGATGTCGCTGAGCGAGGAGCAAAAACTACGGCTGGCGGTCCGCGCCATCGAAATCGTTCGCGACATCGATCCGAACACGCCGCTGATCGTGCGGTTCGATCAGCCGTGGGCCGAGTATATGAGCCGCACCACGCCCGACTTGTCTCCGCTGCACTTTGCCGACGCCCTGGTTCGCGCCGGACTGCAACTGTCCGGCATCGGGTTGGAAATCAACTTGGGCTATTATCCGGGCGGCTCCTCTCCGCGCGATCGGCTGGAGTTCAGCCGCTTGCTCGACTTGTGGAGCTGTCTCGGCGTGCCGCTGCATTTGTTGTTCACCGTGCCCAGCGGCCAGCAAGCCCCGAATGTCGGGCGCGGCAAGCCGGCGCCCCTGGCCGACGCCTTTCCCGGCGGCTGGTCGCCGGAGAATCAGGCCGCTTGGATCAAGCACTTTCTTCCGCTCTTTTTCGCCAAGCCCGCCGTACAAGGCATTTTCTGGAATCAACTCAGCGACGCCGAGAACGGCGAGTTTCCTTTCGGCGGGCTCGTTGACGGCTCAGGCGCCTTGAAGCCTTCCTTCGCCGCGCTGGCCGTGTTGCGGAAGAAGTATCTGGATTGAGCGGAAGTTGCTGCCGTCGGAAGCCGAACCGCCCTTTTCCGCTCATTCATCAGCCCAAACAAACCCGAAGCGTTAGCGAGGCAGAGCAACGCATTCACCTCGCTAACGCCTCTGGTTAGTGAGAAATCAGACACTGCTCTGGGCCGATGAATCATTGGGCTAATGCTTCTTCAGGCCTAAGAATTGTGTTTGGCAGTTTGAAGCGGCGAGCGGGTGGCTGGCGGCAGAGCGAAGCGATGCCCCAGTGAAGCGAGGCTTCGCCGAGCCTCAACTCAGGCTCTCACGGCCCCAAAATTGAGACATGACAAAGCACAAGTCCAAATCCCGACGACGCGTCCGATCTTCCGACGGGATGCCTCAGCCCGGGTTTCTGCCGAAGCAGAGCAGGCACATGTCGTCGCTTTGCGAGCGGCTGCCGACGAACTGCTTGACGTCGCCCAGGATCAGCTCGCCGATCTGTCGCACGCCGTCCGCCTCGCGGCGCAGTTGCTCCTCGAGCCGGGCGAGCCCGTACAGATCGTTGTCCATGTTCATGGCTTCACTGAAGCCGTCGGTGAATAGCGCCAGCCCATCGCCCGGGGCCAGCGAGAGCGAAAACTGCTCGTAGGGAAAATCTTCCGCCACGCCCAGCGGTACGCCGGTGAACTCTTCGCCGACCGCCTCGACCTGCTGGTCCAAGTGCCGCAGGTAGGGGGACATGTGGCCGGCATTTGAGATTTGCACTTCGTGGGTTTGCGGATCGATGATGGCCAGGGTGCAGGTCACGAAGCGGTCTTCCCAACTGGTGGAAAAGCCATTGTTCAGCCGCGTCAGCGCCTCGGCAGGACCCGCCGAGCCGACCAGCACGTAACGGACTTCGGCGGAGAGTTTCGCCATCAACAGTGCTGCCGGAATGCCTTTGCCCGACACGTCGGCCACGATCACGCCCAGCCGTCCGCCGGGCAACGGGATATAGTCGTAATAATCTCCGCCGACCTGGTTGGCCGGCTCATAGAAATCAAAGAACTGGTAGCCCTGCACTTCCGGCGGGCCGCTGGGCAAAAAACCCCGCTGTACTTTGTGGGCCAGTTGCAGATCGCGTTCCAGCGCCTGGCTGCCGCAGCGCGGCTTCGTGCAGTTGCGCGTTCTCCACGGCGAATGCGGCCTGCCCGGCCACGCTGGCCAGTACGTCGAGGTCTTCCTTGTGGAACGCGGTTGCGCTGGTCGAGCGTGTCGATCTGGATCACGCCCATCGAACCGCCGTCGCTGGTCGACCAGCGGGCGCACATCATCGAGCGGATGCGAAAGTCGGCAATGCTCTGGCTGCATGTCGAACCGCGAATCGGTGGCGGCGTCGGCCGAGAGGATCGCCTCGCCCGACTCCATCGCCTGGTGGACGATCGTGCGGCTGATGCGGACCGTTTCCTCGGCCTTCGCCGCGGCGGTGTTTGACCGCCTTCGGCACGAGCGGGCCGTTCTCTCCGGCTTGCAGCACGACAAAGCCGCGGTCGGCCTGCAGGAAAATCTTGAACAGGCTGTCCAGCAGCTTGGGCAGCACGTCATCCAGCGACAGCGCCGTGCCCAGGCTTTGGGTAATCTCCAGCAGTGCCTTCAGCTTCATCTCGGCGTTGACCGGCGAAGCCCGCAAGCCGATCCGAGGGGCCTTCACGGTCGACATGATCGTGCCGCCGCCCGCGGCCCCGCCGTCGTCGACGAGCAGGGCCGTTCCGCCGCTGACGCTCTGGGCGTCTTCGCTTTCGGAAGTCAGCAGGGGCGGTTGTTCGTGGAACGAGAACAGCAGATCGCAAATCTTGACCTGGTCGTTCTCTCGCAGCGACCGGCGGCCGTGGATCTGCTCGCCGTTGACGAACGTGCCGTTGCGGCTGCCCAGGTCTTCGACCAAAAACTCGTCGCTGACTTGCAGAATCTGGGCATGCTGCCGGCTGACGGCGCCGACATCCAGGACGATATCGCAGTCGGGATGGCGCCCCAAGACGGCCCGCTTGCCCTCCAGGGGGTAGAGTTGGCCGGCATTCAGCCCGTTGAGCGCCTGCAAGACGGCCATAGCGGCGAGCGGAAGAGGGTGCTAAGTAAATGTTTACCGGCCGGTTGCCCGACCGTTTCCGCGCCGTTGCGCAGAGCCGGCCAAGGCGCCGCCGCGCATTCTCTCATCGCCCTCGCGGCCAGCAGCCTTGCTGCGTCGATTTTAAGGAGCCGCAGAATCGCCCGTCAACTGCCGCCGCTGGAATTCCCCCCGGCGCTCCATCAGTAATCGTGATCCTGCGCTGTCGCGGATACCATGAGGATTCCGCGATTGATCTCCCAGTCCTGCGAGCGCGGAACTCGCGCCCTTGCAGCCCGTCACCGATCGCCGCCAGTGCGACGACGTTTTCCACGTCCGTCGCTCCCGGTGCGGCCGACGCGCCGTCACGCGAACCTTTCCCGACCGCCGACGGTCTGTATTGAACGGGGGCGGGCATCGCGCCCAGAGCAAGGCTGGGCCGGAGCCGCCCATGGGCGGTTTGAGGGACGTCGCTCGGGAAACGTGGGAATCGGCGCCGCGAACCGACTGCGAAGTTCGCCTAGGCTGGGGGGCAAAATCGACCGTCGTTCGTTGCGTTGTCTCGGCCTTGACGGCGCCCGCAACTCCTTGCTACGCTAGCGGTTCGCCGCGTCGGGCCGGTAAAGAAGCCCGGCTTTGCCTCCGCCGAGCGGCGCTTCTCCGTTTGAGAGCGTTCTTGGGGAGCATTCTTGGGGAATAGTGTAACGGTAGCACGACTGACTCTGGATCAGTTAGTCTAGGTTCAAATCCTAGTTCCCCAGTTTTCCCATCTCCCAACAGGGTAACGACTTCCGAGCAATCGCCCGCCAAGTCAAACCCATTGTACCCACAAAGTACCCACAAGATAGCCCCGCAATTTCGGTGCAATGCCATCGCAAGGCCGGGGCCCTTATCTTTCCTTCTCCAACCACAAAAAAGCCGGGCCGGAGCCGAGCTAGTTGGAGAAAGCGAATCAGGCCGGTCTACTCGTCGCCGACTCCGAACAATCCCTTTTCGACAAAACAACGGCCCGCAACCCGACGAGGGCACTTGACGGCTTTTCATTCCGACTCTTTGACCGATCAAACCGAATGAGATTTTCCCGTCTCCAAAACCCCGCATGCCGACGCGGCCCCGCTCGAATCCGCCGAATAACCACGGAGCTATTCAGCGGGTTTTTTGTTGCACCACGCCATCTACGTGTGTTTAATTTGCAGACATACATGTCTGAGCATAAGAGGGACTTCTCATGGGAAAGAAAAAATCCGTCAAGGCCAAAGCTGCCAACTCCGCTATTTCGTCTCAACCCGCATTTCCGTACACAACTGCCCCAAACTCTCTACGGAACTTTTTGCGAGCGATTCCCAAAAAGCCGAAGCCCGTACGAATGACATCCCAAGTTCTAGAGAGCTGGGGGTTTGGAGGCACTAACGAAAGATCGATTATTAAAGTACTGAAAGCGGTTGGCCTGCTCGGATCGTCGGGAGAACCGAATCAGGAATACGAAGCGTTCATGTCGCCCATTACCGGACCGGCTACCTTAGGCATGCTCCTAAAGAACACTTATTCGCCACTATTCCAAACGTCGCACGAACCCGACAAAGAGCCATACGACGACCTAAAGCGGGCCTTCCATATTCACTCCGGCGGCGGCGACAGGACCATTGCGTTTCAAATTCAAACATTCAAAGCGTTGTGCGACTTTGCCGAATTCGACTCGGCTAGCAGTGCGTCGTCTGCAATTCCGACCGCCGCAATTCCACCGGCTGCCAACGGTACGCCTCAATTGCCAACCATGCACGGAGGTGGCCCCACCATCCATATTGACTTGCATATTCACTTGCCGGAAAACAAATCGTCGAGAGATTACGAAGCAATAATTGAAGACATTGCACGTTACATATACAAGCTTGAGGACACGCCACATGGCTGATGCCAAGTACAAGCGTCATGCCGACATTTGCGAAGCACTGGGCACCCTTAGGCAGAAGTACGGGCCCACGCAGATTTCTAGCCGCGATGCTGACTCTGCTTCGATCGTTGCGGCACTGCACCAATTTCAAGAATGTGTTAGATACCTGAATACACGTCGCTCCGCGGGTGCTGTCTTAAACCTTGAGACTGAAGCCGACGTGCAAGATGCACTCTACCTAATGCTTCGGCCGTGGGTACACGACCTAATACCCGAAGACCCGACAGGAAAAATCGCCAATTCGTACTCGATTAAAGATTTTTGTTCTCGCAGTGCCCGCACAGTGATTGAAGCCAAATTTGTCAGGGACACTGCCCACGGAAAGACTATCTCCAGAGAGATGCACGACGATATAGAGACATATCGCCACCACAACTATTGTGATACGCTTGTATTCTTCGTCTATGACCCGAATTGCCTCATACCCGACCAACAGCAATTAAAGGATCAGATAGAGGAGGAACGCTTTTACAAGCAAAGCGGACGAACTCTGCGGTGCGTTCTAATCGTGAAGCCTTAACGCACCACGCCCCGAACCTTTCCTTCTCCGAAAACACAAAAGCCCGTACGAAATCCATTCCGCACGGGCCAGCGAAGGAACCGGTTAGACGGTCGCCGATCAGATAGGCGGATTGCCTGCCGCGTCGTTGATTGTTTGGCCAAGCAAGCCTAGGGCCCCGCCGATCAATCCCAAGACGAACATCAAGAGCAAGCCGACAGCGAACAGCATGATTGCCGCGGGAATGGCAGCAACCGCCATGCGGAATTGAAGCGTGGCCAACTCCATGATTCCGATATCGACCCCCTTAATCACCACGCTAACACGCTCTGGAAAAGAAAACGGCTCCGGAGCCGATGGGGTTGTCGTCGATGCGTCTGGGGGCGTTTGTGGGCTCCCATTGTCGAACAGACCGTTGGCCTGTGCCGCGGGATACCATTTGTCGGAATCCGCCCGCCTGATTAGCGTGTCGGCCTGGATGATTCCGGCCGCCGCCTTCTGTTTTAGGTCGGCGGTTGCGATCGGCCCGACTTCCCGCCCCATTACCTGATAGTACCAACTGGCCATGACTATTTTCCTTTCCCAAAAACCAAGACTGCTAATTCCCAAAGAAATGCCGCCGAATTCGGAGAAAAACCCGAAAACCTCTAGCTGTGGTTTTTCCGCTCTTGTTCGGCAATGAAATCCAACGCCTCGTGTAGGGCCTCAAGCTGTGTGCGGGCTTGGAAAAACTCGCGTGGTTTTTTGTGCGGCACAAGCCGAGGTAGATCGACGCAAGATATAAACGGCTGAGCGGCCTGTCGGTTTCCGTTTTCCCCGTCTGACGCCGTATTTTGCCGAGTAGAACGCCAACAGACTGAAAGACGGGTTCAGAGTCGTCATCTCTCCAGCACAAGCTGTACGGCTCGATAACGGACGCCTGGAGGAGGGCTTTCAATTCGGCGAGCGTAACGGCCTCGGGTTGCGTGACCATGTTGAGTTCGTAGCGGTATCGGGTCTCGGCCATTGCGTTTTCTCCAGCCTCGAAAAAAATTCCTGCGTTTTAACGCACTGTATCATATATGCCCGCATACGCGTGCCCCGCGGCCGCCTCCTCGCGAGCGTCCGCCCGTGAGCACGTATACGCGGGCCTGAAAAACTTGTCTTTAGTCGTTTATTGACATACAACCGCACGGGCACGCGTGTTATCTCCGCCGCGGCCGCGTAAACCTGACCCCGTAATGTCTCGCGATCTTGTCCGCGGCCTCCAGGCCCATATCTCCGCCCGCCATAAACCGATGCACCGTCGATTGGACTAGCTCACATTCGCGAGCGAGCCCGTGGATACTAACGCCGCTGTCTCGAATGACTTTCCGCAATTGGTCCGCAAGGCTTTCCGGTTCCATTTAGGCCGCCTTTCGCTTCAGAATTCGGCTAACAGTCATCGCCTCCCAACGCTTGCCGTTTTCCTTCGTTGGGATCGCATCGGCATTCAACGCATTTGCGATCGCTGCAAGGCTTTGCCCTGCCGCCCGCATGGCCGCCATCCGCTCGATTACGGATTGCTCTGCCGCATTCGGGATCAGTTTAACGCCATCGTCGGCAACGTCGAAACCGTACTTGGCCCGCGTTGTTCGCTCGCTCTTGCTTGCCTTGAACCGTAACACGTCGCGGGTACGCTCGCCGATCGTCTCACGCTCCCATTGGGCGAATACCATGACCATGTTCAGCATTGCCCGCCCGGTTGCGGTTCGGGTATCGATCGCTTCCTGGACACTGAAGAGTTTCCTTCCGGCCTTTTCGCCGAAGTACCCGCTAACCAGTCGATCCCAGTCGCCGACACTTCGCGAAAGACGATCTAACTTCGCGACCAGCAAGCCGTCAACCATGCCGCTTCGCAGCATGGCAAGAGCTTTTTTAAGGCCCGGTCGATCAATGCTTTTTGCCGAAACGCCCGCATCTTCAATGATTTCGACCAATTCAAGATCGTAAAGCGACGCGTACGCGATCAACTTTGCCCGCTGGGCTTCCAGGCTGTCACCGTTAACCGATTGCTCTTCTGTGCTCACGCGAATGTAACCGATAGCTTTCATGGCCTGCGATCCTTTTCAAATGTCCTATGCGTTCGTCGTTGAAAGCATGTTATGCGTTAACGCATCGGCTGTCAAGCGTAACACTCCGTTCGGAATGTTATTTTTCGGCCGACAGACACAACTTTTTTAGGATCGCTGGCGGTTTTGTTGTCCTATGGCATGCGATCGCAGACAGACACCCCCGGGGCCCCGGGTGTTTGTTCGTTTCCTTTTGACCCCCGCTGGGTCTATCACGGAGGGGGAGGGGGGTGCAAACTACGCTCGGCGGCCACCCGCTCAAATGTCCCTCAGTTAGTCTTTCCGGACGCCAAGCCGTTGCCGTAGCTTTTTGTATGCGTGGAAGGAAAGAGATTTCCCAAAGGTCGCGTTGAACAATCCAACCGCCGCGGCGTCAGACAGACGGGGAGACTCTCGACGGATGAACGCCTTTTGCTGTTCGGTATGTTTAAGATTTGCCATTTTTGTTTTCCGGGGGTGTCGTCCCCCATTGCATCTCCCTTGCAAACTTTGTATCGAGCCCGCCAGCCTCATGCGGCGTCGCGTTGCCGACGTTGTTTTTCAGGAAATTTAACTGTTGTCCGGTTGTTTTCATTTGTTTTTGGAGAAGGAAAGTAGATCGGTTGCCGACAGGCAACAAAAATGGCCGACAGCCCCGATGGCAATGGGACTGCCGGCCAAGTCGGACCGTGAGGGGGTCGTTACTGTGGTTAGTTAGCGGCCCGACTATGTTTTTGGTTTGTTGACCGGTGGCATTCCACCCCAGTGCGGCGGCCCCAGTCGCCTCACCTCGGGTGCGTACACATTCCTGCCGCCCCTACATGCCTCCAGCACGCGATCAATCAGGCGTCGCGGGAGCCCATACTTTTTTCGCAGCTCGGCGAGTCGGACGCCTTGGTACCGGCCCCGCCCAAACCAATCGATGATAAGCTGGATTTGTTCTTGTGGGGTCATTATCGGTATCGATCGCTGGCGGTTGGCACCGCCCGGGGAGCCAGGAAGCCCCCGTACGCGTCGGACAATCGCCGATCGGCTTGCGGAACCGCTTCCTCGGGGAACGGTCCGAGATTATACTCGGCGAAAACTTCCCGAACGAAGTGCCAGCTTACGCCCAACAGCGTCGGATACTCGGCAACCTGGATGCCCTTGCGGGTCTCCGGATTGTACGGGCAGCGTTGATACCAATCGGCGATATGCTCGGCTTTGGCGACTTGGGCCGGATCGTCAAGCCATGCGGGGCCGGTCCGGTCGCGGGCTTGTACGACACAGTGTCTCAAATCCTCGTCCGTTACCTTGAGGAGGGCGTAGGACGGGCAGTCGTGTTTCTTTGGTCGGTCTTCGTTTGCTTGCCGTCTTTTGGACACTGGCATTGTATGTTTCCTGTTGTCTCTCGCAGGCGATGGATATTCCAGGTAGTCGGACTCCACGCCGCGGTATAGTTGCATTGCATTGTGTTTGGCCCCTATCGCCGAAAGCTTACTTCTCTCTGAAGTCTGGCCATGTCGCGGCGAATACTGTTCAAGATCGCTTCGAGTTCCTGGATTTTCTTTGTCTGTTCGTGGACCAGTTTGGTAACCTCGTCCGCCCACGCGATAAGGTCAAGGTCTCTATCGTCGCCGTTTGCCAAGGAATCGTTCCTCCAGAAATTCGGACAGTTTCCGAGTGTCGGCCGCCGGTTTTTGCCCTGCCGCCGCTAACAATTCCTTGAAGCGTCCGGACTGGCCTACCTCTTTTCCTTTCTTTACGGCGGGGACCGCCGCAGCTTTTGCACGCTCGGGCTTGTCACCGACAAAATCAATGTTGAGTGGTTGCCCGGCCTCGAAAATCTTGCGGGCCCGTGCGGCCTCGTCGGGGTCGTATGTGCTGGCGGTTGTCGTTTCGAACTCGCGAAGCTTGCCGTTTGTTGCGTTGCTCATTAGTCGCCATCCTTGTCTGTGTCTGTTTGTCGGTCGCCGTCGTTGTCGGTATCTCGCCGAAAAGGATCGGTAGAAGGATTCGGCATAACCGGGGGCGTGGTCATGTCGGGAGGCGTCAGATTAAGTCGCCCGTCGTCATATTGCATTGTGTCGTACTTTACAAAAAGTGTTGGGTGAAAGAGAAGTATTCGTTCAACTTCCTGACTGCGTCGTCAAGTGTCTCACCGTCAAAATGGAAAGACTGTCGGGCCGCATGCTTCGCCGCTCCCTGATTTTCGCCAGTCGGTAAAATCTCCTGGATTTCGGCGGCAACCCGCACGATTACGCGATGCGGTTTTTCACTGCGGGCCGAACACATATTTTCCGTTCTCAAAAATTAGCTCGTGTAATATCGGATATCGTCCGCACGGTCGGTCAGTCGAGCCTCGACGTCTGCGATAGTATCCGGATTTGTTTGCGTGTAAGTTGTGTCTGTGTCCATACTGACGCCGTTGACTTGTGTCGACTGTGTTAGCGTGCCGTTGTGGATATCGTTTGCTTCGATGGCTTTCGCCACTACATCGGTTGCCATTAGGTGTCCTACTGGTTGAGCGTCCAACGGACGCGAGACAAAAACGGGCGAGCCCCGGACGGAACCAAGGCCCGCCCGCCCATTATGAAGTCCGACAAGGACTAAACCGGCCGCCTGGAGTATTGCGGCCAGATTATTGCTATGTTGTAAATGGTCCAGCGTCAGGCATGTGACGATTCAACTCTTTATTGACGGTCGCCTTTGCCATCGCTTCCATTTGTTTTTGAAATTCGGGCATCATCTTAGACAAGGCTTCCGCCCCGTTATGGACATGCTCAACCTGTTGCTTAACAGTCACTTCAATATGCGTCGGCATTTTCGAAAACTTGTCGGCGGCCTCGTTGAGCAGCTTCGCCGCCCCATTCATCGCCACGCCTGCGGCCTTGGCCGCTTGCCCGCATTTCCGAAAGCCTTAAGAAATTCTCCCCCCGGTGCGTTTTCTTTCTTGGCGGAGCCCTCCGGCCCCGCCAGTCGAAATACCCCGCCGTTGATTGTAGGCGTCCCGCCGAGCGGCCTTGCCCGCGTCGTACGCTTGGCGTTTTGCGGGTTGCTGCGGCGTCATGCGAGAAGACGATAACAGGTTTTTCACGCCCGATATCTCCGATCGCTTTCCGGCCATTTGCGAAAGAATATTTTTCCGCTCGTCTGGCGTGCTGGCGTCGGCCAGCTTACCCCGCAACGCCTTCATTTCGCCGCCCATCGTCGCACGGGCAGCACGCCCAATTTGCCGCATCTGTCCGGGCGTCCTAGTGTCGGCGACTGGCTCCGCCGGTCGCATAACCATCGGGCCCTCCGGCTTGGGCACCGGTTGGAAGCCCATCATCTCTTGCGGCGTCGGCAGTTTGAAAGCTCCAATGTTGGCACCGACTTGATTGGCCACGCCCGCCGCGTGATTCGCCAACAGCCCTTGAGCGGCCGCCGCATTTTGGGCCCCCGCTACCTGCAAGCCTTGGATTTGGTCAATCTGTGCTTGCCCTGCTTTATTCTTGAAATGCTGTTGATAGGTCGCCGATTTCTCTACGGCCTGTTTGGCCATTTGCGGGCCCGTTAGCTTTCCGCCGAACAATGTAGCGTCGCCAGCTTCATGCATAAATTGCAACGCCAGCTTTCGATGCTCCGGCTTTTTAATCGACTCGATCCCGTGCGTTGCCGCTTGCTTCGCCAATCGTGCGGACAAATCCATTTGCCGCTTTTCGGCTGTCGACGCCGTCAAGTATCGTTCCGCATGTCCTAACCGTGCGTTTTTGTCCCCTTGCAAATGACTAAGCCGTTCAACCGCTCCCGCGGTCAATTTCGAGCTATCGGTTAATTCGGTTAGTCCACGCACCGCATTTTGCAATTCTGATTCAAACTTTCGCAAGTCGGCAACCGCTTGGTCTCCGCCTTGCTTGCTTTCGACTTTCATCCGTGCGTTTTGCACTTGCCCGTGCAATTGCTGAATCCGGCCCATAACGGCATGGGGATTTAGAGCTTGCTGGCCTGGAAGGCCAGTTAGCCTTTGCTGTCGTTGGAGAGTCGGCCGTTGAAAATCTGCATGCGTCAAATAATCAGTGGCATGCCCGCCGAAGCGTTCCGCTTTTTGTTGTGCAATGATTTGCTGCGAATGTAACCGCATGCTCGCGGCCTGATCGGAGGCCTCGCCCGCGGCGTTGCGTAGCTGGTGATATTGTCCAAAGTTGGCGAGGCTTCGCTGTTGGGCCCCTTCATGGGCCTGCGAGCCAGAGACCAAAGCAGACTGAGCCGCTTTAACTTCTGGCGTCGAAACCAAGTTTTGGACCAATCCGGCGTTGTTCGTTCCGCTGGCATAGTCGCGTAGCTGGTTGTCGGTTTTCATTTTATCGAACCGTGCTAACGCTTCATGCCGCATTTGCGGATGAACCCCGTTAAGCTCCATGGCTTGGCCAAAATTCAGACGTGCGTTGTTGAATCCTTGCTCCGTCATAATGTCATGGTTTTTCAAAATGTCGGGCGTTATTTGCGTCAAGGCACCGTGAGCCCGATTAGCGTTAGCGACCAATCCGGCCGCCGGAGCCATGGCGGGGTGAGCCCGCCCAAGGGCGGCGGCAGCCGCCTCAAAGCCCGCGGAGCCAAAACGATTCAACGCTGTTGAATGTCGAGAAAGGTCAAGGGAAGCGGGGCCCGAACCGGTTGCACCGGTCAACAGTGCGTTTGCGTTGTCGGTAGACTTCGAAGCGTTTTGAAGATCGGCGAATTTCGCCGATATTTGATCGACTGCTGAAGTTGCCGCCGCGGCAGACCTAGCAAAGGCATCGATTGCCGCAGTGTTTTGGCGAACCGCCAAATTCGCTTTTTCTTCCGCCGCGTCACGCTGACGAATGAGTTTGGTCTCCAACGCCAGGTTCTTAATGCGATCGGCGGAGTTATATTCGCCGGTCATTTCTTTGCCGAGTACGCTTGTGCGTGCTTGGTTTTGTTGGATTTCCTGCCCGCGAAGCGATCGGCCATAGTCGCCGACATGCTTGCTTTGCGAAAGCAATCCGAGCCGCAACGCCGAATCGGAGCCAGCCGATTTTTCCAAGTGGCCTAATTCTTTTGTCGTGATTTCCTGTTGGCGGGCCTTCTCTGCGGCTAAGCGTGGAGCGTTATATCCTTTGCTCCAACGCTGGCCGAGGCTTCCTTGCGTACTGTCAAACAGGTTCATGAACCCGCCGCCGAGGCCGCTAAGAACGTGCCCGTACGACTCGCTCATGGAGGCTTCGCTGGCTCCCTTGAACCGCTCGATATGACCGCGGACGGCCATGCGACCGGCATCCAGAGAGTTAGCCTTGTCAAGCACGCCTTGTGTCAGCTTGCCACCGCTGGCAGATAACGCGTCGGCGAGTTCGGAGCTTGCGGACTCGATACGCGAAAAGCCTTGTTCGATTTTGTCGGAAAGCAGATTCTTTTCAAAACCTTCCAGGGCTTTAACAGCCCCCAACGCTCCGGCCGCCAACGCCCCCCAAGGTCCGGCCACTGCACCGCCGACTAACGCCGCGGACGCACCGCCAGAAAATGCTTTTCCGGCTTTGTCGCCCGCAATGCTGGAGACGAAATGCTCTGTCCCTGGATGAAGGGCCGCAGCCCCCGCCGCAAACATGGCATGCTGACCGTTCAACCCTAGGCGGCTAATGCCGCTTTTGAGAAAGGAAGTTGTCCGGCCGGTTAGCATTCCTGCTTTCCGAGCAAGACTTGTCCCCGCCGTTTGACCGCCAAGCCCGATATGCTCCAAGTAGGTCTGCTGCCCTTGCTGCAACGCCGATCGACGAATGTTCGCCAGCCGGCCGCCATAGCCCATATCGACGATACGGGCCTCACGGTCGGATCGAGACATGCGGCGATAATAGCGGGAGCCCGGAGCGAAGTTGTTCGGGGTGTCGCCCGCTAAGGCATACCCTGGATGATTTCCTTTCTCCAAACCAGAGCCAGCCCGTTGCGATTTAACTTTTGTTGACTCGTCGTGAACGACTTCAACGGCTTTCTTCAATGCGTCAGCGAAACGCTTAACCCCACTGCTTGCGTCAGCCAGTGCGTATGTGCCAACGCTCCGCGAGCCCCCAACGACTCCGCCAGCGTTGTAGCCGCGGATATGGTTCAGCCGATCGGCGGCCGCCGAACCGCCCAAAGCCTTGACGGCCGTTTTCGAAAGCACAACTTCGCCCGGCGTGAGCATCGCCGGGACTGTATCACGGTTCCCAACGCCCGGGATAATGCCGCCGGAGTTTTTGCCCAACAACTTGGGCAACGCCCCAAAGGCCGCCTTGCCAAGTTTGATACCTGCAAGAGCGGTCAACGCTGGCATAAGCGGGATTAATGCATCGGCGACTTTAGCCGCCGCCGAACTGATCGACAACAACGCTTTAACCGTTGTCTTGAATCCGCTACTGTCAACCAAATCTCTGTACAAAGCCCGCCATTGCTCGCGGGTTTTCGAAATTTGGACGGCCAACGAACCTTGAGCGGTCATGGCATCGCGTAGCAGACTATTAGCCCCGCCTTGGGCGACTTGTTCGGCCTCCAGTGCGGTGGCGTACCCCCGCACCAAAGGAATGAACTTGCCAAGCTGGCGGACTCCGGCCGCGGTTTCCGCCGTCGCCCCCAACAGCAACGAACCTTCGGGCAAGCTTCTAACCGCCGCGGCGATTTTGCCGATTGCTTCGAGGGGTTTGTTGAATTGGCCATTTTCCGCAAGGTCGATGCCCAACATGTCGGAAAGCTTTTTGCGGGTCGATCCGCGTTGCAATCGTGCCGTAATCGTCTTAAGGCCGTTGGCGATCGAACTAGCCGATTCTCGCGTCTTGCTTCGGATTGCGGTAAACGCTCCGATCAGACTGTTAAGGTCTCCGCCGGCCGCTTTCCAGGTTCCCCCGGCAATCCGGATTACCTTCGTCAAATCTTCGGATTCAACCGCGAATTTTTTGCTGACAGCGTTGATGCCGCCGAACTGCCCTTCCAGCTTCTCGACGCCGGTTCCAAATTGGCCCATGACGGCGATTGCGGCCTCGGTTTGATTCCGAAGCGACCCCATGCCTGCCGCCAGTTGGGGCGAAGTTTTCGCCAGCGTGCTTAAGGCCTTTTCGGTTTTGCTGGCATCGATACCAGCTTGCAACAGCGTACGACTCACGTCGATTAGCTCACCGCTGTTGACTCCCCACGCCGTCGAAAGACCGGTTACCGTTCGCTTCAGCGAACCTAGTTGTTTTTGCGTCTTGCCGCTGGTTTGCTCAATCTTTACAAAGGCGTCTTGGGCTCCGATCGCTTCGCCAATGCCTTCCTTGACCTTGCCCAGGACGGCCAGCAGCGAACCGGCTCCGATCGAAAACGCTGCGATCGACTTGGTAGACGACGCAATAGACGACGAGAAAGAACCAGCGGCCTTGCTTGCGGCGGCCGCCGAGCGGGAAACGGCATTGAATTGCGGGGTGAGCCCCCCAACGCTAGCCGCAGCCCCTCGGACGGACGCCAAGTTTTGTTTCAGCTTCGCCAACTGCTGATTTGCTTGGACCAGCCCGGGCATTTTGACCGGAATCGAAACGCTTCCAGCGTTCGTCAAGGTCTTATGGATTCGGGCGGCCATCGCCTGCAAGTTGCCCTGTTGCAGTTGGATTTTTCCGCTGATTTGAAAGGCGTTAGGCATGATTCGCCCCCCTGGGTCGACTCACGCCGAGCCGGAACGCCTTATTATGGATTGTTGCCACGGGGCGGCCTAGCCGCTTCGCCAACGCATACGCTCCCACCGTGCGGTAGTCCGCATAGATGGCTTGCGTTTCGGCAATCGTGAAGCGGGGTTTCTTCCGCAATCCGAGTTCGGAAATCTTGCTCTCGACGGCGTGTCGTGTGCGTCCGAGGCGACGGGATAACTGTCTGGCGGTCTCCGCCCGTAAAGGCGGCTAAGTGTCTCACACTCCGCCGCCGTCCAGCTAAGCCGCCGCTGTTTGTTTTCTGTGTTCATTGCTTTTCGGCTTTCGTCCCCGTTTGATTTTGGGGACAACGCCCACGATATCTTTGATACCTTTCACGATTTGCAGAGCCATAACGGGGGAAATCCCGAGAGAGTTGGCTAGCTCAACCTCGGTTTTCGCGTTGCTCGCAATCTGTCCGATCGATCGCAGACGGAGGGCTTGTTTGTGTGTAAGCATGGTATTGTCCTATGTATTTCTCTCCATCTTTCTTAATACACCGCGGCGTCGAAATGACGCATGATTTTCTTTATTGCCGCCACATTCGCGTTGCGTAGCAACGAAAAAAGCCGCCGACCCCCAAAGCAAAAAGGGGATCGACGGCTGTTACAGAAAAATCTGCATGACGCAAATATTTCGTCTGCTCACTCCACCCCTTGCGGAAGGCGGAGCTTACAACGGTTTCATCATTACCATACCCCAGAAACACAAAAAGACGGCGGCCAGCCGGAGCTAGTCACCGTCTCGGATAATGGGGTCTATCGACCCTACAGCTTTGTTTTGGAGAAAGAGAAGATTAGCCGGCCGACTCGTTCCATTCGAAGCTATTTAAGATCGCAGTATTGTCAGGACTGTCTGCGAACTCATGGTATGCCTCGATGTCGAAGCCCCAGCTTTCTGCGGTTTCGTCAGCCCAACTTTCGACGGTAAAATTATCGTGCTCGCGAATTATCTCGTAAACATGGGTCAGCTCGTGGGCGACTAACGCACGGACACACGCATCGGGGATATGGTTGACCCATGCGGCACGGAAGGTTAGTTCTCTGCCGCGATTGGCACACTGAGCCAACGCACACCCGCTATCGCCGCGATACCAGTCGGAATACCAGTCAAGAACAGCAACCCGCGGGGCGTTATCGGACTGCCGCCAGTATTTTGTCATGCGTCGGCGACAAGCAAGCGGGATTTGTCGCCATGTCTCACGGAATAGGCGAATAAATCGCCGCTCGTTTGCATAGCCCCAGCTTTCGAGGTAGAGACGGCTTGTCCGGACGATTGGTCGTTTTGTTATCATGCTCTCTTATTCGGCCGGAGAGTCGAATTTTGGGAGGGGTATTACGATGCCTATGCGTACTCCCAATAGCCGCGGCGACGATAGCGAACGGCCTTGGGCGACGGTGTTAGGTCCGCCTCGTCGATCACGTTTTTGCGATGTACTCTCATTTCGTAGCCGTCTTTTGTTGCCGTAAGGTAACCGTCAATCGTGCAACGCAAATCGTCATAATCTAACTGCTTTCTCAAATAGTGCGTCTGCCATGCCGTATCGCCCACTTTCCTGATTTCGCACGGCGAGTTGACGGGGACAACCTTTTTCCGCTCGACTTCGGGCGGTCGCATTGCCCGCTGTTCTTTTCTTTTAACTACGATCCAATTCATGTTACCTCCGTTGTTAAACGCCCTATATAATAGGTACGGAGGGGAGCGATTAAACGCCAAGAGCTATTTTCACTTTCTGGCGTATCTTCTCAACGCGTCGATCGGCGGCAGATTCCGAACACCTATACTTGACGCCGAGTTCCGCAAATGTCATCCGCCCCAGAACGCGGTCAACGAATAGTTGTCGATCGGACACTGACAGCGAATCAAACGCGTCCCCCAACAAAAGGCGTTGGAGCGGCGGCAGGGGTTGGCGTCCGCCTAGGTCGTATCGTTCGCTGGCGTCTAGATCTAATTCGCTTTCGTAAAACAGACGGTCTCTCAATCGCTGCTTTCTGTCTCGTTTCCGCTCCCGCAATAGGCTTTTGTAGACCGCTCCGCGAAGGAAAGACGCCACGCTGGCCTTATGGGGACAATAACGCGGCAACGCCTGCCAGACGGTCACAATCTGAATAGACCGCCGCTCGTCTCGCGTAAAGCACGTGAAACGCTTGGAAGCGGCCTCGATTGCGAGTTGAACGGTAGGATTCGCCCATGCGTCGGCGAATGTGATAGGGGTAGTCATGCCCCATAATCCGGAGCGGAGAAAGTTTTTCAACTGTTTTGAGGGAATGTGCGGGAGAAATCGGGCTAGAAGGTAGATAAGCCTATAGAAGACGGAAGCGAAGGACGATTGCGAGCGTCAAGCGAAGCGGCGAGCGATCGGCCGAGCAGTAGGAGCGGAGCGAACGGCACGCCGTAGGACGGGAGCGGCTGAGCGATAAGCGGAAGCGACCGGACAAGGCTAGAGTGAGCGTAGCCCGGTAAAGTTATAGAATCTAGAATCTACTCCAGAGTATTAAGCGTGAGCGGGTGGCAACAGTCCGAAAGGCAAGTCTAAGCCGGTCGCCTTCGGCGTTTGAGAAAGGAAAAGGGGAAGGGCGGGCTTCGGCAGTCAGGCCGGAATCAGCTCGCCCGAATGTTGCGGCGGTCAATGAAAGCCCGGCGGTCAGCAAGCTTGCGATAGTCGGCGTTAATGTAATTGAAGCAACTGAATCTAGAATCAGTCCAATTAAGCTTTATCGATCGGTCAGGCCTATTTTTCTCGGCTTGTGACTGACGCCTTATTTTCCTTTCTCCAACACTTCAACCGCCGTCAAAAACTCGTCAAAGCTCTCTGCCTGGATTGCGGCCTCGACGGTTTTGCGGTCAATCTGAGTCGCCCGACTTACACGCGTCGCTATATAAGGGAGTTCGTCGGAGGGAAGCAATCGGCGAACCGCGACGAATTCCTCGAACGCCCCCGCCGTCCCCAGCTTGAACAGCAAAACGGCCTTTTCCTTGACTTTCTTTTGTCGACGAAAAATCATCTGATCGACTCGGAACCAATGCCAGCGAATGCCGTGATCGGTTCGTTTAGCGTAACGCTGTTCGAAGGCCGCCGCCGGAGCGTCCAGAATGTTCGGCGTTTTCACACCGTACTTCTCCAATAACTCGTCTATCTCGACTTCGGACAGACGATAAACGCCCGCCAGCCCCGCCACTGTTAGCCACTTGGGCATTGCCTACTATGTTTCCTTTCTGGAAAAAGAACGCACGGCCCCGTTTTTGTTTTGGTGAGAAAAGAAAAAGATCACAACTTGGGAATTCTCAACTTCGGGAAAACTCCGAGGTTGAACCTGCCGCCCCGCTCCCTATTAGTAAGCATCGGGGCAATATGCCTTCAATTGCATTGCAAGGGAGTGTCAGAACGTGGAGATAGCAGACGTGTTGAGCCGTATTGAGCGGCGGCAGGAAGAGATTTTGCAAATCTTGCGGGAGCAAAAGACGGTTCGCGAATGGTATTCCGTCGCCGAATTCGCTGAGCTTGTCGGCAAGTCGTCTTTTACGGTTCGGCAATGGGCAAACCTCGGACGCGTTAACGCCGAGGCCTTACCCAATGGCAGAGAGTGGCGGATTGCTCACGCCGAGCTTGAGCGATTCCGTAAAGACGGGCTTTTGCCAGAAGATCGAAAGCGGAACCGCAAACGCTAGCCCGCTAACAGGCTGTCAATCGTCTCAACGGCACGCTGCAATTCGTTCGGGAATAGGTGGCGATACCTTTCCCGCATTTCTGCCGTTTGATGCCCCAACAGCCGATCGATTACCGCCTGATTGTTTTTCGGGTTGCTTGCCAAGTTGCTGGCGAAGGAATGTCGGAACATGTGCCAGCCCTTGAGCCGAGCCCATTTCGTACCCGCAAGCGTATCGCGAAAGGCGTCATCGGCTTGTTTCTTGCTGATCGGCACCCCTGCCCGCTTACAAATCGCCCATTGCCCGCCTGGATGCCGACCAAACCACTCCCGCAAAATACCTTCAAGCGTTCCGCGAATCGGCACATTGCGGTATGTGTGGCTCCGCTGGTTGCGTTTTTTCTCTGTCAGTTGGAGCCAACCCGATTCGAAACGAAAATGCTCGATTTCGGCCCGCATGATTTCCGATCGGCGAGCCCCGGTGAACGCCGCTAGGGCAAACATCGGATAGCGAAAATCTCCGGCGGAGACCTTTTTGACATGCTCCAACAATTCCCGAATTTCGGCGACGGTCAAAAATACCGACTCCCAAAGCTCCGTCTCCCGCTCCGGACTAACGCCCCGCTCAATAATGGCAGTCACTTCGTCCAGCGTGCGGAACGGCTCCCTTGCCTTTGTCTTCGGGAGCTTGACCGGCTTGCCCCGCTCGTCTTTCACCGGGCAAGGTTGACTGAGCGGCATGTTGTGATTCCAAATCAGCCGGAAGGTAGCCAATTCTTTTTTGATCGTCTCGCCCGATAGCTGCCGCCCCTTCAGTCCCTTTTCCTTGCCGCGGGCGTTGGCATAGCGTTGCATGTCGTCAAACGAAATGGATTCGAGCGGCGTTTTCGCCTTCAGCAGCTTGAAGAAATGCTTGGCGTGGACGGATTCGGTCACCAGTGATTCTTTCGAGCCCGGCGGGAAGCTATCCCGATATCGTTCCCAGGCGGCCTTGAGCGTGATTTGCTGGGGGCGGCCTTTGAACGGCTCCGGCTTCGCTTGCAGTTTGCCGCCCGACAGAATGAAGGCGAATATCTCGACTCCGGCGGGCACCGCTAGAACCCCTTCGTCGATGTGCCGTATCGTCCGGCGGATTTCTCCAAGCCGGTCGTTTGCTTCCCGCTGGCTCCGGGTGCTGAGCGATTTTTCGCACTGCCGCCGGGTGTAATCCGCGTGACGCGCGGAATTAGGCGGCTTTTCGAGGTCGGTTTGGGGTCGTCGCCGCGTAAGGTGTCGGAAGGGACACGCAGCGGGTCGCCAGAAACCGTCCGTAGGCGGCTTGCCACGCGCGGCTCAACAGGAGCGTGCGAAGGTTGAGGACATGCTGAGCGCCGCTCGCTTCCAACGCATACCCGACAATTTCAATCGTTGGGTGTAAACGGTCTTGCACGCCGCCTCGGTGATGCCGCTGCCCAACGGGATATGCCGCGCCTTGTATTCGCAATATCGCATCCACTTGGTCCGTTTGCGAAGATAATTGTACGCCTTGCGATACGCCTCCGTCCGCGTCCGCCCCATCTTGCGACGCGCCGCCAGCGACGCGGCCGAATGAAGCACGCGTTTGGCGCCACGGCGCTTTCGCTTGAGCGTTTTCAACATCCGCAGCGCCCACGGCCGGTACTTCGGCGATTTGCTCCCGAACAACGCTTCGGCCATCGCCCAGATCCGCTCAGCGGCGTGATAAAAGTCCACCACGCGTTGCCACTGCAGACGCTCGCCCGTCAGCGGATGTCGCATCTTCCTCAGCACGTCGTCGAAGTAGCTGCTCTCCTTTCCGCCGGAGTCGGCGATATAACCCAAGCTCGGCATCGGCCCGTCCCACCGCCGGAACAACTCGGTGAGCAAGTCTGTGATCATCCCACTCATCGTGGCCTGACCCAACTCGGGAGGCGAGGCCAAGCAAATCGTAGTCAGCCGCTTGCCGGCACGATCGAAGACCGTCACGGTCGCGGTCGTGGCGATCTCCCAGAAGCGGTGCGTGTACTCGCAAAGGGTGATTCCGTCACGGCCGACGGCCAGCACCGGTTTGCGGTTTCCGCGGCTGTTTTTGGCGCTTCGCAAGGCCGCCAGCAAGACCTCGACCTGCACCGCCTGCCGATGCTCCGACAAGCCATCGCTCAATGCCGCGGTCAGCTTCCGCAGGCGCCCGACCCCCATCGCCACGCCGCATTGTTCCTTCAGTTGCGCCAACACGCGATTCTGGGTCGCCCCGGCTTCGGCCATTCGCCGGCCGATGTAGTCGGCCAGGGCGGGGGTGACTCCTTTGACCAGCCCCAGGTGGAGTTCCAAGGGGAAAATGCAACGTTCCTTGATCAGCGGGTCCCAAAACCGATACGGGAACCGCCACAAGCAAATCGTGCCGAACAGCGTGGCGACGTGCTTGTTGCGGGTCTTTTCGCCGAGCCGCCGGTATCCTTGGCCCAGGTACAAGACGTCATGAGGCAGCGCGCTGCCGTCTCCTTCCAGGTTGTTGAGCAGCAGCTCCATCACGGATCGTCCGAAGCCTCGCAAGAGGAAGGACAGGGCGAGTTCGAACTGAAGAAAGCCGGCGGGCGTCAAGGCGTCGTTCAGGCCGCGAGCGAGATCCACGAGTTGAGGGCGAAGCCAGTCGAGCGTCTGATCGACCAAGGCCTCGATTTTGTCGTCCGCTGCAATTGCTCCGCACGCATCCGTCGCGATATACTCGTCCATTCAGGCGTCCTTTCCTGAACTGTGGCGTTTTGATGAACATCCACATTCTCAGGCAGGACGCCTCTTTCACGAATAACAGTTATCCGCGTGCCACCATACGGAGCCCTCGCGCGATTCCTGGGCAAAAACCCTTGCAAATGCGCACACCAGCCGGATTACACCCCTGCCGCCCGTTCATGCGAATGCGGACTTGAAAGACTCCAAAGCGGTTCGTTCTGACACTCACGTCGGCCATGTTTTCCCTTCTCAAAATCGAATGCAGTACACTCCCCGACTTAGGATAGGGAGCGTTCAACGCGGGCCGTGAGTACCCACAAAATACCCACAAGATTGCCCATGTCGGGGCAATTGCGGAAGCGTTGAGCCGATGTTGAGAAGGGGGCTAAGTCGTTAAATAGACTTGTGTTGCAATGCGGGTGCAATATAAGGGAAATTTCGGATTTTTTGCTTCAAATCCTAGTTCCCCAGTTTTCCTTCCGCATCGCACATCGAAGGCCTTCGCGATTCGTTTGCCGCGCCAAAGCGGACCTGGTGCACGCGGCCTGGCAGCTTTGGTGCAACGCGATTGCGAGGGGCTATTGCGCCGTTCGGGCTCGAACTCCCCGCTCTTCTTTCCTGGGGCCAAGCCAGGCCGCTTTATGCCGTACGACCGTCAAGCCAGCTTGACGGGAATCGCCGATCGGTCGTACAGTTCGCGGCAATCCCCATGGAGGGAAGTATGTCGCCGGCAGTTTCGGTGCAATGGACGCGGCCTGTTAGGCAAGCGATCTGGGAGCGGCTGCTCTTTTTGCTTCCCATCGCTTTTGTGGCGGCGATGAACCTTCTTTATTTACTTGCGGCAGTCAAAGCAGGTTCCTGGGGGTGGGGGGCTTGCCTTGGCTGGCCTGGCATGGGCAGTATGGCTGGCTCTGTTCCAACGTAAAGGCCCAGAAGGGCCCACAATTTCGTTCCACGTTGAACAAGAGACGGGAGGCTTGCGGCTCAGCGAAATCGGCAACTGGTCCCACGCCGAAAGCCTCTGCGATTACTTCAGCCAACAGGGAATCTATCCGGCAATCGATCTCCCAGCCGATCCGGCCGACAGTCGAATCGTGCTCGTCGGATTAACGATGGAACGCTTCGCTACCTTGCTTGAAGGGGCGAAGCTCGAAACAATCCAACCGCGGCAGGCGGCCTGAATTCCCTGTCGTTGTTTGCGCCGAGTTCGCGGACCCGCCGAGAGGCCGGAAACGGCAGAGGGCTTGCCGGTGGGTGATCGCCCGTAGGGATTCGCTTTCTCCCATCGCTAAAGGGCGATAGCCTGACGGTATGGACGAGCCGCCCTTTCAATTCGGGCTGAAAGCCGTGTTTGCGGCGACTGCGGCTTGCGCGGTGTTCTTCGCCGGTCTGAGCTACGCTCCGGACCACATGCACATTTTAGGTCTTTTCATACTGTTGGCGCTTGCCATTGTGTTTTCGCCCGACGTTTAGCCATTCGCTCTCGTTCGCCAAGGTGGAACCGATGGGCCGAATTCAATTTTCGATTCGAATGCTGCTGGTCGCCGTGGCCGTCGTTGCGATTGGTGCGGCCTTGTGGATCTCCGACCGATCGTCGCCGTTCCGGTCCTTCGCCCCCCATCTCCGGCCTTCTCATCGTCTTGACGCACTGGTTTTTTTCCCGAACCTGATCCCGCTTCCGGCTTCGGCCGTTCGCCAGGTCGTCGCCGCCGTCGAGCCCTTCGAGTTCGATCGGATTTACGGCGCATGGCGGGGCAAAGCGGTTTTCAGCGATGCCAAGGAGGATGTGATGATGTCGGCGGAGCGTTATATTCGGGCTATCCGTGGGTAATGGGGGACGGCTAAACGGGAGTTACTGGGTGGGGAGAGAGACGGTGAAAACGTTGGTTCGAGTGCTTTCTCTGTTGTTCCTGGTCTGTTGCATCAGCCAGGTGATCGCTGCCGATGCTCCTAGGACGGTCGCCGACCTCTGGTCGGATTTCGATCCCCGAAAAGAGCATCTCGATGCGAGAATTGTGAGGGAGTGGGAAAAGGACGGCAACATCTATCGCTACGTCACTTTCCACGTCGGCACGTTCAAGGGGCAACCGGCTCGCATGGCGGCATTCTTCGGCTTTCCCAAAGGCGCACAACGAGCTGCCGGGCCTGCTGCACCTGCATGGCGGCGGGCAGCGGGCGTTTCTGCACGAAGTCGAGTTCTACGCTAAACGGGGCTACGCCTGCCTGTCGATCAACTGGGGCGGCCGGGAGATGGAAGACGCCCGAGACGGCGATCCCAACACCGATTGGGGAGCCGTCGATCCGACTCAGCAGAACGTGCCCGGCTATTTCAACCTGAAGCCCGGCGAGAAGTATCCTCGATCCCGTTCGAGTCGCCTCGCAACAACAACTGGTATCTGCTGACGCTGGCAGCCAGACGGGGGCTGACTTTCCTGGAGCAGCAGCCGGAGGTCGATCCCGACCGGCTCGGCGTCTACGGCCATTCGATGGGCGGCAACCTCGACCATCTACGTCGCCGGTACGGATGACCGTGTCAAAGTCGCCGCCCCGTCGGCCGGCGGGTCGGGTTTTCGCACCCAGCCGTGGCCGCTTCTGCCGGAACAGCGAAAGCAGATTCCGAACGGCGACGTGGAGCTGTTCAATGCGACCCTCGGCTTCGAGTCGTATGCGCCGCACATCAAGGCCCCGCTGCTCTGGCTCGGAGCGACGCAACGACTTCCACGGCATCATGGACGACACCTATCGCACCGGAGCAGTTGATTCCGCACGAGAACGTCCGCTACGCCTTCACGCCGCACATGAACCACCGCTTCACGCCGGAGTTCGCCGTCACCCGGCCGCTCTGGATCGACCAGTACCTCAAAGGGAGCGTTCACCTTTCCGGAAACGCCCGAGTCGAAACTGATGCTGGCGACCGAAAATGGCATTCCCGTGCTTCAGGTTACGCCCGATACGTCGATGCCGATTGAGCGAGTCCAACTTTTTATTCGGTCGATCCCGATCCGCAGGCACGTTTCTGGCGAACTGCCGATGCGACGAAAGACGGGAACATCTGGACGGCCCAGTTGCCCATCCTGAGCGTGGAGCAGCCACTCTTTGCCTTCGCCAACGTCCACTACCGATTGGCGAAGCCCGAGCCCGTTCCCTTCGCCCCGCCGACTAAAGAGTTCGCCATCAGTTCGATGCTGCACACGGCCACTCCCGAGGAACTCGCAACGGGCAGGCACGAAGGCGACGGACAAAGCCAGCCCGCTGATCGACGACTTCTCGCACGGCTGGCAGGACTGGTACGCGCTCTCGGCAGCGAACCCGCATCATTGGGAGTACTCGACGCGCAAGCTCAACGATCCCAAGTGGCGAGGGGGCTTCAATCGGGCAGATCGCCGGACAGCTTGCCCAATGACGAATGGCCGGAATCCCCCCTCGAATTCCCTCGATGTCGTCGCTGAGTCACCTTTTCTTCGGCGGCTTCGGCTGCACCTTCTGCTTTTGCATTTTCTTCCGCAGATTGGCGAACTTCGTGGCGGGCATCCTCGGCGTATTGCGCTGGTCCTTCGACATGGCGTTATTCCTTTTTGGTTCGTTCCCATCGATTGACGTGACGCTGGATGCCTGCCGCTCAGGTCTCCATCATTTATGCCCCATGGCCGACGCCGTGGTCCCCGTCGAGTGGCAGCGAGTATTGGGCAAGAGCCGCCTTCCAGATGCGAGGAACATTGAGGGGCATGCGAATGCGCGCTGGGCCGGGAATTCTCTTGACCGTCATTTTAGCAGCTTGGCGACCGGCGAGGCGAACCATGCCCTGCAATCGTTCCCTGGCAGCGGATATAATGACGGCTGGAGCCACAAAGCCAAGAAGGGAGTCGCCACGATGAGGCTTTCCGAAGAGCAGGTCAAACAAGGTATTCTGCACGACGATCCGCTGGTCCGCTTTGCGGCCCTGGATTATTTCGCCGAGGCGTTCAGCCGAGACGCGTCGGTGATGCCCGTCGTGATCGAAGCGTTGGAGCGATTCGGTCGCACGAATGCCTTTCTCTTCGCACATCCAATCGTCGGCCTGGCCCAAACGCCAGAAACGATTGCGTGGGCGATCACCGAATTGCAGCGAACCGCTGACACGAGCGAGGCAAGCAGGGAACTCAAGGGCCACCTGGCCAAGTTGCTCTGCAAGGCTGATCCTGAACTGATTCTGCCTCATGAAACTGAAATCCTCGATGCGCTGGGCTTTAAGCCCGAGCTTCGCCAAGGGTTCAGCCGCCGTCTGCATGTTCATGCGATGGATGACGAGGCTTGCTGGCGGGAACTCGAAGCGATCTGTGAGGCCGGCAAGAGCAAAGTATATGCCCATGAAGCTCGATTTTCAGAAGGCCAACAACTCGCCCAAACGTTGGCCCGTCGAGGAGACCGTTATGCCGACCGCATGATGGCGCTGCTCGCCGTGAAGATCGACGACTTCGAGAACAACCCGATGCGGTGGATGGAGCCGCTCATGGTTTACATGGCCGGCGAGATGCGACACGAGCCGGCGGTTCCGCTGATCGTCGGCAAGCTGCACGAAGATGGCGAAGTCCTCAACGAAGAGTGCATGTACGCTCTGACGAAGATCGGCTCCGACTCGGTGATTCGCAGTATCGACGAGGCGTTTTCGACGGCAGAGTGGTCTTTTCGGCTCTTTGCATCGGATGTGCTGGGACATGTCCACTCGGATCTCGCTGTTGAGGTTTGCGGCGAGCTGTTGGGGGCAGAAGAGGATTATGAAATTCGCAGCTATTTGGCCGTGTCGCTCGCCGAACAATTCTCGACGGAAGGCAACGAGCTGGCCAGGCAAGTCGTGCTGGGTGAGTCAGGCGACCCTTTCGATCTGAAAGAAGCCTTGCTGGCCAGTTGCACGCTGCTCGGACAAGACTTCCCAGAGCTGGCAAAATGGCGGCGGGAAATGAGCCGCTCCCGTCAGCAGTCGCTGAACTGGGGGCGAAGGACCTCGCAAATGCCCCTTGATGTGCAAGATACGAGTTCAACTCGACGTTTTGATGACGTCAAGTCGCCGTCGCCTGCCACCGTTCGCTCCCAAAAGGGCCCTGGCCGCAACGATCCCTGCCCTTGCGGCTCCGGCAAGAAGTACAAGCAGTGCTGTATGCGGAAGCAGTCAGTTCTGTAGTTCGGGAGAAACGAGATGAGCAAGTCCCGGCCCAGCCGGTTGTCGTCAAAGGGCACGAAGCCGGGGCTCTACCAGTTCAAGATCACGCTCCTGGGAATCGAGCCGGCCATTTGGCGGCGGATTCAAGTCACTGATTGCTCGTTCGACAAGCTCCATGAACACATCCAGACGGCAATGGGTTGGACCAATTCCCACCTCCATCTGTTCGACATCAATGGCAAGCACTGCGGCGATCCCGAACTGCTGGGCGATGGATTCGAGTACGTCGATTCGACCAGGACGTTGCTTAGCGACCTGCTGCCCCAGGACCGAAAACGCCTTGCCTTCAGCTACGTGTACGACTTCGGCGACGGCTGGGAACACGAGGTGTTGTTCGAAGGCTGCCCGCCGTTCGATCCCAAGGCGAAATATCCGCTTTGCCTCGAGGGGGAAAGAGCCTGCCCGCCGGAAGATTGTGGCGGCGTCGGGGGCTATGCCGACTTTCTCGAAGCTCTGGGCGATGAGCAACACAACGACCACGAAGACATGCTGGAATGGATTAGCGGCCGGTTTGATTCGGAGGCATTCGATGCAGCGGGTGCGACGAAGAGGATGAAGAAAGGGCTGTCTAATTGGCGGGCGATGTAAGATCATTCGCTGGCGGCCAATCGGCGAGGTCGGCGAACAGTCTTTGAGACGAAAAGAAAGAATGACTTCAATCCGCCCAGGACGATACCGGCCCTACAAAGGGAACGAATACATGGTGCTCGGAGTCGCACGTCACAGCGAGACTGAAGAAGAGCTGGTCGTATATCGGCGAAAATACGGCGACCGCAGTCTGGGGTGCGACCACGGAAAATGTTCGAAGAACTGGTCGAAATTGGGGGACGGGCAGGGCCTCGGTTTCAATACGTTGGAGGTCAAGAATGAGCGCTGACGCCTCAGAGAAGCGGAAAATGTCCGGAATGATTTCGGAACTGGCGGCCAACTTCATTCGCTTCGGCAGAACGCCTGAAGAGAAGGAGGCCCGCTTGACGGCAGCTTGCAGCGCCTGGAACTTGGCCTGCGTCTCGCCAGAATTGCGGCAGCAGCAACTGGACCAGTATATCGAACGATACCAGCAATTCAGTCCGCTCATTTCCTCAACGGACCTCGCCAACATCCGGAAGGATCTGGAGTCGCTGATCGAGCGGAAACTGCAAATGTTCCCTGACGACCTGCGACAGATCGTCGGAGCCCAGGTCGTGATGGTTGGGGACGGTTTCCGCATCGAGGTCGCATCGGGCAACTTGCACTGAAATCGAGGACGCTGAAGTGACGGCGCCCTCGAAAAAGATGTCGGAGATGCTCAAGGAGATGTCTGAGCAAATGCTTCGCAACCCCGATGGTGCGTCATCGGAGGCGGCCCATGTCGCCCTCATGTTCGCTCACATTGCCTGGAATGAAACCGTTGGCCTTGGCAATGACCGAAGCGGCTTCCGCTCGGCTTGGGAACTGATCGAGGCCGACAACCCCGATATGTGGAGCGATTTCAAGTCACACGACGTCAATGCCATGATCGACGAACTCGTCGAGTTCAAGAACAAGCATTATCCCGACGACCAACGACGGATTCTCACCTGTGGCACCACGCCCCAAAGCACACTGCGTGTCGAATGGCTGAATCCTGTTGCTCCCGGCGTCGATTCGCAGTGGGAGATGCAGTTGTTCGGGCTGGTGAGAACGGGGGAACTGGAGCGGGCGATTCGGTTCTTGCGACGGACTCGTGGCATGTCTAGAAAAGATGCGGCTAAGAAAGTGGCGGGGATCGCCGCCGAGTTTAGGATGTTGTAATCCAGGAAGGACCAGTGATCGTGTCAAAGAAAACAAAACGCCCGTCCAAACAACCAGCCACGCCTTCCTGGCAGTTCGATCCCGACATCCCGACCTATGACTTCTTTGAAGGCAATTCCCTCGACAAACCGTGGGTTCTTGATGAAGCCGTCGAGGACTTCGTTGATTGGCTGAAGGAGGACCGCTTTCTCACCTGGGAGGCGGTTGCTTGCGAAGAACAGGGACTTACCCTCACGTCCCGGCAGAAGAGCCTGTTGAGAGAACTGCTGTGCTTCGACGACGATGCAAGCGACGAGATTCTCTATATTGACGAAATACCGCGGCCCAGCGAACCGTGGCACGTCATCCTCAACAAGATCGTGCCGCACCTGCTAATAGAGCCGTATCGCACATTCGATGTTCATGACGATGTGACGTGCGACGGCTGGCCCCGGATCGTCTCCGCCCTGCGAGAGCATGGCGAGGGCCTGTCCCTGCCGCCTGGCGTGGAGTCGTGCGAGGAAGTCCTGCCTGCCGATTTGCGGCACAAACTCTGGCTGCAATGGTGCTTCGACAACCTTGGCGGTTTGGGCCAGCTTGAGAGCATGACTTTGAAAAAACCTGAACAGCATGACCGGGTGAAGTGGTTTATCGAGCGGCTACGGGAA
This sequence comes from Pirellulales bacterium, assembly GCA_963786255.1. Taxonomy (GTDB): domain Bacteria; phylum Planctomycetota; class Planctomycetia; order Pirellulales; family JAICIG01; genus JAICIG01. The sequence continues at coordinate 652,475 of CAWAYY010000013.1, forward strand.
TGCAAGGAGACCGTTGCCTTCCTCCGCCTAACTCTTGAATCGCTCCTCAGCCGGCTCGTGCTTCCCCCAGAAGAGCAACCGATCTTCCTGGAAATGATGCAGAGCAAGCTCGGTCTGGTTTCGCCGCAGGAGCTGATCGCCAGCCGCCTCTAACCATTGAAGCGGGCATTGTCTGGGTCAGCTATCCTTGATTATTTGAGCAAAGCGAGTCGCCGTTTGGCTAAACGAAAAAAGGCCGCGGCAAGGATCGCCGCTGAAGTCCAGCCCGCCGCCGAAGAGATCACCGGTCTGATGCCTCGTCCCGAAGGCGTCGCGCCTCTTCAAGCCGCCGATCAACGTCGGTGACGGACTTGTTGATTTGTTCCAAAACCGCGGCTAGTTCTGCGCTGGATCGGCGAAGCACGTGTTGGCTGTCGTTGCGGCGACTTTCTAGTCCTGCTCGCCCTGGTCGGAGGAGGATTGGGCTGGTATGCAGAAAGCGTTTGGCCCCAGCAACGCACAGTCAATGAGGTCTTGCGGATCGGCGGCTCAGTCGGTTACGACACTTTCGTAAGAACCAATGCGCTTGCGTGTTTTCCACGTCAGCGGTCAGTCCAAGGGAAAGAAAGCCACGTTTGGCTGGACTTCCGCCAGCATGTTGTCGTGGCCGATGCCTATGACACGGGCGATCCCCACGGGCTTTGCCGGCGTCTGGCTGAACTGCCCAAGCTCAATGCTCTGGCCCTGACCGGCAAGCGGTTCGATGACGAAGCTCTGGAGCCGATCGGCAGGCTCACAGAGCTGTGGGATTTGGACCTTGGTCAAACGTCGATTAGCGACCAAGGAGTTCAGACGCTTGCTCCGCTCAGTCCGTCTTGAGCCTCCACTGAAGGTCGAATACATTCAAGCTCCATTGACCGCCGCCGGAGAAAGGCTGGCTCTCACGTTCTTGCCGGAGTTTCAAACCAAGCCCGACTTTCCCAACTGGCCCGACCGCCGCCGCAATTTGCAGGACTGATTCCATGCCGCGTCGCCGCTGGATGCAGTTTTCGTTGCGGGGCTTTTTGGTTGTGTTGACGATCGGTTGCTTGTGGCTGGGATGGCAGGTCAATCGAGCCAGAGAACAACGCGAAGCGGTGCAGGCGATCGAAGCGTTGGGCGGGGTCGTCGTCTACGATTGGCAGCCCAAACTAACCACGCAGAGCAAAGGGGAATGGTCCGTTCATCAGGGGCGTTGGAAATTCACCCTTGCTGACGGCAATGCGACACCTGACGGCCCAGCGTGGCTGAGGCGTATTGTGGGCGAGGACTTATTTCAGGATGTAAGCGGAGTGGTTTTTATCGGAGTATCGACCGTGAGAAGTCGTTTCACGGAGAATGGCATTCGAAGTTGGATTCCTTCGCTGAAGCGATTGCGGACTTTGAGAACACTGATCATCGAGGGCGACGTCTCGGCGGAAGTGATGGCCGAATTGAAGGCGGCCCTGCCGGCGTGCGACGTGGTTCAGTGCGACTACTACTCCTTCCCCAAGGGTTAGCGGTTGCGGCCCCGCGTCTGCAACCGCTTGCCCTTGGAGCTTCTCTTCCTTCTGGGGGCCAGAATCGATAGCCTGGATGGTATGAAGAGTCCGCCGTTTCAATTCGGGCTAAAAACCGTCTTCGGCGCCATGGCGGCCGCCGCGTTTTTCGCATTCCTGGCAGTGCCGGGACCACAGGCCGCCGAGCGCGTCGCTGCACTGGCAGTCATTGGCGCGTGGGCGGTTATCGCAGCCTTTCTCCTGGCAGTCTTGGCTGCATTTGTATTGAGCGTTTCGATGACGCTCTATCACGGGATTCGGCTGTGCTGGCGGGTTGGGAGCAAGTCCAGGGCCCCCGGCCTGCATCGGTCACGAAAGTCGCGAAACCACCTGGCCCCGCTCTGCCACGATGCGGTAGGCTAGCGGCAGTCGCCCTTTGTTCGCCCGAAGATCGAACGAATGGAATCAACAAGACTTTCACTCGCGACAGTTTTGCGGCCAGGCCGCCGCTGGGTTCAGTTCTCGTTCCGTGGTTTCCTGATCGTGCTGGCGATCGGTTGCTTGTGGTTGGGCTGGAAGGTCGAACGAAGCTGCGAGCAGCGCGAAGCCGTGAAGGCGATCGAGGCAGCGGGGGGATTCGTGCTCTATGATTGGCAGCTCGGCGCGCGTCTGCCAGCGGGTCGACCACCCGGGCCAGAATGGCTCCAGTGGTTGGTCGGCAAGGAGTTCTTCCAGGACATCGAGACGGCTGGCTTTGAACCGCCGCCCGGCCCCAAAATGTTGTCGAGCGTGATCGATACTGTCAAACGAGTCATGAGCGTAACGCGCAAAAACTAACCCGCCCTCGGCAGGCACTTCCTGTGCCGCCGAGGGCGGGCGCCAAGCCGGGCGAAATGGAGCGCAGAATTCGAGCAACCATCGACGCCTGCGAGCCGGTGTTCGGCGCGGTCTTCCCCGCAGGTGCGAGGCATGCCGCGATCTCTACTTCGAGGACTCCGAGTCGTCTGGGTTACGCGATTCGCGGCGGGCCGAACGGGCGCCGCTTTCGTTGCGGCCTTCCAGCGAGGCCATGATGTGCTTGGCGCGCTCCAGGTGCGACTGCGTCGAATTCTCGCCTTCCTCGATCAGACGGTCGAGTTCCGGCGAGGCATAGCGGCTGAAGACTTTGAGCGAGTCGAGCATCTGCATGTGCATGCCGATCTGCATGCCCATGTAACACTTGTCGAACTCGGCGCCGTGCTTCTGCTGCAATTCTTGCAGAGCCGACTTGCGGCACTGCTCGCCCAGTTGCTGCTTGAGCGAAACCAGGTCCAGGCCATCCATGCCCTGACGTGCGCCTGCTCGGATGGGCACGCCGCGCGGCTGCGCTCCGCCAGGCTGGCCTCCGCGGTTGCATGGCGACTTCCTTCCGCAGCTTCTGCAGGAATTCGTGGTGCTTGTCGCGCATGTCCTGAGCGAACTCTTTGACGTCGTCGTCAGACGCCGATTTTTCGGCTGCTTCCGACAGGGAGATCTCCGCCTGGTTGTCGACCATCAGCCATTCGCCGATCTGCCAGTCGGTCAGCGACAGTCGCGCTGAGCTTTGGCCGCGATAGCCCGTCTGGCGGCGGTCGAATTGGCGTTCCTCGCCCTGCGCTCCGGGCGCTGATTCGTTCTGCTTCGAGCGCCATCGCGCGTGTCGCCTCGCTGCCCAAAGGCCGTGTCTGTGGCAAGGCACGCCGCCAGCAGAGCGGCGCCCGTTACGATACTAAGCGTGGATTTACCCATTCGAATGTTCCTTTCCAAAGAAGGTGAATTACGGACGGCCCCTTGTCACGCGTAGCGATCCCTCAGTCGTGTTCCGCCGCGGCGTGCGCGGCAATCCAGCCCGGCGACCCGTCTTGGTCTGGCAACAGACGCGGCTTGAGGCGCCGCGTCGCCCCTTCAGCTTCAGCCGACAGACGTCTTGAAGCCCGATTTCGCAAATGGCGTACCTAGCGAACCCGCATTGCGGCAACGTAACGATGCGGCGCAGAAACTGGCGGACGGTTCGCCGCGCCGGGCGCCGGACGCACGTGCTGGCGGCCTCGCCGGTGGTCAAGCGGCGACCAGCGTGGCATGACGCAGGGCCGTCCGGAGACCGGCAGTCGACTGGCGGCCGGATTGTTCCTCTACCGATCCGGCCGAGGGCGGGCTGCGAATCTGGGATGGCGGACTCGCGGGCGGCCAACCCTGATGCGGAATAGCCAATTGAGGCGTTTGGCGCCGTACTAAATGTTTGGTGCGAGACGAAGGCCAGCTTCCCGCCATTTGTCAGCGATGGGGCTGCGTTTTATGGTAATCCTGATATGCAATAGCTCGTCGGCACGCAGCATCCGCCGTCGAATTCAGCCGCGCCGACTTGCCTGGCGTGCGGCGCCGCGGGCATACTGGAATGTCTGACGCTGCAAGTCAGCGACCTCGGCGCCTGACTGACAGGCGGCTCCTTCCGCGGTAAAGAAACGGATAAGGCGTGATAACCAGAAAGCGTGATTGTCAAAGCGCGGCGCGGAGTACAATGGCGACGGTCGCGGCGTCGTTGGTCTTGGTTGCTTTTTTAACGTTCAACGTCCTGGCCGCAGAGGCCGACGCCGCGGACCGGATCGAATTCAATCGCGACGTGCGGCCGATCTTGTCGGACAATTGCTTTTACTGCCACGGCCCGGACAAGGGCCAGCGTCAGGCCGATCTGCGGCTCGACATGCGGGACGATGCGGTGAAAGCAAGAGCGATCGCACCGGGCGATGTCGCCGCCAGCGAGCTTGTCGCCCGCATCCTGACCGACGACGCCGAACTGCAAATGCCGCCGCCCGAGTCGCGCAAGAAGCTTACGCCGCGGCAAAAGGAGATCCTGCAGAAGTGGATCGCGCAGGGCGCCGAATATGAGCGGCACTGGTCCTTCGAGCCGCTTGCGCCGGTGCAGGTTCCGCGCGTGAAGCGCGAAGCCTGGGCGCGAAACGATCTTGATCGTTTCGTTCTGGCGCGACTGGAGAGCGAAGGACTTGAACCCTCGACGGAAGCGAGCAAGGAGACGTTGATTCGCCGCGCGGCGCATCGATCTGACGGGCCTGCCGCCCACGCCGGCCGAAGTGGACGCCTTTCTGGCCGACGATGCGGCTGATGCGTTCGAAAAGGTAGTGGACCGGCTGCTCCATTCTCCGCACTTTGGCGAGCGGATGGCGATCGACTGGCTCGACGCGGCGCGGTATGCCGACTCAAACGGCTACCAGGTCGATCGCGACCGGGAACTGTGGCCCTGGCGCGATTGGGTGATCCGGGCCTTCAATGCCAATATGCCTTTCGACCAGTTCACCGTCGAACAACTGGCCGGCGATCTGTTGCCCAATGCGACGCTGGAGACGCGGATTGCGACGGGCTTTCATCGCAATCACATGCTGAACGAAGAGGGCGGCATTATTCCCGACGAGTTCCTGGCGGAATACACGGCCGACCGCGTGGAAACGACTGCGGCCGTGTGGCTGGGGCAGACGTTCGCCTGCGCCCGCTGCCACGATCACAAGTTCGATCCCTTCACGCAACGCGACTTCTATGCGCTGAAGGCTTTCTTTCATAACGTGCCCGAACGCGGCGTGGGCGCCTACGGGACCTCGATTCGCCGCAACGCGCCGCCGTTCGTCAAGCTCCCGGCGCCGGAAATCGAGGTCAAACTCGCGGAACTGAACGCAAAGCTGAAAACGGCGAACGACAAGCTCGCCGAGCTCAGCGGCGCCCAGCCGCCGGAAGGCGCAGGAATCCAAGGATGGCAAGGAAGCGGAAGTCGCCGGCCAGAAGGAAGCCAAGGAAGTTGTCGAGTCGCTGAAAAAACAGATCGCCGCAGCCGAGGACGAGATTCCGACCGCGCTGGTGATGGAAGAGATGCCGCAGCCGCGGGCGACGTTTATTCTGATGCGCGGCGCCTACGACAAGCCGGGTGAGCAGGTCGCGGCCGCCACGCCCGGCGTGTTGCCGCCGATGGACGAGAGCCTGCCGCGCAACCGGCTGGGGCTGGCCCGATGGCTGGTCAGTCCGCAAAACCCGCTGACGGCCCGCGTCACGGTGAACCGTTTCTGGCAGCAGCTTTTCGGCGGCGGCCTGGTCAGGACGAGCGAAGACTTCGGCTCGCAGGGAGCCCTGCCGAGCCATCCGGAACTGCTTGATTGGCTGGCGCTGGAATTCATCGGCAGCGGCTGGGACGTCAAGCATTTGTTGAAGCTGATGGTCGTCAGCGCGACGTATCGGCAGCAGTCCGTGGTGACGCCCGAATTGCGAGAGCGCGATCTCGAAAATCGACAGCTGCGCGCGGCCCGCGGTTCCGACTGCAGGCCGAGCTGATTCGCGATCAGGCGCTGGCGGCCAGCGGGCTGCTGGCGAGAGCGATTGGCGGGCCGTCCGTGAAGCCCTATCACCCGGCGGGGATCTACGAGCAGATCACCGCGGGCAGGGGGAACAACACGTATGTGCCCGGCAAAGGCGACGACCTTCGCCGCCGCAGTCTTTATACCTACTGGAAGCGATCGGTACCGCATCCGGCCATGCTGCTGTTCGACGCGCCGTTCCGCGAGAGTTGCACGCTGCGTCGCACGCGCTCGAACACGCCGTTGCAGGCGCTGAACCTGATGAACGGTCCAACTTACGTTGAGGCCGCGCGTTTTCTGGCCCAGCGGATGATGCTGGAAGGGGGCGAAACGGTCGATGCTCGCATTACGCACGGCTTTCGCTTATTGCTCGTCCGCCGGCCGCAGCCGCAAGAGCTGGCCGTGTTGCGAGCGGCCTTCGAGCGGGCCAAAGCGGATTTCAAAGCCGACACTGAGGCGGCCAAGAGCTTGCTGGCCGTCGGCGAGGCCGGCTTGAACGCCGAGCTCGATGTTGCGGAGCTGGCCGCTTTTACCACGCTAGGCAGCACGTTGCTGAACCTCGACGAGACGGTCGTCAAAGAGTGAAACCATGAGCCCTGAGATTGTTCGCCAGCGCATTCAGCACCGAGTTACTCGCCGCCACTTTTTGAGTTCCAGCGGCGCGGGAATCGGCACGGCAGCGCTCGCCTCGCTGTTGAACCTCAAGCAACTTGAGGCCTCGCCGGCGCCGCATTTCGCTCCCAAGGCGAAACGCATGATCTGGCTCACGCAGGCCGGCGCACCGTCGCAACTGGACCTGTTCGACTACAAGCCGGGGCTTGCCGAGCAGTTCGACAAGGACCTGCCCGATTCCGTTCGCAACGGCCAGCGGCTGACCGGCATGACCGCCGGACAGAAGCGGTTTCCGATCGCCCCCTCGGCGTTCAAGTTCCAGCAGCACGGCCAGTCCGGCGTGTGGCTGAGCGAACTGTTGCCGCACACGGCCCGGTTTGCGGATGATATTTGCCTGATTCGTTCCTTGCACACTGAGGCGATCAATCATGACCCGGCGATGACGCTGCTGCAGACCGGGCATCAGATCGGCGGCCGGCCGGCGTTTGGCGCCTGGGCGGCGTACGGACTGGGCTCAGAGAATGCGGACCTGCCGGCGTTCGTCGCGCTGATCTCGCGGCCCAGCGGTCCTACGAATGCGCAGCCGCTGCACGAGCGAATGTCGGGCGCGGGGTTTCTCCCCTCACGTTATCAAGGCGTGCGGTTGAATTCCGGCAAAGATCCGGTGCTGTATCTTTCCAATCCGCCTGGCATTACGGCCGCCCGGCGCCGGGCGATGCTGGACGACGCCGCGGCGCTCAACCGCATGAAGTTCGCTGAATCGGGCGACTCGGAGATTCAAGCCCGAATTGACCAGTACGAGATGGCCTTTCGCATGCAGGCGGCCGTGCCGGAGCTGGCGGACGTTTCGCGCGAGCCGCCGAGCGTTTTTGAAAACTACGGCCCCGAAGCGAAGAAGCCGGGAACGTATGCGGCCAACTGCATTTTGGCGCGTCGGCTGGCGGAGCGCGGCGTGCGGTTCATTCAGCTTTACCATCGCGGCTGGGATCAGCATAACAAGCTCCCCAGCGGCATCCGCAGCCAGTGCTACGACACCGATCAGCCCACTGCCGCGCTGCTGAACGATCTCAAACAGCGCGGCATGTTGGAGGATACGCTCGTAATCTGGGGCGGTGAGTTCGGTCGCACGGTCTACTCGCAGGGCGAACTGAAGCAGGACGACTACGGCCGCGATCATCACCCGCGCTGTTACAGCCTCTGGCTGGCCGGCGCCGGGATCAAAGGCGGACACGTCCACGGGGCGACGGACGACTTCAGCTATAACATCGTGGAAAACCCCGTCCATATTCACGATCTGAACGCCACGGCGCTGCATCTACTCGGCCTGGACCACACGCGGCTGACTTACCGTTTCCAGGGCCGAGATTACCGGTTGACCGACATCCACGGCAAGGTGGTTCAGGAAATTCTCGCATAGGGCGGCGAATGAAAAGCAGTTCCAATATCGTCATGGAAAGTGCCGCCTCGCAACGTTTCCGACTGGCCATGCTCTTTGGCTGGCTCTGGTTCCTCGCGGTGGTCATTGCTCCCGTGCGTCCGGCCTGGGCCGAAGAGCCGGCTCTGAATCAGCAGGCCGAGACCGCGTCCGTTCGCAAATTCTTTCAGCAGCACTGCATCGATTGTCACGATGCGGAAACGAACGAAGGCGGGCTCGATTTGACGGCGATCAAAGCGGACTTCGCCCGTCGCGACCCGTTCCAGCGCTGGGTGAAAATCCACGACCGAGTTGCCGACGGCGAAATGCCTCCGGACGCGGACGATCTGAATACCGAAGAGAGACGGCAGTTCACGCGGGACTTAAGCTCCTTGCTGCACGTAGCAGACGCCAGACAAGTAGCGGAAGACGGGCGCGGACCGATGCGGCGGCTGAATCGGGACGAGTATCAACAGAATCTTCGCGACGTCCTGGCGCTCCCCTCGCTCGATATACGTGACATCCTGCCTGAGGATCGTGAAAGTCATGGCTTCAACAAGACGGCCGATGCGCTTGACATCTCGCGCGTGCAACTGACGGCCTATCTCGATGCAGCGGAAGTGGCGCTGCACAGCGCAATCGTCAGCGGTCTCGAACCTCCGACGATGATCAGGTATCGCGTCGTGGGTCGTAAATTGTTCGCCGAGAAGACGACCTTCGGCGAGCGCCAAGCGATGTTCTTTGCGAAGGATTCCAAGGCGATCGACAACAAGCAACTCGATGCCGCGCCCGACGACGAAGCGATCGAGTTGGCGCTGTTCCGGTCCGCGCATTGGCCTTACTACGGGTATCCGCAAGGCTTTGTCGTCCGCCTGGCGGGCGAGTATCGCGTGCGATTTTCGGCCCGCGCGGTCGTGCAATTGCCCGGGTTCGAACTTCAGCCCGCGGTGCTGCCCGTGCCGATGACCTTTCGAGCCCGCAAGCCTTCCGGCGCCGACGTCTCTGGCGACGTGCGCGCCACCGGCGGCCTGATTGATATCGCGCCGGAACGTGCGGACTTCGAAACCACGCTGCAATTGCGCGAAGGGGAGACCTTCGAGTACAGTCTGCTCGGACTGCCGGTCCCGCTGGCTCGCAATGTCGACGGCGGTCCGCCGACCTACCGCTACCCGCCGTTTCCCGAAAGGGGCCAACCGGGCGTCGCGTTTCAGTGGCTGGAGGTCGAAGGGCCGGTTTCGCCGCCGTCGTGGCCGCCGGCGTCGCATCGCGTGCTGTTCGATGTACTCCCCTTGCGGGCGCCGCGCGACGACAGTGGGCTGCCGGTGGAAGTCGTTTCGGAGAACCCGGCGGAAGATGCCCGCAGGCTCTTGCGGAGGTTTGTCGAGCGGGCCGCCCGGCAGCCGATTCCGGACGATGCGTTGCAGACGTTTGAGCGGCTGATTTTCAATCGACTGAAACAGGGCGCCTCGTTCGCCGAAGCGATGCTGGCCGGGTACAAGGCGTTTCTCTGTTCCGGACACATGCTGTTCCTGTACGAACCGCGTGCGCAAGACCCGCACGCCGTCGGAGGCGCCAACGACGACATTCACTACGCCATTGCATCCCGCCTTTCGCACTTCTTAACCAACACGCGCCCTGCCGAGCGACTCCTGACCTTGGCGCAGCAGGGGCGGCTGCTCGATGCCGGCACGCTTCGCTCGGAGACGGATCGGCTGATCGGCGGCGAGGGATTCGAACGCTTCGTCAGCAACTTCACCGACTACTGGTTGAACCTCAGGCACGTTCATCGCGATGAGCCGGACGTGCGACTTTATCCCGAGTACCGCTTTGATGCTTATCTTGTCGAGTCGATGGAACGCGAGAGTCGAGCGTTCTTCCGGGCGATGGTGCGGGAGAACCTGCCGGTCGGAGTGCTTATCGACAGCGATTTCGCCTTCGTCAATGATCGGCTTGCGCGGCATTATCGGCTGCCGCCGGTCAGCGGTTCGGCGATGCGGAAAGTGTCTCTAACCGCCGACAGCCCTTACGGCGGTTTGTTGACGCAAGCCGCCATTCTGAAGGTCACCGCCAACGGTACGACCACTTCGCCGGTCGTGCGCGGAGCCTGGATCACGGATCGGCTGCTCGGACAGCCGCCGCCTGCTCCGCCGGCGAGCGTTCCTGCGGTGGAGCCCGACATTCGCGGCGCCAGGACGATCCGCGATCTGTTGGCGTTGCATACCAGGTCTGAATCGTGCGCAAGCTGTCATGCCCGCTTTGATCCGGTTGGGCTCGCGCTGGAGAACTTCGACATTTTGGGCGGCTGGCAAGATCAATATCGCGGTCTGGAAGAAGGCCAGCGCGTCACCGGCATCGACCGGGCCGGTCATGATTTCGCGTACACGCTTGCCGCCGCCGTCGACCCCAGCGGTCAGCTTGTGGATGGGCGGCAGTTTGACGACATTCGTGAACTCAAGCGGCTCCTGGCGGCGGATCAGCGGCAGCTCGCACGCAATTTACTCCAACGCTTTACGGTGTACGCTACGGGAACGCCCGTGAGGTTTTCGGATCGGGCGGAGATCGAGGCGATCCTGGATGCCTGCGCCGGCGGCGGATTTCGGGCGGGCGACCTGTTGCACGGGCTGGTCGAAAGCGGGCTTTTTCTGGGAACGTCTTGCCTGGGTTCGCCGGGCGACGGTTCCGCTCAAGAGTGAAGGCCCCATGAATTCGAACAGCGCGATGCCGCGACCAATTCATCGCCGTAAGTTTCTGCGCGGCCTGGGCGTCAGCCTGGCGTTGCCGTGGCTCGAAGGGTTGGCGCGTGGCGCTTCCGCGACCGAAGCGGTCGAGCCGCCGCGCCGGATGCTGCTGATCTCCAACAACCTGGGCGTGCTGCCGGGGCGGTTCTTTCCGCAGAATGCAGGCCGCGACTACGAACTTTCTCCTTACCTGACGGCACTGGCCGACTTCCGGGATGACTTCAGCGTGATCAGCGGACTGTCGCACCCGGACGTCAACGGAGGGCACAGCACGGAGAACTGCTTCCTGACCGCGGCCCGAGGGCCGACGCGCAGCGGCTTTCGCAACAGCATTTCGCTCGACCAGTTCTGCGCTGAAACGCTTGGTCCGGTCACACGATTTCCCACGCTGAACCTGGGAGTCAACATCGACAAGGCGAACCGCAGCCTGTCCTGGACTCGCGACGGCGTGCTGTTGCCCGCGGAAGACAGCGCACCGGCGCTATTTGGCAAGCTGTTCGTCCAGGGAGAACCGGACGCCGTACAACGGCAACTGCGCCGACTGGATGAACGCGGCAGCATTCTTGACGCCTTGCTAGATGATGCGCAGCGGCTGGAACGGCGCCTCGGCCAGAACGACCGGGCTCGGCTCGATCAGTACCTGACGTCGGTCCGCGACGTAGAGCATCGTCTGCACGCGGCCCGCGAGTGGGAACTGCGCCCGAAGCCCGCGACCGATCAGCCGCCGCCGAAGGACATTCGCGACAAGAAGCGGTTCTTCGAAAAGTTCGCGTTGATGCTATCAATGGCCGAGTTGGCGCTCGAATCGGACTCGACGCGGATCGTGACGCTGATGGTCGACGCCTTTGCCACGCCCGCGTTCCAACTGCACGAAAACCAGCAAACCACCGACGGCTATCACAACCTCAGCCATCACGGTCAGGCGAAAGAGAAGCTGGCGCAGCTTGAAGACGCCGACCGGCAGCAAATGACGCTGTTGCGCAAGCTGCTCGAAAGCCTGGCGAACAAGCGAAAAGGCGAGCGGCGATTGCTCGATGCGACCCTGGTGTTGTACGGCGGCAATATGGGAGACGCCAACACGCACGACAATACGAACCTTCCCATCCTGCTCGCCGGCGGCGGATTCAAGCACGGACGACATCTCGCCTTCGACCGAGACGACAACCAGCCCCTCAGCAATTTATTTGTCAGCATGCTGCAGCGGATGGGCGTCGAAACGGATAGCTTCGGTTCGAGTACGGGAACACTGGCGGGTCTGGAAACCGTTTGAGGGCCTCTCAAAGGGCGCTGATAGCGGCGGAATCGCGGCCTGATCGATCGTGCCTCCGCTCTGCATGAAGATAGGCAACCAGGCACTGCGGGAGACGGGCTGCAGCGGAAGGCAAAAGTCGATAGACTGGCGGCATGATGAAACCGCCGTTTCAATTCAGGCTGAAATCCATCTTCGCCGTTACGAGGCGATAGCGGCGTTGGCGGCTTTGGGTACAAGAATTTCCCTCGACGCAATCGCTGCCCTGACGTTTTTGGCGGCCGTGTTATCGGGATTTGTGTTCGGCGTTTTCATGATTTCATTTGCAGCGGCTGCTGCGATCGAGACTGCCGTGTCGCAGGTGAATGGCGTCTTGGGGTGGATGCGAACCGGGCGCGGAGTTCGCTTGCACGGGCGCTCGGCGAGCGCGGACAAGCTCGAGTCTCCTGATTCGAAGGGGTGATTCTATGGCGTCGCCTCGCTGGCGGTTCGCTCAATTCAACCTGCGCGCTCTTTTCATCATGGTGACCCTGGCCTGTCTTTTACTGGCAGGGAGCGTCAGGCAGGTGCAAAGACGCCTGCGGGCAGTGGATGCCGTCTTAACGGCTGAAGGCTCCGTGGCCTACCCTGGTGCGACCATGAGCGAGCATCTCTGGCTAGCCGTGAAACGTGTTCCGGTGCACGTCTGGCTCAGGCATTCGCCCGACTCAAGCCTTGCCGGGCGTCTTACGGATATAGGCGAAATCAAGTGTTTGGCGATTGCCGGCGCCGTCCGCGATCTCGATTTGCTGGGGTTGGAAGAATTAACGGACGTGAGCGAGATTCAGTTTTTGAAAGCCGATCGGTTGAGCGATGCGGCGCTTGCTCGGCTGAAACGGAAGCTGCCGAACGCCGAACTGTGGATCACCACCCCCGATCGGCACGTGCGCTGGAAGCCGGGCGCTGCGGAAAAGTTCAATTGACGGTTCAATCTGCGGTGATCAGGCGCGCTCGTAGTATTCGTCGGAGCCGAGAATGCCGGACTGGACGATGCTGGCGTCGTTATCCTGTTGTAGCCGGCCAGTCCAGTAGGTCAGACTGGCCGTGTCGGCCGAGCGGGCCAGATAGGCCAGGTAGTAGCCGTTCACCAGGTCCTGTTCTGCTTCCAGGCTGCCGAGCAGCATGTTCGCAACCTCGGTCCGCGTTTTACCCGCGGATAGTTGGGCTTCAAAGTAAGCCTGCCCCTGGCTGTCCGGGTTGCGGTTCAATGCGTCCTGGTAGAGCGCGGCCAGGAAGCCTGTCGTGGCGCCACCGCCGCGCCCCTGAAAATACTCGTCCGAACCGTAGATGATCGATTCGACCTGCGCGTCGGTCTGTCCCGCCGCGTACAGATCCAGCAGGTGGTTCAGGCCTTGCGCGTCGGCGGAGCGATGCAACAGCCGAGTATAGAACCCCTCGATCATATCCGTGTGTGACTCAAGACTGTCGACGATGCCAAGACTGACCATTACCCGTGTCGTTCCGTTGTTCATCAAGTTGGTCCAATAAGCATCGCCGACCGGGTCCACGGCGCGGCTGAGCACGCTTTGGTAGACCTCGGTCAGAAAAGACGCGTTTTGTACCGGCGTGCTCGGCGCGATCCAGGGACCGAACGTCGCCGTTACGCTATCCTGGTTCAAGAGTTCGAGCGAGGGATTCTGGCCGCCTTGGTCGTCGTAGGCGATGGCATAGGCTTTTCCGCCGATGAAGATCTGGGTGCCGTTGATTTTCTCGTCGTGCAAAAACTTGGCGTACAGGTTGGCGGTTTCGCCCGCGGGATAATAGTTGGCGGAATCCTGCCACTCGGCCGTGGTGTTGTACTTGTTCGCGATGCCGCGGTTGAGGGCGGCGACGATCTGGTTTTCCAGGTTCCCCAGAATGGTTTTGTTCGTACCCGTCTCGCCTTGCCCGGCCGCGTCGGTGAACACGCCGTCGTTGCCGAAGACCATGGTTCCGGCTGTTTCCGTCGAACTGGTAAGCCACTGCATGGCCGGCGGCCTGCCGACATAGGAAACCGACGACAATGAAGACGACGTCGGGGCGTTGGTGGAAAAGAACGGCTCGTACACGTACAGCGTGATGCCGTCAGCGGAGTCCGTGAGTATCAGCACATCGTAGTTGTGCATCATACTGTCGCTGCCCATCGCGGAATGCGTGCCGCGCGAACTGGTGAAATTGTAGGTGTGGCCGTTTACGGTTGTGGAGAGCGACAAATTCGTGGAACCGGTTTCGAACAGTTCCTGGATGGCGCTGTCGAACACATAGCCCAGCGCGTCGGATTGCGTGATGGTCTTTTTGCCAGGATTCAGAATGCGAAGCGGCTGCGTGGGGTCGCTCGAAGGCATGAGCAGTTCGCCGTAAGGAGTGCCCCCGAGTTGCGTGGTGTAGTCGCTGAAGATCGCGTCGCGGGCCACGTTGGTTGAAAGCGTGACGCCCACGGACGTATTCTGGTTCACGCCGTTGTTGTTGTTTTCGCCGGTCAGCGTGATCGGAAAGCCGAACTGGTCGACCTGCGAGGTATTGATATTCACCGAGGGCAGGTGCCGGAGACCGCCGCCTACGCTGTTGTCCACCCCGTTGGCGTCCATCGTCAACTCGAAATAATCGTAAATGCTCGTCGCGCTGGCCGGATCAGGCGTGCTGACGCCCAGGTCGCCATGAATGTTTTGCACGACGGTGAGCTGCGGCGCCGATCCTGCGCCGAAGAAGAAGCGAGCCGAGTTGATGGGCATGTAGGGAAGCAGGATTGTGCTTGCTCCGCCCGGGGCGGCGATCGTGTACGTCGGGAGCGCATCTCCGACGCTCAGGTCGGAGATGGGCGCGAACTTGCCGCCGCTGCCATCGGCATTCGGAGAGTCGAGGTAATAAAACGAAGCCGGGTCGTTCGGGCTCGACCAGTACATCGCGTATGTGATCGTGCTATCCGCGCCGCTGGTCAACTTGGTCTGGTTCTGGATGACGTACTGGAACGTCTGGTGAGTCGCCTGGTAGACCGCGGCGTACGTCGCGTCGAGCGCCTCGGTCGAGTCCGTGGCGCCGACGTTGAACGGATCCGTCGTGACCACGCTGCATCCGATGAACGACGTATCGGTTTTGCTCGTATACTGAACGGTCGCTACGCCGGTCGTGGTCTCGACGAACAGGTAGCCGCTGGACGTGAAGTCGAGCGTGGATTTTACATTCAAGGTGGACGGTATGGACGAAGAGGCAGCGGTGAAGACAGTCGCCGGTACGACGGCCTGAGCGACGTCCGTAAAGGAATCCGTCGCCTGGTTGATCGTCGACGTGCCGGCCGAGTTCGTGACCGTCACGTCGTAGTCGCCCTGCGCCAGCGCAGGAACCGCCACGGAAACCTCGGAATTGCTATTGAACTGGAAGCCCGCTGCGAGCGTGGAGACGTGAGTGGCGCGGTTGACGAAGTCCACGTGAGATGACGCCGTAAACCCGGTTCCGCCAATCGTCACCGTCTGCCCGGTAGAACCATAGGGGGTGACAGAGGTCACCGTCGGCGGCACGACGGAAACCACGGAATAGGTGGTGTTCGAGGGATCGACCGCAGAAGAACCGTCGGTATTGCTGACGATCACGTCGTACGTTCCCAGCGGCAAGGCGGGCTGAGTGACTTGAAGCTGGATGTTGTCGATCGTGACTGCAACGCCCGTTCCCGCCGTATGCGAGTTATCGGCGTGGCTCACGAAGTCGACCGTCGGCAGGTTGCTCGACGTGCCGAAATTCTGGCCGTTGACGGTCAGCACCGTACCGCCCGCGGGAAGGCCTTCCGGCGGAGACGGCGCGACGATCACCACGCCCGTCGGCGCGGCCAGCATACAGCGGGATTCGAGTTGTTCGGCTACCAGAGAGGGCGTGTGGGGCCGGAAGCGACGCGGTGCATTGCGCCGCGAAGCGCGCCCCGGCAGAGAAAAGAGGCCGCAGGTTCCGACATGGCGAGTCTCTCGAGCTTGCTCGAAGCAGGAAGAGGGAGGCGGAGCCGGCTTATTGGTGAAGCGCAGAACCCGACCTTGCGGACAGCCAATCGGGCGGGAAATAGAGTGCCAATAGGCAGGCGGGCGCCAGCAGGCCGCGAGGCCCCCCACGGCTCGCGGTTGCGGCGGCGCGAATGCGGATTGCGTATCCGTTGGCGCCGCGTCGCGCAGGCAGCGCTTGCTGTTCTATTCGGCTCAATCGCGTTTTGCGCTTGAGTTTCGTTCTTCAGAACCGCCGAGTGTCTCGCCGTTGAATCGCCCGCCGGGCTCCAGAGAGCAGGGACGGTTTTTATCGGTTTGCTTTCTCGTCTTGCCGGTGGGCCGACAATTCGGCTGCGGCCAGTCGATGGACGGCGCTGTTGGGGACGGAATCGTGGAGTGCAGTGCGGAGGAATTCTTGAGCCTGGTCGCGCTTGCCCAAGGCGAGGAAGCGATGGGCGAAGAGATAGGCCAAGCGGCGCGGAAGTCGGGCGGCAGCGAATTGGCGACGCCGCCCCAGCCGAGGAAATTCGTCACTCCTTTCCAACTCATGCCAAGGCTTGTGATCTGCGGCGCCGAAAGAGAGCCTTGCAGGTAGCGTTCGAGCGAGGCGTCCATGGATTCCCAAACGACTTGTTCTTGCTCGCCGTTCCATCGGCCGCCGAACGCGCCCTGATGAGCGAGTTCGACGGCCAACAACAGGGCCGGCAAGCGGACATGGTCAGCCATCGAGACTTGCCGAAAAGCAATCTGGCGGGCCGCCTCGCGTCCGCGAGGCGTTCGCCACATCTTCTGCAGGATGGCGGGCGGCACGCGCACGAAGTCTTTCATAGTCCCAATCAGCGTTCCCGAAGAAAATGCCGCAATAAGCTGAGTCGAGAGATTCTCCGCTTGCTGTTCCGTCATTTCGCCGGAGAGCGAGCCCATGATCATGGCCGCCACCACGACGCTGCCGTTCTTTGACGCCAGCTCGCTGAAATCGACCGACGACAGTCCCTCACGCCAGGCTTCGAGCGAGCCGACGACGTCTCCCCGTCGCTCACGCAGCATGCCGCGGACCAGCGAGCCGGTCACAAAAATCGGCGAGTCGCGATTCGCGACGCCCTGAAACCATTGCTCGGCGTCATGCTCGGCTTCGTCCCAACGCCCAAGACCGGCCAGCACGCGCGATCGCGCGAGCAGCAACCGGTTGGCGTCTGTGAGGTCGCCGAAGGCGCCGGACAGATACTGATCGACGCGGGTTAAGGCCTCCTCGCCGCGACCGGCGAGCGAGAGCAGCCAACAATACTCGTCGACCCAGTTGGTCGCGCCTTCGCGCTGCCATTGACCCCCTTGGCCGACCATCTGTTCAGCCAGCGACAATGCCTCTTCGAGACGTCCTGCGACCTCCAGCGCTCGCAGCAATTGCAAGCGGGCCGAGTAGTGTGGATGCGAGAGCGAGCCCAACAGGTTCTCCACGTCGACCGCGCTCCGCATGCGCAATACGATTGGGCGCCGCCTTGAAGAGCGAAAACCCAATTGCCTGCCGCTCGTATTGCCCGAGAATTTCGGCTCGCAGACCCGCAGGAATTAACGCTGCGAGCTGTTCGAAGCGATATCGCCCGCGGAGCCGTTCCAGCACGGCGTCGGCTTCGTCGAATTGTTGCCGGCGCAATGCGTCGGCCCACAAGCGGCAGGCCGCCAGCACGGGCCAGCGATCGCCTTCTTCAACGGCCAACTCTTGCAGTTGCTGCTGCGCCTCGGGACGCTCCAGCGCCGCCAGGCAGATCGCGGTTTTGAAGCGCGCTTCTTGCGCGGCCGCCGTTCCTACCGAAGCGATCTGTTCCGACTGGTACGCCTCCAAGGCTTCGGCGAAATGTTGCTGGCTGTAAAGTTCGTCGCCTCGCTCCAGGGCGCTGCTTACGACAGGCGGCTGCTGCCGGCGCCCTCGCAGTGCCGCGAGTTTCGCCTTCGGCGGCCATAGCAAGGCAAACCGTCCGGGCTGAGCACGGCTGATGGGAAAAATGTCTTGAAAGACCAGCGGCTCCTGATCGTTGACCTGCACCCAGACCCGTTCGGCCGTCCGTCCGGCGAACAGGCGCAAGGGACCGTCGGCCAAGGCCGAAGGCTTTACGATTCGATAGGCGAGCCGCGTTTCGCCGCGCGCAATCTCAAGGATCAGGTTGTGTCGCTTGCCGCCCGCGGCGGCAAAAGTAGGCGGCGGCGCTTGAAACTCGGGGGCATTATATTTGGGCGGTTTGACGTCGACCCGCAAGCGGAACACGTAGCCGGAGTCTGCGCCGGCCTGAGCCGGAAGGTCATTCGCTTTCTCAGTCGCCGATGAACGCTCGCCGCGCGTATTGAATGCCAATCCGATCTCGGGCGCCTGTCGCCACGAGGGATCGAATACCGCTTCGAGCTCGATGTTGCCGGGGCTGGCGACGCGAGTCACGACCAACTGCGAGAGCAATCGCCAGCCATACTCTTTGCTCTGAAGGGCGTAACCGCCGTCCGTCGGTTCTACGGCGTCTTCGAAGACCTCTGTTATGCTCGGCCCAGGTAGTTCCAGCACCGTCTCCCAAGCTCGCTGGCGTTCGGCGAAGGCTTGCCGCAAGGGGCGTTCGAGTTCCGGCGCGTGGTCGTGCAAGATCTGCAAAGCTCGCTCGATCCGTCGCAGCGCGTCGTCTTCCAGCGTCGCACTGCGCAGCAAGGCGTGCTGGCGGTCGGCGAATCGTCGGTAGAGACGCTCCCGAGCCGAGGCCCCCTGCCCTGGCGAAAGGAGATCCAACCGGGACGCGGTCATTTCCAGGCTTGCCAGGCGCTCGTCGCTGAATTCCGCGGCGTCGAGCCCCGCTTCGAGTTCCTGATTGAGCTGGGCCAACTGCCGGCTTTTGCCGGCATGGACGGCGAAGCCGGCCGCCAACAACAGCCCCGCAACCGCCGCCGCCAGCGAGGCGATGACCGCCGGCCGGCGCCGGGCCTGACGCCAGAGACGCGCGAGGCGCCCCGTCCGCCGCGCCAAGATCGGTTCGCCCGCGCTGAACCGCTCCAGGTCATCCGCCATCGCCGCTGCGGAGTCGTAGCGAGCAGACGATTCCTTGGCCATCGCCTTCAGGCAGATTGTTTCCAGGTCGGGATGGAGCTTCGCGTTGATCGATCGCGGAATGGGCGGCTCGTCGCACTGCACCTGACGCAACACGCTACCGGTTGGACCGCTGAACGGCGGTTTTCCACATAACAATTCGTAGAGGATGGCCCCCAAGGAATAAATGTCAGAGCATGGGCCGACCGCGGCGAGCTGACCCGCCGCCTGCTCGGGCGCCATGTAGGCCGGCGTGCCCATCACCTGTCCGGTTTGAGTGAGTTGGCTGTTTTCATCGCCCAGTTGCTTGGCCAACCCGAAGTCCGTCAGCATCGGCGAGTTGCTTTCGGCATCGACCAGCACGTTGCTGGGTTTGAGATCGCGATGGATTACGCCGCGCCGATGAGCGTACTCGACCGCTCGAGCGACGGCGGCCAGCCATTCGGCGGTTTGGCGCGCCGTTGGCTCGTGGCTCGCGCCACTGTCTGAGCGTTTGCCCGCGAATGAAGTCCATGACGATGAACGGCCGGCCGTCAAGTTGCCCGACCTCATGAATGGCGGCAGATTTGCGGATGACGTAGTTGGGCCGCGGTACGAGCCTCACGTAAGAAACGCTCCTGGTCGTCTTCGCTCGCAATCACGTGTGGCAGCGGCATTTTAATGGCCACCGTCCGGTCCAATACCAGATGCCGCGCTTCAAGCACCTCTCCCATGCCGCCGCGCGCACGCGCCGCAACACCTGGTAGCCTGCGATTTCCGGCAAGGCTGCTTGAGCCGAACTGGGGAGCCCCTCTTCGGCGGAATAGGAGGCCGTGGGCGTATCTGCGGCGCTCAGTTCGTTCGTGCCGGTGGAAGCATCGCCCTGGAGAGGAGGCGCTTCGACCGCCTCGGCCTGCTTGTACGGTTGCGTGAGTTCGTTGGTCGCCGCGTGACGCGCGGAGTCGGAGGGAGATCGGTTTCGGTCGTCCGAGGGAGGCGGAGTTGTCGGCATCGCTGGCGAGTCCCGCTTAGTGCCGCCCCACAAGTCCACCGAACAACGCGTAAGTCAGTTTAACGGGCTGAACGCGTCTTGAACAATGTATTCCCGGGTTCTTGTGCGGTTGAACTGAAGAAGCGCTCTTGCGAGCGGGCTTGCCCGCCCTTCAACGCGACGTGTGGCGGGCTTTCTCAGCAGCTTTACGTCCGACGCAAACGAAACCAGGAGCCTGGCTACCGACAAGAAAGTCCCGCGCAATCTAAAAACGCCCGGTGCACGCGGCGGCGAGTATGCGGCTCTGTTAGAATGTCGGACGGTTCAAGCGTGATTGTCGGGCCCGTGCTGGCGGAGGGAATATGAAGTGTATCGGATTTCTGTTTGCGTGTTTGACGCTAGCGGCTGTGACGACGGCTGATGTGGGAACGACGGATAGTAAAAGCTCGCTTGAAATCGGCAGGCGACGAGAGTTATTCGTCGACTATGCGTTGATCGACAAGCTCGAAGGGGCGTCGCTGCGGTTACATCCGCCGACGCTCGCGCCGCCAGTCGAGCCGCCGCGCCCGCACGGGCACTATGCCACGGTGCTCAAGGCGGACGACAAGTTTCAGTTCTACTACCGCGGTGATAAAACGCCCGGCAACCATTGGAAGAACGGCTGGGAGCAGTATCACGAAGGCGAAGTAACACTGTATGCCGAGAGCAAAGATGCGATTCACTGGACCCTGCCCAGACTGGGGCTGTACGAGCATCCGACCTTTCCCGCCGGCAATATCGTGCTTGCCGATCAATTCCTGGTGAATCACAACTTCACGCCGTTTATTGACGTTCGTCCCGGCATTCCGCCGGCAGAGCGGTACAAGGCGCTGGGCGGGTTGGCCTATCAACCGCACCATGCCGCGGTGCGAGCCAATCGCGGCCCGGGCGGTTTGCGAGCCTTTGTTTCGCCGGATGGCATTCACTGGAAAAAGCTGGGAGAGGAGCCGGTGATTCCCGAGGCATGGGGCAAGTACTTCGACTCGCAGAACTACGCCTTCTGGTCCGAGTCGGAGCAGTGCTACGTCTGCTACTTCCGCCGTTTCATCAGCGGGCTGCGCGGCATCGCTCGCACTACGTCGGCGGACTTCCTGATTTGGACCGAGCCGGTGGAAATGCAAGCAAATCTGCCGGGCGAACATCTGTATACTTCGTGCACGCAACCGTACTTTCGCGCTCCGCACATCTACATCGCCACGCCGACGCGCTTCATGGATAAACGGGCGCCGCGACCGACATCCTGCTGATGTCGACGCGCGGCGGCGACCGTTACGATCGCACGTTCACCGAGGCCTTCATCCGGCCGGGACTGGGGCCCGACGGTTGGGCCAACCGGGCCAATTACGCGGCGATCGGCATTCATCAAACCGGACCGACGGAAATATCGTTGTTTCTAACCGGAGGGCGGAGGTACGTGCTGCGTCTGGACGGTTTCGCATCCGTCTATGCTCCGCTGGCCGGCGGCGAGTTCACCACCAGGCCCTTCCGCTTTCAAGGCGACCGCTTGGAGATCAATTTTTCCACCAGCGCCGCGGGCATCGTGCGCGTTGAATTGCAGGATGCCGCCGGTCGGCCGCTGTCCGGTTTCGCACTGGACGATTGCGAGCCGATTTATGGCGATGAGATTGCTCGCATGGCGAAGTGGAAAGGCGAACCGTCGCTCCAAGCGCTTTGCGGGCCAGGACGTGCGGTTGCGATTCGTGATGGAAGACGCCGATCTGTACTCGTTGCGTTTCCAGTGAGAGCCGCAAACGCTCCGACAGCGCCGGCAATTCGACAAAGTTTCACCCATCAACGCCCTGTGATATAATGGCCGCGTCTGATGACGGGCCGACGGGCCGAGGCGGTCTTTTGCCGCTGCCTTCCGGCAGCGGCGGAGTAACTTCGCTGCTCGCCGTGTTCTGTTTTTTATCTGAATTCAACGCCGGGCAGAATGGGAGAGATGCACATGCCTCGTGGCCTGAGATGCGGCGGCGGTTGTTTGATGGCGGCCTTGCTGCTCTTCGCGTTTGCGAGCGAGACGACGGCGCAGGCCGATGACTGGCCACAGTTTCGCGGCCCGAACTGCAGCGGCATCTCAAAAGGAACCGCTCCTCTGCCCGTCGAGTTTTCCGATACGGAAAACGTCGAGTGGTCGGCGGAGATCGGCGACGGCATCGGCTGTCCCGTCGTGGCAGCCGGACGCTTGTTTGTCACCGGCATGACGGGCGATGAGACCGTCAGCCTGTTCGCCTTCGACGCCAAAACCGGAAAGAAGCTTTGGCAGCGAGACTGGCCGACCGGCCCTTTGGCCGAGATCCACAAGACCAACAGCCATGCCAGCACCACCCCCGCGGCCGACGCCGACCGCGTCTATTTCTATTTCAGCACGCTCGGCCTGCTGGCCGTCGATGCCCGTTCGGGCGCCGACGTCTGGCGGCGGGAATTGCCCTCGCCCTTCTTCGTATTCAAGTGGGGCCCGGGCATGTCGCCCGTCCTGTATGGCGATCTGGTGCTGTTCTGTCAGGATGACGATCTGTACCCGGCCTTTTACGCCTTCGAGAAATCGACGGGCAAATTGCGCTGGAAGGACGACCGGATCGACATGGCCGTCAATTATTCTCATCCGGTCATCTGCACGGCCGGCGGGCGCGACGAAATCGTGGTCGCAGGCACCGGCATGTTGATCGGCTACGATCCCGGCACGGGCCGCCGCCGCTGGTACGCCAAGACGCTGCTGCGCAACATCAAGACTACGCCCGTGGTCGTCGACGGCGTGATTTACATCTCGCTGCAAAGCGGCGGGATCGCCAACCAATGGCTGGCTTCGGTCGATCGCGCCGACACCGGCAACAGTGACGGCAAACTCTCGAAGGACGAAGTCGAGGCCTTCGTCGGCGCCCCGGTGCCCGAGGCCTTCTTCAAGAAGACTTTCGGTCGCGGCGACCTCGACAAGAACGGCGTGTTGGAAGGCGCCGAGTTGGACGTCGCTTTTCTGCATCCCGACAACATCGCCGGCGCACGCTTCTCCGCGGAGAACGCCGCCGAAGAATACATTCTGGCCGTTCGCGGCGGCGGCGAGGGGGACGTGACCGAGTCGCACGTGCTTTGGAAGCATCCGACGAAGCACACGGACCATATCGTCTCTCCACTGGTGCTTGACGGTCGGATGCTGCTGGTGAAAGAGGGCGGCATCAGCACGACGTTCGAAACGGCCGAAGGCCAGGCGCTGCGCGGGCCGAAGCGCATCGGCAACGGCGGCAGCTACTTCGCTTCGCCGGTTTACGGAGACGGAAAGATCTACGTGGCCAGCGAGAATGGGTCGGTCGTCGTCTTGAAGAACGGGCCTGACTTCGAGCAACTCGCCCGCAACGACGTCGGCGACAGCGTCGTCGCCACGCCGGCCATTGCCGAAGGGAGCTTGTTCATCCGCACCCGCTCGAAGATTCTCTGCGTCCGCTGAGAACGGCCGACTGCGGAGATGTAGCGGAAGAGCGCGGGATTCCGGCGCTTCGGACGGTCTCATTCACGCCAACGCGGCTCGGCTCACGAATGCCGCTTCCGGAATCTTCACAGATTCCGCTACAGGCTGCGTGCACTCGGCGGCGCGAGTTAGCCGACCAACTCGCGGATCGGCTCGCCGCTGGTCGAGCAGCGGCAGCGGGCGATCCAGGTGATCGTAGAAGGTGACGTCGCGGGCGATCGATGCCGAGGTGGTGATAGATCGTCGCGGCGACGTCTTGCGGATCGAGCGGCCGATCGACGACGCGCTCGCCGCGGTCGTTGGAGCGGCCGATCGCCTGTCCCATCTGCATGCCGCCGCCGCCGAACAGCACGCTGAACGTGTTGCCCCAGTGGTCGCGGCCGGCGTTGGCGTTCATCCGCGGCGTGCGGCCGAATTCGCCCATCGCCACGATCAGCGTCTTCTCGTACAGGCCGCGGTCATCGAGGTCTTCCACCAGGGCCGCAATCGCGCGGTCCAGCGGCGGAATCAGCAGTTTCGCGCCCTTCCTCGGTCTTGTACTGGCCGGGCGAGCCGTGATGATCCCAGGGGACGCAGTTGACGGTGACGAACGTGACGCCGTGTTCGACCAGTCGCCGCGCGAGCAGCGCACTCTGGCCGAACGTGTGCCGGCCGTAGCGGTCGCGGAGCGCAGTCGGATTCGCGCGAGATGTCGAACGCCTCGCGCACGCGCGGCGGCTGGTGAGCAGATCGAAGGCGACTTGCTGGTGTTCGTCGAGATCGTCGCATGCACCGGCTCGAGCCGCGTGCGCGAATGCGATCGAGTTGCTGGCCATCAAGCTCGCGTCGTCCCGCGATCGCGACTCGAGCGTCAAATCGCCGGCCAGCGTCAGGTTCTTCACGCCGTAGTCGGACTCGTTCGGATCGGAGTTGACGACGAACGGATTCCAGCCGCCGCCCAGGTACGCCGCGTAATGGAACAGGTTGTCGGTGCCGCCGCGAAGATGCGGCACGCCGACGTACGGCGGCATGCCGGGCGTGTCGGCGCCGCGCACCCGGGCCACGGCCGAACCGATCGCCGGCCGACGCTGCTGGCGGTTGTCCGGCGCGTTGAAGGCCGGCCCTTCGAAGCCGGTCAGCATCCAGTGGTTCCCCTTGGTGTGGTCGCCCGAGCCGTGGTTGACGGTCCGCACCGACGGCCAGCTTGTGCAGCCAGTCCGGGCCTGCTCGGGCAGCAATTCGCCGAACTGAATGCCCGGCACGCTGGTCTCGATCGCCGCCGAACGGCCCGCGATACTCGGCCGGCGCGCTGAGGCTTGGGGTCCCAGGTTTCCATGTGTCCCGGGACCGCCGCTGCAGCCAGAACAGGATCACGCTGTTGCCGGTCGCCGACGAGCGGACGGCGCCTTCGGCTTGCAGCCGCGAAAAGTCAGCCAGCGTCAATCCGCCCACGGCTCAGCGCTCCGGCGGAGAGAAAGTTGCGACGCGAAAGGGAGCCGCTGGTTGACGGCGACTGAGAATGAACGCGGTTTGTCATTCAACAACCTTTTACGGCGGGGGCGACGCAACAGCGCCGCGTCAATAATCTGTGTGATATCGGCGGGAGGGTGCGTTCAATTTAACCGCGATGAAAGCTCGCGGCAAACCGCCGCTCGGGAATGCCAGCGGGAGCGCACGGATAGAAAGACGCCGCTCGTCGCAGCCGTGCCCCTTGCGTGCGTTTAGCATGCCATATCCGGCAGTTCGGCCAGGAAGGAAGGATGCACCTTTCTGAGCCAGACATAATCCTTGTCGATCTTGTTAGGCGCCACGGGCGGCACGGCAATCGCCGCATAGATCAAGCCGCCGAGGAAGGCCAGTAGTCCGCCAAGGAATAACGCGGGCACGTAGGCAGGCGTCGGGCCCATGTCACTGCTGACGATGGTTCCAGTCACGATGGCGGCAATGCCCGCCAGCACGATCAGCCAACTGGCGAGAATGGCGTTGCGGCGCTTGCGGCGATGAAGTTCGCAAATGCCGATGTCGACTTTTGCCGTGTGCCGCATGATCAGCACCACAATGAGATAGATCCAGATGCCGGCCAGGATCAGGAGAAAAAAGCCCGGATGGTGCCAGGAAAGCTTGCGCGTCAGCCTTCCGCCGCCGGCCGGTTGGTTGCACTTGACGCAACGGTCGGGCAGCACGGCCTGTTTTTGCATCACGAGCAGGCGCCCGTCGCGCCACACGCCGCCGCCCGGTTCGGCCAGCAACGCTTGGGCAACCACGTCTTCTTGTGGCGCGGCGAATGGGTTGATGTCTGCCATAGGAGGTATTATAGCAACGCACTGGGCGACGCACTGTTTTGGACCCGCTGCCGTCAAGAAAGTTGAATGCCAGGTGACATCGGCGCCACTTGCCGGTTTACCCGCTCTGCACTTCGAGCTCGCGATCCTCGCCGGAGAGCGGCAAAATGGTCCAGGCCGCATTGCGCCGGTGCGATACGTGGCAGGCGACGATCGTCTCGAGCGTTTGCAGTGAGTTTTCGGCTGAATCGGAAAACTCGCCATTGCCATCGAGCCAGGCGACAATCTCCGCCATCGCCCGGTCCATGGAGCTTTCGCTGGTGGCGGGATTAGGCCAGGTTTCCTTGCGGCCATCCCAGAACTCGAGCGTGATGCCGGCCGCGCCGGCGATGGCGCGGCCCAAGGCGCCGTTGATGACGATGGCCGGCGGCACGCGAGAATAATCTCCCGCGTCGAAGCCGCCGATCAGTCCGCCTTCGTATCGCAGCAATCCCCAGCCGCCCGGATCGTGGAAGTCCTCGCCCCGGCAGTCGGGCCGGCGAGAGATCGAGCGTGGCCGAAACGGCTTCGACGCGCCGGCTGACGAGCATCGCGGCGGCGTTGAACATGTGCGTACCGACATTGCCCAACCGGCCGGTGGGCCAGGCGATGGAGACGGAAGTCAAATCGCCCAGGCCGCCATCGGCGATAAAGTCTCGCAACCGGCGGAAGTTCGGCTGGAAACGCCGATTGTGGTTGATCGCCAGCAACGAGCCCGATCGCCGGCAGGCCGACAACATGCGCTCGGCGTCGGCCAGTTTGGTGGCGATTGGCTTTTCGCAGTAGATCGCGCGTACTCCGCGCTGGGCGCAGGCCTCGACGATCTCGGCATGTTGCGGCGCGTAGGTGGCGACGCTGACAATGTCGAGCTGTTCGCGATCGAGCATTTCGCGCCAGTCGGCGTAAGTGCGCGCCGCCGTCCGCTCGGCGAACCGGCTTCTTCGCCCCTCGTCGCGGCTGCTGCCGGCGAGCAATTCGACCCGCGGATGATTGAGCATTGCGTACAAATGCGTGCCGTCGAGGTCTTCCACGCGCTGCCCGAGCGCGTCGCCCGAAACCTGATCGGCCCCGCCGATGAAACCGAGCCCGACGATCGCGCCCTTGTAATTCATGCCATAATTTCCTTGAGTGCTGAGAAGCAGTGCCGCGGTGAAATCGTATCAGCCGAGTCGGCATGCCGCCAGACGCGCCCCGCAGAGCTGAGCAGTCATCAGCTGCGGCGGACCTGCTCCGAAAGCTCTGCTGCGTGCCGGATAGGCGAGCGCATCGCGTGTAGGTCTGCATGCTTAAAGGCGGCAGCTCGAAAGACGGGCGGCTGGAGAGTTCTGATTCCGGAGGATTCGCGGCAAGATTTTCATGTACTCTCGCTACAGGCCACACAGGCCATGTCGCAAACCGTTGCGTTTCGACCCCTGCGACCTATTATGGCAAGGGGCGCCTGCTCAGCGCAACGGCGAGACGCGGTCTCGCGATTGGGACGCGAAACGCGAGAAGAAATCGAGCCGTTCTCCGCGACGCTCGAACTCTTGCCACCACGGAATGCTCTCATGCACAGTAATATCTTACGGCCCCTGCTCGCCGGGATGGTTTTCTGCGCCTTGGCCTTCGCAATCGCCAAGGCGCCGGCGAATCGCCCTCGGCGCCGCCGGCGGGAATTGACGACTACGAGCCGGGCCCCGATTCGAAGCCGCAACAGGACGTGCCCGAGGGCAAGCTGTTCGCGTTCGAGATGACCGACTCGAACATCTTTCCGGGCACGCGCCGCATGATCACCGTTTATGTGCCGGCTCAGTATCTGGCGGAAAAACCGGCATGCGTCTACGTCGGACTGGACGGGCTCGGATTTGCCGCGCCGATCGTGTTCGATAATCTTATCCACAAGGGCGAAATGCCCGTGACGATCGCCATCGGCGTTTCGTTCGGCGTGGTCCTTTCGCGGAGCGGAATCGAAAACCCGCGGTTCAATCGCAGCTTCGAGTTCGACGGGCTCAACGACTCGCTGGCGCGATGCCTGGTGGAAGAGATCTTTCCCGCGGTCGAACAGCGCCAGACTCCGGACGGGCTGCCGATCAAGCTCTCGCGCGACCCGAACGATCGTTGCGCCGGCGGCGGCAGCACGGGCGGCATCGGCGCCTTCACGCTGGCCTGGCAGCGGCCGGATCAGTTTCGCCGAGTCTTTTCGGCCATTGGCACGTTCGTCGGCATGCGCGGCGGCGACCGCTATCCCGTGCTGGTGCGCAAAACCGAGCCCAAACCGATCCGCGTGTTTCAGCAGGACGGCGAGAACGACCAGTGGCTGGGCGGCCCCGAGGTCGGCGATTGGTGGATGAGCAATCAGTCGCTCGACCGGCGCTGGAGTTCGCCGGCTACGAGCACCGGCACGCGTGGGGAACCGGCCCGCACAGCGGCGCACGCCACGACAATTTTCCCCGACGCCATGCGGTACCTCTGGAAAGACTGGCCGAAACCGATCGAGGCCCAGACGGCCAGAACGCAGAACGTCGTGCTCAAGGCGATCCTCGATCCGGATTCGAGATGGGAAGTCGTCAGCGACGCCGGCGAGGGCTGTGAGCATTTGGCGGTCAATCCCTTCGGCGACGTGTTCTTTCACGATGGAGAGCTGCAGCGCACTCGCAAGCTTGATGTGGAGGGGAAGCTCGGCTATGGGCCCGCGCTTCCCGCCGGGCAAGCGTTTGGCTTTGCGGCGGACGGCAGCCCCGTAACGGTTTCGACTTTTAATGCGAGCGGGATGTGGGTCACGCATCGGAGCAAGATCTATGCGACGGAGGCCGAGGCGGGCAAGGTCTGGCTGATCCGGCCCGACGGCGAGCAGATACTGCTCGACGAAGGCTTGAAGCAGCCGACCGGCATTGCCCTATCGCCCGACGGGCTCTGGCTGGCGGTCATGGAACGCTCCTCTGGCGCGGTTACAGCTATCGCGTCAAAGACGACGGCACGGTCAACATGAAGCAGCGTTTTTACTGGGCTCACATGCCCGAATGGGCCGACGGCAGCGGCGCCGGCGCCGCGTGCATGGACCGCGACGGGCGGCTCTATGTAGCGACCTCGATGGGCGTGCAAGTTTTCGATCGCAACGGCCGTTCCCGCGGCATCTTGCCGCCCGCCGCCGGTCAGGCGACTAGTATTTGTTTCGGCGGAGCGAACTTCAAAACGCTGTTCGTCACCAGCGGCGGCAAGCTTTATCGGCGGCAGATGAAAGCCATCGGCGCCCCTTTGTTTCTGGCGCCCATCAAGTTGCCGCTCTGGGGCCCGGCGTGATACGATTCTCACTTCAGTAATTGAATCGCCCCCTTTTCATCGCAGTCGCGGAGAACTCGAAACCATGAACCGGCCGACTCCTCCCCGCCCCAAGTTGCACGCGATGCATCGTTCCGCCGGGTCGGTTCGCTGCCTACTCTTGCTGTGCCTGTTCGTGCTGCAGTCGGTCGGCGCAGGCGGCGGAGGCTCGTCGTCCGAATATCCTGTTCATTTACACCGACGACCATTCGTACCGTACTGTCGTGTTACGAAGCGCGCCCTGGGTCCGCACGCCGAACATGGACCGGCTGGCGGCGCGGGGAGTCCGCTTTACGCAGGCCTATATCGGCACGTGGTGCATGCCGTCGCGGGCGGCCATGCTCACCGGGCTGCACCAATACGGCGTGCAGACGATGCGGATGCCGGGCCGTATCCTGGCAGCACCTATGATCCGGAGCATTGCCGCTTCTGGCCTGCCGAGTTCCGCCGGCAAGGTTACCAGACCGCGCAGATCGGCAAGTGGCACACCGGAACCGATACGGGCTTTGGCCGCGATTGGGACTACCAGATCGTCTGGAACCGCCCCGAGCACCCCGAGAACGCCGGCCACTACTATGACGACCAGATCCTCTCGATCAACGGCGGCGAGCCGAAGGTCGGCCGGGGTTACTCGACCGATAATTACACCGCTGGGCCGTGGACTACATCAAAGGGGCTCATCGTGATGCCGACAAGCCGTGGTATCTGTGGCTCTGCTACGGCGGCGTGCACAGCCCGTACACGCCGGCCGACCGGCATCTGAAGGATTACCCGGGGGCTCGAGTGCCGACGCCGGCCGACATCTATCCGCCGCGGCCAGACAAGCCCGACTACATGCAGCACGTCAACGTCTGGATGCCGGGCAAGAACGGCGAACCGGTCGTGCGCAAGTCGACGCTGGGCAATGAAGTGGGCGACAAGGGCGACGGCGCCAATGCTCGCACGCTTTCCGACTGGGTGCGTCAATACAATCAGGCGGTGCGCGCCTTGGACGAAGGCATCGGCAAAGTGCTGGCCGCGCTGGAAGAGTCGGGGCAGCTAGCTAATACGCTGGTCGTGCTGACCTCGGACCAGGGCTATGCCTGGGGACAACACGGCTTCCGCGCCAAGATTGCTCCGTACGATGCGAACATCCGCTCGCCGCTGATTATCTCCATGCCCGGAACCTTGCCCGAAGGCGCGGTCTGCCGCACGCCCGTCTGCGGCGCCGATATCGCCCCCACGTTCTTCCACTTCGCGCAGTTGGATCTTCCGTGGGAAATGCACGGGCACGATCTCAGCCCGCTGCTCAAACAGCCTGACGCCAAGTGGCCGCACACGACCATGCTCCCCTTCACCGCCGACAAATACGGCTCCAACTGCGACCGCGTACCGGAGGCGCCGACCAGCCGTTTCGGCAGCGGGTCGAACGTTCCCTGGTACGTGCTGATCGCCCGCGATCGCTACAAGTACGTCCGCACGTTGGAAGCCAGCGAGCAGGAAGAGCTTTACGACCTCGACGCCGACCCCGAGGAGTTGACGAACCTGGCCCTCGACGAGCAGCACGTCTCAACCTTGAAGACGTTTCGAGAGTTGGCCGTGGAGGAACTGAAACGCACCGGCGCCAAGATGGCCGATCATTTGCCGCCCGTGAAATCTCCGTGAGGCGCGGGACGGGTGGTTGCAGTGAGACCGGCCGTCGCAGCCGGATGACAGTGTAGCGGAATTCGTGAGAATTCCGGGCGGCTTCGCACGGCTTTCAAAACGCCAACGTGGCATGTGGCGCCAACGCCGCTGCTCGGAATCTTCACATGCTTCCGCTACGGTTGCGGCCGAACGCGTGAGCATTCCGGCCTCTGGGACATTTTACGCTCTCGCCAGAATGATGGATCCCGCTGCGATCAGCGAGCCCGCGAGCCAGTGCCGCCAATTCAACGGCTCGCCAAGGAACATGGCGGCGAAGAGCATGACGACCAGCACGCTGAGCTTGTCGACCGGAGCGACTTGAGAGGCTTTGCCGAGTTGCAGTGCGCGGAAATAGCAGAGCCATGACGCGCCGGTAGCGGCGCCCGAGAGCACCAGGAACAGCCAACTTCTGGGCGTCACGTTCGCCAAGGACAGCGCGTCTTGCCGCCAGGCGATCGACCAGGCGAAGATCAGGATTACGACGGTGCGGATGGCCGTGGCCAGGTTCGAGTCGACGTCTTTCACGCCGACTTTGGCCAGAATGGCCGTCAATCCGGCAAACAGGGCCGATAATAACGCCCAGTACAGCCAATTCATCAACAAGCTCCTCTCTGTGTGGGGCGGCGCTTGCGTGGCGGCCTCCCGGCTCCGGGGCGGTTGCCGCGACGATCGCAATGCAACCGACTAATCTTAGCAACTCCGCGCCGCAGGTTTGTGCCGCCTGTTCGGGCTTGGGCCCCCCTGCCCTTTCCAGGTGCATCATCGCAGGGCGCGTCTATAATTGCAGCATCGTTTCGGCCGGTGGAACTGCATGCAGGGCGAGGCAATGATCAAGGATAAGCTGGAGCAGTTTCGACGCCGGCTGTTGGATATGAGCCGCCGCAATCGGCTTTTGAACTTCAAGCCGAAGGGGCGGCGCTCGCTGGAGATCGCCGGCCAACCGGTTGAGGACGTCTATCGCTGGCTCGTCGTCGACCAGAGGACGCTCGACTTTGCGCCGTTCGAAGCCGGCGCCAGCGAGGATGACGATGCCGGCGCGGAACTCGAGGAAGCGCAGACCCTCGACGAGGCGCCGGTCGCTGGGCCGCAACCCCTCGCCTCTCGCGACGGCGGCGACGCGTCGGAGCCCGCTGCCAACGCCGCCCGTACTTTCGATGCCCGCGACGGATTGCCGACCAGGCTGGACGAAGGCGCTGGAGAAGCGGCTGTTGTTCCTGGCCCGCGAGGCGGAGAGCGCACTGCAGGAGCAAGGCTGCAATATACTGTACGTCGCCCTGGGCCTGCTTGACTGGGTCGATCCGAACGACAGCGATCGGAACCTCTCGGCGGCGCCGCTGATCCTCGTGCCGGTCGAGTTGGTACGAAGAGACGCCAGGCAGCCGTTCCGCCTGCGGCTGCTGGAAGACGAGCCGGTCGTCAACCCGACCCTGGTCGAATTGTGCCGCAGCAGTTTTCGTCTGGAGCTGCCGCCGTTCGATCCGGAGTCGCCCGAACCGCTGGCAGGCTTTTTCCAAGCTATGGAAGAACTCGTCGCCCAGCCTTATTTCAACGGCTGGGCCGTGCGGCGCGAGATGCACCTGGGGCTGTTCTCGTTTGCCAAGCTGTTGATGTACCTCGATCTCGATCTGGCCCGCTGGCCGGAAGAAGCCGCCCTTGCCGCACACCCGCTGGTGACGCGGTTGTGCGGACTGGCAGCCGAGGAATCGGTCGAAGCTGCGACGCTTAATGCTGTGCCGCTTGATCCCAACGAACTCGACGCCCAACTTCATCCGCAGGACACGTTCCAGGTGGTCGACGCCGACTCGAGCCAGCAAGTCGCCATCGTAGCGGCCAAGGCGGGCACGAGCCTGGTGATCGAAGGGCCGCCAGGCACAGGCAAGTCGCAGACCATTACCAACATCATCGCCGAGTGCCTGGCCGCGGGAAAGACGATTCTGTTCATCGCCGAGAAGGCCGCCGCGCTGGAAGTGGTCAAAGCCAAGCTCGACGGCGTCGGGTTGGGCGAATTCGCCCTGGCGATGCACAGCCGGCAGGCGAGCAAGAAAGCAATCTTGGAAGAGTTGGATCGGGCGTTGCGGTTCGACGCGGCCGATCCGCCGCACCGGGCGTCGGAGGCCGACGAGCTGTTTGAAGTGCGGAACCGATTGAACGACTACGTGCGGCGCCTGCACGAGAAAGTCAGGCCCCTGGAGATTTCCCGCTTCGAAGCCATGGGACGGTGTGCGACGCTCCGAGACGCTCCGGAAGCGCCGTTCGAACTGGCCGACATCCAGCAGTGGGATCGCCAGCGGCTGCGCAAAGCGGAGGAATACGTCGGATCGCTGGAACGAGCGTTGCAGCGCGTCGGCCCGCCTGAAGGTCATCCGTGGCGCGGCGTCGAAGCCGAGGAGGCGTCGTTGCCCGTGCGACAGCGCCTACCGGACATGCTCTTCGGTGTGATCGCGTCGGTCGATAAGACGGAAGCTGCGGCGAGTGAACTTGCGGCGTTGTTGCAAGCCTCGCCGCCGGAGTGTCTGCAAGAGATCGAACGCCTGGTGAACGTCGTTGACGCGTTGCTCGACGCCCCGGCGATCACTTCTGCGGATTTAGTGAATCAAGCGTGGAACGAGGCGGGGCTGCGTGTGGACGGGCTTCTGACGTGCGGCGAGCGCTTGAAGGAATTGAGGACCGTACTTGCGGCGCGCTGGCAGTCGGCGGCGGAAGAAGTCGACTGGACGCCGGTCGCAGCGTTTCGTCGTTTGCATGGCGGCTCGATGCTTCGTTGGCTGCGCCCGACGTGGCATCGCCACGTGGGCCTGGTGCGGGTACATCTGCTGCCGGGCGTCCGTCCGTCGGACGAACAACTGCTGGACGATTTTGAAACGTTCCGGGAAGTCAAACGCCTGGCCGCCGAATTGCGCGCGGCGCAGACCCGAGGAGAAAAACTATTCGCAGCGCTCTGGCAAGGCGAAGCGAGCGACTGGAGCCGCCTGCAGAACCACGCCGCGGCCATCAATGTCGTTCGCAATGCGGTTGGCGCGGCGAAACCAGCGCGTCTGCCCTGGCCGTGTTGTGTGACGAAGCCGGGCGGGAGCAACTGCGTCGGCTGAGAGAACGCTTTGCCGCGGCTCGCAAAGAGTTGGCAGAAAAGGACCGAGCGTTTCGCGAGTTGCTGTCAATCGACATGGCAGTGTTCCTGGGAGACGAGCCGCAGGCGACTCGCTTTGAAACCTGGCGGCGCCGTCTGCAAGAGTGCCGCGAGGCGGTTGACGGCGTGAACGATTGGATCGATCTGCGGCGCCGTACGCGGGCCTGTTATGCGGCGGGGCTGCGCGAGTTCAGCGAGTGGTGTCGGCGCGACGCGCACTTCGCGGAGCCGGATGCCTGCTCGCGGGCTTTTCTACGACAGTTTTATCGGCTCTGGCTGGAGGCGACGCTTGCCGAGTGGCCGGAGTTCCGGCGCCAGCACGGCGACGATCTCGAACGGCTCATCCAGCCGCTTTCGCCAGGCGGATCGACGTTGGCTGATCGCCAGCCGCGAGCGGTTGATTGCGCTGGCCGACGCCCGCCGGCCCCAGAAAGGCCAATCTTCTGCGAAGACCTCGCGGCTGGGGCAACTCGAAGCCGAAGTGCGCCGCAAACGCGGGCTTAAGCCGGTGCGCAAGCTGTTTTCACAACTCGGCGACGTCGTTCAGGTGCTCAAGCCGTGCTTCATGATGAGCCCGATGTCGGCGGCCCAGTATCTTGAGCCGGGCAAGCTCTCGTTCGATCTGGTGATCTTCGACGAGGCGAGCCAGGTGGAACCGGCCGACGCGCTGGGCGCTATCGCCCGCGGACGGCAAGTGATCCTGGTCGGTGACGAGAAGCAATTGCCGCCGACGAACTTCTTCGGCGTGGTTAACGACGCCGATGCGGAAGACGAACCCGATGACGACACGATCAATACGGGCGATCTGGAGAGCGTGCTCGCCATGGGGCAGGTTTGCCTGCCCGCGAAGACGACGTTGCGGTGGCATTACCGCAGCCGGCACAGCTCGCTGATCGAGTTCTCCAACGAGGCGTTTTACGACCGGCAGCTTCGCGTCTTTCCCAGTCCCGCAGATCAGCCGCGAGCAGCTTTGGCCTGTCGTTCCGCCATGTTCCCGACGGCGTCTATCTTCGTGGCAAGGGGCAATACAACGCCGTCGAAGCGCGAGCCGTGGCCAAGGCCGTGATTGACCATGCGAGACGGTCGCCGGACGTTTCGTTAGGCGTTGGCGCCTTCAGCCTGTCGCAGCAGCGGGCGATCGAGGACGAAATCGAAACGCTGCGCCGCGCAGAGAACGATCCCGAGTTGGAAGAGTTCTTCGCCCCGGGCGAGCAGGCGCCGTTTTTCGTCAAGAATCTGGAGACGATCCAGGGCGACGAGCGCGACGTCATCCTGTTGAGCGTCGGCTACGGTCCGGACGAGAAGGGCCGCAGGTCGATGAACTTCGGCCCGCTGAACCGCGAAGGGGGCTGGCGGCGGTTGAATGTGTTGGTCACCCGTGCGAGACGTCGCTGCGTGCTGTTTTCGTCACTGACCGCCGACCAGCTTGAATTGAAGGCCTCGACGCCGCGCGGCGTCGAGGCCTTGAAGGACTATTTGCACTATGCCCAGCACGGCTCGTTGCCGGCCATTCGTCAGCACGGCGAAGACCACGAATCTGCGCTCGAGGCCGATGTCTGCCGCGAGCTTCGCTCGCGCGGCTGGACCGTACACGCTCAAGTCGGTTGTGCGGGGTTTTCTATTGACCTGGCGGTCGTCGACCCGCAGTCGCCGGGAAGATACTTGCTTGGCATCGAATGCGACGGCGCGACGTACCAGTCTTCGGCCACTGCGCGAGATCGCGATCGGCTGCGCGACGAAGTGCTGCGTTCGCTTGGTTGGAAGCTGCACAGGATCTGGTCGGTTGATTGGTTCGACCGCCGCACTGACGCGGTCGAGAGGTTATTGCGTCGTCTCGAGGAAGTGACGCACGGCGCGGCGGAATGCGAGGACGAGCCGAGCGCGTCAACCGAAGCGCCAGACGATGATGAAGAGCTCGCCCCAACTGATGCCGGCGGCGGGAAAACGGCGAGGGGGCAAGACGACAATGAGACGGCCCCGCGAATCCCCGGCATGGCAATTTATGAGCGGTATGTCTTTCGTCCCGGCGGCACGCGGCAGCAGCTTTTGCGGAAGCGCAATGCCCGGCTGATCGACTTGTTGTCGCAAGTCGTCGCGGTCGAAGGGCCGATCCATCGCGACGAGCTGTGTCGGCTTGTCGCCGCTGCTTACCAGGCCCGTTACACGGGGCAGATCAAGTCAAAGCTGGCCGACGGCGTCGAGGCGGGCGAAGCGGCGGAGCGTTTTGAGTGCCGCGAGGGATTTGTATGGCCGGCCGGCATGGACCAGCCGCCGGTGCGTTGGCGCGGCGGCGAGAACGCCGTGACCGATCCGCGGTTGATCTGCCGGGAAGAGATTGCGGCCGCCGCGGCGCTGGTCGTGCAGTATGAATTCGGCATTCCGCTCGACGACCTGCCGGTCTCCACGCTGCGCGCGTTGGGCTTCAAACGCGTCACCGGCCAGCTTGCGGAATTGGGCCGCGCCGGCGTTCAGCAGGCGATTGCCGCCCGATTGATCGCCGGCGACAAATCCGGATTCATGGTTGCCGCCAACCGGAGCGGATGAGGCGCGAGGGGGGATCGGGAAGAGGCGGAATGACTCCGGAAATGCGCTGCGAACAACAACCCAAACAGCCAGCTCCGGGAAGGTGCCTTGTCAAGGCAAAGAAATGGCTGGCAAAAAAATGAAGACGAGGATTGGAGAGGACTAGAGAGGAAGCGGGCGGTTGGTCTGCAGCGATAAGAAACCAGATCCTCACTCCCATCTTTTTGTCCATCATTTTTTTTTGTCAGCCTTGTCCGAACCGCTTGGAGACGGCATTTGCATCACCCAGGGGCGCCGCGCGCACTCGGGAGAGTTTCGGGCGTTTCTCTTGGCGCCTGATATCCCGACGCAGCCCGTGGCGCCAACGTCGCTGCTCGGAATCTTCACACGCATCCACTCCGATTGAAAAGAATCGCAAGTGAATAGCACTGAAGGCGCCGCCCGGCTACAACAGCGGACAGGGCGATCAAGCGGAGAGCACTAAGCCGAAAACCCAGAGCCCAGACGGCGACGGGCAACGCCAGTTGCTTGTGAGGGCGCGTGAAAAATCGGAGCACGCCATGAAAACTCGCTGCACGCAGATCCTCGGAATCGTCTTATTGCTGGCCGGCCGGCTGAGCGCTGCGGAGCCGCCTGAGGCGGTCTCCTTCCGCGAGGAGCCGGGCAAGCTGA
Organism: Pirellulales bacterium; assembly: GCA_963786255.1. Classification (GTDB taxonomy): domain Bacteria; phylum Planctomycetota; class Planctomycetia; order Pirellulales; family JAICIG01; genus JAICIG01. The sequence goes on from CAWAYY010000013.1 coordinate 689,454, forward strand.
CCATTCTGGTCGATCGGCAACCAGTCGCTGTTTACGTTTGCGCGGACGAGGAGATCACGCGGCCGTACTTCGCTCATCTCCGCGCGCCCGGCGGAGTGCAGGTGACGCGGAACCATCCGCCCGTGCCGGGAAAAGACTCGGCGGACCACGCGACGTTTCATCCGGGAATCTGGCTGGCCTTCGGCGATCTTGGCGGAGACGATTACTGGCGTTTGAAGGCGCGCGTCCGGCACGACCGGTTCGTCGAGCAGCCGAAAGGCGGCCCGGGCGAAGGACGCTTTGCCGTCCTCAATTCGTATCTGGCGACGGGCTCGCAACAGCGAGTGACGTGCCAGGAAACGTGCCGACTGACGTTCTCCGTCACCCCGTTCGGCTACCTGATTCTCTGGGATTCGACGTTCCGTTCCGACCACGGGTGGTTCTTCGGCGATCAGGAGGAGATGGGGTTGGGCGTGCGGATGGCCACGCCGCTGGCGGTCAACAGCGGCGGACGCATACTCGACAGCGAAGGGCGCGTGAATGAAAAACAGATCTGGGGCAGGACTGCAGACTGGTGCGACTACAGCGGAACGATCGACGGCCGCCCGCTAGGCATGCTGCTCATGCCTCACCCGGACAACTTCCGCCCCTGCTGGTTTCACGCGCGCGATTACGGACTGTTGGCCGCCAATCCGTTCGGCCGCCAGGCTTTTACTCAAGGCGAACCGAGCCGAGTGACGGTCGAGGCCGGCAAGGACTTCCGTTTGCGATACGGCGTGTTGTTGCACGCTGCACTGCCTGAACGGGACGATGCTTTACAGGCTGCCTATCGGAACTATCTCAAGCTCGCCGGCAAGTGAGCAGAGGGGGGGCGATGCAAGGCAACGCCTTTCGCCGCTACCAGACTCCGTCTTCGCCCATTAAGCCATTGATTGCCGTGAAGAAACCGGCAATCAGCAGCACGACGGACCAGGCGCCCGTGCGCCACGCCCTGCTCCGCCATCCTTGCACGCTTTGCCGGGCGGATTTGGCCTTGTATCATGAGCGCCTTCGAGAAGGAAAGGCTTCATGGCGAACAAACGTTTTCCGAGCGGTATCATGAGCACCTGCTGCATCCCTTGGGATGAGCAGCTTCGCTTCGATGAGCCGATCTTTCGCCGCGGCGTGCGGCAGGCGCTGCGCGAGACGCCCCATCTGTATGTGTTCGGCACGGCCGGGGAAGGCTACGCCGTCACCGAGCGGCAGTTCGATGAAATCGTGGCCGTCTTCGTGGATGAAATGCGAAAAGGGGGCGCCGAGCCGATGATCGGCGTGATCCATCTCTCGCTGGGCGCCATCATCGAACGCATCGAACGCGGCCGCGACGTCGGCGCGAAGCTTTTTCAGATTTCGCTGCCCAGTTGGGGCGCACTCGACGACCGGGAGCTGTTCGCATTCTTCGACGGCGTCTGCGGCCGCTTTCCCGACTGCCAGTTTCTGCACTACAATCTGCCGCGGGCCAAGCGGCTGGTGACCGGCAAAGAGTACGCCCGGTTGGCCGAAACTCATCCGAACCTCGTGGCGACCAAGAACACGGGCGATTCGCTGTCGCACCTTCGCAGCCTGCTGGAAGATGCTCCGCAGTTGCAGCACTTCCTGTCCGAGTCAGGCTACGTCTACGGATCGCTGTTCGGCGAGTGCGGGATTTTGGCCTCGTTCATCATGAACTGGCCTAAGCTGAAGGCCCTGTTCGACGCGGGCCGGCGTCGCGACGTCGAGGCGCTCGCCGCCATTCAGCGCGAAATCGACGTAGTGCTGCAGACGCTGTTCGAAGCGGTTCCTGGCGGTCGCATCGACGGCGGCTACGACAAGCTGTTTGAAAAGATGCACGATCCTAAGTTTCCCTTGCGACTGTTGCCGCCTTACGCGGGCGCCAGCGACGAAGAGTATTGGGCGTTCGTGCGTTTACTCGGCGACCGACTGCCCGACTGGGTTCCCGCGTCCGCAAGGCCCGAGCAATAGGGAGACTTGTTGCCATGCAACGGGTCCGCATCGAATACGCCGATCTATCAGACGCCGATAAGCGCCGGATCTTACGCGAAAATGCTTTGAATTTGTTCGGCTGGTCGCAGAAGTAACGAGCGCGGACGGCTTGCCTTTGGGACATTGCGGCCGCCAACCGGCAAGGGTATGGTAGCGCAAGCCTCGCACTCGCTTAGGCGGTATATTGTTGCCAAAACAAGGAGCAACCAGATGGCTCGTGGAACCAATCGGCGTCGATTTCTTCAAGGACTCTCGCTGGCAGGCGTCGGTTATTGGACGCTCGGCAGGCGAGACGAACTGTTCGCGGACTCGCCCAACGAGCGGATCCGCATTGCGTGCATCGGCGTCGGCGGCAAGGGATCGAGCGACACCGACCAGGCCGGCAATTACGGCGAGATCGTGGCGCTGTGCGACATCGACGACAAGCGGCTCGACGCCAAGGCCAAGAAGTTTCCCAAGGCTAAGACTTACAACGACTACCGCAAGCTGCTCGACGAAATGCACGGGCAGATCGACGCGGTGGTGGTCAGCACGCCCGACCACACCCACGCCGTCGGCGGCCGTGTCGGCCATGCGGCTGGGCAAGCACGTCTACTGCCAGAAGCCGCTGACGCACTCGGCGGCGAAGCCCGCGGCTGATGCGCGATACGGCCCGGCAAGACAAAGTGGCCACGCAGATGGGCAACCAGGGGACGGCCGCCGAGCGGCTTCCGCAGCGGCGTCGAGATGATCCGCTCCGGCGCGATCGGGCCGGTCCGCGAGGTCCACGTCTGGACGAACCGGCCGTTCAAGTACTGGAAGCAGGCCCCCGACATCGTCGCCCGGCCGACCGAGACGCCGCCGGTCCCCGCGCACGTCGCACTGGGACCTGTGGCTCGGCCCGGCGCCCGTGCGCCCTTATCACCCGGTCTACCACCCGCACGACTGGCGCGGCTGGTGGGACTTCGGCACCGGCTCGCTGGGCGACATGGCCTGCCACACGACCAACCTGCCGTTCATGGGCTTTGAAGCTCGGCTATCCGACCCGCGTCTCGGCCGTGAGCGGCGAGATCAACGACGAAACGTACCCGGCCTGGGCGACCATCACCTACGAGTTCCCCGCCCGCGGCGACCTGCCGCCGGTCAAGCTCACCTGGTACGAGGGCGCCCGCGACGGCCAGCGGAACCTGCCGAAGCCCGAACTCTTCCAGGGCGAAACGCCGTCCGCCAGCGGCTCGCTGCTGATCGGCGAGAAGGGCGTGATGTACTCGCCGAACGACTACGGCGTCGAGCAGAAGCTGCTGCCGGGTCGCCAGTTCGAAGGGTATCAGGCCCCCGAGCCGACGTTGGCTCGCATGGAGCAAGGGCGAGGGACAGACGACAACCAGAAGGCCGAATGGGCCCGCGCCATGCGCGGCGGCTCCGGCCGCCATGAGCAACTTCGATTACGCCGCCGTGCTCACCGAAACCATGCTGTTGGGCAACGTCGCCGTCCGTCTGGGCAAAGCCTTGGATTACGACGCCGAACACGTACGCGTGACCAATTGCCCTGATGCGGCGGAACTGCTCAGCCCGGCGTATCGCAAGGGTTGGGAGATTTAGGAGCCGCGTCAGGTAGGAAGCAACTCGCCGAGTTCCTCGCGCAAGCGGTGCAGCACGCGCGATTTGGCCTTGCGAACCGCGGCGGGAGTCACGCCCAGGTCTGCGGCGATCAGCGCGGGCGGGTGCCCGTCAACGGCCGCGCGCGAAAACGCTTCCCAAGTGCGTTGCTCGAACTCGCCTTTGACCAGTTCGAGCGCACGGTGGTACAGACCGCTCAGGTCGTCGGCGGTGTCTTCAGGCCACGGTTGTTCGGCGAGTTCCTGAAGCTGCCGATAGGCCTCCGTGCCGCCTTGAGCCTCGGGCGCTCGTTGGCGGCGGCGATAATGATCCAGAATCTTGTTGCGCGTAATGCCGCGCAGCCAGCCGTGGAACGTGTCTCCGCCGCGGTCGCGGCGAAAATTCTGCAAGCTCGCCGCGACGGCCTGAAATACCTCTTGCTGCACGTCATCGGCATCCTGGCCCCATACGCCGCCATGACTGCACCAGCGGGAGACCAGCGGCGCATAAACGTGCAGCAGTCGCCGCCAGGCCTCCTGGTCTTGATCGCGCACTCGCTCGAGCAAGGTCAGCGAAGTTGTTTTGCCCGGCGGATCCACGATGGTTTTCCCTCGGATGACGGCGGGCGCAGCTCGATGCACCGCAATATGTCACAGCCGCCACGATTAGATTAGTATGGTGCGAATTGTCTGGGATGCAAACTATGGATCGCGACTGTCCGTCTGAGCCCGATTTGTTAGCGTTTCATGTTCGTGCGCTGGCCGATGACGACGTCGACCGCGTGGCCGAGCATCTCGCGACTTGCGCCGCCTGCGAAACGACTCTGCAGCGGTTGGAAAACAACGTCGACCCGCTCCTAGGTTTGCTGCGCAGGCCCTACTCCCCCCTTTCGGATGCACCGGGTTCGTCCGGTCCGTGGCACGGCGGCCTGGGCGAGGCTGCGCAGCTCGAATTGCCGGGATACGAATTGCTGGGAGTCTTGGGCCGCGGCGGAATGGGCGTCGTGTACAAGGCGCGACAAGTACGATTGAACCGGTTGGTGGCCTTGAAGCGGCTGAGTGCGGCCAACTACCTTGAAGCGGCTCGCTCGCGCAGCGAGGCCGAAGCGCTCGGGCGTCTGCAACATCCCTATATTCTGCAGATTCATGAGGTGATCGAGCACCGCGGGCGGGTCTATCTGGCGCTTGAGTTTGTCGAGGGGGGCTCGCTGCAGGCCAAGCTGAGCGGCAAGCCGCAGCCGGGCGAGGCGGCTGCAGAGTTGATCGAGCTCGTGGCGCGTGCGGTCCATTACGCGCATCTCAATGGCATCGTCCATCGCGATCTCAAACCGGCGAATATCCTGTTCGCGCGCAGGCGCAAGAATGGCAAGCCCGCAGGGCAAGCCGCGGCGCACGAACCAGTCCGTACGGATTGCCCAAGATCGCCGATTTCGGCATCGCCAAGTGGCTCGCCGTCGATTCCGGCCATACGGAACACGGCGACGTGTTGGGCACCTCGACCTACATGGCGCCGGAACAGGCCGCCGGCAAGCTGGACCAGATCGGCCCGTCCACGGACGTTTACAGCCTGGGCGTAATGCTTTATGAGCTGCTCGCTGGGCGGGTGCCGCTACAAGGGACGACGACGTTGGAGACCTTGGCCCTGGTTCGCGGCGAGGAGCCCATGCCGCCGCGCCGGCTGCAACCGCACATCGCCCGCGATCTGGAAACGATCTGTCTGAAGTGCCTGGAGAAAGAGCCCGGGCGAAGGTATGCAAGCGCAGCCGATCTGGCCGACGACTTGTGCCGCTTTTTGAACCATGAACCGATTCGAGCGCGAGCGACCAGGTGGTGGGAGCACGGTTGGAAATGGTCTCGCCGTCATCCGGCCGTGGCGGGGCTCTCTGCGGCACTGGTGCTGGTGGCCCTGATCGGCGTATCGGCCGTCTCGTGGCAGTGGCGCCGCGCCGAACGTCGCGCGGCGGCGGAAATGGCGGCTCGCGCCCGGGCGGAAGCCGATGAAAGAAAGATCGAGCGACTTTCTGCGAGCATGATGCTCGATCGGGCCGGCGCGCTTTGCGAGTCGGGCGAAGTCGACCAGGGGTTGATCTGGATGGTCGAAGCGCTCGATGGCAGCCGGCGCACGCGATCCGGCGTTGGAACGCGTCGCTCGCTTGAGCCTGGCGGGTTGGAAGTCGTTCCGGCTGCGCGAGCGCTTACGCCGGCCGCACGGCGGAGGCGTGACGACGGCCGCGTTTCACCCCAACGGCAAGGTCTTGCTTACCGGCGGAACGGATGGCCAGACGCGGTTCTGGGACGTCTTCAACGGCGAACCCGCGGGCAAGGCCCTGGCCGATGAAGGACCGGTCCAGACGCTGGCCTACAGTCCCGACGGCAAACTCGTGCTGACCGGCGGAGCCCGTGGCGCGGACGGAGAGACTCGGCTTTGGGACGTCAGCACGGGGTGCATGGTCTGGCCGCCGCTGCTGCATGCCGAACCCGTTTCTTATGTGGCATTTTGCGATGACGGCGCCAGGTTCGCGACGGTCAGCGCCGGCGAAGCTCGTATCTGGAGCACGGCCGACGGCAGCTCGGTTGGCGAACCCATGAGGCACGCAGCGACGGTCACCGACCCCGCCGCGGGACCTTGGCCGATGAAGGGTATGGTCAGTCCGGACGGCAAGCTGCTTGCCACAGGGGGAAACGACCAGAGGGTGAGAATCTGGAATGCGTCGACGGCAACGCCGGTGGGCGAGCCGTTGGAGGCGACCCATGCCGTCGTGGCCTTGGCCTTCAGTCCTGACAGCACCATGCTGCTGGCCGGAGGCGCCGACGGCGGCGTGCGAATGTGGGAGGCGGCCAGCGGTCGGCGACGTGGCGAAAGCCTCAAGATGCGCGGCATTGTTAACGTGGTTGCCTTCAGTCCTGACGGCCGGCTGGCCGCCGCCGCCGGAGCGGTGGGCGACCCGCACCTGGAACCTTCCGGAGAAGTGCAGTTGTGCCAGGTGGAAACGGGCCAGAACTTAGGCGCCGCATTGCCTCACCCGCGTCCGGTGCGCATGCTGGCGTTCAGTCCGGGCGGCCGGATCCTGCTGACCGGCTGCGAGGATGGCCAGGCGCGTTTTTTTCTTACGGCCACATCGGCGCTGATCGCCAAGCCGCTGCCTCACGACGCGCCCTTTTCGGCGGCGGCTTTCAGTCCTGACGGAACGACGGCGATCACCGCAACCGCCGGCGCCGGCGACCGTCCCTGTATCCGCTTCTGGGCGGCACCGTCCGAGCAAGCGTTTGGCCGACCGCTCGTGCAACCTGGCGAACTGGTGAACATCGCCTTTCATTCCGACAATCTCTCGCTGCTGGCGGGCACGCGCGCCGGCGTCACGCGACGCTGGCGGCTCGATCAGCATGCGCACCTCGGACCGTCATCAGTCGGCGAGCCGCCTGCCGCCGCGATCGAGTCCGTTTTGCAATCGCCCGACCCGGCGCCAGCGACCCGGACCGGCGCATTGCGCGTCGCCTATGCGCCCGATCAATTGACGGCGTTAGAGGCGGGCGCCGACGGCGTGGCGCGGCTTCGGGACGTTGCGACGGGCAAGACTTTCGGACCGCCGCTGGGCCGTGACGGCGTTCGCTGCGTGGCTTTCAGCTCGGACGGCTTGCGTCTGGCGGCCGGCGCCTTCGACGGCAAGATTCTGGTTTGGGATATGTGGTCGCCGCTGGAAGGCTCGCCGGAGCGAGTGCGGCTGACAATCGAATTGCTCACCGGCATGGAACTCGTTTCCAGCGAATTCGTCCGGGCCTGCTCCCAGGAAGACCGCCAGACGCGCCGTCGGCGATTGAAAGCGCTGGGCGGACCGGTGGCCCGAATCGACTAAGCCGCTTGGCGTCCCCCTTGACGGGGCCGGTGGGAAGTGGCCTTGTTCCGATGGGCGAAACGTGCGAAGTTGTCGATTGCGCAGTCCGTAGCGAGGCGTCGCTTTGGGCGGCGACTCGCACAAACTGCACGGCTGGCGACGGAACGCCGGCGCCGTGTTTTTCGCAGCAGAACGGACGATGAAGTTCGAGAGATGGAACTTACCAACATCATGTTGACGCTGCGCCCGACATTCCTGGTTTGGGCCTGTCTGGCCCTGGGGGCTGCGTCCTCACCGTCGCCGTCGCCAGCCGCGGAGACCGCCGCCGAACTCGTGGCCACGGAGTCGACCGCGCCAGCTTCGGCTTCCGCGATTGCCTTGCCGAGCGTAACGGCGGACGCGCTGAAGAGCAAAGTGGCAGAGACCGAGGCCGCCAAGGATCTCGACGACGACGCCAAGGCTGCAATTCTTGGAATCTTGCGAGACGCGCAGGCGGAATTGGGCCGGGAGTCCGATCTCGCCAGGCAAACGGTGAAATTCAAGCAAGCCTTGCAAAATGCGCCGCAACGGCTGGCGGATATTCGCACGGAGCTCGGCGCCCCGTCGCACGCTGAAATTCCGGTGGCGCCGAGTGACGTCACGTTGACGGACTTGGAAACCCAGTTGACGGAGTTTCAAGACGAGCTCAAGGGGAAGCAAGACGACCTGACTCAACTCGAAGCGGAGCCGCAACGCCGCAACGAGCGGAGACTGAAACGCATCCCGGAAGAGATCTACGCGGCCAATAAAGAACTGGAAGAGATTCAGCTTCAAGCCGCAACGCCTCGCAAGGGAGAGCCGAAAGAATTAGCCGCCGCGCGTCTCTTGTTGCTTGCCGCTCGGCGGCAGGCGCTGCTCGAGCAGATCGCGTGTTGCACGAGCGAGCGCGAGAGCTATAACGCCGAGGATGAGCTGTTTCCCAAGTTGCACGACTTGACGGAACGCAAGGTCGGCGAGCTCAAGCAACTGGTGAATGCCTGGCAAGCAGTCGTAAGCGCTCGGCGCCAGGAAGATGCGGATGTCAAACTCAAACGCGCCGAACGTGAGAGCCGAATCGTCTATCCCGAGCTGCGCGGAATGGCCGAAGAAAACGAGAAGCTGGCCCAAGGCGTCACTCAGATCAATAACGACGTCGCCGTGGCCGCCAGGCGGACCGTCGAATTCGGCAACTCGCTTTCCGAACTGGAACGTGAATTTCAAGGGCTGACCAAGAAGGTCGACCTGGGCCTGGGGCAGCAACTCGGTCCGTACCTGCTGCAGTTTCGCATCGATCTGGCGAGGCGTCGGCGAAAGCTCGAGTCGTCTCGGCTGCCGCAGTCGCAGATCGATGCCGTACGGCTCGAATGGCTGGACCTTACGGAGCAACGCAACAAGCTCAGCGATCTCGAGCTGCGGACCGAAGAGGCGCTAGCCCGCCTGGAACTTTCCGCCGGGCATTCGCCGCGCGACATGCTGGCGATCGAATTGCATCGGCTGCTGGAGAGCCGCAGGGAACTGCTCGATTCGCTGATCAGCGCCTACGAACGCTACATCCGCGAGATGGGGCCGCTGACCGCAGCCGACAAGGAACTCTTTGACGCCATCGACAATCAGCTCGACTACATCGATGAGCGGATCTTTTGGGTGCGAAGCACCGCGCAGCTTTCGGCGAGCGATCTCGCTGCTGCCGGAGACGCGTTGCGATGGTACGCGCAGCCGGCGCAGTGGCGTTCGGTCGCGCGCAATTTGCGCAGGGCGTCGCCGCACGCCCGCTGTGGAGTTTTGCGGCGGCCGTCATGTTCGTCGCCTTGGTCGCCGCGCGGCCGACGATGCACCGCCGGATCCGGAAACTCAGCGAGCATGCCGTCCGCGGCAGCGCGGACGACATGATGCTCACGCTGCGCACCTTGGCTTTGACCGTGTTGACGGCGGCGCCGTGGCCGGCGCTGTTGGCCGCGTTGGCGGGGCTCTTGGATCGGCCGGTCGGCGGTTCGGAGCTGAGCGACGCGTTGGCTTACGGCCTGTATTTCACGGCGGGAGTGCTGGTTTCTCTGGAGTTCTTGCGGCAGGTGTGCCGCGGTCGGGGGCTGGGCGCCTCCCACTTCGCCTGGCCCGAGCAGAGCACGCGGCTGCTGCGCAAACATTTCCGTTGGTTCGTGCCTGTGGCGTTGCCCTTGACCCTGTTGGGAGCAACCACGCACGCACTCGACAACGACCGTTGGGAGTCGTTGTGCCGATTGATCTTCATTGCGGCGATGTTGCTGTTGTCGCTGTTGATCCATCGCATTTTTCGTCCCGTGGGCGGCGTACTGCACGAGTTTCTTGCCTCGCGGCGAGGGACCTGGATCCAGCAGTTGCATCACTTCTCTTTCCCGCTGCTCGTTGCCAGCCCGGTGGCGCTGGCGGCGCTGGCAAGCTTTGGCTACTATTACTCGGCTCGCCAGTTGGCCTGGCGGTTCCAGGCCAGCGGCGTGTTGTTCACCGTCGTATTGATCAGCGGCGCCTTGTTGCTTCGCTGGGTGCTGATCCTGAGGCGCCGTCTTGCCATGCGCGAGGCGAAGCAGCGGCGAGCCGCCGCGCAGCATGATCAAAAAGGCGCCGAGACGTTAAGCATGTCCGTGGACGCCATGGGGCAGCTTGATCTGACGACCGTCAACCTGCAAACGCGGCGATTCGTCGAGACGGCGCTGCTGGTCGGCGTCGCCGCCGGTCTGTGGTGGATTTGGGCCGACGTGTTGCCGGCCCTTTCGTTGCTCAACGTGCCGCTATGGCACGTCGAAGCGGGCGAGGGCGTGACGAGCCTCGAACCGATCAAGGTGGTGCACCTGTTGGAGGCGGCGCTGGCGCTGATCCTGACGGTGGTCGCCACTCGCAACATCCCCGGTTTGCTGGAAATCGTCCTGCTGCAGCGGCTGCCGCTCGAACTGGCCACGCGCTACGCGATCACTACGTTGTTCCGCTATGCCATCACCGTGGCGGGCCTGGTGATCGCGTGTCTGGCAATCGGCGTTTCCTGGTCGAAGATCCACTGGCTGGTGGCGGCCGTAAGCGTGGGTCTCGGCTTTGGCCTGCAGGAGATCTTCGCCAACTTTGTTTCGGGCCTGATTATCCTGTTCGAGCGTCCGATTCGGGTGGGCGATATCGTGACGGTTGACGACGTCAGCGGCACGGTTTCGCGAATCCGCATCCGCGCCACCATGATTACGGACTTCGACTGCAAGGAGTTGGTGGTTCCCAACAAGGAGTTCATCACTGGCCGCTTGCTCAATTGGACCCTCAGCGATCCGGTGAATCGCGTCCGCCTGACCGTCGGAATTGCGTACGGATCGGAAATCGAAAAGGCGCGGGACTTGATGCTCCGCGTGGCCGCCGAAACGCCCGGCGTGCTCGAAGAGCCGGCGCCGATCGCGAGCTTCGAGAGCTTTGGCGACAGCGCGTTGAACCTGGTGCTGCGGTGTTGCCTGCCGAACCCTGTTCTGGAGCACCGTCTGGCCGTGATCCACGCCCTGAATACGAAGATTCACGATACGTTTCGGGCTGAAGGCATCGAAATCGCCTTCCCGCAGCTCGATCTGCACGTCCGCAACAGCGCTGTGGCGGCTTTGCAGCGGCACGCGGCCTGAATCGCCTGCGGCAATCTCGGGACGCACTTCTTGCGCCGGGGCCCATAGCCAACTTTGCCTTCGGCATCGGGTGGCTGGCGGCAGAGCGAAGCGATGCCCCAGGGAGCTGCGCACTGCTGATTCCCCGAACGGGCGTCCGCCTCTTGCTTGTGGCCCCTCGGCGCGGCATGCTGCAGCCATATTCTGCACGCAATCCCGGGGGAACCGCGATGAAATCCGCGCTCACGCTTTTGATGCTGGCCGCTGGGGCTGCTGCGCCTTCCGCGTATCCGCTGACGAGACGACGCCGAACATTGTGTTCGTCATGGCGGACGACTTGGGTTACACGGACCTGGGCTGTTACGGCAGCAAATACTACGAGACGCCCAACATCGACCGCTCTGGCGGCGCAGGGGATGCGAGCTGACTGAACTATCACCAATGTCAGAACTGCGCTCCGACGCGCGCCGCAATGATGAGCGGCCAATACGGTGCTCGCTCGGGAGTTTACACGGTTGGCGGCATCAATCGCTTCGATTGGAGCAAGCGGCCGTTGCGACCCGTCGACAACGTCACCGACCTGCCCCTCGACCGTGACGATCATTGCCAAGCAACTTCACTCGGCCGGTTATGCGACCGGCATGTTCGGCAAATGGCACCTCGGCCAACAGGCAAAGTACCACCCTGGCCAGCGAGGCTTTGACGAGGCGATTGTCAGCGCCGGGCGGCACTTCAAATTCGACACGGACCCGAAAACGGACTATCCCAAAGGCGAGTACCTCGCTGATTTCCTCACCGACAAGGCAGTTGATTTCATCACCCGGCACAAAGATCAACCGTTCTTTCTTTACCTGCCCCATTTCGGTGTCCATTCACCGTATCAGGCCAAGGACGAGCTGATTGCGAAATTCCAGCCCAAGCCGGGGGTCGGCGGGCACAACGACCCGACCTACGCCGCGATGATCTCTTCGGTCGATGAAAGCGTCGGTCGCGTGATGAAGACGCTTGATGATTTGAAACTTGCCGATAACACCGTGCTGATCTTCACCAGCGACAACGGTGGCGTCGGCGGTTACGTCCGGGAAGGGATCAAGACGAAGGGCGACGTCACCGACAACTATCCGCTGCGCAGCGGCAAGGGCAGCCTGTACGAAGGTGGGAATGCGCGATCCGTTCATCGTGCGGTGGCCGGGTGTCACCAAGCCCGGCTCGACCTGCAACGTGCCGGCCATTCATGTCGATCTGTTTCCGACGATGCTGGAGCTTGCCGCGCTGCATCGCAGCCGCGCCAGGTGCTCGATGGCGAAAGCCTGGTCAAGCTGTTTCGCGATTCGAATGCCAGCCTGCAGCGCGACGCGATCTTCCAACATTTTCCCGGCTACCTCGGTGCCGGCCGCGGATTCCTGGCGGACGACTCCGGTCAGTCTGGTTCAGATCGGCGACTGGAAGCTGATGGAGTTTCTCGAAGACGGTCACCTGGAACTTTACAATCTCAGCAGCGACATCGGCGGAACCGAAGAACCTGGCCGACCGAGATGCCCGACAAGAGCAAAGGAGCTGCATCGACCGCCTCGTCGCCTGGCGAGCCGAAATCAAAGCTCCGATGCCGACCAAGAACAACGGCGAAGCGGCGCCGAAGAACAAAGCCAAGCGCCCGCGGCTCAACAAGGCCGTGCGAAACGCTGGCTAGTGAGCGCGCCAATTGCCAGCCCTTGCATTGCCGTTTTTCCAAGCCCGTCCACAAATCGCTTCAACCCTTAGCAAGAAGGTTACGTGAAGCCCATGAAACGCATTTTTTTGCTTACCGCATTGTTGTTGTCGCCGGCCGCGGCGCTCGAAGCCGCCGAATTGAAGCTGGCGGCCTTGTTTTCCGACCACATGGTGCTGCAGCGCGATCAAGACGTGCCCGTCTGGGGTTGGGCTGACCCGGGCGAGAAGGTCTCTGTGCAATTCGGAGATAAAAAGAAGAGCCGCGACCGCGGATGCAGACGGCAAATGGATGGTCAAGCTCGATCCGCTGGCCGCCAGCGCCGAGCCGCGACCACTGGTCGCTGAAGGCGCAAAGCCGAACCGCAAAGCCAAGGCGACTGACGTGCTAGTGGGCGAAGTCTGGTTGGGTTCGGGCCAATCAAACATGGCCATGACCGTTTCGCGGGCACGCGACTTCGAAGCGGAACAGGCCGCTGCGAAACTGCCGCTGATCCGTATGTTTCGCGAGTCGTCCGGCGCCGCCGAAACCCCGCAAGCCGACGGCAAGGGGCAGTGGTCGGTCTGTTCGCCCGAGAGCGTAGGAGCGTTCTCGGCAACGCTCTATTTCTTTGGCCGAGAGATTTACCATGAACTGGATGTACCAGTCGGATTGATCAATTCTTCGGTCGGCGGCACGCCCATCGAGTCGTGGATTGCAGCCGAAGCGCAGGCCGCCACGCCGGAACTGAAGGCCGACTGGGAGGCGCAAGCCAAAGCCCGGGCTGCATTCGACGAAGAGCGGGCCAAGGCCCAGTTTGAAAAGGCGCTGGCCCGCTGGCGGGACCAGGCGGCCCAGGCCAAAGCCGCCGGAAAACCTGCCCCCAGAAGACCGATCGATCCAGTCGTCCAGCGCGCCCGTCGCGGCGGTCCTGGCGGATTGTTCTACGGCAAAATTGCGCCGCTGATTCCTTATGCCGTTCGCGGCGTGCTCTGGTATCAGGGCGAGGCCAACACGCGGCCCGGCAAGGGCCTGCTGTACCAGTACCAGTTGCCGCTGCTCGTGACCGATTGGCGGACGCGCTGGGGACAAGAGCTGCCGTTTGCCTGGGTGCAATTGCCGAATTTCCAGCGTCCGGGCGAAGGGTGGATGCAGGTTCGCGAGGGGATGCTCAAGACCTTACGACTGCCGAAAACGGGCATGGCGATTACGATCGACATCGGCGATCCGAACGACATTCACCCGAAGAACAAGCAGGACGTAGGACGTCGCTTGGCGTTGTGGGCGCTGGGAGACGTGTACGGCAAACAGCTCGGCGCCACGAGCGGTCCATTGCCGGAAGGCCATGAGATCCGTGGCAATGAATCGTGGTCTCCTTCTCGCACGCCGCAGGCGGGTTGCAGGCCAAGAACGGCGAGCTGAAAGGCTTTGTCATTGCCGGCGAGGATCGACACTGGAAGCCGGCCAAGGCGCGGATCGAAGGCAAGCAGGTCGTCGTCTCCAGCCCGGAAGTGAAAAGCCCCCGCGCCGTGCGTTACGCCTGGGCTCCCGACCCCGACGCCAACCTGGTCAATGCGCAGGGGCTGCCCGCCTCTCCGTTCCGCACGGACGATTGGCCCGCGGAAGAGGCGACGCCTGGACGTTGAACGTCCGCCAGGCGCCCTTGCAACAACGGATGAGACGGACGGCATGTGCGGACGCTTCACGCGAACCAACGATTTTTTCTCCGAGCACGTGGCTGCGCACAAACTGGCCGAACAGTTGAGCCTGTTCGAGCCGCTGCCCCCCTTGCCTCCGAGCTATAATATTGCGCCGACGCAGCAGATTGCGGCGGTGCGAGCCGATGATCACGACCGGCATGAACTGGTCTGGCTGCGCTGGGGCCTCGTCCCAGGCTGGGCCGACGACCTGTCGATCGGCAACCGAATGATCAACGCCGCGCTCGGAGTCGGTGGCGACGAAGCCGGCGTTCCGCCATGCCTTCAAGCGGCGGCGCTGCCTGATTCTGGCCGACGGGTTTTACGAATGGCAGAAGACGGGGAAAGCTAAACAACCGTTCTTTATTCAAATGAGAGGGAGCGGCCCGTTCTGTTTTGCCGGCTTGTGGGAACGGTGGAGCAAGGGGGACAAGCCGATGGAGTCGTGTACGATCCTGACGACCGATGCCAACGAGCTAATGGCGCCGCTGCATGACCGGATGCCGGTTATCATTCCGCCGGAAAGCTATAACCTGTGGTTGGACGTCGCCGTTCAAGAGCCGGAGCGGTTGCTGCCGCTGTTGCGTCCTGTTCCCGACGAGGACATGGTCGCGTATCCCGTCAGCACGTTGGTCAACAGTCCCAGGAACGACGCCCCGGAGTGTATCGAACCCGTGCATTAAACGAATGCCTTGAGGCGTGCGGCGAGCAGCCGTCAATCAGGAGGACCAGGCATGTCGCAATCGTGGGCGCAGGACGCCTTCTTCTACCACATCTATCCGCTCGGTCAGTGCGGCGCGGAGCCGACGAACGACTTCCGCTCTGCGCCCGACGATCGGCTATCCCAACTGCACGGCTGGATCGATCATCTCCGCGGGCTCGGCGCCGATGCACTCTACCTGGGGCCGCTGTTTGAATCGTCCGCCCACGGCTACGACACGGCGGACTACTACCATGTCGACCGCCGGCTGGGAACGGACGAATCTCTGGCGGCGCTGACTACGGCCATGCACTCGCACGGCATCCGCGTAATTCTCGACGGCGTGTTCCATCATGTCGGCCGCGATTTTTGGGCGTTCCGCGATTTGCAGCAGCATGGCCCGCAGTCGGCGTATCGCGATTGGTTCTCCGGCGTAGATTTCAGCCATCGCAGTCCCCACGACGATGCGTTCGCGTATGAGGCCTGGGAAGGGCATTTCGATCTGGTGAAGCTGAACGTCCAGAACGCTGAGGTGAAGGCGCATCTGTTCGACGCGGTGCGGTCTTGGGCGGAACGCTTCGACATTGACGGGCTGCGCCTCGACGTAGCGTATGCCCTCGACCGCAATTTCCTCCGCGAACTGGCAGCCTTTTGTCGTCAACTGCGGCCCGACTTCTGGCTGCTGGGCGAAGCGATTCATGGAGATTATCGCTTGCTGGCCGGCCCCGGGCTGCTCGACGCTGTAACGAACTACGAGTGTTACAAAGGCTTGTATTCCAGCCACAACGACCGCAACTATTTCGAGATCGCGCATTCGCTCAACCGCTTATTCGGAGACGGCGGCCTGTACCGCGAGCTGACCACGTATAACTTCGCCGATAACCACGACGTCAACCGCGTGGCCAGCGAGTTGAAGACGCCGGCCCATCTGTACCCGCTGTACCTGCTGCTGTTCACCGTGCCGGGCGTGCCGTCAATGTACGCCGGCAGCGAGTGGGGCCTGGAAGGAGTCAAAGCCCGCGGCGACGATCGTCCGCTTCGTCCGGCGCTGCCAACGCCCGAGGCCGCCGCCTCGCGCAGAGCGCATCCTGACCTGGCGCCGGTTATTGCACGCTTCGCAGAGATTCGTCGCAGTTCAGCGGCGCTGCGAACGGGAACGTACCGGCAGTTGCACGTTGCCTCCGAACAGTTTGCGTTTCAAAGAGAGGCGGGCAATGAGCGGGTGATCGTCGCCGTCAACGCGGCCGAGGCGCCAGTTCGAGTCGATGTATCCATGCCGAGCGGCGACGACGGAGCGCTTGAAGATTTGCTGGAGCCAGGTCGTATGTTCGAGGCTCGCAACGGCCGGCTCCGATTGCGAATTCCGCCCTGCTGGGGGCGAGTTCTTGTTCGACGATAGCCCGTCATGATGGTCGCGCTCACGGCGTGATGCTCGGCGCCGCGAGGAACCTTCGGGCCTCGGTCCCCGATGTTCGCGCAAGCGTTAGCGCCTTTGGCGTCGCTGTTTCCTCCGTAGCGAGTTCTCCGTTGCCTTGGTCAATTCTTCCAAGGTCAACACGCCATTGTCGTCCGTGTCGTAGCGCGAAAAGGCGAACCGGGCGAATTGCTCCGTGGTCTCGCTTCGCCGGGCCCGCCCGTCGCCGTCGGCGTCGAGATCCTTGAGCAGCTTGCGGGCCTTGGTTTCGGCTTCCGCGAGTTGCTCGGGCGATAACTTGTCGTCCGGGTTGGCATCGTCTTGCTTGGCATCCAGCGGCGGCGTGACGGCAAAAAAGCCGAGCGCCATCTCTTCCCAGGTCTGATCTCCCCAGCGCACGGCCTGGGAAGGATCGGGATTGTTCAGGTTGTCGTCCGAGTTATCGAACCGGGCGATGCAGCGCACCTTTGTTTCGGGAGGAAGGCTCCGCGGCTTGGCGAGCACGTAGGTGGATTGCCAATTGAAGTCGTAATGCGGCACGTCCAGCAGGATCTCGGTCGTTCCGTCGGGCAACTGCGCCTCGACCCGAAACGCTTTTCCCCG
The DNA here is from genome assembly GCA_963786255.1 of Pirellulales bacterium. Taxonomy (GTDB): domain Bacteria; phylum Planctomycetota; class Planctomycetia; order Pirellulales; family JAICIG01; genus JAICIG01. Next base: position 706,586 of record CAWAYY010000013.1, read on the forward strand.
CACATGCATGTGCGGCGCCATGGCCAGCAGACGACCGTGTGATGGAAAACGCCGCCACTTCGTTTCAACGGCATAGTCGCCCGCTTCCGGCGGGATTTCGAACGACTGGTTCAGCGACAAGATCGTCGTCACTTCCTCGCGAACCGAGTCGGGCTCGGCGAAGATCAGTCCCAGCCGCGACAGATCCTGCTGCTTGGAACCGTTCGGGGTATAGTGCATCTGAAACACCAGCTTCGAACCGGCCGGCACGCGGCGGGCCAACCCGGGCTCCAGCTTTTCGATCCGCTGTCCCGGCACATAGGCGGACAGCCAGCCGATGCCGCGAAAATCAGCCTCGTCCGGCGGGCGAATGAAGACGATGGCATGGTGGACGACGGCCCGGTTGCCCGGCACGATCTCGGCGCCGGCGATCCACTTGTCCTCCTTGAATCCCGGATCGACCACGAAGTACTGGTAATCGACCGCGCCCTCCGCGGCGACGACGAACGGTCGGTTCCGCATGGGGATCACGACGTCCGGCTCTTCTTTCAGTTGCCAGCCGGACTGGAATTCACGCGGCGCCGGAAGCAGCGACGGATCTCCTTCCGGGCAACCGGCGGCGACCCAGTCGTACACGAGTTGCTTTTCTTCCTGCGTCATCCCCCGTGCGTTACGGAAGTCGCCGTGGGACGGATCGGCGTGCCAGGGGGGCATGCGCTGCTGCTGAATGACTTCTTCAATCGTCGGCCCCCAGCCAGCGAGCTGGTCGTATTCCGTGAGCGAAAATGGGGCGATGTCTCCTTCGCGGTGACACTCGACGCAGTGCTTTTGAAACAATCTCGAAATCTGGTTCGACCAGGTGATCTTGCTGGTTTCGTCTGGCGTGCGAACGCGACCGATGAAACAGCCGACCGGCTCGGTCTGCGGCCGGCGGATTTCTCGCCCGGCCAACTGGTCCTCCAGGGCTTCTTTCAAGAAGTGTTTACGCGGCTTTTCACGGGCGTAATCAATGCCGAACTGGTCGTCGATCCGGCCGCGATAAACGACGCGCCGCTTGCCGTCCAGCACGAACGCTTCCGGCGTGCGCCGGGCGCCGAAGCGGTCGGCCACTTCATTGCCGACGTCTTTGAGCAGCGGAAATGACAGGGCGTGCGTTCGAGCGTATGCGGCCAACTCGGCGATCGAATCCTGCTGGTTGGCGTCGAGGCCTAGCACCTGCACCTTCCGGTCGGCGAATTCCTGAGCCAGTTGCTCCAATCGAGGGCCATACAGTTTGGCCAGGGGACATTCGGTTCCCAGGAAAGCGACGACGATCACGTCCGCTTCGGCGTAATCCGATAGCTTATGCTGCTTGCCCCAGACGTCTCGCAACTCGAAGTCGGCAATGACCTGCTCGGTCGGCGGCGTTTCGACGGCGTTAGGCTCGGTAGCGCTGGGCGTTTTGGCAAAGCTGACGGAGCCGACGGCCAAGAGCGCGAGGCATGCCATTGCCGCAAATAGTTGTCGAGCAACAGTAGTGTTCATGGTTCTAATCCTAAGGTTGCAATCCGCGGCGATGGGGCTTCCAGGATTTCGCCGCGGTCTGAGCTGCTTGAAGTCGCTTTCTCGGCATCCGATTTTCGTGGCCGATAGCAGGCGGCCAGCATGGCGGGCAGTAATATCAAATCGCCTATGAGAGCCGTGCCGATGGTAGAAACAGCCATGCCTGCGAAGATGCGATGGGCCGGCATCTGGCTGCCCAACACCGTGGCAAAGCCGGAGACCAGCACGAGCGTCGTCGTGATCAACGCGGCGCCCACGCTGAGGAAACTGCGGCGGATCGCCTCGTTGACGTCTCCGGTCGCCTCAAACTCCGCCTGGAACCGCGACAGGAAATGGATCGTGTCGTCCACGGCGATTCCCAGGCAGACTGTAAAGGCGCAGACGGCGGCGATCGTCAACGCATAGTTCGTCCAAACGAGAAACGCCGCCGTCACCACCAGCGGCAACATGTTCGGAATGACGGCAATCACGCCGAGTTGCACCGAGCGATAGACGACCGCGATCACGATCATAATGATAATCGCCGCGCTGCCCAGGCTTGTCGCTAGATCGAGCACCACCTGGTAGAGGTTTTCGGCGCGCCATACCGGTCCGCCGTCCAAATCGAACGCAAAACCCGGATGTTGCGCCGCCAGATTCGCCAACCCTGCGTCGACCCGTTTGAAGACCGGAGCATAAAGCCGAATGCCGTGGTCCTGACAGCGCATCAGTACTTTGGCTTCGCGCTTTTCCGGGTCGTACAGCATGTCTCGCAGCGAGGGGGGCAGCAGCGAAGCGTACGACATCAGCGTTTCAGGATCGTCCGTGTCGCTGGGGAAGGTTGCCAGCAAGTCGCCGATCTCGAGCGGATGCTTCAGGTGCGGCTCGCGCTCGACCAGTTCCTTCACTTCGCCGACGATTTGCAGGACCTGAGCGGGAGAGACGTTGCTGTCGGCGTTCCAACTCACCGTAACGTGGGCGAACTCGATGCCGCCGAACGCTTCGCCGCACCAGGCCATTGCCTGATAGGCCGGCGCGCGGTCGGCATCGCATATTCCCATTTCTCGTCGGGCCGCAGTTGCGCCACCGCCGCGGCGAACAGGGCCGTGATCAGCACGCCCGTCGCGGTCACCATTCGCGAGTGCTTCAAAATCCAATCGATGCCGGGCCGGAATCGCTCCAGGCTGCGGCCGATCAGTTCGTCTTCGCCGCGGCTTTCCAGCTTCCGCCCCAGCCATGTGCTGCTCAGCAGGGGAATGACCGTGACCACGGCGACGAACCCGGCCGTCACGCCGAAGGCGCAGTCCCAGCCGAAGTTCTTAATGTATTGCGAATTCGCCAATAGCAGCGAACAAAACCCGATGCCGGTGGTCAGCGAAGTGAGAAAACAGGGCAGCCCCACGTCGCGGATTGCCGAGGCGGCGGCGTCGATCGGCGAGAAACCGTCGGCTCGCTTGCGCCGGATGTGGATCATCAGGTGCACGCCGTCGGTGAAGCTGACCATGGCCACCAGCACCGGCATGACCACCGCCGTCATATCGTTCGGCTCGTGGTCGAAGAACTTGAGAATGCCGAATGTCCAGAAGACGGCCAGCGTCGAACCGATGCCGACGATCAGCACCGGAACCAGTCCTCGAAACAGCAGCAGCGCCAGCACGGTGATCATCGTGTAGGAGATGATCTGGTATTTGCGGTGGTCGCTGCTGAAGGCGTCTCGCTCCGCCTTCCAGAGCGGAATCCGTCCGGTGGCGCGGATCGTGACCCTGGCGGCGTCAGCTCCGAGCGAGCGCGCCAAGCTGGCTTCCGCTTCGCGGATGATTTCCGTGGCGCCGGAGTCTTCTTGGGTCATGAACAGCCAGTCGTAGCCGATCAGCATCTGCAGCGCCGTGCCGTCGTCGGACAATAACTGTCCGGCGGCCAAGGGATGTTCCAGCGCTCGCTGCCGGGCCAGCTGCAAACGCTCGGCCGAGGCCCCGTCGGGCGGCAGCAGCGGCTCGGCCAGGCCGAAGATATTCAGCCCGGGCGCCGATTCCAGCCAGACGACGGAATCGACGATGTCGAGCGTCTTGACGTCGCGGACCATCTGCCGGACGGCTTCCATCGTCCGAGGGGTGAACAGGTCTTCGGCTTCGACGAGCAGCAGGCAGTCGGACTTGGTCAGTTGGAACTCGCTCTCGGCCCGTTCGCGGGCGGACTGGTCTGACGAGTTTTTCTTGGTCTTTGCGTCGTTCTCTCCGGCGACCCGCTTGGGCGCCGCTTTGACCGGCTCGTCTTCAGGCGCCCGCGGCAGGTAGCCCCACACGGCCATGCCGGTCAGCAGCGTCACGCCGAGCGCCAGCACCAACCGGCTGCGTACAAACAACTTTGCGAGAAAATCGGTAACCAAGATCTAGGGCGCCGTGGGAGTATGATCGATTATGCGCCGCCGGGAACGGGCGGCGGCTCAAGGTCCAATCTAGCCGATGTTCGCGATACGTACCAAGGGCATCGAGTCGACTGGCCGACTGGCGACTGGGCGGAGGCTCGGCGCGGGGTCGGTTCCGAACCGGAGGCGGTTGGCGCCCCCGACAGGAACCGGGTAGGCTGGCGGGCGTGGCGCCTTCACGTTTTCAATTCGGCTTGAAATCCGTTTTCTTGTCGACGACGGTTATCTCCGCCGTGGCGGCCGTCGCCTTTGTTATCTTGCCCGGGACAGCCGGGCCTTCGCGTTCTGGGCAGCCGCTTCGCTGGGTTGCTTCGTTGTCTCGCTTCCCGCGGGGTTCACGCTGGGAATGATTTGCTTCTATGGTATTAAGGGCTGCGAATGGGCGTGGGCTAAATGCCGGCCCAGGCCACCGCAGAATTGAATGCGGAACGGTTAGGGCGGAATCAGGGCGAGGCGACCTGCATTTTCGAAGGCACAAGCGGGTACGCTTACGCGATGGGGTGGCCGTGCGGCTTTCCGCCGTAGAGCGAGCGTCCCGCTTGCTCCTCGATTGCGGCAAGTGAACGGGCGAAGAGATGTCGAGCCCGCGTTTTGCGCTCACCGCGGTTATGGTCGTTATGTGATTGCGGTTAAGATCAGGTTTCTCGGGGCGGGCGGGCGGCATCCTGGGGACGAAATGCAACTGCCCGTCTGCAGATCAAGGTTGCTCGATGCCCGATTGGAGCTATCAGACCGTTTTTCGGCCGTTGTTGTTTCGGCTTCGGCCGCAGACGGCGCGTCGGCTTGCGCTAGGCGGCATGGGCGCCTTGGCCCGCTTGCCGCTCGGCCGGGGCGTGATTCAACTGATGGGGCACATGCAGCCCGATGCGAGACTGGCAATTGAACGCAGCGGGATTTGTTTTCCCTCTTCGGTTGGCTTGGGCTGCCGGCTGGATCCATATCTGCTGGGCTCCCCTGCCCTGGCCGAGTTCGGTTTCGGTTTTCTGGAAATCGGACCGATCGTGGCGGACCCGCCGTCCGAGCCGGGCGAGCTGCGCATGGATGCGGCGGACGAGTCGATTCGCTCCGGGCAGGTTGCGGGAATCGTTGTTGGCGATGAGCCAGGAGCTGACGCAGCCCTACGAATTGGCAAAGCGAATCCTCAAGCCTCGCTGCAGACCGTTCGAGATATGCGCGAACAATTGGGGAGCGATCCGATCATCATCAGTTCGGCGGGCGTACATTCGCCAGCGGACGCGCTTGATTACGTTGAAGCCGGCGCGGATCTGGTTCAAGTCGATTCCGGTCTGATTTTCGCCGGTCCGGGGCTGCCCAAACGAATCAACGCCGCCCTGCTCTATCGACGGCAGATGACCGAAGGCGAGCCCGCGGAGACTCCGGTGCGGTTCGGCGGCCAGGCGTGGTTCTGGGCGCTGATGATGGGCTTGAGCATGCTGATCGGCGGAACGCTGGCCATGCTGATCGCGACGACGCGCGTGGTCATGCCCTACGACGAATCGATGGCCGGACTCACGCGTCAGCAACTCGTCGCGGTGAACGATCGGCTGCTGTCTTTCATGACTCACGACCGCGTGACTTTGGCCGGCACGATGCTGGCCGTCGGAATCCTCTACTCGGGGCTTGCCTGGCACGGCATCCGTCGGGGCGTGCATTGGGCCTTCGTTACCGTGGTTGCCTCGGCCTTGGCGGGCTTTGTCAGTTTCTTCTCGTTCCTGGGTTTCGGCTACTTCGATCCCTTTCACGCCTTCGTGACGGCGATCCTGTTTCAGTTTCTCGCGTTGACGGTCCATTCCGTGTTGCCGCCGCCGCAGCGCCAGCCGCCGCCCGAGTTGTGGAACGATCGGCGCTGGCGGGCGAATCAGTGGGGCCAACTCTTGTTCGTCGTACAGGGAGCGATTTTGATCGTCGCCGGTCTCGTCATTTCCGGCGTTGGCATGACCAGCGTGTTCGTGCCGGAAGATTTGGAATTCATGAACGTCTGCACCGCGGACCTGGTCGATGCTCATCCGCAACTCGTTCCGCTGGTGGCTCATGACCGCGCCACGTTCGGCGGCATGCTGATCGCCTGCGGCGTCGCGACGTTGTTGCCCGCCCTGTGGGGTTTTCAACGCGGCCAGGCGTGGCTCTGGCGGGCCCTGATGGCGGCGGGCAACATTGCTTATTGTTCGACAATCCTCGTACATTGGGCCGTCGGATACCACAGCCTGAAGCACTTGTTGCCCGCTTACGGCGGCTGGGCCTTGCTTTGGGCCGGCGGCGCCGCCAGTCACGCCTTCCTGGTTGCGAGAGATCCCGAACTCGAGGCGGAGTGGACGCGAAGATTAGAGCGGACGTAAAGGGCCTGTTGCTGCCTTCCCTACTTGCCAATCAAACCAGGTCCATCAACTGCAATGAGGGGCTGTAGCCGATCTTCCAAGAGGTCAGGCAACCCAGCACGCCGCAGCCGACGCAGCGCTCGCCGACATACAGCCAATAGATGGCCTGCCGGTCTTCGGTCAGGGCGAATCCGGCCGCCACGTTGGCAACTCTCGATTTACACTCCGTACAGCGCCAACGCCTTGTTTTTGAATCGCTCCAGTTTTCCTCGGAGTCGCAGAGAAAATGCTTTTGCCTGCACACGGCGCAGGTTCGGCGGGCCACTCCGTCTTCATCGCTGGCGTCGAGTCGGAATTCAAGCGAGCCACAGTCGCAACGAGCGAGTCGAAACTCATGGATCGGGTACGAGTCCTCGGAAACGGCTTCAAGGTATTCCTGCAAATCTTCGGGAGTCTTGCCGACCCGCCATTTGCCCGACCTGTCGATCGCCATGGGAGCGTCTTCTCCGGATGTGAAGTGCTAACCAGAAGGGTATCGAAGCCGTGGACGCGTCACAAGCGAGGCGAGAAAGTGGGACGGAGCGACGTGCAAAGCAGCGCCGGTTCATGTTGCGCAAGCGGCCAGCTTGTCCATCCAGGTTTGCACCTGAATCGCATCGGCGTAGGTTGCTCCCACCGGCACGCTTTGCCGGCCGCGCACGACGCGGCAAAAGGCTCGCTGCTCCTCGGCCATCATGCCGCTGGCGCCATCGGCGCCGGCCCGAATTTCGAGCGCCAAAGGCCAGACGGCCTGGGCGTCCCAGATTTCAAGCGGCCTTGGATTCGGCGTGATGCGCAGACCAGCCTTCGCCGAAGACTTCCATCCGGTCGAAACCGCGCGGCGCCATCCCCGCGGGCGTCAGGTACGATGCGGCGAACGAGGCCACCGTGCCGCCGGGCCACTTAAGCTGGGCCAGCGCCAGATCGATCTCGCCCTTTGCAGTGCGATGGTATTGAGCGCTGAAGTGCGCCGGCTCCGCTCGGTCAACGAGCGACTGCACGACATACAGGTCGTGGACCATCGCCGCGTGCAGGGGATTCTCGCCGGGAAACTGGGCCACGATGCTTGCGGGCCGGTGTCGCACGCAATCGACATAAACAATCGGCCCGCGGCGCGGCAGCTCCTCTTTCAACTGCTGGTACTCGCTGTTGAACAGCACGATATGGCCCAGCATCAGGTTGCTGGAATCGGGCCGGACCAACGGGGCCAGGCTGCGGGCTTCTTCGAGACTCTCGGAGATCGGCTTCTCCAGTAGAACGGTCTTACCCGCCTCCAGTAGCGCTCGCGTGACGCGAACGTGCGACGCCGTCGTACACGCCACGATCCACGCTTCGGCCGGACACTCGCAAATGGCGCGGTCCAGATCGGTCCAGCCTGCGCACGCCGGGAAGTTCAACGGAAAGCCGATCGAGACTTTCCTGCCGCCGAGCGACGAGGCCGGCCAATTCGGCTTCGGCCAGGCCGGCCAAGGTCAGCGCGTGCAAACGTCCGAAACGCCCCAGGCCGATAACGCCGATTTTCACCGGCTCAAAACTGTTGCCGCTCATGGTCACCTTTTGGCACGACAGGCTGCGTACGACTCGGCCCGCAACGACGCCGTGAGACAAGCCGCCCAGGGTATCGACGCGGCGACGCTTCTTTTCTGCTCCATTTGCGGGCGCGGACAACGGAGCCCGCCGTATCGTACGGAGCGCGTCTCGCGGCTGTCAAACATCCAGCGCCTTGGCGTCGCGGGCCGACTCGTTAGAATGGTCGCATTTCCATGGATGAGGTTCGTATGCGCTGGAATCGCTTGCTCGTCATCAGTGTTGCTTTGTCGGCGGCTACGTCAGCTTGCCAACGGCAAGCGGCGCCGGAACCGACGAACGAACCGCTCATCATTCCGGTGAGCGTGCCTGAGCAGCGCGAGGTCACGGATTTCGTCGACTTCACGGGCCGGATGGACGCCGTGCACTCGGTCGAAATTCGGCCTCGCGTCACCGGCTACCTGACCAAGGCGCCGTTCAAGGAAGGCATGGAGGTCAAGTCGGGCGATCTCTTGTATGAAATCGATCCTCGCCCCTATCAAGCCCTGGTCGACTATTCGCAGGGCCAGGTGGCCGCGAACCAGGCTCAGGTCAAGCTGGCCAAGGCGAACAACGTGCGCGCCAAGTCGATCGCTCAAAAGTCGCCGGCCGCCATCACGCAGCAGGATCTCGACAGCTACCAGGCGGCCGAAGACGAGGCGTTGGCCAACCTGGCGATGTCGAAAGGAACGCTTGACACCAATCAACTCAACTTGTCTTTCACCAAAGTCCTGTCCCCGATCGACGGCGAAGTGAGCCGCTACTATTACACGGTGGGCAATCTGGTGACCCAGGACACGACGGTTCTGACATCGGTCGTGTCTCGCGATCCAATCTACGCCTATTTCGACATCGATGAGCCGACGATGTTGAGGATCAAGAATATGATCAACCAGGGCAAGTTCCGCTCGGCCCGCGAGTACGACGACATCCCGGTGCTGGCCGCCTTGCAGGGAGAAAAAGGCTTTCCTCACCACGGATTGATCAATTTCGTGAACAACCGGGTCGATCCCACGACCGGCACGCTCACGATCCGCGGCGAGTTCGAAAATCCCCGCCCCGAGCGAGGCGTGCGGATATTTACGCCTGGCAACTTCGTCAAGGTCCGGCTGCCGCTGGGCCGGCCGCACGACGCGCTGTTGGTCGTCGACAAGGCGATCGGGACCGACCAGGGCCTGAAGTACGTGTACGTCGTTGACGAAAAGGACCGGGTGCAGTACCGCCGCGTCCTCATCGGCGCCTTGCAGGAAGACGGACTGCGCAGTCATTGAAGACGGTCTCAAGCCCGACGATCGGGTCATCGTCAGCGGCCTGCAGATGGTGCGGCCCCGGATGACGGTTCAGGCGGAACTTACGCCGATGCCCAAGGTCAGCCCACTGGAGTCGGGCGATATCGGCGGCATGGAGCCGGGACTGGAGCCGGCATCGCCCGTTCAGCCTGCCAGCGAGCGGGCGGAAAAGGATAGCGAGTCGAACGAGAAAGCGGCTGACAATTCGTCCGGCGACTGACTGATGCGATCCGCAGTGTTCCCTCTCCGCCTGTTTGGCTGTTCTTGATGCTTGGTGGCTGACGCGCCGTGATCTCACGATTCTTCATCGATCGGCCCATCTTCGCGTCGGTGATCTCCATCGTCATCGTGCTGGGCGGCGCGATCGCCGGCATCTCACTGCCGATCTCACAGTATCCGCAGATCACGCCGCCGAGCGTCGAAGTGACGGTCATGTATCCGGGCGCCAGCGCCCAGGTGCTGGCCGATACGGTGGCGGCGCCGATCGAACAGCAGGTCAACGGCGTCGAGAACATGCTCTACATGTCGTCACGCTCGTCCAACGACGGCTCGTACACGCTGACCGTCACCTTTGACTTAAGCGCCGATCTGAACACCGCGCTCGTGATGGTGCAGAACCGGGTGGCGCTGGCCATGCCGCAACTGCCTGAATCGGTGCAGCGCCAAGGGATGATGATCAAGAAGAAGTCGCCGGACGTCTTGCTGGTGATCAACTTCTACTCGCCCGACGGCCGATACGACGACTTGTATTTGAGCAATTTCGCCACGATCAACGTCAAGGACGAATTGTTCCGCCTGGAAGGCGTGTCGGACATCGTCATTCTCGGGCAGCGGGACTACAGCATTCGTCCCTGGCTGAATCCCGACTTGCTGGCGTCGCGCAACATTGCAGCCAGCGAGGTCGCCCGGGCGATCGAGTCCGAAAGCGTGCAACTGGCCGGCGGTCAGGTCGGCCAGCCTCCGGCGACCGGCGGACCGGCGTTTCAGCAGCCCATTACGCGCACTGGGCCGCCTGAGCAAGCCGGAACAGTTCGGCGAGATCATCGTGAAATCGAGCCTGGGCGGTCCGCACGGAGATATCCCGCAGCTCGTCCGCCTGCGAGACGTCGCACGCGTCGAATTGGGCGCGCAAAACTATAACCTCTCGTGCCGGCTCGACGGGAAGCCATCCGCCGGTTTGGCCATCTTTCAGTTGCCCGGCGCCAATGCACTCGACGTCGCCGACCGGGTCCGCGCCAAGATGGAGGAGCTGCGCCGGCGGTTTCCCGATGGCGTCGACTTTGAAGTCGCCTACGACACGACCCCGTTCGTGGAAGAGTCGATTCAGGACGTGGTCAAGACGCTGCTCGAGGCGGTCGTGCTGGTGGCCGTGGTCGTGCTGGCGTTTCTGCAGAGTTGGCGGGCGACCTTGATCCCGCTGATCGCGGTGCCGGTGGCCATCGTCGGCACGTTCGTCTCGATGGCTGCGCTCGGTTTCAGTCTGAACAACATTTCTCTGCTGGGACTGGTGCTGGCCATCAGCATTGTGGTCGACGACGCGATCGTGGTGGTGGAGAACGTCGAACGCTGGCTGCATCACGGTCTGGCGCCGCGCGAGGCAGCGTCGAAGGCGATGGATGAGGTGACCGGCCCGGTGATAGCCGTGGCCTTGGTGTTGTGCGCGGTGTTCGTGCCGTGTGCATTCATCAGCGGCATCATCGGGCAGTTCTTCCGGCAGTTCGCCGTGACGATCGCCGCCTCGACGGTGATCTCGGCAATCAATTCGCTCACGCTCAGCCCCGCTCTGGCGGCCATGCTGCTGCAGCCGCGCAGGGCGCGACGCGATCCGCTGGCCTGGCTCCTGGATACAATGTTCGGCTGGTTTTTCCGGCTTTTCAATCGAACCTTCGAGGCCGGCAACTCGCTCTATACCAGGCTGGTCGGTTGGACGTTGCGGCTGAGCGTGCTGGGACTGTTGGTCTACGCCGGGCTGCTGGCGCTGACTTATTGGGGCTTCAACAAGCTGCCGCTGGGCTTCATTCCGCAGCAGGACATGGGGCGGTTGATCGTCAACGTACAACTGCCCGACTCGGCCTCCGTCGAACGCACGGAGGCGGTGCTGCGGCGGTTGGAGCGAATGTTTCTGGAGACCGACGGCGTGCGCCATGCGGTGAGCATCTCGGGCATGTCGTTTCTGCTTTCGACCAACAGCTCGAACTTCGGCACGATGTTCGTGATCCTGGACGAGTTCGAGAAACGCCAGACTCCGGAGTTGAGGGCCGACGCCATCGCGGCGCGACTGCGGCGGCGGCTGGCTGCGGAGATGAAGGACGCAATGGTCGGACTGTTCGGCGCGCCGCCGGTGCCGGGTCTGGGCGTGGCCAGCGGCTTCAAGCTGATGGTCGAAGACCGCGGGTCGCTCGGGCTGGCCGCCTTGCAGACGCAAACCGACAAGCTGGTTGAGAAGATCGCCGCCGACCCCGGCATGCTGGGCGTGTTCACGCTGTTCCGCTCCAACACGCCGCAGTTGTACATGGAAATCGACCGCACCAAGGTCAAGTCGATGGGCGTTTCGCTGAACGACGTCAACCAGACGCTGCAGATTTACCTGGGCTCGTACTACGTGAACAGCTTCAACGACTTCGGCCGCTTCTGGCAGGTCAACATTCAAGCCGGCGGGCGGTTCCGCAACCGCGTGGAAGACATCAACCTGCTCAAGGTCCGCAACCAGGCCGGCAAGATGGTTCCGCTCGGCACGCTGGTCGACGTGCGGGAGATCAACGGGCCGGTGATGGTGATGCGCTACAACCTGTACAACGCCGCGCCGATCAACGGCAATGTACTGCCCGGCGTCAGTTCGGGCGACGCCATCGAGCGCATCGCGCAGGCGGCGGAAGAGAACTTGCCGCGGACGATGAAGGCCGAATGGACCGAGTTGAGCTATATGCAGATTCGGACCGGCAACACGGCGATGTACGTGTTCGCTCTCTCCGTGGTGTTCGTGTTTCTGGCGTTGGCGGCGCTGTACGAAAGCTGGACGCTGCCGCTGGCCGTGATCCTGGTGGTGCCGATGTGCCTGCTCTGCTCGATCGCCGGAGTGGCGCTGGCGCACATGGCCATCAACATTTTCGTGCAGATCGGCTTCGTGGTGCTGGTCGGGCTGGCCTGCAAGAACGCCATCTTGATCGTCGAATTCGCCAAGCAACTGCGCGAGGAAGGCAAACCGCTGGCCGAGGCGACGCGCGAGGCCTCGCACCTGCGTCTGCGGCCGATTCTGATGACCTCCTTCGCTTTCGTGTTCGGCGTGGTTCCGCTGGTACTGGCTCGCGGGGCCGGCGCCGAAATGCGCCAGAGCGCTCGGCATCTCCGTGTTCAGCGGCATGCTCGGCGTGACGCTGTTCGGCGTGTTCCTGACGCCGCTGTTCTTCTATTGCATCGAGTGGCTCGGCGAGCGCCGCGCATTCCGCGGCGCCGTCAGACGGCGCATCGCGTCGGCGCTGTTCGGGCAATCGGCCGGGCTGGCCGTCGGCTGGCTGGTCTGGAAATCCGGTTTTCCGCACCTGCGGCTGGGCGTTGACCGGTGGCTTCTTGCTGGGCGCCCTCGTCACGGCGTTCATTTACCACGGCCATGGCCTGTTGCGGCGGCGCCGGCCGGCCAGCGAAGAGCTGGAAACTCGCGACGACATCGCGGGGCGCGAGCCCGGCGGCAAAACGTCGACACAACCTCCTGAGGAGCGGCCTTGATTTCGCACTTCTTCATTGACCGGCCGATCTTCGCCTCGGTGCTGTCGATCGTGTTCGTGATCGCCGGCGCGGTGGCTTTGCTCTCGCTGCCGGTGGCGCAATACCCTGAAGTCACGCCGCCGACGGTGCTGGTGACGGCTTACTATCCCGGCGCCAATGCGGAGACGGTGCGCGACACGGTGGCGGCGCCGATCGAGCAGCAGGTCAACGGCGTCGAGAACATGATGTACATGTCGTCGCAGTGTACGAACGACGGCATGTACTCGTTGACGATCACCTTCAAGCTGGGCATGAGTTCCGACATGGCCCAGGTGCTGGTGCAGAATCGCGTGTCGCTGGCCGAGCCGGTGATTCCGCCGCTGGTGCAGCGGGAAGGCATCAGCGTGAAGAAGATGTCGCCCAGCACGCTGATGATCGTCAATTTGATCTCGCCCGACGGCCGCTACGATGACATCTTTCCTGAGCAACTACGCCACCATCCAGATCAAGGACGAACTGGGCCGCTTGCCCGGCGTGGCCGACGTGGCCTACATGGGACAGCGCGACTACAGCATGCGCGCCTGGCTCGATCCGGAAAAGCTCTCCTCGCTGGAGTTGTCGGCGGCCGACGTGATCATGGCCATCGGAGGAGCAGAACATCCAGGTCGCCGCCGGGCAGATCGGCCAGCCGCCGGCGCCGCGCGGCCAGCAGTTCCAACTGACCATCAATACGCTGGGCCGGCTGACCGAACCGGAGCAGTTCGGCGCCATGATCCTCAAGGTCAACCAGTCCGGCGTCAGCGGCCAGATCTCCAGCATCGTGCGGCTGCGCGACGTGGCCCGCATCGAGCTGGGCTCGCAGCAGTACGACCAGTCGTGCACGCTCGACGGCCGGCCGTCGGTCGCGTTGTCGATCTACCAGTTGCCCGGCTCGAACGCCCTGCAAACGGCCGCACGGCGTATACGCCAAGATGGAGGAGCTGAAGCAGCGGTTCCCCGAGGGGCTCGACTACAGCATCGTTTACGACACCACGCCTTTCATTCGCGAGTCGATCGTCGAAGTCTTCAAGACGCTGCGCGACGCGGTGATCCTGGTGGCCATCGTCGTGCTGGTCTTCCTGCAGAACTGGCGGGCGGCGATCATTCCGTTGATTGCCGTGCCGGTGGCCATTATCGGCACGTTCGCGGCGATGGCGGCGCTCGGCTTCAGCTTGAACAACGCTTTCGCTGTTCGGGCTGGTGCTGGCCATCGGCATCGTGGTCGACGACGCGATCGTGGTGGTCGAGAACGTGGAACGCTGGCTGGAACAAGGGGCAGGCGCCGCGCGAGGCCGCCCGCAAAGCGATGGACGAGGTGACCGGTCCGGTAGTGGCCGTGGCCCTGGTGCTGTGCGCGGTCTTCGTGCCCGTGTGCGTTCATCGGCGGGCATCACAGGCGAGTTCTTCCGCCAGTTCGCCGTGACGATCGCCGTTTCGACCGTGATCTCGGCCTTCAATTCGCTCACGCTCAGCCCGGCCCTGGCGGCCATGCTGCTCAAGCCGCACGGCGCCGCGCGCGACCCGCTGACGTTGGCTGCTCGATACGACGTTGGGCTGGTTCTTCTGGGGCTTCAATCGCGGTTTCAGCGCCGGCACGAACGTCTATACGCGCATTGGTGGGCGGCTGCTGCGTGTCAGCGCGCTGGTGTTGCTCGTCTACGGCGGGCTGCTGTTCGTCACGTATTGGGAGTTTGAACGCCTGCCGAAGGGCTTTATTCCCCAGCAAGACAAAGGCTATCTACTGGTCAACGTGCAGTTGCCCGACTCGGCCTCGGTCGAGCGGACCCGGCGGATCGTCGCCCGGATCGAAGAGATGGCCCGCGATAACTCGGCGGTTTCGCACACGGTGGGCATCTCGGGCCAGTCGCTGCTGTTGAACGCCAACGCGCCGAATCTGGGCTCGATGTATGTGATGTTGAAGGAATTTCATGAGCGGCCGGGCGTCTCGGCCGACGACGTGGCCGCGGAGTTGCGCGAGCGCTGCCGCCGCGAAGTGCTCGAGGCGCTGGTCACCGTGTTCGGCGCACCGCCGATCGAAGGCTTAGGCACGACCGGCGGCTTCAAGTTCATCGTCGAAGACCGCGGCAACCTTGGCCTGCAGGCTCTGCAAACGGCGAGCGACCAGATCGTGACCGCCGGCAACGACACGCCGGGCCTGCGCGGCTTGTTCAACAGTACGCGCTCCGACACGCCGTGGCTGTATCTCGATATCGATCGCAGCAAATGCCTGGCGCTCGGCGTGCCGCTGAGCGAAGTCTTTAACGCCTTGCAGGTTTACATGGGCTCCTATTACGTGAACAACTTCAACGAGTTTGGCCGCTCTTGGCAAGTCAATATCCAGGCCGACAAACGCTTCCGCAACCAGATCGACGAGATCAAGTTGCTCAAGGTCCGCACGCGGCACGGACAGATGGCGCCGCTGGGAACCCTGCTCGAAGTCCGCGACGCCAGCGGCCCGTCGGTCATCATGCGATACAACATGTACGCGGCGGCCGCCATCAGCGGCGAGGTCGCGCCAGGCGGCAGCTCCGGGCAGGCCATCGCATCCATGCAAGAAATCGCGGCGGACAAACTGCCGCAGTCGATGGCTTACGACTGGACTGAATTGACCTTCATGCAGTTGCAGGCCGGCAGCACGGCGATGTATGTCTTTGCCCTGGCGGTCGTGTTCGTGTTCCTGGTGCTGGCGGCGCAGTACGAAAGCTGGAAGCTGCCGCTGGCGGTGATTCTGGTGGTGCCGATGTGCCTGCTCTGCTCCGCGTTCGGCATCGATATGGCCGGCATGGCGGAGAATATCTTCACGCAAATCGGCCTCGTCGTGCTGGTCGGGCTGGCCAGCAAGAACGCCATTTTGATCGTCGAGTTCGCCAAGCAGCAGCAAGAAGCGGGCATGCCGTTGCGAGAGGCCGTGTTGGAGGCCTGCCGCTTGCGACTGCGACCGATCCTGATGACCTCGTTTGCGTTCATTCTCGGCGTCGTTCCGCTGGTGATGGCCCACGGCGCCGGCGCCGAGATGCGGCAGACGCTCGGGCTGGCCGTATTCAGCGGCATGCTAGGCGTGACAATCTTCGGCGTGTTCCTGACGCCCGTCTTCTATTACGTGCTGCAGTGGTTCGGTCCGTCCTCTTCGACTGAGCGGCCGCCAAAGTAAGCGACTGCCTCGTGCGTTGCCTGCGTAACGCATAGACTTTCTTGCTGATGCACTGCGTTCCGTAGCGGCGCGTCGCGGCGCCTGCGGTAATGCCAAGCTTGATTACTTTTCTTTAAGGCGCCGTCATTCGAAAGTTCCTATCGGCGCGGCGCTGCGTACAGTACTTGGGGGGCAGGCTGACCCGGGCAAGATCGATGGTCCTGGCATTCAAGGAGATGGTCATGCGGATGCAGTGTCTGGCGGTGGTTGCGGCGGCGGCGTGGATGACAAGTTCCGAGGCTCGGGCCCAACTCGGCTACGTGTCGGGGCCGAATTCGTACACGATCGAACGGACCTTGCCTGGCGCGGCCCCAACCGGCAGCGCAGTAGGCAACTACCCGGTAGGCGCCGTGACCGTGCCCTCGCCCGGCGGAGACCTCACTTATGGAGCGATGGGGTATGGCGGCTCTTTCGGCGGCCGCTTCGGGGCGCCCCGCTTCGGAATCGCAGGCTATGGCGGATCGACGTTCGGCGGGTACGCCCCTTGGGTGGGCTCCGGATACGGTTACGGCTACAGTCCCGGAACCTCGTTTTACGCGGGCTACCGGGGGTATCGAGGGTATGGGTACTTAGGATACGGACGCGGACGAACATTCGGAGCCTACCCCCCGCGGTTCTACCGCAGCTATCAGCCGCGTCCCTTTGGCCGCTTCGATCGCTGAGTATCTGCCGCGCAGGCTGCCGCTGAGGCGGGATAGGCGCATGGCAGTCGCTTCCGTTGGGCGCCGCAACCTTATGGCCCAAAGGTATTAAAAGAGATTTCCGCAGGTCGCTCTCCGCCTGCGGCGGAAATTTGACCACGTTGACACGGGCTGGGAAGCTGCTTATGCTTTTATAGAACTGACCAGTCAGTCCGCTCCTTCCCCCCGGGGTCCCTGCCGTGAAGCCCGCCGCTCGTATGCCTCGAGAAACACCCCATGCGGCCGATCGCTGCGAGGAGATTCTCGATGCGGCCACGCGGCTCTTCGCGCAACACGGCTTCGCGGGGACGGACACACAAATGTTGGCCGATGCGTTGCACATCGGCAAAGGGACTCTGTATCGCTACTTCCCCAGCAAGCGCGAGCTCTTTCTGGCGGCCGCCGATCGCGGGATTCGCAAGCTGTGCGAGCACATTGAAGCCAGTATCGCCGACATTGAAGATCCGCCCGAGCGGATTTCGAAGGTCGTCTACTCCTACCTCGGCTTTTTTGCCGACCACCCCGAGCTGGTGGAATTGCTGATTCACGAGCGGTCGCAGTTCAAAGATCGCAAAAAACCGACCTATTTTGAGCACCGCGAGGCGAACCGGGAACACCTGCGGAACATCTATCGGTCGTATATCTCCGAGGGCCAGATCCGCGACATGCCCGTCGACCGCATTCTCGACGTGCTGGGCGACTTGCTCTACGGCACGATGTTCACCAACTATTTCTCCGGCCGTCAGAAATCGGTCGAAGCTCAGGCTCGCGACATTCTGGATGTCATCTTCCATGGCATCCTGAGCGACGCGGGCCGGCGACGACATGCGCCGGAGGGAACGCAAGATAGCTGAAGTTTCCTGGAGTAACACGACGTGATCCGCTTGATGCAGCATCGAACGATCTGGTTTTCCTGTCTGGCGTGCCTGGCCGCGGCCGGCTGCCACCATGCCTCGGCGACTCCGCCGCCTCCAGCGCCCAAGGCGCCGGAGGTGGTCGTCACGCTTCCGGTGTATGAGGAGATCACGGACCACGAGGATTTCACCGGCCAGACCGAAGCAGTGACGTCGATCGAGATTCGCGCTCGAGTGACCGGTTATCTGAGGGCGGTCCATTTCGAGGACGGCTCCGAGGTGGAAGCAGGCGACCCGTTGTTCGAAATTGATCCGCCTTATTACCAGGCCGAGTTCGATCGGAACGACGGCGCTGTGGCCCAGGCCGAAGCGAGATTGACTCGCTTGCGGGCCGACTATGCACGGGCCGAAAGCCTGCATCCGACCGGCGTGATCACCAAGGAACAGTTCGATCTGGTTTCGGGAGACCTGGCCGAGGCCGAAGCGACGTTGAAATCCGCGAAGGCGGCATTGAAGATCGCCCGGGTCAATCTTGGTTATTGCGACATCCGCTCGCCGATTTCCGGCCGACTCAGCCAGCCTTTCATCGACCCCGGCAATCTCGTGATCGGCGATGAAACCATCTTGACCAGCATCGTGGCCCAGGAGCCGATGCACGTCAATTTCGATATCGACGAGCGGACCATGTTGCGGTTGCGACGCCTGGAAGGCGCCAAGACCGCTCGCGAGGCGAGCATGCCGGTCTTGATGGGGCTGGCCGACGAAGAAGGGTATCCGCATCGAGGCGTGTTGAATTTCGAAGAAAACCAGCTCGATTCCAGCACCGGCACGCTCCGCGTTCGCGCCGTGTTTCCCAACCCGGAACGGCTGCTGTCGCCCGGTATGTTCGTCCGGGTGCGCGTGCCGATCGGCCAACCCTACCGCGCTGCTGGTGCCCGAGCCGGCGCTGGGCGCCGATCAAGGCCAGAAGTTCATCTATGTCGTCGATGACAAGAACGAGGTCTCTTACCGCCGCGTGCAAGTCGGCAAGCTGCACGGGCAGTTGCGCGTGATCACCAAGGGCGTATCTCCCGGCGAGCGGGTCGTGATCAACGGTTTGCAGCGCGTGCGCCCGGCGCTAAGGTCGAGCCGAAGTTGGAAAAGACCGAGCTGACCGCCGCCATTCCTCAGTTTGAGCTTCCAACCACCATCGCTTCGAAGCCAGCCGGCGGGGGCAGATAACTTCGGGCCGGTGGGGGCGAAACGCCAGAGCGACCGGGGCGCCGGATTATCCGGCACGGGGTCCGCCCGGCGGAATGCAGCGTGGAAAGGGATTAAGCGGCCGTGATATCCAGATTCTTCATCGACCGACCGATCTTCGCCTCGGTGCTGTCGATTCTGATCACGCTTGGCGGGCGGCATTGCCATGCTGACCTTGCCGCTGGCGCAGTTTCCGCAGGTCTCGCCGCCGAACGTCACGGTCAGTTGCGTCTATCCCGGCGCCAGTGCGCCAAGTCGTGGCCGAGGCGGTGGCCGCGCCGATCGAGCAGCAGGTCAACGGCGTCGAGGGCATGATCTACATGTCGTCGAGCCTGTACGAACGACGGACAGTACAACCTGAGCGTGATCGTTCCATCACGGCATCGACGTCAACATGGCCCAGGTGATGGTGCAGAACCGCGTGGCTCTGGCCATGCCGCAGTTGCCCGACGTCATCAAGCAAACCGGCGTGACGACGTGCAAAGCGGTCGCCCGACATTCTGATGGGCGTGGCGATGATTTCGCCCGACGGACGTTACGACCAGCTCTACCTGAGCAACTACGCCATCGCTGCAGGTCGAAAGACGAGCTGTCGCGCATCGACGGCGTCGGCGACGTGTTCGTCTTCGGCCAGCGCGATTACAGCATGCGCATCTGGGTCGATCCGGAGCAGTTGGCCTCGCGGAATCTGACCGCGTCCGACGTGGCCGACGCCATCCGCGAGCAGAACATGCCCGTGGCCGCCGGGGCAGATCGGCCAGCCGCCCTGTCGCCCGAGCGACAGCCGTCTGCAGGTGAACCTCAATACGCTGGGGCGGCTGGAGGACGCCCGAAGAGTTCGGCAGATCATCTTGAAAACCACGCCCGACGGCCGCATGACGCGGCTTGAAGGACGTCGCCCGCGTCGAACTGGGCGCCAACAGTCACGACGTCGACGTCAGCATCGACGGGCAGCCGACCGTGTTTCTGGCCATCTTCCAGATGCCCGACGCCAACGCGTTGGAGACTGCACGATCTGGTGATGGAGCAAAATGGCGGAGCTGAAGGAGAGCTTTCCCGACGGCCTGACTTACGACATCGGCTTCGACACCACGCCCTACACGCGCGAGTCGATCAAGCGAAGTCTTCAACACCCTGCGCGACGCCATCGTGCTGGTGGCCGTGGTGGTGCTGCTGTTCCTGCAGAACTGGCGGTCGGCGATCATTCCGCTGGTGGCCGTGCCGGTGGCGATCGTCGGCACGTTCGCGGCGATGGCGCCTGTTCGGCTTCAGCCTGAACAACCTGACGCTGTTCGGCCTGGTGCTGGCGATCGGCATCGTGGTTGACGACGCGATCGTGGTGGTCGAGGCCGTCGAGCATCATATCGAAGAAGGGCTCGCGCCGCGCGAAGCCACAATCAAGGCCATGGAGCAGGTCTCGGGACCGGTGATCGCCGTCGGTCTGGTGCTCGGCGCCGTGTTCGTGCCGTGTGCGTTCATCAGCGGCATTACCGGGCAGTTTTTCCGCCAGTTCGCCCTGACCATTGCGGTGTCGACGATCATCTCGGCGTTCAATTCGCTGACGCTCAGTCCCGCGCTGACCGCGGTGCTGTTGCGGCCTCACGACGAACACGCCAAGGGCGCGGCGCCGCCGCTGCCGTGGCTGGCCTTTCCGCTGCTGGCGGGTGCGCACGGCTGGTTCCTCCTCGCCGACCGACTGGCGCCGTGGATCGACCGGGCATTGACGCACTTGCCCGCCGACTTCGTCGCGGACTGAGCGGTTTGAACCGTGGCTGGCTCCTGCGTAGCGCGCTGCTCGCGGCGACGGTTGGCGCCTGGCTCGGCGGTTGGGTCAATTGGCTGTTGGGCGCCTTCTTCCGCCTGTTCAATCAGTGTTCCGGCATCTATGACCGGCGTGTATGTCCGCGCCGTCGGCGGCTTGCTGCGGCGTGACCGTGGCGGTGCTGCTGATGTACGCCGGGCTGCTGGGCCTGACCTATTGGCGGTTCGTAGAAACGCCCAAGGGCTTCATTCCGCGCAGGACATGGGCTACCTGATGGTCAACGTGCAGTTGCCCGACTCGGCGTCGATGGAACGCACGCAGGACGTGATGCAGCCACATGGTAGAAGATCGCCAAGGCGCATCCGGGCGTCAAGCACTGTTCGGCCATCGCCGGCCAGTCGTTCGTGCTCAATGCATCGGCTCCAATTTCGGTTCGATGTTCGTCAACCTGCAGGATTACCAGCAGCGGCGCGACGCCGAGCATGTCGAGCATGGCGATCGTACAACACCTGCAGACGGAGTTCGGCAAGCAGATCAACGAGGCCATGGTGATGGTCTTCCCGCCGCCGCCGATTCGCGGCGTCGGCCGGGCCGGCGGCTTCATGCTGATGGTCGAAGACCGCGGCGACGTCGGTTCGCCGGCCTTGCAGGCGGAGACGGAGCGATCTGGTGCAGTTGGGCAACGAGAGCGGCGGAGTGCAGCGGTCTGATGACCATCTTCCGCGCCAACGTGCCGCAGTACTACATCAAGCCGCGATCCGCAGCAGTGCGATGACGCGGCACGTGTCGCTGAAGGACTTTTCCGACACGCTGCACATCTACCAGGGCTCGCTGTACGTCAACGACTTCAACAAGTTCGGCCGCACCTGGCAGGTGATCGTGCAGGCGGACGCCCGCGTTCCGCGACGAGCCCGAGTACATGTCGCGGCTGAAAGTCCGCAACAGCGAAGGCGTGATGGTGCCGCTCGGCTCGCTGGCCACGGTTGAGGAAGTCAACGGGCCCGCTGGTCGTGACCCGCTACAACATGTATCCCGCCGCCTCGATCAACGGCATGGCGGCCGCCGGGCGTCAGCTCGAGCCAGGCCATTCGACTGATGCAAGGCCTGGCCGAGGCGAACCTGCCGCGCAACATGGCGTTCGAGTGGACCGACATGTCGTACCTGGAACTGCATGGCGGGCAACACGGCGCACGGTCATCTTCGGCTTTGCCGTGGTGATGGTGTTCCTGGTGCTGGCCGCGCAGTACGAAAGCTGGTCGCTGCCGCTGGCGGTGATCCTGGTCGTGCCGATGTGCCTGCTCAGCTCCTTGATCGGCGTGAGCATTGCCGAGCATGGACGTCAACATCTTCACCCAGATCGGCTTCGTCGTGCTGGTCGGGCTGGCCAGCAAGAACGCGATTCTGATCGTCGAGTTCGCCAAGCAGCAGCGCGAGGCGGGCGTCGCGGCGCGAAGCCACGCTGGAAGCCTGCCGGCTGCGGCTGCGGCCGATCGTCATGACCTCGTTGGCCTTCATTCTCGGCGTGGTGCCGCTGATCCTCTCGCACGGGGCCGGCGCCGAAATGCGGCAGGCGCTGGGCGTCGGCCGTATTCAGCGGCATGCTCGGCGTGACCATGTTCGGCATCGTCCTGACGCCGGTGTTCTTCTTTAGCATCGACTGGCTTGGCGAAGCTCGGCTGTTCGGCGTCGCGTGGCTCCGCAAGGCGAACGCGGTGGCGCTGGCGATCATCAGTCTCAAGCCGGCTCGTCTTGCAGTCCGCCACATGGTAGTTCGTGCTGGCGACGCGCGGCCGGCGACGTTCGGTCGGCGCAGCAGCTTCGCCGGCCGAGGCACCGCCGGCCGACGATCCCGCCTGGCGGGCGACACGGTGATTGTGGCGGCCGACACCGTTCAGACTGCCGCGGCGCCGAAGTACGGCCGCAGCTCCGACGCCAGATCAACTGGCACGCCAAGAGAAGTAAGAGACCGCCGTGTTTTCCAGATTCTTCATCGATCGGCCGATCTTCGCCTCGGTGCTGTCGATCATGGTCACGCTGGGCGGCGCCGTCGCGCTGTTCACGCTGCCGATGGCGCAGTACCCGGAGATCACGCCGCCGACGGTCGAAGTTTCGGCGATCTATCCGGGCGCCAACGCCCAGGTCGTGGCCGACACGGTGGCGGCGCCGATCGAGCAGCAGGTCAACGGCGTCGAGAACATGCTGTACATGTCGTCGCAGTGCACCAACGACGGCACCTACACGCTGACGGTCACGTTCAAGCACGGCGTCGACTTGAACATGGCGCAGGTGCTGGTGCAGAACCGCGTGGCCCTGGCTCAGCCCATTCTGCCGGAACTGGTGCAGCGCCGAGGCGTGATGGTCAAGAAGAAGTCGCCCAGCATGCTGATGATCGTCAACCTGTTCTCGCCGGACGACAGCCGCGACAACCTGTACCTGAGCAACTACGCCACGATTCAGACTCAAAGACGAGCTCTCGCGGCTGCAAGGCGTGGGCGACATCACCTATATCGGCCAGCGCGACTACAGCATGCGGCTCTGGCTCGATCCGGAAAAGATGGCCTACCGCAACCTGACCACGACCGACGTGGTCGGCGCCATCGAGCAGCAGAACACGCAGGTGGCGGCCGGGCAGATCGGCCAGCCGCCGGTCGCCAACGGCCAGGTGTTTCAGTTCACCATGAGCACCATGGGCCGGCTGGTCGAAGTCGGAAGAGTTCGCGCGACATGATCCTCAAGACCGACGCCGACGGGCGCTTCGTGCGGCTGCGCGACGTGGCCAACATCGAACTCGGCGCCGCAGGACTACGACCAGACCTGCACGCTCGACGGCAGGCCCTCGGTGGCGCTGTCCATCTACCAGTTGCCCGGCTCGAACGCCCTGGAAACGGCGCGCTGGTGCGCGCCAAGATGGAGGAACTCAAGGACCGGTTTCCCGAGGGGCTCGACTACGCCATCGTCTACGACACGACGCCGTTCATCCAGGAATCGATCAACGAGGTCTTCAAGACGCTGCGCGACGCGGTGGTGCTGGTGGCCATCGTCGTGCTGTTGTTCTTGCAGAACTGGCGGTCGGCCATCATTCCGCTGATCGCCGTGCCCGTGGCCGTGATCGGCACGTTCGCCGTGATGGCCGGCCTGGGCTTCAGTCTCAACAACCTCACGCTGTTCGGCCTGGTGCTGGCGATCGGCATCGTCGTCGACGACGCGATCGTCGTGGTCGAAGCGGTGGAACATCATATCGAGCACGGGCTGTCTCCGCGCGAGGCTACCATCAAGGCCATGGAGCAGGTCTCCGGGCCGGTGATCGCGGTGGGCCTGGTGCTCACGGCGGTGTTCGTGCCGTGCGCATTCATCACCGGCATCACCGGCCAGTTCTTCCGGCAGTTCGCTTTGACCATCGCCGTCTCGACGGTCATCTCGGCGTTCAACTCGCTGACGCTCAGCCCGGCGCTGACGGCGCTGTTGCTGCGGTCGCGGGAAAAAGGCTCGCGCCTCCCCTGCCCCGCCTGACGTTCCCTGTGGCCGCCGCTTGGGCCGGTTGGACCTTTGCGGCCCCCTACCTGGCGCCGTATGTGTCGCCTGCACTGGCAAAACTGCCCGCGTCGCTCTCCGGCGCTTTGCAGCCGGCGACGCCCTACCTGGCGCCGACGGTCGCCGCGCTCGGCTGTGCGGCGGCGGGCTGGTTGGTCGGAGGCTGGCTGAATGCGATGTTGGGCTGGTCCTTCCGCGCCTTCAACAAGGCCTTCGATTTTGCCACCGGCGTCTACGCCCGCGTCGTCGGCGGATTGCTCCGCGTCAGCGTGTTGGTGCTGATCGTGTACGGCGGGCTGGTCGGGCTAACGTACAAGGCCTTCGTCGAGACTCCCAAGGGATTCATTCCCGCCCAGGACAAAGGCTACTTGCTGGTCAACGTGCAACTGCCCGATTCCGCCTCGGTGCAGCGCACGCGAAAGACGATGCTGCAGATCGAGAAGATCGCCGCGGGCATTCCGGGCGTCAATCACACGGTAGCCATCGCCGGGCAGTCGATCCTGCTCAATGCCAACGCGCCGAACTTCGGCGCCATGTACGTGATGCTCGACGAGTTCCATCACCGAGTCAAGAAGGGGCTGTCGGGCGACCGGATCGCGGCCGAGTTGCAAGTGGCGCTTGAAGGGCGCCGTGGGCGACGGCCTGATCAACGTCTTCGGTGCGCTGCCGGTGGAAGGACTCGGCACGGCCGGCGGCTTCAAAATCGTGATTGAAGACCGCGGCGATGCAGGTTCGGAGATCCTCCAATCGGTGGCGGAAAACACGGTGCAGGCGGGCAACGACTCGAAAGAGCTGCAAGATCTGTTCTCCAGCTTCCGCGCCCATACGCCCTTGGCTGTACCTGGATATCGATCGCTCGGCGGCCAAGCGGATGGGGCTCGATATGGGCGAACTGTTCAATACCTTGCAGGTCTATCTCGGCTCGCTGTACGTCAATGACTTCAATCGCTTCGGCCGCACCTGGCAGGTCAACGTGCAGGCCGCGGCGGAATTCCGCAACCAGATCGAAGACTTGAAGCGAGTCAAAATCCGCAATCGCGAAGGCAAGATGGTCCCCCTGGCCAGCCTGGCCGAAGCCCGCGATTCGACCGGCCCCGCGATGATCACGCGATACAACCTGTACCGCGCGGCGCAGATCAACGGCAGCCCGGCGCCGGGCGTGAGCTCGGGCCAGGCGCTCGAGGTCATGCAGGCGGCGGCGCGAAAGGACTTGCCGCGCTCGATGCGGGCCGAATGGACCGAGCTGGCGCTGCTGCAATTGGAGACCGGCAACACGGCCATGCTCGTGTTCCTGCTGGCCGTGGTGCTGGTGTTCCTGGTGCTGGCCGCCCAGTACGAGAGCTGGGCGCTGCCGCTGGCCGTGATTCTGGTGGTGCCGATGTGTCTGCTCTGCTCGGTCGCGGCGGTGATGGCGGCGGAGATGGACGTCAACATCTTCACGCAGATCGGCTTCGTCGTGTTGATCGGGCTGGCCTGCAAGAACGCCATTCTGATCGTCGAGTTCGCCAAAGCCCAAACGGAAAACGGCGTCGCCAATCGCGAAGCCACGCTGCAAGCCTGCCAGTTGCGCTTGCGGCCGATCGTGATGACCTCGCTGGCCTTCATTCTCGGCGTCGTGCCGCTGATGATCTCCGAAGGGGCCGGCGCCGAAATGCGTCGCACGCTCGGCACGGCCGTATTCGGCGGCATGCTCGGCGTCACGCTGTTCGGCATCTTCCTGACGCCTGTGTTCTACTTCGTCATTCAGTGGGTCAAAGAGCTGCGCCGCGCGTAAGTGGAGCGGCGAGCGCGGAGCAATTAAAAAGTGGTCCTTTCGCCAGGGGCCGCCATCACTTTCTTCGACGACCGGCAAGCGAAATCTGTCTCCTGCCAGCTTTAAAGATCGTCCTACTTTTGTGCGCGATGTATCGTCGACCATCGACCCCGAAGGGGTCAGCATTCATCAGCCCAGGACAACGCCATGGGACGCGAAGACCCGCTACCAGTAGCCCTGAAAGGGCGTGAAAAAGAGCCACCGCCCGATTCCTGAAAGTGCAGCGGCGCAACATCAGACTGCGATGGCCATGCCCATTTGTCGCACCCTTTCAGGGAGCCGGTGATGCTAACGAACCGTATCCCAGGGCGTTGCCCTGGGCTGATGAATCACGCCCCTTCGGGGCTAGGACGGCCTTCGGCCCTTCCCATTGTGCCAGAATACAGAATGGTCTCTAAAGCTGGTGGCAAACAAGAAATCCCAGGAGAACAAATTGCTATCTCCTGAGCACAAAGCCGGTCCTCGCTACTGGCGTCCTGCTCTGCGCGATTGGGCTTACGGTTGAGGTTTTGCATCTCCCTCAGCCAGCGCCAGACAGATTGCGCTCGATGGTCGCGCACAACTCGTCGAGCGTCAGATGGTTGAGGCTCGTCGAGCTGAACGGCTGTTGCAACTGCGATCCGATTTCGTCCAAGGCCAGAATCGGATAGGCGATCAGCATGGTCAAGAGCGGCGTCACCAAGATGGCGAGCGATTCGTCGAACTTATCGACCAGCTCGAACGGCAGCACGAGCAAAAAGATGATCAGGAAACGGCGAATCTCAATGCCGTATGCCTTGGGCAGCGGCGACTTGGCGATCCGCTCGCAGCCGCCCAAGTGATCGATCAGCGTGGCTCGTTCTCGATCGGCCTGCAGAAAGCCGAACCGGTCAAGCTGGCCGGCATCCGCGGCCTGGCGCAGCAGCGCGGCAATTCTTGACGAGACGTAGCCGGGCATGTGTTCGCGCGGCGGCGATGCGTGCGGCTTCGGCCTCGCCCAGCAACGCGGCGAGTTCCGGCAACTCGCGCTCGTGCCGCAAACTGCGGCGGGCGGCATGGGCGAAGGCGGCGGTCCAGCACGCCACCGCCTGGCGCCATTCGGGTTCGTCGGGGCCGTAGGCCAAGGCCGTGATCGTCAGGTTGCGGCACTGGTTGACGATGCCGCCCCACAGCTTTCGGCCTTCCCACCAGCGGTCGTAACCGGCGTTGGTGCGCAGCACCAGCAGCAAGCTCAACGCGGCGCCGGCGACCTCGAACGGCGCGATCGGAATGGCGATCGACGTGTGCGAAGCAACTTCGACCGCGCCGACCGCCAGCGCGAACGCTCCAAACCACACGCCGCGTTTCAACACGGTTTCCGTGGCGGTATTGTGCAGCCGAAAGAAGTCGTCCCAGAACGAACTAGAACCGAGCTTCATGAGAGCAACTCTTCCACCACGCGGCCGTGGACGTCGGTCAGGCGGAAGTCTCGGCCCTGGAAGCGAAACGTCAGCCGCTCGTGATCGATCCCCAGCAGTCGCAACAGCGTGGCATGGAAGTCGTGGACGTGCACGCCGTCTTTGACGATGTTGTATCCGAACGGGCAGGTTTCTCCGTAGACCACGCCGGGCTTGACTCCGCCGCCGGCCATCCAGACCGATGAAGCAGCGCGGATGATGATCGCGGCCGTAGTCGGTGGCGGTTAGCTTGCCTTGGGAGTAATTGGTGCGGCCGAATTCGCCGCCCCAGATCACCAGCGTGTCTTCCAGCAGCCCTCGCTGTTTCAGGTCGATCAGCAGCGCCGCCGACGCCTGGTCCGTCTCCTGGCACTGCCGCTTGATGCCGGCCGGCAGTCCGCCATGCTGGTCCCAGCCTTGGTGATAGAGCTGGATGAACTTTACGCCCCGTTCCGCCAGTCGTCGGGCCAGC
Source organism: Pirellulales bacterium (assembly GCA_963786255.1). Taxonomy (GTDB): domain Bacteria; phylum Planctomycetota; class Planctomycetia; order Pirellulales; family JAICIG01; genus JAICIG01. The sequence goes on from CAWAYY010000013.1 coordinate 734,417, forward strand.
AGGCAGTTGGCGGCGTACGTGCCGGGCGTGCGTGCGTCTTCGCCGTAGAGTTCGAAAGTATGCTCCGGTTCGTCGGCCAGGTTCGTCGCCTCCGGCACGCTGGTCTGCATGCGGAACGCCATCTCGTACTGTTCGATCCGCGTGTTCAATTCGGCGTCGCCCGTGGCGGCCAGTTCGATCTGGTGCAGCTCTCGCAACCGGTCGAGCAAGTTGCGGCGGCTGGCTGAGTCGACGCCAGCCGGGTTATTCAGATACAAGACCGGATCCTTGCCGGCTCGGAATTGCACGCCCTGATGCCGCGACGGCAGAAAGCCGGCGCCCCACAGCCGTGAGTAGAGCGGCTGGCCTCCTTTGCCCTTGGTGATCAGCACCACAAACGCCGGCAGGTCGTCGTTGTCGCTGCCCAGTCCGTAGTTCAGCCAGGCGCCGATGCTGGGCCGGCCGGAAATTTGGGCGCCCGTCTGCAGAAAGGTGACGGCCGGATCGTGGTTGATGGCCTCGGTGTACATCGAACGGACGATGCACAGCCGGTCGACGACCTTGGCCGTGTGCGGCAGCAGATCGCTGATCCAGACGCCGGCTTGTCCGTGCTGACGGAAAGGATAGATCGAGCCGACCAGAGGCAGAATGGCCTGGTTGCCCGACATGCCGGTCAATCGCTGGCCTTGGCGAATATCATCGGGCAGCGGCTGGCCGCGTTTTTCGTTGAGCAGCGGCTTGTAATCGAACGTTTCCAACTGTGACGGGCCGCCGCTCTGGAACAGGTAGATCACGCGCTTGGCCTTGGGCGTAAAGTGCGTCGCCGGCAGCACGCCGTTCGTTCCGGCCGTCGCCGGCGCCTTGAGCAGATCGGCCAGCGCGAGTCCGCCCAACCCCATGCCGAAGCGGTTGAGGAACTGCCGGCGAGACAGGCCGAACGCCGGTTGAGAGCCAGTGCAGAGTTGAGGCGCCATCAGGATCCTTTATCGTTTTGTCACGAATTCGTCGTGGTTCATCAGCGCCAGCGCCACGGCGGCGGTCGCCGCGTGCTCGGCGAGGTCGAGCTTTTCGTCTCGCGGGCTCTCGCCGGCGCCGAGAAACGCCTTCGCGTCGTCAGACGCGGCGGCGAAATGAGTCCGTTGCTCGTCGTACAGCCGCTTGAGAACCGCCAGCTCCTGGTCACTAGCCGCGCGGCTGGTCAGCAAGCGAAAGGCCGTCTGCAAACGGTCGTTGACGGCGGCGTGCTCGTGAATCAGCTTCTCGGCCAATACGCGGCGCCGCTTCGACAAATTGCGGGTCGTTCAGCAGCACCAGCGACTGCAGCGGCGTGACGGTCCGCTCGCGCCGGGCCGTGCAAACCTCGCGAGTGCCGGCGTCGAAGCTGCGCATGCTCGGCGGCGGCGAAGTGCGGCGCCAGAAACTGTACATGCTGCGGCGATAGAGCGCCTCGCCGTGATCCTGCACGTACGACTTGCCCGTGCCCGACTCCTTCCAGAGCCCGGCGGGCTGATAAGGCTTCACGCTCGGACCGCCGACCTTAGGCGCCAGCAAACCGCTGACCGCCAGCGCGGCGTCGCGAATCTGCTCCGCGGCCAGGCGGTGGCGCGGGCCGCGCGCCAGCAGCCGGTTGTCGGGATCGTCAGCGTAAAGCTTCGCGTCGCGAGGCGTCGACGATTGGCGATAGGTTGAGGAGAGGGCGATCAGCTTGCACAGCGCCTTCACGTCCCAGCCGCTGTCAACGAACTGCCGCGAGAGCCAGTCGAGCAACTCCGGGTGCGTGGGCGGCTGCCCCTGGCTGCCAAAATCTTCAGGCGTGCCGACCAGGCCGCGGCCGAAGAAGATCTGCCAGAAGCGGTTCACCGCCACGCGCGCCGGCAGCGGATTGCGATCGTTGACGAGCCACCGCGCAAAGCCGAGCCGGTTGCGCGGGTATTCTTCCGGCCAGGGCAGTACGCTTGCAGGCGCCCGGCGCCACTTGGTCGCCGCGGGCATCGTAGGCGCCGCGCCGCAGCACGTAAGCCGGTCGCCGCTGAGGCAGTTCCTCCATGACCATGATTTGCCGCACTTGCGAGACCAGTTCGTTCTCCTGGCGCCGCAGTTCGGCCAACTCCTCTAGCGCCGCCTGGTACGGCGCGTCGCCGCGCAGCAGATAGTGGGCAAACCGGGCTTCGGCGGTCGGTTCACACGAAAAGCCGCCGAGCGACGAGGCTTCCAGCGGCGTCAACTCCCGGTTGAACAGCAGCAATTCATCGACGGCCCCTTGCTTGAAGCCGACGTCGCGGAATCGTGCGCCGAGAGCGAACTCCACCGAGCCGGCGTCGTAATCGCCCCACTCCTTACGATGGACGATGTCGCGCGTGAGCTTGTCGCGGACGACTTCGAGTTCGATCGCGGCGCCGTTGACGTACAGCTTGACCCCGGCGGCATGGCTGCTGCCATCGTACGTGATCGTGAGATGCGTCCACTCGCCTTCGGGTACGTTCTGGCTGGAACGCACCTGGATGGCGTTGCCCGGCCAGAAGTGGACCAGCGAGAAGACGGGTTGGCCATTGTCGAGCACCAGCGAGTAGCCGCGAAACGCCGAGTCTTCCGCCGCGCGGGAGCGATGGAGCACAACCATGCGCGGCTTGTGGATCGTCGGTTTGACCCATAGCGAAAGCGTGAACGGCGACGTGCGGCCGAACGCCCCGGCGCCTTTGCAGACAAACGCGTCGTCGCCGCCGAATTCAATCGCTTTGCCAACCTTGCCTTCGACCGGCTGATAGTCGCCTTTCGCCGCCGCGTCTTCAAAGCGGAATTCGGCGTCGGGCTTGAGCTCGGCGGGCGTTTCGCTCGCGATCTCGCCGCCGGCCTGCGTCAGAGCAGCTTGGAAGCGACCTTGCGCTTCGCCGCGGATGTGCTCCAACTCGGCTTCTTTGATGCGGATCTTTTCCAGCAACTCGCGATGCCGGGCTTCCTGGTCGCCTTCGTACAGCAGCATGGCCGGCGTGGGCGCGGTCTCGGTGAAGTGCGAGTAGAGCCCGTGCTCGTCGATGTTGTTGAACAGTGCGCTGAGCTGGTAGTAATTCTTCTGCGAGATGGGATCGTACTTATGGTCGTGGCAGCGGCAGCATTCCAGCGTCAGGCCCAGAAAGGCCGTGCCGTTGGTCTGCACGCGGTCGGCGACGTACTCGGCGCGAAACTCTGTTTCGATGCTTCCGCCTTCGTTCGTTTGCCGGTGCAGGCGGTTGAAGGCGGTCGCCAGACGCTGGTCTCGCGTGGCGCCCGGCAGCATGTCGCCGGCCGTTTGCCAGACGATGAAGTCGCGGTAGGGCAGGTTGGAATTGAATGCCCGGATGACCCAATCTCGCCAAGGCCAGACGTGCATGTCGCGGTCAGCCTGGTAGCCAAACGTGTCGCCGTAGCGGGCGGCGTCGAGCCAGTCGCCCGCCATCCGCTCGCCGAAGGCCTCGCAGCTCAACAGCCGGTCGACCGCTTTTTCATAAGCGTCGGCCGAGGAATCGGCCAGGAACGCGTCGAGTTCTTCGAGCGTCGGCGGCAGACCGATCAAATCAAAGCTGACCCGACGCAGCCACTTCTCCTTGCTCGCCTCGGCCGCCGGATCCAGTCCCGTTTGCTGCAAGCGGGCCAGCACGAAAGCGTCGATCGGGTTGGCGATCCAGTGGCTCGGATCCTCGACCTGGGGCGTCGCGACTTGCTTGGGGATGGCTATGAGCGACCAGTGCGGCTGATATTCGGCGCCTTCGGCGATCCAGCGCCGCAGCGTTTGCTTCTGCGCCGGCCGTCAAGGTTTTATGCGAATCGGCCGGCGGCATGAGCAAGTCGGGATCGTCGCTAAAGACGCGTGCAATCAGTTCGCTGGCATCCGGCTTGCCCGGTTCGATGGCGCCCGCATCGATCGCATCCTGCCGCTGGTCGAGCCGCAAGTCTGCCTGGCGGCCGGCGCTATCCGGGCCGTGGCAGCGGAAGCACGTGTCCGACAGGATGGGCCTGATATCGCGATTGAACGCCAGCGGCGGTTCGGCGGCGGTCAGCGGAGCGGCGAAGAAGACGATCGCCGCCATTCCGGCGGAAGCAAGCAGCCTGATAAGCAGCATCTCGAACCAACCTAAGGCGGGAATCTTAGCGGGATGCCTTGGCAAGATGCTGCCAAGGCATAAACGGCGGGCATTTTCTAATCGATGCATCAACCCGTTCAGTATAGCCGCCCGGCGGAGCTGAGTTCAAGTAAAACGCGTCGTTGCAAGTGATTGATAGACATGAAGTTGAGGTTTCCGATAAAGCGGAAATGCCAATAGGTGTTTCTCGGTGCGAAGGTGACCAACTTTCCCAAGATTTCTCTTCGAAGTTGGGCGCCTTCATAGTTCCTGCTTCTCGATGATGGTTCATCCTCGCGTGTCCGATCTCACCTTCCGCTCCGAAGCGTGCCCCATGCCGAGGGCTTGCCCCGCGGTTTCTGACGCTGGTTTCTAGCACGCGGCGCCCACTCAGCCCCGCCTCGGCCGTCTTCGGGCCGCGTCGCGGCCCGAAGACGGCCGAGGCATACAGGGGGGAATCGGGGCCTCGATCTAGCGGCCAACGTGAAACTCCGCCCCACAAGGGGGCGGCATCTTGGCGCCAAGGTGGCCGGCTCCGCGAAGATTCCCGGTCGAAGTTGGGCGCCTTCGGCGTTTGTTGGACTACTCGCGGAATCAAGGTGGCCAACACTGCCAAGATTCCCGCCGAGGTTGGGCGCCTTTGGCGTGGCTTCCGCCATTCTAGGGCCGCGGCCATCTTGGCGTTTCTTGCGGGCGTCTTGGTGCGAAGGTGGCCAACTTTGCCAAGATTCCCGCTTGAGGTTGGCCACCTTTGGCGTCGCTTGCGCCGCTCTCGGGCCGCGGTCAGAAATCGCCAGCATCGCAGGCGGAAAAACGTTGCGGATTGCGCCAGCGGGCAATGTAAAATTCCATCCCGCGAGGGGGGCTTGGTGCGAAGGTGGCCAACTCTGCGAAGATGCCGCCCGAAGTTGACCACCTTGGGCGGCGCCTTGACGCATTCGTCGCTCTGCGTCTTGGCCCTTCTCCTCGGCATCGGAGAGGGCGAAAAAACGGCACGGCGCTTTCTCCTGCGGCCAACGTGAAACTCCGCCCCGCAACGGGCGCCACCTTCGTGCAAAGATGGCCAGCTCCGCGAAGATGCCCGCTCGAGGTTGACTACCTTGGGCACAGGCCCCCCAAACTGCATTCCTGACGCGTTCCTCGTCGAATTCATAAACGTCCTGGCAAAGCTGATTCGCCACCCTCAATTGTGGCGCGCATCTGGCTTGGCGAAGAGGCGCGTCGGTCGATGTGACCTATGCGACTTGCGGCGGAGGGCGACGAAACCGAATGCAACTCCGCCGTGTCAACGATCAATGGCCTGGCGGGCGGCACCAGGCGCACCGCATCGATTGGCTGGGATAGAATGGAGGAATGGAACGAAAGCCTACGCAGTTCACAATTCGAGCCATCGCCTTCGCGACATTCTGGCTGGGAATCTGCTTTGCCGCGCTGGGCGTCGCACGTTCGGGAGGTCCCGGACGGCCAGCAATCGCTCCGAGCGTGTCGTTTGTGTTGGCCGTGCTTTCGTTGTGCGCCGCCGTTTATGCCTTGTTCAAGAACACTCCAACGAAGGAACCATCTTTCAATGCGAAGGCAGCGACGGCAGCGATCGTCATTTGGAACGTCGCGGTTTTGCCAATGATGCTCGCCTACCAGAACACGCTTGGCAAACTGCTGCTCGTGACCTATGAGGCATTATTTGGGGAGATTCAAGCCAGCTACGGAGCGTTCTCTCGGGTTGCGACGTACCTGGCATTTGTCGCGGTCACCCTCCCCGCAACGCTCGTTGCCGTTTGGCTCTTCGACAGACTTTCGCGCCGCTCACTGAGATGGCGGCAGGTAGCCCTGTCAATCTTTATCTGGGAAGTCCTCGTCATTTTGGTGCTCGTAAGCTCGTATGAAATCGGATTCTCATATTCGCTTAATCAAGTGTGCTGGGCGGTCTTTGGGCCACCAGACGATCTTTACGGCTTTCGCAACATCGCGCTGCCACGAATCAATGCGTGGCTAATTGAAACTACGCCGGTCGTCTGGACTTCGCTTTGGCTGCATTCAAAGCTGTCATAGCGGGTGGATGGCCATCGCCGTGCAGCTCCGGCTGGGTCAGCCAGAGACTAACGATCGATGCGCTCTGCATCCCTCGGTCCGACACACCGGCGCCTGTCGGTCGATCCGACCGGAGCAGCGACATCTTACGCCTGAGCGAGGGGCTCGCTCCGACTTCTGGATCGATGTTGAATGGTCATAGGATCTTCGATTCGCGGGCGTCTCAGGCGGGATCGACATCTTGTTAGGTGCTCGTGCTTTGCTGGGGTTTCGAACTACATCATGTAGCGCAGTTTGTCGTAAGCCAGCTTTTCCTTCCGCTCGTCGTCGATGGCTTCCGCCAATTCGTCGAAACCGAACATGGTTTTCACGCGGTGCGTGAGCAGTGCGTGGTCGTAGGAGACCTTTCCGGAAGTCCAGTAGGCGGAAGTGTACGGATTGAACTCTGAATAGGGCGCCGGGCCGAATTCGTCGGCTACATTTGGCAGGTTTCGCCACAGCCGCAGGTGTTGGCGGTGCGACGCGATAGCCGCTGGCACGAGTTCAGGATAGCCGTACTGCGCGAGGTCGGTGATGGCGGCGGCGTGGTTGTTGACGTGCACGAGACCTCCGTAACCCTGGACGTGGACTTTCGGATCCTGGTTGATAATCTCATCGAGTACGGCCTCGATCATCCCCTTCACATCCGTGTAAGGTGGCGTCCCGTCATTCCCATCGGGCAGGGTAATCTTGTTCCCAGTGATTCGTCCCTTCGCCTTTCCGTAGTAGCCGCTTCCGGGGTGGGCTTTGTCGAAAAGGCCGATTAGTTTGCGAATGCCATCTACGATCGATGGAGTCGCGAAATCCGGGCGTTCTTTGAGTGCGTGAATGGCGATGGAGGCAAAAATCACGTTGTGCCCGGATTCGCGAGGCGTCTCGATGTTCTTCGCGAGCGCCTCGGCGATGCCGTCGACCAGGCTTTCGTTCGGTTTTTCCTTCGGAAAGGCTTCAAACAACTCCGAATCCGCGATCTTCGAGTTCTTCGTCATCTTCGACCCGAACACCGACTGCCCGCCCATGACCCGATCGAGATCACCTTCGATTCCCTTGTAAACTTCAGGATCGAGATCCGGGTGCTGCGTCCTGATGAAGGAACCGGCCACCAGGGACGCCCCGAGATGCCCGGCCATCGCGCTCATCCGGTGAGCTCTGGCCAGTGCATTGAGGCCCTTCAGGAGATAGGACTCATCCAAGACAATGACTTTGCCTGATTCAGGTTCCGCAGCGTGGGCGAAGTCCCCAAACACACCGGGAATACTCAGTCCACCGATGATGCCCGTGTAAAGCTTGAGGAACTCCTTTCGATTCATGGTGCGATTCACCGGGAGTTGACTCCATCTATTTAGGTTTATTAGCCATACTTTATGTTGGGCAGAATCTACAAGCTGCCTATTAAACATTGGAATTCTATCTATCCAGCACAACAAGCCTATCTATCCAGCACAACAAGCCTATTTCGGCAGGAGACGCAATGTCAACCACACCAAGGGGTAGCCCATGCGTCGGGCAATCCTGCGGAAACCGTTAAGGCAGAAATCAGACACGACCTCACGTTTTAGCCGTTGATGAACCCCTACTTCTCGTTCACCTGCGCCGGGGGCGCCGCAGTCCGTCTCATCGCTACGACTAACAGATTGCGACGATCCGTGACGCCTCGGTCCGACATCCTCGTGCTTCAAGATCGGCATCTTGGGCCGATCGTCTCGATCTGGCGGCGCTCATAACCACGAATTATCCTCGGTGGGCGTCGTGACGCAACGCGCAGTCCGGATGTTTTCTTGTCTCGTTAACGGACCGAACGTGACGATCAGCAGGAGGCGTCACTCGCCACCGGAGAGGAGGATCGGGCACTGAAGCGAGCACCGGCGGCACTGGAGTTCCTCGATGCCGACGACCCTTAAGACCGCGGTTGCAAACTATCTTCGTTCCAGGTGTCCGGCCCAGGGGACGCGGGCAGAATATCAAACGACGCTCAGGAAGTGGAATGAATGGGGTGGCGGGGTTTCGATCGAACGGTTGGGGCGAAAAGAGATCCGCGGCTTCCTGGATTGGGTCCACGAGCGTGCCGTCGCGCAGGAGGGCACGAATCCCGGTCGGACGGCGAACAAGGCTCGCGAACACCTGCGAGCGGTTATTTCCTGGGCCTGGGAACAAGATCTAATTGAATCGCCGCCGCGGTTCCCGAAGCCGAAGGCGCAGCGCGACGTGGCGGGCCGTCTCCGCAAGACCTGCGCGACGTACTACGACCAGCACGTTCCCGAGTCGTCGATCGAAATTCTCGGCCATTCGGTCGGCGGAATCACGTATCGCCACTACGCACACCGCACTCCGCTGGCGTTCAAGGCGATCATGACGCTGCCGCAGCCATCGGCATTCCGGGCGATGGTCGATGGATACGACGGCCAATGCCCGTGTTGCCGACGGCCGTTCGCCGACGCATCGTAAACGGTCGATGTGACCGGTGCGAGAGACGACATTCGTCCAACTGCGTTCCGGCAGATTGTCGAAGGGTGCGTAATGCCGCGGCCGTTTATGTGGCCGTAGCATGGAAGTCGAACCGGAGTTACTCGAAACTCGTTCCGGAATTTGACATCTCCGTGCTGCACCGTGAAAATGCGGCACTGTTTTAGCGTGCTTCGAAGGTCGATACCTGTTACCGCACTGCGAATCAAGTCTCGGTCAGCGCATGCCACGGCCACTCACCCCATACGCACGACTGGAGCGAGCGATTCGCGCATGGGTCCAACGCGGGGATCTGAACCACGCGGTGGCGCGGTGCGAGGCGGACCTAGCAGGTCTGTCGCGAACGGACTATCACGCCGCGCTGGGGCGTTCCTGGCTCGGGCAGACTCGTGAGGCATCGCGCTGGCTGGCTGGGTTTTACGAGTCCGCCGCGAAAGCGTTTCCAGTCCGCGCATTGTACTGCGAGATGAATCGATTCGAGATCAACACCGACGAATGGTATCTTGACGCATTTGCTTACGACTTTTTCGGCGATCCGCAGGATCTAGGATGGCTCGTTGGGTGGAAAAAGGCCAGTGGGCAAAGAGGTCGCTTCGTGATGCGCGGAATGCAGGACGTGCAAACGCTGTTCGCACGCGACTACAGCGACGACCCGCCTAACTCGGTCCGAGCTCCGTCGGAGGTCGTCATACTGTTACTCACTTTGCGGATGCAGGAGCTGGTCCAGGCCGCAGCGCGGCAGGCACGCCAAGCTGGCGGATTGCCAGACAATATACCCGTACTCGCGGCTGCGCACCGACTCGGACCTCGTGTGCTTATGCTACGGAACGGTCGTACCGCAGGTGACTCGTCTTGGACCAGCACGACCTGCCGCGCCTCGGCAGCGTCGTCCAAGTGCGCGCCTCGCCGTTTACAAAATGGAGGGGGGCTACGATGAGTTCGGCAACTCCTTGCCGTGGGACCTGCTGGATTACGATAGGGAACGCGACCGAGAGAAACTCGGTAACCAACTAGATAGGGCTGAGCCGCTCGCCAACAGCTGGGCGGCGCCGTCCGTGACGCTGCGCCAACGCAAGTGGCGTTGCGACCTCATCAGTTTATATCCCCACTGGGCAGTAAATAAAAAAGCGAGGGCGGCATCGCGCCAAGGTTGCGAAGAACTGTGGAGTTCCTTCCGCTGCGCTGTGCCGATCTTTCACAACTATGGGTGCTACACCCATTGCGACACATCGACTTGGCGTCCGGTGCAATTCACAACGCCAAAAACGGCAACAATATGACCGTGATTAACCGGTACATCTTCGAAATTGCGGATCTCAAGGGGAGACACCTCTTCGGTGTCAGGCAGGCGATGGGATCGCCCGCCCGAAAGGCAGGATTCTGTTTCAGCGCCAACTATGTCTCTGAGGACTTCAAGTGGCTTGCCGCTACGCACGGGCTACAGGGCGTCGTCTTTGAAAAAGTGTTCTCGTATCGCCCTCCAGGTTAGCCTCTGCGTTCGGCCCTTCTTGTCTGATCGACCGAGACAGCAACTTCCAACTTCAGAAAATGCACAGGTCCGACACACCGAAGGCGAGAATGGTCGCGCAAAGAGGATGCGAAGCGAGCGGTTGCAACGCGAAAAAAGACCGTCGAACCGGCAGTTCGTCGGGGAAGGGAGACGCTCAGCTCTCCTCTAGGCGTTGGGTTCAATTTCGGCCGAGGCGATGGGGTGCCAAGCGAGTTGCAACACGGCAAGTGGGGCGGGCAAGTCCGCCAGCGTAAGGCTGGTCGAGGTCTTCCAGCCGTCGCCGTTGCGATAGCGCCGTTGGGGGGAACAGTGCGAAACGTCCGGGTTTCATCGCCCTCCTTCGCGGCGGCGTTGACGAACACCGACGCGGAGCAAGGGCCCACGCGAAACGTTGTCTCGGGCTTGGGGATAAAGACCACCTCCTATGCCTCTTGGAAGAACAGCATCCAGTCGTGGCCGCAGTTCGTGCAACGAGAGGCGTACCCAACTGGCATGACGATGCTCCCAATTGGCACGTCTTGGCTTGTGCGCCTCCTGTCGCCTCTAGCGAGGCTGAAGACAACATACGCGTTCCAAGAAACCCGGGGCTTACGCCGCCGGGCTACAGCCTGTCGTCCCGATGGGACTGCGCTCGGCGGAGCCTCGCATGACTGGGGCATCGCTTTGCTCTGCCACCCGCCACCCGTGCTGATTCAATTTGCCAACGGCAGTTTCTTGGCCGGACAAAGCACTAGTGATGATGCTCATGCCCGCCCTTCTCTGCCGGCTTCTTGCCGCCGATGAAGGCTTTGTGCCTGGCGTCGCCGCCGGTCATGATGTAGGCCATCAGGTCGAGAATGTCCTCTTTTTGCAGCGTGACGAGCAGGCCCTCGGGCATCATCGAGATCTTTGATTCGACGCGCTCCTCGATGTCGTTGATGGGCACGTCGCGCGGAGGCGCGTCGGGACCGGAGACGATGCGTAGCGTCTTGCCGTCGTCGGCGACGATCAGGCCGCTGAGCACCTCGCCCTGCTCGGTCTGCACGGTGACGGCGCGGAACTTGGGATCGATCACCTTCGACGGTTCGAGCATCTCGGTCAAAACGCTGGCCGGGGTGTGCTTCTTGTCGGCCAGTTTCTTCGCCAATTCGCCCAGGTCGGGGCCGACCTGGCCCCCCTGCCCTGCCAGCTTGTGGCACTTCACGCAGGTGGCCGCCGTGAACATCTCTTTGCCGTTCTCGAAGCTGCGGGCGTGGTTCAAGTGCTCCAACTCGCCGGACAGGTCGGCTACGACCCACTTCCGCACGAACGGGCGAGTCTCCGCCACCACGTCGAGCGGCGGGTTCAGCTCTTCGGGCGAAATGTCGGCCAGCTTCGGCACCACGTGCATCACGCCCCGCATGATTCGCCAGTGGCCGGGGAAGGTGCAGAGATACGGGTACTCGCCCAACGCCGTAGGCGCCGTGAACTGCAGCCGGGCCGTCTCGCGCGGCTGCACCATCTGCGTGGCGAACAGCACCTGCTTGTTGTCGGGGATGAAGTTCCTGGCGATCGCGTCGGGTCGGGTGGCGATTTGCTCCGCCGCCAGGCCGATCTCCGTCAATGAGCCGGGGCGCCGACGAGCAGGTTGTGCGGCATGATGTCGGCATTTTCCAGTACGATCACCACCGGCTTGCCGGCCTCGACATAAATCTTCGGTCGGTCGTAAATCATCTTGTGCGGCACGGTGCGGACCAGCACCACGTTCACGCCCAGCTCGCCAAGCTGTTCCTTGACCTGTTTGGCCTCTTGAATCGGCAGCAGCGAAGCCAGGTCGTTGCCGAACTGCAAGGCGTCGAGCGCCGCGGGCTGGGTGCGCTCTTCGGTCGACAGGCCTTTGACGTGAGCGATCAGCGAGGCCAGCAGAGGCTTTGCCTGCTCTTTCGGCCATTGCCGACGCGGAATGCGGCGGATGGCGCGAATCGAAGCGTCGCGCTCGTCACCCTGCTCGATAAAGCCGGCCAGCGTGTTGAAGGTCTCGGTCTCGTGGCCGGGAATCGACGTGATGGCGCCGATGGCCGCGCGGCGGATGGCGCCGGCGGGATCGCCTTCGAGCGCGAACTTCGTTTGCCGGGCAGGCGCCGGGTTGCCCGCCTTGTCGAACACCGCGCGGCCTTCCGAGTCTTTGACGATCAACCGGAAGCCGTCGAGCCGCTTGCCCAAGTTCCCTTCGGTCCGGTTCCAGACGACGACCGCCTCGATCGGCTTTTCGCCGCCCAGGTCGAGCTCCCACCAGGCGCTTTTCTGATTTTCTACGGTATGCGTCTGCCCCCGGTCGCCGAAGGCGCCGCTCGTATTGCCGTCGACGGCCCGCTGGGCGTCGCCGCCGTTGCTGGTGGTCGATTGCGAGGCCTTGCCCTGCGCGGCGACGTTCACCCCGTCGCTATAGACCTGCACTTCCGCCAGAGTCAGCGTGCGCCGATCGCCCGGCAGTTCAATGCGGACGTAACGTCCGATCGTGCCGCGGCTGTCCTTCAACTGCGCCGCCAGGTCGGCCGGCAGCTTGTGCAACAGCGGCTCGATCTTGGGATAGGCCGTGGCGCGCAGCTTGGCGTCGGGAATGACGGCCAATGCGGCGATCAGATCGGTCATCGTGCGGGCCGACTTCGAAGCGTTGGCCCAGACGCGGTCAATCGAGCCGTCGGCCGTGGCCAGGGCGACGTAGGCGATTTCCCGCGTGAAGGGACGCTTTGCCGAAAAAGCCAGCTTGGCGATCCGGTCCTGCAAGCGGTGCAAGTCGTCGGCCGGCTGGCCGGCCAGCAGATGGGCCAGATCTTGCAGTACCAGCTTGCTATGCTCCGCTTCGCTGCCGTCCAGCCGTTCCATGGCCGCCAGCAGTTCGGCCGCGATGTTGCTATGGTTCAGCTTGGCCAGCGCCTCGACCGCTTCGTGCCGGTTGTGGTGATCGATGCCCGGCCGCGAGAGTAAGGCCTGGTAGACCAGCGCCGTGCGCGGCAGCTTGGCCAGCTCAGCCGTGCTGACGTTCTTGAGTAAATAGTCGACGCCGGCCGGATTGTCGGCGGCGAACGAGCCGCCTTCCTGGATCGCTTTCTTCCAATACGGCTCGAGCTGCCGCATCGTTTCCGTCAGCGTGTAGTTCAGGTAATAGTCCATCGGGTGCTTCAGCGCCAGCAAGGCGGCCTCGGCGGCCTTGCCGTCGCGGAAAAAGCTGCACGCCCGGACCGCTTCCAACCGCACGCGCGGATAGTTGTCGTTTGCCTGCACCCGCAACAGGCCGATCGGGTCAGAGACGCGGTCTCGCCAGTAGCACAGCACGCGGGTGGCCGCGGCGCGGGCGTGGTAATCGGGCGAGCGGAGCATCTGTTTCAGCAATGCTTCGTTGACGACGTTGTGGTACTGATAGACCCACAGGCCTTCCATCAGGTGGTGCTGGTAGTCGGCGTCGTTCTTGTCGAGCGCTGCGATCCACTTTTCCAGCGCCGTCACCACTTCGTCGCTGTCGCGGCCGCCCAGCTCGATCTTGGCGCGGTAACGCACCCGGGCTTCAGGCTGCTTGAGCAAGTTGAGCAGCTTGTCGATCGGCTGCCCGGCGATTTTTGCCGGCTTCAGCAGTTCGCGTCCTTCATAGGTGATCCGGTAGACGCGGCCGTGCGTGCGGTCGCGGCTGGGATCGCGGAGGTTGTGCTGCATGTGGCCGATGATCGGGTTCTGCCACTCGGTGAAGTAGATCGCGCCGTCCGGTCCGATTTCGATGTCGGTCGGGCGGAAGTTCAAGTCGCTCGATTGCACGAGCCGCTCGGCTTCGACCCCTTCGAAGCCCGACTCCTTCTCGTTGAGCTTGTACTGCAAAATGCCCTGAAAGCCGATCACGTTGCCGACCAGCAGGTTGCCCTGCATCTCGTCGGGGAAGTGCCGGCTGGATAGCACCTCGGTGCCCGGGCAGGGACGCGTCCACTGCTTGTAGACCGTGTCCATCCGCGGGTGCTTTTGCGGAAAATCGAGATGGCCGGAGAAGGCCGTGGCGAAGTACGTCTGCGAGCCTGTGCCGTCGGTCACCACGTCCTGGCCCCAGCGATCGAAGACGTGGCCGTGCGGGTTGGCAAAGCCGTAGGTCACGTAGACTTCAAACTTCTGCGTGCGCGGCTCGTAGCGGAACACGCCGGCGTTGGCGCAGGCGCTCCGACGGAGCGTAGGGCGTTTCGACCTGCGTGTGGTGGAACGTGCCTTCCTGGAAGTAGAGGGCGCCGCCCGGATCGAGCGTGAAGCTGTTCATCGCGTGGTGCGTGTCGGCCGAGTCGAGCCCCTCCAGCACGCGCTCGCGATAATCGGCCACGTCGTCGCCGTCGGTGTCTTTCAAATACATCAAGTCGGGCTGCTGGCCGATCAGCAGCCCGCCGTTGTAAAACTCCAGGCCGGTCGGCACGTGCAGTTTGTCGGCGAATACCGTCCGTTTGTCGGCGCGGCCGTCGCCGTCGACGTCCTCGAGGATGAGGACCATGTCGTTCATTTCTTCGTTCGGCTTCCAGTGCGGATAGCTGGGCATGGTGGCGACCCACAACCGCCCTTTTACGTCGAAGGCCATCTGCACGGGGTTGGCCAACTCGGGGAACATCTCCTCGCTGGCAAACAAGTTGGCCTTCAAACCCGGCGCCAGCGTGAGCGCGGCGACGTCTTCCTCGCCGCTCATGAACAAGTGGGCGCCGTTGGGGCCGGGGCCCGGCTTGTTGGTCACTACGGGGATGAACGGCGGCGTGTTGCCGTCGTCGACTTTCAACTCCTTGCCCTGGGCAGCGGCCCACACTCGCCGGTCGCGGTTGGCCGTCATCACGTCGAGTACTTCCATCTCGCGATCCATGACGACGCGGTTGGTCTGGCCTTCGACGAATTTCAGATCGGCCCGGCCGCCGAAGATCGAGTAGCCGTCGACGGTGCGATAGCGCTCGAACCAGAAGAAGTTCTTGTCGAGCACGGCCTGCCGGAGTTGTTCGAGTTGCTTCGCGTCGCGCTTGATCGCCGGTCCCGCGGGGAACAACGCCTGCTCGATCGCCGCGGCCAGCAGAGCGTCGCCGTGCTCGTTCAGATGAACGCCGTTGATGGTCAGCGGCTGTTTGGCGCCCTTGTAGAATCTCGAGCGTGGGGTGATACAGATCGACGAACGCGACGTCGTTGGCCTTGGCGACTTCGGCCATGGCTGCGGTGTAGAGTGCGATGCGGCGATTATTCTCTTTGCCGTCGGGCAGGTTGCGGTCGTGCAGGTTTTCATGGGCGATCGGCGAGAACAGCACCAGCCGGGGAGCGTCTTTGCCGTTGTACTTCTGGCCGAGCGTGTTCTTGACGAAGGCGTCGAGGTCTTGCTTGAACTTGGCCAGTCCCGCTTCGTCGCCGTACGATTCGTTGTAGCCGAAGAAAGCGAACACGACGTCGGTCTTGGTCCGCGCCAGCCATTCGTCCGGCGTGCCGAAGTTGGCCGAACGCAGCCGCAGCGTCAGTTCATCGCCCGGGAAGCCGAGATTGCGGAAGCTCAACTTGTGCTGGGAAAAGCGGCTCTGCAGCCGCGTCTCGAGCCAGCCGTGGTGCTGCATCCGTTCGGCCAGCGTATTGCCGATGAAGGAGACGTGATCTCCCGGCTTGAGTTCCAGCGAGGCGGCCTGGGCGACGGAGCACGCCGTCGCAGCCAGCAGGACGAAGACAATCCGCTTCATGAAGGAGGTTCCTTGTGCTCTCGATCGAAGAGTTTGGGTCTGGGCAATGCTTGAGCGATTCACCGCTGCACATCGGAGCGCCGACGGGCGCCGCTGTGTCGGTGAGATCTGATTGAACTGCGAAACATATCCGCGCCGTGAAAGCCTATCGCGTCGGTCGACATAAGCCGTTTGGCAGGAGTTTCCCGGCAGTCGTCTTGCGAACCGGCGCGGATGGCAGGAGGGACGCTGCAGCGGCGGGCCGTCTGAGGGCGGCCCCTCGTCGCACGCATCGCCGGCCGCGGTAAGCCTTAAGTATAACCGCGCCAACCGGGCAAGTCTGCCAGATCTCGGGTAGTTTTTGGCAAAACGGGGGAGGGCGGGCGCGGAACGCCCGGCCGAAGGATTGCAATCGTTGAGGGACGCAGGCGCACGGCGAAACGGGGCGACGGGTCGATCCCGATTCGTCCTCTGGAAAATGAAATCCGTCGCCGGCGCCGAATTCTCCTGTCGCCCCTGCCGGGGCTGATCGGCCCGCGGGGGATGATCCTCCAGGGGCTGGCGCCCCTGGCTATAACATGTCGCCGCTCCGCGGCGGGCGCCGTGTTGCAAACACTTCGGCGAATTGGGGCGGACTCGGACGCTTTCGCAACATGCTCCAGCCCGCGAGAGAGCCGCCACTCAAGTAGTCCCGTAGGGACGTCAGGATGTAGCCAGGGGCGCCAGCCCCTGGAGGAGCGTCCGATTTTGTCGTCGTTTAGCCCCGGCAGGGGCGGCAGGGCGATGCGCTTCCGGGCGCAACCGTCGGCAGGGCAGGCAAGCCGGTTGTCGGCATTGGTAACGCAAAATGCAAAATGCAAAAGTAAAAATGGGGGAAAACGCATTTCAGTTTTCCCTTTGCGTTGTGACTTTCCTTGGCTCCTGCCAACCGAATCGCGGGAAATCCTCGTCGCACGCAAAGAAATCGCGCTTGTCGCGTCGAACGTGCCCGAAATGCGAACGAATCTCGTTCGCGTCTCCGGCGAAAAAACATCGAGGCGAGCGCCTATGCTGAAAGATCGACAATCCACGCCGACGGAATTCGCTCGCCGATGAGCGGGACGGTCAAGTTCGCCCAACGACGGCAGCCGTCGAGAATCACGCTGTCGGCGGTGGCCGCGATCTCGGGAGAGGCGATCAGAACCTGGTCGGGATTAGTCGACAATTCGACCGACCAGTTCCATCCTCGCTGCTCGGCGATTTGCAGCAGGCAGCCTTTCAACCGGCCGCTGTTCGAAACCGGACTGTCGAGGCGCCATGTGCAAGGTCCCACGTTCAACTCGGCCAGGAACGTGCCGAGCAATTCGATGGCCGGAAAGGTTTCTTCGACGCGGCGAAACGTGCCGTGGACGCTGGCCAGATCGCGATAGCAGCCGTCGCGGCCCCGCAAGATCACGCCGCCGGCCAGCGCCGCTTCGACCGTGATCAGCACGTTGTAGCCGTCGATGGCCAGCGGCTGGCCCGCCAACTCTTCGAGCCCTGCCCTACTCTGTCGCCTGCGCTGGAGCGATTCATCCGAGCAAGCCGACCGCGCCACGGCGATCCGCTGTCGCCGGGCAAGATCGTAACGATCGCCGACCAGCTTCAATGAGGAATCGCTGGCATAGCCCCGCGACAACAGCCACGACAAATCGGCCGATGCCGCCCGCAGCCGCGGCCCGTTTTGTTCGGCGAACAATTTCGCATCTTCCGGATGCGGGCCGCGATGCATGCGCTTGTCGGGCAAGGTTCATCTCTCCTGACGGTTGCGCTTCAGTATATCTTTGCATAGCCGCATTCAAATACGCAGGTTGGATGCAGCGGGTCGTGGATTGTCGCCTTTCGCTCCCGCGAAACGACGTTCTTTCGCCGGAGCGAAAGACGACTCTCTTGCGGCCGAAACAGCACCGAAGGTGCGCAACTCATCAGCCTGGGCGAAGCCCTAGGAATGATATATACCATTCGTCGCAAAAGCCCCAACGGGCGCCACGGGCGCTGCGAGCGGTCTCGCCCTTTCTGGGCTGGCAGGTCTTGCCGCTATTCGAGTACCTAGGGCTGCGGGATAGGATGATGAATCACACCGCGCTGCAGCTAAGACATGCAAACATGTTCCGCTCGTTCGATCCGGATCAGCGGGGTCGTTCCCTCAGCCAAGGTCGAACCAACGGGACCGGTTGCTACAATCACGGCGCTGCGACGAAACTCCGCGGTGCTCGGCTCGCTAGCGCGATGCTGCGTCTTGCTTGTCGTTATCGGCCTTGCGCTCAAAAAATCGCTCAAAGGCGAACCGACGGCGGCGCACTCCTAACTCCGTCAGGACCGCGCCTCCCAAAACTGTGAGCATGAGAACAAGATAAAGCGTCGAGAACCTAGCCATATCTTCGCCGAGCCAACTGAACCTGAATGCAAAATACAGGAACAAACCGACGAGGAGCGACACCGCCGTGACGATGCGATGGTGGTTTTTGTCGTTTGCCTTTCCATTTTGCTGATTTCGCATATTGCTCACGCCCCGACCGCAATCGGCTCCGCCGTCTGCCACTCCGCGCCGTTGCGGATGACGCGGTTATAGACCGTGTCGCGCTCGACCGGCTCGCGGCCGGCCTCGGCGATCAGGCGGCGGATGTCGTCGACGGAGAGAATCTCGGGCGTTTCGGCGCCGGCGTCGTGGTAGATCAACTCGTGACGCACGGTGCCGTCGAGATCGTCGGCGCCGTAGGAAAGCGCCATTTGGGCCGTGCCGATGCCGAGCATGATCCAATAGGCCTTGATGTGCGGAATGTTGTCGAGCATCAAGCGGCTGACGGCCATCGTCCGCAGATCGGTCAGAGCCGAGGGCTTGCGGATGTGATCCAGCCCCGTGTTCTCGGGATGGAACGCCAGCGGAATGAACGTCTGAAACCCGCCGGTCTCGTCCTGCAGCTCGCGCAGGCGGATCAGATGGTCGATGCGGTGACAGCGGCTGTTCGATGTGGCCGTAGAGCATCGTGCAGTTGGTCTTCAGCCCCAGCTCGTGGGCCGTGCGGTGGATGTCGAGCCAGTTCTGGGCGTCGGCCTTGTGTTCGCAAATGTGGTCGCGCACCTCGGGATGGAAGATCTCGGCGCCGCCGCCCGGCATGCTGCCCAAGCCGGCATCGATCAGGTCCTGCAGGATCTCGCGCAACGGCTTTTTGGTCAGGTGCTGGAACCAATTGATCTCGACGCCGGTCCAGCCCTTGAGGTGCAGCTTGGGATAGGCCTCGTGCAGGATGCGAATGACGTTGACGTACCACTCGTACGCCATCTGGTGATGCAGGCCGCCGACGATGTGCATCTCGGTGCAGCCGTTCTCGACCGCCTCGCGGCCGCGCTCCAGGATCTGCTCGTCGCTCATCACGTACCCTTTCGGGTCGCGCAGATCGGAGCGGAAAGCGCAGAAGACGCAGCGGTAGACGCAGACGTTCGTCGGATTCAGATGCGTATTGATGTTGTAATACGCGAAGTTGCCGTTCTTGCGCTCGCGGACGATGTTGGCCAGTTCGCCCAGGGCGTTCAGGTCGACTTCGGGCCGATACAGGAACAGCCCGTCGTCGAACGACAGCCGCTCGCCGGCCAGCACTTTATCGCGAATCGATTCCAGAGTGGGTTGGTTGGCGTTGATCATGAGCTTGCGTAAGGCTTTGGGTGGCAGAATCTTTATCGTAGCGTTCGGCCTTGCGATAGGGAACGCCCTGGCTCGGCCATCGGGCGGCGCTAAGGGGCTGACCCTTGGCGGGCCGCAGTTAAGTCAAAATGCAAAATGCAAAACGCAAAATGCAAAACCGTGTTGTCCCATTTTGACTTTTTCGTTTTGCATTTTGCGTTTTGCATTATCGTCCATGACCGATAATTGGCTCCACTTGCGGCATCGACGCGTCGCAACTCGCAAAAAAACCGAGCGGCTGCAGTACGTCAGTCGGAGATCGTGTTGTCTTCTCATCTCGGCCAGTATAAATCGAGCGTGCCGACCAGGAACAACCCGATGCTGACGACGGCGTTCACGTGGAAAAAGGCAAGGTTGACGCGGGTCAGGTCGTCGGGCCGCACCAGGCGGTGTTCATAAATCAAAAGAGCGGCGACGCAAGCAATGCCCGCCAGGTACAGCCCGCCGAGCTGTGGATAGACCAGCGGCAAGGCGAATAACAGCAGCACCATGCCCAGGTGGCAGGCGGCCGCCAATCGCAAGGCGGGCCTGCACGCCCAGCCGGGCCGGCACGCTGTGCAGGCCGAGTTGCGAATCGACTTCCACGTCCTGACAGGCGTAAATGATGTCGAACCCGGCGACCCACAGCATGACCGCGGCGCCCAGCACGACGGGCGGCCAGGCCAGTTCGGCCCGCAAGGCGATCCAGGCCGCGATCGGCGCCAGGGCCAGCGCCGCGCCCAGCCAGAAATGGGCCAGCGCCGTAAAACGCTTCGTCAAGCTGTAGCCGCACAAGAAAACCAGCACGGGTACGGACAAGTAAATCGGCCAGCGGTTCGGCAGGAATAACAACGTGCTCGCTACAAATGCCGCCGCGCAGGCGACGGCAAACGCCGCCACGCTGCCGACGCTCAACAAGCCCGCCGGAATGTGCCGCGTTTGCGTGCGCGGGTTCATAGCATCGAGCTTGCGATCAGTCAGCCGATTGAACGCCATCGCCGTGCTGCGGGCGAAGACCATGCACAGCACGATGCCCAGAAAATCCTGCCAGCGCCAGCTCAGCGAGGCGTCGCCCGTGCGCCAGGCCATGGCGGCCGAGAGCAGCGCAAACGGCAGCGCAAACAGCGTGTGGCTGAAGCGGATCATTTCCAGGATCAATCGCAGACGGTGCAGCACGAACTATTCTCCCCAGCGACGCATGAGCGAGTGACGCACGCCAAGCTGATCGCAGATCCTCGCCACGACAAAGTCGACCAGGTCGCGAATCGATTGCACGCCATGATAAAAGCCCGGCATGGCCGGCAACACGACCGCGCCGGCCTCGACCGCCCGCCGCATGTTGTCCAGTTGAATGATCGACAGCGGCGTCTCGCGCGGCACAAGCACCAACTTCCGCCGTTCTTTCAGATGCACGTCCGCCGCCCGATGGATCAGGTTTTCGGCCGCGCCGTGAGCGATGGCGCTCAGAGTTCCGCCCGAACAGGGGCAGACGACCATGCCGCCGGTCAGCGACGAGCCGCTGGCAATCGGCGCCATCAGGTCGCGGTAGTGGTAATACCGGGCGGTTCCGCGTGGGCTCGCGGGAGGCGTCATGGAAACCGAGGCCGGGACGACGAGCGTTTCGCGCAGCACGGCGTGACAATCGGCCGCTTCCAGTTGTTCACGACCCGGTAGCAATTGTTCGAGCAGGAATTCCTCCAGGTCGACGTTCAAACCCAGCTCCTGTCGCAGCACGGTCTGACCGGCCGGGCTAATGGAAAGTTGCACGTTGCAGCCGGCGGCCAGCAGCACGTCGAGCAGGCGGACCGCGTAAATCGCCCCGCTGGCGCCGGTGATGCCGAGCACGAAGTTGAGTTTCATTTGGCGCCTACGTAGAGCGTGGCCACGCCCAAGGTCAGCGGGTAGTAGGTTACATCGTTGAGGCCGGCCGCTCGCATCCGCTCGGCCAGCGCCTCGCCGCAGGGAAATTCGCCCACGCTGGCCGGCAGGTAGCTGTAAGCGTCTTGGCGATTTCTCGCCAGCGCCTGGCCGATGCGGGGCAGCACCTGGCGAAAGTACCAGCCATAAAGGGACTTGAACGGCTGCCAGCGGGGATGCGAGAACTCCAGCACGGCCACCTTGCCGCCCGGCTGGCAGACTCGCGCCATCTCGCTCAGGCCCCGGTCGGTATTGGTCACGTTCCGCAGGCCGAAGGCGACGCAGACGATGGAAAAATGGTCGTCCGGAAACGGCAACCGCTGGGCATCGGCCTCGACGAACGTGAGTTCGCCGTTCAGCCCGGCGTGTTCCCGTTTTCGATTGCCGACCAGCAACATCGGGCGGCAAAAGTCGGCGCCGACAATCTTCGTGCGACCGCCGCTGGCGCGATGGTACGCCAAGGCCAGGTCGCCTGTGCCGGTACACAGGTCGAGAATGGGACCGTCGGCGCCGGGCGGGACCTTGCGAACGGTTTGCCAGCGCCAATAGCGATCGATATTGAGCGACAGCAGATGGTTGAGGAAGTCGTAGCGTCCGGCGATTTCGCCAAACATACGGCGGACGCGAGCTTCCGATTTATCGACGACCATAAAAGACCAACGCGAAGAGGGCTGTGACGAGGTTTGAGGCTGGCGGGCATCCCGGATAAAATACCATCAGATTCGGAAACAACTCTCGGACAATTCGAAAAAAACGAGATCGAATGACGATCGACCAAATTCGTACTTTTTACGAGGCTCAGCCGTTCCGGCCGTTCGAGATTCATTTGGCCGACGGTCGATCCATCGTCGTACGCAGCCGCGAGTTCATGGCTTCCGCGCCGAGCGGCCGCACGGTGATCGTTTATCAACCCGACGATACCTGGAATGTCATCGACCTGTTGTTGGCGACCGATCTGGAAGCCATGCCCATTGGCAATGGCGGCCGCAAGCGGAAGCGATAGGCGACTTGCATCCACCCATATCTAGACCGCCATGCAGCCGCATGGATTAACCCGGCCCCAACCCATACTCTGACCAACGCCCCCGGATCAGGTCAACCGCCTGCGGGCTGGCGGCGAGCTTTTCCGGCCGGGGTCCGGCGTGCTCTTCCGGCAGCTTCGCCGTAGCGTCGATTCCCATCTGGCGGTCGTCGCCAAGGGGGACTTGGTCGAACGGGTGTGGCGGTCCGGCGTGAAAGAACACGTCTCGTCCTCCGGCGGCGTTCGTGGCGACGGTCAGCAAAACCTTGGAATAGTCGCGGACGTCCACGCCGGCATCGACCACCACCACCAGCTTGACGAACATGCAGGCGTCGAGCCCCCAGAAGCCGCTGGCGGCTTTGCGAGCCTGGCCGGGAAAGCTCTTGTGGATCGAGAGCACGGCCAGCTTTTGCGGGCCGGCCTGCTCGATGAGGGCGTAATCGACCAGTTCCGGCACGGCCTGCTTGACCAGCGGCAGCCAGAGCCGCTCGATGGCCCGATCGATCACGCTGGCTTCGCTGGGCGGAGCAGCAGGCACGGCGGCGATGAAAACCGGGTTCGTGCGATGCGTCACGGTCGAGGTCTCCAGCAGCCAGGCCTCGCCCGGCACGCTGTAGCGGCCGTCGACCTGGCCCCACGGGCCGCTGGTCGAGCGGGCGCTTCGGGATCGACGAAGCCTTCGATGACAAGCTCCGCCTCGGCGGGAACTTCCAGCTCGTGCAAGCGACACTTGACCAAATCGAGCGGCCGGCGCCGCAGCAAGGCGGCAAACGCGAAGCTGTCGGCATCGGCCGGCAAGGGCGCCGCCGCTGCGACGGCCAAGGCCGGATCGGCGCCGATCCACACGGCGACGGGCATCCGATCGCCGCGACGGCGATGCTGTTCCAGATGACGCAGCCCCGCGTGGTAGCGCCGCCAACCAATGGCTAGCCTGGTCCGATCGACGATCTCCAGCGGGACCGATTCCAGCTTGCGATCGCCGTTTTCGGGATCTTGCGTCAGCAGCAGCCCGGCGGTAATCGAGCGCCGCGGTTCGAGCGGCCAGCAGCGAAGCGCCGGCCACTCCAGCAGGTTAACGTCACGCCCCAGCTTGACGACTTGCTGGCAGACTCCGCTGCGGATGGTCTTAGTCGGGCCTTTGGCGGCGACGGTCAGCGGCGAATGCGACTTGATCCGCTCCAGCCAACCGGCCGACGCCGGCGCTTCGGGCGCCAGGCGATCTGCCAACTCGTCGAGCGAACCGACGCCCAGCGCTCGGCAAAGCCGCGAGTGTGAACCGAGCAAGTTCGTAACCAGCGGCGGATGATGCCCTTTGACGCGTTCGAAGAACAGGGCCGGGCCGCCGGCCTTGGCGACCTGCTCGGTGATGGCGGCCGCCTCCAACTCCGCATCGACTTCGACGGCAATCCGCGCCAATTCTCCCGCTTGTTCCAGCTCTTCGAGAAAATCGGGCAGCGAGTTGGCGGGCATGAGTCGTTTTGCACTCGGTGGCGGCGGAGGAAATTGCCGCCGATTCTAACCGCCCGCCGCGAACCGACAACCGCCGGCCGGTCTCAATCTACTGGAGAGCTCGGGGAGCCGATCTTGGCGAGCCCGAGGCGTCAGCCTCGGTTTTGTCGCCTTTCGCCCCCGCGAAAGGACGTGCTTTTGCGGGAGCGAAAGCCGACACTGGCGAGCCGGAGACGTCAGGCGCCGTGTTGCGGCGGCGCCCGGATTGCGCCGCTGGCTACGGCTCGCTGGCGCGGCAACGCAGATTAGTCGATCTGCGTTACCAGGGGACCGACGTCCCCCGCTCGCCTGCGGCGAGCGGAACGGAGTCTTGTGTCGGCGCTGTCACGCAGAGCATGGGGGCGAGGACACGGTATCGCATTTGAACCGGAAATCCTATGATCTAGCCATGCAACTGCTCAACGTACATTTTCTGCCCAAGCTGACCAGCGCCGACGAGTTGGCCGGCGGCGCCGTGGTCGTCATTGACGTGCTGCGGGCGACGACGACTATCATCCATGCCGTAGCGGCCGGCGTGCGCGAGGTCATTCCGTGTCTGGAGATCGAAGAGGCGCGGCGCGTGGCGGCCGGTTTTACGGCCGGAACGGCCTTGCTGGGCGGCGAACGCGGCGGCGTGAAGATCGAGGGCTTTGATCTGGGCAACTCGCCGGAAGAGTACCATCATACAACCGTCGGCGGCAAAACCGTCGTGCTGACCACCACCAACGGCACCCGGGCCATGATGCTCTGCCGCCAGGCGAAGCGCGTGCTGGTCGGCGCCTTTGTTAACGCCTCGGCGATCGCCCGCAGCCTGGTTCGGGAAGAGCGGGTCCACTTGCTCTGCGCCGGCACCGACGGAAAGGTCACCCGCGAAGACGCGTTGTTTGCCGGGCGCATCGTCCATTGCCTGCTGCGCGAGCGGACGAGCGAAAAGCCGGAGCAAAACGATGCTTGCCGGATCGCACGCGAGTGCTATCAGAACCTGCTGGCTGCCGACGGGATCGATCTATCGGCCGGGGCCAACGCCCGCTTTGAAGAGATCGCGGCATTGACTCAACAGCTTCGCCATTCACACGGAGCGCGCAACCTGATCGATGCCGGACTTGGTCACGATATCGAGGTCGCCGCCCAAGTGGACCGGTTTGACGTCGTGCCGGAACTGTCGTTGGACGAGTGGCGTATTCGCGCTCTTGGGTGATTCCGAATTGCCGTTGCTCCTAGACCAATCGCCCCCGTCGGCGGTACACTGCCCAACTTGGAATATTGCGGAAGCGGCGGCGTCATACCGCTCAGCAGCGGTGGGCAATGCCCACCCTACGCACCCGTTCGCCGATGTTGCTAATTTCAGACTCCTAACTTGTCTTCTCCGCCCATGGAAATGGAAAAACTCGTCTCGCTCTGCAAACGGCGAGGCTTCATGTTTCAGTCGAGCGAAATCTACGGCGGCCTGAACGGCTTCTGGGACTACGGCCCGCTGGGCGTGGAACTGAAGCGGAACGTCAAAGAGGCCTGGTGGCGCGACATGGTCACGGGCCACGATGAATTGGCGCCGCCGCCGGGCGCCCCGGCCGCCTTTCAGATGGTTGGCCTCGATTGCACGATCATCATGCATCCGCAGGTCTGGAAGTGCTCGGGCCATTACGACCTGTTCCACGACTTCATGGTCGATTGCCGCGAGTCGAAGAAACGCTATCGCCACGACCAGGTCAAAGGCCGCTGGGTTGCGGCCAAGGGCCAGAAGGTTTTCGTCACGACCCCCTCGGGCGGCGACAGCGAGAAGACGGAAGAGGAATATACCGAGGCCAAGGCGCTGAAGTTCTTCAACCTGCGGGCTAAAGACGCCGCCCAGTTAGTTTGGGAAGGCGAACTGATCAGCCTGACCAAGGTGACGGATTTTTCGCAGACGCTCGGCCCCGACGCCAAATCGCTCGGCACGCTCACCGAGCCCCGCGAATTCAACTTGATGTTCAAGACCAACGTCGGCGCCTTGGGCGGCGAAGAGGGCGCGGCGTTTCTGCGGCCGGAAACGGCGCAGGGCATTTTCGTCAACTTCAAGAACGTGGTGGACAGCACCCGCGTGGCGGTGCCGTTCGGCATCGCGCAGATGGGCAAGAGCTTCCGCAACGAGATCACGCCGCGGAACTTCACGTTCCGCTCGCGCGAGTTCGAGCAGATGGAGATCGAGTTCTTCTGCCATCCGAAGCAGTCGCCCGAGTGGTACCAGTATTGGCGCGACCGGCGTTACCGCTGGTACACCGATCTGGGCCTGGCGGGCGAGCGGCTGCGGCTGCGCGACCACGACCCGGACGAACTGAGCCATTATTCGTGCGGCACGGCCGACATCGAGTACGCTTTCCCGTTCCTGCCGCCGGGCGAGTTCGGCGAGCTGGAAGGCGTCGCCCATCGCGGCGACTTCGACCTGCGCAGCCACATGGAAGGCAAGCTGGTGCGGCAAGGCGATGAGCTGGTGGTCGAACTCGACGACGACGGCAAGCCGCGGCACCGCGGCAGCGGCAAGGATCTGTCGCTACTTCGACGACGAGACGCGCGAGCGCTACGTGCCGCACGTGATCGAGCCCTCGGCCGGCGCCGATCGGGCCACGCTGGCCTTCCTCTGCGAGGCGTACACGGAGGACGCCGTGCCTGACGAAAACGGCAAGCCGCGGGCCCGGACGCTGTTGAAGCTCCACCCCCGGCTGGCGCCGATCAAGGCGGCCGTCTTTCCGCTGGTCAAGAAAGACGGCATGCCGGAGGTCGCCCAGCAGATTTACCGCGCGCTCAAACGAAGCCTCAACGTGTTCTACGACGAGAAGGGCGCCGTCGGCCGCCGCTACGCCCGGCAGGACGAGATCGGCACGCCGTACTGCATCACCGTCGACGGCCAGACGCTCACCGACGGCACCGTGACGATCCGCGACCGCGACAGCTTGGAGCAATGGCGGGTCAAAGTGGACGACTGCGTGCCGGAGATAACGGGTAAACTTACGAGTGCGTAGAATTAGAAGAGGAAGACTGCGTAGCCAGCCTTACCCAAGCGTGTGAAATCCCCGGTCCGCTCCCGCCGCCAAAGCGACCACGGATAACTGCGAGCACGGATAACACTGATGCCACGGATGGGAAGTAATTATGAAGCCCGCTATCAGCCAGGTCTGTACGCTCCACTCGCCGTTCGAGAAAGACGTTGAGGACTATGCCGCCGGCGCCTGCCATGCGATGGAAATCTGGCTAGGCAAACTGGAAACTTATCTCGAGCAGCACACGTTGGATGACGTGCGTCGGCTGCTCGAAGAGCACGAAATGGCCGCACCGGTCGCCAGCTTTCAAGGGGGTCTGCTGGCCAGTCAGGGGGAGGCCCGGCGCAGCGCACTGGGATCACTTCAGTCGCCGGCTGGAAATGCTCAAAGCGACTTGGCGTAGAGACTTTGGTAACGGCCATCGACGTCGCCGGGCCGCTCGTGCAGCAGGACCTCGACCGCGTGCAAGCTTCGCTGGGGCAAGCGGCGGTTCGGGCGGGCGAACAAGGCGTGCGACTGGCGCTGGAGTTTCAGGCTTCAGCCGCGTTTGGCAACAACCTGCAAACGGCCGCTGCGCTGGTCGCCGAGACCGGCTCGCCTCACGTGGGAATTTGCTTCGACGTTTTTCATTACTATCTCGGCTCCAGCAAGCTCGAAGACCTGGGCTACCTGCACGCCGGAAACCTGTTCCACGTGCAGCTCAGCGACCTGGCCGGCACGCCGCGCGAGCTGGCCGCCGACAGCGACCGGATTCTGCCCGGCGACGGCGACTTTCAACTGCAGCCGATTCTGGACGCACTGCGGGCCATCGATTACGGCGGATACATTTCGCTAGAATTGATGAACCCGCAGATCTGGCGAGTGCCCGCCCGGCAACTGAGCGAGATCGGCATGACCGCGCTGCGTACGCTGCTGGGCCAGGCCAGCATGTGCTGAGAGGGAGCGGGCGGCGCTGCAGACGTTGCAGAGCCGCGCAGAGAACGCCAACCAAACCTCGCCGAGCGCGAGCCCGTCGCGGCAGAGGATGGTATTGAGGCATGCTTAAGCCCACGTTCATTCACAGACTTCTTGGAATGCCGACCTCGGCAGCATTCCTGCATGGATACACGGCCGGGGTCGTTGTGGCATCGCATTCGATTTGCCGTCGTGGGCATCGTCAGGCTTAATCGTCGCTGCGCTCTTCTCATGGCGAGTCTCGTCCTCGCCGTGGACGCTATTTGGCGCAGGATGCCTTGTGGTGGCGCTCGTTACCTTCATTCAATGGGCAATAAGTGGCTGCGAGCGGGAGGCGAGAGCTCGCAGCCGCAGGCAGGAATGCGTAGGGTGCGGGGCCAAACGGGGGTTCCCACATCCGCCGAATTGCCCAAATCGGCAGCCGGCCTGAGCCCAGCAAGAAATCTTTGTAAACTGCCTTCGGAGGATCGCTTGCCCTTGTTTCTACCAAGGTCAATAATGCCCGTTGGGCGACGAATGCGATCGACGGAGGCGACAGCAGCGGATGCGACGGCCAAAGATCTCGGGCGCCGACGATTGCGTATTTGCTCGCGGCGCCTATCGGCGCAGTGCAGGCACAGCTCTTGCCTCATGCGCCGTTGGCGGGTCGGGCCGTCGTACATCCCCAGCGCGGCGCTCCGCAGGCGCACCCGCCGCAGCAGGCCCCTGCCAATGCGCCCGCTGGCGGACGCTCATCGCCGCATCACGGCGGGCATCACCACCCTTCGGCCTTCAACCAGCCGTATTATCCGTACGGCGGAGTCGGAGCCTGGTCGGCGGCTTCGCCCTATCTGTACGCCTGGTATGGCATCCCGTATTTCGGGCCCGTCTGGAACGGGAACGCCTTGCCGGCGGTCGTGCCGGCGCCGCTGATGCTGAACGGTCCTCAAGCGGTCAACGGATTCGTGGGTTGGAACGCGCCTGTCGCGCCGGCATTGAACTTGCCTGCGATGGGCGCTGCCAACGGCGCGGGGAAGGCCGGGGCTGGCAATGCCGCCGGAGTAAAGGGAGCGCCAAGGCCCGGTGTCGGCGGGTTCGGCGTGCTGGCCGACGACGGCAAGGAGGCGAAACAGAAGAAAGGTCGCGTTTCCAACGCCGAGTCGCTGGCTCGGGCCCGGCAGTTTATTACCTACGGCGACGAGCACTTTCAGGCGCAAGAGTATTCCGA
This sequence comes from Pirellulales bacterium, assembly GCA_963786255.1. Taxonomy (GTDB): domain Bacteria; phylum Planctomycetota; class Planctomycetia; order Pirellulales; family JAICIG01; genus JAICIG01. Next base: position 763,473 of record CAWAYY010000013.1, read on the forward strand.
AGCCTACCAGCGCTACAAGAAGGCGGCGATCGCCGCGCCGACCTGGCCGACGTCTATTTTCGCCAGGGCTTTTCGCTGGTCGCGATAGGTCGGTACGCTCAGGCGGCAAAAACGCTGCGGCGAGGCCTGGCGATGAACGCCGAGTGGCCGCAATCGGCCTTCCGCCTGGACGAACTGTATGGGGATAATCGCCTGGCCAAGCTGGCCCTGTTGGAGCGCCTGGCGAGCGATGCTGGCGACGGCCGTGAAGACGCCGACTTAATGTTCCTGCTCGGCGTGACGCTTTATTTCGACGGCCAGGCGGAACGGTCGCGGTTGTTCTTTCGTCGGGCCGCGGAACTAGGCGCCGATCGCGGTGCGATCGTCGGATTTCTGAAGGCGCCGGCGGCGGCCGGAAAAGCGGCAGGGCGGCAAGAATTGTAGGCGGCGTTTTGGCGCAGCCTTCAAAGTAGCAGGCAGATTCCATGTGCCGCCCGGCAACGGCTGAGGGAGCTGTCATTTCGTACCGCGTCGAACGGCCGCGCAGGCCGCCGCTCAGGGAGTATGCCTGCTCCTTTGGGCGGGAATGAGGGCCGTCTCAGTTGTTCTCGGATGCCTCGCCGTTTTCTTTGGCGAGGTAGCGGCGCAGGTAGCGCGCGCGCTCGATGTTGCGGTCGGCGGTGTCGAGTTCCGCGCCGCTGAGCTTCTGCAGGTGGGCCGGCTGCGTGTGGATGAACAGCTTGTTGAGCGTGGGGATTTCCAGGTCGGAGATCAGGCCCAGGTTGACGCCCATCCGCACGCTCGAAAGCAGGTGCATGGTCTCTTCGGAGCTGATCGTCTGCGCGGTTCGCAAAATGCCGTAGGCCCGGCTCACGCGATCGTGCAGGTTCTCGTGGCTTTCGCGAACCAGGAAGTCGCGGGCCTTGCGCTCGTAATCGATGATCATCGGCACTACGTCGCCGACCTGCTTGACCAGGTCTTCTTCGCTGCGGCCGAGCGTGATCTGGTTGCTGATCTGGTAGAAGTCGCCCATCGCCTGCGAGCCTTCGCCATACAGGCCGCGCACCGCCAGGCTGATCTTCTGCAGCGAGCGGAACAGCTTGTCGATCTGCCGCGTGATGACCAGGGCCGGCAGGTGCAGCATCACGCTGACCCGCATGCCCGTGCCGACGTTCGTGGGGCAGGCGGTCAGGTAGCCGAGGCGTTCGTTGAAGGCATAGGTGACCTTGGCTTCGATCAGGTCGTCGAGTGTGTTGATCTGTTCCCAGGCGGCCTGCAGATCGAGGCCGCTGTGCATCACCTGGATGCGCAGATGATCCTCTTCGTTGATCATCAGGCTGACCTGCTCGCTGGGGTCGATCGCCACGCCGCGGGCGCCCTCGCTTTCGGCGTGTTCGCGGCTGATCAGTTGGCGTTCGACCAGAAATTGCCGGTCGAGCGGTTCCAACTTGTTGACGTCGAGGTATTCCAGCCGCGAATCCTGGAGCTGCAGAATCCGTTCGCGCAGCGTGCGCTCCAATTCGATACGGTCTGCCCCGTTGGCCCGACTTATAAAGGGAAAGTCGGCCAGGTTGCGGGCCAATCGGATGCGGCTGCTGATCACGATATCCGACTCGGGGCCGGTTCCGCGAAGCCATTCGCCGCTGCTGCGCGCTAGCTGGTCAAGTTGCACGGCGTTAAGAAGACCTTTCGATCTGTCGGATTTCATCGCGAAGCTGCGAGGCTCGCTCGTACTCTTCGCTCTGGATCGCTTCTTTCATTTCGCGGCGCAGCCGGATTAATTCCGTCTGCCGCTCGGTATTCAAGGGAGAGCGGCTGGGCCGCTTGCCCACGTGGGAACTCTCGCCGTGGATATTCAATATCAACGGATCGAGTTCCTTTTGGAAACAGATGTAGTCGTGAGGGCAGCCCAGGCGACCCTGATTGCGGAACTCAAAGAACGTAATGCCGCAAATTGGACAGGCCTGCTGATCCAACCGAGCCAGTTCTTCGGCGGTGCCGCCGACCAATTGCTGCGCCAGCGCTCCCGCCAGGTTGGCGCTGCCCGAGGACGGTTCGTTATCCGACTCGGTCAGATACTCGCGGGCGTGCTCCTCGCAAAGGTGTAATTCCTGAGGTTTGCCGCCCGTCAGCTCGGTGATGTGAAATGTGGCCGTTTTGTCGCACTTGAGGCACTTCATCGCACCAATCTTTAACGCCTAACAGCGCACATTTGGTCAGGTCGAAAATCGCTGCGGGAATTCTAACAGTCCCCCCCTCACTGTCAACCCGAGCTAAAGCGGGGCGAACCGACGTAAGCCTTGCGCATGGAAATGGATAGGTGAGGCGGACCCGGCGTGCAGTTGCCGCTGTCTGGACGGGGTGCTAAGCTGGCCCTCCCATGACACATCGCCCTGATTTTGAAACATTCTCCCGCCTGGCGCACGGCGTCCAGCTCGTCCCCGTCTACCGTCAGTTGACCGGCGACACGCTGACCCCAGTCACTGCTTTTCGGAAAATCGATTCCGGCGCGTCGGCGTGCCTGTTCGAAAGCGTGATCGGCGGCGAAAAGGTGGGCCGCTACAGCTTTCTGGCGGCCGATCCGTATTTGTTGATTGAAGCTCGCGGAAAGCGGGTGACCGTCACGGACTTGACCGTGGCGCAGCCGAGCAGCGAGGAGTTCGAGACCGACGATCCGCTGGCCGAATTGCAGCGCCGCGTCAGTGCGGTCCGCGCTGCAACGCTGGCCGAGCTGCCCCCCTTCTGTGGCGGCGCAATTGGTTACGCCGGCTACGATACGGTCCGTTACGCCGAGCATCTGCCCGACGCTCCGCCCGACGACCGCAAGCTGCCGGATCTGGCGTTCGCTTTCTTCGATCATTTGGTGATCTTCGACAACGTCCGCAAGACGCTGACCGTGGTTGCCATGGCGCGTCTGGACGGCGAGCAGCCGGATTTGGAAACGGCCTACGCCGACGCCTGCCGTCGCGTGGACGAACTGGTCGCGCGGCTGGCTTCGCCCGATGTTGGTTTGCAGATGACCGATATCGAATTGCACGGCGATCCGCAGTTGTCCTTCCGTTCGAACTTCCGCGAGCAGGACTTCGAGGCCGCCGTGGAAAAGTGCCTGGAATACATTCGCGCCGGCGACATTTTTCAGGTCGTCTTGAGCCAGCGGCTGCAAGCGACGGTGCATTCGCCGCCGTTCGAAATTTACCGCACGCTGCGCGTCGTGAATCCGAGTCCCTTCATGTTCTATCTTCGCACGCCGCAAGCCACGCTGGTCGGCAGCTCGCCGGAGATCCTGGTCCGCGTGATGGACGGTCGCGTGACGGTACGACCCTTGGCGGGCACGCGGCGCCGCGGGGCGAGCGAAGAGGAAGACCGCCGGCTGGCCGAAGAATTGCTGGCCGACCCTAAGGAACGCGCCGAGCACGTGATGCTGGTCGACCTGGGGCGCAACGACGTCGGCCGCGTGGCCCGCTATGGCACGGTGGCATTGACTGACGTGATGACGATCGAGCGCTATAGCCACGTCATGCACATCACCTCCAACGTCACTGGGCAACTGGCGCCCGGGCGAGACGCTTTCGACGCCCTGCGGGCGTGCCTGCCCGCCGGTACGGTCTCGGCGCGCCGAAAGTGCGGGCGATGCAGATCATTGACGAATTGGAGCCCCACCGCCGCGGCCCGTACGCCGGGGCCGTCGGCTATATCGATTTCAACGGCAATATGGATACCTGCATCGCTCTGCGCACCATCGTCGTCCAGGACGATCAGGCCTATGTCCAGGCTGGCGCAGGCATTGTGGCCGACAGCGTGCCGCAGTCGGAGTATCAAGAAACGCTGAATAAGGCCCGGGGACTGCTCAAGGCCATCGAACTGACCGAACAGCGATTGCACGATCAAAGCTTCCCCGAGCAGCGGCTTGGCTGCTGAAGGAGCGTGCCATTGCAGCAGTCCCGGCGTGCCAGGATTCGTTCGCGGTTCGGGCGAACTTTCACGACCGCGAGACAACGGTTGTGCCGCGAGCTGGCGGGGATCGCCAGTAGGGGGGCGTGTTGGCTGCTGTTTTCCGGCCGGCAAACTTTCCCTAGAATGCCCTGTAATCGACCCAAACAGCGTCGTACGCTTAGTAGTGTCTTTGACGTTGCCCGTCGTGCAGGCGTTCCTGTTGGACCGCGCGGTCCGGGCCGTCGGCGGCCTGACGGCGCGGTCGCCCAATTCCAGTTCGGGGTGCATTTGCTGAATCGAGAAACGGAATCCAGAAAGGATTGATAATGAGAGTGTTGTTACTGTTGGCATTGGGCCTGGGCGTTACAGCGGCGTTGGCTCAAGCGCAAGACCAACCCGGCAAGAGCAGCCGCAACCGCTCGTCCGATGCGCCGGCCGAAGAAGTGCAGCCGCGCAACAAGTTTGGCGGTTTGCGCGTCAAGCAGCCCGCGGCGGCCGAAATGTCCGACGCCGAGGTCAAGGCCTTGATGAAGAAGGCCAGCTACGTGTTCGGCGTGAATATCGGCCGCAACATGAAGGAACAGGAGATGGAGATCGATACGGACAGCTTGGCTCGCGGCCTGGCAGACGCCCTGGCCGGCAAAGAGCCGGAGATGTCCGACGAGGAAATGCAACAGGTCATGGTCGCGATGCAGAACATCATGGTCGCCCGCCAGCGGGCGATGGCGAAGACCGCGGGCGACAAGAACAAGAAGGAAGGCGCCGCGTTCCTGGCCGCCAACATGAAGAAGGAAGGCGTCAAGACCACTCCCAGCGGTCTGCAGTACAAGGTGCTCAAGAGCGGCAAAGGCGCCAGCCCCAAGGCGAGCGACACCGTCACCACGCACTACAAGGGCACGCTGCTCAACGATGAGGAGTTCGATAGCTCCTACAAACGGGGCGAACCGACCAGCTTTCCCGTCAACGGGGTCATTCCCGGCTGGACCGAGGCCTTACAGATGATGAAGGTCGGCGACAAGTGGCGTCTGTTCGTCCCCGCGGAACTTGCCTACGGCGAGCGCGGTTACCCGCCGGCGATTCCGTCCAATGCGACGCTGATCTTCGAAATCGAGCTGCTCGACGTCAATCAGTAGCCTGCGAGTTCGCGGCTGACGTTCACATAAGCGACAGGAGACGTTTGTGCTCCTGTCGCTTTTTTTATTGCGGAACCGGCGATGGCGCCGGGCCTCTGGGCGGCGCCGACGGAACTCTCTCGCTTGTCCGCTACCGGATTTGCAGCGCCGTACTAAAAGCCTCGTGCGGCGCAGATGTCGTCGAAATCGCGCAAGTGGTAGTCGATCCGCACGTAGTCCAGCACGCGGCACAGCCCTCGCAGCGCCACGCCCATGCCGTCCGGGCCGCTGAAGCCGCCGAATTGTCCGCCCCCTTTCACGTGCGGTTCCAGATCCAGGAACACGCCGGGCACGCCGCGGCGGTCCAGTTGCTGGAACAGCGCAGGGATGTGCTCGCGGAAGTCTCGCAGAATCAACTCGTGGGCCGAATGGCCGATGTCGGCCGGCACGAAGTGCTTCAGCGCGTCTTCGTCGATGTGGCCAGGCTTTTCCGGCGGCTTGGGATGGCGATAGTCCTTGATGTGCATCCAGCCGATGCCCGGACGCATGGCTTCGTACTGCGCGAACACTTCGGCCGCCGTGTAGCCCTGGCAGAGGATGTTGGCCGCGTCGAAGATCAGCACCAAGGCCGGATGATTCACCTGGCGGTGGATTTCCGCCATCAGGTATCCGGTCTGGCCGACCAGGTTGGCCTCGACCTCCAGGCCGAAGGTCAGGTCGGAGCGATGGCACGTCTCGGCGATCTGTCCGAGCTGATCGACGACCTGCGGCAAGTGATCGGCCGGATTGCCGCCGCGCGGATGATAGAAGGAAAAGCCGCGGATCAATTTGGTCTCGAACGCGTGCGCCAATTCGCAAACCTTTTTGACGTCCTTCTCCAGGTACTTCTTGAACGGCACGTAGGCGTTTTGCGTGCCGTCGTCGACGTCGAGCAGCTTGACCTTGCCGATCGGCGAGCCGATCGAGGCCACGTTCAGTCCGTATTCGTCTTCCAAATGGCGAATCTGCTGAATCTCTTTGAGTGTCAGCTTCATCACGTTCTTGATGCCTTCGCCGACGTCGATGAACCGCAGGCTATAGAACTGCAAGCCGAGCGCGGCGAACGCGGCGAATTGCTGGACGGCGGTTTTCTGGTTGGCGGCTTCGTCGGCGAAGCCGCTCAGAACAACGCGGGGATTCTCGGCCATTTCGTCTGGTTTCCTGGGGCGAGCGACGGCGGGGGCGCCAAATAGGTGAAGAGGCCATTGTTAAAGGGATGCTTGTTTGTCGCAAGTGCCAAACGGCAACGAGATGTCAGCGACATTTCTTCCGGGCAGGCTTTTCCGCGTTTGGTTCCGGCATTAAGCTGGCGAGTGCCCCGTTCGCTTCCGTACGCGGAAGCTTTTCCTTTTATGAAGTGCGGGGAGATGGGAGAGAAGCCGCCAAGACGCGACGGCGGGACTGCAGACGGGAATGGACAATGCCTGCCTCGCGCCCCTCCTGCACCCCCAGCTCCTTTCAAGTTTCTACAAAGCCCGTTCAGCCCGTAGAGTCGCCAATGCAGAATGCCCAGTCAGATCGAACGTTACGTGCCGGCATGGTCGGCATGGGCATGATCTTCGATGAGACCTATCGCCCGTTCTTTGAGCACGCGCACGCCAACGGACTATTCGATCCGCTCTTCGGGGTTTGCCAGGTTCCGCTGGCCGCGGTCGCCAGCCGCACAGGCAAGCGAGCCGAGGCTTATCGCCAGGCGGCGCAAGGCAAGATTGCCGAGTTCCAGAGCTTCCAGGGCGCCGACTCGGTCGACGCGCTGCTGAAGACGGACGTTGATTTCCTCTGCGTCGCCACGCCCGACGACCGGCATTTCAGCGCCGCCAAGGCCGCGCTGCTGGCCGGCAAGCACGTGCTGATTGAAAAGCCTTCCGTGCTGTCGCTGGACGAATTGGACGAACTGGAGCGGTTGGCACGCGAGCAAGGCGTGCTCGCCAAAGTCGTCTACCACAAACTGCTCGATCCCGATCACAAGAAGCTGCGTACGCTGGTCGCCGACGGCGACCTCACGCACGTCAACAACGGCTACTGCACGTTGCTGGAGCCCAAGAGCATCTCGGGCAGCCAGTTTGCCGAATGGATCGTCGGCCGCAACCCGGGCACGTATGTGGCCGTCCACTATATCAAACTGATCGATTTCACGTTTGGCGGACGGTTGAAGAGCGTCTCCTGCACCGGCCAGCGCGGGCTGGTCGGCCCGGCTGACGGCCCGACGTGGGATTCGACGCAACTGCGGATGATCTACGAATACGGCGACGGCCGCGAAGCGGCCTTTGATATCCACACCAGTTGGGTCACGCCCGACAACTTCCCGGGTTACGTCGAGCAGGAAGTGCAATTCCGTTTTGACAATGGCGTATGGAATGGCCACAGCCGCAAGCGCGGCGTCGAGTGCACGATCGAAGGGCAAACGCCGCTGGTGCGCAAGATCACCGTGAACAATCACTACAACGGCACGTTCCTCGAGCCGTGGGGCGAGCGCTCGCAGCGCGGCTACGGCGTCGAGGTCCTGGAACGCTTCGTACGCGAGGTGGCGACCGTCGAGTTCGGCGGCCCCAAAGCGGAACGCTCCGAGCGGCTCGCCCGGGCTCGCAGCTTGCACTACAATGACGTCTCCGCCGACCGTCAGACGGTTGCCGCCGTGCAGGCCATGGAAGCGATCCTCGCCCGCCACGTTGCCGGCAAACCTAACTGTGTCGTCGAACTCGACGCCCCTGCCGGCGGCCTTGTGCTGCTTGAACCCGGCGCCGGCGAACAGGAGGTATTGTACGCCGGAAGAGTGGGCAGATAGACCGCCTGCCGAACCCATTTTCGCGATCCTGACTCCGTCACGAATTATCTTCTGCTTGACGCCTTTTACAGCTCACTCCTCACGCTCTCACCCTCATGACGCCAGCCCCCATCGAACATCCCGGCGAACCGGAATCCAACGCAATCCGCCGCCGCATTGCCGCCGTTGAACCGTTCAGCCTGCGGACCTTTACGCCCAGCCTTGCCGTGCTGGCCAAAAGCGCTGGCTGCTGCCACTGGACCCCGGAAGGCCGGCGCCTGGCCGACTTCACGTCAGGCGTGCTGGTGATGAACCTGGGGCACAACCCGACGCGCTGGTGGCAGCGGGTGTTCGACTACCTGGGGATCGCGCATCTGGCGGGCGAAGGCGAGTATTGCCCGGCGGTCACGCTCAACGCTTATAACGCTCTGACCGAGGTCGAGGCAAAAGCCACCGAGCGGCTGATCCGTTGTTTACAGAAGCAGCCGGGGGGAAGCGTTGCGAGCAGGTGATGTGGGCCGCCAGCGGCAGCGAGGCGATTCAGAAAGCGCTCTGGGCTTCGCTCGATCGGCGGCCGGGCGAAAACATCATCCTTTCCACCCGCTACGGCTTTCACGGCAAGAAGGGGCTGGCCGGCGCCGTGACCGGCAGCGAGCAAGACGCGGAACGTGATCCTCGCGTTAAGTTCTTGACCTTCCCGCGGGAAGAGTGCATCAATCTCGAACGCCGTCGGCAGCCGCTCGACTTGAAGCCCTACGAAGCGGAGCTGGAAGTCGCTCTGGAAAGAACACGGGTCTCGCATCTGCTGTCTGATCACCGAGCCGTACCTGGGCGGCGGCGGATCGTTCCATCCGCAGAAGGAATACATCCAATTGCTCGAGCGGTTTTGCCGTGATCGCGATATCATCTTCATCCTGGATGAAGTCCAGGCCAACTTCGGCCGCACCGGCTCGCTGTTCGCCTTCAACGACTACGGCGTGGAGCCGGATATCGTCGTGCTGGGCAAAGGCCTGGGCAACGGAGTGCCGGTCAGCGCCGCCGTCGGCCGTGCGGACCTGTTTGCCAACATGCACTATGGCGAGGCCTCCGATACGTGGAGCGCGAACCCGCTGGCGAGCGCCGGCGTGCTGGCCACGCTCGACGAGTACGAGACCAGCGACGTGCTGGCCCATGCCAAGAAGCTTTCGCATGAGATCGAAACCGGCCTGGTGAAGTTGTCGGAGTTGCCGATCGTCGCCAATATTCGCGGCGAAGGCGTGGTCTGGGGGGTCGAATGCGCGGCCGTCGGCAGTCACTCGGCCGATGACGTCGCCAACGCCTGTGTCGAAGCCTGTTACCTCGGCGATGCCTCCGGCGCGGCGATTCACTTGCTTGGCGCCTTGGCCGGCAGGGTGATTCGCGTCAGCCCGCCGCTGGTCATGCCGCTGGAAGAAGCCCGGACCTATCTGCACGCGATGTACAACATCTTCGCCTCGGTCGGAGAGCGGTTGCGATGATCGAACCCGCGGCGCTGATGCAGTTGGCGATTGCCAAGTGTCGCGAAGGCGTCGCCCAGGGGCAAAGCCCGTTTGGGTGCGCGATAGCGTTGGGCGACATGGTCGTAGCGATCGCTCACAACACGGTGCTGGCCTCGTTCGACGTGACGGCGCATGCCGAAGTCAATGCCTTGCGGATCGCCTGCCAGCGGCAAGGCGACATCCACCTGCCCGGCGCCCTCGTGGCCACGACTTGCGAGCCTTGCCCGATGTGTACGGCGGCTCTGCACTGGGCCCGCGTCGAGCAGGTCTACTACGGCGCCACGATCGAAGACGCCCAGGGCGCCGGCTTCAACGAGATGCAAGTCCCCGCCGCCGAGATCGCCCGGCTCGGCGGCAGTTCCATCAAGCTGCTCCCCGGTCTGCTGAGTGACGAATGCCGCGAGCTATTCGCCGAGTGGAAGCGGACGGCCAATCCGCGGACGTATTAAACTTGATTCCAGGCAAGCGGGTGGCGGAAGGCATCAAGCGAGCCGGAGGCGTCAGGCAAGAGACGCTACTGCCCCGGCCGAGCTTGCCTCGGTCGAGCGAAGTGATTGGTCAGCTAGAATGCGGCCTGCAAATCCGCCCCGCCCCGCACCGGGCTCGTCCCGGTCGAGCGAATGATTCATTCACGCTGAGGATCATTCTGGCGGACATACGACCAACCAAGGGGCTAAAGATGGCAGCTATCGCGCCGATTTACACGCCTGAAAACTGCCGCGCGGCCTACCAGTTGACTTGGTCGCTTTCGGTTTTCTGGAAGGCGCCCCTGCCGCCTGCCGAACAATGGCTCGAAGCTCTTCATGAAGCGACGAAAGCCGACGGCGTGCGCCTGCTTGAGCACCGAGCCGCTAAGGCCAACGTCAGCCAGTTTTTCGTCAGTACGCCGCCCGAACTGTCGCCAGCCGACTTTGTACGAAGCATTAAGGGGAGGCTGCAGTATCTGGTGCGACAGCAGATGATGGAGACGACGTGCCCGGTGCGCTACGTGATTACCGTCGACAAGCTGCGCGAAGGTTGGGACTGCCCGCTGGCGTACGTGCTCGGCTCGATCGGCAATTCCGCGACTCCGACCGCGGTCGAGCAGCTCATCGGACGCGTGCTGCGGATGCCGTTTGCGAATCGGACGAACGTTCCCGCGCTCGACCGCGCCTATGCGTTCGTGCTCAGCGACGACGTGGTTAGAACGGCGATGCAACTCCGCGACCGGATGGTGGAGACGTGCGGATTCGACGAGCGATCCGCCAAGGATGCTCTGAGGGTTACGGCCAACCTACAGGGCGCACTCGGAATGGCGAGTATTCCGCTCTCGGCGCCGCCGCCGATGGAACAATTGCCGACGAGCTTGCTGCAGCGCGCGAAGTTCGATCCGGAATCCAGCTCATTGGTATTGAGCGACCTGCCAAGCCGTCGCGAGATCGAGGCGCTGCGCGAATGCTTGAGCGAGCCGCAAGACCGCGCGGCGGTCGATGCGTTCTGGCAGCGTGAGCACCGCTAGGAACCGCGGCCAAAAATCTCGACGAGTATGCCAAACCGCTTTTCGTTCCGCGGCTTACCGTTCGCTACGGCAAGCGGCGGACGCTTCTGGAGCCGGAAGAGCTCGACACCTATTCGTGGAACCTGGACTCCTGCCCTCCGAGTCTCAGCGAGTCGGAATTTTCCTCTGACTTGCGCGTCGGAACTGCCGCGACGATCGATCTGGATGGCGAGGCGCTCGTGACCCAATCGGCGGGAGACGTGCGACTGCGACAATTGGAGCTGATCGGGGAGGGGGAAGATTGGGACGAAAATGGGCTAGCGCTTTGGCTTGACGGTGAATTGCATCGAGGTGGCTCATTTCAGGGGGTGCCGCATAAAGAAAGTCAGCCCTGGATACGGCGAGTTGTCGACGCACTTGTGCGCGACCGTGGCTTGAGCTTGCCGATGATTGTGCGCCGGCGGCACAGTCTTGCCGAAGTCCTCCGTGCGAAAGTATCGGATCACGGCCGGCAACGTGTGCGTGACGCAATGCGTGAATTGATCAACAAGGATCGCGACGCTATCGAGACGTCGAGCGAGTTCGCGATTGCCATTGAAGAGCAGGAATACTCGCCGTCGCAAGAGTTCCTCGGGCATCACTTCAAAAAGCACGCGTTCCAACAGATTGGCGGCATGAACGGCGAAGAAGCCGAATGCGCTACGCGGATCGATCAACATTCCAATGTTGGTCGCTGGCTGCGAAACGCCGACCGGCAGACGCAAGGCGGGTTTTGCTTGCCGCTCTCGCCCGGCCGCTTCTTTCCAGACTTCATCGTTGAACTGAAAGACCGGACGTTAGTGCTTGTCGAGTACAAGATGAGAAAATTTGCCAGCGACCCGGACGAATTGCACAAGAAGGCAGTGGGAGAGCTATACGCCGCACGGAGCAACGGTAAGGCGCGATTTGCCTGGATTGTAGAGAAGGACTGGCACGAGCTCGAAAAAAGACTGGCAGGCTAGGTATTGGCGGAGAGTGCCTTTGCGAACGTTTAGTGGCAGGAAATCTGAGGCACGTTCCGCCCGCGGGCGAGACTCGCGGCCCCCGCTGGCCTTGTGCCAGCGGAAGCACGATTGGTCAGCTAGTCGCGACCCGACCACGCCGTAAATCTTCCGCGCCCGTACCGGGCTCGCCCCGGTCGAGCGAATGATTCTTTGCTGAGAATCAGGGTAGGACAAAAAACGTCTGGCAAACAGAAAAAGGAAATCGTGTCCCGACGGGCGTAAAGCCCGTCGAGGACGGTGGTTTTGTGCGGTTGGCCTCTAGCTGTTCAATCAAACGCTCGACCGGGACGAGCCCGGACCGGGGCGGCACTGAGCTCAAGGCCCGCTGGTGAACGTGCGCGACACTGACGCAGCGTTTCTCCCTGCGCCTGCCCCGCGATGTGCCTAGGTCGCAACGCGCACCTTGTCACTCCCCCTCCGCCTCATACTCCACCGTCACCGTGGTCGTGATCCCGCCTCGCGGCGTGAAGGCGGCTTGGAGCTGCATCCAGCGCGGTTCGACCGCGGCGACCAGGTCGTCGAGAATGCGGTTGGTGGCGTGCTCGTAGAAGATCCCCTCGTTGCGGAACTGCTGCAGGTAGAGCTTCAGGCTCTTCAGTTCCACGCACTTCTCGGCCGGCACGTAGGTGAACGTCAGCGTGCCGAAATCGGGCTGCCCCGTCTTCGGACAGACCGAGGTGAACTCAGGGCAGACGATCTCGATCGTGTATTCGCGGCTGGGGAACTCGTTGGGGAACGTTTCGAGCATCGCTCGGAAATCAGCGGGCATCTCAGACTCCTTTTGCTGGGGCCGCCATTGTGGCATGATGGAATAAAGCTGGGAAGGCGGGGGGCTATGTCAAAACGCAAAAGTAAAAATGGCGGAAAAGGGTTTCCGGTTTTGCATTTTGCGTTTCGACTTGACTGGGCGTTGCCTGCCCCCCCTGCCCTGTTGCCTTTCCTGACGCCTGACGCCCAATACCTGACGCCTTACTAACCGCCATGTCCAAGCCCGCAGTTGTGTTGCTTTCTGGCGGTCTCGATTCGGCCACGTCGGCGGCGATTGCGCGCGACCAGGGTTACGAGTTGTATGCACTGTCGGTCGACTACGGTCAGCGGCACCGGTTCGAGCTGGAGGCCAGCCGGCGGGTGGCGCAGTCGCTCGGCGTCGAGCGGCATCAGGTCGTGAAGGTGGAACTGGGGCAATTCGTCGCCAGCGCATTGACGAGCTCCCTGCCGGTGCCCAAGGGCCGGACGGCCGAAGCGATGGCAGCAGGCATTCCGGTTACCTACGTTCCGGCCCGGAATACGGTATTTCTATCGCTGGCCTTGGCGCTAGCCGAGGCCTCGGGGGCGGCCGATTTGTTCATCGGCGTGAACGCCGTCGACTATAGCGGATATCCGGACTGCCGGCCGGAATACATCGCCGCCTTTCAGCAGATGGCAAACCTGGCCACCAAGGCGGGCGTCGAAGGCACGCTGCAGTTCACCATCCACACGCCGCTGGTAAACTGGACTAAGGCCGAGATCATCCGCCGCGGCACGGAACTGGGCGTCGATTATTCGTTGACTCACACATGCTATGACCCCGATGCATCAGGCCGCCCTTGCGGGCACTGCGATGCGTGCCTGCTGCGACTGAAAGGGTTCGCCGAAGCGGGACTGACCGACCCGCTTGACTATCCGACGTGAAAATTGCCGAGATCTACTTGTCGATCCAGGGGGAAGGGCTGCTGACCGGCGCCGAAAGCGTCTTCGTGCGCACCAGCGGGTGCAACCTGCGCTGCTGGTTCTGTGACACGCCGTTCGCCTCCTGGTCCCCCGAGGGGGAAGATCTCTCGGTGGCGGAAATCCTCGATCAAGTCGATCTGTACGAATGCGACCACGTCGTGCTGACCGGCGGCGAGCCGATGCTGTTCGCCGAGCTGGTTCCGCTCGCGGCCGCGTTGCGCCGCGAGGGAATGCACGTGACGATCGAGACGGCCGGCACCTTGGACCTGCCGGTGGAGTGTGATCTGATGTCGATCAGCCCGAAGCTCTCCAACTCGACTCCCGTGGGCCGGCTGCATCCCCGCTGGAGCCGGCGCCACGAACAGAGCCGGCACGCCCCCGAGGTGGTTCGCCGCCTTGTGAGGGACTACCCCTACCAGTTCAAGTTCGTGGTCGACCAGCCGAGCGAATGCGAAGAAGTGGAGCAGTACCTGGCGTTGTTTCCGAAGATCGACCGTTCTCGGGTGCTGCTCATGCCGCAAGGGACGGACCCCGACGACCTGGTCCGGCAAGGCGAATGGCTGAAACCTTACTGCGAGGCCGCGGGGCTGCGGTTTTGCCCCCGGCGTCAGATCGAGTGGTTCGGCCTGGTGCGGGGAACTTAGCCCGGACAATTCATCAGTCCATCAGTTCAGAGGTGGTCAGACAAATCGTTCGGCGCCAGGCCGACGCATCCGCGAGGCAAATCTGTGTCTCCCCCTCACTTACGCTTCGCGATCAGCGTTGGCTGATGAATCATCCTGGTTAACGGTTTTTTCTTTGACAGGCTTCCGCCGCCTGTTTAGACTCGACCCTAGGTCTTTTGACCTGCAAGCTTTATCGCAATTCTGCCCGCGGATGGCTTTCGCCGCCGGCCGCGGAATTCTGTTCGGAACCAGGGGTGAGTCGAGGAACGCCGGGCTTGGGCCCGGAGTCCTGTTTGGCGTTCGGAATCGCTCGCACGCATTGCGGCGAGTCTGGGCCCGCTCAAGGGAGTTAAAGCATGGCCAGCAGTGAAAACCAAGGTTTGCAGATCGCCCTCATCATCTTCGTGATGTTGACGATCGTGCTGAGCGTGACGACGTTCGCCTTCTTCAGGCAGTACGAGGACGCGGATCTGCGGTCCCGGGCCGATTCAGACAAGGCGGCCAAGTCCGATACCGACTTGCGGACGGCGACCGATGAGATCATGTCGCTGAAAAAGATGATGGGTTTCAGCGAACAGGCCAAGCTGCCGGAGATCCAGGCCAGCTTCGCCGAGGATATCAAGACCTACGTCGCCGGCATCCCCGAGGAAAAGCAGTTCTATCGCCAGGCGTTGGAATATACCTACAACACGCTGCACGAAAAGGACCTGGAGTTGGCCGCCGCACGCGTGGAGATTCAGACCGAAAAGGACGAGCGTTCCAAGGTCGAAGCGGCCAAACAGGCCCAAGTGGAAGCGGCCGAGGGCAAGCAGCGACAGGCCGAAGAGGCGCTGGCCGAGGCGAACAAGATTTTCGAGTCGGAACGCAGCAAGAAGAATGAGGAACTTGAGACGCTGAAAGCCCAGGTCGACAAGAAGAACCAGGAAATGACCGAACTGGCCGAGACGAAGAAGAAAGAAATCGACACGGTCACCGTTGACCGCGACAAGCTCGTCAGGACGAACCAATTCTTGAACGAAAAGATCTTGAAGATCGATCCCACCAGCGGTTTTGAAGTTCCTGACGGCAAAATTCTGTGGGTCAATCAGAAGGCCCGCTCGGTGTGGGTGAACGTCGGTCAGGCGGACGGCTTGCAGCGGCAGGTCACGTTCAGCGTGGTGGGCAGCGGCGAGGAAGTCGGCGGAGATCAAAAGACCAAGGGCCGCATCGAAGTCACCGAAATCCTCGGACCGCATTTCGCCGAGTGCCGCATTCTGGAAGACGAACTGTACGACCCGCTCGTGCAGGACGACAAAATCTTCACGCCGCTGTGGCAGCCGGGGCGCTCGGAAAGCTTCGCCCTGGTCGGCGGCTTCGACCTGGATGGGGACGGCGTCGACGATCGCGACATGATTCGCACCCTGATCCGCATGGCCGGGGGCCGGGTCGATGCCGAGGTGGATCTTAAAGGGAAGAAGACCGGTGAGCTGACCATGAATACGCGTTACCTGGTCACGGGAACGCCGCCGCAAGACCGAGCCGCCCTGGAAGGCGACTTCACGAACATCCAGAAAGAAGCGGCCCGCTTAGGCGTGCGGGATTTGACGATCGACAAGTTCCTCGATCACGTCGGCTGGAAGGATCCCAAGCAGGTTCTCCGGTTCGGCCGGCGCGGCAACGCTGAAGACGTTCCGCCCGAACAGCCCGATGGCGGCCGCGCCGTCGCACCGGGCCACGTTACGGAGTTGTTCCGCACTCGCCGGCCGCCGGGACGCCGGGGCCCCGGCTTGCCGGGCAACACCGGCCCGAAAAGCAGCGCGTATTAAGACGCTGCCGCAGCGTCTTGCGTCCGGGAGAACAACGTCCGGTGCAGCAGCTGCAGCGATTCCGTTTCGGCTTGCCAAGGCTGCGGCAGGTCGGCTGTTTCAAAATGCAGCGGCTCGAGAAACAGTGCGGCAGGCTGTTCAAGTTGCCGCGCCTGCGCCAGCCGCAGCAGCAGTTTGCGTTGCGTACGGTCCAGCCGGTGGAGCTTGCATAGCGCACGGAACAAAGCCCGCGGGTTGTTGTAGCTGCCGCGCTTGTCGTTTCGTCGTGCCACTCTCGCGAGCAGCCAGACCAGGGCCGCAAACGAAACGAGGAACAACATGCCCGTCAGCAGCCGGCTGGCGCTCGGTCCCGGCTGGTTGGCGGGAAACCCTCTCGCCAGGCCGCGGAGCACTTCGGACTGGTCGCCAAGTAAAGGGCGGGAGCCAAGCCAGATCGCAAGTTCATGCATGCGGCTGCTCCTCTCTCGGAGCCCTTTGGGCGGCGTCGGACAGTAGCGCGATGGCCGGGGAGCTCTTGGCGATTTGTTCCAGGCTGGTCAAAGCCGCTTCACGCACGGTCAGGCTGCGGTCGTCCGTCGCGTGGGTCAAGGCCGCATAGGCTTCCATCGTGCGGCATTGGCCCAGGGCCTTGGCGGCCTCCAGACGAACCAGATGGTCCTCGTCATCCAAGAGCCGCAGCGCGTCGTCGGAGATTTCGCTCACCGCCTCCATCGCGCTGGCCATCTGCAGCGCGCGGATTCGGCGCCGGCGCGAGGGCGAGCGAGTCTCTTCCAACAGCAGCGGAATGCTTGAAGGATCGATTTTGCGCACTAGTTGTCCGGTCGTGCCGCGGACCTCCTCGTCGAGCATGTCGAACGAGGCCAGGAACCTCGGGAACTTGAATTCGTCGAGGCTGTCGCAAGCAGCCTGGCGGATCGCTTCCGAGGGACTTGAGACCATGTCCAGCAGGATGGAGATGGCGCCCGGGATGCCTCGATCGCGCAGTTGGCGGATCGCCGAGGCCTGGACTTGCTCGTCGTCGTCCGACAGGGCCTTGAGCGCCAGTTGATTGGCCTCGGCGCCGTGAAATTCCGCCAGCGCCGCCACGGCCGCTCGGCGTGCGCACTGGCTGGCCTTTGACGATCAGATGGGCAACGGTCTTGAAGGATTCCAGGCGGTTCATGGACGAGGCCATCACCAGGCGCACCAGCGACTGCTGCCCGGCGTCGTCCAGTTCGTTGATCAGCGTTTGAGGATCGTGCAGCCAGGCGACGTTGCCGATGCGGCCGAGGTTATGCGACACGAACGGCGAGGGCTTGTCGCCGACGCGCTCGAGCAGCAGTTTGACGAATCCGGAATCTGACCGGTGAGCCATCAGCGCCAGCATGGCCGACGGGGCGTTGGGGTCTTCCAGGAAGTCAAGAATCAGACGCAGCACCTCGGCATGCCGGCTGTGCGTCAACTCGTCAATGACGGTCAAGTAGCGGTTATCGAGCGGGTCGAGCAGGATTTGCTTGAGTGAGGGATTGTCGTGCCCGGCGAGCATCAGGAAAGCTTGCAGGATCTCGCGGCGCTTATGCCGCGAGAATCGCTCGACGGATCTTTCCAGGCATTCGGTCAGCCGGGTTCGCAGCAGCGCCCAGTCGCGATAAGGATGGTCCGTTTTTTCCTTGTGTCGCTCTTCCGCGAACTCGCTGCAGAACAAATCGACCAGCGCCAGCACGGTCTCGGCCGCCAACGGCGCGTTGGGATTGGCCTCGTCTTCCAGTGCGTTAATTAAAGCCGGCAGCAGATCGTACTCGCGAAACCAGAGCGTCGCCTGGCAGCCGTTCGCGCAGAGTTGGGGCGAAGCGTCGAGGATGGCGTCGCGCAAGGCGTGCGACATGCTCGCCCGGTGCTCGGCGATGATCGCCTTCCAGCGGTCGTCGAGCAGGTGCAGACGACTGAGGATCTCGCGTTGCCCGGCCAGGCTTCGCCGCTCCAGCAGGCTCCGCAGTGCTCCGAGCCGCACGGCCCCGTGGGGCGAGTCGAGCGCCGCAATCAGAACCCGGACGGCCGCCTGATTCTCAGTTTGCGCAAGATACGCGAACGTGGCTTGTAATCCCGCACGAGCCGTCACGCGATGCTCCTGAAAAGCTGCCTCACTGTTTACGAGATCGGCATTTTCGCTGGCCATCTTCCACTCCAATAGGCGGATCGCAGGCTGTTGAACTCTAGCGTTTTTTCGGCGCGGAGACCGGAAAAATCGACCGGCTTGATTTCCCCCTTTTTTCCGTACAAACTGGACCTATCTGGAATCTAGCGATAAGCGTGCCGGCGGCAGGCCTTACGGCAGACGGTTGCGAGGCCCGCCATAACCTGCCGCCCGAACCTCCAGATGCCGCCCTCCACCCCCCGTCCCCGCCGTTGGACCCCGCGAGGAACGCGTAATGCCGATTCCCCTCGACGCCGCCGAAGTCTTGAACCGCGAGTTTCTCGAGGTGCGGGCCAAGATCCTGGAGATTGCCGCAGCGCTCGACCGGCTGGACCGGGCCGACGGTTCGGTCGCCGGCGATCCGCGGATGGAGCGCATCCGGCAAGGCCTTGCGGCGTTGGCCAGTTCCGATCCGGACCGGGCCGAACAGGTGCAACTGATCTTCTCGCTGCCGTACGAAGAGGGCTGGCGTAAACAATTCCAACTCACCGAAGGCAGGGGATAAGCGGCCATGTATTACATCGACCCTCATATCCACATGGTCTCGCGGGTCACCGACGACTATGAGACGCTGGCGAAAATGGGCTGCGTCGCCATGAGCGAGCCGGCCTTCTGGGCCGGGTTTGACCGCGGCAGCGTCGATGGCTTCCGCGATTATTTTCGCCAACTCACCGAGTTCGAGACCAAACGCGCCGGCTGGTACCGCATCCAGCACTACACCTGGCTGTGCATCAACGCCAAAGAGGCCGAAAACGTCAGCCTCTCGCGCGAAGTCATCGCTATGATCCCCGAGTTTCTCGATCGCCCCGGCGTGCTGGGCATCGGCGAAATCGGCTTGAACAAGAACACCCGAAACGAGTCGATCGTGTTTCTCGAACACCTCGACCTGGCGATGAAGACTAACGAGCAGATCCTGATCCACACGCCGCACCTGGAAGACAAGCTCAAAGGGACGCGGATGATCGTGGATATGCTCTGCGACGACCGCCGCATCGATCACAGCCGCGTGCTGGTCGACCACGTCGAAGAACACACGATCCGCGCCGTGCTGGACGAAGGTTTCTGGGCCGGCATGACGCTGTATCCCGTGAGCAAGTGCACGCCGCAGCGAGCCGTCGACATGGTGGAGATGTACGGTCCCGAGCGGCTGATGGTCAACTCGGCCGGCGACTGGGGCCCGTCCAAGCCGACCGCCGTGCCCGACTTTATTCTGGCCATGCGGCTCCGCGGCCATCCCGAGTCGCTGATTCGCAAAATCGTGTATGAGAACCCGCTGGAGTTCTTCAGCCAGAGCCGCGGGTTTCATTTCAATCCGCCCGAAGTGCCGGAAGCCATCGGCGGGTGACCGTTTCGCGCGGCAACGCGCGTGTTGCTTGTTTTTGTTCGCCGCCGCAATGACTGCCGGCAAGCCGTCCATTGTTTGCTAGTTCATGAAAACATCTTTGGGGGAATCCATCGTGAGAAACGGGTTGGTTGTTTTTTTGGCGGCGCTCGTCCTGGCCGCCTTCGGACCGGCCGCGAGCCGGGCCGCTGACGACGAAGCGGGCTTCAAGCCGATCTTCAACGGCAAAGACCTGGAGGGCTGGGACGGCAATCCCGAATTCTGGTCGGTCGAAGACGGCGCCATTACCGGTCGCACCACCCAGGAGAAGCCGACCAAAGGCAATACGTTCGTGCTTTGGCGCGAGGGCGAGCTCGACGATTTCGAACTGCGGCTGCAGTACAAGATCGTCGGCGGCAACTCGGGCATCCAGTATCGCAGCACCGACATGGGCAATTGGGTCGTTGGCGGATACCAGGGCGACTTCGAGGCCGGCGACGGCTACTCGGGCATTCTCTACGAGGAGCGCGGCCGCGGCATCCTGGCCAAACGCGGCGAGAAGACCGAGATCGGCGAAGACGGCAAGCCGAAAGTCGTTGGCTCGCTCGGCAATTCGGCGGAACTGCAGAAGAGCATCAAGAAAGAGGATTGGAACGACTACAAGATCATCGCTCGCGGCAACCATCTGCAGCACTTCATCAACGGCAAGCAAATGGTCGACGTGGTCGACAATGACATGCAAAAGCGGCAAGATGGCGGGCATTCTCGCGTTGCAATTGCACGCCGGCCCGCCGATGACGGTGCAGTTCAAGAACATCCGCCTCAAGCGCTTCAAGCTCGCCGATCGCAAGAAGATCGTGATGGTGGCGGGCCGGCCGAGCCACGGTCCCGGCGACCATGAATTCAACGCCGGCGTGAAGCTGCTGCGCGGCTGCCTCGACAAGCTGCCGCAGGTGCAAGCCGCCGAGTACCACAACGGCTGGCCGAAGGATCCGACCGCGTTCGACAATGCCGACTCGATCATGCTCTACATGGACGGCGGCGGAGGGCATCCGCTGATCGTGCCCGATCACTTGCGGCACATCGGCGAGTTGATGCACCAGGGGGTCGGCCTGGCCTGTATCCACTATGCCGTCGAAGTGCCCAAGGACCGCGGCGGACCGGAGCTGCTGTCCTGGATCGGCGGTTACTACGAGACGGGTTACTCCATCAACCCGCACTGGGTCGCCGAGTTCAAGCACCTGCCGGAACACCCGGTGACGCGGGCGTGAAGCCGTTTTCGATCAACGACGAGTGGTACTTCAACATCCGCTTCCGCGAAGGGGCCATCAACCCGATCCTGACGGCGACTCCTCCGGATGAAAAGCGCGGCACGCCCGCGGCCAAGGGGTTCCCCGGCCGAGCGGAAGTGGTTGCCTGGACCACTGAACGGCCGGACGGCGGCCGCGGCTTCGGCTTTACCGGCGGCCATTTTCACAAGAACTGGGGCAACGCCGACTTCCGCAAGTTGGTGATGAACGCCCTCTTCTGGACCGCCAAGGCGGACATTCCCAGCGACGGCGTTCCGTCGGTCGTGGCCCCGGATGAATTGGCCAAGAACCTGGACGACAAGCGAAAGAAGTAGCCAGCCTGCGGCACACTGTTGGGGCGGCCTTTTCACGCCCGCCTCAACTGTAGCGGAACTCGTGAGAGTTCCGGGCCTTCCGTACGGAGCTCAGAACGCCCACAATTCCTGGGCTCGAATGCCGCTTCCGGGAATCGTCACCGATTCCGCTACGCCTACAGAATCGCTGGCGGCGAGTCAGATGCCGAACTGTCTCAGCACCAGATCGAAGATGTCGACGTCGGCCATCAAGCGGCCGGCGATCACGCCGGGCTCGGACGACAGGATCACGCTGCGCTGTCCGTCGTCCCAGGCCGGTGCGCCGTGCGAGCCTTTCGCCGTGGCGGCGTCGAAGGCCAGCGCTTCGTAGCTCCCAGGCGCCACGTCGTCGCCTGGTAATCCCCAGGAACCGTCCTGCCGGCTGTCGGGCGAAGAGATGAGCACGACGTCGCCGCTGCGGGGGTGCTCGATGTCGTATCGCCGCTGCGCGGTTCCCGAGAGCGCTTCGGCGATGCCGCGTTGGCGCTCCAACAACTGTATGACCTGCTGGATCAACGGCGGATCGCTCTCGGAGACGAACACATGGGCCGTTTGCCGGTCGACCAGCGCCCATGCCTGGCTGTTGTGCAGATCGATCTGCAAGCCTTCCGGCGTTTCACGCAAATAAAGCAAGCCGGCTTCGTGCAGCAGCCGGTTCGGGTAGGCGACGTGCTTTACCGGCGAAACCACGTAACCGCCCGACACAATCCATAGTGGATTCGGGCGCCCATAGGCGTCGGCAAGTCCGGCGGCCAGCGCGCCGATCTGCCGGTCGACGCCGGCTAGCGCACGCGCCGCTTCTACGCTATCGGGGCCGTGCCGTTCGCCCGCCCGCGCCAAATCATCGAGAAACAGATAGAAGAAGTCGGGCCGATGCCGTCTCGCCGTCGCGATCGCCCATTCGATCTGGGCATCGCGGTCGCCTTGTCCAAGGTGCGCCCCCCCGCCCTGCTCCGATTCGCCCTCTGAAGCCAGTGCCATGTCGGCTCGGCGCCCATGCGCAAAAGGATGATCGCCAAATGGCCGTAGTGACATCGGCATGGTGCTTTTGCAAAACGTCCCAGATTGGCGGCTGTTCCAGGCTGTCGTGCCACGATCTGGCGTTTTCGACCCGGGACAAACCTCGGTGAAACAGGCGGTCCGCTACGATGCCATGCTGGTCGGGCGGAGCGCCGGTCAGCAGGTTGGCTTCGAGCGGGCCGCGGAGGCACGGAAAGCTGGGGGCCAAAGCTGCCCGATCGCCCTGCCTGGTTAACTCTTGAAGCTGCGGGGCCTGGGCGAGATCTTGCTCGCGAAGGCCGGGCAGAACCAACAGAATGACCGTGTCGGACATGAATGCAAGTCCCGTGAGGCAGCTTGAAAAGCGCGGTTGCTAACGTAAACTGTGAGGACTGGCGAGGGGAGGCCTGTTTTTACAGCAAGGATGGAACAACCATGAAGAGCTACTTGATTGCGATCGGGGCGGTATTGATTGGCGGCGCGGTCGCTCCGGCTCAAGCCCAGGTGATTACGACCTATTTGCCGCCAGTCCCTCCCATCGTAACGGCGCCGCCCCCGCCGCCCGTTGTCGTCGCTCCGGCGCCGCCGGTGATGTATTACGCTCGGCCCGTCTACCCGCCGGTCGTCGCCTATCCGCGCCGCTACGTCATGCCGGCCCCCGTGGTTGTGCGGCCGCGGGTCTACGCCTTGCGGCCGAAAGTTTACGTTTACGGCCAGCCGCTCCGCAATGCGATCCGGGCCATGACGCCGTAACTCACGGCATGCTCTGCGTCAAAAACTCAAACGCCTTGCGGGCCGCCTCGGGCGCCATGTGGCTGTGGCGGCTGAGTTCCACATGGACGCCGCCGGCGTAGCCGATCTCGGCCAAGGCTTGCAGCACGGGCGGAAAATCGATTTCCCCTTCGCCGAACATCAAGTGTTCATGGACGCCGGCCTGCATGTCTTCGATATGCACGTTGACCAGTTGCGGCGAGAACTGCGGATCTGCTCGGCGATCGGCGTTTCGCCCAGGCAGTGCAAGTGGCCGATGTCGAGCGTCAAACCGAGCTGCGGCCGTTCCAATTGGCCGCAGCAGCCGCTCGAAGCGGGCCATGGTGTCGATCAGCATGCCCGGCTCGGGCTCGAAGCCGATCGTCATCTCCCGCTCGCTGGCGTAGTCGACCACCTGCCGCAAGCCCGTCGGTCAGCCGCGCAAAGGCCGCGTCTTCGTCGATTGTTTCGTCGCAGAATGCCCGACCAGAGCGAGACGCAATCGCTTTTCAATTGCACTGCGGCGTCGATCGCCCGGCAGAGAAACTCGACGCGCCGCTGCCGTCCGGCGGCGCTCGGCCGAGACGAGCGTCGGCTCATGTTTGAGCCGCGGATCGAGCAGAAACCGCGCCCCCGTTTCGATCACCGAGCGCATGCCCAGCCGATCGAGCAGCCGCCCCATCTGCTTGATGTTGCGGTAGAAGTCGGCGTGAAAAGGATTGAGCGGCCCGTGATCGAGCGTGATCGCCACGCTGCGATAGCCGATCTCCGCCAGCAACTCGACGGCATCGTACGGGTCGTGATGGGCCAGGCCGTTGGTGTTGTAGCCTAGCAGCAGCGCGTCGCTTCTCATCCAGGGGCCTTTTGTTTTTCAATTGAAAAAGGGAAGGAAGGTTGCCGTGGACGCGATTTCTAGCTGATCGATCAGCGCTCGATCGGGGCGAGCCCTAATGGCACGAGACTCAGCCGCACGTCGTTCGGCAAATTGATGTTGTGCGTTGTAACAGCGCAACTGCACGACCCCATCGAGCTTGCCTCGATGGTGAAGCAGATGGCTAACTAGCTGATGGCGAGGTATACGTTCTTCGACCCCATCCAGCTCGTCTGGATGGTGAAGGAGATGGCGCAGCCCGTAGGATCATCTTGTTCACCATCCAGGCAAGCTGGATGGGGCCTCTATTCATTTCCCCTGCGCGGCAATTAGGCTAGTTCGCCATCTTATTCACCGATCCGTGCCAGGCGGATGGGGTCTCTTGTGCAGTCGGTGAACTTTCGCGTTGCATCGACCTTGTCTCATCTCTTGTGCCATTGTGGGCGAGCCTGGCGGCGCCGTAGCGGAACAAAGAGCCATGATAAGGATTGAATCGTCGGGAGTCTCACGAGTTCCGCTACGCGGAAGCACGCTCAGGTGGAATACAGCCAGCGGCCGAGAAACAGCATCGGCAGCAGCAATAGGATGATCATGCCGCCGAGCCAGGGGCCGCGGACCGCCACGCAGGCCATGGCGTCGAGGATGATCAGCGATCGCAGGCAGTGTTTGACGGCAGATTGCACTCGAAACGGCGCCGGATCCATCACGGCCAGCAGGCACCGCCATCCGACCAACGCGGTCATCAGGATCCAGAAGAAGGACCAGTTGGAGCCCGCCGCTAAAGCAAAACGGGGTTGGCTCACCGGCGCCAGATCGGCCGTGGCGAAGGCGGGAAACTTGGATAGCAGCACGATCCCGGTCACCGCCACGGCCGTGCTCAGCGCCAAACTCCAGCGGCTGCTTTCGCGGGCTTCCGTGCGGGCGAACCAGGTGACGCCCACGATATAGATGCCGAGCGCCGCGGCCACGACGGCATGAATCGGCTGCCAGGCGCCCGCGGCGGCGCTCATGCCGAGCAGCACGTTGAGCGATCGGCAGGCGCCCATCGCCAACGGCGCCAAAGGCGTCCGCTTGAGCAGCCAGTCGTAAGCCAGAATGGCGGCGGCCAGGCCGGTCGCCGTCAGGCCGCTGCGAATTTGTCCGCTCAAAAGGCCGGCTCCCCAACCGCAGGCCACTCCGAGCAGCAACATGCCGAAACCAAGCCGCTGGGCCAAGGCGAGCGAGACGCGGCCCGAAGGGATTGGCCGCCGCGGCCGTTCCCGGGCGTCGACGTCGCGGTCGAACAGGTCGTTCAGCACCATGCCGGCCGTATACAGCAGGCAGGAAGCCGCCAGCAGCAAGGCGAACACGCCCCAGGTTCGAAGCTTTCGTGCGTGAACAGGAAGCCGAGGAAGATGTCGGCCATGGCCGTGAATACGTTCGGCAGCCGGAACAGCTCCATCACGGCGCGGAACTTTGAGCCCGCCGGTCGCGGTTCGTCTTCGATCACAATCGGCGGCGGCGCGTCGGGCGAGCTCATCCGAGTTGGATTCCCTGCTTCTGCATGGCCGCGGTCACATACTCGAAGGCTTCGCGGCGCCGCCGCGTCGGGATCGTCGATGTAGGGGTACAGCTCGACGGTAATCCAGCCGTCGTAATTCGTCTTGGCGATGGCGGCCAGCGTGGCTGCGAAGTCGATCGCCCCGCGGCCGGGCACAAGATGCTGGTGCACGCGCGTGTCGGCGATGTCTTCAAAGTGGTAGTGCCGCGTGTAAGGCGCCATCTCGGCGACCCAGTCCTGCGGATCCTCGCCCACGCAGAAGGCGTGGCCGATATCGAAATTCAGCCCGACCCAAGGCGATTTGATCCGCTCCATGAACTTCAGGAACTGCTCGAAGCGTTCGATCATCAAGCCCGGCTCGGGTTCGATCAGCAAGCCGATCTGCAGCTCCTCGGCCACCTCGACGCACGGCATCAGCTCGTCGTAAAAGACGGTAGCGGCGGCGTCCCACGATTGCCCTTCGGCCAGCGGCCCGCCCGGCTCGGTTTGCAGGTTGCCGGCGCCGATTTCCTTGGCCAGCTTCAAGGCCCGCTTGGTGTGCTCGCGGCGGATGGCCCGGTAGTTCGGATCGGGCTCGATCCACGACGGATGCCAATAAGCCTGCCGCGGATCCGCAACGGCGTTCATCATGAAGCCGTTCACGTTCGACACGCTCATCTGGTGCTGTTTCAAGCCATCCTTGATCGCCTCGCGCTGCTCGGGTAGCAGTCCCGCCGGCCAGGCGTGCGGCACGTCGGCCAGCACCTCCAAGCCCGTATAGCCGATCGACGCGATCCGGCGGATGGCCTCCTCGATCGAAAACCGCATGTAGGCGTTGGAGCTGAAGGCAAGCTTCATCGGCGTGGCTTTCTGCTGTCGGCAAGGTCGCGGAGTCAAACCATTCAGTTTAGCCGCTGGAACCTCCGAGCGGCAGAGGGGAGGGCGGGAACTCGGAGATCGGAACTCGGAAAGGAAGCCTAGTGCGATGCCACGTCGGCGCAGTCCGAGTGTCTCGTCAAACCTCAGTTGACGGGGGTGCCTGGTGGCTGAGCCTTGGCGAAGCCCCAGTTCGCTGGGGCATCACTGCGCTCTGCCGCCAGGCACCCCCGTCTGCTTTCCGACCTCCGACTTCCGAATTCCGACCTGGGATCAGCTGCTCGCGCTGCGGTAGCTGCCCAAGGCGCGGAGGAAAATCCAGCGAGAAACCAACAGGCTGCCGGCCGTGGCGAACAGGGCAAAAATGGCCAAGGGCCAGTTTTCGGAAGCCAGCGGCTTGGCCAGCAGCCGGGCGGGCACGTTGACCACGATCAGGACGGGCACGATGAAGGTGAAGGTCCAGCGGAGCGGCGTGCCCAGCGGGCCCTGGTAGATCTCCATCGGGTAACGCGAGAAGTTGGTGATATAGAACCAGAAGTCGTACAGCGTCTGGTTGCGGCCCAGCCAGATGCTGGCGCTCGACAGCGCGATCATCAGGCTGTAGAGCATCGCCACTCCGCAAGCCAGGTAGAGCGGATAGAGCAAGTATTGCAGCGGCTCCGGTCGGTAATCGAGCCTCCAGATGGAATAGCCGGCCAGCCCGCAGGCGAAGAAGAAGTTGGCCAGCGACGACCACTCGATCTTTTGCAGCGACACGAGGAACTGCGTGTCGATCGGCTTGAGCAAGGCAAAATCGAGATTGCCGGTGCGGATCAGCTCGCTGAATTCGTCGGCGTTGGGCATGAAGAAGGCCTGCACCAGGCTGTTGATGAACAGCGTCGTGGCCAGGAAGATGAAGAACTGGTACTTGCCCCAGCCCGTACTGGGCCCCGATCTCGGCCGTGTTCATGAAGATCAGCACATAGAAGCCGAGGTTCATCAGCATCCAAGACAGCGACGAGACGGCGTCGATGAGAAAGTTGGCGCGGAACGTCATGTCTCGCACCAGGCTGTTGCGGGCGAAGGTGGCGAACACGCGCAAGTAATTCGGGTGATCGCTCATGCTTAGCCCCCGAAGCCGCTATACCGCCGCAAGCCTCGCTGCAAGGCGACGCGGCTGGCGACGATGAAGAACACCACCCAGGCGAACTCGACCCACAGAGCCGTGACCAGCTCGGCCCCTTGCACCTTGCCCAGAAACACGGCCGCCGGGAAATAGGCCAGGTACTTCAGCGGCAGAAGCTGCACCAGCGTGCCCCAGAAGCCCGGCAGCATGTCGATCGGAAACATGTGCCCGGAGAAGAAGAAGTTGAACAGCATGTAGACGAACAGCAGCGAACTGACTTCGAGAAACCAGAAGCCGATCATGCCGATGCGTGGCTTCCAGGAAGAAGCCGAGCAGAAAGCCCATCAGCCAGCGAGGCCGCGAAGGCAGCATGAGCGTCGTCGCGTCGGGCCAGCCGGGGAAAAAGCCGCGGCAGAGAAAGAACACCAGCGCGAACGGACCGAGGGCCACCGTGTAATAGACCAGCTTGTGGGCCACGCGATTGACAGCAGAAAGCCCACCAGGTCGATCGGCTGGATGAGGAACTTCTTGATTTCGCCGTTGCGGATTTGCAGGGCGATGCCCGAAGCCAGCCCCGGCATGCTGGAAAAGGCCCGGCCGACCATCGTCAGCAGGTAGTAGGCGACGAAGTCGTGGTAGTTATAGCCGGCGATCGTTTCGCCGCCTGCATGCCCGGCGACTCCGGTGCGGCTGAACTCGATCGCATCAAAGATCGCCTTCCAGAGAAAGATCTGCGTGACGATCGGCAGGAACCGCATCAGCGTGCCCAAGCGCGAAATCGCCCCGGTAGACCAGCCGTCTCTTCGATGCTGATCCGCAGAATCGTCCACCAGCATTGCGCCCTGGCGTACATGGCAACCGCTCCCGCCTCAGCCCGAGGCCACTTCCTCGGTTCGCTCTTCGGACGCCAGTTGCTCGCCGGCGAGCGAAAACATCTCGGCGATGACTTCTTCCAGCGGCGGATCTTCGACGCTGACGTCTTCGATGGTATGGCTGGCGAGAATGCCCGCCAGCACGTCGGGCACGGTCCGCCGGTTGACGCGCAGCTTGATCTTGGGGACTGCTCTTCCAGCACCTCGCCGAAGCGGGCCAGGTCTTGCGGCGGCTCGGAATCGGCCGGAAACAGCAGCGTGACGATCTTGTGTCCGCTGAACTGGTCGATGATGCCGGCCAGCGAGCCGTCGTACATGATCCGCCCTTGGGCGATGATCACCACCCGCTTGCAGAGCGCCGCCACGTCCTTCATGTAGTGGCTGGTCAGCAGGATGGTGATCCGCCGGAACTGCTGGTAGTGCCGCAGAAACACCTGAATGTTGTGCTGGGCGATCACGTCCAGCCCGATCGTCGGTTCGTCGAGAAACAGCACGTCGGGCGAGTGGAGCAGGGCGGCGATCAGCTCCATCTTCATCCGCTCGCCAAGCGACAGCTCGCGCACCGGCTGGCCCAGGCAGCTTGCCGACGTCCGAGCAGGTCGGTCAGCTCGTCGCGCGGTGCGCTCGAAGCGCTCCGGCTCGATCCGATAAATCTGCTGATGCAGCCGGAACGACTCCTGGGCGGGCAGGTCCCACCAGAGCTGGTTCTTCTGTCCCATCACCAGGGCGAAGCGGCGGCGGTAGGCGTTTTCTCGCTTCCAGGGCACGTGGCCCATCACCGTGGCCGTGCCGGCGGTCGGGGTGATGACGCCCGAGAGCAGCTTGAGCGTGGTGGTCTTGCCCGCCCCGTTGGGCCCCAGGAAGGCCACGAACTCGCCCTGCTCGACCTGCAGATCGATGCCCCGGACCGCTTCGACCGTGCGGTATTGGCGATGGAACAGCCCGCGGACCGAAGCCAGCAAGCCTTCCTGCTTTTGATAAATGCGATAGGACTTAGCGAGTCCCGAGAGTTCAATGATGGCCATGCCGGGTTGATTATAGGGCCGGGTCCGGTGGAGGTGAAGGCGGGGGGGCTCGGGGGCGGGCAAGTGCGTGGCGTCGACATGGCTTCCGTTGTAAAGCTGTGCTATCTTTTCGCGAGCCGGCCGCGTCGGCCAGGCTGCAGTGACTGCGGGCCTCGAACTCAGAAGGAGCGATCGCATGCGAGAGTCGCAACCGTTGGTTCTATCGCCTGGCGAAGGGGAGACCTATCAGGCCGGCCCGTTCTCCATCGCCGCTCGGGTCCTGGGCACGCAGAACGGCGGAACGTTTGAGCTTTATGAATTGTCTCTCGGGCCCGCCACCATTGATTACCACGTCCACCATCACATGGACGAGACGCTCACGGTCATTGAAGGGGAGATTGAATTCATCGTTTCCGGTGAAAAATTCCTCAGACCCGCGGGCTCGGTCGCCTTCGTCCCCCGAGGCGTTCACCATGGGTTCACGAATCATGGTCCGGCGAGTGCGAAAGTGCTGATCCTGTTTTCGCCAGCGGGCAACCAGCACGAATACTTCCGCGAGCTGCAGCGCTTATTTGCAGCGCCAGGCGCTGGATACGGCAGCGCTCGCGACGCTTCAGAAGCGTTACGACCAGGAATTGGTCAGCCTGCCCTGATAGCAAGCGCAGCAACTGCCGCCACGAGGGGCGATACGTGGAATGAGGCGTTCTTGCGGATAGCGTGACTCAACGTTCGTCCGAATGCGCTCCCGCAAAGGAACATTCCGCTTCACGCCCAGGCGACATAACGCGGCGTGGTCCGCGCTTTCGATAGCACAATCACGGCTCGCCGGCCGTCGGTAAAGTACGGATCGCCGGTCAGGTTGCGTTTAGGGTGTTCGGGCTCGCAGGCCCCCACGCCATGGACGTAGCCCAGCGGCATCGACTCGCTGCGGCTTGCAGCAAGTCTTCGGCGACGTAGTCGCGAGACTCGTCGACGTCGGGATCGACGCGATGGGTCGTAAGATTCCAAACCTGCGTCGTGAAGCGAACGCCGATATCGCGGCTGATCTGCCCCACCCAAACCGGCCGTCCATGAAATTGCAGCGGCGTGAGCCACAGCCGCAGATGCAATCGCTCGTTGATGGAATTGCGAGCTCGCTGCAATGCGATATCTTGGCTGCGGCCGAACAGATGCAGAGGGCTTACGGGCGAATAGCGATACTGCGCGCCCAGCAGGAACGCGCGGGCCGTCTTCCAGCAGGTGGCCAGCGTGATCGATCTCGCATTCGTCCCAGCGGGCCGTGAACGCGCTCAACACGGTTTCGAACTCGCCGATCACGACCAGGTTCGCCGGGTCGCCGTGCCGCACGCCTTTGGCGTCGGTGGTGGTCGTCGGCATTTCACTGAGTCGTCGGAGCAACTCCGGCAAGTCGCAAGCGGTCGATTCTGAGGCCGGATAAAGGTCGGCGAAGTCGCGCTGCAGATAGTCGGCCCCAAATCCGGGCACGGGAATTAAGAACGTCAGATCGACGGCCGGTCCGCTGGACTCCGGCGCCAGGTCATCCAGCCGTTCCGGCGCCTCGGGCGTGCGAGGCTCTCCGGCGGCATACAGGCAGACGCGAACGGTTTTGCTCCCCGCGTCGAGCGTAGCGTATACAAAGCCTTCCGCCGCTTCGCCTGGCGGAATCGGCCGTAAAGGAAACCCTTGCGCGGAAGCAAGCGTCGATGCGGCGATTGGCGCGTGCGGCCGTCACCAGTTTCAGCGGCAGCAGAATGACCAACGGCAAGAAATACCAGGCTGCGATGCCGAACGCCGATAGCCTTTTCAACACGGAAAAGTGATTGATGCCGGCGGTCTCCAGCGGCGTGAAATAGTGCGGATCGATATCGAGCAGGTACAGCCGCAACGGTGCGTCGTGCCGGTTGACGATCCGCAGAAACACCGGTTGAATCCCGCGCCGAGCCAGCGGCACGCCGAACAGCCGGTGGCTCTCCGGCGCCGACAGCACCGCCGCCGTGACTTGCGCCAGCGGCGTTTCCTGGGTTTGAGCGCGGAGAGAAATGTGCGCAGCTCCGGCTCCGGAGCGTAAGCCGTGGTAAAGACCCGTTGCAGAAAACGCACAAAGCGATGGAACATGGATTACGGAAAAGCTGGCGGAAGTCAGTGACGAAGGCCGCCATTCTAGCAGTCGGCGGCGCAGACGGCGAACGCCGGCTCGGTCAGACGATCCTTGGCCAGTGGCAGGAGTTGCGGATCAACGACAACGCCCTGCCCCATCTGCTCGCGATGCCCAGGCTGAAGGACTCGCGCATCGTCAGCCTGCCGATTTCACCGGAGGCTCTGCCGAAGCTCAAGCGGTCCAAGCCGAAGCTGACTGTTTCGAAGTAGGCCACCAGGGCAAGCGCATATCCGTCAGCGATGCCAAGGCGAACGCGCTTGCCGGCAGGCTACTCCGACGCGTTGTCGGCCAATGCCTTTTGCATTTTCGCCTGGCGACGCAGATTGCGGTCCGTAGCGGCCGCGATCTTTTCCCAAGTCGTGTAAACAGGCCAACTCGTGACCAACGTAAGAGTAGGGATTTTCTGGCGCCTCGTCGACTTGCATCGCTGGAGCGGGTTATGATTACAGGTTGTGATGTAGGACGCACGCCTTCTTTCCGATTCGGCGAATCCATCATGTTGCAGCGAAGCGAGCCGCGTCAAGGCGATCCGATCCTCGGCAGACCGCGGTTCCGTTTCAGCCTGGCGGACTTGTTCTGGTTCATGAATTGGGCGGCCGTATTTCTTGTTTGTCAGGAATGGCTACCGAGCACTTGGGTTTTCGTCGCCAGGGCGTATGTCGCCCTGGCGATTTCGCTGTTTATCGTCGGCAGTTTGCGGTTGGTATGGCTGGCGAGCCGCGGGATGTGCGCGGAAAGGCGTCGCACTCATTCGCAGTGATGCTTACTGATAAGGACGGTCGGATGTTCGAATCGCTGATGGGTATTCTTGTCGGCGTCGGGTTGGCGGCTTCATGCGGTTTCCGAGTCTTTGTGCCGATGCTTGTGATGAGCGTCGCCGCGAGAGCGGGGCAGCTTGAGTTCAGCGAAGGGTGGAGTTGGATCGGAAGTTGGCCGGCAATCGCTTGTTTCGGCGTCGCCACGTTGGTCGAACTTTGCGGTTATTGCGTTCCGTGGATCGATAACCTGCTCGACGCCGCCGCCTCGCCCGCCGCCGTGATCGCCGGCACAGTGGCGACCGCCGCCTGCGTTTCGGAAATGAGCCCCTGGCTGCAGTGGTCGACCGCCATTATCGCCGGCGGCGGAACGGCGGCGGGGATTCAGTCGCTAACGGTCGCGGTTCGCGGAGCCTCGACCGCAACCACGGCCGGCTTCGGCAACCCGCTGGTGGCGTTCATCGAAAATGCGATGTCGCTCGTGTTGTCGGTGCTGGCAGTGATCGTGCCGATCCTGGCGTTGGTCTTGTTGGGCTTCGTCACGCTGCTGCTGGTTCGCCGCTTCACACGCCGCAGGGCGGCTGCGGTCTAAACTGCGATTGTACTGTCTTTCAGCCCACTGGCCGGACGGATGCCAGGGAAGATACGCCTTATCTCTCGGCGTGGCTCGCTACCGCCTGAATGCTCGGTTCATGGCTTGTTAATCTTCCCTGCCGCTTTCAACACTCGCAGAATACGCGGATCGCCCCGGGGATCTTCGCCGCGGGCGAACTTAGCGGTTGGATAAGCCCTCTCGATCGGGAAGTCAGGCCCCACCGAAGTCACAATGATCACCGGCCGGTCGCAGCTCACGGACGAGAACGACGTCCAGAACGCTCCGACGTAGCAACGCTGGCCGTCAGCAACGATGACGAACTCTTGGCCGCCGACGCCGACCTCCAGC
Source organism: Pirellulales bacterium (assembly GCA_963786255.1). GTDB lineage: Bacteria > Planctomycetota > Planctomycetia > Pirellulales > JAICIG01 > JAICIG01. The sequence continues at coordinate 796,505 of CAWAYY010000013.1, forward strand.
TTGCGAAGTTTCTTTTTCGCCGCGTCCGTGAGCGTCAGGGCGTGCTTCGGCCAATCGTAGCTGACGATATCCAGCTCGGTCAGCAGCGGCGGGTTTTCTAACTTCTTCTTGGCGAGCTCAGTGTCATCCGAGTTTGTCAGATAGAGGGCGAAACGAGGACGCGGCTCCTCGGCGCCACAAAGAAAGAGAGCTCCCAACGCCAGCAACCCCGATAAAACGCGTCGCTTCATCGGATCAGTCTCCTTCGTCGCTCGCAACGTGTTGCTTTGCCGGACGCCAGGGACCGGAACGTAGCCGCCAGCGTCTACCTTAAGCATACACGATTTCGCGGGCCGCTCATCGCCGGCCGTGTCACAAGTTTGTAAACGTCTGTCCCGCTTCCTGCCGCCGGTCTTCTCTCCGCAACAAAGGAGCAGGCACACTCCGCTGTACCGTCCGCCGGCGCCGCGACACATCGCGGCCGACCAATTGAGCGGCGCGGCGCGAGAGCTCCCCAAGCCCTTCGTTCGCTTCAGCGCCTCGTAGCGAATGTCTTTGCAATCAGTCGAGGCGCGCCTGATCGACACAGCATGCCAGCCACAGGCAAAGTCCCGTGATGCCTGCGAACAACGTTCCGAGCGAGAACTGCAGCCAACGGCGCCTTGGCGCGAAGAGACGAACCGAACTGGCCAGGTTGCGGAACATACTCGCCAACATCCCAGCGCGGCAGGCCATTTGCAATCGCAATAAAGACGACCGCGCTCTTGTAAAGGAAGTGGTGGCCGGCGCCGCAAGGTTCCCGACAACTCACGCCTTTGCGCCATGCGCCGCGGAAGTCAATTCTGATAACCGACTTAGCTGCCGGCCTTCAGCATCGAAGTTATCGGGCGCCAGCCACGCCCGAACGCGTCTTTCAGCATCGGCCATTCGCTGTCGATGACGGAGTACCAGGCCGTATCGCGGTTACGGCCTTTGTAAACGGTCGCCTGGCGAAACACGCCTTCGAACGTAAAACCCAGCCGCAGGGCCGCGGTGCGCGAGGGAGCGTTCAGTGCATCGCACTTCCATTCGTAACGGCGGTAGCCGAGAGCGAAAGCCCGTTGCATCATCAGAAACATCGCTTCGGCGGCGGCCGCCGTACGTTGTAACCGCGGGGAAAAGGCCAGATGCCCGACTTCGATCACGCCCCCGGGCGGATCGATCCGCAAGAAACTGGCGACGCCGATCGGCGCTGGTCGTTCTGGGAAACGATGGCAAAGAACAACGGATCGTCCGACTCGCTCGACTTCTGCACCCACGCGGCATATTGCTCGAAATCGGGAAACGGCCCATACGGCAGATACGTCCACATTCGCTGATCCGCATCCAGCGCGTTGGCTCGGTGCAATTCCGCCGCATGCCGCGAAGCATCGAGCGGCTCCAAGCGGCAGAATTGCCCCGACATCGTTTCGCGACCCGGACGCGGCGGCGGGCGCCAATCCGGTAAGGTGGTCCCGATTGGCTGGCCTAGGGCGTTTTGCGTCTGCCGCGAAGTTGACGATATCGAGCCCGAGTTGTGCATGGCGACCTTAATATCCTCGAAATCTTGGTGTCCAAGGCGGCTTGCTTTCAAGTTGCGCGCTTCTTCAAGTTGCGCGTTCTTCTTGTTGCGGACGATTTTCTAACAGGTCAATCTGGCAATTCGGCAGAGCCTGCTGCAATTGTGCCAGGCCGGTTTCCGTGACTTGAGTCCATTCGAGCTTCAGAGTAGTGACGCCCGTTAAGCCGTACACTTGGACAAGCCCGACATCCGTTATCGGATTGTAGCTGAGATCAAGCTCACGCAGGTCAGGCAGACCGGCTAAATGCCTCAGCCCGGCGCCCGAAATGGATGTGGCGCGAAGGCGGAGGCTTGTCAGGCTTGGCAATCCGCGCAAGTGGACAAGCCCTGCGTCGGTCACCTGTGGGGCATACAAGGTAAGTCGCCGCAGGTTCGTCAAGCCATGTAAATGAACCAGGCCGTCGTCAGTGACTCCTCCAACGTGGAGCGAAAGCTCTTCAAGCTGGGGCAAGTCGTGCAGACACGCGAGCCCGGCATCAGTGACCTTGTTGCTACGAAGCGTAAGCTCTTCGAGGCTCCGCAGCCGTGTCAACGGGATCAGATCGGCGTCGGCGGCCCGAAACGTGGAAAGCCAGACGCTACGCACATCATCAAAGAAATAATCCCGCGACAGCCAGCGCCGCAGAATGCTGCTCGGAAACCACCCGCCGCTTTGGGAGTAGTCGTACGTATAGATGACTTGTCCTTGAACGGCTTTAAGTTCCGCCGCGGCGCGGCGCTGCGTTTCGGCACGGAAGATCCAGAGGCAAAGGCCGCCGAGCAAGCTCGCCCAAAGCCAGCTCCTCAGGGGTGAAGAGGAGCGCGCTTTGCGCGGATTGACTGTCGAGAACTGCCGTAGCTTGATAAACGAGTCGGCCATGTCTTTGAGCATGAAGCAAAAGCGGGCCGCAAGCAAGCTCAGCGAAGGCATGCTGGCGTAACCAGGCGGGAATGGCGAGACGGGTCGACTAGGTTCTGCGTGCGCAGCGAAATAAGTCAGGCCATCTGTCTCTGCGCGGCAGGCTTCTTGGGGATTTCGAGTCGTAGGCGTTGGCGACGGAAGATTTGCCAATTCCGCCATAGGGCGAGATGTAGCAGAATCGGTGACGATTCCGGGATGCCGATGCGGCGCCGATGGGATTCTCACGACTTGCCATGCTGCACGCGGCTGAGGATGGTCGCGATCCCAAACGGCTCAGGACATTTTGTGCGGCGCGTTGTGGGGGAGGCGCTAATCGCCCCGCCGGGTCAGCAGGCACGACCAGCCGAGCGGACCTTCCGCGCCGCCGGGATCCTCAAACCGGAACGCGCGAATCGATTGCACGTTGAACAAGCCGCCCAACTCGTCTCGGATTTCCTGTTCGTGAACTCGCGGCGGTCCTGTTTCGGTTTGTTCGTCGGCATTGCCGGCCAGGAGCAGGTATTTGGCGCCGGGCTTCGCCACGCGCTCCAGCGTTTTCAGAAAGCCGGGCAAATCGACGCGGCGGGCGCAATGGTAGCAGCCGCGGTCAAAAAGAAACTCGAACGGGTCCAGCGGCGATTGAAGATTGCAGACGTCGTCCATGAGGAACTCGACCTCCACATTCGACTCGCGGTGGCGCTGCCGCGCACGTTCGATGGCCACGGTCGAAACATCAAGTGCCGTGACGGAAAACCCTCGCTCCGCCAGGTAGACCGCGTTGGTCCCCGTGCCGCAGCCCAACTCGATCGCCCGGCACGGCTGAACGATGCCGCCGTCCACCACTGCGACCAGTTCCCGAGAGGGCCGGCCAGTATCCCACGGCGTGTCGCCCGTCTTATAAGAGTTATCCCAGCGGGCATGCGAATGCGGCTCGCTCGGCGCTGGGTCGGGTTTCGATTCCATAGCTGCTCTCCTGAATTCCTCGTTGCTCCGCCGTCCTTGCCGCAGTTTAGCAGAAACGGCGACAGGCGTGATCGGAACTCCCATGGGGAGTCCGTTGTTTGAAGGTGCGTGTTCCGCGCTGCTGGAATCAGCGAGTCGACTTGCCCGCTCAAGGTCGGCTGATCTTGGCCGTTCAAAAGCTCAACGGACGAAGAGGAGACGCCGCGACTCGTAAGTGCAAGTCTTCCCGTTCCAACGCCCGAGGCCGTCGCAGCGATCCGTCTTAATCGTCATTGGACGCAATCGCGAACAGGCGTTTGTCGGTTGCGACGTACAATACGCCGCCGGCGGCGACTGGCGTGCTGCGGATGGCATTTTGCATTTGAATTTCTGCCAGAACGCGCTTCGTCCACGAGAGCTGCAGCACGGTGAGTTTGCCTTCTTCGTCGCCGATATATACTCGGCCGTCCGCGATCAGTGGAGAAGACCACACGGCGGCAAACACGTCGTGCGTCCAGAAGACCTGGCCCGTGCGAGCGTCGAGACAGTGAACCAGGCCGGAGAAATCGGGAATCACCAACAACCCGTCAGCGATTACGGGCGTGCTCAGCGTGCGATGCATCTCCTCTTCGAATTCGATGACGCCGTTGGCGTCGACGTCGTGGAATGCGTAGTCCCAAACCAGGGCCGAGTTCGGGTTGGCGATGGCGGCCTCGCCTGCGTCCGGATTTACGGGCTGAAAACGCCGCGGCGGAAGCGGCCGTTCGCGGTTTCTCAAGTCGACCGCCAGTTCGCTGCTGACGTCGCCGCGCCGGCGCGGATCGATACAGCACAGACGCCCGGGGCCTTGGCCATGCTCGGGCTCATCGCCCGTCGCGATATAGACCAAGCCGTCGTGAATCAGAGGCGAGGCGATCAACTGACTCCGCGATGCGCGGCGGGCCACGCCAGGAGGCTGAGCGCCCAGCTTGAGATTGCAGTCGAACTTCCAAAGCAGCTTCGCACCGCCTTGGCCGTCGCCCGCCGGATCGAAGCTGTAGAGCCAACCGTCGCCGCCGCCAAACAGCACCTGCCCCTGGCCGCCGAGGACGCCGTAGGACGGCGAACCCCATTGCCCGTGCAGAATGTTTCCGCCCGGCGAAGCGTCGGTCCAAAGCGTGTCGCCCGTTGTCTTGTCGACCGCCACGAAGCTGGGAGCTCCCGGGGCCGGGATATCCACATGGGTCTCGTTTACGCCGTTCGACGTGCAGACGAATAGCCTATTGCCGGCGGAGGTCGGCGAACAGCTCGACATGTTGTGCGGTTGGACTCCGAATCGCTCTCGCATGTCGACTTTCCAAACCACGTCGGCCTCATCGAGCCGCTCATTTGGTTCTTTACGGAAGGGCCCGTCATTGACGCCGTCGTGGAATCCATCGACGTCGAGACAAATCAGCTCGCAGCGATTATTGACGAACCACAGGCGATCGTCTTCCACGAGCGGCGTGGAGCAAACGCCCTGCATAGGCCAGTCTTGCGCCCGGCCAGCCGCCAGTTTCTCGCTGGAGTGCTGCCAAAGAAATTCGCCATCGGCCGCACGGAAGCAAAGCAAGCAGCCCAGATCGACCGTTGCCGGATAACGCAACAGCCGGCCGCCGCCGTTATTCGTGCCGATGAACGCCTTGCCGCCGGCGATCACGGGCGTGCCATAAGTTACGGTTCCCAGCCTGGCGGACCAGCGGACGTTTTTCCCCGGTCCTCTTCGAATTGGCCGGTTTCGTGATCGAACTCGCCCACTTCCCAGCTCTGCGGGAGATGCTGCCCGTTATGCACGTTGTTCCGCGCAGGCGACCCGCCCCACTGCGGCCAATCGTCGCTTGGCGCCGGTTCGGCCGCGCGGCGCGGCTGAGTTCGGCAAGCCGCCCGAATGGGGCGACGCACGCGAATCCGAACAGGCATGCAACGGCAAAGCCCGCCAGCGCCGCCGGCAATGTGCGTGTTGCAGGAAGCGCCATCGTTACAAGACCCTGTGGCGAGGAGTTGGCCTTGCGCGGCTCCGGAGAGCCGAACGGCCGTGCCGAAACGTTATCACGCAGCCACGCAATTATAGGCGGAATGGTCGCGCCGCGTCGACTTTGAATAGACCAAAGCCGGCCCTTGTGTCATGGCGCAAACATGATGTGCGTCTTCGGCAGCGATCGCGGCGTACGCGGTTGACCTGCCAACCGAGCCAGGCTCCCAGCACGGTGATCGATAATAGCAGCGAGCGCGTGCCAAACTGTAGCCAACGCCGAGCCGGTTTTGGGGAATTCAGACGGGAAAGGGGCACGAAGTCGCCAGACGCGTTCAACGCTGAAAAATCGGCAGGCAATTGTTTGGAACTTGCAAAATCAAGCATGCCATGGCGGTGCCGTATCCGTCGCAGATCGAATCGGACCAGGCGCCGTCCGGCTGTTGCCGCGAGCAAAGCTCGTCGCGAATCGCCGGATACCATCGCTGCCAGCGCGGGCCGCCGGCGTGCCACATGGCCTCTCGTACGCTTCTGCCAGAAACAGCGTCGCGAAACCGTGGCCATACATCGGGCCATGACTTCTGGCGTCCGGCACGTCGATAAAGCCGCTCTCCTGGGCGTGATTCAGAAGGAAGTCAACACTGCGCGAGACGTGCTTGCCATAGGGGCCACGGTCCGGCGTGCTGCCGCTGGAAAGAAACGCCATCCCCGCAAGCGCGCTCACGGCCACGTTGCGGCGGTACCCGTCTGAGTCGAACGAGCCGTCGTCTCGCTGCCGCCGGGCAAGCAACGCCAGCCCCGGGTCGATCGCCTTCTGCGCCGCGGGCGTGAGCAATTCAACCGCCGATCGTTCCGGGTCGGGCTCGGCGCCGGCGCCAAAGGCCGAGCGCAGCCCGGTCGATGCGAGCCATCCGCCGCCGAACGCAGCCAGACCGCTGGCAAGAAACGCACGGCGGCTTGCGGCAAGCGGGCGTCCTGGCGGAGAACCTGGTTGAATAAGGGCTGGAGGTTCATGGCGACGTCTTCGCGGCAAGTGGCGGTCGCTCTGGTATTGGGCCTGGCGATCGAGGCAATGTTTGATCTGCAACGCGTCTTTCGGCAGTGGCATTAGCAGCCGAGCTTCTTCTTAGAATCGTAACGTGCGCCGCCGCGGTGCATCAAGTGAAGCGCGGGGCCGTCTACGCTATTCCGGCGAGTTTACGCCGGAACTGATCCAGAAGATCGATGTTGTGCGTCGAAACTTCGCATGCCCCGACCCCATTGAGCTTGCCTCAATGGTGAAGCAGATGGCCAGCTAGACGGCCGTCCGCAACTCATGCTTCTTCGACCCCATCCGGCTCGTCCGGATGGTGAAGCAGTTCGCTATTCCGCGTGCAGTACGACCATCTTATTCACCATCCAGACGAGCTGGATGGGGCCTTTATTCACTTTTCTTGCGTGGTGGATAGCTAGTTCGCCATCTTATTCACCAATCCGCGCGAGGCGGATGGGGTCTCTTGAGTTTGGCGTAAGTCTTGGAGCGTGTACGTTACGTCTAAGAATCGCCTCATTACGGCTTGCACCCTCGCGCATGAAAACGCCCCTGGCGTCCGAAGACAACCAGGGGCGTTGTAAGCACCACCTTGCGTCACAGCAGGTTCACGACGCGCTCGGCCAATCCCTTCTCGCCGAGTACGACGTTGAGCTTGCTGGCGACGGCGACCTTTTCGAGGATCTCCAGCTCGCGCAGACGCATGAGCGTCGGGTTGTCCTCGAGCAGCCGGGCCGTGTTGGCCTGGCTGCGCATGGCCGCGGTTTCCTCACGCCGCACGATCAGGTTGGCCTCCGCCGCCTTCTTGGCCTCGGTCACCCGGTTGAGCAACGTCTTCATTTCGCCCGGCAAGATCACGTCGCGGATGCCCACGGCGATCAGCTCGAAACCGAGCGCGGCGGCCCGCGGACGCAGCAGCTCTTCCAGCTCCTCGGCCACGCCGTCCTTGGCGGTCAGGAAGCTGTCGAGCTCGTGCGAACCGATCACCGCCCGCAACGGGAACTGCGTCTCGCACTACACGACCTAGAATTACCGCGGCTTGACGGACTCGCGTTCCCGCTCGTGCGAGCCGCTGTTTTCCTCTGGTAGAATCAATGCCGACCGCACTTCTTTTGCAGCTAGGCCGAGGTGGCTTCGAAACTTTTCATCCGCCACAATCGCACCAAGGCCAGCAGCCGAATAATAGCGCAGGATTCTGGTGAAATAGTCCATCAGCACACCGCCGACCCCTGCGCCAAACGCAGCAAGGAGCGTTAACGCGCCAGGCCAAACGTACTGCCCTCTGAACTCCTCCCAGTAACGACTTCTCTCGTAGCCGGCTAGAACTCGGATAGCAGCTGTCTTTGCATTTTGTGCGCTAGCCCACTGCTGCAAGCTTTCATAGTTGGCCATGATGTCTAGCCATGCCCCGTAGACGACAGGCGACGGTTCGAGCTCCGCGACGATGTTCTCGGCAGCCTTTAGGCGTTCAATTGTCGTGGCGAGCCAATCGCGGTGTTCAACTGGAATCTGGTCTAATGCCAGGTCTTCTGTTTCTGGCTTGAAGTCGCCGACTGTTGTGTATTCGGCGCGGTCGAGAGGCGCGGTATCCGTGGGGAACGTGCCGGGGAGAGTCGCGTCCACCTGCGGCAGGCGGTATGCATTCCCACCGAAAACGGGCACCGGCGCCCTTGGAGATACGCGGACTACATGTAAGATGTTATGCAACGCTGCGCATCTTTCCGCACCGTTTGGCGCGGAGCGAACAATTTCAAAGGCGCCATCGAAGTCGCCGACGTCCAATTGCGCCGCAACCAATCGTTCCCATGCTGATTCGACCCACTTCGGTGCTGGACTGATACGGTCTTCGACTATGATCTTATCCGCGTCGCGCCGCACGTTAACCAATAAGGCATTCTGTGGTTCTCCTGTGTGGGACGTGGTATATGCGACGACCGCTTGTCCCGGCGTTTCGGATTCAGGCCCAGTTTCCCTGAAAACGCACTGAACCAACAGGGCAACAACTAATCCGAATAGCGATGTTGCCGCGAAAATCGGCAGGTTGAGTCGAAACGCGTGATTGCTTTTCATGTGTGCTCCGTCACCGAGATCTCGGTCAAGTGAATCCCATGGATTTAACGGTATCGAACGCTACGCGAGGCGTCAACGCTTGGTCCGCGTCGTCGTTTCAATCCAGCGTCGCGCGTGGTACTCGTATCGTGACAATTGTATGCTCCCCGGGCAATTGGCATCACGCGCACCAGCGGAACCCTAATGATGGCAAAACGGCAGAGTGCGTTTACTTCGGACAAAGAACATGGTGAGCGATGGACATGGCGCTAGCGCATGAAAACGCCCCTGGCGTCCGAAGACCGCCAGGGGCGTTGGAATCACAACCATTGCGTCACAGCAGGTTCACGACGCGCTCGGCCAATCCCTTCTCGCCGAGTACGACATTGAGCTTGCTGGCGACGGCGACCTTTTCGAGGATCTCCAGCTCGCGCAGACGCATGAGCGTCGGGTTGTCGTCGAGCAGCCGGGCCGTGTTGGCCTGGCTGCGCATGGCCGCGGTTTCCTCGCGCCGCACGATCAGGTTGGCCTCGGCTGCCTTCTTGGCCTCGGTCACCCGGTTGAGCAGCGTCTTCATTTCGCCCGGCAAGATCACGTCGCGGATGCCCACGGCGATCAACTCGAAACCGAGCGCGGCGGCCCGCGGACGCAGCAGCTCTTCTAGCTCCTGGGCCACGCCGTCCTTGGCGGTCAGGAAGCTGTCGAGCTCGTGCGAACCGATCACCGCCCGCAATGCCAACTGCGCCTCGCGGTACAGGGCCTGGCGAGCGTCGTCGGTCACGCTGACGGTCTTGAGCGCGTCGGCGACGCGGTAGGTCACCGCGGCGTTGAGCCGCAGCGTTACCTTGTCGGCCGTCATGATCTCCTGGCCGGCGACGTCGTGCATCGCCTCGCGCAGGTCGACCGGAACGAGCGCGACCTTGGCCGCGTTCTTCCAGAAGGCGTGCCGGCCCGGCGGCAGCGTCTCGACATAGGCGCCGTCCACGTAGAGCACGGCGACGCGGCCCTGCTCCACCGTCAGCATGTCCAGCACGCGGTCGACCGCCGGCGAACGGGCGATGACGTGCAACTCCTTGTGCAGGAAGCGCACGCTTCGCGCGTCGACGATCTCGACCAACACGTCGCGGAAGCCGGTCCAGTAAGCGTACAGGCCCGGCGACAGCACGTGGCTGAAGCGGCCGTCGATCCAGACCAGCGCCCGCTGGTTGTCCTTGAGGTCGAGCACCGCGGCGCGGCCTTCGAGCGCACCGACTTGACGATCACGTCGAGCTTGTCGTGCAACAGCCACGGGTCGCGCTGCGAAACGACGTTCACGCGGGTCTTGAACAGCGGGTCGATGAACCAATGTCGGCCGGCGCCGAGCAGTCCCTTGAACTCGCCGTTGCGGAAGTACAGACCCATCTCATAGCTGGCGATCTTCACGGTCTTCAACATGCTGCACCTTCCTTCCTCCTGCTTGGGTAACGACGAAGCATGACTTCCTCACGCCAATTCCTCTCCCTTTGGGAGAGGCCAGGCGAGGGCAATCAGAATTGCGGAAGAGCTTCTTCGTCCGTTCCTTATCGTTGCATCGCCGGCGCGTTTTTCGGCGGCCGGTTTGTTCATAAAAAAACGCCGTCGGGCGACGGAGCGTTACGCGAGTCACACGGCCTTCTGCGGAGTACGTTTGAGCAGCCGCCGGCAGTCGGCGTTGGCGGTTCGAAACGCGGTCCGTCGCGTCGGGCTTTCGCCTGACGCAAGCTTCCGCAGTTTCGTCGCCGCGGCGCGACGGCCAGCGAGCAGCGGTATCCACACACTGCAGGGCAGTCGGCGGTGCTGCCGCAAGCCGGCGCCGCCTTTCTCGGCAGGTCGCTCGCGCCGCCTGGCCCGAAGGCCTGGTGGTTGAACTTCCCGCGTCGAACGGCAATCGCACGGCCGGCGGCTGACCCGACGAAACGTCCGGCGCCCTCAGGCTTGCCAGGATGCTTTCGCACCCTATCGGTTCACAGCCGATGGGAGGCATGGACGGGAGTCGAACCCGCAACTCTCAGGTCTCAAGCCTGATGCTCTACCGTTGAGCTACCACAGCCGATGCCGTTCGGTTCAGAACCCATTCGCGGAACGCACCATGCCGACCGCTGACTTGCGGGGCTGGGGCGCCGCTGGCCCGGGCGACATCGGAAAACCTTGCTTGCAAACGCATTTATTTCCAAGCGGGCGCGAGACGTTGAAGTGACGATTGATTTCGTTTTCATCTTGTTCTCGCATGCCCGCAATTCAGTTTGCTTGTACGCTGCTCCATTTCAGAGTGAAATACGATCGATAAGGTTCGCGTGCATTCCGCATGAGTCCTCAAGAAAGTCGCAGATGCTCGACTACCGAAGTTGGATTGATCGCGCAGTAGAACGCATCAACGCGATGCCGTCCTTGCCGGGGCAGTTCACTATCAGCGGCGCCGTTCAGCCGCCGCTTGATGATGCGGCCGTCGATCGGCTGGCCGAAAGATGCCGGCTGCCAATCCCTGAATCGCTGCGGCGGTTTTGGACCACTGGGGCCGCGGGCGGATCTCTGCTACCACTGGTCGGAGATTCCGCCGCAGTTCGATCGACAGGTGCAGATTGCGAGCGGTGATCGCTTTGACGATTGTCTCTGGGGCGGGCTGGAGATACTTTCTGCCGACGAGGTCGTCAACTCCACTCTCGACGCACTGTCGTGGGCAGAGGATATGAGCCCGGAATATCCGAAAGATGCACGGCTTTGGGAGCACTCGCTGCCGCTGGTTTCGGTCGGAAACGGCGACTATGTGGGACTCTACGTTCGCGACGATGAGACGGATCCGCCCGTCGTCTATCTTTGCCATGAAGCCAGCGGCGGCAGCGTCGTGCTGAATTCGAATCTGGACGGCTTTCCGGAGAGCTGGGAACAGCTTGGCTACATCGGCATCGATTTTCTGATAACGTTTTACGATTTTGATGTGCATCGCCTGGCGCTGGACCGGCATGCCGTCAGGCTTGAGGCATTGCAGGCCTTGCTCCGCGGGGAGGTACGCGCCGATCTGGCTCCGCCGCCCCTGGTTGCCTCGGAACACGATTGGCTGGCCGCACGAGACTCGGGCCGAATGTTGGAGTGGCTGGAGCAGCAGGGACTGCTGAACGAGCGGAAGCTGCGCCTGTATTGCTGCGCCTGCTGCCAGCGCGTCGCCGACCAAATGAGCGATTTCGGGCGTCGCGCCGTTGAGGTGTCGCGGCGCTACGCGGATGGTCAAGCCGCCGAAAAAGAACTGGCCTCAACGGTTGCTGAAGGCTTGCGCGAGAGGGCTGCGATTTCGCGCATTGAAAGGAAGAGGATCGGCCGGCAGGAGAGCCTGACGCGTCATGCGGCCTTCGCCGCATTGCAGGCCCACTCGTGGGTCTCTTCGGAAATCACCCAACACTTTGACGAGCCGGTATGCACAACGGAAGAAGCCGCGCACGCGGAACTCGTCCGGCATATTTTCGGGAATCCATTTCGACCATCGACAAGGCATTCCGACTTCAACGAGACAATCAAGCGATTGGCGAAACGGCTTTACGAGGGCCAGACTGTTGCGTCGGAACTCTGCGCCGCGCTTCAAGACGCTGGCGAAGGCGAACTCGCCGACCATTTCCGCTCAAGCGATCACCCCCGCGGCTGCTGGGCTTTGGACCAGATCCTGGGCAAGTCGCGGTCTGAGGGAGTTGTTTGAACTGAATCAGAAGCCGGGAGTGCATGGTGACAGCCGCCGCTTTGCCGGCCGATCACCGGTTCGCTTTGAGTGAACCCGGCGTGGCGCCGAAGGAGTGCGCCCGGCCGAGCTTGCCTCGGTCGAGCGGATGGTTCCATTCGGCTGCGCATCAGCGATCAATGTACGAACGAGCGGAGAATTCGGCGTGAATGCAGTGCGCCGCCAGTTGGAAGACCAATCGCGGCTTCCGCTCGCGAGAGGTCCAGCGGAGAGCACGATAAGACAACGGCGCGGGGCGATGCGGCTAGCTGACCAATCGCCGCTCCGGCCAGGGCGAGCCCGGCGGAGGCGGATGTGTTGATCGATCATGCAGCGCCGTGTTGTTCCGCTAATGCGTCGTGACGATTCGACTGCTTCGCCAGCCATCGCCACTTACCGCAGTTTGCTACTCCCGGATCAAATCTCGCTCGTGACCTGTCTTGGCTTCGGCCAAAGCGTGCAAAGGCTGACGTGCACCAACGAGTCCCTTTTCCTCGGTCGCACTGGAAGGGACTTGCCGAACCGGATAGGCTTGAAGCTGAGCGAAGCGAAAAATCGACAGGAGCCGCTGCCCGTGAAAATCAAGGCAATCATCCACCCGGCGGAAGAAGGGGGCTTTTGGGCCGAGGTTCCCGCGCTCAAAGGTTGCTACTCGGAAGGGGAGACCTTCGAAGAGGCGCTGGCGAACATTCGTGAAGCCGCCGAAGGCTGGCTGGAAGCGGCCGCTGAACAAACGGCGGCGAGCGAGCCGGCTCAGCTCGCGGAGATCGAGCTTTGAAGGCCGTATCGGGGCAGGAAATGTGCAAGGCCCTGCAGCGCAAGGGCTGGGTGCTCAAACGCGTCAACGGCAGTCACCACATTTACGCGCATCCCGATCAATCCGATGTGATCATTTCTGTTCCAGTGCATGGAAACCGAACGCTCAAGACGGGCACGCAACACGGCATCATGAAGGACGCGGATTTGACCGAAGCCGATCTTTAAGGGCCGACGACTGGAATTGCACCAGCATGAACCGGTTTACAAGACCGGCGCCTCGCTGTTCGGCCACGTCGGCAACCAAGCAGGATCGCGAGGATTCGAACCCCGTCGGGCGGTTTTGGAGGCCGCTTGCTCTCCCAGGAGCACGATCCTGTCTAAAACCGACCCAAGCCTGCCCCAGCTTGGGTCGGGAAGCTAACGGACGTTTACTTCAGCTCGACGCTCCAATACGCCTCGCTGACGAACTTTGACCAGCTTTCGATCCGGTCGTGGCGAGCCGCGTAAAGCGGCTTCCACTGCGGACGGACCGGCGGCTTGCGCAGCTTCATGCCGGCCTGGGCCGGAGTGCGGTCGGCCTTGAGCTTGTTGCACTCCAGGCAGGCCAGCACGCAGTTCTCCCAGCTCGACGCGCCGCCGTGCGACCGCGGGATAACGTGGTCGATGGACAGCTCGTCGACGGCCGGCTGCACGCCGCAGTACTGGCAGGCGTAATGGTCGCGCTTGAAAATGTTCCGCCGGCTGAAGGCCACGGCCGCCTCGGGCAGCCGATCGTAACCGGACAGCACGACCACCTCCGGCACGCGCAGCCGCCGGCTGACCGCCTGTACGAACGGTTCGCCCTCGCGCGGCGCCAGCCGAGACCAGTCGGTCCAGTCGTAGAGCTGGTAGTCGTGCGGGGCGACGACGCGCGCCGCCTCGTTCCACAACATCACCAACGCCCGAGCCACCGTGGCGACGTTCACCGGCTGCCAGTTGCGGTTCAGCACCAGCGCCGGGCGATGAAGCATTTTGGCGACCATGGCTGTTTCTCTTTCTCTGAAGATTCAATCGCGTAACAAGTTCGATCTTGCCAGCCTAGACAGAAGTCGCGGCCGATGGGTTCGTGCCGATTTTGGATTACGGAACGAAGCCACAAAGATTCCGATCGCACACTCTTTCCGACTTCCGACCTCCGATCTCCGACTTTCCGCCATCGAGTGCCCAGGGCGGGAGTCGAACCCGCAAACACTCGGGTTTAAGCCGAGCCGCTCTGCCAAATTGGCGTACCTGGGCCAAACGCCGGCGGCGACGAGCGCCGCCGGCGAAACTCTCAATCAAATACCTCGGCGACCACTCCGGAGCCGACCGTCTTGCCGCCCTCGCGGATGGCAAAGCGGCTGCCCGCGTCGAGCGCCACCGGCTTTGGAAGTCGGAAGTCGGAAGTCGGAAGTCGGAAGTCGGAAGTCGGAAGTCGGAAGTCGGAAGTCGGAAGTCGGAAGTCGGAAGTCGGAAGTCGGAAGTCGGAAGTCGGAAGTCGGAAGTCGGAAGTCGGAAGCGCGCCTCGCTGTTTGCAGGACCTTGCGCCTGGCTCTGGCGTCTCTCCGTGATGGTCGGCATGGATGCCAATGCAAAAGGCCCGACGTCTTGTGACGCCGGGCCTTTTTGAAGATCCTTGTCTCGCGGTGAGGGGCGAGCGTCACAATCGCAACGGGCGCATGCAGAGCCAACTGGCGCCGTTGTCGACGTCTAACCGCATGCTTTCGCATTCGTTGCAGGTGGTCGCTCGGAAGTTCGTCATCGCCTATCTTTCTTGCGCTGGGAGCTCGTCGTTCGGGGGCGCACGCCGATTGCGTGATCGGCGCGCCTGCCGAGTTCTACCCGCTTAGACGCAGAAGCCTAGGACTGGTTCGCGCGGATTTCCGTACGACCGCGTTACTTTGTCTTGGGCAGGCTCAAAATGGCGCCTGCCTGTAGTCCGATCTGTTCGACGTGGCCGGTGACGGTTTTGCCGGTCTGGGCATCTTGATACACAAGGTGTACGTGCGTGGAGGCGTCGGGATGGGTAAGGTTGCCGACGGCGTCTTTGGCGAAGACGCCGACGAGCCTGCCTTGCACCTTTTCCAACTCGGTCTCGAAGGGACGCTTTTCCTGCGGCAATGTGATCTTGTGCAGTCGGGCATGAACCGGGCAGGCGCCATGAATCACATGCAGACGGACAGCGCTGAACTCGCCCTGCACCGTAAACACGAACGGCTCGGACGCGTTGACGCCGGACTTGGCAGCGGCGTCGGCGATGTACTCGTCGAACTCGTCGGGCCCCACGTTTTTTGCGATCTTGTGTTCAATCCAGGACGGGACATAAGCACCCGCCAATAAGGTCGCCGAGGCTTCGAGAGGCGCCGTTTTGGACGGTTCGAGCCGGCCCTGGGCGTCGACGCGAGTCACCGTGACGTTGCCGTCGAGGATCGTCGCTTCGCCCGCCAGCTTGGCGAGCGCCGCCACGCCGTAGAAGTGAGGCCGCGCTACGAGTTCTTTCAGAGGCACGCGCGCCTGGTGCTGTTGCCGGCCGATCGCCTCGCGCATCTTGCCGTATTGCACGATCCGCCCGTCCCAGGTTTGTGCGTTGGCAGCGACGACGGCTCGTCCGCCCAGGACTCCCGTCAGAAATCCACCGGCCAGCAACAGCGGCGTTGCTGCCAGTCGCTTGCGGATGAACATGGCCATGTCTCCTTCAATGCTGGTCAAGTGTCTAATTGAGCTGCCAGCCGTAAATAGACTGCATTCTCGCTCCTTTGCCCTTCACGAAGCAAATGCCGTGCCCCCGCGCGCGAGAACAGGCGCCAACAACGACGAGGGTAACGAGTTGCAAGATTCTGCAAAAAAATCTCAGATTGAGTCAGCGAGGCGGGAGTTTTTCGGTTTTCTATTTTGGGGCGAAACCGAAATACTTGCCGCGGAGCAGGTTTGGCGGCGCGCGTGGCGTTGCTTCACGCCGTCCATGGGCCTCGGCGACGAGAGGGCGAAATGCCGGAAGCGGCATCAATGGCAACCTGAATCGCGCGGAGGCAGAACAGCTCAAGTCGGAGGGGTCGATGTCTCATAGTCCTTTTGATTTCAATCAGATTTCTACCGGAGAAACGCCCCTTGCTCGGCGGCGCAGGGGCTCGAATTGGGGGCCGTTAGTGCTGGGCGCCGCCGTCCTGGCGATCAGCGGCGGCGCCTGGTGGTACCTGCGGAACTTGCCGGAGGACAAACAGCCAGGCCCGGTCGCGGCTGACGCGCAGCAGGCCAGGCGGCCGTTGGACGAAGGGGTTGCCGATGCGTTAGTTAAGAGCCCGGTGTTGGAAGACATCAACGACGTGACGGTCGACGACGAGCGGCCGGCGGAGTGCCGGGTGCGCGTCAAACCCGACGACGCTCCCGGCGCGATTCGCTTTTCATTGGCCGCGCCGCGCCGCGCGGCGCGACGATTGATCCCGCGTCGGGCGAGTTTTCCTGGCTGCCCGGCCGCGTGAAACCGGGCGATTATCAAGTGACCGTGTTGGCGCAGCGCGTAGGCGCCAAGGCGCCCGCGCGAGCCAGATTTACCGTGCACGTGGCGACCACCCAGCCGCCGCTGGAGCGGCTGCTGTCGGAACTTCGGCAGGCCGACGGTTCCGTGGGCTTGTTCCGCGACGATTTCGTTTCGCCCTACAGCGAGTTGCTGGCGGCGCCCTCGCGGGTGCTTCGTATGGGCGAAGAGCAGGTCAATGTCTTTGTCTACGATACGCCCGAAGCGGCGGCCCAGGCCGTCTCGCAAATCGCGTCTGACCTGTCTACCGTCGCCGGCAAGCCGAACGAGTGGAAGAAAGCCGCAAGCTGTTTCCGGCGCGGCCGGTTGATTGCACTCTATGTCGGCGATCAGCCGTCAGTGCGCGATGCGATGACAGAAAAGTTGGGCCGGCCGTTGGCCGAGTGCGCTGCGACCATGAAAAGTCCGCTCGACGCCGTCGCCGGGGGAAGCTCGGCGACGGGCAAGATGGAGAGCGATGCGACGTCGGCTCTCGCTACCGACTTAGACGCTCTCGTCGAGCTCTATCAAGGCAACAAACTGTTCATCAAAAAAGAGTATCCGGCGCTGCGCAAGTTGATTGCCGACCGCTTTGAGCGAGAACAGCAAGTCCGCATCGCCGCGGCGGTCGACTTGCAAAAGCCGCCTGCCTGGTTCAAACGCCAGGACTTCAAGGAAGAACTGTTCACGGCCCTCGATCCGGATCACGACGACGTCACGGCGGCCTTGCGGCTGGTCACGCAGCTCGAGGAAACTTTTCCGGCGAAATTCGACTCCTATGGCGAACTGGCGATTGCCGCCGCCGTCACTTGGGATAAGCCGAAGAGCGTATACGATTATGCCTGGCATGCCCGGCGGTGCCAGAGCAGCATGCCCGACGGTCATTTGGAAGCCCTGGGCGGCTTTGAATATCTGCTCGATGCCGATTCGGCGCTGCAGGGACGCGCTCAATTCCTGCCGTGGGAATTCCTGGTGCTGCTGATGAATCATAAGACGCCCCGCGAGGAGCGCGAGTGGGCCGTGGCCAATTACCTGCCGCGGCGCGTGATGTACGGCAAGTGCTACTCTGACGTGCCCTACGACGACAAGATGCTGGAAAGCGACGACAAGGTGTGCCGGCTCGGCGGCCACGCATATACTTTGCCGAACCTGCAGCAGTTCGGCGGCGTGTGCGCCATGCAAGCCGATTTTGCCGCCCGCGTAGGACAGAGCCTGGGCGTGCCGGCCGCTTATATTTCCGGCCAAGGGAAAGGCGGCGGTTTGCACGCCTGGGTCGTGTGGGTCGAATTGAAGGCGGCGAACAAGAGCGGCATCAGTTTTTCCATCGAGTCGCACGGACGCTATCGCGGTGACCAGTACTTCGTCGGACAGCTCCGCGACCCGCGCACCGGAGAGCAGATCACCGATCGCGAGTTGGAGGTGCGGTTGCACTCGGTCGGGGTCAATCCCCAGAACCAGCGTCACGGGCGGCTGGCGATGCGAGCTTTTCCGCTGTTGCGCGACAAGCTTGCGATGGACGTCGGCGAGCAAATGCGATACCTCGCCAAGACGACCGGGCTGTGCCCTTGGAATGAAGAAGCCTGGTATTCGTTGGCCGAGATGTCACGCAGCGGAACGGCGGGCAAGGCGCAGAGCAAGACCCTCGGCAGCACCGTGGAGCGATTGTTTATCACCTTCGCCGCGTTTCCCGATTTCACTTGGAAGGTGTTCGACTCGTTGATTGCCTATCAGGAAGACGTCCGGCTGAGGATCAAGCTCTACGAACGGCTGGTCACGCTCTATGAGCAGGCGGGCAGGCCGGACCTGGCTTGCGAAGCGCGACTGAAGCTGAGCGATTACCAGGCCGAAGCGGGCCAGCAGAACGACGCCATCGAGGGGCTGGCGTTCACGATCAAAAAGTTTGCGGGCGAAGGCCGCTACGTGCCGCAGATGCTCGACAAACTCGAAGCGCTGGCCAAGGGCGTCAAAGGAGCCGACCAAAAGCTCGTGCTGTTCTACCAGGAGTTTCTCCCCCTGGTGCCGCAAAAGCGAAATGACGCGCCCACCAAGCACTGCCTGCAGATGTACCAGCGCGGCATTGACCGCTTCGAACAAGCCGGGCAGGCCGGGTTGGCGCAGACGTGGGGCGCCCAGTTGGCCCTGTTAAAAGCGATAAAGAATCGGTAGCGGCCTCGCACATCTAGGAATTGCGGTTGGCAATCTGAAGCAGCGCGGGCGCCTGACGCCAGAGCGAAGCGATGTCCCAGTGGAGCGAGGCTTCGCCGAAGCTCATCCCGAGGTTCGCCAACCCAAAAACTTAGAAATGACAGCGCACGAGCTGTCTCGATACCGGTTGTTGCACGCCCCTTATCACCCGAGCGCTGGTTCTCCTAACGCGTGCGATCGTAGAATTCCGGGGAAGCGAGAATGCCGGCTTGGATCAGGTTGTCATGGTTGCTTTGAGCAAGAATGCCGTCCCAGTGAGCCAGGCCGGCGGCATCGATGGGCCGGAGCAAGTACGCCGCGATAATAATCGTTCACCTGGTCGTGCAGAGATTCCGCGCTATCGACGACAAGGCCGGCCGCGTAGGCGCGAGATTGCCCTGCCGCGAAGATCTGGCCGAAATACGACTGGGCATCGCTGCCGGGGGCTCGGCTCAATTGGTCCTGGAAGACGGCGTCGACGAAGCCTGAGTTGGCGCCGCCGCCGCGGACTTGGAAATACTCCTCCGAGCCGTAGAACATGGATTTGATCTGCGATGAGGTGAAGCCCTCGTCAAACAATTGCAGACAGTGGGCGAGCCCTGGCGAGTCGGCGTCGCGGTGCAACAAGCCGGTATAAAACCCTTTGATCACGTCGGTGTGGGATTCGAGGCTGTTGACGATGCCCAGGCTCACGTCGGCGCGAGTCCACCCGCCGGCCAGCAGACCCAGCCAATACGTCTCGCCTTGGGAATCAATTTCGCGATGGAGAACGTCCAGGTAGACGGCGGCCAGGAAGCCGTCGTTGCTGGTCGACGAACCGGACCTGGTCCAAGGCCCCAGCGTGACGGTGGCGCCGGTCTGATTGTCCAGGTTAAGCGTCGTGCTGTTGCCGCCGTTGTCGTCATAGGGGAACGCGTAGGCATTTCCGCCGATCATGATCGGCGTGCCGTTGATCGCATATTCATGCAGGAACTTGGCGTATTCATTGAAGGGGCCGGTCTTATAGAAGTTGCCGGAAACCTGCCACTGGGAGGAATCGAGCAGCGCGACGCCGCGGTTGAGGGCGGCCACCACCTGGTTTTCCAGATCTCCCAAGATCCCCTGCTGCGTTGCATTCAGGCCGGGTTGGTTGGCATAGTCGGCGAACACGCCATTGTTGGCGAACACCATCTGCCCGGCTGTCTCATCCTTTTGCAGCGAAAGCCACGACGGCGGGGGCGGCGCGGAGGCATAGGAGACGGGCGACAACGAAGACGACGACGGCGCGTTCGTCGAAAAGAACGGCTCGTAAATGTAGAACGTGTTGGTTCCGTTGGTGAACGTCAGAACATTATAGGTCTGCGAGTGGCCGTAAATATCCGTTTCCGTTGCGCGTGCGTGCGCGTTCCCGTATAATCCGTGCCGTCCTTATTGGAATGCAGCGTGAGGCTCGTCGCGCCGGTTTCGAACAGCGTTTTGATCGCGCTGTCGAAAACGTAGCCCAGCTCGCTGGAGTTGGTGATGTTCGCATCCGCCGGGTTCACGATGCGCAGCGGAAGCCCCTGGCTTTGGACGCTGGGGCCGACGATCAACTGGTTGTAGAGATTGCCGGGCGGGTACTGCGAGCTGAATGCGTTGATGATCTGATTGCGAGCCACGTCCGGCGAATCGGTCACGCCGGCGGAGTAGGACGTCGTGGTCACGGTGTCATTGCTGTCGCCGGTCAACGTCATGGGGATGCCGAACTGGTCGACCTGCGTGGTGTCGATCGTCATCTTGGCCAGATCTGGATTCGCGGCGCCGCTGGCGGCGCTGCCGTTGGCATCCAGGTTCACCTCGAAGAAGTCGTAAATGTAGTCGGCGCTGCCGGAGGAGGGCTGAACCACGCTCCAAACGCCTGAGCCGTCGTCCTGCGTCGTCAGCGGGGAGCTCAGCCCGGTCGGGCCGACGAAGAAGTAAATCCGACCGGAGTTGATCGGCATGTAGGGGACGGCAATCGTGGTCGTTCCCGAGGCGGCCACTTGAAAATCGGGCAGGGCGCTGTTTGTGCCGTTTCCGGCGTTCTCCGTGCCGTTGGTATAGTCCTTGAAGTTCACGAACTTATAGTGGCCGGGTGAATCTTGATAGAGCGTGTAGAAGTCGTGGACCGATCCGCCGACGCTCGACCAGAACATGGAGTAGTAGATGTCGTGGTTGCCGTCGTTCGGGAGAGCGGTCTGGTTGGGGATCGTAATATCGAACGTCTGATGCGTCGCCTGAAACACCGCGTGGTACGTGGTGTCGAGCGTACCGGTTTCATCGCCGGCGCCGACATCGTACGTGTCGCCTACGACTGAGCAGCCGGTGAACGAAGTGGCGGTGGTTCCTGTATAATGAATCGTTGCCACGCCCTGGGTGGTTTGGACGAACAGATCTGCGTTGGCGGCAGTGAAACCGGCGGTCGATGTGACTTGCAAATCCGCGATGGCCCCGGAGTTGAGGGTGAAGGCTGAGGTTATTTGTGTGACCGCCACCACCGGCGCGGTTGTCAGCAGGCGTCGCTCTTCCAATTGCTCGATGGAAGCAATCCGGCTTCGAGAGGAAAAGCCGTTCTGCGCAGGGCGGCGGCGGGCGTTGCGCCGCGACAATGAGAGACGCTGGGGTTCCAACATGGCCGACCTTGCTCCGTGGGTGTTTAAATCCTGTTGATGGCAGCGGCATGGACAGTTGTTTAATCGGCGCAGTCTCGTGCGGGGTTTAAGCTAACCCCTAGCACACAGGGGGATGGCGGCAGAATGAGGGGACTGCGCAGCACAGCGGGACTCGTGGCCGTGGTGGCGAATTGAGAGGCCTGTTCTGGTCAAGCAGGACGGGCTGAGAAGCGTGGTACGTGCGTCCCGGCTTTCAACGGCGTGGCGTCGGCAGTGCGCTGGTCGCTACGGACGAGCAATTGGGGCGGTCGGAAAGGGTTGTGTGGCGATGGCTTCCGATACCTGGCTTTCCATGCGATGTTCGGCAATTCGGTTGGCGAGCGAGCGACTCGGGCGCCTGACTGCCAGGAGAACGGGCGATTATCAGCTTGCGCAGGAGCCTGGAACATTTTCCAGCTCACAAGGACGTCAACCGCCAGTTGACGTTGACGTAGCAATAGAACCGCCTGATTCGCCAAGACGTGGCGTACGCGCCGCCCCAGCCAGACGTCCGGTTTGGTCGGCGGCCGCCTGCATTCTTGCCGCGGCACGGCGATTGCTCTTCAAGATCGTCCTTGAGTGCGAGACCCATATCCGGGAAGCGGCCGCATGGCAGGAGCTTCATCCACATTGCTTGTCGTCGCCGACGTTGCGGGCGGGGTGTCGGTGGCGGTGGTCAAGTTTGCCGCCGCCGCCATCACCGGCAGCTCGGCGATGCTGGCCGAGGGAATTCACTCGCTGATTGACACCGGCAATGCCCTGCTGCTTTGGGTCGGACTGAAAATGAGTCGCCGTCCGGCCGACGACAGGCATCCGTTCGGCCACGGACTGGAACTCTATTTTTGGAACCTGTTTGTGGCCATTTTTTTGTTCGCCATCGGCGGCGGGATGTCCGTGTACGAAGGGATCGGGCATCTCGTCAATCCGCACGCCATCGAGCATTCGATGGCCAATTATGTTGTGCTCGCCTGCTCTGCCGTGTTCGAAGCGATTGTGTTGAGCCCTTAGCATTCGCGAGTTCGGTCGACGGCTGCAGGGCGCGGAGTGTGGGCGACGATCCATGCCAGCAAGGACCCGGTGGCGTTTACGGTGCTGCTCGAAAACGCCGCCGCGATGCTGGGCGTATTGGTGGCGTTCGTCGGCGTGCTGCTGACGAGAGCAATTCAGAGGCGCCGCGGATCATGGAGTCGCGTCGATCCTGATCGGACTGATGCTGGCCGCCGTGTCTGGCGTGATTCTCTACGAGTGTCGCAGTCTGATGCTCGGCGAAGCAGTCGACCAGGAGGCGGCGGCCGACATCCAGCGGCTGGTCGAGTCTGACCCGGCGGTAGAGCAGGCGCGGCGGCCGCTCTCGATGTATTTCGGTCCCCACGAAATCCTGGTTGCTCTCGACGTTCAGTTTCGGCGCCGTATTGCCGGCCGAGGAGGTGGAGCGAGCGGTGGACCGGATCGAGTCGGCCGTGCGGCAACGGTTACCGCAATGCCGGCATATTTTTCTCGAAGCCGAATCGATCACGCGCGCCCAAGGGGCGGAGTAGGGCAAACTGCGGCCGGGGTAAAACGGCCGCCGTCGCTTGCAACCCTTAGCGGCGCCAAGCCCGCGCAGTGCTGGGCACGCTAGCGTTTTGGTTTCGTCACGGTCAGCTTTCGCCGGTAGATCCTCTTGCCGTGCGCAATGTACAGCGTGCTGTGATCGCTGCCGGCCAGCATGCAGGTGGTCAGCGGCTGGTCCGCGGTCGACTTTGGGCAGGACTCCGCAGGGGCGGCCGGTGGGGTCGAAGATTTGGACTCCGAGTTCGCTGGTCACGTAGTAGCGGCCCGCCTTGTCAACGGCCATGCCGTCGCCTCGCGACGCAGCCACGTACGGGGGCGGTTCGTTGAAGCGGAATTCCCCTTTCGGGTCGATGGCCAGCCGCATCGGCATCGTGGGCATTTTGGCGTCGAGCATGCCGCCGGCGTTGACGCGGAACGTCCACGTATGCGTTCCGCCGTAGTCGGACACGGCCAGCGTTCCTCCGTCGTTGGAAAGGGCGATGCCGTTGGGCTTGGTGATGCCCGTGTCGACGGCGGCGACTTCGCCCGTCTGCGGGTTGATGCGCGTCACCTGCTTCGCGCCGGTCTCGGTGATCAGGATGAAGCCGTCGCGGGTGACGGCCAGGTCGTTGGGTTTGACGCCTTCGGCCACCGTCTTCACTTCGCCGCTCTTCGACGTCGATGGAGATGACCCGGTTCTTCGCTCCCTGGCATGCGTACAGCAGCGAACCGTCCGGGCTGAATTCCAGACCGCTGACGGATTCTTTGGCGATCTCGGTCTTCGTGCCGTCGGCCGCGCTGATGCGGATCGACGGCCGGCGCCTTCATATCGCAGAAATACAGATTGCCGTCCTTGTCGGCGCAGAGCGCATCGGCGAAGCCCAGGTCGTCGGCGACCAGCTCCCACGATTCGCCGGGGATCAACAGGTTCAGCAGCGTCAGGTCGCCGCCGAGATCGCCGCGGGTGTCGAGCACCGGAGTGTGGCGTTTCTTTGCGCCACAGCCACTTCATGGCGTCGGGAAATCTGGAACCGCCGAAGTCGGCGTTGTGGGCGTATCCTTCGGCCCAGTCGAAGCGAATGTCGTAGCCCATGTATTTCAGAGCCGACGCCATCCGCTGATTGGCCCACGGCCAGCTGCCAAAGGCGTTGTCGACGTCGCCGCTGGTGTCGGCCATGTAGACGCGAATCGGCTTCGGTTCCGTCTTGCGAACCAGCGCCGGATAGACGTTGCCGCCGCGCAGATTGGTGAAGCTGCCGACGCTGGAATACACCTTGCGGAAGAAATCCGTCCGTTCCCACGCCGCCGTGAACGCGCAGATGGCGCCGGAACTGGAACCGCCGATGGCGTGCATCTCGGGATCGTCGGAGATGTTGTAGCGTTCTGCGAACTTCGGGAATGATTTCTTCCAGCAGGAAGCGGACGTAGCGATCGCCCAGGCTGTCGTATTCGAAGCTTCGATTGGAATGCCTGCCGTTCTGCCGCGGCTTCGATTTGTCGTGGCCCGGATTGATGAAGACGGCGATCGTCGGCGGCATGTCTCCGCGAGCAATCAGGTTGTCGAACACGACCGGAACTCGCCAGCGGCCGTTGACGTTTCGCATGCCTTCGCCGTCCTGAAACACCATCAGCGCGGCGGGCTGGTCGGCCTTGTACTGAGCGGGCACGTAGATGGCCCAGTCGCGAATCGTGCCGGGAAAAATGGTCGATTCCCACGGCTCCATCTTTTCGACCGTGCCCTTGCGGCACGTCATCGTGAGCCACGGCGTCCGGATGCGGTTCCCACTTCGGTTTGGTGTTGACGATGGGGATGTTGGTGGATTCCGCGTTGTCATCCCACAGCCACTTCAGAGCCTCCGGCAGCATTTCGCCGCCCCATTTGCCGCTGTGTCCGCCGTCGGTCATGACCAGCTTGTACTTGTAGCCGGCAAACTGCAGAGCCGCCGCCAGATCCTGATTCGCCAGCGGCCAGTTGCCGTGCAGGTTGTTCAGGTCTTCGCGGCCATCCTGCAGGTACACCTTGATGGCCTTCGGCTTGTCTTTCGTCTTGCGGACGAGTCCGGGATACGCCCAGCCGCCGCGAATGTTGGTGAAGCTGCCGATGTGGCTCAGCACCTTGCCGAACTGGTCCGGCTTCTCCCAGGCCACCGTGAAGGCGCAGATGCCGCCGGACGAGATTCCGCAGACGGCTCGATCGGCGGGATCGGTCGACACGTTCAGTCCCTTCAGCGCGACGGGCAGGAATTCGTCGACCAGAAAGTTCGCGTAGCGGTCGCCCAGCGAGTCGTATTCAAACGATCGATTGCTGCGAGCTTTGGCACCGGGCATGCGTCGCGGGAATCGTGCCCGGATTCACGAACACGGCAATCGTGACCGGCATCGCTTTCTGATGAATCAGATTGTCGAACACCACGGGAACTCGAAACGCGCCCTTGGGGTTCGCATAACCGGCGCCGTCCATGAACACCATCAGTGCGGCGGGTTCATCGGGCTTGTACTGCGCCGGCACATACACGCTGTAGTCGCGAACCGTGCCGGGAAAGATCTGGCTGTCTTTGAA
>CAWAYY010000014.1:0-216315 GCA_963786255.1 Pirellulales bacterium
AGCGAAACGGTGCGAGTCACATTGAAGTTGGAAGTTGGATGAAGCGGGCGACGCAGGCACGACGTAAAAGCCTATCCAGACATCGTCGCTTGCCACGTTAATCTATATACCGTACCGCGGCGACGCGGACGAGCACAGCCCGAAACGCATCCCACGACGCGGACTCCACCGTTATTCGTCGGCGCAAATACAGCGCGGGCGGGACCTTAGCAAGATACAAACCGCGCGGGGCGATTGGCCGCGAATCACGCAATGATTCTCGAAATACCGCGAATTCACGATCAAATTACGGTAAAAAATCAACCGACCGATCGAGGCTCGCTCTGACGAGCGTGGCTACCGCGCATGCTGACGAGCGCTCCGCCAGACGGCCGGAACCTCCGCGAAGGCGGCCTGGTAAGTGTCCTCCAGCGCCAGCGGGACATATTCGTCCCCCTTGAGAAAGATGGGAAGTTCCGGCAAAGCGTCGCCCACGCCGACCGGTTCCACGAAAACCTCCGGTACGGGGCCGCGCGGTGGAGGCGCATGTCAGTGGTTTGGCCGGATCGAAGGGAATGGGCTGGTCGTCATCGCCCCAAATCAGCGGGTGAATCCCTTGGGGATCACGGCGCATCGGCGGGAATAGGTCCACAAGCGAAAAGTGAATCCGGGCAGTGAGCAGATCGCGGGCCTTGCGAACGAGGTCGTCGAGGTCCCCCTGGCTGGACTTGTTGCCAGGCGAAAGCAACTCAAAGACGGCGACAACGCCGTGATCACTGACGTGGCGGACCGTGACCATTTTCTGTTTTCCAAGATACCACTTCCGTTCGTCGGCAATATGAAAGCGAAGGCGGGGGGGGAAATCGGACATCGCCAGCACTGCCTGCTCGTGCGAACGCTCTTCAAGAGCAACGATTCCGCCGGACTTCTGCCCAGCCCGAGGAGCGTCGCCCGAATCACCCTGCGGCTGACGCCGTCCGGTTCCCGTCGACGGATGCTGACCGGACGGCGGGACGTTGGGCACTCCGGCCTTTGCAGCGTCAGGATATCGGGGCCCCACCCGCCGGCCCATTGCTCTGCCAGAGCATAGTATTCGCTTCCCGTCAACACACGGTTGAGTGCGTGCTTGACCGTTGCAATCCACTCCAGGTGGAAATCGTGAAGGATCCCCGCGGGAACGCGAGTCCAATCATGTACCGGCATAGCGGATCCCCTTGCGAAACCAACGCTCGAAATTGGACAGGACTTGCTTCGCGGCGTGCAAGGCAATCGTTCCCCAGAAACACCGCCCTTCCTTCCCGATTTACCATTGCTGGCGGTCTCGCATCCAGTGCGTTCCGCTCCTCTGCCGGGCCCCACAGGCATTTTCCCTCTCTGTGACCCTCCCCCGCTGTAGTCCGATTGAGCCGTTGTGCTTTTGCAGTCGCGGATCCGGGTTGTCCTGTCGTCAAGTTTCTTTTAACGTACTCGCCGTCACATCAACCGCGGCCGCGTCAGTCAACGCGGCCCCTGGCATTATTGCTCGCACGGCGGCTTTTCGCGTTCATGGGCCGGATGAAACTTTACTTGACTCTGTTTGCTCTGGCATGGTTGCTGAGCCACGCCGGCGACGCCCGGGGGCAATTGGTCGGCCTGGCGGACGATATCATCGTGATTTCCAAGGGGGCGAGCGATCGCGCCGCCGCCGGTCACAAGAAAACCCTGCTGGGCCACGCCCCGGTTCGCACGACTCGCCATTCCAATTCGATCCGGGCGGCCGCGGAAACCCGCTGGAAGAGGCACGACAACCCGGCGCTTTCTCGCCGCATTGGCCGGCATGGGAAGGCCAAGCGTGCTTTCGGCGACGGCGCGATCGCCCGCCGCACTTTCGGCCTCCGCGGCGCGAAAGGCCAATGGGCGCCCTCTTCGGACGGGTTGGCCATGCGTCAGCTTCCCGCATTGCAGCGTCGAGTGCCGCCACTGTACGGCCTGCTGGAACTTCCTTCAGGCGAGTTGGAAGGGCCGCCGAACGGCATGACGCTCGATCAGGCGATCGAGAATTTGATGTGCAACAACGCGGACCTGCGCCACAAGCGTTACGAGATACCGCAGGCCCGCGCAGACGTGCTCACGGCCAGTCTCCGCGCCAATCCGCTGTATTTCATTTCCGCCTCGAACGTTCCTTATCAGGCCTATTCTCCCCAGCGATTCGGCGCGGTCGAGTACACGCCGACGCTCGTCCAGCCGGTCGACATCAACAACAAGCGAGGCGCACGCACCGAAGCGGCCTCCCGGCACTGCGCATGTGCTGAAGGCGCAGTACCAAAACGCCGCGAGGCTGGCCTTGCACGAGCTTTACCTGGCCTTCACCGACGTGATCGTGGCGAGAGAAACGTTGCGATATGCCGAAGTCAGCCTCGCTGGCTCGAAGGCCCTGCACGAAGCCTCGCAGGAGCGAACGCAGGGAGACGCCGTCAGCGAGTCAGACCGGTTGAACCTGGCAGTGCAATACGAGACGGCCCGGTTGGACGTCGACCGGTCGCGGATCGAATGGCTTCGCGCCAAGCATCGCCTGGGAGGCGCTGCTGGACATTCCGCGCGAGCATACGGAACAACTCCAACTGCGCGGCCGGCTGAGGCCGCCGGCCGTGCCGCTGCCCCCCGACGACGAACTGGTGCAAATGGCGATCGACAACCGTCCCGACGTGCAGGCCTTTCGCCTCGGCATCGGCCGCGACAGGCCGACGCACGGGTCGCAAAAAAGAGACGCATCGAAGATGTGTTCGTCGTCTACTCGCCTTTTGTGTTCCAAAACAACGGACCGATCGGAAAATTGAATGCAACGAGCTTTTCCTTGGGGCTGATGGGTTCGATCCCGGTCTTCGACCGCAACCAGGGCGAAATCCGGCGCTCCGAGGTGAACGTGCTGCAGACGCGGGCCGCCTTGGATGCCATCGAGCGTGACACGGCGGCTGAGGTCGAAAGCGCG
The DNA here is from genome assembly GCA_963786255.1 of Pirellulales bacterium. Lineage (GTDB taxonomy): Bacteria > Planctomycetota > Planctomycetia > Pirellulales > JAICIG01 > JAICIG01. The sequence goes on from CAWAYY010000014.1 coordinate 2,948, forward strand.
CTGCTGGAATACCAGGCCAACCAGCAAGCCGTCGAGCGGATCGAGCGAACCATTCTGCCCGCTTCCGAACGAGCCCGGACGCTCGCTTATCAGAGCCACGAGGCGGGCCGCAGCAACACGGTCGATTATCTTATCGCCCTACGCGACCGCAACGAAGTCGTCCGCCACTACCGCGACGCGCTCATTCGCCGCCGCCGCAGCATGCTGCAACTCAACACGGCCGTCGGCTATCGCTTGCTGCCTTGAGCCTCATCGCCTGTTTCCGGGAGAACGCCGCTCGCCATCTCGCCAGCGTCTCCCAGGGTTCTTTTCGCGACGATAGCGAAGAATTATTAGTACGCCTCTCGCCCTGAATAGGCAAGACGCTCGCAGTAGGTCGAGCCTTCAATTGCCTGCACCCTGCCGCATAACTATTGCTGCATGAATGGCAACTTGTCCGTCTGGTGACCGATCAACTTCCATTCGCCGCTTTCATTGCGAAAGACGTTTGTTGCACGGAGCAAACTCGACAGCGGCTTTTGCTCCTAAAAAGGGATCGCCGAACTTGATCCTTTTTTTACCGTCCGCATCAGTAGCGTCACGTACCCTGTGCGCCTGCCGAGGGCGAACGAAGCACGCGACGGCTGGCGCCTGAGTCAGGTTCGGGTAAACGCGCCCGCGGCCCAAGCATCAGCAGAACTCATTTCCGCCTATTCATGTGGCACAAAGCGCACGGCCTTCTCGTAGATCAGAAGTGCAATGCAACCGCCCTTGCTGCCAGGCGAGTGTCGCGTGCCAGGCGGATTGATGACAAAGCTGCCCGCCGGATACGAGCCATTCTCGTCGAACTGATCGCCTTCCAGAATGAGCAAGTGTTCGTAGCCGACGTGCTCATGCGATGCGACGCGAGCCCAGGCTCATATCGGAGCAGGACGGCAGCCGGTCCCCCATTGCCTTCGTTATACAACCAGTGCGCCGTCACGCCCGGCCGGAACGGTTGCCAACCGCCTGTCTCGTCCAACTCCTTCGCAATCTTCAGCAGATCCGAAATGACAATCGGAGCCGTTGGGGCGGATGCGTTCGACTGGGCCGGCTTCGCGTCACGGGCCGAAACGGTTGCTGCGAAGACCAGCGCGAGAGTGGCCGCTGCCATGACAATCGGGGTTCTCATTTCCTATTGCTCCAAGAAAGTAGAAATGGAACGTCGGATTTGATTGCTGCACGTCTCGTGACTTCGCCCAATGCGAGCCAATCCGGAGTGTCCCAGAGATCGCGACCATCCGCGCACCATTCGTTGCTCATTCAAACCTAGGACGCGATTTGCGAGTGGGCCTGGTTCTGACGCCTGCAGGCCGGATCATTGAATCTCTTTCGCTCAGAGGAACGCCGGAGGCATGACCGCTATATCCGGCCTAATCCCTTTCCACCGCAATGAACTCCGCTGAGGCGCACATTAAAAAGTCGTCAGACTTCTCCGCATCTGCCGACGCATTGGATACGGAGTAATCGCATCACCAAGGCGCCCCATGAGAAGGGCTTCGGGAAGAGGTCCATGGCTCAGGTTGACGGAAATCGCCTCCGGACTGCATCTGTTCGGAATGATCGTGGCGGTTGCCTGGAGTTCCCCAGGTTACTGTCAATCGATCCCCGTCACGCTGGCCAACTTGGATTCAGAAATCACGGCATCCGAATGGTCGCTCGCCGCGATGAGCCGGCGCGGCCGCTGGCGCCGCGGGGCCGCGCCCAATAGGGGCATGAACCGAGGCGGCAGCAGTGCCAGCGACAATACAGGCGGCAATGGGTCCGAAGCTTCGGGCGGCGCAAGCGGCACGATGAGTCCCGGCGGCAACCCGGCGGCTAGCAATCCCGTGACCGGTTCCGGTTGGCTAGGCGAGCAACTGGGCGTCAATCGCAACGGCTGGCGCTTTGGCGGCCTGAATATCACGGACGCCAACGGCCAGTTCACCGGTGGGCTCGACCCGGGCAAATGGACCGGCGACAGCCTGACGCTGCTCGATCTTTCCATCGATATGGACCAATTCCGAGGCATCAAGGGCGGCTTGTTCGGCATACAGTTGCTTGCCTACGGCGGCGGAACGGTCAACCAAAACGCCGGCGCCGTGCTGGGTTACAACGCGCTCGACGTAACGGTTCCGCCGCTTACCCGCACTGAGCTTTACCAACTCTGGTACCGCCAGGAACTATTCGACAACCGATTGATCCTGCGCGCAGGCAAGCTGGTTCCCACCATCGACTTCAACAATGTGATCCGACCGGTGCGGTCCAGCGATCCAACCTATCAGATTCCCGCCGTGACGAGCGTCCTCTTCACGCCGGCCTACCTGAGCCCAACCATGCTGGGAATTATGCCGGGCTACTACAACTCATCGACAGGCACGGTAGCGACGGCGATTCCGACGGAGAACTCATATTTCCAATACGGGCTATTCGACGGCAACCTGGCAGCGGGCCGCAACACCGGCCAGGAGGGGCCGCATTTCAACGGCTACAATCTGCACCTGGTTGAAACCGGCGCGCACTGGAAAATCGGCAGCGAGAAGAAACCAGGCCAGATCGGCGCCGGATACTGGAAGCAGACCGGCCTTCTATCCGCCCCCGGCGGCTACGTCCGCGGCGCCCAAGGAATTTACATGTTCGGCAGCCAGCAGCTCTACTTCGAGCGGGCCGGCGAGAGCAACAACGGGCTGGTGGCGTGGGGCCAATTCGCCGCAACCGATTCGCCCTTCATCGCCACGCATCGCTATTTCGGCTTGGGGCTTACCTATTTCGGGCCGCTACCCGGCCGTGACAATGATTCGGCCGGCTTTGGCCTGGCGTACGGAAAGATGAATACAAACCCGGCCGCCAACCTCGGCAAGCAAGAACTTAATCTCACCTGGTACTACCAGTGCCAGGTCAAGCCGAACTGCTTTATCCAGCCGAACATGAGCTACATCGCATCGCCGGCCGCGCAGCCAGGGCTTAAGGACGTCGTTGCGCTCACGCTCCGCGCGATGGTGCTCTTCTAATTCGCCCGACTCGGCGACATTTCCTACTCGTGCGCCACGAATTGGACCGCCTTTTCGTAGATCAGAAGGGCGATGCAACCTCCCTTGCTGCCGGGCGAATGTCGCGTTCCGGGCGGATTGACGACGAAGCTGCCGGCCGGGTACGAGCCGTCCTCATCGAACTGGTCGCCTTCAAGCACGAGCAACTGCTCGTAGCCGACGTGTTCGTGCACTGCAACGCGGGCGCCAGGCTCATAACGGAGCAGGACGGCAGCCGGTCCGCCGTTGCCGTCGTCATACAACCAGTGCGCGGTCACGCCCGGGCGAAACGGTTGCCAACCGCCTGTTTCGTCCAATTCCTTCGCTTTTTTCAGCAGGTTCGCAATCACGATCGGAGCCGTCAGAGTCGTCATGAATCGTTCTCCAGGTTAATGCTGCGCGACTCACGAGGTCGCTGCGGGTTTGGACGCCGAAGCCGGCGGAAGGCCAAACCAATGGTCCTCGATCCAGCCCAAGGCAAGCATGAGCCAGGTGGTCAATACGAAAGGCGCCGAGAGGGTCACGACGCCGAAGCCGGCGACGGCCGGCGTCAAGATGGTGGCCAGCAGCGCTCCCAGGATGGCTAGCCTGAGCTTGCCGCCGCAGAGCGTGAACACGGAGACGGCCGTCAATACGCCGTTGAATCCGAAGAGGCCGAGATTGGCGCTGCTCGGATCCGCGGAGCGGTAATAGTACGGAAACGGCGGTTCCAATCGTGGCGCCGATCACGGCGATTAAGCCGTGCCGCCAGTTGCTGATTGAAAGTCCCGTGACGAACAGCAAACCCGACCAGATACTCGGCGCGAACAGCGTCTGGCCGAGGCTGGAAAGTATGGCCGTGAACGGCCGAAACAGCTCTGGTTGGGGCGTTTGAAACACGATGGGTTGCAGGACTTCTAATCGAGGCGCCGCGGCATAGAGAGACCAAAAGATGAGCAGAAAGGGGAGCACCAGCGTCGGAAACGGCAATACGGCAACGCACAGACGCACTAACGCCACGGCACAGGCAACGCTGACCAGCAGCACGATCCACATGCCGGCGTTCGTCCAACCGGTGTGAAAGAACGCCGGCAGCGAGAGCGCAATCAAACACGGATTCAGTCCAGGCAGCCCCGTTTCTAACACGGAAACCCTTTCTCCAAGCAGCTTTCGACCGGCCGGCGCAATGAATGCAGCCGCCAGCAGATAGGCGGCGGAGATGGGCGAGGCAACGAGCGCCGCCGCCACGAAGAAGGCGCCCGTCAGCTCGTTGGATTGAAAACACAACTGCGAGCAGCCGCAAAGCGCGATCCGCCAGTAGGGGATCTGATGAGTCTTCTGAGTCCGGGCGGTCATGTCCAGGGCGATTCTCATCGCGAGGTCCGCGGCGGGGCCGGCGTAGGTCGCTGTTCTATCTTGCATTCGCCGCGGAAATTGTTGATTTCCCGCGGCTGCAACGAACGGCTAGATCGCGGGCGTCGTCTGGCTGGATTTCACGTACAGACGCCAATCGCCGTATTCAGAGATGTCCAACTGCTTGTTTTCAGCGAGAGTTCGCGGATAAAGGATGCCAAACACCTACGCGTCCATCTTCGAGTTTGACAGCGCCTCGATACAGGTTATCAGGTTCCCCTGCTTCAATTTTCATCCAGGCGTCGTCGCTTACGCGATACAATTCGCCCGCGACTGCGACCCCGCCTTGTTCGCCGTCTTCCAGGCGATACATGCCGGGGTGAATATCGTCAATTGAGTACAGCCGGTATTGCGGCTCTGTTCTGAATTCACCAAGGAACTCCGAATCGCCCAGGTTTCCATGCAACGGCAAGCCGCGCATGAGCGTTCCGTTGACAAATAACTCGAATGCCATAGCGCGCCCTTTCCGGACGCTCCCAATCTGCCGGGTGAATGCCGCCGAATCGGGAGCGTCCTTCTGCCTTTTGCCAGACGTCTCTCAGCGCAACCTGACCGAGACGCGATGAACGTAGAACTATCGCAAACGCGTCGATTCAGCGGGCCGTTGCCGCCAACTCAGCGTTTTCCGCACCGGCGCCGGTTTCGCCGCGGAGCGTCGCCAGCAACTCAGCGGAAGTCGCGTGAGCACCGAACACGCCGCCTTGCATCGTGATCATGTTCAGCGCGGCCTGATGGTTTCGCGGATCCGTTGCCGCGGTGCAATCGCTGAGCAGCAGGCACTCGAAGCCGCGATCGTTCGCTTCACGCATGGTCGTGTGAACGCAAACGTCGGTGGTCACGCCCGTCAAAATGATGTTCTGAATCCCGGCGAGATGGAGCAGCATCTCGAGATCGGTCGCGTAAAACGAACCCTTGCCGGGCTTCTCGATGATGTGTTCTCCCTTTAGCGGAGCGAGTTCCGGAATGATATCCCATCCCTTTTCGCCGCGAATTAGCAGGCGACCACAGGGGCCGGCATCGCCGATGCCGACGCCGCCGCCGATTTGTCGCGAGCGCCAGCGCTTGTTCGGCGGAAGATCCGACAGGTCGGGCCGATGTCCTTCCCGCGTATGGAAGATGTGAAAGCCCAGCTTGCGGAACTCGTTCAAGACGCGCTTGATCGGCTCGATGGGACCGCGAGTCAGCGAAAGGTCGTATCCCATCGTGGACACGTACCCGCCCTCTGCGCAGAAATCGGTCTGCATATCGATCACGATGAGCGCCGTGTTTTCAGGGCGAAGGTCCCCGTTATACGGCCAGGCGTAGGGATTTGCGTTAACGTGCGACATGGTATTGCTCCTTAATGTCTATGGGGCCCCGATCGCTCGGCGCGAAGGGCGGATTCAAGGAAAAACAACGGACTGAACGCTCTTCGAAACTCCGGTTCGGGCTAGACTAAAGCGTGTTCCCGGAGGTAGCCGTCAGCGAGCGACTGGAGGACTTCCAGCAGCGGCTCCGACTTGCAGGTCCAACCGACAATGCCGCCTTGCGCCGTGAGCGCCTGCAACGTCATGGCCTTGAACTCGGGGAAGTAGCTATCGGTTGCATCTTCGACCAACAGGCAGTCGTAACCGCGATCGTTCGCAACGCGCATGGTCGTCTGCACGCAGACTTCCGTCGTGACGCCGGTAATCACCAGTCCGGAAATGTTGCGAGTGTAGAGGTACTGTTGCAGTTCCGTGCTGTAGAACGCATCCTTGCCCGGCTTGGAGATGACCAACTCGCCTTCGATGGGGGCATTCTCGCTGATAAAGTCCGAGCCCTCCTCTCCGTCGATCAGGATCCTCCCCATCGGCCCCATATCGCCGATTTTGATCTTGGGGTTGCCGCGATTGCGTTTGGCAGGCGGCAGATCGGAGAGGTCGGGCTTGTGGCACTCTTTCGTGTGGATCACCGGCAGCCCGGCCTCGCGGAAGGCCGCCTGAAGCCTGGCAATGACGGGGATGCAAGGCTGAATATTGGCGATATTGTTCCCGAGTGAAGCGGCGAATCCGCCCGGCAGGCAGAAATCTCGCTGCATGTCGATGCAGAGCAGAGCGATGTGATCCATATCAAGCTGGTAATTAAATGGCGTCGCTTCGACGAGAGGCATGGCATAGTTCCTTTTTTTGGCTTACACCTGTCGGTTAACCACGGACAGTCGGAAATTCCTCAGAGCCGGTGCGATGCCTGGCCATGCAGAAGGCGCCTTCGCCATAGAGTCATGCGGGTTCCCGACGAGTCTTTCCGAGGTCAGTCATTCCTGTCCCAGCGTGTGGGGCTCCAGATACAGGCGGCCCCTACTTGTTCGTATAGCTTTGCCGACTGGCGGAACTAGAAAAAATTGCCCTGAATCCAGAATTAATACAGTAAAGTGGTTGCACAGGCGTTCTAACGCGAACGATGGCTACGAGGCGAATCGCGGTTTGACCAGAATATGCGGAGTGCGACTCTCCTTACACGCGCCGCACGGACCGAAGACCCTCGTGGTTTACCGGCGAGCCGTGAAAGGCAGGAGATATCGGCAAGGATCTTCGCCCCCAGACTGACTGCCCGTGCCTTTCCTCGGAGCCGGTTGGCTCTAGAATTCAATTGGTCGCGCAACTCATGCACCTGTGGGGACGCATTGGCATTGGCTCCGATGCGTCCTTACTGGTCCGGCTGTTGCGCACAACGGAACGGCGTTTGCTTACAACGAGCGTCTGTTCGTAGCAAGTAGCCGCGAAAGGTGCATTGCCCTCGTTGGGCGCCAGGGATGGAGACCTCCATCTACGCCTGCCGTCTGCCGGCCATATCCCAGGGCCACGTCCGTGCCCGCTAATTCCGCTTGTCGCGCTGTTCGACCCGCTCGCCAACCAAATGTCCTGCGGCACGACTCTTCGGGTTCTGATTTCCGCGCATTGCGAACTGTGGTCGCGTGTGAGGCTACGGCGGAGCCTTTGTCCGCTGGTTGGCGCAGCCGCTTTGGATTCTCTATCGTCGGGAGTGTGTCCAGCCATGTTCATGTCCACGCTTGCAAAAGGCGGCAATCCGTCCGAAGAACGGACGAAACGGTTCCGTCTTCGAGACTCGCTGTTGCTCAAGCACGTTCTGTTTCTGACGCTGGCTCTGATTCTCGTCGCGGGCGCGATCGGTCAGATTGCCTACCTGCTGGCGCAGCGGATGCTTTTGAAAAACGCTCATGAGCGACTGTCGCTGATCGCCGCAGCGCAGTTCCCGCTTGTTGGAAACGTCAACCGCGGAAGAATTGCGAGACGTGGCGCTAGTCGTGAGCCGCACGCAAATCGGTCAGCTCCTGGCAGAGCGCGGCAGGAAACATCGACCAGCCGTATCTACGGAAAGAAATCGAACGCATCCTTGCGGAATCCCAGAGCGGGGCCAGCGGCTTCCGCGAACTCTGGGTCGCTGACTTGCAAGGCGAAGTGGTCGCCGCAACGGAACCGGCCTTGATCGGGCGGAAGCTGCTTGACCATCCGCTCTTCACGGAAGGCCTCCGCCGCGGCTTTCTCGGGCGCCCCAACGGCGCCTCGATGAGCACGGCCGAAAGGCCCTGTATGTGACCGAAGTCGCCGCGCCGGTGCTGACCGAGAACGGAAAGGCGACGGGCGTGCTGATCGGCGAACTCGACGTTACCTCGCTGATGAAGGCCGTTTTCAACCCGGCCGGTTTGGGAAAAACGGGAGACGTGCTGTTCGGCAGGTGTACGGCGGACAGACTCGATTGCCAGCTCGCGCCATCGGAACAGCGAGGGCAGTCGGCCAGGCAGTCGCCCGACGTCGCCTTGGCCCGCGCCTGCCAGGGAAAGACGGGGGCCGAAATCATCGACAACGACGGTTTGCCCGTGTTAGCCGCCTATCGGCCCGTGGACTACGGCCCGCCGGGCGGACATCCCTGGGGGCTTGTCGCCGAGATGGACCTGGCCGAAGCGTATGCGCCGACTCGGTTTCTGCGCAACGTCCTGCTGATCGTCCAAGGCGGTTTCGTTCTCGCCGGGGCCGGCGCCTCGTATTGGCTGGGGCGGCGACTGACGCGTCCGATCTTGAACCTGACGACCACCGCCTCTTCGCTGGCGTCGGGGAACCTCGACGCCCGCGTGCAGGTGACGTCGACCGATGAGTTGGGCGTGCTCGGCTCGTCCTTCAACTACATGGCCGAGCAGCTCGCCAACTCGCGGAGTTGGCTGGAGCGGCGCATCGAACTGGGCGCCGCCCAATTGACGGAGTCGCAGCAGGAACTGCGCCGGCAAACGCAGATCTTACGAAGCGTACTCGACAGCATGGGAGACGCCGTCGCCGTCGCCGACGCGTCGGGAAAAATCCTGCTCTTCAATCCGGCAGCCGAGCGGATCTTGGGCCAGGGCGCCTTGGACGTGCCGCCGAGCGAATGGTCTCAGGCGTACGGTTTCTTTGACGCCCGCGGAGAGACGCTTTACCCGGCGGACGCCCTGCCCCTGGCGAGAGCGATGCGTGGAGAATCGGTCGACAATGTCGAGCACATGCTGCGGCGCCCGGGCCTGGCGGAGCCTCGCTGGATCAACGTCAACGCCCGGCCGCTGAAAAACGAGGCGGGAGAGTTGTGCGGCGGCGTGATCGCGTTTCGCGACGTGAGCGACGCCAAACTGGCCGCGGAAGAAATCCAACTTGCCGAGGAGGTCAATCGCACCATCCTGGCCACCGCCCACGAAGCCTTCGTCACGATCAATTCGGATAGCGTGATCGTCAAGTGGAACCGGCAGGCCGAAGCGACCTTTGGCTGGCTGGCTGAAGAAGCAGTCGGTAAACGCCTGACCGAGACAATTATCCCTCCACGGTTCGTCGCCGCGCACCTGGCCGGCATCCGCAGCTTTCTGGAGTCGGGAGACGACGCCTTCTTCAACCAACGGCACGAACTGACGGCTTTACGAAAAAACGGGCGGGAATTTCCCATCGAGCTGACCGTGGCCCCTATCCGGATGCGGGACTCCTATTTGTTCAGCGCTTTCGTCCGCGACGTCACTGAACCCCGTCGCGCACAGCGGGAACTGGAGCGCGCCAAGCAACTCGCCGAGTCGGCCAGCCGCGCGAAAAGCGAGTTCCTGGCCAACATGAGTCACGAGATCCGCACGCCCATGAACGCCGTCATCGGCATGACGGAACTGATGCTGGAAACGTCGCTGACGCCGACGCAACGCGAGTACCTGACGATGGTCCAGGAATCGGGCGAGTCGCTGCTGTCGGTGATCAACGACATTCTCGATTTCTCCAAGATCGAGGCCGGCCGGCTGGAATTGGAAAATGCGGCCTTCGACATCCGAGATATCATCGGCGACACGATGAAGTCGCTCGCGTTGCGCGCCCATCGCAAGGGACTCGAATTGGCCTGCCACATCAGCCCCGAAATCCCGCAGTTGGTCCTCGGCGACAAGAACCGCCTGCGGCAAGTGATCGTCAACCTGGTCGGCAACGCCGTCAAGTTTACCGACCACGGGGAGGTCGTGCTCGACGCAACGTGCGATTCGCGCCGAGACGGCGAGGCCTTGCTGCATTTTGCAGTGCGCGACACCGGCATTGGCATCGACGAAAACAAATTGAGGACGATCTTCGAACCATTCGAGCAGGCCGACGAATCGACAACGCGCCGCTTCGGCGGGACCGGACTCGGTCTGACCATCTCCGCGCGGCTGGTCGAGCACATGGGAGGACGCATTTGGGTTGATAGCGAGGCCGGACGCGGAAGCGAATTCCACTTCACGGCCGCCTTTGTGCTGCCGGACGGCAAGGCTCGCTTGCCGGCCGCACGGCGCGATGCTTCGCTGCGCGGCGTCCGGGCGTTGATCGTCGACGACAATCAGACCAACTGCTTCATCCTGGAAGAAATGTTGCGCAATTGGGAAATGCAGCCGTCGGCCGTGAATCGCCCCGCAGAGGCGATCCCGCTAATGCAAGAGCGGCTGCGCGAAGAGCGGCCGTTCGAGCTCGTGCTGATCGACGCGAATATGCCGGGCATGAGCGGCTTTGAACTTGTCGAGCAAATCAAGCAAGCTCAGGAGTTGAAAGACGCCGTAACCATCGTGTTGACTTCGGACGGTCGCACGCAATGCCTCCACGGACGGCAACAGCAGAACATCGCTGCGTGCCTGACCAAGCCCGTGAAGCAGTCGGAACTGTTCGACGCCATCGTCGCCAGTCTCGGCGGCGTCGCCGCCGAACCGTTCGAGTCGACGCCGGCATCTGCAGATGAGGCGCAGATCGACCTGCCGCCATTGCGGATCCTGCTGGTCGAAGACAGCCCGGTCAATCAAAAACTGGCCTTGGCGCTTTTGCAACCCCGGGGCCACGACGTGACGGTAGCCGATAACGGCGTCGAAGCGGTCCGCCGATGCGCGGTGGAGCGTTTCGACCTGGTGTTGATGGACGTCCAGATGCCCCAGATGGACGGGCTGGAAGCGACGCGACGCATTCGAGAGCAGGAGCGCGACTCCGGCCGTCACACGCCCGTCCTGGCCATGACTGCCCATGCGATCAAAGGCGACCGAGAGTTATGCCTGCAGGCGGGCATGGATGCTTATATTTCGAAGCCGGTCAGAGCCCGTGAACTCTTCTCCGCCATCAAGCAACTGCTGCCAGCGCGTGAATCCGTGGAGCCGTCGCGTGGAGCGAGTCCGTCCCCGGCCGGCAAAGTCCGCGGAGAGTCTGCAGACGAACAAAGCCAACGCGCGAACGACGCACTCGACTGGGCCGCGGCGTGCGCCCAATCCGACTTGGGGGAAGAGTCGCTGCAAGAACTCGCCGGCGTGTGCCTGGAAGAGTGCCCTAAACTGCTGGCTGACATCCGCGAGGCTCTGGGCAAAGCCGATACCACGAGCCTGCACCGCGCCGCACACACGCTCAAGAGTTCGGCGGCTCTGTTTCAAGCCCAACGCGCAGCAAGGCTGGCCCGCGAGCTTGAAATGCAGGCACTGGCGGGAGAACTTGATCGAGCGGCTGAAACCAGCGAGGAATTGGAAGCGGAAGCCGGACGAATGACGCGGGCGCTTGCCGAGCACGTGAAGCAGTCGGCGTAGAGGCCGTTGACGCCTCTATACACAGACGCCCGCGCCACGGGTTTGTCACAAGGCGACTATCTCAAAGGCGCAGCCCTATCGCTGGCCCACGGCGATGTCACGAGACGGGTGCAATTCCGACGGCTTGCAAGCGAGATCGCCCTAAAACGCGACGCCTAGCTCCTGTTTCGCCGTCATGATCGCCTCTTGCAACCGCTCGGCCTCTTGCGGAGAAAAGACCAGCCGGACATCGTCGGTTCCATGGCCGCGCGAACGCTCAACATTATTTTCTTATGAGAATGGGCCTTTTTTCTTGACGACGCCCTAGAACTGGTTACAAAGGGTGGCGTGTGAGGGGCTGGGGCAGGGGCGAAGTGCCTCACACTCGTAGTTCTGTCTGAACTTTTGAGGCATGGAATCAGATCGCTGGTGCGCTCCGAAGTTTCTGCTGCGCGTCAGCCGCTTGCTGGAAGCAAAATATTTTGCTGTACGTTCCAAGAGCGAACTCTCGTCGGGTTTGCTGGGCGCTACGGCTGCCACAACGCGCGCTCTCCGGGCGGGCGGCGCATGCCAGAACGTTGCGGAGATGGCTTGCCTACGGCAGGACGGCGCCCGCCAGCATGTCGAGGTCGGAACAGTCTGAGGCTGGTTTCGTGATGAGGGTGAAGAGTACCGGAAGCAATTGACTTGCACAGCTCCGATGGCCGGAGTCGACGTGCATGATCCATCAATAGGCCGACCGTGCTGCGAGGAGGATCGCCATGGCGGGGCGTTCAAGCGACTGCCGGACGACGGACGTCGCGGACAAACTCAAGCAGGCTCTGGCAACGCTGCAAGAGGCTTACGATTACGCTGACGACGCGGAGTGCGCTCCCTGGGACTTCGCCGTCCCCATCCGCAATCTCCGCAGCCTTGGCCTCAATGAGTCCGACTTGCGCTGGCTGGTCGCCAAGGGCTTTGTTAATCACGCCCGCGAAGTAACCGTGCACGGCGACGACGGCCGGCAGTTCCGGCCTACCGGCAACCTGACCTTCATGCGACGCAGTTGCTTCGTGCTGACCGCCGCCGGCGCCGGCAAAGCTCGGGCCGTTTTCGGCAGTCTCGAAACAGCGAACCTGCCGGACGATCCGCCCGCACTTCCGGCAACCAACGGGGCAGAAACCAACGGGCGCCTCGCTTGTGTTGCCGAAGACCCGATTATTCATTGGGATCCCGAAGCCCGCAGATTGCGGATCAACGGCCAGCTCGTGAAGCGTTTCAAATGGCCGGCAATGAACCAGGAGTTGATCCTGTCTGCCTTTCAGGAAGAGGGCTGGCCCGTGCGGATCGACGATCCGCTCCCTTGCGTGCCTGAGCAGGACCCCAAGCGGCGCCTCAGCGACACCATCAAGTGCCTCAACCGCAAGCAGGCCTGCCGCCTGATCCGCTTCTGCGGCGACGGCACCGGCGAGGGCGTGCTCTGGGAACTGATTGAACCCGGCGCCAACGGACACGATGGCGAGTGAACGATTTCGTTCCCCAAGGTGAATAGCGTTCCCTCGCCCCTAGCTCTTCTTTTCCCTGCTTCCATTCCTCCGCATCTTTTTGCCTGCCATTTTTTTGCCTTCTCGCCCGCGTTCGCCAACCCAGCGCCAGGCAGCAACCCAGCCGGGCGCCGAGCAACAATATCTCGCTCGCATTCCTTTCCGTTGCCGGCTGCTCGCATCTCGCCTTCTAATCGCATTTTCGCGCAGTTCCCTGCGTAAAACCGCGCCTTCGGCGTGCCTTTGACCAAGGGATAGCCTTGCCGCCGTCTCCCAATTCATACCGCCAGGCCTGGGTTGGATTCCCGACTTGCCCGACCCGCGCGACTACACGCCGCGCCACGAGGCAATTGCGCCCCTATTGGAGCAACTAAAACCCTCGCGGCGCAAGCGTTTACCCGACGAAGTCGACCTGCGCCGCGATGACGAAGGGGAATACTTCACCCCGGTCGAGGACCAGGGGCCGCTCAATTCTTCCACCGCTTTCGCCGTGCTCAGCCTGGTCGAGTACTTCGAGCGCCGCATCATGGGCCGCACCTTCGAAGGCTCAAAACTCTTCCTCTACAAAGTCACCCGCAACCTCCGCCAGCGGCGGCCTCAGTACGCCCAAGGCACGCACTCCCTCGGCGACACCGGCGCCGATCTGCGCACCACCTTCAAAGCCCTGACTAAATTCGGCGTGCCCCCGGAGGGAGTCTGGCCCTACCAGATTGACAAGTTTGACGAAGAGCCCAGCCCCTTCGCCTATCGTCTCGCCCAGCCCATTCCGGGATTTCGATATTTCCGTCTCGACGAGCCCCACGCCAACGGCTCCGCCCTCTGGCAAACCATCACCTCCTTTCTTGCCGCCGGCTCCCCCCTCGCCTTCGGCTTTTCCGTTCCAACATCGCTCACCTCCGACGCCGACATTCCTTACCGCCCCGACCTCGATCAATACCGCGGCGGCCAGGCCGCCGTCGCTGTCGGCTATCGCAACCACCACTTCGGCCGCGGCCAGCATGCCCTTCTGATCCGGAACTCTTGGGGAAGCCAATGGGGAGACAAAGGATACGGTTGGCTACCGGCTTCTTTCATCCACAACCGACTTGCTCGACATTTTTTGGCAATACCGGGCAACTGCTGCCTTGAGACTAGTCCTTAAACAAGCGTAGTTTGCTAGCACAATTCATTTGAGGCCCATTTTTACGGCGTTTTTGAACAAATCGCGACTATCGAGAATGCGTTTTCAGGTGAGCGCAACCTCGAGTCGCGCTAGCACGATTTGAGGCCCTACAATACGGTGTTTTTTAGCGATTTTGACCCCCGCAATACCTCGGAGTCTCGCTTGATTAAGGACTAGTGAGCTGAACAGATCATGAAGACACTCTCACCTGCGAGCGGTTCCTGGACGTTCGCGTGCGCCGTTTAGCGTGGCACTGGCCACTTATCTCGCAGATTTCCAGTGAATTCCCTCTGACTTGCACGTCATTTCTTCACTTCCGATTGACGTCCTGTGCATCTAAATACCATTCCTACATCCTGCCGTAGCAGCCCAGCGTTCGATCGTTACCATCTCTATATCGTTTATTAGCCGTCACCCGCCATCGGGATAAACCGCCTCCAATGGCTACGCAACCACCACTCGCTCTTTAAACAGAGGTCCCACATGAGTACATCTGAATCGAACGTAGCGGAACAGGGACGCTTCACCGCAAGCCAGGATACCACCTCCACTACGGTTACGTGCCGTGTCACGAATGACGCACACTTCGCCGCTCGAGTCGTAATTATGGCCCACCGACATCACGACCTAGATGAACGGCGGGTTCTCGTTCAGCCCGGCCAGACAATATCGGCACCGTGCCATACCGGCCAAGTTGTCATTGTCGTGTTCGACGCGGACAATGACACTTTTATAAAGGGCGTCGTCTTGAATGTCAGCGGCTCCTTTTCATTCCCAGTGGGGTGTAATCCGGCTGGTGCGCGCATTTGCAAGGGTTTTTGCCCAGGAATCGCGCGAGGGCTCCGTATGGTGGCACGCGGATAACTGTTATTCGTGAAAGAGGCGTCCTGCCTGAGAATGTGGATGTTCATCAAAACGCCACAGTTCAGGAAAGGACGCCTGAATGGACGAGTATATCGCGACGGATGCGTGCGGAGCAATTGCAGCGGACGACAAAATCGAGGCCTTGGTCGATCAGACGCTCGACTGGCTGCGCCCTCAACTCGTGGATCTCGCTCGCGGCCTGAACGACGCCTTGACGCCCGCCGGCTTTCTTCAGTTCGAACTCGCCCTGTCCTTCCTCTTGCGAGGCTTCGGACGATCCGTGATGGAGCTGCTGCTCAACAACCTGGAAGGAGACGGCAGCGCGCTGCCTCATGACGTCTTGTACCTGGGCCAAGGATACCGGCGGCTCGGCGAAAAGACCCGCAACAAGCACGTCGCCACGCTGTTCGGCACGATTTGCTTGTGGCGGTTCCCGTATCGGTTTTGGGACCCGCTGATCAAGGAACGTTGCATTTTCCCCTTGGAACTCCACCTGGGGCTGGTCAAAGGAGTCACCCCCGCCCTGGCCGACTACATCGGCCGGCGAATGGCCGAAGCCGGGGCGACCCAGAATCGCGTGTTGGCGCAACTGAAGGAACAATGCGGCGTGGCGATGGGGGTCGGGCGCCTGCGGAAGCTGACCGCGGCATTGAGCGATGGCTTGTCGGAGCATCGGCAGGCGGTGCAGGTCGAGGTCTTGCTGGCGGCCTTGCGAAGCGCAAAAACAGCCGCGGAAACCGCAAACCGGTGCTGGCCGTCGGCCGTGACGGAATCACCCTTTGCGAGTACACGCACCGCTTCTGGGAGATCGCCACGACCGCGACCGTGACGGTCTTCGATCGCGCCGGCAAGCGGCTGACTACGATTTGCTTGGCCTCGCCTCCCGAGTTGGGTCAGGCCACGATGAGTGGGATGATCACAGACTTGCTCACCGAGTTGTTCCGGCGGTGGGACGGGCCGATGCCGAGCTTGGGTTATATCGCCGACTCCGGCGGAAAGGAGAGCAGCTACTTCGACGACGTGCTGAGGAAGATGCGACATCCGCTGACGGGCGAGCGTCTGCAGTGGCAACGCGTGGTGGACTTTTATCACGCCGCTGAGCGGATCTGGGCGATGGCCGAAGCGTTGTTCGGGAGCAAATCGCCGAAGTACCGGCCGTGGGCGCTGCGGATGTTGAAAACGCTCAAGCGAAAGCGCCGTGGCGCCAAACGCGTGCTTCATTCGGCCGCGTCGCTGGCGGCGCATCGCAAGATGGGGCGGACGCGGACGGAGGCGTATCGCAAGGCGTACAATTATCTTCGCAAACGGACCAAGTGGATGCGATATTGCGAATACAAGGCGCGGCATATCCCGTTGGGCAGCGGCATCACCGAGGCGGCGTGCAAGACCGTTTACACCCAACGATTGAAATTGTCGGGTATGCGTTGGAAGCGAGCGGGCGCTCAGCATGTCCTCAACCTTCGCACGCTCCTGTTGAGCCGCGCGTGGCAAGCCGCCTACGGACGGTTTCTGGCGACCCGCTGCGTGTCCCTTCCGACACCTTACGCGGCGACGACCCCAAACCGACCTCGAAAAGCCGCCTAATTCCGCGCGTCACGCGGATTACACCCTCCCAGTGCAATAGCGGGTAGGTCCGCTGAGAAGTACCGCTTGCAAGCACCTAGTGCCTAACTCCGCTGCTCAACAAGCGTTCTTGAGTCACTCCTTGGCTTGGCCAATGTGATTGCCGAATGTGATCTCCGTAATCCGAGAAATCCTCAATGCAAAGAAAGGCACTCTTACCCAACGTTGTTCGCATGCACATACTTACGGCCCGCGATACGGATGGCTACCCAATCGCTTACTTCGTGCCGCGCCGGCGGGAATCGTTTGTCGTACCATAGAATGCTCTGAAGCGTCTCGCAAAATACGTATTGCTGCACCGCAACCAATAGCGAGACGGCGATCCGTGCATCGGCGACAGCAAAGCGGGTGAAGGTTTATCGATTTCGATAAGTTCATACAAGCTGTTTGTCACCGCATCACTCACTTTTTGTGGAGGTTGTGCTATGAGTCGCAGCGTCACTCTTATGATGGCACTTGTTGTTGCCGCAACATCAAATGTTTGTCGCCAAGCGGCTGGCGACGAGGCCCGCGCCTTGGAGGCCGCAACCCTGGCGGACGCAGAGCGCGAGCTCTACGGGAAAACAGATGATTCTCGCGCCGGTTATACTAGCCACTTTAATCTCGATAATCGTACGTTTCACAAACCGAATGATCCGACGACAAACAAGTATCGCTGTATGGTTGAGTGCGTTCTCGATAACGGCAACCCCAAGTGGCTTCGCGCAGACGCCGTAAAGGTCGGACATTTAAAAGAAGTGGCGGCCGATGAGATGCATATCCGAGTTGTGAAGTGCAGGTTCTGGTGGAAACTGAGACCCGTTCTGTCTCCATGGTACTGCAGCGATTGGGTTGAAGCAGGGCAAGGGAACTACATAGTTTATGCATTCTTGGAATGGAGGTACGAAAACCAATATGAGAAACCTATCTACTTCTATGAAGAGGCTATTTCGGCGGCCGAATTAGAGACGTCCGCACAGTCGCCGCAGAAGTAGCGCGCACCGCACCTTCGTCGCGGTTGAGACTCCAGCCATGACCACCAGCTAGTTTTGGCCCGCGGGACACAGCGAAGTCGTGGCGACGGTTTTGGCGAGCCGCCTCGTAGCAGCAGGGAAGTTTTGCAGCGGCGGATCGCAGGCCCCATGGTCCAACCGATTGTGCTCGGCCACTGCATCGTCGAAGCTGGATTGCGCCAGCGGCTGCATCTGTTCGAGTGCGTTGCACCGTGGATTCATTCAAATCTGCTGCATTGTCGACTGCTCCGATCCCTATCGCGAATGTCCAGGCGAGATGATAGTTGAACGTCCGCTCTAGCAAGACCGCAGATCGCGAAATGAGGAGCGACGATCGATCGCGCCTTGGTCAGGCAGGGCATCGCTCCGCGGACCGCCGCAACGGCAACGCACCTTGAGGGCAGAAAATTTCTCCTGCGATATACTAGCCTCCCCCTTCCACCGTCCCCGGATAAGTCGCCACTTCGACATGGTGACCATCCGGGTCGCGGAAGAAAATCTGCTTGAGCCCGGTGTCGGCCTGGATGTTGACGCGGAACGGAACGCCGTGCTCGCTGAGCAAACGCTCGACGGCGGCTACGTCGTCGGTGAAAAAGGCGAGGTGGTCGTCGCGGCTGTAGATTTGCCCTGCCGGGTCGCCGATCGTTTCGTCGTAAAGCAGGTGAATCTGCAGCGAATAGTTAAAGAGCCAGGCGCCGGGAAAGCCCAAGGCAGGACGGGGTATCTCGCGGAAACCGAGCACGTCGCGGTAAAAGGCGATGCTCTGCTCCAGATGCTTGGTGCGGCGGGCGACGTGGTGTAACGATTTAAGAGGCAAGGGGTTGGGCATGCGACGACTTTGCCGGGCTTTGTCGGGACGGAAGGTGCTCGGGGCAGAGAGTTCGGCCGGGGCAGCAGATTCAGCCGGCCGACAAAGGCCGGCCGCTGCAACGGGCATGATATCCGGCCACGCCGGCCCACGATAGCAGCCAGTCCTACAGGGGGACGCGCAGCGATGAGCTTCTGCCGGCAGGAAAGATAGGCAGCTTCTGCCCATCGTAGCGAATTTCTCGATTGTAGCGGCGAAACCTGCCGATAGAGCTGGCTGGGGCATCGGCCCAGTCTCGGATTCAGCTCAGGAGCCTTTTGTCATGAAACTCGCTGCCTCGGCCTTGTTCGCCTTTGCCTTGTTGGCCGGCAACACCGGCTGTCGCCTGTTGAACTGCGGCGTGCCTTGCGGCTGCGACGGTTTTGCGGACGATTGCGGCGGTTGCGCCACATCGCGGAGGCGTCTCGTCCGGCCCCGTTCCAATTGATGGGCATTATGGCTGCGGCTTCAACCGTGTCGGTTTGAACGGCTGCGGCTGCATGGGCTGCGGACCGCTGTATCGCGTCTTCAACTGGTCTCGTTGTCACGACTCCTGCGATTGCTGCGGCAACTGGACCGGAGCTCCCATCGTATCGAATGGCCCGGGCATGCCCTCGGAAGAGTACATCGAAGAACCGGCGGGCTATGACGAACCCGCCCCCCGAGGAGCTGTCGGACGGCCGCATCGTGCCGGGCAGCATGCGCGTGACAACGCGTCGGGCCGAAGAGGCGCCTCGGCAGATCGCGTCGGAGCCTCGGACCATGGCTCGACGGGCCAAGCCCTGGTCTCCTCAGCGAAGTCCGAAGCGGATTACTTCGACTCCGCCCCGTTCGAGATAATGAAATAACGCCAACCATTCGCGGTCGGTTCGCACTCGCGTACACTGGGGAAGCTCATTCCTGTCGAGCGAGACCACACTCGAAACCCCAGCGAAGCACGACCCTACCGCGACCATGCCAGTCAGCGGCATTCAAGCCTTTCTCAACATGCTGGCCGAGGCCGGCGTGCGATACCTGTTCGGCAATCCGGGCACCACCGAATTGCCGCTGATGCGACGCCCTGGTCGATGACCAGCGAATTCAATACATCCTCGGTCTGCAGGAAGTGCCGGTGATGGCCATGGCCGACGGCTACGCCCAGGCCTCCCGGTCGCTCGGCGTGGTCAATCTGCACATCAGTTGCGGGTTGGGCAACGCGATGGGCATGCTCTACAACGCCTATCGCGCCGGCACGCCGCTGATGGTGACCGCCGGCCAGCAGGATCGGCGGTTGATGTTCGAGGAGCCGATCCTGTGGTCCGACATGGTGCAGGTCGCCCGGCCATGGACCAAGTGGGCCGAGGAAGTCGAGCGCGTCGAAGACTTGCCCGTCGCCATTCGCCGCGCCGTCGCAAACGGCGCTGATGCCGCCGACGCGGGCCGGTCTTTCTGTCGATGCCGATGGACGTGCAAACGCGAAATTGCCGAAGCTCGACCTGACGCCAGCTCGAGCCGCTCGACGCGCACGTCCGTCCGCCGGCGGCCGCATTGCGGCAGGCCGCGGAAGTGCTGGCAACGCGCCAAGAACCCGGCCATTCTCGTCGGCAGCCGGGTCGTCGAAGCCGACGCCGTCGACCGAGATTGGTGGCGCGTGGCCGAGCGGCTCGGCGCGCCGGTGATTCACGGAGTCGGGCACGACGCACGGGCGGCTGGGCTTTCCGGCCGACCATCCGCTGTACGCCCAGGCATTGCCGCTTGTGGGCGCCGGAAGTGCGCGCAGCGGCTCGACGAGTTCGACGTGCTGTTGGTCGTCGGCATGGATTTGTTGCGGCTAGTACGTCTACTCACGAGCCGGCCCGGGCCGTGCCCGAGCACATGCGGCTCATTCATCTCGATCGAAGACCCGTGGCAACTGGGCAAGAACTACCCGTCGGAAGTCGGCCTGATCGGCGATCCGCAAGACGGCCTGGCACGAATTGGCCGGCTTGCTCGACGAATTGATGACGCCCGCGGCGGTCGAAGCGGCGAGGACGCGCGGCGCAGAGCGAGCCGCGACGCATCGCCAAGATCCGCGAGGACTTATGGCAGCAGGCCGATCGGCAGAAAGACGCCGGCCGGTGACGCCGCTGGCGCTGATGTCGAGCCTGGCGCGCGTCTTGCCGACGAACGTGGCGGTGATTGAAGAAGCCGTCACGACGACCAACACCTACTTCGAGCGACTGGGTGCGCTCAAGAACACCACGGGCTATTTCGCCCATCGCGGCTGGGCGTTGGGCTGGGGACTGGGTTGCGCATTCGGCGTCAAACTCGCCTGGCCCGAGCGGCCGGTGTTGGCCGTGCTCGGCGAAGGCGCCGCGATGTACGGCATTCAAGGCCTGTGGACGGCCGCCCGCTACCGCTTGCCGGTGACCTTCGTGGTTCCGAACAATGCGCAGTACCAGATCCTCAAGGTCGGAGCTCGGCAACTGGAATTACCCGCCGCGCAATCCGGTCGCTTCGAAGCGCTCGACTTGACCGGTCCCGAGGTCGATCTGGTCAGCCTGGCGCAGTTCGCTCGGCGTCGAGGCGCAGCGGGTCACGGATCCGGACGAATTGAGCGAGCGCGTGTCGGAATCGCTTGCCGGCGATGTTCCTCGTCTGTTTGACGTTCCGATTCAGCGGACGGCGCCGTCCAAGCTGAACTATTGAGGGACGGTCAAACGAACTATTTCCATGTTGAGAATTGTCGCCAACGTCCTGGCTTCGGGGATCGGGCGGCGCCGAGCCCATGAGCACTTCTGACGCAATTAGCCAGGCGCCCGCCAACACGCCCAGACCATGGGGACCGTATGCCGCCGCCATAGCCATCCTGCTGGCGATCGGCCTGGCCTACGCGGACAGTTTTCACGGTCCCTTCCTGTTTGACGACGTTCCGACGATTGTCCAGAACGAGAGCATCCGCCGGCTGCAGCCACTGAGCGAGGTTTTGTCGCCGCCGGCGGCCACGACCGCCGGCGGCCGGCCGCTGGTGAATCTCTCGCTGGCCGTCAATTATGCATTCGGCGGGCTGAACGTCGTCGGCTATCACGCCTTCAATCTGATCGTTCATCTGCTGGCCTCGTGGACGCTGTTCGGCGTGGCGCGGCGGTCGCTGCTGCTGTGCGGCCCCAAGCTGGCGGCGAAATCGACGCCGCTGGCGGCAATGATTGCGTTGATCTGGGCGATCCATCCGTTGCAAACCGAGTCGGTGACGTACGTCGCGCAACGGGCCGAGTCGATGGTCGGCCTGTTCTATCTCCTCACGCTCTACGCGGCGATACGAGGCGCCGAGAGCAATCGCCCCTTGCGCTGGCACGTCGTTTCGGTCGCGTCCTGCGTGGCGGGAATGGCCTGCAAAGAGGTAATGGTCTCGGCGCCGCTGATCGTGCTGCTTTACGACCGCGCGTTTCTCTCGAAATCGTTTCAGGAGATTCGCACCCGATGCGGCGGCTTTTATCTGGCTCTGGCGGCGACCTGGCTACTTCAAGGCTGGCTGGTCTTTTCGACCGGCAATCGCAGCAGCTCGGCCGGCTTCGGACTGGGAATCGGCGTGGGCGAGTACGCGGCCACCCAGCTCGTCGCCATCCCTCATTATCTGTGGCTCTGCTTCTGGCCCCGCTGGCTGGTGTTCGATTATGGGGCCGAGGTGATTGTCGCGCCCTCGCGGGTCGTGCCCGGCGCGATTGTTGTTTTGCTGCTCATCGCAGCAACGTTGCTCGCGTTTCGTTTTTCGCCGCGTTTGGGACTGTTAGGCGTCTTTATCTTCGCCGTGCTTGCTCCCAGTTCGAGCGTTGTGCCCGTGGTGACTCAAACCATGGCTGAACATCGCATGTACCTGGCGCTTGCCGCCGTGGCGACGCTGTTCGTGCTGGCCGGCGACTGGTTGCTGAATAAATTGTTGGACCGCGTTCTCGGCGGTGAAGAACAGCAACTCAGACAGATGCTTGTTACCGTGGCGGCCGGCGGCATAATTCTGACGCTCGGCGCACAAACCCTGCTGCGAAACCGCGATTATCGCACCGAGCTGGCAATGTGGCTCGACACGGTGCGCAAAGTCCCCGAATTGGGCCGCGCGCACGCGGCCGCGGCGGGCGCCTTGCTTCAGGCCGGCGAAACGTCGGAAGCAATTCGCGAAGCGGCCCTGGCTATCGAGCTGGATCCCGAACCGGGCGCCTATCTGAACCGAGGCAATGCCTATTTGATGCGCGGACGCGACGCCGAAGCGCTGGCCGACTTCAATCGCTCGATCGAACTCGAACCCGATTTCGCCCCAAGCTACTACAACCGGGGCAGCGCCTTGATGCACCTGAACCGGCTCGACGAGGCCGAGGCTGATTTCACTCGGGCGATCGAGCTATCGCCCGAGTTCAGCACGGCGTACCTGCAACGCGGCGTGACTCGCTTTTACCAGCAGCGTTACGACAAGGCCATCCAGGACTTCGATCGGACCATCGAGCTCGAACCGCGGGCCGCCGATGCTTATTACAACCGGGCCCAGTGCCGGTACGCTCAAGAACAATACGAGGCGGCCATGCGAGACGTCGCCATCTGCCGCGAACTGGGCTTCAAGGGCGATCCCGATTTTCTCGAGAAGCTCGCCAAGTCCGTGGCCGAGGATCGTTGAAATGGGCGCACAGGGGGAACTGCCGGCGCCCGCTAGCTTTACTCGACGGGCGACAAGTGCAGCGCTGGCGGGCGTGCTGCTGTTCGCCGCATTCAACGCCCTCTCTTATTTCGCACTTTCCGATGCGACCAGGCTTCTGGGCGGAACGAGGGACGGCGGCCGGATTGGCTTTCCCTGGGTTGTCTGGGAAGGCAGTGGACGCGGAGCCGGAACCTTTTATGCCGTCTCCTTGGTGCAGAACGTGGCGGTCGGATTGGCGGCCAGCGCCGCCTTCGGAATGGTCGTTGCCTGGGCGACTCGCGGCAGAACGTCTCCCGGCCGGTCGAGCGTCGCGGATCGAACAACTCGTCGCAAGGCGCTGCGAATCAGGCGACAATTCTCATTGCGGAATGCTGCTGACCGTCACGGCTCTAGCAGTCTTGTTGGCGCTTGGTCAGCAAAGCCAAGAGCAGACGAAGTTGCGACTATTGCTGGCGATCTACGCGTTGGGCCCAGGACTGGTGATCGCGGCCTATGGCATCTCTTGTCGCTGCATGCCAGATTCGGTGGGAACTGCGACGACCGCCGTGGCTGCACTGACCGTCAGCGCGGCTCTGGTGCTCGGCGCCGGTTCCGGCATTCGAGACATGACGCAAGTGCTGCTCGGGCTGTTCGTTTACTGGACGCCGCAGTGTGTCTTGCCGGCTATCGGCCTGCTGGCCTGGACCGCGGGGCGCGCTCTGGACGGCGCGAAATGAGGGAAGTTAGATTAAGGATGGGAGTATTCGGCTCGCAAGCTCGCGAATCTCCGATCTTTAGACTCGGAATTCGTGGCGTGAGGGTCAAAACCAGTTCTTCTCTTCATCCCCAACATCTCCTGCTCATCTCCACATCTCCTTAAAAAATCGCGTCGATCAGCGTGCCGCTGCTTCGCCCCTACCACCTCCAGCCTGAGCGAAGCTCGGCGTTCACCACGCAGCCTTCCGGCCAGCGGTCTTGATGAAGTTCGACCAGACGTTGAGCAGCCAGCGTGCTCATGTCGCGCTGACTCTCCACATCGAGTCCGCCCATGTGCGGAGAGACGACTTCACAGCCGGCCTGTTCCAATACCTCGCGGTAAGGGCCGGGCTGGTGCTTGATGACGGACGGAGCGACCAGGATGCGAGGCATGGAAAAATCGGGCGGGCAAAAGGCGAGAGGGCTCCTGCAAGGGTTAAAAAGAACGAAGCAGAGACTTTAGGCGGCTTCCTTGCACGATTCGCGGCCGCAGGCGTAAAATCGGCGAACTTGTGAAGTTATCCAGCGATGTTCTCCCCCAGCGGAAAGCGAACGTTCCTTTGGCGACTCCGGAAAAAATTCATATCCTAGGCATTGGCGACGACGGCCTGGACGGGCTGACCGCGGCGGCCCGACAGTTGATCGAGCAAGCCGACTTGCTGGTCGGCGCCGATTACACGCTGTGCGCGTGCCGAAGTCGGCCGCCGAACGCCTGATCGTCGGCGGCAACCTGGACCAGGCCGTCAGCCGTTTGTCGGCGGCGCAAGACAAGCGGGCCGTAGTATTGGTCTCCGGCGATCCGTTGTTCTACGGCATGGCTCGCTATTTTTGCGACAAACTGGGCAAAGATCGGTTCGAAGTCGTGCCGCACGTCAGCAGCATGCAAATGGCCTTCGCCCGGGTGAAAGAAAGCTGGGAAGAAGCGTATCTCACCAACCTGGGCAGCCATCCGTTGGACCACGTGATCGAGAAGATCCGCACCGCGGAAAAAGTGGGGCTGTTCACCAGCGAAGCATCGCCGCCGGCAACCGTCGCTCGGGCTTTGCTCGATCGCCGGATCGACTACTTCTATGGCTACGTCTGTGAAAACCTCGGCTCGCCGGACGAACGCGTGACGCAAGGCGAATTGAAAGAACTGGCCGAGCAGGAGTTCGCTCCGCTGAACGTGATGGTTCTGGTGCGCAAGCCCGACGTTCCGGACCGTCCGAGCGAAAAGATCGGTCGCCGTCTGTTCGGCAACCCCGACGAAGCTTTCTTGCAGACAAAGCCCAAGAAGGGCTTGCTGACGCCCGCCGAAGTGCGGGCCATGGCCTTGGCCGAGATGGACTTGGGACCGACGAGCACCGTCTGGGACATTGGCGCCGGCAGCGGTTCGGTCGCCATTGAGGCGGCGCAGTTGGCGTCGGCCGGCAAGACGTTTGCCATCGAGATGGATCCGGACGATTTCAACCTGATCCGGCAGAACGCAGAAAAGTTCAACGTGGCCAACCTCACGCCGGTGCTCGGCCGCGCTCCGGAAGCCTGGCAGGAGCTTCCCGATCCGGACAGCATCTTCGTGGGCGGCAGCGGTCGCGAGATCAGCCATCTGGCCGACCTGGCCTACGATCGGCTGCGCCCGGCGGTCGCCTGGTGGCGAACGTCGGCAGCATCGAGAACCTGTCTGAATTGCACGCCACTCTCCACCGCCGCGGCGACGTGAAAATCTGGATGATCAATCTGGCCCGGGGCGCCTATCAGCTTGAGCGAGTCCGCTTTGACGCGCTGAACCCGACATTCCTGCTTGCCATCGTAAAGCCATGAACACTCTCGACGTCATTGCCGTTGGGCGCACCCGGACGATGTAGAGATCGCCTGCGGCGGCACGTTGGCAAAACTGGTGCGGCAAGGCTATCGGGTCGGCATTGTGGACCTGACCGACGGAGAGCCGACGCCGCTATCGCCGGGGCCTGAGGTGCGGCTGGCCGAAGCGAAACAAGCGGCCGAAACGCTTGGCGTCCATACTCGCATTCAACTTGGATTCTCGAACCGGCGCCTGTTCGACAGCTTTGAAACGCGTGTCGCGCTGGCCAAGGAATTCCGGCGTTATCGTCCCAAGCTGGTGCTGGGGTTTGGCGAAAAGACGCCCATGGCCTCGCCCGATCATTGGCAGGCCATGCAGATCACCGACGCCGCGGTGTTTTACTCGCGGCTGACAAAATGGGACGACTTCTTCGACGACTTGCCGGTCCACACGATTTCTACGCACTTATATTATTCGCTGGCATTTCGCTCGCTCGGCCTGCCGGAAGCGGCCGGGCACCTGGTCGTCGACATCGCGGATACTTTGGAGGCGAAGATCGCCAGCATTCAGTGTTACCAGACGCAGTTCCCGCCGGCCAAAGCACATGTCTTCGAGCGCGTGCGAGCCTTTGCGCTCCAGCAAGGACAGGCCGCGGGCTTCGAGGCGGGCGAATTGTTCGCCAGCCCTTCGACCCTGGGCACGCGAGACCTGATGCATTTCCTGTTCGGTCTGGCGCCTTCCGACGAGCCGCGCCCGCCCGACGTTCGCTAATGTCCGTCTAGCGCCAGAAACGCTGAAACCAGGAAGGTTTTTTGCTGGCCGATGGCGGCGGGCTCAACGCTTCGTCAATTAATTCCTCTTCGCCCGGCGCCGGCTCCGAGTCGAACTCGGGCGGCATCGTTTCGTCGCCCTCGGGCTTTCGCGCCGGCATGGCTCGGCGAGGCGGTCGCGCACGCCGTCCGCCCAGCGAGAAAACGCATTTTTTTGCTCCGGTCGGTCTCCGTCGGCGCCTTCCTCTCTGAGGACGTCCTCATCCGGCCAATTGCCCAGCTCAACGTCAGTCGGAGAAGGATGATCCTGCCGCCCCACAACCAGGTTAATCGGTCCCGGCAACGACCGGTCTTGCCAAGACAACGGCGCCGGGAGCCTGGGCTGCGCGGCCGTCTCGGGCGGTGCATATCGGGTCTGCTCGATGCGCGGCGTCTCAACCGCAGACTGTTCGGGGTAAGCCGCCTGGTTCTCGGCGACCCGATCGGACTGGTCGGATTCTTTGGCCTCCATGGATTCCGCGTTGGGCTGATCCAAAGTCGCGAGGAAACGATCGATCGGATCACTGTCGGGCGCGGCGGTACGCGGGTATTGGTAAGCCTGCGTCGACTGCGGCGTCGACTCGACGGATCGGGCTCGGCGCCAGCCGTCGAACGGATTGGCGACCGTCTGCGGTACGGGTTCGTCCGTCACCGTGCAGAACTCGCCATCGTGGGTCTCGGCCGCCAAGGGTTGTGCGGCATCCTTCTTGCCAGCGTCTGCAGGCACGCCATCGGCGGCAACTTGTGCTCGGTCAGCCGCGGCCGTCGCGTCGGGATGCGCAAGCTGCTCCTCGATCGCCGCCACCAGCTCGTGTTCGCTGGCGGCGCGGAATTGATGTTTGAATTGCGCCACCACTTGCTGGGCATTGACCGAGAGCACGGGAGCCGTCCACGGTCCGGCCAGTTTTGCTTCGAGCCGCAGGCCGCCCAGGCGCCGTAGTCCTTGGTCCCAAACCGTCCCCGTCACGCCGGCCAGCCGATCGTGCCTGGCCACCCGCACGTCGAGCGGCTTGGACTCCGCGTGCAAACGCATCTCCAACCGCTCGCCGTTCATCCAGCCCTCGCCTTGCAGATCCAGCTTGCCGCCGGAAATAGCGACCGCTTGATGAGCAGCAGCCGGTTCCGCCCAATCGGTCAACTGGCAATCATAGGCTGCAAAGCGGACTTTGTGGCGCTCTCCGGGCTTTTGCAGTTTGAGTTCGGCGAAGATTTCGGCCGTGAATTCCGGCGCCATGATTTCGACTCGCGTCGGACGCTCGTCAGGCGAAGGGTGGCTGGTCAGCCCGGCGATTTCCAGCACCGAGGCGGCGCCCAGTCCCCAAACGTGCGGCAGTTCCTCGGCTCGCACCGAGTCGATGTGCACGCGAGGCTGCGGCCGCGCCAATTCGCTCCGCACGCACTGTCGCTCGCCCGGCCAGGCGCCGCCGTCAGCGTCGTGCGCGGCCAGCGTCTCCAAGCCGGAAACAAGCCGGCCCAGCCATGCCAATCGCTCCCGGACCAAGGGCCAATCTCGCACGTAGCCGTCTATTTCCACTTCGTCCTTCAGCGCCGCGAAGCTCAGCGCCAGTCGGCGGAACATACGACGGTTTCGCGACGGTCCGCGGCGAACGAGACTCGGCCGCCTGCCGGCGAGCCACATCAACGCGGAGGTTGGACAGCGTCAATTTGTCCGTCAAAAGGCGGCCTCGCAGCAGCGCGCCAGGATTCACTCGCGTCGTCGCCAGCTCAATCCGCAAGCAATCTCGGTCGAGCCGCAACGGATCGACGAATTGCAGCCCTGCCAGCTCCAACTCGCCGGTCCATAACGACAGGCGAATGTGCCGTGCTTCGACCGGGGCGCCGTTGACCGCCGCAAGCTGCCGAAGCAACTCTCGCTTGGCCAACAGCGGACCGAGTTGCCAAGGCGCCAGCGCGAAGACAAACAGCCCGCAGGCGACGGGAAGATACCAGTACGGCCGCAGGATGCGTTGACTCGGGCTGGGGGCGTTCTCCGGCGCCGTGGCGAAGGCCATGACCAGCCTGGCCGCAGCCAGTCCCAGCGCCAATCCGATAGCGCCCCCGCCGGCCAGCGTATAGCGGTCCCAATCGAACATCGCCAGCCAAACGCTGTCGCCAAAGGCGCCGATCGTAGCGCCCAGCGGCGTGCCATCCAGCAGCAACTGACCGACGCGATAACTGACTCCGGATGCCATCCAGGCTGTCGCCAATCCCGCCCCCCACGCGATCGCAAAGACTTTGGTTCGCAGATTGAAAAGCGCGGCCAGCAACAAGACGACCGCCAGCGAGAGGTTCCAGCCGGTGACGAATCCGGCGAGAATGCCAAACGCGACCGCCATGGCCGCATGGCGAGGTCCGCGGCCGCCCTGAAAGCCGGCGAAAAGCGCCTGGCGCAACGAAGAAGGCATGGGTCTTGCTCCGTGCTAAGAAATTCCGGTAATGCGGGTCATATCGAAGCTATCGGCTGTAGCGGTCCGTCAGCTTGAGACCAGTCGGCCGCCCCGCGTCCCCAAGCGGAAAAAAGCCTGGCGTCTTGCCTAATCCCACAGACCAGCACGAACTCTCGAGCCGGCGGGCGCGGCGGGCCAAGATGGTCCGGCCAGCCGGATTATCTGCATTTCCGTAGATCAGGCTGGAAAATCACGACTCGCAGAGCAGCAGCGTCGCGGTATAATTCTCACGGAACGGCGGGCTTCCGCCACGCAACGCGTTTTTGCTTGCCGCGCCGCGGCGGCGCCAGTTGAGGGCACAGTCAAGGGAGTTTGTGATGGACCGAGAATTGACCGACCGAGCGGCAGCCATTCAGAAGCGCATTACGCAGCTACGAGACTCTCTTTGACTACGAAACGAAACAACGCCGCGCCGCGGAAATCGAAGCTCGCATGGCGCAGCCCGGGTTTTGGGACAAGCAGGATCAGGCTCAAGAAACCGTCGCCGAGCTCAAAGCTCTGACGGCTCTGGTCAAGCCCCTGAACGAGATCATGGCGGCGTCTGACGACGTGCAGGTGATGCTCGAGATGGGCGACGAAGATCCGGAACTGGCGGCCGAGGCGCCGCAAGAACTGGATCGCTTGGAGACCCGACTCGACGACCTGGAGCTGAAAGCCCTGCTCGACGGCCCTCACGACGCCAACAATGCGATCCTGTCTATCAATGCACGGGACGGCGGAGTCGACGCCAACGACTGGGCCGAGATGATGCTGCGCATGTACCTGCTGTGGGCGCAGAAAAACGGCTACGAGTGCGAAGTCCTCGACCGGCAAGACAATGAAGAGGCCGGCATCTCGACGGCAACGATCGCCGTTCGCGGCCCGATGGCCTACGGTTATTTAAAAGGCGAGACGGGCATGCACCGCCTGGTGCGGATCAGCCCGTTCAATTCCGAAGGCAAGCGGCAAACGAGCTTTGCCGCGGTAGACGTCTCGCCGGAAATCAGCGAAAGCTTCGAGATCGAGATGCGCGACGAGGACATACGCGAAGACGTGTTCCGCGCCAGCGGGGCGGGCGGTCAGCACGTCAACAAGACGTCGAGCGCCATCCGGCTGACGCACATGCCCACCGGCATCGTCGTGCAGTGCCAGAACGAACGGAGCCAACACAAGAATCGCGCCACGGCGATCAAAATGCTGCGGGCGCGTCTCGCCAGGCTCGAAGAAGAGAAACGCGAAGCCGAGCAAGCGGCCAAGTACCACTCGCAAGCCAAAACGGGTTTCGGATCGCAAATCCGCAATTACTTTCTCCATCCTGATCAGCGCGTCAAGGACGCTCGCACCGGGTTCATGGTCGGCAACTTCCAGAGCGTGCTCGACGGCAACGTGCAAGGCTTTTTGGACGCCTTCTTGCGTTGGCGCGTCGGCAAAGAGGTCTCCGCCTCGTGAGCGATGCGACAACGCTTGAAGGTCTGGGAGTGCGAGTCGTATTCCGTCGTCTGGCCGATCGATTTTTGCACTCCGTCGAGGCGACGCGCGAGACCGAAAAGATCTCGCTGCTCGAATCGGTCGAAGGGACGCCGGAAGATGATTGGCCGGCGAGCCCGCCGCTGCAGGAATTGCATTTTGAAAACCGCCCCGACGGCAGTCGCCTGGCATTACTCGTCGGACGTGCGGGTCGAAGTCATTGGTCGCTCAGCATCGAAGCGGCCGCCGATGCGAGCCGGCTGGTTTTCGATGCGGCCTGCCGAGTGCGCGAAGCCCCGCAGCAGCTTGGCAGCGAGTATCGCTTGCCGCCGGCCCTTGCGGCGTCGGCACTCGGTTCGGAATTTGGCCGACGCACGGCGGTCGAGTTGGGCGGCGGTTGGCGTCTGAGCAGCGAAAGCCTGGATGGCGCCGAGACGCGGCTGGAAGCCGCTGCGTCCGGCATCGCCATTCGTCCGTCGCTTGCCCTCTCCGGCGGCTGGCCGCAAACTGCCCGCTGGCAATATATCGTCAAGCTGGCCTAACGCGTCGTCCCCCCCAAGCGGCAGTTCAATCAGCGAGCGGCGATTTCAAATGACAGCAATGTGGAATTGGTTCGCGGCAATGGCTTTTCCAGCGGCGGCTTGTTGGGCGTTAGGCGGCGTTGCGCCGCATGCACGAGCGGACGAAAAGGCGGCGCCGGTACGCGTAGGCGACGTCATCCTGGCCGTGCACGGCGGACTGGGAGCGCCGCGGAAGGAAGTTTCGCCGGAGTTGGAAAAGCAAATTCGCGACAAGCTCAGCGAGGCCTTGGAGACGGGACGCGCAGCGCTGAGCAAACCCAACGCCACGAGCCTCGACGCCGTCGAGCAGGCGATCCGGGTGATGGAAGATTCGCCGCTGTTCAACGCCGGCAAGGGCGCGGTCTTCACCCATGAAGGCCGCAACGAACTCGACGCCTCGATCATGGACGGTAAAACCAAGCGCGCGGGCGCCGTGGCCGGAGTCACGATTGTCAAAAACCCGATTACTGCGGCCCGCGCCGTGATGGAACGCTCCAAGCATGTGATGCTGATCGGCCGCGGGGCCGAAGTCTTCGCCACGAAGGCGGAACTGGAAATCGTCGATCCCGCTTACTTTTGGACGCTGCCCCGCTGGCAACAGATTCAGCGCGAGTGGAAAAAGTCGCAAGGCCAAGAAACGTCGCTGCCACGAACCGACGGAGAGCACGACTGGGGCACGGTCGGCGCCATAGCCGTCGATGCGCACGGCAACCTGGCCGCCGGAACC
The DNA here is from genome assembly GCA_963786255.1 of Pirellulales bacterium. GTDB lineage: Bacteria > Planctomycetota > Planctomycetia > Pirellulales > JAICIG01 > JAICIG01. The sequence continues at coordinate 34,562 of CAWAYY010000014.1, forward strand.
TCTACCGGAGGCATGAGCAACAAGCAATTCGGACGCGTCGGCGATTCGCCGATCATCGCCGCCGGCACCTATGCCGACAACGCGGGCTGCGCCGTGTCCTGCACGGGGCACGGCGAATACTTCATTCGTTACGCCGTTTCCCACGAGATTAACGCCCTCATCAAATACCAGGGCTTGCCGGTCGAGCAGGCGGCCGACCGGGTCGTCAACCAGACGCTCAAAGAAGCGGGCGGTGAAGGAGGCGTCATCACGCTCGACGCCGCAGGCAACTACTCGCCGGCGTTCAATTCGGAAGGCCTCTATCGAGGCTACATCACGCGCGACGGCAAGCTGCACGTTTCGCTGTATGAAGAATAGAGGGCGGCCGAGCGGCCGCCGAACGTCAACCGGCGCCGGTTTGCGTCGCGGCTGCGGCGTTATTGACCGATCGTTTCATTCATCGGTTCGGATGCTCGCGGCGCCCGGTCGACGTTCTCCGCTTCCGAAGCATTGACGCTGACGGCGCCGGCGTCCAAATCGTCTCCCGGCGGCTTCCGCTCGAGCTCCGCGGGTTCGCTCTCGCGAGGCGCCAGCCTGGCCAAGACCTCCGAACGCAAGCTGACCAGGTCCGCCTCGGCGCCCGCGGCCAGCGGACGGACCTGCGCCGGCTGGTCCGGCGGCGTCGATGAACAAACCATGACCTGCGATTCGCCGAGCACCTGCATCCGTGCGCCTTCGACGACCAGGGCCGTCCCTTCGTCGATCCCCAAGCCGACGAGTTCCGGGTGACTGTCGAGCACGCGCAGCAAACGGGCCTGGCGGTTCCGCTTCAGGAAGTGCTGATCGACGACCGTCCCCGGCAGAAATCCGAAACCCGGCCCCGACTCCACTTCGGGCTTATCGCGACAGATCATCACGGGGGACATGATGGCGGCGCCGGCGGAGGTGCCGCCGACCACTCCCCCTCGCTTCAGCACTCCGCGAATCTCCCGTTCCGTGGCCGTCCCCAGGTACGTTTCGGTCAGCAGATTCTGATTGCCGCCGATAAACCACACGCCGGTCGCCTTGGCCAGCGGTTCGGTAAAGCCCGGCTCGTTGGCCCGCTTGCGCGAGCGAGTATGTAATATGCTGAGCGTCTGAACCATCTGGCGTCGCCAGAAGGCCAGCTTGGCTTCGATTCGATCGCTATCGGCCAGACCGCTGGCGGTCGTAACTACGACCAACCTGGCCGCCTCGCCGCCAGCAAGTTCGATAAAACGCCGACCGAGTTGGTCCGGGAGTTTGCCGCCCCCGCAAATCACCAGTTTGCCGGCCGCCAACGCCGCAGACGGGGCGGAAGCAGCCGACGCGTCGTGCTCGGGCGTAGGCGACGCCTCGTCGCCGCGGACTGCGGCATACGGCAAGACGGTCCACATGCCGACGATCGCCAGCAGCCATGACCAGCGATTCACGCCAGTGCAACGACACAACGCGAAAAATACGCCATGCGGACGTTGACTGGCGTCCATGCCAATTCTCCAAAATTGTCGGGCGGGAAATCGGTGGGAGGGCATCTGTTGTCGCCGATTCTTGCGAACCGGGCAAGAGCAACTTATCCATGCATGTTGATGCATTGTACACGACCACGCCGAGCGCCCCAACCTAAAACCTTCGCGAGGGGGGCCCAAAACGCAACCGCTCCCAAAATGCCAACCAGGCTTGGGACGTCAGCGCAGCACTTCGGAAACTTCACAGATTCCGCCGCCGCTGTGGTCGAAACGGAGTTGTGCAGTCGGGCTCGTTCCCCTATTTTTAACTCCGTTGAACACTTTCGCTGCCGGGCCTTGATGCGCCGAGCTTCTCAGCTCGTCCGTCGCCAAGAGCCTCGTCGGTGGCGGTGCAGGCGGAAAAAGACTCGCCGGGACGGCGATGCATATTCCGTGCCCGGACGGATATTCGGGCGAGCTTGCTCGAAGGAATGGGCGCTGTGCCCGTAGCGGGTCAGCCGAACGAAACGACGTTTCGACGCGGCCTCGCTGGCTGCATAGAATGAAAATGAAAAGGAATTCGCGATGCGCTATTTAGGGATTTGTACCGCGCTGGTTTCGGCCCTTGGGGCCCTTACTTTTGGAGAAACATTGATGGCCGAAGCCGGCGAAAACGATCTGCCGCAGATTCTGTTGAAAACGACGAAGGGGGACATACTGATCGAACTCTACGAGGACGAGGCGCCCAACACGGTAGCGAACTTCGTCAGTCTCGTAGAGAAGAAGTACTATGACGGGCTCGCCTTCCACCGCGTGATCGACGGCTTCATGGCCCAAGGCGGCTGCCCGCTGGGAACTGGAACCGGCGGACCTGGATATGCAATTGCGTGCGAGTGCCGTCAGCCCAATGCCCGAAAACATGGCCGCGGCAGCCTAAGCATGGCGCACGCCGGTCCCAATACGGGCGGCTCTCAGTTCTTTATCACCTTTGTGCCGACGCCCCATCTTGACGGCAAGCACACCGTATTCGGCAAGATAATCAAAGGCATGGACGTCGTCGATCAATTCGAGCGCCGGCGCCGGGCGTCAAACCGGACAAGATTCTCGAAGCCACGGTGGTGCGCAAACGCGATCACGAGTACCAGCCCAAAACACTGCCTTCGCGGCGGTAAGCCCTTCCGCCTTCGGACACGCGCGTTGAGCTGTTCGAATCGTTCCAACTGACGGCGCCGGCGGAAGCGGCTCCGCGGCGCCCATGACGACCTTTGCCTGAGCGTATGAATATGCCGTTGGGCGTAATCAAGAAACTGATGTTCGATAAGGGGTTCGGCTTTATCGTGCCCAGCGGCGGCGGCGGAGACGTGTTCTTTCACTGCTCCGCGTTTTCAGACGGCCAATTCGAACGGCTAAAAGAAGGCCAAGGCGTGTCGTACGAGATCGACTCGGTCGCCTCAGCCGGCGATCGAGGCCCGAAGGCCAAGTCGGTGGGGCTTTACGACGGGCCCATCAAATTCGCCAGCACGAGCCTCGACGAGGAATTTCGCCCGCTGCGAAGGCATCCTTCGGCGCGAAAAAAGAAGCCCGACTGGCGCAAAAACGTAGAATAAGACGTGCGGGCCAACCGCCTCGCGTCGAGTTCCGCAACTGCGACGTCAGCGCGCCGGCCAAGGCGCCGTAAGGATCTCTGCTACCAGTCGAGGGCCTCTATGTCGGCTTCGAATCCCAATGGTCCGCGTCGGGAAGGTTTCGATCCTGCCGAATCGCTCGCCGATCTTCGCCACGAATTCGGCGAACACGGCGGCGTGAACATGTCGATCGAGGCCAGCACCACCTTCACGGTCCTGGAGCCGGAGCTGCTGCCGCGATTGTTCCAAGGCCAGCTCGGCCCGGAAAGCGGCGGGTTTTATCTCTACGGCCGGCATTACAATCCGACCGTGTACGTCCTGGGTCGCGAATTGGCCGCGTTGGAAGGCACGCCCGCCGCCTACTGCACGGCCAGCGGCATGAGCGCCGTCTCCGCCGCGGTGCTGCAGTGCTGCGATCAGGGCGATCACGTCGTGGCGTCCGACGCGTTATACGGCGGCACGTTCGCACTGTTTCACGACTTTCTGCCGCGCAAGGCCGGCAGTGACGACCACGTTCGTCCCCTCGACCGATCTCGCCGCGCATCGAAGCCGCCTTCACGGATCGCACGCGGCTGCTGTACGTCGAGTCGCTTTCGAATCCGACCTTAGTGGTCGCCGATATTCCGCGTCTGGCCGAAATCGCCCATCGCCACGGCGCCCAGACTCGTAGTCGACAACACCTTCTCGCCCATGGTGCTGTCGCCCGCTCAACTGGTGCGGATATTGTGGTTCACAGCCTGACCAAGTTCATCAACGGCGCTTCAGACTGCATTGCCGGCGCCATCTGCGGCAGTCACGAACTGATTAACGGCCTGATGGACTTGCACACCGGCGCCTTGATGCTGCTCGGCCCGACGATGGACCCGCGGATCGCCTTCGAAATCAGCCTGCGTCTGCCGCACCTGGGCTTACGAGTAGCCGAGCACAGCCGCCGTGCGCTGGCTTTCAGTGAACGACTGCAGCAGCGCGGCATCACGACGATTTACCCAGGCCTGCCTTCGCACCCGCAGCACGAGCTCATCAGCCGGCTGGCCAACCCCGGTTACGGCTACGGCGGCATCTTCTGCGTTGACCTGGAAACGTCCGAGCGTGCCAATCGCTTCCTGGAAATCCTGCAAAACCAGGAGCGGTTCGGTTACATCGCCGTCAGCCTGGGCTATTTCGACACGCTCTTATCCTGTTCGGCCAGTTCGACCTCCAGCGAAATGTCGCCCGACGATCAGCGTCGTGCCGGCATTTCGCCGGGTCTGGTTCGCATTTCCATCGGCTACACCGGCAGCCTCGAGCAGCGCTGGCAGCAACTGGAAGACGCCCTGGTCCGGCTGGGTTCGTGAGTTGATCGCGGCTGCGTCGGCAGGCACAATGGCACTGCCTGAAAGTGAAAAACTTTCGCGGCGCTAAGGGCAGTCGGCTTCACCCTCACGTGGTCTCCAGGCGGTGGTCATGCACACTCGGTTTGCGCTCGTTTTGCTCAGTCTGTCGTATGTCGCGGTCGCACGCGCCGAAGATCCCCTGGCGCCGTTGTCGCCGCAGGCAACGCTCCAGCAAATGACGTTGCCGCCGGGCTTCCAGGCTACGCTGTTTGCCGGCGAGCCCGACGTGGTGCAGCCAATCGCCTTGACGTTCGATGATCGGGGCCGGATGTGGGTCGTCGAGTGCCTCTCTTATCCCGACTGGAACCAGGAGCCGCAAACCTCCGGGCATGATCGCGTGGTGATCTTCGAGGATCGCGACGGCGACGGCCGGTTCGACAGCCGCAAGGTGTTCTGGGACGAAGGCAGCAACCTGAGCGGCGTGGAAGTGGGATTTGGCGGCGTCTGGCTCTGCTCGACGCCGAACTTGATCTTCATGCCCGACGCCGACGGCGACGACGTGCCGGACGGCGAGCCTCAGATCGTGCTGGACGGCTGGGATCTCAAGGCCCGGCACAATGTATTCAACGGTCTGACCTGGGGCCCCGACGGCTGGCTGTACGGCTGCAACGGCATCCTGTCGAATTCGAAAATCGGCAAGCCGGGCTCGCCAGACGCCGAACGCACCGAGATCAATTGCGGCGTGTGGCGCTATCATCCGACGCGCGGCATCCACGAGGCCGTGGCTCACGGCACGACGAATCCCTGGGGACTCGACTTCGACGAACTCGGCCAGATGTTCATCACCAACTGCGTGATCCATCATCTCTGGCACGTCGTGCCGGGCGCCCACTTCCAACGCATGTTCGGTCAGGACATCAATCCGCACTCGTACGAGTTGATGGAGAGCTGCGCCGATCATATCCATTGGGGCGGCGGCCATTGGACCACTTCGCGCGGCGGCAAGGACGAACACGACAAGCCGGGCGGCGGCCACGCCCACTCGGGCGCCATGGTCTATCTGGGCGACAACTGGCCCGACGAATACCGCAACGGCCTGTTCACCTGCAATATTCACGGCGCCCGGGTCAATCACGACGTCTTCGAACATGCCAAGTCGGGCTACGTGGCGCACCACGGCAAGGACTTTCTGCTTGTCCCCGACCCGTGGTTCCGCGGCCTGGTCGTCAAATACGGCCCGGACGGCGGCGTGTACGTGGCCGACTGGTGCGACAGCGGCGAGTGCCATGACTATGTCGACATCCACCGCACCAGCGGCCGGATCTACAAGGTCGCCTACGGCAAGCCCCGGCTCTTTTCGGCGAACCTGTCCGAACTGAGCGATGCGGACCTGGTCCAACTGCAACTGCACAAGAACGAGTGGCGAGCTTCGCACGCCCGGCGGATTCTTCAAGAGCGGGCCGCAGCCGGCAAGTTGGACGGCGGCACGCGCAACGCGCTCTGGGAGTTGTTCAAGCAGCAATCCGAAGTCACGCGAAAATTGCGAGCCTTGTGGGCGCTGTACGTAACCGGCGGCTTAAAGGGGAATGAACTGGCAGACCTGCTCGATGAGCAGCAAGAGTATCTTCGCGGTTGGGCGATCCGGCTTGCCGTCGAAGACCGCAAACTGTCGCCAGAATTGCTGGCCCGCTTCGAGCGCCTGGCCCAAGCCGATCCATCGCCCGTCGTACGGCTCCATTTGGCTTCGGCCATGCAGCGGCTGCCGGTCGAACAGCGTTGGAAGCTGGCCGCTGCACTGTCGTCTCACGGCGAGGACGCCGACGATGTGAACCTGACGCTGATGGTCTGGTACGCGATTGAACCGTTGGTCGCCGCCGATCCAGTCCTGCGCCCTGGCTTTGGCTCACGACGCCGAACTTCCGCGGGTGCGGCAATTCCTGGCTCGCCGCGCCGCCTCAGGCATTCCCGCCGACCTGGCTGAGCAGTCGGCTGCGGCGCTCGATCCGATCGCTCAGGCCTTGACGGCGGCCGACGACGACCAGGTCAGAAATGATTTACTCGCCGGCGTGCTCGAAGTGCTCGAAGGACGGCGACGCGTGTTGGCGCCGCATGATTGGTCGCCCGTTTACGCTCGTCTCGCCGCCAGCAAGCAGCCGGAAGTCAGAGAGCGAGCGACGCTGTTGGCGTTGATCTTCGGCGACCAGAATGCGTATGCCGCCACGCGCAAGGCCGCCATGAACGTCAGCTTGCCGGCAGTCGAGCGGCGCAAGCGCTGGCGGCGCTGGTGCAGCAGAAAGACGCCGAGGCTCGCACGTTGGCGGAAAAGCTGCTGGCCGAGCCGCCGCTGCGAGGCGCCGCCTTGCGAGCACTCGCCGCCTATGGAGACGAAGCGGCGCCAAAGATTATCTTGCAGCACTATGAGTCGTTCAGCGAATCCGATCGGGCCGACGCGGTGCTGACGCTGGCCTCGCGACCGGCCTTTGCCCTGGCGCTGCTTGCCGCCATTGAAAAAGGTCAGATTCCGCGCCGCGACATTTCGGCGTTCACGGTCCGCCAGCTTCAAAGCATGAACCATGCCGAGGTGAACAAGCAGTTAGCCAAGGCGTGGGGCGAGATTCGCGCGCCGTCGAAAGACAAGACCGCGGTGATCGGCAAATACAAAACTCGCCTGGACGAAGTCCATTTGAAAAACGCCAATCGTTCGACCGGCCGCGGGCTGTTCGTCCGGCATTGCAGCGCCTGCCACAAGCTGTTCGGCGAAGGCGGCCAGGTCGGCCCCGAATTGACGGGAGCCCAGCGGTCAAATCTCGATTATCTTCTTGAGAACCTCGTTGATCCCAGCGCTTTGGTTGGCAGGGATTATCAAATGACTTTGCTGCAAACGGAAGACGGTCGCGTGATCAACGGCATCATCGTGCAGGAGGACGATGACGTGGTCGCCATTCAGACGCAAAACGAACGTTTGAAATTGCCCAAGCGCGAGATCGAAGCCCGGGAGAAATCTCGCGTTTCGCTGATGCCCGAAGGTTTGCTCGACAAAATGAGCGAAGCTGAGTTGCGCGATCTGATCTCGTATCTTTCCGGCGCCGAACAAGCGCCGCTGCCCGCCGGGCTTGATCAGCCCGCCTCCGGCGCCAGGTAGGCCGCCCAGCCGGGCGACAAACTCTGCGGCGAAGCACCAGACATCCATCCTTTTGCAGATCGCGAAGCCATCCGTTGCCAGTGCAAATCGAAGACCGGACTTTGTCGCAGGCTGAATTCTAGCCCGGATTTCGCACCGAACGGTCGAGACGAAGCACAAACATAACGACGGCAATCAGTTGCAGGAAAACACACCAACCCGAAGCGCGAGTTTTGATGTTGCACATTCGACCCCAGCGAGCTTGCCTCGCTGGTGAAGCAGATGGAGAGCTAGCAGACGCACTGAGGAATCTTCGTCGTCGACCCCGTCCAGCTTGCCTGGACGGTGAAGGAGATCATTGCATCGCAAGCTGTTAGCATCTTATTCACCATCCAGGCAAGCTGGACGGGGCCTTTTCATGCGTTATGGGCCGTCGTGTCTAGGGCCAAGAAAAGGTGACAGCCACCAAATCTGGGTAATATAATGAACTTCGGAGAGACTACGGCTGCTTCTTCGGTCGCCCACGCGGCCGAAGCGTCCACTCCAGCCCCAATTTCTTGGCAGTGGCGAGAACCCACTCGGGCTGGGCGGGAATTACAAGACATCCATCCTTTTACGTGCCGCGAAGCCATCCGTTGCAAGCGTGAATGAGGGGGCGGATCCCGTCGCAGGCAAAATTCTAGCAGATCCGTGGGAGACGCCGAACGTCAAGCAGACTTGTCGACTCGCAGACGGGAATGCCGCCTGCCGAAAGCGTCGCCCAGGACGGGCGCAGGAAAGGCGAGAAGGCAAACATCGATGTGAATTGTCCCGGCGTCAGGTAAACGCCAGCCGGCTGGCAGCCTGGCCTTGATACCAATGCCGGCCGTTCTTCTGCGCGGGCTGCGATGCTGGCGGCTCTGCCGATGACGCGATGAAAGCGGCGACCGAAATCCAGGATGCTTTCTACCCAGCCCTCGGCGTTGATCGACAACCGCTCGAGAATGGGCCGCAAATCCAGCGGAATCGCCCCGCGCTTGTCCGCGCGAACCTGACGCCCCGTCCAATCCAGCAAGGCCAGGTATTCATCCAACCCGAGCGGCAGAAAGCCACGGTCCGACGCCCGCCGCGGAGAATGCACTCGCTGACTTGCAGGGCAGCCGTCGCCATCCGGGATCGGGCTGAGCCAATCGTCGCCACGCTCCGGCGGCTTGGCCTGATCGATCTTCTCCGTTACGGCCTGCTCGGCTGCGTTTAGCTGCCTGGCGACAATCCGCTCGTAGGCAGCCGTGTATTCAGAACTCTCGGGCGTATAGGCGATGCCCGCTCGGATCGGGTTCAAGTCCACGTAGATGCTGCAGGCCAGAGCCGCCGATTCATCGAGCACCGCCTGGCTTTTGAAGCGTCCCTCCCAAAAACGGCCGGTCACGCCATCCTCGCGATTCGCGCGACGTGCGATCGGCTCGCACAACGCCCGCATAAACCAGGACAGATCGGCCAACCGGCCGCGCCGTAGGGCGACTGCCTCGGGATCGGCCAGCAGCATGGACAACTCGCGCGCGTCGGGCTCATCCGCCCCCGCCCCCGCATGGCGCAGCTTGCGAAAGATGCGCAGCCAGCGTCTCGCCACTTCTTCATCGCTCAACTGGCGGGCGAGATCCGGCCGGATGCGCACCATCACGTGTAAGTGATTCGACATCACCGCAAAGCCAAGTACGTCTATGGCAAATGCGCCGGCGAGTTCTTCGAGCCGGTTGCGAATCCAATCCTTGCGATGATCAAAGTTGCGGCCGGTAAGGGCATCCTCCCCGCACAGGTACGCGCGCCTTACGCATCGAGAGACGCAATGGTAGATGCCGACTTCCGTATTATCGACGATCTCACGGCGAGCATAGGCAGGCATGGCCTTGTCCCTCTGGGTTCGCCGGTAAGTATACGTCCGTTCACGCATCCATCAAGACCCCAAGCAAAAATTCCCGGCGTTGTGCCGTCCGCGTCAAGCAAAAGATGGGTGTCTGCATATTCCCAAAGCATCAATTCATTTCAAGACTTGCGGATAGTAAGCGGGAGCGCGCAAGTGCAGGCAACACGCGAACGTTGTTTTCGCTCGCCGAACAGTCACTGTGACGGTACGCCCCTCGTCGACAAACGCCTTTTTAATTGCATAAATACTCATTCCGTCAACGGTAGCTCCCGCGATCGTGACTAGAAAGTCATTCGCCCTGATCCCCGCTTTATCGCCAGCACTTCCCTTCTTGACTGTTTCTATGAGAACCCCTCCCTCAGCCCTTCGCAGAGTTAAACCGCTTAACGACGGTCGGTCGGCTTTTGAAAACACGTGCGATTTTTTAAGGTACATACTTGCCGCCGGAAAATCAAAGACAACATTGAATCGCGCCAGAAAACTTGCTCCAAGATTGCTGTGGCCGTTTCCAAGACCCATTACTCGGACTTGTGGAACGCGAATGTCCGCGATCACTATCGATTGCAACGTTCCTTCAGCAACTGCAATGTTGTCGTGAACACCGTTTCCAATTTCAGCATCACAAACATTGCCGAGCACACCTGTAGTTGCCATCGCGTCAAAGAGACGCCGCCCAAGCAAACCTCCTGTGCCGCTCAAGCCGCTGTCCAACAGCATGTCCTCAGAATGTTCATCATCGAGCTGAACGGCAACATAGGGCACGCCATGCTTATAAGTAAGACTCACTGGCGTTCCTGCATCACTGGGGAGCGAGTCCAGGATACGGAACATTCGTCTGTCGTAATCCACCTGAACGATATGTGATGCGAGAAAATCCATCCCAAGAACGCCGTAGATCGGCTGCCCAGTGATTTCGCGATTGGACTGAAGGCTCAGTGCGACAACATACTGCGCACCACGAACTAAAAGACTCCCGAGCCTCGCTTCAGGAGGGGAAAATAATTTAACTTCCATACTGTCATCGCCTAGCATTAAAGCCTTCGCGCTACGGACCTGTTGCCCAAGCAACGGGCGTAACGATGCATCATAAATAGTGTGGCTACTGCCCGTATCGACGACGAAATTGTATATTCTGTTGCGAATAGTAACTGGTAACAGCAAGAGATCGCTGTCACCATGCATAACAAACTCTGCGACAATCGCATCCGCCGCGCCAGGCGCGACGCGACAGAAATGAGACAGCCAGTAACAATAGTTGCTACAATGAGAAACTGCCAGGGACTCTTACGCGTCATCTTGTCACGCCTCCGTTGATGATGATCGTTGGGCAATCCTCGGGAGTTGGACGGTCTTCCGGCTTAAGCTTCCCTTGTATCTTGAACTCCGCAATGACGCCAAATAACCACTTCCACTTGCCGCCAAAGGGCCCCGTCGTAACAGGGCCTTCGCCGGTAATATTTACGTGCGACACGTTAGTATTTGGGTCGGTCCCTAACTCAATTTCCGCATGATCTGGTCCTGGCGGTGGCACGTCCGGCGTTACAAATGGTGGTATAAAGTCCGAGGTATCGAACGAGACCGGCAGTTCGTCTGTGACCATCGTCCAGCCATCAGGGGTTGCAATTAGCGCACTTCCGTCCGCGTATTGGATAATGCAAAAATCACCAACCGCAAGCTCACGTCGCGGTGGAGGAGCTTGCGGGATTGGCGGGTTATATGGCCCGGCAACGATTTGCCACGTGCCATTCGGATAAATCGCCACCACGGTTCCGTCTTCTTGTATCAAGATCTTGATTGGTTGTCCTATTTCAGATTGCCCATCGAATCCAGTAGGATCCACGTGGCCCGCGGTATCGTTCCCGACATACCGACCGAGATTCGCGTCCCTCGCGCCAAACCCAATCGGATCCTCGCTGATCCACTTCCCAACTGCCGGATCGTACCAGCGATTCCAGTTGTATTGCAACCCGACGTCGGCGTCCCAGACCTGCCCCGTGTAGAGGAAGCGGGTTACGCCTGTCGGACCGCTGACCAACTGGCCGAAGGAGTTGTAGACGAAGTGGGCCGTGACCGTGCCGCTGTCGTCGACCACATCGCGGGTGGTGCCCAGGTTATCGGCCAACAGCCAGAGGACGGCGCCAGTGGAGACGTCCTCCTGGGCGAAGACCTGATCGGTCGCGCCGGCATTGCCCGGGCCGTCCAGATAACGAGTGGCCAAGGCGACAGGCTCGTGCCGGCGCCGTCGGGATCGACAAAGTCGAGGACAACGTCGTTGCCATCATAGACGTAGTACTCGGCCCGGTCATAACTGCCCGAGCCGGTCGAATCGACCGATTTCGAGATCAAGTGATTGAAGACGTCGTACGTGTAGTGGACGTGCTTGGTCAGCACGTCGGAGTTGTTGTAGAAGTTGACGTCGGTCAGCCGGTCGCGATAGTCCCACGTGTAGGTGGTCAGATAGTCGTCGGCCGGATCGTTGGAGATGCGCGTTCGCGTGATCCGGTTGCCTTCGGCATCGTACGTGTAGTCAAACGTTCCGTCGCTGGTTAACTGGTTGTTCGAGCCGGTTGAGTAGCCGGTGTTTGTGCGATTGCCGTTCGAGTCGTAGCCGTACGATTCATTGGCCGGCTGCCCTGTGCCGGCGTAGCTGGCGCCGGTGACCTGGTTGGTGTCGTCGTAGCTGTAGGTCGCCGTGCCGTCGGTCGTGGTGGTCATGCTGGTGACGCGATTGGCGGCGTCGTACGTCCAGGAGTAGGCGTCAATGGCCGTGCCGCCGTTGGTGGTGTAGGCGATCTGGGTCAGCCGATTGGCGCTGTCGTACGAAAACGTGCTGGTGGCGATGTCGGGCTGCGGCCCATTACCGAAGTAGTCCGTGCGGAAGATGCTGGTGAGCTGGCCCAGCAGGTTGTAGGAGAGGTTCGCCCCCTTCGTGGCCACCGAGTTGCCGCCCGTCTGGCCCTGCTGCACGAGCTGCGTCATCCGGTTGAGGGCGTCGAACGCGTACGTGTTCAGGAAATCGTCCGTGCCGTCGATCGCGGCGGAAAGCTGGGTGCGGTTGCCGTTGGAGTCGTATTGGCTGGACAGAACGACGTTGGGCACGGTCGGCGTCCCGTAATTGTCGACGCTGGTCGTGCGGCCATCGCCGTCGTACGTGTAGGCGTAGGCGCTATCGGGGCTGCTGGCGCTGGTCAGCTCGCCATCGGCTTTATACGAATAGCTGATCGTGCGGACGACCGTGCCGCCGTCCATCCATTCTTCGGCGGTTTGCCGGTTGAGGTCGTCGTACGTGAAATCGCGCACGCGGCCGTCGCGGTCGGTTTCCTGGATCAGATTGCCGTTGAGGTCATAAACGAATGAGCGCGTGTCGCCGAGCTGGTTCGTGTCGCTGATCACGCGGTTCAGGTCGTCGTAGACGTACGTCGTCGTGTTGCCGTCGGGGTCTTCCAGGCTGGTCATGTTCCCGGCCAAATCGTAACCGTAGTTGGTCTCGCCGGAAAGCGGGTCGGTCTCGCTGGTCTTCCAGTTGCGGTTGTTATAGGCGTACGTGGTCGTATGGCCCGGGCCGTCTTCGTAGCTGATCAGATTTCCATCGGCGTCATAGCTCCAGTTCAGGACTGCCAGGGAGGGCAGCGTTTCCTGGACCAGTTCGCCAAAATCGTCGTACTGGTACTGCGTCAGATGGCCCATTGGGTCCGTCATCGTCAAGACCTGGCCGTCGGCGTTGTAGGTATACGTCGTCACCGGCCGGTCGCCGCCCGTCGTGGGCGCCGGACCGGTAATGGTTAGTACCCGCCCCATTTCATCGTACGTGTAATCGGTCTCGTTGCCGTTGGCGTCCGTCGACGAGATGACGTCGCCCAGGGCGTCGTACGTCACGCTTTGCTCGGGGCCCCCCGTACCGCTGCCGTCGCTCGGGTTCGGGGCCCGCATGCTGGTCTGGCGGTTGTCGGCATCGAAGCCATAAGTCGTGATGCGACTGAGCGGGTCGGTGATGGTCGTCAGGTTGCCTGCGTCATCGTAACCGTATTGCGTAATGGTGTAATTCGTGCCGCCGGCCGGGTCGGGCTGCTGGATTTGGGTCAAGTGGCCGAAGGCGCCGTAGCTATATTGCATGACATTGCCCAGCGGATCCGTCTCGGAGATCTTTTTGCCCGTAGCGCTGTACAGCGCCGAGATGACCGGAAAGACGGTCGGATTGTTCGGGTCGGGCGCCGGCAGATCGGTCTCGATGAGACGATTCAAATCGTCGTACGTCAAGCTTGTGACGCGGCCGAGCTCGTCGGTGTAGCTCGCCGGATTGTCGTTGGAGTCGTACGTGAAACTGACCGACGCTTCGTCGGCCGTTCCCTGTGCATACACAATCTGTGTCGGCAGGCCGTGCGAGTTATATGTAATGGCCGTGACGATGCCCCGCGCGTCGGTGATGCTGGCGACCAGGCCCGCGGGCGGATCTCCCGACGCCGTCGGCGCGGGGGTGTACGTGTAGCTGGTGACGCGGTTCCCTGCGAGGCTCACCTGCGTCGCCGATAACACGTTGCCGTTGCTTGGATCCAGCGAATAGTCGGTCACGCGGCCCGCCGGATCGATATACTGCGTCGGCTCGTTCCAGGTCAGGTCGTAGGTCCAAGTCTCCGACGTGCCGTCGGGCAAGTCGCGTTCAATCAAGTTGCCGTTGTCGTCGTAATACAGCGACGTGATCAGGTTGGCGCCTCCCGGCGTCAAAGGGGGCTGCGTAATTTGGGTGAGGCGCCTGTTCAGGTCGTATACGAACGCCGTGGCGTTGCCCGCCGGGTCTGTGGATGAAACGACTCGCCCGGCATAGTCGACCGCGTAGTGCGACACGTTGCCGTCCTCGTCCGTCTGCGTGGCGTCGACGCTGTCGGCATAAAAGAACGACGCCGGATTGGAAAGACTCCCCAGTCCCCCGGACGTGTCGACGATGGCCTGGTCGCGCGGCGAGGCGAACTGCTTGTACGTGCCGTCGGGGTTGGTGATTCGCGTCACCGCCCGCCATGCGTCGTACGTGTAGCTCGTCGTGCCGGTGGAGTCGGTCATGCTGGAAAGCAGGCCGGTCGTCGGGTCGTAGGCGAAGGTCGTCGAGGGAACCGCCTCGCCGTGGCCGGGGTCGGGTTCCGTGATGCTGGTCAACTGGTCGCCCGTATACGAATAGGTCGTCACGCGCCCTGCAAAATCCGTAACGCTCGTCAGCTTACCGCTGGTGTAGGTAAAGGTGGTCGTGCGGCCGGTCGGGTCGGTTTCCGTGGCCATCGTGCCGTCGGGGTTGTAGGTATAGCTGGTCGTGTTTCCCAGGCGATCGACCTGGCTGGTCATCAACCCGCTGCTGTCGAAGGTCGTTTGGCTGCCGTCTTTCCAGGCCAGAGCGTAGCCCATGGTAAAGAAGTCTTGCGAAAGCGTGACCTGGCCGTCGAGCGACTCGGGAGGACTGAAGCCGCCCGCTCCGTCGGAAGAGAAGTGGAGCAGGTTGCCGTTGTCGTCCATCAAACCGACGCCGGTCGACTGGCTCTGCAGCTTTTCGAGCCCTGCCATCATCCATCCGCTGCCGTAGGGCGTTTGGTCGAGATTGCGCAGGTCCAGGAAGCCGGCATAGCCGCGGACGACCGGGACTGTGCCGCTATAGTCTTCCGTCACCGTGAGCTCCCAGCTATAGCGGCCTTCCGGGAGCGACCCGGCGTCGAACTGCTGGGCGAACTGGACCATGGCGCCGGCCGTGTAGCCGGCGGGGCTGTAATAGACGGGGTCGCCCGTGTAGACGGCGTTGCCTGAATCGTCGATCACCGTGAGCTGCGCCGCGATGTCGCTCGCCGAGGCGACGTTGGCCGAGAGCACGTCGTTGGCGACGACGACCGGGTGCGGTTGCGCCCGCCGTTGTATCTGAAAACGGGCCCGGGAAAGGCGCTGCTGGTATGAGCCAGCGGAAAGCCTTGCGCCGGCGAGGTTCCTGGCATGGTTTTTCCACAGCCGCAGTCGCAGTTGCAGATTGGCTCGTCGCCGCCGCGCTCCTCAATCGTGCCGACGCCATTGGCCATCACGAGATTATCCGCGTCGCTGTTGGCGGCCATCACGCCGAATACGGCGTCAGCGTCACCCATCGTCATGTCGCGCTCGTCGTCATAGGTTTGCACGGCAACGGTGAAGCTGCCCGAACCGTAAATAATTGCGGAGGTTTGAAAGTTCTCGTCATAGTCGACCCTTCCTGCATCGGCGCTTCGCTGCCCCTGTGCCGGCTGGGCCTCGCCGGGAGACACAGCGATGATATCACCGCCGGATCCGGTTCCCGACGCCGAGACCGTGAACAGAAGCGCGGACCCTTCAGGGCCTTTCGCGTTGCTGACCGATATTTCTTCGCCCGTTGAGCTGAAGGCCTGCACCGCTCCGCTCGCTGTGGCCTGCGGCGGCGTCCATTGACTCAGTACGGAAAGCCGAGCGATGCCGCGTCGATGGAACCCCAGACCGTCGGTTTCATCAAAGACGAAGGAGTCGCGTCCGACATAGCCGGGCGCCGGGTCGTAGCGGAACGAGCCGTCGGCGTTTAAGGTTACGACGCCGTGACGAGGCTGCCGCACCAGACTCGCCGAGGAGGCCTCGCCCGAATTCGTCGCGGCGTCCGCCAGCACGCCGTAGGTTGCGTCGACGATCAAAGGCGCGTCGTGAACGTCATTGTAGCGGGCGATACCCGAGTTAATTGATAGTAATTGTCGTTGTTCTAGCGGCTCGTATTTAGGATTTCGGCTGACCGCCCGGCGTCGCGAAGTACGGGCGAGCGAATGTTTGACGGCAGAGAGTTTCCAGATCATCGCAATCCCCTTTTGTGAGGCGCATTGTTTCTCAACGCGCGCAGCACCACGCGCGCCAGCGCAGCCGAAAGGCATTCACGCCAAAGCGCAGCGGCCCGCGCCGCAGATTCATCAACGCTCGAACAAAAGACCAAGAGGCGGCTATTTAGCCGCGTGCGACGCCCAGCAAGAGCAGCCGCGCCGAGAAGAACAGTTCCTGAACAGAACCTATAAGCATGCCAGCACCTCCCCGCTTGACGCTTACTCGACTTGAGGGTCGTTTGATAGGAAGCTGCTCCGGCAGAAGTGACCCCGGAAGGAGTTTCGCCTGCTCGAAACAAACAGGAGTCTATCGTGGTATGTAGCGCTGTCAACAACTTTCTTGAACAATTTCTTGTTGGCCCAGAAACAGCATGTGGCGCGGTTAGCAAGTTGGCATCGGTGAAGCGAACAAGCAAACGAGGGCGCACCGCGCCCGCGCGAAGCCAGCCGCCGGGTAGGCTTAGAGGTAGCCTTCTGGGCTACGCCTGCGCGCAGGCGGCCGAAGAGAGCCAGTTGGCAGCGGCCGACGAGGAGGCCGCGTTTCATGACGCAGAAACGCGGACGCTTATGTCATGGTTTGGCGGGCAAGCCAAGATGGTCAACTTCGAGAGGGAATGTTGGGCGCGTTCGCCAGCACCAAAGGTGTAAGATTCATCAGCCCATGGTATTCGACGGCCCCATGCCGCCCGCCAAAAGCCCGAACGGGGCGTGATAAATATGCGACCTGAAGGGCGGCGATTGTCGTCTTTCGCTCCCGCGAAAGAAACGCCGCTTTCGCAGGAGCGAAAGCCGACATTGGGGCGGCGCCGTTTGTTTCGCCGCGTTGGAAACGGTTACCAGGGCTGCGCGCTGGCCTGGTGAATTTGACCCCGTTGGGATCGAGGAGCAAGCGCCAAGCCAGTTGTCGGGTAGGTTCAGTGAAGCATTGCGGGAGGAGTGCGCGCTCGGGGGCGGCGGGAAACCCTCACCCAGCCAATCTCAGAGAGTGATGAGCAAGATGCAGACGCTGACAACGGAGCCGCGGAGCGGATGCGCCAAAGATGGTCATGCTTGAGCGGGAAAGTTCGCGAAGATGGCTAGCTTCGAGAGGAAATCTTGGGCGCCTTGGCGGGACGCCCTCACCCTGGCCCTCGCCCGGTGCGAGAGGGAGTGTGAGGAGCGCCGAAGATGGCCAAGTTCGAGAGGAAATCTTGGGACAACTTGGCCAACTTGGAAAGCCGAGGAGCGCTGGTGGGAAAGCTCGAGGCGGGATCGCCCTCACCCCAACCCTCTCCCAGTGGGAGAGGGAGTATGAGGCGGGTTCGCCCTCGCTCCGGCCCTCGCCCGGTGGGAGAAGGAGTATGAGGAGCGCGAGCGAAGATGGCCAGCTTCGAGAGGAAATCTTGGGACAACTTGGCCAACTTGGAAAGCCGAGGAGCGGTGGCGGCAAAGCTCCTGGCGGGACCGCCCTCACCCCAACCCTCTCCCAGTGGGAGAGGGAGTATGAGGGCCGAGACAAGCGCCAGCCGAAGATGCCCAAGTTGCTCGGGAGATCTTCGGAAAGTTGGCGCCACGAAGACGGAACGAGCCGAGGGAAACTCCGCCTCACGGCTGGCCGATTAGCGCCACGGAGGTATCTTTAGGGGATGGCCGCGGCAGACCAAGGACGTTCCCAACGACTCTGCACCACGATGAGTCCGTCCCGCCCTGCTGAGGCGTGATGAAACCGCTACCAGGCTTCATTGCCGAGATCGCAGGCAGTTAGCCCGGATTGCGCACCGAACCGTGAACGCAAGGCAAAGCGCAAACATAATGGCGGCAGTCAGTTGCAGGAAAACACACCAACCCGAAGCGTCAGCGAGGGCTTTCGACGCGAATCCTTGCCATTCCCTCGCTTGCGCTTCGGGTTGGTGTCGGCCGTGCGCGATCCGGGTTAGCGGTTTTGTCGGACGCAACGAAGCTGCCGGTTGCCATGGCCGCGGATGACGAGGCGCATGGCGGCTGCGCGCTCAGACTGGGGCATTCAAAACGGGGGAGAGCAATGAACTCAGCCAATGAGCTGTTGGCTCGTGGGCAGCAAGCGCACCAGGCGGGCGATTTTCGACAAGCCGAGGCCGCCTATCGGCAGGCCTTGGAGCAAGATCCGTCGCGAGTCGAAGGCTGGCTGCTGCTCGCCATGCTTTGCCAAACCGTCGGACGATTGCCCGAGGCGACGGCGCACTTCGAACAGGCCTTGAAGCTGAAACCCGACGCTCAGGTCTACAACAGCCTGGGCATCTGCCATGCCCGGCAGCAGCAGCGGGAAGAGGCGCTGGCGTGTTTTCAGAAAGCCGTCGAACTGAAGCCCGATTTCGCCCATGCCCACAATAACGTCGGCAACGTGCTGAAGGAATTGGGGCGGCTGGAGCAGGCGCTCGGCTGCTACGAGCAGGCCGTCCGCCTCAAACCCGATTTTGCCGAAGCGCACAACAATCTCGGCAACTTATTGCGCGAGCTGGGCCGCTTTGAAGCCGCAGAAGCAAGCTGCCGCGAAGCAATCCGGCTGCGGCCCGACTTTGCCGACGCTCACAACAATCTCGGCGCGGCGCTCGCCGAACAAGAACGCCGCGAAGAGGCGGAAGCGTGCTACCGCCGCGCGCTGGAGCTGAAACCCTATTTTGCCGAGGCGCATAACAATCTCGGCAATCTGTTGCGCGAACAAGACCGCATCGATGAAGCCATCTACAGCTTGCGCGAGGCGGTGCGATTGCAGCCCGCCTTTGCCGCGGCGCACGGCGGGCTGGGCATGGCGCTGCTGCGGCGAGGAAGCTTTGATGAAGCGGCCGCGGCCTGCGCCGAAGCCGCGAGACTCACTCCGGCCAGGGCCGAGGCACACCTCAGCCTGGGCTTTGTTCGTTCAGAGCAAGGGTTGCTCGATGAGGCGATTGCGCTCTACGAGCAGGCGATTTCGCTCAACCCCGAATACGCCGAAGCTCGCAAAAATCGCTCGCTTATCTGGCTGCTGCAAGGCAAGTTCGTTCAGGCCTGGCCGGAGTACGAGCATCGCTGGAATACGCCGGAACTTCCCGAACGTCCGTTCACGCAGCCGCTGTGGGACGGTTCGCCGTTGGACGGCAAGTCCATCCTGCTGCACGCCGAGCAAGGCCTGGGCGACACGATCCAGTTCATCCGTTACGCGCCGCTGGTGCACGAGCGCGGCGGCAAGGTGATCGTCGCCTGTCAGCGAGCGCTGATTCCGCTGCTGTCCTCTTGCCGCGGCATCGACCAACTCGTCGCTCAAGGCGATCGGCTGCCCGACTTCGACGTCCACGCTCCGCTGTTAAGCTTGCCGCGCATTTTCGGCACGACGCTGGAAACGATTCCCGCCGAGACGCCTTATCTGGCGGCCGACGAGCGGCTGGTCGAGCAGTGGCGCCAGGAACTGTCGGGGACGAGAAGCTTCAAAGTCGGCATCGCCTGGCAAGGCAGCAAGAAATACCGCTGGGACCACAAGCGGTCGATTCCGCTGGCGCAGTTTGAGCCGCTCGCGCGGATTCCGGGCGTGCAGCTTTACAGTCTGCAAAAGGGCCACGGCAGCGAACAACTCAGCGAGGTCGCCGGCCGATTCTCCATTATCGACCTGGCGCTCGCGTCTCGACGAGCGCGAGGGAGCGTTCATGGATACCGCCGCGGTGATCGAGAACCTCGACCTGATCATTTGCTCCGACACGGCCATTCCGCACCTGGCCGGCGCCTTGAACGCGCCCGTCTGGACGGCGCTGTCGCGCGTGCCCGATTGGCGCTGGCTGATCGACGGCGAAGACAGTCCCTGGTATCCCAGCATGCGGCTCTTCCGCCAGTCGCGGCACGGAGACTGGGAAAGCGTGTTTCGCCGCATGGTCGCGGAACTGGCAATGCTCGTCAGTGCAACGCTCGGAACTCGGCCGATCGCCGTGGAGATTGCACCGGGCGAACTGCTCGACAAACTCACGATTCTCGAAATCAAGAGCGAACGTATCGCCGACGCAGCCAAGCGGGCCAACGTCAGGCTGGAGTTGGACTCGCTCACGGCGGCGCGAAATGCGGGAATTCGCGAATCGGCTGAGCTCGACGAGCTCGTCCGGCAACTCAAGGCGGTGAATGAAGCGCTGTGGGATATCGAGGACGAAATCCGGGGCTGCGAGCGCGAACAGGATTTCGGCCCGCGATTCATCGAATTGGCGCACAGCGTCTATCGGCAAAATGATCTCCGCGCCGCCGTCAAGCGGCAGATCAACGAGCTGCTCGGCTCGAAACTGATCGAGGAGAAAGATTACGCCCCTTATGAATTGGCCGCTGGGGCGCCGGCGGATAACAGAGAGGAATAACCGCGTGAACCAGGTAAAAGCCTGTCGCTACGGCGTGATGATCTATCAGCCGAACGACAAGTACATCGGCCGCTCGTTCGATCTCTACGGCGAATACTCCGAGGCGGAGGTCGCCCTGTTCCGCGAGGCGGTCAAACCCGGTCAGACCGTGATCGACGCGGGCGCCAACATCGGAGCGCACACGGTGGCGCTTGCGCGTCTGGTCGGTGCGAGCGGTCGCGTGCTGGCGTTCGAGCCGCAGCGGATTCCCTTTTATTCGCTCTGCGGCAACGTAGTGCAGAACAACTTGAACCATGTGATTTGTCGGCAGGAAGCTCTCGGCGCCGCCTCAGGAGCGATCGCGGTCCCCGAATTCGGCGATCAGACCGAGAACGACGTTGGCGGATTCGAACTACGCGGCCGAGCATCGGGGTTGCCGGAAGTTATTCCGTTCCGCTGGTGCGGATCGACGATCTAGGGCTGACCGCCTGCAACTTCATCAAGATCGACGTGGAAGGGATGGAGCGAGAAGTTCTCGAAGGCGCGACTGAGACGCTGCGACGCTTCAAGCCGCTGCTGTACCTTGCAGACGACCGGCCTCGCAAGAGCGACGCTTTGCGAGATCTGCTGGAAACGCTTGGCTACGAGTTATACGTGCATCGGCCGCCGCTGTTTAACCCAGACAACTTTGCGCACAATCCGGACAACGTCTTCGGAAGCGTTCATTCCCTCTGCTTGTTTTGCCACCACCGCAGCATGCCCCCGCCGATCGTCCCGGCGCAGTTCGGCATGAACCACGTCGACCGCGCTCGGGCTGCGCCGGCAATGCATCTCAGCCCTTCGACCTTGCCGCACGCGCTCGATGAGGCTCGCCGATTGCATCAGTCCGGCCGGATCGGCCAGGCCGAACGGCTTTACCGGCAGATCCTGGCGTTCGACGCCGAGCAGCCGCAAGTCTGGTATCTGCTCGGCGCGGCGTGCCAGTCGCTTGGCCTTCCCGACGACGCCTGCCGATGCTTTGAAGAGTCGATCGCCCGGCGGCCGCAACACCCCGAGTCGCACAATCACTTGGGCGTGGTGCTGGTGCAGTTGGAGCGTTGGGAGGAAGCCGCCGCGCATTTCCGTCGGGCGCTGGAGCTGAAGCCGGGCGATCCGGAGGCGATGAGCAACCTGGGTCTGGCGTTGTTGCAGTTAAAGCAACCCATCGAGGCGGAGACGTACTTCCGCCGCGTGCTGGAAGCAAGGCCCGCGGATGTCAAGGCGCGGCAGCATTTAGACCAGGCATTGCGAGCACAAGGCAAATTCGACGAGATTCTCGAGGCGCATCGCAAGCAGGCGGCCGCGCAGCCCGGCTCGGCCGAAGCTCGTAGCGAACTGGGGCGAGTGCTGTTCGAGCAGGGCAAAAAGGAAGAAGCCGAGGCCGCATTTCAAGAGGCCATCGAGCTGAATCCCGGCTTGCCCAAAGCGCACAACAACCTGGGATTGGCGCGAGTCTCGCTCGGCCGAGCGGCTGAGGCGGTCGACTGCTATCGTGAAGCGATCCGGCTGCGCCCGTCGTTTCCGCAGGCGCACAACAACTTGGGCATCGCCCTGCGTCAAATCGGCCGCATCGATGAAGCGGTGTCAAGTTGCCGCGAAGCAACGCGGCTCAGTCCGCACATGGCCGAGGCGCACAATAATCTCGGCACCGCGCTGGACGAGCAAGGCAACCATGCGCGAGGCGATCGCCTCGCTGGAACAGGCCTTGAGAATCCGGCCTGATTTCGCCAAGGCATACAACAACCTGGGCATCGCCTATTGGCATCAGGGCGAGTACGAGCAGGCCGCCGCAAGTTGCCGCAAGGCGATCGAACTGATGCCCGAACTGGCCGAAGCGCACAATAATCTGGGCAACGTGCTGCGGGATCAAGGCAACTACTCCGATGCGCTGGTCTGCTACGAAGCGTCGCTGAAGCTTCTGCCCGACGGCGTCGACGCCCACTGGAACCGCTCGCTGGTCTGGCTGCTGCAAGGCAATCTGGAGCAGGGCTGGCCGGAGTACGAATGGCGTTGGAAGCTGAAGAACTTTTCCACGCGCAAGACGGACCGGCCGGTCTGGGACGGCTCTCCTTTGGAAGGCCGCACCGTACTGCTCGACGCCGAGCAAGGTCTGGGCGACACGCTGCAATTCATTCGCTACGCGCCGCTCGTGCAGCAGCAAGGCGGCAAGGTCATCGTCGTCTGCCAGAAGCCGCTGGTGCAAATCCTGTCGAGTTGCGCCGGGATCGATCGCCTGGTCGCGCAAGGCGAACCCGTGCCCGCATTCGATTGCTACGTTCCGTTATTGAGCCTGCCGCACCTGTTCCGTTCGACGCTGGAAACTCTGCCGGTTGACATTCCGTATCTGCGGCCCGATCCGTACCTGGTGGAACAATGGGGCCGAGAGCTGGCGTCGGTCCGCTCGTTCAAAGTCGGCATCGCCTGGAAGGGGAGCCCCAAGAACCGCATGGACCGCGTGCGCTCGATACCGCTGTTGGCGTTCGAACCCTTGGCCCGCGTGCCAGGCGTGCAGCTGATCAGCCTGCAGAAGGGGATCGGCAGCGAGCAGGTCAAAGAAGTCGGCGGCCGGTTCTCCGTGATCGACCTGGCGCAGCGTCTCGACCTGACTTCCGGCGCGTTTATGGACACCGCCGCGGTCATGCAACACCTGGATCTGGTGATCACCTGCGATTCATCGCTAGGCCACCTGGCAGGCGCCCTTGGCGCACCGGACCTGGATTGCGCTCACCTTGTCGCCTGACTGGCGCTGGCTGCTCGATTGCGACGTCAGCCCCTGGTATCCCAGCGTGCGGCTGTTCCGCAAACAGCCGCGTCGGCGATTGGAGCGACGTCTTCCAGCACATGGCCGCAGCACTGGCGGAAAAGGCCGCATCGCGGTCTTAGGGGGGAATTAGCCGCCTTTGACTTTGCGGCGGCTGGAGACCAGTTGAGCGTTTGGCTTGGACTTGGGCTTTGCCGGCGGGCGAACAGCCCGCGACGCTCTTCCAGGACTTTCTGCCCCTTGATGACTTGCACGGCGTGGACGTTTTCCAGGTTGTCGTAGCTCACGACGACTTGCACCTCGGTGCCATCGGCGAGCGTCTCGGCCGGAATGCCAATCACTTCCCACAGACCGCCCGTCACCACGTCGGCGGCGCCATGGCAAGCGCACGCGTGGCTTTGACGCCTTTGCTATAGCCCTGCTTGAACGAGAAAACGTCGGTGATCATGCCGTCTCGCTCTCGCGTCCATTCGGGCCGGCCCAGTTCCGCCACCACGTGCGTGCGCGGCACTCCTTGGTGCAGCACGCCCAGGTCTTTCTTATCAGGTTGCCGGCTGGCCTTGACCGCAGCGCAGCCCGAACCGCCGGCAGTCAATAAAGCGGCCACGACCCAGATCAGGGTCCGGGTGACAGACGGAAAGCGAGGCACGATCAAACCTCCACCACGGTCGCTAGAAGGGCGGCAAACTATACCCGCCCTTGTTATCGTCGGTCAATGTCGAAGTGACCTCTAGCGGAAGCCGCGCAGGCGTTATAGGCGCCGTAAAACCGGCCAGCGCCGCCGCAGTCCGGGTAAAGGGCGAAACCCGGTAAGACAGGGCGCCCTATTCCGTCCGCAAGGGTTGAGCGGCTTCGGAAATCTGCAGCAAATTGCTTCGCTCGAAGGCAGGTCGTGCGAACGTCCGCGATCAACTCGAGACCAGATCGCCCGGCAACTTCCGCGCGACCAGCCACGATGCGGCAATAAAGACGCAACCAGCGATCAGCGTGAGCTGGAAGGCGTATACTCCGCCCCGCCACGCAGCCAGCTCTTGATAGAAGTAGCCGCCGAGCCAGATCGATAGCAAGGTGCTGACGTTGCACAACGCCATGAAGGCGCCGAACACCGTACCCGCCGCATGGATTGGGCAGGCTCGTGCGGCCAGATCGCACTGGATCATGTTTGCGGTCATGTAGGTGAAGCCGACGAACAGGCTGACGGCATCTACCGACCTTGGTCCGTCCATAAGCCAATAGGCGGCATTGCTGAGCACGCCGGCGACGACGGAAGCGGGCGCCATTGTCCGCATGGTGAATTTTCGGCAATAGATGCTGTAGCAGGCGCAAGCCAGAATTGAGCCGATCGCCAGCATCGACATTGAGCGACCGTACGTTTCCTCGCTCAGACTGAGCGTGGAGGTCATGTGCAGGTACAGCATCGCCTGCGTGAAGGGATTGAAATGCCAGGCGAACAGGAACAGGCCCGTCACCCGCACAGCGCCAGACCGAAACGCATCCGCCACCGCCGACTTGAGCGAGGGCAGGTCTTCCTCGACGACCAACCGCCGCGGTTCGCGCACCCAGAAGACCGACAGGAGCAGCCCGAACCCCGCAAGTCCCCCGCAAACCAGAAAGGCTATTCGCTGTTGTCCGGCCTGGCACAACGCGCCGCCCAGATATCCGGTGACGATAGTGGCCGCGTAGCTGGCGCCCCAGCGGACGGATTGCAAACGGCCGGTGATGCCCGTCGGCTGGCCGAGTTCGATCACCAAGGCATCCAGTACGACATCGGCGAAGGTTACCGCCAGCGTCGGCACGAACAGTCCGAACAATAACAGATGCTTCGAGCCGGACGACAGGGGCAGCAGGTATAAGCCCAGAAAGCACGCCGTCGTGGCCATGCCTGCCAGCACCAGGTAGCTCTTGCGGCGATAGCCCGCCAGGCGCACGAAATCCGAGAGCAGCCCGAAAAACGGCTTCAAACACCAGGGCACGCCCAACAAGGCCACGAAGGTCGTGATCTGCGCGGGCGAACTGCCCCAGCCTTTCAAGAGTGAAAGCAAGCTTTGATTGGGCAGGCCGGTCGCCGTTTCATTCGTGCCTTGAATGAAATAGAGCAGGCCAAACAGGCAAAAGAGCCCAATCACTCCCTGACGAGCTTTGACGACAGTTCCAGCGTACGACGACATGGGTGGGAACGCCCTTCCCGCTAGTAGGCAAGGTGGTGCTATTGCAGCCAAGCTGCTACCGAGATGGGGCGTGCCCCGCCGAAAACTGCCGGTCTATCAAGACCACAGTTTCCGCCGGGCGACTCCCCCTATATGGTTAAGCATATCAGGGCCATGGCAGTTCGTCGTCCCCCCGCTTAGCTTTGAAAAGGAAACCAAATGGGGCGTGTGCCTCGCCAAGCGGCTTCCCATCTCGCCCGACGAAATTCCATAATCCCTATCTATAAAACTACTTAGGATGAACATTAACATGCAGGAACAATCCGCCTGGGCGAAGGCGGGGAGATCTCCGGCGAGAGGAAGGGATCGGCTGGAGCGTTGCAAGGGTCGTCCGCTCCGCAGGCGACTTGCGTCTAATCATCGGACGCCGCCGAACGCAAGCGATGTGATTCGCCAGCGATCATGCAAACCCAAAATGAAAAAGTCAAAATGGCGGAAGCGGTTTGCGATTTGCATGCGGGAATTTGTTTTTCACGATGGCGCTCTTGAGTGGCCATCCGGCGCCCGACGGTCCATCGGGCGTCTGAAATATCGCAACGTCTCAGCTAGGAGGCATTTCTATGCACATTGCCGTAACTGGCGCCACTGGATTTCTCGGACGATATATTGTCGCGAGGCTGTTATCGCAAGGCCATGAGTTGCGCTGTTGGCGACGCGAAACCAGCGATCTCAGCGGCTTTGACGACAGCGACCGGCTCCAGTGGGTCGTCGGCGATCTGGGAGACTCCACGGCGTCGGCCTCCCTGGTTGCCGATTGCGATGCCGTGGTGCATGCCGCGTTGTTTCATCCCGGCGGCGGTTTCCGCGGCGGCGAGGGGGACGTGATCGAGTTCGCTGAACGGAACGTGCTCGGAACCTTGCGTCTGATTGAAGCGGCCAGGTCGGCTGGCGCACGACGCTTCGTGTTCGTCTCCACCTGCGCGGTTCACGAGAAGATCCTCAGCGACCGGCCGCTCGACGAAACGCACCCGACCTGGGCGACCAGTCACTACGGCGCCCACAAGGCGGCCTTGGAGCAGTTTGTTCATAGCTACGGCTGGGGACAAGGCTATGAGATATGCGCCTTGCGGCCGACGGGCATTTACGGGCTCGCGCCCCGCCAAACAAAGCAAATGGTTCTCGCTGGTGCGCGACGTGGCGCAGGGCAAACCGGTGCCGTGTACCCGAGGCGGCAAGGAGGTGCATGCCGCCGACGTGGCCAAGGCCGTCGAGTTGCTGCTCGAGGCGCCGGGCATTTCCGGCGAAGCCTACAACTGCTACGACAGCTATATCTCGGATTTCGAAGTGGCATCGATCGCGCAACGCTTGAGCGGCAGCAAGAGCGAGATTCTCGGCCAACCGAGGGCGCCCAAACACCAAATTGAGACCGGCAAACTGCGGGCGCTCGGCATGCAGTTCGGCGGCGCGCCGCTTCTGGAACAGACGGTTGCCGAGTTGCTGGCGGCTGCACGGGGCTAAGGCCGGGCCGCGCAAACTCACCGCGCTTTTGGGAGAGGACGAGGTGTCGCTTGATGCCAGATTTGTTCCGCTCCGCCGCCACCGGGCTCGTCCCGATGGAGCGCTGATTGGTCAGCTAGAAACCGCGCACCACCCCAGCCCCCTTCTCCTTTACCGCGTTTTGGCGAGGTAACGAGCTAGCTGAAAATCATCGCCCGACGGGGCAAGCCCCGATCGTGGCGGAACAAAACCAGCATCATGCCGGCCGGCCGATTGCAATTTCGCGCAGCCCACGCCAGGCGTCGGCCGCAAACCCGATCAGTACGTCTTGCTCTCGGGATAAAACCGCCGAATCACATAACCGCGCAGCAGAGCCAGGCAAACCAGATTGACGCCCTTGGCAAGGATCAGCCAGGTTTCCAAGACATAGGCCTCGCGAAAGTCGCTCGCTCCAAAGACGGCGAAGGCCGCCGCATAAGCGACTTCCAAAGGTGAGCGGGCGTGCTGGAACGATCGTTTCAACACGAGCGTCGCCAGCAAACACCAGGCGGCGCCCTCGGCGAGGTTGAAAAAGTGGTAGACGGTCGAGAACAAGTCAACTTCGGCGGCGGAATAAGTCCACCAACTCTGTTTCAGCAGCGCTGCAAGCCTGGCAGTCATTCGATATCGCTGCGCAGCAAGATTTTCGCCTGGGGTAGGACGCGGCGCAAACGAGCGGCGCCGCCATCGGTGACCTGCGTGAAACGCAAGTCAATCAAAGCGGCCGCGTGCAAGCTTTCGAGATGCCTCAAACCTGCATCGGTGACGGGCGTGCTGGCGAGCGTCAGCATTTCCAAGCCGGGCAGTGCACGGACACAAGCGAGATCTTCGTCTTCAATCGCCGCTCCTGCCCAAAAGACCTTCGTCACCGGTTGAAAGAAGTCCCGCCCCAGCCACGGTCGATCGAGCGTCAGCCAGACGCCGGCTTCGCGGTAGGAGACGCGACCGCCTCGCGCAACAATGGCATCCACCGCCCGCTTCTGCCGGTAGGCCCGG
The DNA here is from genome assembly GCA_963786255.1 of Pirellulales bacterium. GTDB lineage: Bacteria > Planctomycetota > Planctomycetia > Pirellulales > JAICIG01 > JAICIG01. The sequence goes on from CAWAYY010000014.1 coordinate 62,588, forward strand.
TCACAGACTATTCCCAATGCCAGGCAAACTGCAGTGACGGCAATCAGCAGCGTTCTCAGACCGAATTGCACGCGGCGTCTCCCGCGGTCAGCTCGTTCGCTTTCCTTGCCATTGCCCGACGATCTCGTCGACGTCCAATTCGCCCATCGTGCTCGCCGGCCCCCACGTGATGGCGAAGTTCGCCTTGCGAATCTTTTCGTTCAGTACGGCGGCCGCCTTCCGGACATCGCTTTCGTAGGATAGGGTCCAGATGCGGTCCAGCCCTTTTTCGACTTCGCGGAGGATCTCCAGACTCGGCGGAACGATCGACAGACGCTCCCGATCCACCAGGTTCTTCACCCACCACAGTTCGTCATCCGGTTCGTCGAGCTCCGGAATCGGCTTGCCAAAGCCGGGCAGGTTTTCGAAATCTCCGGCAGCGTACGCGTCGAGGATCTGGCGTTCGATAAACGATTCCCAGGAAACGCCGGGCGGTTTTTGACGGGTCATATCGGAAAGGGCCCCCAAGGCTCTGAAAAAACGATCGGCGCCCACAACGGGCTTTCCCAATCAGCTTAGCCCGACCTCGCTTTTTCGGCCAAGACTTGGGACCAGGGTTTTCCTCTTCGCGGCCGATGGCAGGCGCCCTCAGCCCGCGGCGACGTTGTTTGGTAAGCCCGCTCGGCTCCTGTTCTGCAGCCCGGCAGAAAAGGGCCCATTTATGGGCAAGCCACACAGCCCGCCCCCCCTCGGATTGACCAAAACCAGAACGCGGCATGTAAGAGCCAAAAAGCTCCCTTAAGGCCAGATTCCGGCAACGGGTTCCCGGAGGGTGGAAGCAAATCCGCGGCCGAAAGCGCGAGCTCGCGCTTCCGGCCGACCTACCCTTCCCAATTTAACAATTCCGGCCGGATCTTAATTGACTTTCAAAATTCCGGGAAGATATACTAGATGCACCGCTCGGTGAATCTATCTCTTGTTGCTTGTTGTGGTTGGGGCTCGTCAATGCTTGCTGATACCGGCTGGCGCTGCGCAAGCGAGCACGAGAGAGACGTCAACGAATGCAATCCTTGAATCTTTTCGTCAAATAGCAGTCTCTGCGCAGTTACACGCGGGACAAAGAGGAGAGAGGTCGGCATGAACCTGCTCGGGAAGATCTTTGTGGTGCTCATCCTGGTGATGAGCCTGGTATTCCTCGGCATGTCGTTGATGGTGTATGCCACGCACAAGAACTGGATCGCCACCATCAATCGCACGCAGCAGGAGGTCAAGCCAGGCCAGCCTTTGGGTCTGAAACACCAGTTGGCCGAGGCGAAAGCGAAAGTGGCGGATCTCGAAGCGCAATTGGCCAAGCTGAAGACGGAAGTCGACAGCGAAGAGGCCGTGCGCCGCGTGCAGCTCGCCAAGCTCGAAACCGAGAAGGCCGAGCTGAAAAAAGAATACGACGACCTGCTGCAGCGCGAAGCCACGATCAAGGAAGAGACGCGCGTTGCTCAAGAAACCACCAAGCAGTCTCAGGAGATGCTGAGCGCGAAGCTTGAAGAAATCGGAACCCTTCGCGACCAGATGGCCAAGGCCTACTCCGACCGCGACACCCAATTCGACAGCTCCGTCGCTCTTGAGGACAAGCTGCACCAGGCAACCAACGAACTGACGCGCGCCCAGGCAAACGCTCAAATGCTGACCACGCTCACCGCCCAGTACCGCAAGTCCGCTGAACGCAAGGGCGTCGATCTGGAAGCTTCCGTCGACAACATTCCGCCCAAGCTGGACGGCGTGGTGCTGGCCAGCCGTTCCGACGGCATGGTCGAGATGTCGCTGGGCGGCGACGATGGCTTGCGCCCGGCCACCGCGTGTTTCTGTATCGCAATCACGCCGGCACAAGCAAGTTCCTCGGCGTGGCGGAAGTGGTGAAGACCACTCCCGACAAGTCCGTGGGCAAGATGATTCCGGAATTCAAGAAGGGCCCGATTGTGAGGGAAGACCGTGTCGCTACCAGACTCAACTGATCCAGGCCGCGGCCTGGTCGTCCAGAAGCCCAAGGCGAACGTTTACACGGTCCTGTTGGGCATCGCCCTGGTCGCCGTCCTGATGTCGATCTTGTTCTTGTGCTTGGAAATGAGCCGTTATAACTGGGACATCAAGGCGGCCGGTCAGAGCGCCGTCGGCTATGTCCCCGTTCCGAATGCGTCGCCTGCAAACGGATTGCCGGCGGCCGAAAGACTCTTGGCCTAGTTAACGCCTAGCCGCCGGCCTCGCCCCGACGGGCGGCTGGCTGCACGGCGTTCGACGTACCACTCGCGAGAAAGAAGAGCAAGGATGCTCCATCGGCTCCGCGGATTTCTCGGTTCAGATCTGGCCATCGACCTGGGCACGGCCAACACGCTGGTCAGCGTGCCCGGCGAAGGCGTGGTGCTGAATGAACCTTCGGTCGTGGCCGTCAAGGAAGGGACGCACCAGATTCTCTCCGGCGGGTGCGCCGTCGGACGCCTGGCCAAACAAATGCTCGGGCGCACGCCGGGCTCTATCTCCGTCGTCCGCCCGCTGCGCGACGGCGTGATTACCGACTTCGAGCTGTGCGAAGCCATGCTGCGGTATTTTTTCCGCAAGAGCCAGCGCCAGCGCTGGGCCGCGCGGCCGCGCGTGCTGGTCGCCGTGCCCGGCTCGATCACGCCGGTCGAAAGGCGGGCCATCTACAACAGCGCGCATCGCGCCGTGCGCGGCAGGTGCTGTTGCTCAGCGAAGCCAAAGCGGCCGCCATCGGCGTTGGCTTGCCGGTCGCGGAACCGGTTGCCAGCATGATTTGCGATATCGGCGGCGGCACGACCGAAGTAGCCGTGCTGAGCATGACCGATACGGTGGCCAGCGAGTCGATCCGCGTCGGCGGCGATGCGTTCGATCGCGCGATTGTCGACTATCTGCGGCGGCATTATAGCCTGCGCATTGGACTGGCGACGGCCGAGCGGCTGCGGATCGAGATCGGCAGCGCCTACCCGCTGGAAGAGGAGTTGGTCGACGAGGTTTCCGGCGCCGACGCCATCAGCGGCTTGCCGCGGAAAGCGACCATCACCAGCGAAGAGGTGCGCGAGGCGCTGGGCGAGCCACTGAGCAGGATCATCGACGCCATTAAGGCCGTGCTCGACGGCTGCGGCCCGGAGCTGGCCGCCGACCTGGTCGACAACGGTCTGGTGCTGGCCGGGGCGGTGCGCTGATGCGCGGTCTCGACCGGTACGTGATGGAACATACCGGCTTGCCGGCACGGGTGGCCGACGATGCCCTGGAAGCCGTCGCCAAAGGCGCGCTGATTTGCCTGGAACACCTGGGCCAGTGGCACAAGGTTCTGGAGGCGGGCGATGACAGTCTCTAATCGCTCGCTCTGGCGGTGCGCCGGTTCGCTCCCGTTCGCGCCGGTGTCGCCCGTGCTGTTGGCATCGCTGGCGTTGATGCTGGCTCCGCCTCGCGCGACTGCGCCGCTGAAAGACGCCGCTTCTTCGCTTTTCGCTCCTGGGCAGAAATGGGCGGTCTCGGTTCGGCGGTGCGCGTTCCGTTGGGTCATTCGCTGTCGTCTGGGCCTGGCAACGGCCGAGCAGCAGCAGGAACTGGCCGAAGAACTGCAACGATTGCGCGAGCGGAATGAGGAGTTGGAAACAGCCCTGGCGTGGGCCGCCGAGCGCGAAGCGTCCGAAGAAGACGCGGAAGTCGGCGTAACTTCCTCGGCGCCGCTGGTGCGTCCGACGCTGATTCAAGCCCGCGTGCTGGGACCGCAAGCTCGCTCCTTTCTCGAACGCCTGGAACTGCTCGACGCCGGACGCAACGCCGGGCTGGAGACGGATGCGCCAGTCTTCGACGCCTCAACGGTCGTACTCGACCAAGGCCGCAATGCAGAGCTTTCCGTCGACGACCTGGCGCTGGCCGGCCGGCGCATCGTCGGCAAGCTCGTGGACGTCGGGCCGCAAACCTCCATCGTGCGAAAGGTCACCGATCCCGACTACCGCGACCTGGTGCAACTGGCCCAGCGGAACGACGCCGGACTGCGACGCGGCGCGCGGGGCGTGCTGGAAGGCGCCGGCGAATCGCTGTGCCGCATTCGCATGGTCGAAGTCACGGAACCCGTCTCGACGGGAGATCTGGTGCTGGCGGCAGGCGAGACGGGCGCCGGTTTGTTCGGGGCCGTGTACGGCCGCGTGACGAGAGTCGAACGCCGAGCGGGCGACGCTCACTGGCAAATCTGGATGGAGCCCGCGACCGGCCGGGACTCGCCGGGCGAAGTGGCGGTGTTGCGGCTCCAACTCAACCCCGAGCGCATCGCTCGCACCCCAGGCGATGTGGGAAGTCCTTGATGCTGAGCTACGGTCTATTGATCTGCGGCGCGTATCTGTCCGTTGTGCTCGACACGGCGCTTGCGCCGGCGTGGACCGTCGGCTCTGCGGCGCCCGATCTGTTAGCGCTGACCGCTCTCGGTTGGACGGCGGTCGGCGGCCGGCCGCGTGCGTACCTGGGCGCCGCAGCGCTCGGTCTGCTGGCGGATCTGAACGCCACGGGCCGGCTCGGAGTCAGCATGGCCTGCTTTGCGATGGTCGCTTACTGCCTGGCGTCTGCGCAGCCGCAATTGGCCAGGTTGCCCGTCTGGCTCAAAGCCGCGGCGCTGGCGCCGGCTGTCGCGGCCCAGGCGCTGGCCATCGGACTGATTCGCAAGGTCCTGGGAGAGATCGACCTTGGACTCGCCACAATGGCACTGCGTTGCCTGGCCGTCGGCGCTTATACGGCCGCCATTTCCTTGCCGCCGTTGATGGTCAGCGAGTGGGTCCGCAAGCCGCGGTGGAGCTGATGCGACCGAGCCAATACTTCGATTGGACCAGTCTGGCGGCGGACGGCGCCGAAGAGCAGCAAGGCGCCGACGGTCGCGGCCGATTGCGATGGGTGCTGACCGCAATCGCCATCTGCGCCGCAGTTATTTTCGCCCGCGTTGTTGCGCTCGAGTGCTTCTACGGCGAAGCGTATCGCCGCGAAGCGGCGCAGCCGATCAAGCGGATCGAACGTACGGCGGGTGCGCGGGACGCATTCTTGCCCGCGACGGCACGGTGCTGGCTTACGATCGCCAGGTCGCGGCCCTGGCCGTGCACTATCGCTATCTGGAGCAGCCGCCCGATCCTCGCTGGCTGGAGCAAACGGCTCGCCAACGGCTGCCGCGAGCCGAACGACGTCGGCAGGAAAGCGTCGCCGTCGAGCGACGCCGCATTCTTGCCCAGCGCGCCGAGTTGGCCGACCGGCTCGCTTCCTTGTGCGGTCGAACGCCAGAGGATTTCCAGCGCCGCGCCCGAAGAGATTCAGACGCGCGTGGCGAGAATTGCCGAACACGTCAACGGGCGCCGCCGGACGCTGTACGAACGGCGGCTGGCGCGCGCCGCCGCAGAGCGAACCGCCGCGGAACGAGACGAGAGTTGGGCCGGGCGGCTGGGGCGCCGGCTGGCGGATATCCTCGTCGCACGCGATGGACCGGTTCCCTTCTCGAGGATCGCCGTCGCGGAAGAAGTTGACTATCACGTCTTGTTCGAGGATTTGTCGCTCGCCGCCGTGGCGGAAATCGAGGGCCGCCCCGAACGATACCCGGGCGTGCGGATTGTCGAGCGGCGGCGGCGAGTCTACCCCTCGGGCGCCCTGGCCGCGAATGTCCTGGGACATATCGGACCGATCGACGCAGACGATCTGCAAGCGCGGCAGCACCCGAACGAAGAAGAGGAAAGCGGCGAACCGGACGACGATGCGGACTTCGCCTATCATGCCGACGATTGGGTCGGCCGGACCGGGGCCGAGCGGCAGTTCGAAACGGCGCTACGCGGCAAGGCCGGGCTGGCCGTCGAGCGAAGCAACCGCAGCGGCCGCGTGCTGTCCGTCGAACAGACGCGCGAGCCCGAAGCCGGTCGGGATCTGACGCTGTCAATCGACCCGGCGCTGCAGCGATTGGCGGAAATGCTGCTTGACCAGACCCTGGCTCGCCGCCTGCGACAAGCAAACGACGAGTTGGAGGAGGCGGGCGGAGCAATCGTGGCGCTGGATGTGCGCACTGGCGCCATCCTGGCCGCTGCTTCGGCGCCGCGGTACGACCCGAACGGCTTTGCGGCGGGCGATTCCCGCGCGCGCAGAATCTGCTCAGCCAACCCGACCGGCCGCTGTTCGACCGCGCCATCCGCATGGCCCTTCCGCCGGGCTCCGTGTTCAAACCGTTGACGGCCATCGCCTTGCTCGAGGATCAGGTCGTCTCGCCCGAGGAGACGTTTTACTGTCAAGGCTATCTGCGCCAACCGACCCGGCAACGCTGCATGATCTACCGCCGCCAGCAGCGCGGCCACGAAAGCATCTCGCTACGCGATGCCTTGGCGCAGAGTTGCAACGTCTACTTCTTTCATTTCGCCGAGCGTGCCGGCGCGCGCCCCTGGTCGCGTGGGCTGAAAAGTTCGGCTTCGGCGCGGCGACCGGCGTCGACTTGCCCTTCGAACCCACCGGAACCTTGCCGACGCCTTCCACGGTGCGCCAACGCCACGGGCACGCCTGGCGCGAAGGCGACACGCTCGCCCTAGCCATTGGCCAAGGCGAATTGACGGCCACGCCGCTGCAAGTGGCGCGGCTGATGGCCGCCGTGGCCAACGGCGGACGCCTGGTTAAGCCGCACGCGGCCCTGCGGCTGGGCATGGCGGCGTCAGACGTCGATGGCGCCAGCGATAGTGATAACGCAACGCCGCTCGGGGTCGCTGTCGGCGAGCCGATCGATGGCTTGCACCCCGCCACGCTCGAGGCAGTGCGTCGAGGACTGGAGCAAGTCGTAGCCGATCCCGCCGGCACGGGGCATCGGACCGTTTACTGCCAGACGATCGACATTGCCGGCAAGACGGGTACGGCGGAAACCGGAGGAGACCGCGAGGACCATGCCTGGTTCGCCGGTTACGCCCCGGCGGAATCGCCCGTCGTCGCCTTTGCCGTTGCCTTGGAGCACGCCGGTTCCGGCGGCGACGTCGCCGGGCCGATCGCCAAGCGCCTGGTGCAGAAGATGGAATTGCTCGGTTATTTTCGCCGCGTACGAGTCGCCAGTCAGGTTCGACGCGAGTCTGAAGACTTAGCGTCAGATGCCGCGGAAGCACCGGCCTGCCGTACCGGCGCGGGAGATGCAGAGCGCTTCTCGGAACGAGTTCTGACCACTCCAAGACAGAACGATGCAAGACGCCGGCCGAGGCAGCAAACGCGGCATCGCACCGCCGTTCTTGGCGGTGCGTGCATCGCTCCTTACGATCAAGTAAAATAGCGTGCGAACGGCACGGAAACTTCTCTTGCTTGGTTCGACGAGATGGTCGAAATGGCAGTACGTGATTCGGTCGACGAAGCGGACAACAAGTCCCGCTCCCAATCGCCAGCCTTGTTTCTTGTTGCGAGTACTCTTCTGGCATGCGAATTATTCGCATTTGTTCTGCTGAAGTCTGGACTCGGCGTAGCCATCTCCTTCGCCTGTACGACAACCGCGGGATTGTTGTTCCTCGGCTGGTCGCAGGTCAAGACGACAGCCCGCGCGGCACTTCGATTACTGCAGGCGGCGGCCACGCTTTTTGCCGCAGCCACACGCCGCGCCTGCAGCCGCAGCACGTATCGCTTCCGGCTCTCGACGCTCTTGTTGGCGACCCTGGCGATTGCCGTCGCCTGTGGCTGGTACAGCAAAAAATGGCACGCGACGCGTCTTGAACAGCGGCGACTGGCCGGTAAATGGAAGATGCTTAACGTGAAAAGCGCCCCGCTCGTCCTTCAAGGCAAACCGGTCATTTGCGACCTGGAGCAAGCTTTCCGCGACGGGAGTTGCACGACCAACTCGGCTCACGATCCCAAGTGGATCGACTTTCACTCGACGACGGGAATAAGCAGAGGAATCTATCGTTGGGAAGGCGACAGATTGCAGATCGCCCAAGCGTCAGAGAATGCCTTGCGCCAACGTCTTTTGATCCGCGTCATGTTCCCCCTGCCGATCCGAGCGCTTCGCCCGCCCCGAAGGGCGGCGTCACAGTCAGTTGCAGTCACTGGTTGATGGAACGTATCGCGGAAAAGTAGCCGCATGGACAGAACAAGCCAGGCAAACGCGATGAAACTCGAAAGCTAACCAGGCGTCAGTCATCGCTGCTGAAGTGGCGAGAAAATCGCTCTTCTTCGCTGACGCGGCCATGCTGCCGCATCGCTCAGCATCACCTGGGGACGCGGACGTCCCCCGCTCGTCTGAAGCGAGCGGAACGGCTATTCGGCGAGCCTGAGGCGCAGTTACTTCGCCGCGTTCGCCTGCGCGGTCTTGGCAGACTGAGCCTGATCGTACGCAGCCTTGTCGGCGGCGGCCCGGTCGGCGGAAGCCTTGGCGGCAGAGGCCTGATCAGCGGCGGCTTTGGCCGCAGCGGCCTTTTCGGCCAGGGCCTTATCGGCCGCAGCCTTGGCGGCCGTCTTCTTTTCGACGTCGGCCTTGGCGCCGGGCAGCATGTCGGCGGTACCCTTGGCCAAGGCGGTCTTGGCAGCCAGGTCTTTGGCAGCGGCCGCCCGAGCGGCCTCGGCCTGTTGGGCTGCAGTCTGCGAGGCCGCGGCTTTTTCCGCGGCCGCCTTGGCGGCGGCAGCCTTGTCCGTCGCCGTCTTCGATGCGGCGGCTAGCTCGGCCGCGGCCTTTTCAGCCGCTTGTTTGTTGGCGTCGTTTTGTTCGGCGGCCAAAGCATCAGCAGCGGCCTTGTTGGCCGCGGCCTTCTCCGCAGCAACTTGGGCGGCCGCGGCATTCTCTGCGTTGGCCTTATCGGCAGCGGCCTTGTCCGCGGCCGCCACGTCCGCGGCAGGTTTGACAGCAGCCGTCTTGGCAGCCAGGTCTTTTTCCGCCTGCACTCGGTCGGCTTCGGTCTTGGCGATTTGCGCCTGCACGGCGGCCACTTTCTGATTGGCTGCGGTCAACGCCGCCGCCAGATCCGTGGCGGCCTTCTGCGTCGCCGCTTGGGCCGCCGCCGCTTGCTGAGCCGCCGTCGCCGCGGCGGCCGCCTGCTGCGCTGCTGCAGCCGCGGCCATTTCCAATGTCGGCGGATTTACGGCCAACTGCATCAGAAGTTGGCCGTCGGCGAAGTTCCACATCCGCACTTCGCCCGTCCAGTCGCCCGCCACGACACGAGCGCCGTCATGCGTGAACGTGGCCCGCATGCCGATATCGCCAAACGCGGAAAACGCCTTGAGCTGCTTGCCGTCCTGATCCCAGACTTTCGTCACGCGGTCGCGGCCGGTCGAAACCAGCCGGCCGTCATGCGTGTAATCGACCGATTCGCTGCCGCCGCCGTGGGCGCCCCAGTTCTTGAACTGTTTGCCGTTCTCCATCTCCCACAGCTTGATGGTCGCGTCTTCGCTGGTGCTTGCCAGCACGTTGGAATCGAGCCGCCAACTGACGTCGCTGAGGGCGCCCGTGTGACCGGCAAGATTCTGGTATTCGCGGCCGGTGTCGGCTTCCCACACGAATAGCCCCCCGTTGCGATCGCCGGTGGCCAACAGCACTCCATCCGGGCTGAACTCCAACGAGGTGATCCAGTCGGTGTGCTTCTTCAGTTCATAGACCAACGCGCCGTCGGCCGCCGAATAGACCCGAACAACGCGGCGCGGACCGCCCAGGGCGATCAGCGTGTGATTGTTGTTGATGTCGGCGGCCAATACGGTATCTAGTTCGTCGCCCACCTGAAACACCCGGGCGCCCGACTTCACGTCATACACGGCGACAAGCCCCTGCTTGCCGCCGCGCCCGCCGCCGGCGAGCAATAGCGCGCCGGAACGGCTGAACTTCAGCGTCTGCGGCATGCCTTCCGGAAACGGCAGAATGCCCAGCAGCGCGCCGGTATCGGAATTGTACAACGCAATCTGCTTCTGGCCCGCAATCGCCAGCAGCGGCGCCCAGGGACTGGAAGCAATGGCCGTCACGGCGCCGGGACGCGAGGTATAGACGGCCGGCTGCTTCAGTACGCCCTCGGGCATGGCGACCGGACCGGTCGGCTTGCCGGCGCCCGCGGTCACCTTCAGGTCAATGGCGGGTTTCTTTTTGACGACCGCTTTGGAACCGGAGTTTTCCAAGGCGCCGCCGGCGATCCACTGTTTCAGAAGTTCCAGCTTGGCGTCGGCCAGCTTGGGCTGCTGGGGCGGCATTTCCGGCGTTTCCAGATGCGCGACGAGGGCCCACAGCCGCGAACTGTCGGGATCGCCCGCCTCGATCACCTCACCGCTGGCGCCGCCGCGCATCACCGCGCCATAGTTGTCCAGCGCCAGGTCGCTCTTCGCGGTGTCCGCGCTATGACACGTGTAGCAATGTTCCCGAAAGATCGCCTGCACGTGGTCCGCGTAGGTGATCTTAGGCTTGGCCGGTTCGGCGGGCTTGCCCTCTTCGGCGAAAGCCGCCTGCCCGCAAACTGCCATGCCAGTCAGCAGCGAAAGCAATCGGCGCCGATGGCGGAAGATCGTCGTCGCAAATCGGGTCATCATCGCACTTCAACTTCTTCAAGAGAACTTCTTCAAGGAAGACCAGGAGCGGCGAGGCACGACCCGCGTCAGAAGCTCTCGTCCTGGCGCCGGTCTTGTGCGACCTACTCCCTACCGCCCGTCTTAACGGGCTCGCAGCTAGTGATTGAACATGAACTCTCGCGAGTTCAGCACGGCCCAAAAGATATCTTGCAAGGCCGCTTGCGGGGTTTTCTCTTCGGCGACCGCCGCGTTGAGCTTGGCCAACTCCTCGGCGGAGGGCTTGCGGCAGAGGCAGCGGATATAGATCGATTCCACGACATGGTCGGGCGTCTTGCCTTCCTTCAACTGCGCCTGAATGAAACCGCCGTTGCGGATTTTGCCTTCGATCGTGTCGCCGTTGATCATGTGCAGCGACTGCGACAAGGTCGGCTCGGTCTTGACCTCGCACGAGCAGACGGTATTGCGCGTCGAGCGGCCGAACGTCGTGAGGAAATACGTGCTCGTCTGGCCGTCGGCGACCTGCACCGCACGCGATCCGAGCGGCAAGCCCGGGAACTTATCCTTGGTGTCGGTGGCCTGGCTGATGCAATCCAGCAGGCTTTCGGCCCGGATGCGGCGAATCCGCGAATGGGCGAAATTCAATTCGTCCGACTCATTGCTGGCGTTGCGCTGCGTCGAACGCTGATACGCGTTGGAGTTGCAGATATCTCGCACCAACTGCTTGAAGTCGTAGTTGTACTGCGTGAACTTCTCGCCTAACGCCTCGTACAGTTCCGGATTGCTGGCCGGATTGCTGACCCGCACGTCATCGACCGGCTGCACGATGCCGATGCCGAAGAAATGGTCCCAAACGCGGTTGGCGACGCTGGTGGCGAAGTAGGGATTGTTCGGGGACGCCAGCCATGCGGCCAGCGCCTCGCGGCGATCTTTGCCTTTGACGTCCGGCTGCTCGCCGCCGAGGAACTTCGGCGGCATCACGCGACCGCCAACCGGGTGCTTCACTTCGCCCCCGCCCGAGTTGAAGACGATCGTCTCGCGATAGTCTTCGCCTCGCTTGCGGCCGATCTGCGAGAAGAACGCAGCGAAGCTGTAGTAATCGTCCATCGTCCAGCGGTCGAACGGATGGTTATGGCACTGGGCGCACTGGGTGCGAATACCCATGAATACCTGGGCCACGTTCTCCGCCGTTTTCAGCGTATCTCGCTCGATCTGGTAGTAATTCGTGGGGGGATTCTTGAACGTCCCGCCGCTGGCGCCGAGCAGTTCCTGCACCATCTTGTTGAGCGGCACGTTTTCCTGGATCTGGGCCGTCAACCAGTTGGCATACAGGAAGGCCGACTTCTTGCTGACCTGGTTGGACGAGCGAATCGTCAGCAATTCGGCCCACTTCATCGCCCAAATCTCGGAAAACTCCTTGCGGTCCAGCAGGCGGTCGATGAGCTTGGCGCGTTTGGCCGGGATCCTGGTCGGCGGTGAACTGCTGATACTCTTCCACCGTCGGCAGCACGCCGGCGATGTCGATGGTAACGCGACGCAAGAACGTCTCGTCGTTGCACAGTTCGCTGGGCAGCAAGCGCAGCTTTCGCAGCTTGGCGTTCACCAGTTCGTCGACGTAATTGAGCGGGTGCTCTTGCGGCGGCGAGTACTGCAGGTCCTTGGGCAAGCACGAGCGCCTGGCTGCCGACCGTATGCGTCTCGAAGCGAGCCATGACGAAGGCCTCGCCGCGATTGGCGGCGGTGATCAGGCCCTCGGGCGAGATGGGCGCGGAGTTGTCGTTATTGGTCAAAAACACGGCCAGGTCGGTGACGTCGCGGTCCGTGCCATCGGCGTACTTGGCCCGGGCCACCATCTGCTGCGTGGCGCCTTCGCCTTCGAGCACGATTTGCTTGGGATACAGCTCCACTTCGACGACTTTCGGCGTTTCCTTCGCATCGTACGGGGCGCCTGCTTCCAGCCAGCGGAGCAACGTGGCGTAGAGTTCGCTGTCGCGGCCGTACCGCTTGCCGCCGGTGTGCGGAACCGTGCCGTCCGTCTTCTCCAGCAGCAGGCTTTCTACCGGAACGGCAAGGTTGATGCGGCGGTATGGAATCTCGCGAGTCAGGCGGAAATGATCGCCCGCCGGGTCGAAGCCAAACAACGACAAGCGGAAGCCGTCTTTGCCGCGAGCGGCGCCGTGGCAACTGCCCGTATTGCAGCCGGACCGCATGAAGACCGGCATCACATCCAGATTGAAGCTGATCGCACGATCGGCCGTTGCATCCTTGACTTTCACCGCGGCTTGCACGGCATGCCCGCCGAACGACACGTTGAGGGTCGTTTCGCCGTCGGCCTGCGGGTAAACGACGGCCGATTCGAGCTTGGCCAGGGCCGGGTTAGCGAGGGTCGCCTGCGCCTGTCGCGGTGACGTCGAGCGTGACGCCGTCAGAGCGCGTGGCCATGACGATAAACCGCTGCCGGTCGCGCGCCGTATTCAGGTTTACGTCGGGCGGAAAAACTTCGATTTTTGTAATCGTCGCGTCTGCGCGGGCCGAATCGACGCCGACAGCCACAGTCATTAGCAATGCGGCCAAGGCTCGTCCGGTCCATCCGTAGCTGCTCACGTTTCCCTCCCGTTATCGAAGTTCGCTCGAGGTTCGTTCCAGGTCGTGTTCGTATTCCGCCAGGGCGCAGGCGCCGCTGGGGTCGATCATCTCGTGTTTGTCTTATTTCCCCGCGGCTTTGGCCTCTTCCAAGGCCTTTTCCCGCTCCAATCGCAATTTCTCAAGTCGAGTCAATCGCTTTTCGACAGGAGCCGCGGGCTTGGCGGCGGCCGCCGGCATCGGCATCGGAGCCGCGGCGCCGCGTTCGGCTTTGGCGGCAGCGGCACGTCGATCCGCAACTCGCCCGAGCCAAGTCCATGAACGATCGGTTCGCCATTGGCCATGATCGTCGCACGGCAAAGCAAGGTCTTATGACGGCCGGCCGGCGTTTTGGGCGTCGTCTTGACCTTGAACACCAGCTCGGTCGTGTCCTTGGTAACCTTTTGCGGCTCGGTGGCGGCTTCAAACGGCAAGCCGAGCAGTTCGACCGCCGCCTCGCCTTCGAACGGCTTGTTCGCGGTCACGTTGATGACCAACTCGGTCTCTTTGCCTTGCTCGACGGCGGCCGCGTTGAAAGCGAAACCAAGATACGGCTCGGCGACATCCAGATTGGCCAGCTGCGACGAGACCAGCACCCGGCCATTGCCGACGGTCGCTTCGCCCATCACCGCAATCTTCCAAACCTTGACTTCGGCGCCGCCGTTGGCAGTCAGCGGAATCACGGCCTCGTTCTGTCCCTCGGGAATCGAGACATCGCCTGAAGAACCAACGCCCGGCGGATTGTACAACATGCGTACGGAAATCGGGGCAGTGAAGCCTTCCTTTCGCTTCGCCACGACTTTCAGGCTCATCGAACCATTACGCACCAGCGGCACTTTCGGCTCGACGACTTCAATCGAGAACGGCGCCTCGGCGGTGATCGCCGTCGCCATGCGATGCGCCGTGTGCCCCCAGACCAGAACATTGTTCTGGCCGCGGGCCAACCCGGTCACCTGTTCCAGACGTCCCTCGACCGCCAGGTTCGGATCGACGGTGCGTCCGACCACGTCGACCAGCTTGCCGGCAAGCGTGGCGCCTTGCGGCGCCGTAAGCAGCACCGGCACGGTCGTTTGATTGGCGGCCATCGGCACGGTTTCAACCGTGACGCCGGGCGGCAGGTCTTTGAATTCCAAGGCCAATTCGCCGCCAAAGTCTTTGCGGGCGGCGCTGACAAGAAAGGCCGTACGGTTGCCTTGCGGCACGCTGACCGTCACGTCGACATACTGCTGCCGCTCGGGCAACCCCATCACGAGCGCGGGCTTGACCGGTTTCAATTCGACGCGGTAGGCGTAATCGACGCCCCCTTTGCCGAGATGGTCCTTGATGGTGATGACGTAGTCGTCATCCGCGGGCGCCGTGAAGCGCAGGTACGAGTCGGGTCCGCCGCTGTCATCGTTCGCCCCGGCGCCGCCGCCGTTGCTGGCCCGGTTGACGTACAGCACCGGATCAAGCGGCGAACGAATGCTGCGAGCCAAAACGTGAATGTCAAACGGCTGGCCTTTCTTGGCCGGAAACTTGAAACAATCGACGTCGCCGTCCTCAGCGATCACGCCGTTGAGGGCCATCGGAGCCGCAAACGGCGTGGCTTGTGCAGCGGCATTGTTCGGCTCGGCCTCGACGACGTTGCCCAGCTCGCTGACGACGAACGAGTTGGGAGACGGCGAAACGCCTTTGTCGTCCTTGGCAAACAGCCCGAACACCGCGGACGGATCGGGAGGCACCGGCAAGGCTTCCGCTTTTTCTCCCAGCACGTCGCCCAACCAACGCACGTTCACGGTTTCGCCCGGCTTTCCGCCGGCGGGAATGGCCGCCGTCGGGCGGGGAAAACGGCCGACGTGGAGGCGATACGTGCAAGCGCCATTGCCGCCAAAAGCGCTCTCGCGGACCTGCACAATGTAATTGCCGTCTTCGGGCGCCACGATCGAAACGATCGCATCCTGCCAGACCAAGGCCGCGTCGTCGCAACTAGCGAGCTCGAAACGCTTCGCATCCAGAATCGCCACATAAGGATCGAAGAACGCATTACCCAAGCGAATGCCTTCGATCTCGGCGGTGATCCGCTCGCCCTTTTTGGCTTCGACCAGGTAATAGTCGACGTCCTCGTTGTTGACGAAGCCGTTGACCGTCGTATCGAGGTTGATCTTCTGCGGCGAGACGAACTCGTTGTTGGGTTCGACTTCGGCCGTTTCCGGCAAGGCGCCGACATTGAACGTTCGCAAGTTCGTAATGCCCGTCGCCGTTCGGACTCGCATCGCGTGAATGCCCAGCCGGCAATCGGGTTCGATCTTCAGCCTGGTTTTGACCGTCTTATCATTGACCGCCTCCAGGGATGTGACCGTGATGCCCGGATAATAGAACAGCACTTCCTGGGCGTCGGCGAGGTTGGCGCCGTTGAAACTGACTTCGATCTCGCTGCCGCGCTGTGCGCCGTAGGGCGAATCGAGCCGAGACTGGGACTGGCGGCTTGCGCCGATTGAAGCCCCGCTGCAACGAACGCAAAGACGCGAGTCCAAAGCGGCAAGCACCGATTGACAATGCGCCAGCGCGACGAGCGGCAACTCAGGCAGGCAGACATCAGCACCTCATCTTCTTCAGCATTTCGACAACGATGCAACCTCGCCCCATTTTCTTGCAGCCTTGGGCTTGCGCAGCGGCTATTGCCACCGCACCGGCCGCCCTCGAGTCCCTCTCCGGCGGCCTGGCTCGGAGAGGGTCCCATTCATTGCTCTGCGTTCATTGCCCTGGGGCAAATCAGGCCAACAGGCCCTTGCGAACCTTGCCGCCGTCGACGATCTCGATCGGGCGATTGCCGGGCGCCATCAGTTCCTTGTCGGCCACGATGCCCAGCTGATGATAAACCGTGGTCGCCAGATCGGCCGGTCCGATCTCGTCGTCCTCCGGCTCGCGAGGCGGTGCGTTCGACGAACCGTAGATCGAAGCCGCGCTTGACGCCGCCGCCGGCCAGCACGACACTGAACACCTTCGGCCAGTGATCGCGACCGGCGGTGCCGTTGATCTTCGGCGTGCGGCCGAATTCCGACTGGAAACCATGACCAGCGTGTCGTCCAGCAGGCCGTTGCGGTCCAGGTCGCGTAATCAGCGTCGCGAAGGCCTGATCGAACGCGGGCAATCTGGCTCTTCATGCTGCCGGTGATGTTGTTGTGCATGTCCCAGCCGCCGTAGGTCAGCGTGACGAAGCGAACACCCGCTTCGACCAAGCGACGGGCCATCAGCATCCGCTGACCGGCGTCGTTGCGGCCGTACTCGTCGCGGACGCTCGGCGGCTTCGTTGTCGATATCGAACGCCTCGCGGGCTTTCTGCGAGCTGATCAGGCTGTAGGCCCGCTCGTAGAACGTGTTCATGGCGCCCAGCGCGTCCGACTTCTCCTTCTTGGCGAAGTAGTCGTTCACGGCTTCCAAGCGCCGAGCGGCGGCGGTTGAAGCGAGCATCGTCGACGCCGCCGGGCAGGTTCAGGTCGCGAACCTTGAAGCCGCCTGCAGCCGGATCGCGAACCGAGGCTGAACGGCGCAAACGACGAGCTCAGATAGCCGGTGCCGGCGAACTCGTTCGGCTGATTGGGAATGCAGACGTACGGCGGCAGGTTGTTGCGCGGACCGTACTCGTGGCTGACCACGCTGCCCATGCTGGGGAACATCAGCGCCGGGCTGGGCCGATAGCCGGTGAACATGTTGTGCGTGCCGCGCTCGTGGGCCGCTTCGCCGTGCGTCATGGAGCGGATGACCGTGATCTTGTCGGCGATCTGCCGCCGTCTTGGGCAGCGACTCGCGAGAACTGACTTCGCCGGGGATCTTGGTCGTGAATGGGCTTCAGTTCGCCGCGGTACTCGATCGGAGCGTAGGGCTTGGGATCGAACGATTCCTGATGGGCCATGCCGCCCGGGCAGGAAGATGTGAATCACGCTCTTGGCTTTGGCCTCAATGAAGTCGTAGTTCTTCTGCTCGGCCTGGGCCTGCTGGAGCTGAAAGAAATCAGCCAGCGTCAGCCCGGCGCCCGCCACAGCTCCCACGGTCAAGAACCCACGACGACCCATCCTGACGGTAGACATGTAAACTCTCCCTGAATGACAGATTGCTTGATTCTTCGAAGCGCAACGAGATACGGGCGGGACAACCTTTATCCGGACTCAACGTCCTGGTTTGAACGAGGCCCGGGCTTTACCGAGGTTTTTTGCTAAGGTTCCTTAATGTCGCCGGGGTGGGACGCCAATCGTTCGGCGCATCCGGCCATGCCAGGCAATCGGGTTGGTCTGGCTGTTGCCTGGGCAGCGGGTAGGCGGGCAGAGCTCTGGGTTCCCAAACGTTGGAACCTGTGAACACTTCCCGGTTCTCCAGCGCGTCAGGTTACATAAGCGGGGGCCTCAAGTCAAAAAAATTTGCAAAAATATGCCGCTCTCTTGATTGATCCCGGCCAGGGAACATTCCGCCGCCCGTGCACTCGGGGGTATCGGTCAGACTGCCGCCGCCGGTTAAGCCGGGACTGGACGAGCAGCGAGGCAGAGCGGCCCTCGGCCGCTTGAAAGCGTCGTTCCGCGGCCGGCAGTCTTGTTTGCCGCCGGCGGGATGAGGCGGAAGAAGCCGCCCAAATAGATTTGCCCCAGCCGCCGCCTTTGGCAGGTTCTAGCGGTTCTGCTGGCCGCGCCCGGCGAGTGCGTCCCGTGCCGCGAAACGGTTCGCTCTTCTCTCCAGCCAGGCGCGGCCAGCATTGCTGATCGGTCAGCGACCAAGCGCGTCGGAACCCGCGCTCGAAGATTCCCGGATCCGATCAGCTTAAATCTGGCACAAAACTCCAATCGCTCGGAAATGCCTGCCCCAAATCCATCAGCAGAACCGCGTCTGCCAAGGACTTACATCAAGTCGGAACCGTAGCGATCGGAGAGCAACTACACGCTTCGCGAAGCGTGTCGCCAACATCAGCAGCGGCGTCGACGCCGGCGACATCGGCGAGCGGCGCGTCAGCGTGCGGCTGCAACTCGTCACGGAGGACGACCACGTTGGACGGGGCCTCAATCCCCAGGCGGACCTTGTCGCCCGACAACCGCACAACCGTCACCACAATCGAATCACCGAGCCTGATCCGCTCGTTTTCCCTGCGAGAGAGCACTAGCATGAGCCAACCTCCGTGTATGACCAATTAGTGTAATTATGTATACATGCCAACGAACGAAACGTCAACGGCATTCGAGTTCCAGCGGAGCTCCCCCTGACCGAGGCGCGTGGAAACATTCGGCCAGGACGCCGTGCTGTTATGCGGCTGCAAACTCCAAGGCAGGCGCCGCCACAAGTTGCGTTTTCTGAAATCGTTCTCCACTGGAGCCGTAAAACAGCACCATGTTGCGTTGCGTTTCCCAGATCGCGGAAAACTTCACGGCGCGCGGCCCGTGCAAGCAAAAGTAAAGTCCACACGGCTTGCCCCCGCGCAACAGAATTCGCTCCGTCATCCGGAACGCGCCAACTTCCAAATTGTCGAACTCGCACAAGGTTTCATTAACGTAACGTCGTAGATCATCCAGCGATTGAATCTGTCGTTCACTGGTCAACATGAGCGCATGGTTCTCCTGGCTGCGTACAGAAGGTTGCAGGGAGAGGCAACCGCGTACAGATCAGAGAAACTGGGGTGAGTGAAGGCAATGGATACTATCGGCAAGATAGCAGGCCTACTTCGCCCTTAGATGTTCCCACCCAAGATAAGTGCGGATGCGCCGGGCACAGAAAAAACATCAAGGCGGGAAGACGTAGCGCGACGCGGCCCACTCCGCCGTTGATCAGGTCCAGCGATTACAAGCGCCCATCTAATCAGAGAGGCGCTGCTAATCAGAGAGGCAATGCCTGCGCTGCGAAAAATCAGCGAGTTAATGCCACGATGAATTGGAAAACCTGAGTCGACTTCGAATGCCGCGACTCGGAGTTTCCCGTAGCACTCGGATGCCGCGCATCGAACGCCTTGCGAAACGCCGCCAGGCTATCCTCGAAGAACTCGATCACCAGCGGCACGCGGCCGGCAACGGACTGAATTGCTGCAGACGCCTTGCGTTCGGTCGTCGCATCGGGCGCCGGCACGATGCGTTCCTTCAGGTACGCCCGCGCATCGCGGCGCAACCGGTCGGCCTGGTCGCGCAGTTCGTCGGCGCGTTCGAACAGGTTTTGCTGTTCGAGCAACTCCGCAGCATCGTCGAGTTGGCGGCTTGCCGGCGCAAGGCCGAAATCGTCGCCTCGTCAACGTTGGCCGGAGCGGCGCTGTCCTCAACATATTGCGGGTAAGACGTCTGAGGAACTTCGACGGCCACTTCCGGCGCCTCAGGCGGATTCTCGCGGTCCAAGGCGCGAACCCAGCGGGCGAACGCCTTGGGTTCGACGGTAAACTCGGTGCCGCGGACGGCGCCGGCGCCGAGTTTTTCCCGCAGTTCGAGAATCACCTGGGCCGGTTCGCCGGGCTGTAGTTTTTCATCCCGCTCGCCGGCCGCTTCGAGGTCCATGTCTTTCACGTCGATATCCTGAAACAGCCAGTCGACATGAGGAACTTTGCGCCAGCGAGAATCCTTCCGCGTTGCGAGCAGCGAATCGTCCGATGCCGCCAGCGGCGCGCCGCAAACGGGACAATCGTCCGGACACGACTCCTCCGTCAACATGCTCTCCCAAGCCGGCCGCGGGGTAGGGCGACGGCGCGGCCCCGTGATTTTGAGTTTCTCAGACAGCCGGCGAGCGAACTCTGCGACCTCGGCCTCGGGATCGATCGCATGTTGCGCCGCTTCCACGTCGGCGGAGGCCGATGCAGCGGCTGGCGATTTTTCGGAAGCCGGCGGAAGCTCATCGACCGGCGCCTCGGCGGCAGGCGCGGGAAGCGCTTCACGAGCTTCAACGTCTGCAGACGCGGGTTCTTCCGCAGCTCGCGACCCACTCGGTGCGGCAAGCCCCACAAGGCACGCAGTCGCGAAGCACCAACCTCGGACGCCGTTGCAAACGAAAGACAGCATGGTCGCCTCCTTGTGAGCCTGGGGCGTCGCTTCCTCATCCGCAGCACGTCGCGTGCGGGTCGACGCCGTTTGCCGCCTCAAAACTTGCTTTGAGACAGTCCGATTTGCGGCGGGATTATAGGCTCGCCCTCGATCTTCCAGGAAGCTCAATTCCGCCTGGGCTGCTAGCACGCCCGAAGACGCCGACTCGCATTGACGCGAAACCAACCACTCGCCATAATCCCCGCCCTCTTCTTAGCGGATTACCACGAGGGTTGTTGCTGCGCCCTGCTGCGGGAAAGCCTGGCCGTCGCGGTGGAAACTCACGCACTTCTGTTCGACAATCTGACGCGGCGGACGATGCCGTAAGGCAGCGCATGGCGACTCGGCGGTCTTGGGCGATGTGGTTGACGGCGATTGCGCTGGCGATGGCGCCGCGCGCCGCACACGCGCAACAAGCGACGCCTGCTGGAGACGCCGGCAACCCGCTGCGGCTGCCGGCTCCGGCCTCGGAGCTGGAAATCAGCGAACCGACGTTGCCCTCGCCGATTGAGAACTCGCCCGCCATGCAGTTCGCCTCGGCCATGCAAGCGGCGCCTGGGCGCGGCGAAGCCGAACTGCTGCCCCGGCCCGCAGGGCCTGAATGGCAAGGCGAGCAGCCGAGCTGGATTCAACGGGACGCCGCGCCGCTGGATGAGAGCGAACTGACTCCCGAGCCGCTGTCAGGGGAATCCGCCTTGCAGGGATTCCCCTCCGCAATGGCCGGCCCTTACGCCAAACCTTATCCTCCGGCCTTCAAAGCGCCTCTGTCTCGCGAAAGCTGGATGTTCCGCCCCTTCCATCTCGACGCGTTCGCCGGCACGCTGCTGGCGGCCACCCCGATCAAGGGACGCGTCGACGCGGGCGCCGGATTCTACACCGGCTTCCGTTTTGGCTGGGATATGTCAAAGCAGTTCGGCACGGAGACTTCTTTCGGCTTCTCCAAAGTCGGCAATACCTACGTAAACCGTCCCTTCAAGATGGGCGACGAGAAGCTCTTTCTCTGGGACGTCTCTTGGCTCTGGTACCCCTGGGGCGATACTCGATTTCGCCCTTATTTGATTCTCGGCACGGGTCTCGCCGACATCCACTTCGTCAACGAGATCGATCAGGTCGTGCATTCGACCTTGTTCCAATTTCCCTGGGGCGGCGGATTCAAGTACCGATTCGGCAACCGCCTGGCGTTTCGCTTCGACGTCCGCGACAACATCGCGTACGGGGCGGGCGACGGCATGGGCATTATGCATAACCTCTCGCTCACGGCCAACATGGAATGGCACATCGGCGGCGGCGCCAAGCACAGCTACTGGCCCTGGAACCCAGGTCGAAGCTGGTGGTAAGGACGGCGACTTCGCGCGGCCGACCTCGGGTTGCTCTTGTCGGCGCTTTCTCGGCGTTGAGAGTTGCAAGGCGTGAAGCCCGCAAGGCGTCAGAGGAATGCCATGATCGTGACCACGATCATCACGCCGAGCATTCCCACGCCAACGATGCTCATCAACAGCATCGATACGCTGCCCAAGGCAAGGCGATCCTCAGCAAGCAATTCCCGCCATTGCTCCTCAGTAAACAGGGGAAGATTTCCGTCCGGATGATGTTTGATTGCTGCTCGGCTGCTGGACGCGTTGACGCTCATGGCGAACTTTCTCAAACAGAGGGAAAGATATCAGATCGCCCGGCGCATCGACGGCGCCGGACGGCTTCCCTCTAGGCAGCTTCCATGCCGCGCCGCCCGCCTCAACTCACCGACGACGCCCCGCCGGCGATATGTGCAATTGCAAACCTTGCCGCAAAAGCCAGATGCGATCGCCTGGCTGCCAATGAAACGGAAGCCGGCAGCGGCGAACGAGGCGTCCTTCGTGCGCAAGAAACGCAAGGATATGCCGCGCAGGCGCATAGGAATGGCACATGTGTCGTGCCGAAACGCGCGCCTCAGGCTTTCAACTGCACCGGCAACCGATCGATCTTCGCCGCAAGTATGAAATCGTTCTCGGACAGCCCGCCGATGGCATGGGTCCAAAGCTCGATGTAGACGTTGCGATAGCCTTCCAGGTGCAGATCGGGATGGTGGTTGTCCTCTTCCGCCGCCTGAGCGACGCGGTTGAAGAAGTCGATGCCCGCCATGAAGTGCTTCACGGTCCAGTCTTTCCGGATCCGCTTGCCTTCGTGGGTCAAGCGCCAGCCATCCAGCCGGGTCAATTGTGCTTGAGCTTGCTCGAGCGAATAGGCTGCGACGCCTCCTTCGCAAGGCAGGCATTTCTTCTTGACGAGTTGGTCAGGCGATTGCACTTCCACGACAGCCTCCTTTCGCCAGCATCAAGAAAACAACCCGGTCATTATGCGGCGATGCCGCAATTTGTGTCAAACCTACGCGGCTTCGGGGTCGCGTCGTAACGGTGAGTTGCTCACTCATGCTAACCCGAAACGCAAGCAAGGGAATGCCGGCTTTTGCCTCGCTCACGCTTCGCCTTGGTATCTCGCCGGCAAAACAAGCGACTGACTGACAGGTCATCACCAACTTCGCGCGGCGTCGCGCATCGTCTTTTCCGCCAATCCTTTCCGCACGACGTCCGGGGCCGCTCAGGCGATCGGTTGCGGCTTGACGTAATGCGTGACCAGGTGCGGCATCCAGAGAGCCTTGTCGACCAACTCGGTCAGCACTTCGGGATCGAATGGCTTTCGCAAGTAGTAAACGCCGCCGGCCGCGCGAGATCGCTTGACGACGTCGGGTATCTGCGCCGGAGAGAAAGATCACCGGCACGTTGGCCAATCCGTCGACCCGCTTGATTTCCTCGCACAACTCCAATCCGCTGGCGTCGCCCAGGTTGATGTCGGAGACGATCAGGTCCGGCTTGAGCTGCGAGGCCATCATCACGGCCGCGCGCGGTTCCTGGCAACATCGACAGACGTAGCCCGTCTGTGAAAGCGCCGAGGAAACCTCATCGAGCATGTCGGGTTCGTCGTCAATCAACAAGATGGAAGCGGAGTGGGGAACAACGGGATGCATAGCTGCTGCCTGTTTGCGAGAAGTCGGGTTTTGGCGCCGGGGTCCGCTTTGCGCCGTCCTGACGGCGCAATCTAAAGGTTTTCTTCGTCTCCGCACGCTTGCCGCATCAGCAGCGTTTCGCCGCCGCTCGCAACCGCTAGCACCGTCGCTTCACGAAAAACTGGCGCAAATCTCACGTTTTCTTGCGTGTTTTAACGTCTCTGCGCGACTTATACCGAACGGCAAACGCTCTCCTACGAGGAACCGGGTCATGCAATTCAGATCAACCGGCAAGTTCTGCTGCTTGCTTGTTCACGGCGGCGCTATCCTTCTACTCGGCGCGATTTGCATTTGCTCCGATGCGATGCACGAAAGGGCCGCCCGGCAAATGCTGCGTCGCGTCGGCGGATATGCGGAAAGCCAGTCCGGGCCCGGCTACGACCGCATCGTCAAAGTCCTGATGTCCGGCACGTCGCCCAGTGCGGCGGAGCTTGCGACCTTAGTTCCCTTGCGATCGCTGCAGATCATCGACCTGAGCATGTCGAAAATTGGCGATCGCGAATTGCTGGCGCTGGTCGGTTGCCGCGCCTTAACGATCATCGTGCCCCACGGCCGCACGTCGCTCCGCGCATGTCGCACTTCGCCGAAGGACGCATCGCCATTGGGATCGGGCCCGGCGTGCCTGGCGCGACCGAAGCCACTCGTCTGACGGTCTCAATCACAGCATGCGACATTGGCCATGCATGGCTTGCCGCGGCTGACCGATCAGAGCCGCCGACGGTCGCCTGCACGCTTAAGCCGTATGCTCCTGGTAATACTCGTCCGAACCCGTGAAACCGGCGATCACGTCTTCGTTGGTCTTGCCGGCGGCGAACTGCTCGAGCCAGTAGGCCAGGCCGTCGGGATCGGCCGCGCGGCCCAGGTAATGAAAGTAGTCGTCGTTAATGAGCTGCGTGTTGTTCTCCTGGCTGCCGGCGATGCGCTCGGCCACTTGCGAGCGAGTCTGGCCGTCGGACAACTGGCCGCTCCAATAGGTTTCGCCCGCCGCGTCGGCCGCGCGGCCCAGCAGCAGCGAATACACCGCGTCGACCCACGCCATGTCGGTTCCGCCGGCATTGTCGTAGAACTCGTCGGACGAGACCAGTTTGGCTTGGAGATGCTGGTCGGTCAGCCCGCCTCGCATTTGCGTCGTCCAATAGCGGACGCCGTCTGCGTCTGCTGCGCGCTCCAGCAGTTTCAGAAAGGCGGGCTTGATGACGAAATTGGCGTAGTACTCGTCGCTATCGACGATCGACTCAGCGACGCTGCTGATCGCCGTGCCGGCATCGAGCCGCCCGGCCCAATAAGCCAGCCCGTCCGGATCGACGCTGCGGCCCAGCACGTCCAGGTAGACCGCCGCGACATATCGTTCGTGCGGCGTGCGGGCGGAAATCGCGGCGCTGCCATTGACGATCGCGGAAAGACCGCCGTCAACGACCGTCGTCTTGACCGTGAACGATCCGCTGCCGGCATACGTGTGCGAACCGGTCACCTGGTAGGCGTCGCCCGCCGCCGAGACCGTGCCGCTCGAAGTCTGCCCGTCGCCCCAGTCGATCATCGCGGTGAAGTCGCCTGGGGGTGGGGACCCGCCGGAGAGATGGAAAGTCGCTACGAGCACGTCGGCAAGTGGCACAAGCTCGTGACCGACGATCGACGCGCCCTCGCCGCTGATGCTCACGTCGGCCTGCGTCACGGCGATCGCGAACGTCTGGCTCGACGTCAGCTCACCGTCGCTGGCCTCGACCGTAATGTGATAGCTGTGCCCGTCGGCCGACTCGTAATCGATCAGATCGCCACGGACTACCGTTACCACGCCGCTCGAAATGCCGATGGCAAAGCGGTCGCCGGCGTTGTCCGTCAGGGTATAGGTCACTGCGCCGCCGGCCGGGTCGCTGGATGAGGCGGTAATGCCGACCGGCGTACCGTTGGCGGCGCCTTCCACAACGCTATTGGCCGCCACGTCGCTATCGATGGGGGCAGCCGGGGCGACACTCGTCACGACGATCGTAAACGTCTGGCTCGACGTCAGCTCGCCGTCACTGGCCTGGACCGTAATATGATAGCTGTGCCCGCTGGCCGACTCGTAATCGATCAGATCGCCATGGGCTACCGTTACCACGCCGCTCGAAATGTCGATGGCAAAGCGGTCGCCGGCGCTGTCCGTCAGGGTGTAGCTGACGAGATCGCCGTCGGCGTCGGTTGAGGAGGCGGTCACGCCGACTGCCGTGCCGTTGGCGGCGCCTTCCACAACGCTGTTGGGGGTCGCGTCGCTATCGGTCGGAGGCAAGGGTGCGACGTTGTTCAGCAGGAACTTGGCCACAAAGGCATCAGTGCTGCCGGTGATGCCGCCGCCGAAACTGGTTTGATAGGCGCCAGGCGTGGTGGGGAAGTCCGCTGAGTAGGTGCGGCCAGTAACGTAGGCGTTGCTGGCGCTGTCGACGGCAATGCCGTTGCCAGAATCGTCCCAGTCGCCGCCGCCTAGGTAGGTGGAGTAGATCAGGCTGGCGCCGTCAACGCTCAGCTTGGCCACGAAGGCGTCGTAAAGGCCGTGGTCAATGCCGCCACTCGGTTGATAGGCGCCGGGCGTGATGGGAAAATTCGATGAGAAGGTTTCGCCCGTGACGTAGGCGTGGCCGGCGGCGTCAACGGCGATGCCGTAGCCATGATCAAGGTATTGCCGCCCAGGTAGGTGGAATAGACCAGGCTGGCGCCGTCTGCGCTCAGCTTGGCCACGAAGGCGTCTTCGTCGGTGCATAGCCACCGATGCTCGTTTGATAGGCGCCGGGCGTGACGGGGAAGTTCGTCGAGTTGGTGTGGCCAGTGACGTAGGCGTGGCCGAAGGCGTCGACGGCGATACCGTATGCCGATTCGTGGAGACTGCCCCCCAGGTAGGTGGAATAGACCAGGCTGGCGCCGTCGGCGCTCAACTTGGCCACAAAGGCGTCTTGATAGCCGCCGAAGCTCGATTTGGTAGGCGCCGGGCGTCGCGGGAAAGTCCGCTGAGTATGTGTAGCCGGTAACGTAGGCGTTGCCGGCGGCGTCGACGGCAATGCCGTTGCCTTCGTCGATGTCGCTGCCGCCCAGGTAGGTGGAGTAGACTAGGCTGGCGCCGTCGGCGCCGAGCTTGGCCACGAAGGCGTCATAAAGGCCGCCGGAACTCGTTTGATAGGCGCCAGCTGTGACGGGGAAGTCGCTCGGGTCGGTAGTCAAGCCCGTAACGTAGGCGTTGCCCGGCGCCGTCGACGGCGATGCCGTAGCCGCACACATCGCCGAAGCGTGCCGCCCAGGTAGGTGGAATAGACCAGGCTGGCGCCGTCGGCGCTTGAGCTTGGCCACGAAGGCGTCATGACGTGACCGCCGCAACTCGTTTGATAGGCGCCGGGCGTGACAGGGAAGTTGGTCGAATAGGTGTGGCCAGTGACGTAGGCGTTGCCGGCGCCGTCCACGGCGATGCCGTCGCCCTGTCCGTCACCGCTGCCGCCCAGGTAGGTGGAGTAGACCAGGCCGGCGCCGTCGGCATTCAGCTTGGCCACGAAGGCGTCGATAGTCGCCGCCGAAACTCGACTGGTAGGCGCCGAGCGTGACAGGGAAGTTCGCTGACAGGGTGTAGCCGGTGACGTAGGCGTGGCCGGCGGCAGTCGACCGCGATGCCGACGCCAACATCGTCGTCACTGCCCCCCAAGTACGTCGAATAATCCAGCACCGGATCGATGACCAGCGGCAGCGACGCATCATAGGCGCCCAATGGCAAAGCCGACGCGATCGCTCCTTCCAGCACGAAATGCCCGGCAACCGGCACGCGCTGGCCATCTACGTCCTGGTAGATCGTCGGCGCTTTCTCGACCAGGTCGCCGCCGGCCGTGTGGATTAGGAGATTGCCGGCGTCGTCGATGCCGAGTCCGTCGGCGCCGTCGATCTGCCACTGGATTTGACCGGGATCGGCGCCGGGAGCGATGTTGAAGTCGTACTCCATCTGCCGCTGGTTGCCGTAGAAGACCGCGTCGATACCTGCGTAGAGGTCCTGGTACTTGACCCGGCTGAAGTTGGCGACTCCCGTCTGCCATTGGCTCGAGTCGCCGCCGACGAAGTAGTTGCTGAGCGTCTGCTGCTGATCGACGCCCGTCACGACGGGATCCGCGTTGGCGCCCGCGAATTGCATCCGAATCACCGTCCCCGCGGCGGCATTTGCGTCCGTTGGACGATCCGCAGAAGTTGACGGCGGCGGCGCTCAGGTTGAACACGGCGCCGGTATCCGTCAGGAACAGCGCGTAGCCGGCGCCGCGGGCGAGAAAATCGACCTGGCTGTCGGTCTGGCCCTGGTTGGCCTCGAAGCTCAGCGGCAATTGCCCGTATTCTTGCTGCACCACGCTCGTCGCGGCCGCATCCGCTGTGGCGCCCGAGTCGATGGCCAACATCCGCCGGTCTTCGAGTTGCTCGACGGCGCTGCGGCCGCTCGCGAGCCCGATTCCACAGGCGCCCGTCTCCCGCGCGCGCGGCTGCGCCGACGCTTGGTGCGGGCCCCTAGCAGTTGAGAACGCCGTGACACAAGAGCCTGATGTCCGGGCCGGTTGTTCATCGCGTCTGCCTTTCTGTGCGGGTTCGGGTCGTATCGCCGACGCATTGCAAGCGATCACGGGGGCTAATATGAGTGGCGAGATTTTCAAACGCAACGTGTCGCAAAAAAAGATTTTTCTAGATTGACACACTGTCTTTTTCAAGGCGTGGTCCGGAGCTTTCCCGCCAGACGCCGGCGGCGCTCAGGCGAAGCAGAAACGGCTGCTTGGACTCTACGAAACTCCCCCAGCGCCGTAAAAGCAATCTCATCGAGTCCGCGGCAGCGGGCGCCGTCGTCTTCAGTTGTTTTCCGCAATCTCCTTCATGCTCGTCAGTCGCAAGCGGCCGAAAGGATTGTGCATCGGACTCCCCGCGGTCCGTTCGTCGGAGGACGTCGCCGTCACGCGAAAGTGCAACGCGCCGCGGACGTCGGCCAGCAAGTGTCCGTCGCCGATCGGCTTTTCTCCGGCCGAGACGTAGCGGATGAGCTCGACCATCGTCTCGAGATCTCCGTCAGAGCGCCGCATGACAAGATCGGGAAAGCCAAGTACGTGCATGCCCATCGTCCACAACTCGCGCTCGCCGCTGACGATGGACGCGAAGGCAAAACTCAACGCATCGGAGCCGCCGTCATCGGCCATTTCGATCCAATGACCGCCGCCGTGCGCCAAGGCGCTGTTGTCGATGAAAACTCCCGCCCCGCCGGCGCGACGAGGGCCGCGCCCGCAAGCAACATTGCCCGCGCCGCGTCCCGCGAGCCGCCCGGACCGCTCAAGCCAATGTTCACGGTATAGCGGTCCACACTCGCCAATTCCTCGTCCGTCGCCGGACTCCGGCACGACGACGCGAAGATCGCGGCAAACTGCTCGTCCGGCGGCATGGGCGTGAACTCAATCTCGGCGCCTTC
Organism: Pirellulales bacterium; assembly: GCA_963786255.1. Taxonomy (GTDB): domain Bacteria; phylum Planctomycetota; class Planctomycetia; order Pirellulales; family JAICIG01; genus JAICIG01. Next base: position 91,170 of record CAWAYY010000014.1, read on the forward strand.
CGGCAGTACCAGGCTCTCAGGCTTCAACGGGAAGCCGGCCGGCATGCGCTCCAGCAGTTCGCGGGGATGCAACCAGGCGCCGGGAATGCGAAGCATCGCGCGGACCGATACGTAGAAGGCGAGGACATGGAACAGATCCGTTGATTCGGGCCTGTTGATTCAGGGAACATGGAGAGCCTGTAGCGGAATCCGCGAAGATTCCGGCCGGCGATTCGTTCGCGCCGGAACTCACACGCTTTTTCGCTACCTGATATGTGATCTCCTCGCAGTCAAACCAAAATCGTTGCTCCGTGCGCCAGCGGTTGCTACCATAGGCGGGGGTGAATCTGCAGTATGTCGCCTGCGCTTTCGCGAGGAAAGGCGAGTCGCAGGCGGCAGTCGGAGCGGTGCTCAGCGGCGTTTCCGTCGCTTCCGTTGTCAGTATTTAAGAAAAGAGGGCTCTGGACATGGACCTGCATCTCGCCTGTCCTTACTGCAATCAAACCGTCGCCGTCGGTTCCGAGTTGGCCGGCCAGATGGCTCAATGTCCCTATTGCAGCGGCGAATTCTCCGTACCGGAAGCAGCCGTTCCGCAATCGCCCCGCGCGCCGCCCGCGGCATTTCCCGGCCCCGACGTGCTGGGAACGCAATCAGGGGCGTTCGCTTCCCCAAGGTCTCTTCCGCCTCCTCAACGATTCAATGCAACCAGCGGCGGCGGGCGGTCTTGGCTGGTCGCCGGCGCCTGGCCCTGGGCGCGGCGTTTGTTCCCCTCGCAGGGTTCGGCCTGTACCTGATCTTCAAGTCGCCCGCTTCGGCGCCGGTCGCGCCGCAGGACGAAGCGATTGCGAGACCGAAACGGCGCCCGAGACAACGCCGGCGCCAACGGATCGCGCATACCGTACTCACGGGCAGCATCGTCACTCCGGCTTCGCCGGCGCCGGTCGCTCCGGCAGTCTCTTCGCAGCCGCAGCGGACCGTCGCCGCAAGCCCCTCATTGAGCGCGACGAACGAATCCGCAGGTGCAAGTCCCAGCCTCTCCGCACCGCAGACAATGCCCCGCGCGACGGCGCCCAATGCTCCTGCCAATACGTCGCTTTCGAGCGCGTCCAATCCTCCTGCGGCGGCGGCGCCCATGCCAACGGCCAGCGTTTCGCCGACCGGCGGCCCCGGCGCGACCAAACGGGTCGTGCAGACGGTGGAGCCGGCGGTGGTGAAGATCGAGGTGCCGGGGATCGGCCTGGGCAGCGGTTTTGTCATCGACGACCAGGGAACCATTGCCACCAACTACCACGTGATCGAAGGGGCGAAGTCCGCCACGGCAACGTTCCTCAGCGACAAAAGCAAGTTCAACGTGGAAGGTTTTTTGGTGGTCTCTCCGGGCAAGGATCTGGCGATCTTGAAGATCCGACCGGGCGGCCGAGCGCTGCAATCGCTGCCGCTGGCGGCAGCACGCCCCGAAAAAGGCGACTCGGTGCTGGCTTTCGGGGCGCCCAAGGGATTCGAAGGTTCGGTCAGCGACGGCATTATCAGTTCCGTCCGCTCCGGGTCCGACATTCGCGATCTGCTCATGGGCGGCTCCAAACGCGATATTTACACCGACATGCTGGGCTACGACCAGGACGCCATCTGGCTGCAAACCACGGCGCCCATCTCCGGCGGCAACAGCGGCGGACCGCTCGTCAATCTGAAGGGCGAAGTCGTCGGGCTGAACACCTGGAACCGCACCGACGGCCAGAATCTCAACTTCGCGATTTCGGCCGAACACATTCGCCAGGTGATGCTCTCGGCGCAAAGCGGCTTGCGTCCGTTGTCCGAATTGCCCAAGCCGCACAGAGCGTCGGCGCCATGGCCATGGGAGACGGCCATAAGACGCTGGAGTACTGGAACAAGCTCGGCGACGTGAATCGCGCGATGTACGACAAACTCAAGAAGTTCCCGCGGCCGCCCTTGCCGACCAACGCCAGGCGGAGCCGCAAGTTCTTCGTCAAGATGGTGAACTTCTATCGCCACTGGGCGGAAGTTTTGCCGGATAGCGCCGCCAGGCTCAAAGACCTCGACGTGAAAGACGTCGATCCCGAGTTGATCGTGCTGGTCACGGCCGATGCCATGATCATGGAGAGTATCGCGGACGAGTTGCGCAGTTCGCGCGCTGGCCGCCGAAGCCGGTCGCTTGACCATCTTCGACACGGAAAAGATCATGAAAAAGTCCTACGGCAGCGACGGGCAGACGATCGCCCAGGCCTATGACATCTTGCGATTGAAGTTCAACCTGCAGTACCGCCTGACTTTCCCCAGCGTCGCGGGCGACTCGACTCGCACGAAGCCGTCGGACAACCGCGGCGACTCCGCGGACGATGATGACGACGACTCCGCCCACGCAGCCTCGTCAAAACCCGAAGATCCCGAGCAGCGGGCGTCAAAAAGTCTGGCTCTCGCCAAGCAAATGCTGAAGAATCCCGTCTCGCGCGACGCCGGCCGCGAAAAGCTCAAGAAAATCATCGAAGAGTACCCTGACAGCAAGGCGGCCGCCGAAGCCAAGGAGCTGTTGCGGGAGATGGCAGAGAAATAGGCGGCGGTTTGCCGGCGCAGCGCCCTTCCGCGCTTACGGCGGGCTGATTGAATCATTGCAAGGTTCGGTTTTCCAAGTCCGTCACCAAACGGCCCAACGACCATGCCCGTCGTCGTCACCTGTCCCCGCATGCTGTCTGCCGTGCACGGTCGCCGACCAATGGATCGGCGCCTCGGTCGCCTGCCCATGCTGCGGGTTTGCTTTGGATCAAACGATCGCCGACCTTTACGGAGAACCGGTAACGCTGGAGCTGAGCTATACGTCTGGTCCGACGGGCCGGACGCTGTACCGCGGAAACCGCCTTTTTGGCTTCTTTGCCAAACCGCCGGACGATGCAGAGCGGATCACCGAAATGAAGGTCGAGTGCCATGCCAGGATTACGCGCGACGGCAAGACGCTCTGGGAGCGAAAATCGACGACCACCACCCCTACCGGAGACTATGACGTGAAGGAGGGCGAAAGCATTGCGCCGCACGCGGAAAAGCGACTCTGGCAATACTCCGGCACATTCTTTGAACAACTGGACCTGCCGGCCGAAGTGCTTGCCTCGGGGATGTGGATGAGGGCTTCGGCGTTTCCAATCTGACCCGCGGCGCCGCCGTGCCTGCGGAAACGTCCCCCTCTCGTCCGGCCGGGTGCTGAGCCGTGATCTGGTCGCGGCAAGTTTTGAGAGCGACGGCGACCAGCATGCCGTTGGCCGCGCTGTGCGCTTGCCGACAGGCAAATTCGCAACCGTCGTTCGAGACCTGCAAAGCTATCGGCCGCCCAGCTTTTCCAGCGTCGGGTCGGGCTGCCAGAGATAGAGGAACGTCGGCAGCCGGCTGCGGTCGAATCCCGGCAGGCTCAAAGGAATCATCGCCTGCTGCAGCGGCACGTTCGGCGTAACGGCATAGGGCGTGCGAGCCGGGTCATTGGGCCGGTGGTAGAACACCACCTGCGTCCGCGGGCAGCCGCTCATGCGGCCGGCCAGCGCCAGGGCGTCATCCAGGTAGCCGATCGTGTCGATCAGGTTCCGCTGCTGTGCCTGCGGGGCCGTGAAAATCCGGCCGTCAAAGTCCTGCTCGTTCTGCAAACGGCGGCTCGGCCGGCCCGCGTGCACCACTTGTTTGAAGCGCGCGTGAAACTGATCGCTCATCTGCTGCAACAGTTCGCGCTGTTCGGCTTCCAGCGGATGGATAGGCGAGCCCAAGTCAACGTTCTGGCCCGACTTGACCGGCGTGCCGAGGATGTTGAATTGAGCCATGGCGTCCTGCAAGTTGTACAGATTCAGGATCACGCCGAAGCCGCCGGTCACCGTGGTCGGATGCGCGACGATCTGGTCTGCCGCGGTCGCCAGGTAATAGCCGCCGCCCGTGGCGACGTCCATCAAGCAGGCGACCACCGGATAGCCGGTGCGAGATTTAAACGCTTGCAGGTCGTGCCACATGATGTCCGTGGCCGTGACCCCGCCGCCTGGACTGTTGATCCGCACCACGACGGCCCTGACGTGCGGGTCGGCCGCGGCCGCGTCGAGTCGCTCGCGGAACAGCGACACCGGGTTCTCGCCCATGGACATGAGCCCGGTCATGTCCATGTTCAACAGCAGGCCGTCGACGTCGATCAGCGCAATCCGCGCCACGCCTTCGCCGGACGCACCGCGCAGCGGCATGGCCACCAGCCGGCAAGCATTGCTGACCGGCGGAGTCTCGTTGACGATCCGTGAGCGCGTCACGGCCTGCACGGGGTGTTTGCAGCCGGCCGCCAGCAGCGTCAGCAAGACGAATGCCGTCCACCGCCTGATTGCCTGCGCCGGCAGGCATCGCGCGGAAGCGGCCCGACGGACGACCCGGCAAAATTGCCAGCATCGCCATACGGCTCAGAGCCATCAGCAACAGCAGTTCCACGAGATTCCGTAAGCTTCATAACATTCCTATCGGCTGACCCGCGAGACAAAACCAGCGGGCGGCAAGTTTCGCTCGTCGCGGCGGGCTTGTCCGGCGTAGAGTGCAGGACATAAACTAAGGCGGCTTTACGCTTTAGAATTCCGCGGCAGCTCTGATCGTGACTCAACTTTCACTTCCGACCGACGCAGTCCATCTCTGGCGCCTGCAGCCCGAGCAGGCGAGCGGGACCGATCTGCTCGACCGCTACGAACGCCTCCTATCTGCGGATGAACGGGACCGGATGCGGCGTTACGTACGTGCCGAAGACGCACATCTCTACCTGGTTTCGCATGCGATGCTGCGTCTGACCTTGTCTCGCTACGTCAAGGCGCCGCCCGAGGCCTGGCGGTTCCACGCGAATGAGTATGGGCGGCCTCAGATCGCGGAACCCGAATGCGGCATGGAGTTGCAGTTCAACCTCTCCCACACGCGCGGACTCGCCGCGTGCGGCGTGCGCTGGCGTGAACCGATCGGCGTCGACGTCGAGAACTCGGGGCGGCCGAATTCAGGCGCCGACGTGGCGGCCCATTTCTTTTCGCCGCAGGAAGTGGCCGATCTTCGCGCGGCGCCGCTGGCCGAACGCGCCGGGCCGATTCTTCGATTATTGGACGCTCAAAGAAGCCTATTTGAAAGCTCGGGGAGTCGGGCTTTCCTTGCCGCTGGCCGACTTCTCGATCCAGTTGGGCGGATCGGGACCGCCAATGGGCGGAGTGGCGCCGATCTCGATCTCCTTCGCGCCGCAGCTCGACGACGATCCGGCCTGGTGGCAATTCGCCCTGCTCCATCCCACGCCGCAGCACGCCCTGGCCGTCGCCATCCGCCGTCCGCCCGGACAAACGTGCCGGGTGCTGTGCCGCGAGGCGCCGCTCTGGTGAAACGGGTCGGCCGATTGGGCGAGTGCCAGGTAGAAAGAACTTGCGTTGCCTACGCAGAACCGATCGAATGATAGAAGGCACTTAGCCCAACTTTGGCAGAAGGTCTCTCCGGCCGGACTTCGACCGATGCGGACTCATGCTGAATCTGCTAAAGTTTGGCGCATAAAGCTCGCCAGGTTTTGGTCCTGAATCAGGTCTTCTCCTCAATGACAGCACACCGCCCTCTTGCAAGATTCGAGCGACCGCCCGTGGTCGAAACGATTCTGGGCGTTCAATTCGAACCGTTGCCGCGATTTCGAAACACAAATCTCGGCCTGTTTCTGCAGCACCTCGGAGGTGATTGGACAAACGTCACCGACGCTCCCGCGCTTCCGCCTCAATTCGAGCGATTTGAACAGGGCATCGCTTGGGAAACGGCGGGATTCCAGCTTGCCTTGTCAAGAGATGTTGCCGTCCGAGCACAGGCCAGGAACGCGGCCAATGACCGCATGCTCCAATTCCAGAACGGCCGCCTGCTCTTGAATTGGCTCGGCGAAGGCGGCGGCGAGTATCCCAGGTATGAAGCCGTTCGGCCACAGTTCGATCGAGTCGTTGAGCAGTTCCAAGACTTTGTAGACTCGTCCGGAGTAGGCGACTTTCAACCCAACCAATGGGAAGTGACCTACGTCAACCACATACCCCAAGGGTCGGTTTGGACCTCGCCCGACGATTGGGCCAGCGTCTTTCGACTGTTAGTCGCTCCGCCCGGGCGCCCTGCGGGGACTAAGGCGGAAAGTTTCAGCGGCGAATGGCATTATGAGATCGAGCCTCATCGAGGTCGATTGCACGTTCAATTGAAGAATGGATGGAAGAAAGACCCAAAGGAACAGGAAATTCTACTTTTCGTACTCACCGCGCAGGCCCGACGACTCATGCCGACGAAGACGGGCTTGAACTTCAGTCGGGACTTGACCTTGGCCATGAGACCATTGTGAAAGCATTTGCGGATCTGACGAGCGAACAGGCGCAGCATTTTTGGGGACGATACCATGTCGACGATTGAGAGACCGCCGGGGCTATCCGAAGCCGTGGAGAGTTACGAGGCAACGCGCGGAAGCTCGCCTGAATCATTCGCGAGCGTCGAGCGCAATCGCGCCGTGCAGTTCGAGCAATGGCGGTTCAGTGTCGAAAACAAGCTGATTGAATGGGGCAAACAGGATCCTAAGGTCGACGAAGATGGCCTCGTCTCGCCAGCACCCGGCATCGTCTCCATCGCATTTCGAATCGCCGCCCAGCTTCGCAACGCAGGAATCGCAGTCCCCTTGAGAACGGTCCAAGATGGCGTTGGCGGAATTGTATTCGAATGGCGTCACGAGGCCGTAACAGAGAAGCTCCGACTGCATGCGAGTGGTCTCATCGAATTGACGCGGTTTCGGAACTCGAAACTCATATACCGATGCCCAGTCTTTCTCAGCTAAGGCGCCTCGTTCATCCTGGCTGACTCATGCCGACCGCCGATGAAGCCGAACCGATCGCCGATGACGAGATACTGTATCGTCGGGTTCCCGTTTCCAAAGAGTGGGTTGATCAACATGGAGTTTCGGCCGAAGCGTTTGCTCCGCGAAAGGACGACGCGACTGGGCTTTCCATTTACCGCGCGAGGTTTTTGTTGCTCGAAGACGCCGCGCGGGGGGCCAGCAAGCACGGGTACTATGTCCTCGAGTTGCGTGCGGGCGACCTCAAACGAGAAGGCATTCGTGTCGTTCCTGCGCCCGTTGACGACACTCCCGGCCACGCCGAAATCCCGGCGCTGAAATATGAGAATCCCGAATCAGACGCCTCGCTCGATTTCCGACAACTTCTCGCCGACAAGCTGGTAGTAAAGGTCCACGGGCCGTTCGCCGCCGTAAGCTGCTTCCATGCCGCCAGTTTTTCTGCCTGGATGAAATCTCACGAAGGCGCCGGACGGCCCCGCTCACGACATGCTTGCTCTTCAGCCCGTTGACACCCCCCTCAGGTCGCCTACAATAAACCGTTTTCTCCGGACGTAGCGTAGCTCGTCTAGTTTGTGCGGAGGGGTCGATGAGCAGCGTCATCACTCGCAGATCGCCCCCGGGCGCCGGCACTTGGAGCAAGCCTTTGTTGACTGCCGTTGAAAAAGCCGACGTTCTGATCGAGGCCTTGGAGTGGATCCGCCGATTCCGGGATAAAACGACGGTCATCAAGATCGGCGGCAGCGTGATGGAAGATCCCGATTCGCTGCGTCATCTGCTGCTCGACATCATTTTCATGGCGCACCGTCGGCATGCGGCCCGTGGTGGTCCACGGCGGCGGCGCAGCGATCAGCCGGGCGATGTCCGAGGCCGGCTTACAGCCGCGGTTCATCCAGGGTCGCCGCTACACGGACGACGCCGCGCGCGATATCGTCGAGCGAGTTCTGGCCTACGAAACCAACGAAGCCATCTTCCAGCGGATTGAAGAGTTGGGCGGCCGCGCCGAGCCGCTCAATTTCCGCACGACCAACGTGCTGTTCGGGCGAACGGATCGAACTGCCCGGCGAGAACGGCGAATCGATCGATCTGGGCCACGTCGGACACGTGACGCGAGTCGATCGCACGACGATCGAGAACTTGTGCTACGCGGGCATCGTGCCGGTGATCCCGTCGATGTGCATCGATGCCGACAAGCAAAAGCTCAACGTCAACGCCGACACGGCCGCAACCGCCGTGGCGCAGGCCGTACGGGCGGATAAGCTGGTCTACCTGAGCGACGTCAACGGCGTGCGGCGAGACAAGAACGACGCCAATTCCCTGATCCACTCGCTTTCCGCCGACGAGGCCCGCGAGATGATCGCTTCCGGCGCCATTGAATCGGGCATGATCCCCAAGGTCGAAGCCTGCCTGGCCACGCTCGAGCACGGAGTCAGCAAGATCCACATTATCGACGGACGCCTGCGTCACTCGCTCCTGCTGGAGATCTACACCAGCAGCGGCGTCGGCACGGAAATCATCAAAAGCCGCTGACGCGGCGCGGACGCTGCGTGGAATGGAAGCGGCGGGCGAACCCCGTTTGATCCACGCGTGTCCGACGTTTTTCCAAACTGGTTTCTATTGATCGACAGAGAACCGAACGCCGCCCTTTCCAGGAGAACGCCGTGGCGACCACTGCGACGATGAATTCCGCCGAAGTCGTGGAGATGTTCAAACAGTACGTCGTGCCGAACTACGGCCGCTACCCGATCTGCCTGACGCGCGGCGAAGGCTCGTACGTCTGGGACAGCGAAGGAAACCGCTATCTCGATCTGTTCCCCGGTTGGGGCTGCAACTTGCTGGGTCACTGCCCGCAGCCGGTCGTTCGGGCCGTGCAGGAGCAGGTCGCCACGCTGATTCACGTGCCGAACACCTGGTACATCGAGGCTCAAGGGCTGTGGGCCAAAGGCCTGTCCGAGCGGAGCTTCGGCGGGCAGGCGTTCTTCTGCAATTCAGGCACGGAAGCCAACGAGGCGGCGATCAAGCTGGCGCGCCTGCACACCCCCAAACATCGTTACAAGATCATCACGTTCACCGGCGGCTTTCACGGTCGCACCTTCGGCGCCACCGCCGCCACGGCGCAGCCCAAGTATCACGAAGGCCTGGGCCCGTTGATGGCCGGCTTCACGTACGCCCCCTACGGCGACCTGGAAGCGGTCAAGAAGCTGATCGACGATGAAACGGCCGCCATCATGGTCGAGCCGGTGCAAGGCGAAGGAGGCGTGCAATTGCCGCCCGACGGGTTCCTGGCCGGACTGCGGCAAGTTGTGCGACGAAAATGAGCTGCTGTTGATCTTCGATGAAGTGCAAACCGGTTGCGGCCGCACCGGGCAATGGTTCGCCTATCAGCATTTCGGCGTTACGCCCGACGTGATGACGCTGGCCAAGAGCCTGTGCGGCGGCATTGCGGGCGGGGCCCTGCTGACGCGGGCCGAGATCGCCCCCAGCCTGCGGCCCGGCATGCACGCGGCCACCTTCGGCGGCAACCCGATCGCGGCCCGGGCGGGCATTGCCGCCTTGGAAATGATCGACCAGGAAAACCTGCTCGAAAACGCGAGAAAGCTCAGCGACGTGTTCCGCTCTCGGCTGGACGCCCTGGCGAAGGAATGCGAGATGATCGAAGAAGTGCGCGTGCTGGGACTGATGATCGGCATTGAATTGTCCGCCGAAGGGGCGCCGTTGGTGAAGGCTTGCATGGACCGCAAACTGCTCATCAACTGCACGCAGGGCACGGTGTTGCGGCTGCTGCCCGCCATGAATCTTACCGAGACCCAAGCTCACGAGGCCTGCGACCTGCTGGCCGACGTGATTAAGGACCACGCGAAGTAGACCGAACGATGCGTCATCTGATTACCCTGGCCGATGTCACAAGCACCGAAATCGAACACATCTTCGCCATCAGCGAAGATCTGAAGAGCAAACACGCGCAAGGCGTCCGCGAGGCGTTGCTGCCGGGCCGCGTGATGGCGTTGCTGTTCGAAAAGCCGTCGTTGCGAACGCGAGTCAGCTTTGAGGCGGGCATGACCCACCTGGGCGGCTCCAGCTTGTTCCTGGGCGAAGACGTTGGCTGGGGCGCGCGAGAGTCGATCGCCGATTTCGCCCGGGTGCTCAGCGCAGTACGTCGACGTGATCGTGGTCCGCGCAAAATCGCACCAGAAAGTGCTGGATCTGGCCGAGCATTCGACCTGTTCGGTTATCAACGGCCTGACCGACTTTATTCATCCCTGCCAGGCGCTGGCCGATCTCTATACGCTGCGCGAACTGGCCGGCCCGTTGAAAGGCAAGACGCTGGCCTTTGTCGGCGACGGCAACAACGTCTCGCGCTCGCTTGCCGTGGCCTGCGGCAAATTGGGGATGAAGTTTGTGCTGGCCGCGCCCCAGGGCTACGAGTTCGACGGCGAATTTCTCGCGTTGGCCAAGCGAGACGCGCCCGACTTGAAGCTGACCGTAACCAGCGATCCGCGGCAGGCCGTGAAAAACGCCCTGGCCGTGTATACCGACGTCTGGGCCAGCATGGGGCAGGAAGCCGAGTCCCAGCAACGCCGCCAGGCCTTCGCCGATTACCAGGTGAACGCCGACTTGATGTCGCACGCGCCGAAAGGCGCCTACTTCATGCACTGCCTGCCCGCTCGCCGCGGCGAGGAAGTGACCGACGAGGTGATGGACCACCAGGACAGCGTCGTCGTGGCCCAGGCCGCCAATCGCCTGCACGTCCAGAAAGGCATTCTGGCATGGCTGCTGGGCGCTCATGGATAAAAGGACGTGGCGCGAAGTTACGCCACTTTGCGGAGCGCTTGTCCGAGTCCTGCCTGCCCGAAACGCGGCCCAGAGCGGCAGCGATCCTGCGCGGCGTTCGCCCGCGATCGTTCGCGCATACTCGCTGCCCCAACGTCTGACGCTATAGCGTTGCTCGACAAACTCACGCGCCGCCCAGCCCATCCTGCGCCGCAGATTCGGGGTTGCCGGCCAGTTCCGCAATGCAGGCCGCCCACTGTTCAGGCGTCGCGGCTAACATGCCGGTGCGCCCGTGTTCAATCAGCTCGCGATGCACGCCTATCGGATTGGCCACGGTCGGCAATCCAGCCGCCATGTATTGCAAGACCTTTAAGCCGCACTTGCCTTTGCTCCAAGGATGATCGGGCAGCCAACTGACGCCCACGTCGGCCGCAGCGATTTCCGTCGCTTCAGCGTCGGAAGACCAACGGCGAAAGGCCACCTCCACGCCGGCCAGCGCAGGCGCGGCGTCGCACACCACGCGGAGTTCGAGACCGCCCACTTGTCTTGCCGCTCCGGCGAGTCCTGCGCGCGCCTCGTAGAGCGACGTCATCGTGCTGCGACTGCCAATCCAAACCATCCGGACCTCGGCGCCGCAGCGCTCATGCCCGGCCAGCGGATAAAGCGCTGGATCCACGCACGTCGGCGCCGGGTGGATGCGTTCAAGAGGCGCAAAGGCCGCCGCTTGCTCCGCGAGAAACTGGTTGCCTGCCAGGACGACGTCGGCTGCGCAGTACCATGGCGCCAAACCGCCGCATGCGCCGCGGGCTATGGGACGGCTTCAAGGAATTGCTGTCGTGGCAGAACATGGCGTCGTCAATGTCATAGATCAACCGCCGCGCGGCTCTCCGCAGCATCCACAGCCACCAGGGAGCAATCAACTTGCGTTGCACCACCACGGCGTCAGCTCGCGCCGCATGTTGCAGCAGGCGGGTCCAACCGGACGCGGCGTGTGGAATCGGCCGTGCATCGATCACCCAGCCTCGCGCCTTCAACCACGGTTCATAGGCCTGCACGCGATAGCGATAGCAAACATGCCCCGTTCGTTCGATCAATGCTAGCAATCGCATGTCGGTCTCCTCGCCTTTTTTGATGACTGCATGCGCATCGAGGCGACTCAGCCAATCAGGTCGTCCTCCGCGGCGGCAGCCGTTGATTGATCGGCAAAATCTCCCCGGCTTTCGCAGACCGGTTGCCAAACAGGGTCAAACAGGGAAAGCGGCGAAAGCCAGGCAGCCCGTTGGCAGAAAAGTCCGCAAAATCCGCCAAGTTTACTCAACCGGCAGGGCTGCGCCTGCCGACAAGCAACTCCACGAAACGTCTTATTCCCTTCTCGCCCACGGATCGTGGAAGATGCCTTGGTCTGATCGACGCCAGTACGCCCTTGATTGGTGCTGGTTTCTCGTTTGTGCAATAACTTCATCAGTCTGGTGCGTGAGCACTTCGTCCCAACTGAGCACCACCTTTGACGAGCCGGTGTACCTCACTCAGGGCCTGGAAGGTTGGCGGAAGGGCAGCCACAGCGGCTTGATCCGTCTGGGCACAATGCCGCTACCCGTCGACGTCGATACTTTGCCCGTCTTTCTTTGGGAGCGCTGGCGAGTCAGCGCCGTTTGACGTGGCGGCGGACTTCGAGCAGATCCTGCCCGTCGCGCACCTCGGAACACTGGTCTTCTGGTGGGGCTTACTCTTCTATGGGTGGCGGGCGGCGCAGGCTTCTGGCGGGACCGTGGGGAGGCCGCCTGGCCGTGGTTTGGCTGGCCAGCGAGCCCAACCTGCTGGCCCATGCGAGCCTGGCGACGACAGATATCGCGATCAGCGCCTGCCTACTGGCCTTCTGTTACTACTTTGTGAGCGGTCGAGAGGGAACCTGGCGAAAGCGCGTGGCGCTGCCCGGCTTCTGGTGCGGCGTGGCCTTGCTGGCCAAGGCCTCGGCGCTGGTCTTCGTGCCGCTGTGCATGATCGTCATTGAGCTGGATCGCTTGGCCCGCAATGGCACGTTGCGCGCCTTATTGGCTCATCCCGCAGACGAGCCATGCGGGTTTGCAGGCCGCGCTGCGGCGCTGTTTCATCGTTTGCGGATCGGCTCGCTGGAATTCCGCCGCGAGGCGTTGCAGACCATGGCGATCGGATTCGTCGTGATGATGGTCTATTGCGGCAGCGACTGGCGGCCGGAGCCCTCTTTCGTGGCCTGGGCCCATAAACTTCCTGCGGGGGCGTCACACGACGCGATGATCTGGATCTCCGAGCATCTGCGCATCTTCAGCAATGGCGCCGAAGGAATCGTGCGACAGATCAAGCACAACATGAAAGGGCATCACGGCGACTACCTGCTCGGAGAAACGCATTCGCGATCCGTCTGGTACTACTTTCCTCTGGCGCATAGCCATCAAGCTCAGCCTGCCGCTGCTGCTCACGCCGCTGGCTCTGCTGATCGCCAGGCGGCGACAAGCGCTCAATTGGGCCTGCCTGGCGGCATTGGCTCTGCTGGCGTTCAGCGTGAGCTACAAGGTGCAGATCGGCATTCGTCTGGTTCTGCCGCTGATCGTCATGCTTATCGCGGGCGCCGCCACTGCGCTGGCGGAAAGCGAGATCCAGGCCTCCAGCATTTCACGCCGGCGTCTGGCCGCGGGCGGAGCCGCCCTGGCCGCCGCTTGGACCGTCGCCGTGGCGGTGAGCGCATGGCCGCACGGCTTGTGCTATACGAACGAACTGTGGGGCGACCCGTCGCAAGGGTATCTCTACTTGAGCGACTCGAATTACGATTGGGGTCAGGGACTCAAGGAACTGAAGCGCTGGCAACGCACGCAGGGCCTGGAGCATCTCGACGTGTGGTATTTCGGCGCCGATCCCACGGTCAACTCGGAGCCGCTGCGCAACTTGCCGCTGCATCAATTGCCGCTGGGCCGGCCCCAAGACGTGCCGGCCTTTGTTCAAGGCAATTATGTGGCCGTCGGCGCCACGCTGCTGTATGGAACGACGACGTTGCATCCCCAGCACCAGAAGGCGGTTGAGTACTTCCGCGGCCGACGCCCGGTCGCGCGCACGACGACCTTTCTGATTTTTGACGTCGACCGACCGAGCGTGGCGGCTCGTTCGCCAAGGCCCGTCCAGCGCCAGGCCGCCCGCCTCCGGAGCGGATCATGATCAGCTTCGACGTCGCCGCATGGAAGGCGTGGTTCGCGCCGCGCGAGCGGCGATTCCAACGGCTTGCCATCGGCGTCGCGGCGGTCATCTTTGTCGTCCAGTGGATTCGCGCCGTCGCCAAACTCGACGACGGCGATTTTTTTCTGCACTGGAAGTTCGCCACGCGGTTCGTGCATCATGAATGGCTTTACGCCGACGGGCTGCACATTCCGTATCCTCCCTTCTGGGCGATGGCCTGGTCGCCCATCGCCGCTGTTTCGCTGGCAGCCGCCAAGACGCTCGTCTACCCGTTGAGCCTGGCGGCGCTGGCGGCCTTGCTGTACTTGCTCGACAAGCTTACCAGCCGATGGCTGCCGCTGCACGGTTCGCGGCTGTTCTGGGCGACGACGCTGTCGCTGGCGTTGATCTCGCGTTTTCTGGTTCGAGAATTGCCCGAGTGCGGCCCCAACCTGTTGTTGCTTGCGCTCTCGTGGCTGGCCGTCTACTTGTGGACGCGACGGCAGGACTGGCTGGCGGGCGGCTGCCTCGGCCTGGCGACGGCCATGAAATGCACGCCCGCCTTGTTTATCGCCTATTTCGCCTGGAAGCGGCAATGGAAGCTGGCGATCACCTCATCCGTGGCCGCGGGACTGTTCACCTTCGCGCCGGCACTGTGGCAGGGGCCCGAGGAATACGGCCGCCACCTGCAGTTCTGGCTGGCAAACGTCCGCGCAGCACCAGCCAGAACGACCCTTCGCGCGGGGTGCTGGGCGAAGAGGAACTGAAGAACCTCTCCTTGCGTCCCGCAGCCGCCCGCTTCTTGATGCGGCTGCCGGCAAATCACATCAGCCGCGTCGATCATCCCGCGTATCTCGAGTTTTTGGACTTGTCGCCGCCCATGGCGGACCGCATCGTCAAGCTGCTGCTCGTGGCGCTCGTGGCTGCCGCCGCCTGGTCGTTCCGCGGCCCCGTGGCGGACCGCAGCGAGCTGACGATCGTCTGGGAATGTGCGGGCGTCTCGACGCTGATCTTGTTGCTGTCGCCCATCACCTGGTCGCAACACTGCGTCGCCTTGCTGCCGGCGTTTTATCTCATCAGTCGATCCGCTTTCGTGCGCGGCAAGCCGACTGGCTGGATGATCTCCGTCGTGACCGCCTACGTGGTCGTCAATTTACTGCTTAACCGCGGTTTGATCGGCCGGGACTGGACCATGCTGCTGGGCAGCTATCATCTGCCGACGCTCACGTTCCTCGGCGTGCTGGCGGTGGTCATCGCCTGCGGGCGCCGCGAGTTGCAACTTACTCCGTCGGCTGCCATCGGCCTTGGGCAATCGTCGAAACCATGCGTCGCAAGCCGGAACAAAGCCGCCTGAAATGCTCTTCCAAGCAGATCAAAGCCGGATCAAACGCTCGCTCGACTGGCTGTCGACCAGGTCCGGCATAACTTGGCTTGTCGCGTTGGGCGCGGCGCGTGCGCGGCTATCACTATTTGCGGGGCCCCTCGCTGTGGCACGACGAAGCGGCGCTCGTCGTCAATGTGCTGGAAAAGAGCTTTCTCGAACTGCTCGGTCCGCTATTGTTTTCCGAAGCGGCGCCGCCTTTGTTTCTGTGGATGGAAAAGGCCGTCGTCATGCTGCTGGGCGACAGCCTGTACGCGCTGCGGATGCCGCCCTTTCTGGCAAGCTGCGCTTCGCTCGGCCTGCTGGCTTACGTCGCCCGTCGCTGGTTGTCTCCGGCGGCCGCGCCCTGGGCCGTGTTGTTGTTCGCCTGCTCGGACAAACTGCTCGGACACAGTTGCGAGGCCAAACAGTACACGATCGAAGCGCTCGCGGCGCTGGTCGTGCTCGCTTTATATATTCGCACCGAGAACTGGCTGCTGGAACGCCGCTTGCTGCTGTTCGCCGCACTGGCGCCGGTCTTGATGTCGTCGGCTTACCCGGGTTGCTTTCTTTACGGCGGGCTGTTGCTGGCCGTTTTGCCCGCCGTCTGGCGGTCGCGACACGCTTCCGAATGGATCAGCTATGCGGCGCTCGCGACCTGCGTGTTCAGCACCTTCGCGCTGCTGCTGATCGGGCCGATGTACGCTCAGCGAAATCAGGCGATTGTCGAGTGTTGGGAAGGGATGCGGCAATTCCCCGATTGGAATCAGCCCTGGTCCGTGCCGGGTTGGTTGTTGCGGGCCAGCGTGGAGTTGATCGCTTACGTGATCCGTCCGATCGGCCCGTTTTTCGTGCCGGGGACGATCATCGGCGCGGTCGTCTTCTGGCGGCGTCGCCTGTTCGCGCCGTTGACGCTGCTGGCGACGCCGATTCTGCTCGCCGGCGCGGCGAGTTGCTTCAAAGCGTATCCCTACGGCGGCGTTCGGGTGATGGTTTATGCCGCGCCGGCCATCGTATTGTGGGCGGGCGCAGGCATTGAGCTGAGCCTGGCGTGGTTCGGGGCCCGCCAACGAGCGCTCGCCTGGGCGCTCGCCGCACTGCTGCTCGCGCCGCTCGGTTTCGCGGCTCGCCAGGTTGCATTTCCTTCGCCGCGAGCCGACTGCGCCTCGGCGGCGGCGTTCGTAAAGCAACATCGCCAGGCGGACGAACCGGTGGCGGCGAACCACTGGGAATACTTGTACTACTTCCGCAACTTGGGCCGCTCGTTTTCGCCGCTCGAACGCTTCAATCCGCCTGCACGGGGCCGGGTCTGGTTTGTGGCCACCGCCGCCGAACGGCCCGACCGCGACGCGTGCCTGGAGGCGGCGTTTCCCGCCAGCCGCTGGCAAACGGTCGATCGAAAGGAATTCGAACGCACCAGCGTGGTGCTCGTCCAGGCCAAGCGCGAGGCCACGGCCGGCCTGTCAACCGGCTTGCCGCGGTAAGCCGTGCCTTGCGCTCAGTCCATGACGTTTGCGAGTTTCATCGTTCAGCTTTGCGATGCGACCAGGTACTCGCTACTCGTCAGAATGTTCGCCAGGATCGTCTCTTCGGCGACGCCGTATTTCAAAACGTTCAACCAGTATTTCGAGGCGTCCTGATCGAGGTCTCTGCCTAACAGCGACGCGTAATAACCGTTGAGCACGCGCAGGCGGTACTCGTCCGAGTGCAGGAAGGTTTGAGCCGCCAGGGTGAAATTGTCGTTCGTCGCGGCGAGCAGTTTGGTCCAATACGCAAGTTCAGGGGCGCTTGCCGTCCTCTGGAACATGTCCTGATACAGCCTTGCGATCCAGTCGGCGCCCGAACCGCCGCTCGACGCCAGGTACTCGCCGGACGTGAGAATCTCGCCAAGCACGATTTCATCTCGCACGCCGGCTTGGAGCTGGGCCGTAAGGAAGGCCAGGCCGCCTGCGTCGGCCTCGCGGTGCAAGTACTGCTGATACCAGCCTTGCACCAACTGTTGCGCGTACTCCGGTGCACTCATGATGCCTTGAACCAGGTATTCGCGCTTCCCGGTATTGCCGAGCAGGCTGTTCCAGCCATTTGCTCCGGCCGGATCCGGGCTGCGGTGAAGGAGTTGCGAGTACAAGGCGCCCACATAACCTTGAGATCCTTGGCCCTCGGAAAGCAGGCCGTAGCCGACGAGGAACTGGCTGGTTCCCACGTACACGCGGCCGTTTTGCACCGCCGGCACGCTGAATTTCGTGTAGGAGGGGAGTTGGTCGCGCGTGGCGTTTTGATTGCTGTCCCACAGTTCCGTGGCGTAGCCGGTGCTGGCGTCGTACGCTCTGAGCGTGCCATTGGGGATCGACATGCCGTTCCACTTGCCATCGGCGGAGATCGCCCAGACAATGCCGTCGCTGCCGCCGTTCGCCGAGATGGTCGCCGTGCTGCCGGGGTAGCCGAACGTGTCCGTCGACTGGCTGGACGGCCCTGAAGAGACGTCGATGTGCGCTTGCCCGGGCACGAAGGTGAATGTCTTCGCGTTATCGCCCGGCGTACTGACGTAAAGGGTGTTGTTAAAGAAGCCGAAGTTGCCGAACAGCCCGTGCGTGACCTTGGTCAGCTCCTGCACCACGTAATTGCCGTGCGGGTCGTAATGCCCCATGTGATCGCGATCGATCAGGTAGATCGTGCCTTCCTTGCCCTCCACGACCATCAAATGCGGGTGGGCCGGGCTGCCGACTGAATCAGGCAACAAGGTGGGGGCGCCGGAGCCGAGATCGTAGTCGAGGTCCGACAACTCCTGCTGGTTATAGGGCGTGAAGTAATCCACCACTTGCAAGTCGGGAGACAGCTTGACGACGGAGTCTCCGTAGTCGCCATGCACCGGAAATCCATCCGCATTCAACTGCGTATCGAAAGTGCCGTTCGAAATGGCCACGTATAAGTAGCCGTCGCTATCAACGGCCAGTGGTCCGCCGGATTGCCAGATATCGCCCAGGTTGCCGTTGGGCGTGGCATTGAATACGCCGTCCAACTCCAGCGTGCTGGCGTCGTAGCTGAGCACCCAGCCATGCGTGGGTAGCGAGCCCTCGTAGGAGGCGAAGGAGACGTAAACCCGACCGTTGGCCAACGTCACGGCCGAGCGCTGCAAGGCGGCCATGGCATTGAAATGAACCACTCCGTTGACGTTGTCGAGCCCCGTGCCGGGAGTCGTAGGACCGGAGTTGTAGACGTACTGCGAGTTTATCCGCGAGGTGTCGCCGATGATGGTCGAGCCGAGCTCGGCGCCGGTGCTGATTTGAACGGCGTGCAGTCGCACGACGTAGTGCGCCACGCCGTCGAGCACTTCCTTCGTGCTCGCCACGGCATATAACGTACCGGTCTCGAGATCGATGGCCGGCGTGCTCATGATACCGATTACCGGCCCAATTTTCGGCGTGCCCACGTCGGGATCGGGAACAGGATTCACCGTGGCGCCCGGTAGACCGTTTAACAGGCTGCGAGACCAGAGGATCTTGCCGCTCGTTCCGTCGATAGCATATAGGCTGTCGTTCTGCGTCGCGGCGAATACGACGTCGCGTACGCCAGGATTCGGTCCGGCCGTGATACTGAGATGGGGGACCGTCAGCGGCTGCGCATAAAGCTGGCCGTCAAGCGCAGTGGTGAAGAGCTTGCCGAACGAATCCGAGTTGACGTTTGCCGGCGTGAGCGTCGTTTCCGATGCGTTGAGGCCCGTGTTGGCCGGTCCGTCTCGATAGACGACCGTCGCGTCAGCAGTCCCGGCTGACAGCGTCCAGCGCGGCTCTAACGATTCGCCGAGCAGTTTGCGTTTCCGCTGCGTCTTTTGCGCGTCGCTTGGTTGTTGACAGCTTCTCGCGTCGCTCGTGCGACTGTAGCTTCTTGCGGCTTGCCGCGGTCAGCGCCAAACGCATCAGAGCCAAACGCGACAGCGCCGGGGCTCGCGCCGCGATACGGTGCAGCTTCCGGGCCATGGTACGAACTGCTTCTCTGCTCACCCTGTACTCCCTTGCCGCCCGCCTCGACAAAAACTGAAGAGATAAGCGTAAGCAGGGCCAACGGGCGGGTCAACTCTTCCGGACCCGCTCGTCGGAAAACTCTCGAACGCAATGCCGCCCTGGCAAGAACGGGGGTGCGCACTTGACGCGCGGAAACGCGGTTTTTTCACTTGCCTGCCAGCGCAACGCCGCATTAAATACGTTCCCAGGCGGACCTTGTTCTTGGATGAAAGATTCACGAGAGTCGGGAGACGGCCATGTTTCACGGTGACATTTCAAGCAGCGCCGACGCCGTAGGCGTCGCGGTGGTCAATTACAAGATGCCCCGCCTGCATACGCGCCAGGAGGTGCTGGAGAACGCTCGCAAGATCGCCCAGATGATCGACGGCATGAAGCTGGGGCTGCCGGGGATGGACCTCGCGATATTTCCGGAATACAGCACGCACGGCATCATGTACGACCGTCAGGAAATGTTTGACACGGCCGTGTCCATCCCCGGCGAAGAAACCGAGATTCTCGCCGAGGCGTGCCGCAGGAATCGAACCTGGGGGGTCTTCTCGCTGACCGGCGAACGTCACGAGGATCATCCGCGCGTGGTCCCCTACAACACGTTGATCCTGGTCAACGACGAGGGGCAGATCGTGCAGAAGTATCGCAAGATCATGCCTTGGTGCCCCATTGAAGGCTGGTATCCCGGCAACTGCACCTATGTTTCCGACGGGCCGAAGGGCTTGAAGGTCAGCCTGATCATTTGCGACGACGGAAACTATCCCGAGATCTGGCGAGACTGCGCCATGAAGGGCGCCGAACTCATCGTCCGCTGCCAGGGCTACATGTACCCGGCCAAGGAGCAGCAGATCATGGTCTCCAAGACGATGGCCTGGATGAACAACTGCTACGTTGCGGTCGCCAACGCGGCCGGGTTCGACGGCGTCTACTCCTACTTCGGGCATTCGGCGCTCGTCGGTTTCGACGGCCGCACGCTGGGCGAGTGCGGCGAGGAGGAGAACGGCGTGCAGTACGCCGCGCTTTCCAAATCGTTGATTCGCGATTTCCGGGCCAACGCTCAGTCGCAGAACCATCTCTTTAAGCTGCTCCATCGCGGCTACACCGGGTTGATCAACTCGGGCCAAGGGGATAAGGGAGTGGCAGAATGCCCCTATGAGTTCTATCGCAACTGGGTGCTGAACACGGAGCAGACGCGTGCCTCCGTCGAAGCCATCACCCGAGCGACGGTCGGCACGCCCGAATGCCCGATCCCGGGCCTGCCGACGGCGACTTAAACAACCCGATTCACGTCGCGCCCTTCGAAAAACGCGATCACGTTCTCCACGATGCCCGAGTTGAGCAGCTCCATCCCCTCGGGCGTCTGGTCGGCGTTATGCGGCGTGAGCACGACTTGTTCGCACTCCAGCAGCGGATGATCGGCCGGCAAAGGCTCCTGCTCGAACACGTCGAGGCCGGCGCCGGCCAGCCGGCCTGAACGCAGCGCTTCGACCAGCGCCGGCGTATCGATCACGGCGCCGCGGGCCGTGTTGACCAGCAACGCCCCTGGTTTGAGCAATTCCAATTCACGGCGCCCGATCAGTCCGCGAGACTTGTCGGTCAGCTTAACGTGCAGGCTCACCGCATCGGACGTGCGCAGCAACTCGTCGAATTCCACGAACTCAACGCCCATCTCGCGGGCTCGCTCGGCGGAGGGCCGATACGTCCAGGCCTGCACCCGCATGCCGATGGCGCCGCCAGCCGGGCCGTCTCCGCGGCAATCGGTCCGGCGCCGACCAGGCCCAGCGTCTTGCCGCGCAGGTAAATGTTCTGCAGGCCCGTCCAGCGGCCTTGCTTCAGCTCGTTGGTTTGAAACCAGGCCCGCTTCGAGACGGCCAGCAGTAACCCTAAAGCGTGCTCGGCCACGATCGGCGCGGTCCGTCCAGGCAAATTCCGCACGTCGATCCCCTGTTCGCGTGCAACGTCCAGGTCGATGGCGTCCGTGCCAATGCCGCAAATGGCAAATATCCGCAACTGAGGCAACTGCCGCAGCACTTCGGCGGGCCAGGTGATGGAGCTGCGCGAGTTGATCAGGCAGGTTGCGTCGCGAGCGCGGCGGAATTTTTCCGCGTCGTCTCGCGGCCGGTCGCTGTACAACACGACTTCGCCGTACGGCTTCAACCGGGCGAGGTGCGGCGAATGTTGAATCTGGATCGGGTCGTCGCCCGGAATGACAATCAGAGGTCGCTCGGAAGGCATGACTCAAATCTCGCGGCAGGTTCGGCGGGGGCAGTGCAGTTTGTTTAAGTTTGACGATCTGACGCATCGGCACAAGGCGCATTTGACGCAACGGCTGAGCAGCCCTCGGCAGGCGAATGCCCGTTCGAGACGTTGCCGGCAGTCGCGCCCCGCCGGCGTTACGCCTCGCCCATTTCGCTCCGCGGCAGTCCGGCGCACAGCAGGCTCGACGCCACGATCAGGCCGGCGAATACGTAAAACGCGGCCGCCGGCCGGCCGAGACGGTCGAACAATTCAATCGTGCCCGCCGCCACCGGGCTGGCCAGTCCCCAGGTCACGCCCATCGTCAGTCCGCTGGCGATGCGTTGTCCTCGCGGCAGCAATTGCTGACCGCAACTGACGAGCATCGGCAGCGTGGCGCCCAAGAACAAGCCCCCTAAAACCACGCACGTCAGCAGCAACGAGGACAAAGCCATCGGCGCCGCCAACAGCAAAGCCGCCGCCGGCAACGGCAGCGCCCACAGCGCCCGCCGTTCGTTATGGCGATGAACGAACAACGCACAGGCGATGCTGCCCGCCCCGATCGCTAACATGAACAGCGACTGGGAAAAACCGATATCCGCATTGCTCCCGCCTGCCTCTTTGATAGCAAAAGCCAGTCCCAGCGGCACGCCCAGCACGGGCGCCACGCGCAACACGCCCAAGGCCACCAGCAGCCCCATCGCTCTCTTCTTGCCGCGGAACAGTTCGCGCAGCGCCGGGACGGACTGCTCCGCGTGCATGGTAGGCGCCGGGCGCGGCAGCAGCGCCACGGCAACAACGGCGAACGCCAGCCAGCCCCAAGCCGGCGTCCAGGCCACCGCGGACAGCCCATGAACGGCCGTCAGCTTGCCGGCATACAGCGGTCCCAGGGCCTGGCCCAGGTAACCGCCGATGGCAAACACAGACAGGGCTCGGCTGCGGTTGGCCAGAGCGCAAGCAGCGGCCATCGCCGCCGCCTCGGGATGGAATGCGGCAATGCCCACGCCGGCCAACACCAGCAACAGGCACAGCGTCGCAAAGGAATGGGTCAAGCCCACCGCGCCGATACATGCCGCGCTGAGCACCGGGCCGGCCCAGATCAGCCACCGCGCCTGGCGGCGTTCCGCCCAATAGCTGATCGGCAATTGAACGAGCGAATTCGTCAGGTTCCATAGCACATACACCGCCTGGAACTGCGCGTCGCCGAGCGACAACCCGGAGCGCAAATCGGGCCACAGCGGTTGGATTGCCAGCGCAATCGTATCGACCGCTACGTGAGCGGAAGTGAGCAGCAGTAACAGCTTGAGCGGAGACACGCGGCGAGCGAGACGTCAACAGCGGCGGGAGGAAGCGGGGCGAGAGATGACACCGTTTTACGCCGCGCGTATGCCGAGCACAAGCTCATGCAACTCACGGCGCCAGCCATCGACAGCTTATGTCTGCCGGTGACCTGACGGACAGCGCCTTTGCCGAAGCGAGCCTTGCGTTCATGGGTCGATGCCGCCTCCGCACGAAGGATGGATGTCTGGCACTTCGGCACTTCGTGTTAAATCGATGTGCAGCGACTGTGATTTGCTGCTTCCCCGCACGGCTAGAAAAGCAACTCCGAGCCAGCCAGAACGACCACCGTCCCGATAAACGCCGCGTAAATCTTCTGCGGGATTATGGAAACCGCCAACCGCGCGGCGACCAAGCCTATCAAAGACACCAGCCCCAAACCCAAGCTCAGGGGCAAGTCGTTCAGGGTCACAGTTTCTACCCGGCGCCGTAAATCGCCTCGTAAACCCGATCTGCGCTGAAGGGCAGGCTCGACAGCCTGACGCCGATGGCGTCCTTGACGGCATTTCCCAGCGCCGCACTGACAGGGACAATGGAAGATTCGCCCATCGATTTGGCTCCCAGCGGACCCACCGTATCGTAGGTGTCCGCGTAAAAGATTTCAGTGCGCGGAATATCTGCGAATGCCGGGATTCGATAATTCCTCAGCGTCGCATTCAGGACTTCGCCTTCACCGTCGGTCACCACCCGTTCGAACAACGTGCTGCCAATCCCTTGGGCGATCCCGCCCTCGATCTGACCGGCCAACTGCATGGGATTCAACACGGTGCCGGCGTCAACGGCTTGAACGCTCTGCAGAATCCGGATCTCGCAGGTCTCTTTGTTCACGGCGACACGAAAGCCCTGAACCAGGAATCCCAGCGTAGTCGGCGTGGCATACGCCCTGCGTTTGACGTTGAATTTTAGGTCGGCCTGCGGGGTTTGCTGGTAAAGCTCCGAAAGGCTGATCGATTGGTCTCCGAAAACCACGCGCCCGTCGATCAGCGTCCCGTCTGCGACGGGGCGGCCGAGGAGTCGGGCGGCAGCGGCGAGCAGGCGGTCTTTCAGGGCGTTGGCCGCAAGCTCAACCGATTTGCTGCACACGCTGGAACCCGCACTGGCGAACGTGCCGCCATCATAAGGAGTCCTGTCCGTATCGGCGACAATCGTCTCAACCTCCGCGGCGCGGACACCGAGGATTTGCGCGGCGATCTGGCGGATCATGTTCATCGAGCCGTTGCCGAATTCCGCCAAGCCATTCGCCAACAGGAACCTGCCGTCCGGCCTGAGGGACAGGTTGGCTTGAGACCGGTGCTCCTTGGGCGGCGAACCTTCCTGAACATGGATCGCAATCCCTTTGCCTTCGAACCACTCGTCTCCCGCCGGTTTTGGGTTCGCCGCGACCGCTCTTAAGGGCCTCTTCGACGAAATCAACGCATTGGTCCAACCCGTAACTTCCCATGTCGAACTCATCGGCGCCCGGCCAAACGCCCCGAACCGCGCTATCCTCGCGGATCATGTTGATCCTCCGCATTTCGAAGGGGTCGATACCCAGCTTTTCGGCCAATTCATCGATCGCACACTCGATGGCAAACGTCGTCTGGGTTCTCCCGAATCCGCGGAATGCGCCCGCCGGAATCGCGTTGGTGTGAACCGCGTAGCCCGTCCCTTTCTTGTTCGGACAGCCATAGGTCAGAACGGGTGACGAGAGTGCCGCAGACAGAACCTCGCCGGCGTGATTTCGATACGCGCCGGTATTGGAAACCGCGTGAAGCTCGATGGCCGTGAGCGTTCCGTCGCGCCGCGCTCCGAGTTTGACCCGCATCTGATAGGGATGCCGCCCCGGACCGGCGATGAACTCCTCGCCTCGCGTCCATTCCCACTTCGTCGGCCGGCCGGTCTTCAGGACCCCCAAAACGCAAAGATCCTCGGTCAGCATCTCCTGCTTGGCCCCAAACCCGCCTCCAACTCGCTCGGAAAAAACATGCAGCGATCGCGGATCGAGCGAGAATACGTAGGCGAGTTTTTCCTGTATCAGATGGGGAGTTTGGGTGCCGGTTCGAACGTGGATTCGTCCGTCGTCGGATTTCCAGGCGATACTGCCATGGGTCTCCAGATGCACGTGTTGAACCCGCTGGGTGAAAATTCTCCCTCGTAGATTTCATCCGCCTCTGCAAACCCCCTGGCGACGTCGCCGACTTCACTCTCCATGGTGCTTGAAGATATTCTTCTCGGGATCGTCGATTCGCGTCTCGGCTCCTTCCGGGAAGAGCTGCGGCGCCCCCGGCTTCATGGCTTCTTCGGGATCGAAGACCGCCGGCAGAACTTCATAGTCGATTTCGATCAGCCGGCAGGCCTCCTCCGCGATCGCCTCGGTGTCGGCATAGACGGCAACCACGCGTTGCCCTTTGAACCGGACCACGTTATCCAAGAGGTAAGTATCATCCGGGTCGCAATGATATTCGTCGTGAGCTGCCGTGGTGAACGGCTTGCGCGGCACGTCTTCCCAAGTCAGGATCAAATGCACTCCCGGCAGGGCTTTGGCGGCGTCCTGACGAATGCGAAGCACCTTGGCATGGGCATGCGGCGAGCGGACCACTTTGACATGGAGCACGTTGTCGATGGCGCAATCCATCGTGTAATGCTCATGCCCCCGGACGAGTCCTTCCGCGAACGAACTGCCGATATTCGAGCCGCACGTGCGACCGGCGACATCTTCGTCCACGACCGCATGGCCCCGAACAGCGTCCTCGATGGCATGATAGCCGGTGCAGCGGCAAAGGTTCCCTTTGAGCCGAAAAGGGAGGTCTTGCTTGTCTTCCTCGCTCAGGCTCGCGCACGTCATGATCATTCCCGACGTGCAGAATCCACATTGGAAGGCCTGAGCCTTCAGGAATGCTTCCTGCATGGGATGCAACTGGCCGTCCGAAGCGAGACCTTCCAGCGTCGTGACGTCCCGATTCTCGGCGCGAAAGGCAGGCACCAGGCAGCTATGGACTGGACGCCCGTCAAGCCAGACCGTACATGCTCCGCAATCCCCGGCATCGCATCCTTTCCTGACCGCGAACCACCCCAGATCGCGAAGGTACGTGCGCAGGCACTGTCCTGGCGCGGGCTCGCTGATCAAACTCCTGTCCATTTACCCGAAGTTTCATAAGATGCTAGGCGCTTAGTTCTGCGCAGATCTGCTCCGCGAAAAGATAGGTGAGGTGTTTGCGATGGCGCGGCGAACCGTGCGTGTCGTCTAAATACATGTCATCCGGAATGGCGGCATCCAGTGCGCCGCGAACGTCCGCGCTGGCGACTCCGGCCGGGAAACGAAACTGGTAC
Organism: Pirellulales bacterium; assembly: GCA_963786255.1. Lineage (GTDB taxonomy): Bacteria > Planctomycetota > Planctomycetia > Pirellulales > JAICIG01 > JAICIG01. The sequence continues at coordinate 117,193 of CAWAYY010000014.1, forward strand.
GGGCGCAACGTGGAAGCGGTAACGGTCAACAGGATTTCGCCATCGCCGGGGTCGCGAGTTCCGATCAACAGCGCCTCGGACCGGCCCAGATGCGTCAGCGTGAATCTCCGGAACGCAAATGTCTTTTTCAGCGCGGCCTGCGGTAGAAAAATCGACCGGACAAGCTCGCCCGGCTGCAGGATATTCTTGTTGTTGCCGGTGACGAACTCCGCAACCGGCACGTGGCGCTCGGCGCCGTCGCGGGACCAAAGCGTGCACACGCCTTCGAGCGCCGTCGTCAAAGAAATCATCGGGCCCGCCGGCAACGACATGACCAGATTGCCGCCCACGGTGGCTTCATTCCAGATCTTGAAGGAGGCCAAGAACGACCGGCAGCACATCGGAATCAACGGGGCCGCCAACCATTCCGGCGGCGCCTTGAACTGGTCCAATTGAACCACGCGACAGGTCGCAGCGATTTCGAGCCCGTCGCCGGTGACCTTGAGAGGCTCCCAACCAAAACCCTCGATATCGATCAGAGTGTCGGTATGAAGCTGCGGTTCGGAGAAGAGCCATGTTCCGCCGGCAAGCCAGGCATGCCCGTCGGCCCAGGCTTCCACATCTTCCGGACGACTCGGTCGCCGAACGGTCGTGATCGTGTGCAGGTCCATAGTCAAAGGGACTCGTCAGACTGCCAAGGTCCAGTTCGTCGTATCGTAGACGGTTTGAGTCGCCCAGCGGAACCCGAACTTGAGGCGGCGCTGCTGGAAGAACGCCAGCCGACCGGCAGATAGCAGCAGAGCATCAATGGCAACGAGGGCGACAGCACAATGAGAGCCCTGCAAGGAAACAGCCGCGATCCCTGGCGGCGACGGTTCTTTACCGAGGTTTTATCGGTCCTCGGGCCTATCGCCTTCCACCGGAGAGATCACGAAATTCTGAAGCATGCCGGTTTCCTCGTGGGCCAGAAAATGACAGTGAAGCCTGTCTTCCCCGTCAGGCCTGTGGGAAACCGGATGCGCAGACGGCACGACGCCCTCGGTGGAACGAGGAAGCTGTCTCGCCACATGCCCGGGTGGTCGATGTTTGACATCGCATCAATGCGGTTTTGAACCAGGCGCCTCTTGTTTTCGGGAACGAGTCGCGGATCGACCCTTCAGGGACGACGTGGACTCGATGACCTGGTAGGGAACGACATGAATGTGGAAGGGGTGCGTGCCCGCCGAGGGGTTAGAAATAATCCACTCCTCGACGTCGCCCTCCTTCACGCTGAACCAACTCTCCGAGGGCGAGTAGTTGCGGTCGTTGATTTTGAATTGCGGAAAGGGAATCGCGCAACGTATTAGGATCCACGTCAAATACAAGGTGTCGCTGACGCATGACGTCTTCGGCTTTGATGGTATCCTCATTGGCAACGCCGCGAGTGAACGTCATCTTCTCAAGCGGCGTTTGCCCGCTCGCCTGTTCGTCCGTCACGCGGAACGAGGCCAGAAGTTGATTCTTGGGCCCCGTGCCGTAGAACTGAATGGTCTCCATACCGTCGCTCCACACGTCATAGACGCCGGGCTCGCCGAACTGCAGCAGAAGCTCATCGCGCTCTCCACCCCCTTCCACCAGGGACGTCCGCTTGACGGGCTTTTCATAGGCAATGCCGTCAGAGCCGACAACGTCGAACGGAATGTTCCCGTCGTCGGTCAGCGGCGGCTCCTTGGGAACTCTGTCTGGATCGATGCGTTTGACAAGCCGAAAGCCACTGAGATTCTCGATGGTCGCCGTCAAATGTCGCAAGTGGACGATCTGGTTTTTCTTGAGCACGTATTCCGGCGATACGCGCCCTGTTACCAGATAGCAGTAGTCGTCCGTCCCAGACTGGCTGTGCAGAAATCGCCCCGCCTTGGCTGCACCCGGCTCGTCTCCCTGGGGCAGCTTCTCAATGGTGTAGTGCGGATCGTGGACGGCGAAGGGGATCATCGTTTCGACGCCGTAGTTTGCCAATTCCTTGTCAAAGACGCCTCGCACGATGACCAGTCCCGCCATGCCGCTCCAGGCCTGGATCGCTACCGAGTTGTGACGATGCGGGTGATACCAGAACGTGCCGGCCGGATGGTCTTCGGGTAGAGCGAACGTATAGGTGCATTCCTCGCCCGGCTTGATGGTGATGTAGTCCGACGCCGCATCGAGCGTGCCTATGGGGTCAAATAAGTGAGGAGTAATTTGCAGCCCATGGAAGTGCAAATTCGTGAAATTGTAATTCTTCGGAATGTTGGGCTCGTCGATGTAGAATTCGCTTAAAGGAGTCTTGTCCGTGCCCGTTCCATAAATCGGGTAGCCAATCGGGTCGTTCTTATGAAGCAGCACCGTGGAGCTGTGCTGCCGATTGAGCAGCGAAAGCCAATCCGCCGGCGTTGGCGACGAAAGTTCGACGTCAGCGTATTCTCCGGTCGGATGCAGCTCGTTCTTGACCTTGACTTGAAACTTTTGGCCGGGTTCGAAATGATCACCGGCCCCAGGAAGTGTGCGTCCGGCACGCCGTTCTAAGCCCGGTGCGCATGCGATAGTCGAATAGCCCCCGCTTCGTCGCTTCACCGACGGGATCCAGCAACATCCTTGTTCTCGCCCCATTCCAGCACAAGAGGATAGGTGGCGAACTTGGCGGTCAGATTGTAGACGGGGCAACTCGGTTCCAGTACTTCGCCCTGGAGCACCTCTTGCGTCGTGGTGACCGAGGTTTTCCTCTCGGTCGCCGGAACACCAGCCACTGTCCGCTTGCCGGCTGTTATCAGCAACGATAGAGCGCCGACCAGAGCAAACGCGTATGCGTATCGTTTCATGGAGCGTTCCTGATTAGTCTTCGACCGCCGAACAGGCCAACGCAAACAGCTCCGAGATGTTCACCTGGCGATTCGAGCTCGAATCGTTTCCGACCTGGCGGATGACGATCAAATCGAGGCTAGGCACGAGCAGCATATCGTTGTCGTAAAGGGCCAACGCCGCGTAGGCATCAGCCGGCACGCCAGCCAAGGCGGCCGAACGATTGTTCCACCACAGATAGCCGTACCGCGGGTTGGAGCTCCTGCGAGGTGCGACGTGGCTTCGGCCACCCAATCGGCGCCAATGACTTGCTTCTGCTTTTCCACATGCCTTTGTTGAGATACAACAGCCCGAACCGTGCCAGACTGCGGGCCGTGATGTGCAAGGCCGAGTAAACACAAGCGAAATGCCTTCGCGTTCATCCCAGCGCCAATTCTTCAGCGGAATGCCGATCTTGTGAAACACAGCGCTCGTCGAGCAGTTCGTCGATGTCATGCCTAACGGCCCGATGAAACGCGGGACTCAACAGCGACAGGCCGGAATCGTTGTATTCCCACTTCGTGCCCGGCGGGGCCGGCCATCGGCAGCTCGTGCAGCACGTAGTCGAACAAGTCCTCGCGGCCGGAGGATACTCCTATCGTCCTTGAGCGCCGGAGGTCATCGAGAGCAACTGCCGGACGGTGATCTCGCGCTTTTCAAGGGCGGGTTGGCATCTGGAAAGAACTCGCCCACCGTGCTGTCGAGCTTGAGCTTGCCCTCGGCAATCGCCAGCCCCACGGCCGTGCTGACGAACGCCTTGCCGGTGGAGTGAGCGGGATAAGCTTTCAAATCGCGCGTGGCCTCGTCAAAGTACCACTCGCCGACAATTCGACCGTGCCGCACGACGAGCCCGGTCTTGCTCCCGTTATCTTTGAGCCATTGGCCCACTTTGGCTACGATTTCCGGCGACATCGCTTGCGACTGCGGAGTGGGGCAACGGTCCAGTCGTCGCCGGGAAACACGGTTTGGGCGGCTGCCGGCAGCACCGCCAGCGGGGTGAGCAGGGCCAGCAACATTATTCCCGTGGCAAGCAGTTTCATCTAGCGGCATCCCTTCACGATTCAGGACATTCCGCCGGCGATTCGGCGGAATTATTCAAACGGATATCCAAGCGTAGGCCGCCAAAACGGCCTAACGGCTGCCAAAACAGCAGGGTCGCGCACGGAGTAGAGGGAGCGTCAGGCTGCCGTGCCATGTCAATCGAGTCTTTTTGCCCGGCCTCCTGGGAAAATGCAGACGTCAAGACCGTTACATCCGGTTCAATCCATTCGCACCGCAAAGAACTGCACCGACGCAAATGTTAAAAGATCTTCATCCTTCTTAGCATCTGCCGACGCATTGGGAGGAGCCTCTTGGAAAGCGTGTCAGGAAGAGATGCATGGCTCAGCTTCACGGAAACCGCCTCCGAACTGCAATCTTCGGAGTGATTGCGGCGGTTGCCTGGGGCTCTTCAGCTTACTGTCGATCGATCCCCGTCAAGCTGGCCGACTCTGAAACAGAGCTTTCCGCATCCGAATGGTCGCTCGCCGCCATGAGCCGGCGCGGCCGCTGGCAAAGCCGTGCCGCGCCCAGGAGCACCGCAGAACCGGGGCGGACGCAACGCCAACGACAACGCAAGCGATAGCGCATCCGGAGCGTCGCGCGGCCGCGCGGCACGATGACGCCCAGCGGCAACCCGGCGGCAAGCAGCCTCGTGACCGGCTCCGGTTGGCTGGGCGACCAACTGGGCGTCAATCGCAACGGCTGGCGTTTTGGCGGCCTCAACATCACCGATGCCAACGGCCAGTTCACCGGCGGGCTCGACCCAGGCAAATGGACCGGCGACAGCCTGACGATCCTCGAACTCTTGATCGACATGGACGAATTCCGCGGCGTCAAAGGCGGCGTGTTCGGCGTGCAGTTGCTCGGCTACGGCGGGGGCACGGTGAACGAAAACGCCGGCGCCGTCATCGGCTACAACTCGCTGGACGTAGGAGTTCCACCGCTCAGCCGCACCGAACTCTACCAACTCTGGTATCGCCAGGAACTGTTCGACAACCGGTTGATTCTGCGCGGGCAAGCTGGCGGCGACCTACGATTTTGACAACGTAATCCGCCCGGTGCGGTCCGACGATCCAAGCTATCAGATTCCAGCCGTAACGAGCGTCCTCTTCAAGGCGGTCTACATCAACCCGACGATGAAGGGAATCATTCCGGGCTACCCCAACTCGGCGACGGGCGTAGTGGCGACGGCGATTCCGGCGGAACACTTGTACGCTCAATACGGCCTGTTCGACGGTAACCGTGCCGCGGGCCGCAACACCGGCCTGGAGGGGCCGCATTTCAATGGCTACAACCTGCACCTGTTCGAAACGGGCACGCATTGGAAAATCGGCCCGGAACAGAAGCCGGGCAAGCTGGGCGCAGGTTACTGGCGGCAAACGGGCCTGCTCTCCGCCCCAGGCGGCTACGTACGCGGCGCCCAAGGCATCTATGTGTTTGGCAACCAGCGTCTCTACTACGAGCAGGCCGGCGAGAGCAACAACGGGCTGGTGGCGTGGGGCCAATTCGCCGCGACCGATTCGCCGTTCGTCGACACGCACCGTTATTTCGGCTTGGGGCTCACCTACTTCGGCCCGCTGCGAGGCCGCGACCATGACTCGGCCGGCTTTGGCCTGGCGTACGGCAAGATGAATACGACCCCAGCGGCCAACCTGGGAAAGCAAGAACTCAATTTCACCTGGTATTACCAGTACCACGTAAGGCCGAATTGCTACCTACAGCCGAATATGAGCTACATCTCGACGCCGGCTCTCCAGCCGGGGCTCAAGGACGTCGTCGCGCTCACGCTACGCGCGATGGTGCTCTTCTAATCTGCTCGGCTCCTTGCGAATGCGCGTCCCGCCCAGGCGCTGGCTCGGGGATCAGACTCACTTCTCAAAAATATCCGGGCTCGGCCAGCGGTCCTCAAAACCCTTGACGAGCTCTTCGACCGGCGGTTTGACGTTGGGCCAACTGTGCGGCCGGATGCGAACGGTGCGGCCAGGGCGAAAGCCTTCCAGCACGAGCGGCATCTGGAATTGAATCTGAATCCCACTGCTGCCCAAGGGGGGCGGTTCCTCGGATTTTTCCACCGCGGTGATCTTGCCATCCATTCCGTCATGGTCGGGCCACCAGGTGCGAAGCGTGTCTTCGGCCGCGGCCATTTTGCGCCGATGCCCGGCTTGAAGTCGGCGTAAAGCGATGGGTCCATGCCGCCGAACAAGGTCGCCGTTACCGTGGCGCGTCCGAACTTCTCGTGGGCGACTGCATCGATCCGCGCCGGCATCCAGCGCATGTGGATGTGACGGATATGGCGTCCGCGCTGGCGGTCCGCAGCAACCTTCATCGCGGCTTCGTCGAGCCACAGGTCGGAGACGTGAAACTGTTGGTAAAGATAGCGCGGATGCCAGGCAAGACCGAGCTGAACGGCAAGGCCTTCGAAGCTCTGCTTGCCGCTTTTCGGCCAGGTTCCTGTCGAGATCAGATCGTCGAGGCCCAGCAACTCGCGGCCGCGCCAAATGCGGGTGGAGCCGTCGATCGTCAGCTTGTGTTCGCCGCCCAGCCCGTCGCCGCCTTCCTTTCGGTCCAGGCTGGCGACCAGTTGGCCTTCCTCGCCATGGATCTCGACCTCGGTCAGTTTCCAGGCTTTGCCTTCCCGCAGGCAAAGGCTTGGACCATCCTCCAGCAGTATCGCATGGTTTTCGGGCGGCGCGGTGACGTCTTTCCCCGTCACGTTGGGAACGACCGAAGTCTTGGGATCCGGCGGCAGATAGAAGCGGCCATATAAAACGGTCCCGAGAGGGATATCCCGCAAGTCGGCCGGAGCCCGCGGTAACGGATGATCCCGTAAGGCAGCATGGCGAAGTGATGCAACCGGCCCTCATGGAAGTGGCCGTCCACGTGCAGACGCAGGCTTCCGCGCCGGTTCACATGGTCGACGAAGACGAGCTCGCCGCGATACGCCTTGGCCTGTTCAAGCGGCGGAAACTCTCCGGGCGTCGGTCGAAAAGGCTCGTCGGCCGCGACCGCGGCAGCCATGAGCAATACCACGCAAATCGCGCCGCGCCGGTCCGCTGCATGCTGCTGCGTAGCATCATCCCAGCTCCAGTTCGCCGTTGCTGTCCCCGAAGCGATCCGTCTCGACGCCCATCTTTTGCGCCATCAGCAACAGCAGGTTGCTCATGTGGGCGCCGGCGTTGGCAGGACGGCTGCAGAGGCGATAGTGCTGGCCGGGATCGTCCAACCGGTAGCCGTCAAAGTGCCCCTGGTTGAGATCGAGGTGGCGACCGTGCTGGAGTCCGCAGCCCGCTCCGCCCGCAAGCACAAGCGGCAAGTTGGCGTTGCCGTGACTGTGCCCGTACGCCATGCCGCTGCCGAACAAGGACATGGTCGTGTCGAGCAGCGGACGACCATCAAGGTCCGGCGTCTCGGCGAGTCGGGTCAGGAAGTAGCTGAATTGCTCGACGCTAAACGTGTCGCTTTGCGTGAGCTTTTCCATGTGCCCGGCATCGCCGTTGTGATGGCTCAGTTCGTGGCGCGACTGCGAGATGCCCAACTCTGGAATGGCCAGTCCCTGACCTTCTAATCCGCTGCTGAAAGTCACCACGCGCGTGGCGTCGGTCTGAAAGGCGAGCACGATCAGATCGTAAACCGTCCGGAAGTAGTCGCCCGCCTGCGTCTGAGGCACGTCTCGATTGTTGCGTCGGCGATCGGCGTCGGAGATTGCGGGACGCGGCACGTCGAGCCACGCATCGGCCTGCCGGGTGCGGATTTCCGTCTCGCGCACGGCCGTCAGATACTGGTTCAGCCGGCCTTTGTCTTCTGCTCCCATCTTTCTCTCGAGCGAGCGGACCTCTTCCAGATTCGCATCCAGCACGCTTCGTTTGCGACGCAGGGCCCGCCGCTGCGCAGCCGTGCCGTTCTTGGGCTCTTCGAAAAGGTGCGCAAAGATCTCGCTGCAACGGCTCATGCCCGGAAGGCGAATTCCATCCGCGGTCCAAGCCAGCGACTCGCCTTTGTTCGAGATCTCCAGCGAATGAAATCGAGTATGCGGCGAAGTCACCTCGGCCATCTGCTGGTCGACCGAGATCGTGTTGCGATCCGTCGGACCAAGCTGGCCGCCGGTCAGCCAGATCTTCTGACAATTATGATGATGCCCCAGGCCGCCCGGATGATGCAGGCCGCTGATCGGAGTGATCACGCCGCGATGTTTTTCCAGCGGCTTGAGCGAACGCGAGAACGCGTAGCCGTCTCCGGGCGTCGTAATCTGGTAATCCAGCGTGTTGACGCCGTTGGGAATGTAGACAAACGCGCTTCGCCGTATCGGCTGCGTTTCCGCCGCCCGCGCAGGACGCATGCAATTCAGCAGCGGCAGCGCGATGAAGCTGCCGAGCCCGCGGAGGACATGGCGACGATCGATCAGCCAGGATTGCGTCATGAATTTACTCGCAGAGTTTTCAGCGTTTCTGGAACAACTCGGATAAGGCAACGGCGCGAACGACGTCCTGCAACTGATAATGCTTCCGCTTCGCTTCGTTCACGATTGTCCGGACGTCTTCTCGATCATCCACGGTCAGCACGCGCCGCAAGCCGTAAGTACACAAGTGCTCGACGAACGCCTGGAGGAATTGGTCGCGGTCTTCGAGCAGCAGTTGCTTGAATTGATCTGCGTCGGCGAACGTGCGGCCGTCCGGCATCTTACCGCTGGAATCGACCGGCGGATCGTCGCCGACGCCTTTCTCGACGCGTTCGCGAGTGCGCCACTGGCCAATCGCGTCAAACTGATCGAAGGCCAGGCCCAGCGGATCGATCGTCCGATGGCAGGCGGCGCAGTTCGCGTTCTGTGCGTGAGCTTCAATTTTCTGCCGAATGGTGGCCTTGGGACTGTCCGGCGGATTCGGTTCGATCGGGTCGACGTTCGCCGGCGGCGGCGGCGGAGTCTTGCCGAAAATGGCTTCGCTGACCCAGACGCCGCGGTGCACGGGACGATGCCGCGTGCCGTCCGACGTAAGCCCCAGGATCGCCCCCGCGGTCAGCAAGCCGCCGCGGTGATGCTCAGGAGGCAACGACACTCGCTGAAAGCCGGACGTCTTCGGTTCGGGCAGACCATAGAAATCGCAGAGCCGAGGATTGGCCATCGTCCAATCGGATGCAATGAACGCATCAATCGGCAGGTTCTTGGCGAACACCTCGCGAAAGTACTGCACAACCTCTTCGTGCATGCTCGCTTCCAGCCAGACGTCGTAGTCGGGATAGAGTTTGCCGTCGGGCGGGAACATGCCCAGCCGATGCAGTTGCAGCCACTGCCGCGGGAAGTCGTCGATGAATCGATCGATCTTCCGCTCGGCCAGCATGCGATCCACCTGGGCGGCCAGGCCATCGCCGGCCAACGTCCCGCTTCCGGCGGCATCGAACAAGTCCTGGTCCGGCATCGAGCTCCAGAGGAAATACGAAAGCCGCGAGGCGAGTTCCCAGTCGGTAAGACGCTGGCGCGGTTGAATGTCTCCCTCCACCAGGTACGTGAAGTTGCGGCTCGTCAGCACGCCCAGCAGGGCGACCTGATAAGCCGACGAGACGTTTTCACCAGCGGCAAGTTCGGCCTCGTAAGCGTTCAGGTAGTGGCGGAGTTCGTCGACCTTCACCGGCCGGCGCCAGGCGCGCTGGGCAAATCGTCGCAGATGGTCGGCAATGACCTCAGGCGTCGCGTCGTCGGACGGCAACACGCCTTCGCGCGCTGCAAGCTCCGATTCGCTTTCGATCGGCCCCTCCCACTCGATCCAGTCCAGCAGCACCATCGAATAAATCCCGTTGCCTTCTTCGTCGAACATTTTCGGCGCCGTTGGATTCAGCAAACGGGTCTCGCTGCTGTGAGTGAACATGTAAAACGGCTGAGACAGGGCATTGCGGTAATGCGCGCCCTTCTGTCGGTCAATAATGTCCGTCGCCACGACGTTGAAATCGAGGTTCACGGGCATCTCCAAGAACACCTCGAACTCGACGATTTCGGGCTCGTCCTCCGGGGCCAGGATATCCAGTTCGATCAATCCTTCGTTGCTATCCTCGCCCGTGCTCTTGCCGATGCGCAGGTGGGCCGTTTGGCCGCCCGGCGGACGAATGCCGCTCAGCTGCATTCGCGCGCGGTACAGTCCGCTGTGCTCCGGGCCCATGGGACCGAACCAGTAAGGCCTGAGGGCCTGCTGCAGTCGCCCCGGAAAAATCAAGGCCCGCAGCGGCCGTTTGATCCCGAAGCGGTCCAGGTAGGCCTGCTGCTCTTTGCCGCCGTTGTATCGGATGTCGGCCGCCGTCTTGCGGACCGTTCGCGGTTCGACCGACTTTTCAGGAAATGCGCGGGACAGGACCGTTTCGGCAGCGCGGTAGTAACGCTCCACGTGCGAAGGAGAAAGCGAAAGCTGCGAGCCGATGCGCTCGAAGCCGTGCCACAGCGGATCGGCATTCAACTCGCCGGGCTTCGTCGGATCGTATCGAACGCCCAACAGATCGTAGACGGTGTTCTGGTACTCCCGCCGACTGAGCCGATAGTGCGCCACCGGCGGCCGCAAGGCCAGCCGCGCCGCCCGCCCTTCGCGGATGCGAGAGTCGAGCTGGCCGATGACCGAAGCAATCTCGTTTTCCGTCGGCTGAGGTTCCTCCTCGGGCGGCATCTCCCCGGCGTTGATGCGTTCCACGATCTCGGCCCACAGATGGCCATCCGCCCCCGCTGTGAAATCGCGTGACAACTGATCAATTCTCAGGTCTCGCTCCACCTTTTCAGGTCCATGGCAGCGCAGGCAATGCTGCTCCAGAAACGCCTCAAAAGGTTCCGCGGCGGAACCAATCGCCGGCCCTGGCAGGCAGGCGAATGCGACGAACACGCCAATAAAGCAAAAACGGATCATGAGTACTTCCGCAGCCTGTCTGCGCTGGTGGGCGGCTCGAATATCGTTGCTCGAAAATCTTTGCCGGAGCAAATATCGACAATAAGCCAATTGTCGGTCGCCAAGCCCGCGAATACAAGCACGCGAGCCCTCCCTGCCGCCCCAATCTCCACGAGTTAACGGGCCTTGTCCAGACCTCGGCGCCCGGCCAAATTCGGCTGAAATTCAATTCGAGACTCGCGGAAATCGGGCTCGATGGCTCATTCAACTTTACTTTCACATGCCCCCCATTTATTGTCGGTTGCACGGCCTCCGTAAACAACCGGTCTTTGGCTGCCCGGTGCAAGTTCGATTTTGCCTGAACACGAGAAGATATCGAGTGAGGGCGTCGTTGGCTCACACTAACGACGCCTCATCTCGACTGCGAGAAAGCATGACCTTCAAGCGACACTCATGGCTGCGAAAGCCGCGACGTTCCCGGCGGCTCGCTGGCCCTAACGTGCAGGCCCGGCCCAAAAGTCGACCTTTGAAACTTGACCCACTCGAAGAGCGCCTGAATCTTTCAACAGGTCTGGTGGCGGCCTATGGGTTCAACGAGGGAACGGGGAACACGTTGGCCGACTTGTCGGGCAACGGCCATGCCGGCGCTATCGTCAACGCCACTTGGAGCACCGCCGGCAGGTACGGAAATGCGCTGTCGTTCAACGGCGCGGATGCACTGGTCAACATCCCCGACGCCAGCTCGCTGCACCTGACGACCGGCATGACGCTCGAGGCCTGGATCAAACCCACCGCGGCGGCCAGCGGTTGGCAAGACGTGATCTACAAGGGCGATGACAACTACTACCTGGAAGCGTCTTCACTCTCCGCGGGCGTTCCAGTGGCCGGAGCGACTGTGGGCTCGTCGGACACGGGCGTCTCCGGCGCGTCCGTGCTGCCGACCAATGCCTGGAGTTTCCTGACGGAGACCTATGACGGCGCCAAGCTCCTGCTGTACGTCAACGGCGTTCAAGCGGCGGCCCTGCCGCTGAGCGGGAGCCTCGTAACTTCGACGGATCAATTACAGATTGGCGGCGATAGCCTCTATGGGCAGTACTTCCAGGGGCTGATCGACAACATCCGCATCTACAATGTGGCTCTGACCGCGGCCGAGATCCAGGCCGATATGAATACGCCGATCGCAGCCGGTGCCGTCGCCGACCGCGCCGACCAATCTCACGGCCGCGGCCAGCGGCAGCACGATTACGCTCAACTGGACCACGTCGCAAGACGCCATCGGCGTGAGCAGCTACGTGGTGGAGCGCGAGGATCCGGGCAGCGCGAGCTTCGTGCCGGTCGGCACAACCACAGGAACGACCTTCAGCGACGCCGGCCTGACCGCCAACAGCACCTATCGTTACCAGGTTCAGGCCGTCGATTGGGACGGCAACCAGAGCGCCTTCTCCAGCGCGGCCGCCGTCATCACGCCGGCGGGCAATCCGGCTTTGGTGGCGGCCTATGGGTTCAACGAGGGAACGGGGAACACGTTGGCCGACTTGTCGGGCAACGGCCACGCGGGCGCCATCGTCAACGCCACTTGGAGCACCGCCGGCAAGTACGGAGACGCGCTGTCGTTCAACGGCACGAATGCACTCGTCAACATCCCCGACGCGAGCTCGCTGCACCTGACGACCGGCATGACTCTGGAGGCCTGGGTCAAACCCACCGCGGCGGCCAGCGGTTGGCAGGACGTGATCTATAAGGGCGATGACAACTACTACCTGGAATCGTCTTCGCTCTCCCCAGGCGTTCCGGTCGCCGGGGCAACCGCGGGATCGTCGGACAGTGGCGTTTCCGGCACGTCCGCGCTGCCGGCCAATGCCTGGAGTTTCCTGACAGAGACCTACGACGGCACAAACCTTGTGCTGTACGTCAACGGCGTTCAAGTGGCGACCCAGGCTCTGAGCGGGAGTCTCGCAACTTCGACGGACCTACTGCAAATCGGCGGCGATAGCCTCTATGGACAATACTTCCAAGGGCTGATCGACAACATCCGCATCTATAACATGGCCCTGACTGCGGCCGAGATCCAGGCCGACATGAATACGCCGATCGCGGCAGGCGGGCCGCCGACCGCGCCGACTAGTCTCACGGCCGAGGCCAGCGGCAGCACGATTACACTCCACTGGACGACGTCGCAAGGCCCCACCGGGATAAGCAGCTACCTGGTGGAGCGCGAGGATCCAGCGAGTGCGAGCTTTGTGCCAGTGGGTACAACCACGGGGACGACCTTCAGCGACACCGGCTTAGCCGCCAACAGCACGTACCGCTATCAGGTGCAGGCCGTCGATTGGGCCGGCAACCAAAGCGCCGTCTCCATTGCGGCCAGCGTCACGACGCCGGCGGGGAATCCGGCTTTGGTGGCGGCCTACTCGTTCAACGAGGGCGCGGGGGCCACGTTGGCCGACTTGTCGGGCAACGGCCACGCGGGCGCCATCGTCAACGCCGCCTGGAGCACCGCCGGCAAGTTCGGCGATGCGCTGTCGTTCAATGGCACGGACGCACTGGTCAACATCCCCGACGCGAACTCGCTGCACCTGACGACGGGCATGACGCTCGAGGCCTGGGTCGAACCCACCGCGGCGGCCAGCGACTGGCGAGACGTAATCTACAAGGGCGATGACAACTACTACCTGGAAGCGTCTTCGCTCTCCACGGGCGTTCCGGCGGCCGGGGCGACCGTGGGCTCGTCGGACGCGAGCGCCTCCGACACGCGGGTGCTGCCGACCAATGCCTGGAGTTTCCTGACGGAGACCTACGACGGCACGAAGCTCCTGCTGTACGTTAACGGAGTTCAAGCGGCAGCCGTGCCGCTGAGCGGGAGCCTCGCAACTTCGACAAGCCTGCTGCAGATTGGCGGGGACAGCCTCTACGGACAGTACTTTCAGGGGCTGATCGACAACGTCCGCATCTACAACGCGGCCCTGACGGCCGCCGAGATCCAGGCCGATATGAATACGCCGATCGTAGCGAGCGCCCTGCCGCCGACGGCGCCGACCAATCTCACGGCCACGGCCAACGGCGGCACGATTACGCTCAACTGGGCGGCGTCGCAAGACTCCACCGGGGTAAGCAGCTACGTGGTGGAGCGCGAGGCTCCGGGGAGCACGAGCTTCGTGCCGATCGGCACGACCACAGGCACGACCTACAGCGACGCCGGCTTGCCGCCCGACAGCCTTTATAGCTATCAGGTGCAAGCCGTCGATTGGGCCGGCTACCAAGCGCAGTCTCGAATGCGGCCAGCGCCACCGCCCAGTTTGCCGTCAGCCCCAGTATGGCGACCTTTTTGCAGCCCGGGCAGACGCAGCCATTCACGGCCAATGCGCCCGGCGTCGTCTGGTCCGTGAATGGAGTGGCAGGCGGATCGGCGAGCACCGGAACGATTTCATCGACGGGCTTATACGCCGCGCCGAGCAGCGTTGGAAGTTATACCGTGACGGGCGCCACCACGGATGGCACGTACTCGGCCAGCGTTTCCGTCAATGTGACGAACTATTCCGGGACGCTCACGGAGCGCAACGACAGCCTGCGAACCGGGGCAAACCTGGATGAAACGACCTTGACGCCGAGCGACGTCAACTCCAGCACCTTCGGCAAGCTCTTTTCTTACCCGCTCGATGGGATTGCCTTCGCCTCGCCGCTCTACGTTCCTCACGTCGACATCCAGGGCAAGGGCTACCACAACGTCGTCTTTGTGGCGACGGAACACGACAGCGTCTATGCCTTCGATGCCGACGGCTCGAGTACCGCGCCGCTCTGGCAGGTGAGCTTTATCGATCCCGCCGCGGGCATAACGCCCATCCCCGCCGCCGATACCTTGGAGCTTGTCGACATTCCGAATGAAGTGGGCATCACCGGCACTCCGGTGATCGATCCGACGACCGGCACTCTCTATCTCGTGGCCGATACCAAAGTGGTCGCGAACGGCGAGACGACCTACTACCAGACCTTACATGCACTCGACATCACCACCGGCGCCGAGAAATTCGGCGATCCCGTGGTGATTCAGGCGACTGTGCCCGGGACGGGGAGCGACTCGGTAAACGGCATGGTAACGTTCAACCCGCTGTACCAGAACCAGCACTCGGGTTTGCTCCTCAGCAACGGCGTCGTCTATATCGCATTCTCCAGTCACGGAGACGACTACCCTGATTGGCACGGCTGGGTGTTTGGGTATAACGCGACCACCCTGCAGCAAGTCATGGTCTACAACGACAGCGCGAACGGCAATGGCGGCGGCATCTGGATGGGCGCTGACGGCCTGGCCTCCGACTCGACGGGAGACATTTACTTCACGACCGGCAACGCCGACTTCGACGCGAACACGGGAGGCGCCGACTATGGCGATAGCGCCGAGAAGATCAGCCCGAGCGGCACGGTCGTGGACTACTTCACGCCCTACGATCAAGCAGCCCTGAACGACGCTGATCTCGACCTGGGATCGGGCGGCGTGCTGTTGTTGCCGACTCAAAGCGGCCCCTACCCGCATGAGATGATTTTCTCGGGCAAGGCAGGCACGATCTATGTCGTCAATCGAGACAACATGGGCCATTACAACGCGACCGACAACAGCCAGATCATTCAGTCCTTGCCGAACATTTCTCCATCCGGTGCTGTACTGCGCAACTTCAGTTCTCCGGTCTACTACAACGGAAACGTGTATATCGCCCCCGTGAACGGCGCCGTGCAGGCGTTTTCGCTAACCGACGGATTGTTGTCCACGACGCCGACTTCGCAGTCTGCGGAGAGCTACGGTTATCCGGGCGGAATGATGGCCATCTCCGCCAACGGCGCCGGCAACGGGATTCTTTGGGCCGTGGAGCGTACTGGCAACACGACGCCCGGAGTTCTGCACGCGTACCTGGCGACGAACTTGTCAGACGAGCTCTACAACAGCAGCCAGGCGGGATCGCGGGACACGATGGATCTGGCTGCCAAGTTCAGCATGCCGACCGTCGCAAACGGCAAGGTCTATATCGGCGGCTGTACCCAACTGACGGTGTATGGGTTATTGACGTCCGATCCGCCGCCTGCCAACGGCACAATCGCTGCAAGCCTGAGCCAGGCAGGCAACGCACTGCAGATCGCGGGTCCGGTTGCAGTCACGGCAACGACGGCCGCCATCGCCGACGCACCTCCGCCCGTCGCCCAGCCTGACACGTTCGTGCTCAGCCAAAGCGGCGCCAATCGCGGCTCTGAGGAGATGAGCGTGCTGGCCAACGATACGTCGACCGACGGCCAACGGCAGAATCTAGTCGCCGCGCTCGTCTCTAACGTGACGCACGGCGTATTGACGTTCAACCCGGATGGCTCGTTCACGTACACGCCCAATTCGACATTCCAGGGCATCGACCGCTTCACGTACCGGGTGAGCGAGGGCGCCGCGACCGGCAACACGGTCACCGACACGTTGCTTTCCTATAACGCCAGCCTGATCGACAAGCTTTACCAGCAGGTGCTTCACCGCCCCGCCGAAGACGCGGGCCTGGCGCATTGGACCTCCATGCTCGACCAAGGGGCGCCGCTGGATGTCGTGGCGCAGGGAATCTTCAACAGTCCCGAGCGGCTGGCTCCGCTCGTCTCGCACTTCTATGAGGAATACCTGGGGCGCGCCGCCGATTCGACCGGGCTGGCGACCTGGGTGGCCGACTGGCAGAGGACTGGCGGCCCAGTCGACGTCGTGGTGAATATCGTCGCGTCGCAGGAATTCTATGATGACGCCGCAGACTCGAATGCCGGCTTCGTGACCAGGCTCTACGAAAAGTTTTTGAACCGCGAGCCCGACGCCTCGGGGCTGGACTTCTGGCTCCGGCTCATGGGTCCGCCGACGAACGAGTCTCGAGCACAGCTCGCGATCCAATTCTTCAATACGCCCGAGGAGCACGGCGTGCTGGTCGACTCCCTGTTCAGCGAGTACTTCAACGGCATCCATCCGCTGCCCGACAAGACCCCCTACGTGACGGATCTGAACAACGGCGACGCCGAAACGGCGGTGGAACTGAAAATCATCGACTCGCAGCAGTATCGAGACAATCCGCCCGCGCCCGCGGCCGGGACCGTCGGCAAGGCGTTGTACGACCATTAGGCGGCTGGCGCAATGCGTCGATTGCCCAATCTCGCTCGGCTTGATTCGCTTCTGCCACGGTTATTTCAGGCGTCGGCTTCATCGAGATTGACGTTTTGACATAACATCCGAGCCAGTCGCCGTGCCACATTGACCTGATCTTGAGGAATCGGAATGCTGAGTTCTCTCAGGTGAGGCGCTAGTTTCGCATCGCCGATTCCCATTCTTACAGAAAGGATGGCTATCGGATGCTCTTCAGCTTCCACCGACACAAGTACGCCCGCTTCAGGCTTTTTGCTCCAGTCTATGAACTTGTGGTGAAAAAAGACGCCTTTCTCGAAGAGTTCGCGCTTCACTCGGCCTTCGTTCCCATTCCTGACGGAGATGTTTCCAATATAGGTGGTAAAGCAGAAATGGTAGCGTCATCAGGCCAGCACACAAGACGAACGCCTCAATCAAGGGCGTGCCTGGTCTCATCAGATGCAACAAGGCCCCTCCAACCGCACTGCAGACGACAACTAGGAAGATAACCTTCCATAGAACCGTGTTTCTCGTCCGTCCGTAGCTCAGGCGCTCGGCAAAGTCCAACCATTCCTCCCATTCCTCATCGGTGTATTTCCACGAGACAATGGGGCTGCGAGCCAGCATTTCCTCAAACTTCTCTCGATACCGCTTCCGCCTTGGCAGCGCACTCCAGAAGCCAAACGCCCCGAAGCCAGAAATCAAGATGGCATAGGCGACTAAATGCCTCTGCTTGGGCGAAACAGGAGCGTTCACAATCAGAAATGCCAGACCGCATAGCGAGCTGAGGCCGCAAACGACCATCAGGCAAATGATCCATGAAAGTGAGGTGAATGGAACTCGTTGGATCAACGAGTTCAAGTCGTCCTGCTCGCTGGGCGTCAGATCGCTCAATGACCCAGTTAAGCTGTCGCTCGCCTCAGTCGCCGAGTGGCCCGGCGATGTCGTACGCTTGCCCATGGCCGCAATATCACGTCTTTTTTGAGCGTTTTCGGCACTACGTCCTGTGAAGTGTGCCAGCACCCAACCAAGAGCAAATACCCCGGCTCCTGCACAGGCGCCCATCAGAAGCCCCTCAAGAATCTCGCCGCCGCCTGGCTCCTCAGGAATGCTGACGAAGGAACTGACTGCCATCACGATCAGCGCAAGTACGCCGTTAATACGTCGACCTAAGCTTCCGTTGGGCGGCACTGCGTTCGTTTGGTTAGCGTCTGGCATTGGCTCGGTAGTCGGTCATCTAAGAGTCGATGAAGCGTCTCTAGGGTTGTAGCGATTCGGCTTTGCGAGCTCAGCAGTCAGCCGGTGTTTGAACTCAACGAAGCCGAATTCAAGAACGGACTTGCAGCGCAGTTCGCCTGGTCAAACTTCGCAGAACCGGACGCCGTTTGAACCGAGGAAGACGGGCGAGAGACACGCTGGTTCCCAACAAGAAGCCCACCGCCAAGAACGGCGATGGACATCCGGTCAATGGCTACGCGGATTAATCGCCCAGCTTACCAAACAACGAGTCCGTGGCCGCAAGCGCGGTTTGCTGCTGGTTTTGACTGGAGACTGTCTGCGGGAAATAATTTGGCAGTCGAACGCCCGCCCCCGTGGGTGATGCAGGAGGCTCCTGACCGTACTCGGGCAGGTTGGTGATTTCCTGCTCGATGTCGCGGTCGGTCTTGCCGGCCCGCATTTCGCCGGCATATTGATTGAGCTCGTCGGCCGTCGGCGCTCGCTGCAGGTACTCCTGAAACCAGCCGGTCACGTCGCCTTCGTACGCTTCCAGCGACGTGAAGAAGCCCAAGGCGATCTGCTTCCGTGCGTGGGCCGTGTTTCCATGGCTGGTAAGGTAATCGAGCCAATACTGCTTGCCTTGCGGATCGGGCTCTCGGTCGAGAATCCGCCGGTACAGTTCCGTGATCCAACTCTCGGGCGTGCCGCCGGCCGAAGCATAGAACTCGGGCGAGTCGGCGAACCCCGCCTTGATGATCTCGGGCCCGCCGGTGGCGTGCCAGACTTCCCTCCAATGCGCCAGCCCGCTGTCGTCGGGCGATCGGTGAAGGTATTGCTGGTAGTAGCCGGAGATAATCTCGTTGAGCAGCTCGTCGCTCTCGAAGAAGCCGGCGGCGATGTCGCCCGTCTTGCCTCCATGAGCGAAGTCGTTGATCCAATATTGCAATCCGCCCGGATCAGGTTTGCGGTTCAGCACCGACTCATAGAACTTCCAAACCACTCCGCCCGGCTGCGATAGGACATTAACGGTGGCCGAGGCCGAATCGCCCTGGGCGTCGCTGGCCGTGTACTGCGCGGAATCGAAGCCCGGGAAGTTCGCCGACGGCGTATACGTGAACGAACCATCGGCATGGAATACGAACGTGCCGCCGTTGGCTCCGACGGTCGAGGCTGCGGCGACCGTCAGAGCGACGGGAGCGCTGTCGTTTTTCAAGACTCCCTTGTCGGCCGACACATTGACGACGCCTGATCCGATGACATAGACGTCCTCTGCCAGGCCAAAAGCACCGATCTCATTGACCGTGGCGCCGGGCTGGATGCTTGTGATGACCAGCGGTGGAGCCGTACCGTGCGTGACCGTGACTGTGATCTCGTGCGAACGATCGTCGCTGTAGGCGTGATCTCCCGTCACGGTGAATTCGCCCGGCGAAGAACCAGCCGCGACGCCCCCCGCGCTGGTTTGTCCATCGCCCCAATCGATGACGGCGGCAAAATCACTTGCATGATCGGTCGTGTCAGGGTCGCTGAACGAGGCGACTGGCCCCGACACTGAGGCGCCCGGGGCGAGGGTAACGCCGGTTCCCGTCAGCGGGGCGTCGGCAATTTGCGCCGTACTCTGCGCCGTGGCCGTGCTGCCGCCGGCGTCGGAGATTGTAACCGTCACCGGCGTCGTTCCCGCTGCGGCGTAAGCGTGGGAACCGCTGACCACAAAGCCGCCGCCCGAGCCCGCCGTGATCGTGCCGGCGGTCGCCGAAGAGCCGTCGCCCCAGTCGATGACTGCCGAATAATCGGCCAGCGCGCCGTTGGGATTGGCGTCGGTGAACGCGGCCACCGCGCCGCTGAATGTTGCGCCCTCGGTGGTGGTAATCGTCATGCCCGTTGCGGACAGCGGCGCGTCGGCAATTTGAGCCGTGCTCTGCGCCGTGGCCGTGCTGCCGCCGATGTCGGAGATCGTAACCGTGAC
The DNA here is from genome assembly GCA_963786255.1 of Pirellulales bacterium. Classification (GTDB taxonomy): domain Bacteria; phylum Planctomycetota; class Planctomycetia; order Pirellulales; family JAICIG01; genus JAICIG01. The sequence goes on from CAWAYY010000014.1 coordinate 137,222, forward strand.
GGGCATCGTGCCCTCTTCGGCGTAAGCGTGCGAGCCGCTGACCACAAACCCGCCGCCCGAGCCCGCCGTGATCGTACCGGCGGTCGCCGAAGTGCCGTCGCCCCAGTCGATGACCGCGGAATAATCGCCCAGCGCGCCGTTGGGATTGGAGTCAGTGAACGTGGCTACTGCGCCGCTGAACGTTACGCCCTCGGTGCTGGTGATGGTCATGCCCGTTGCGGACAGCGGAGCGTCGGCAATTTGAGCCGTGCTCTGCGCCGTGGCCGTGCTGCCGCCGATGTCGGAGATCGTAACCGTGACGGACGTCGTTCCCTCCTCGGCGTAAGCGTGCGAGCCGCTGACCACAAATCCGCCGCCCGAGCCTGCCGTGATCGTGCCAGCGGTCGCCGAAGAGCCGTCGCCCCAGTCGATGAGCGCCGAATAATCGCCCAGCGCCCGTTGGGATTGGCATCGGTGAAGGAGGCCACCGCGCCGCTGAACGTTACGCCCTCGGTGGTGGTGATGGTCATGCCCGTTGCGGTCAGCGGCGCGTCGGCAATTTCAGCCGTGCTCTGCGCCGTGGCCGTGCTGCCGCCGATGTCGGAGATCGTAACCGTGACGGGCATCATGCCCTGTTCGGAGTAAGCATGCGAGCCGCTGACCACAAAGCTGCCGCCCGAGCCCGCCGAGATCGTACCGGCGGTCGCCGAAGAGCCGTCGCCCCAGTCGATGAGCGCCGAATAATCGCCCAGCGCGCCGTTGGGATTGGCGTCGGTGAACGCGGCTACCGCGCCGCTGAACGTTGCGCCCTCGGTGCTGGTGATGGTCATGCCGGTCGCGGACAGCGGAGCGTCGGCAATTTGAGCCGTGCTCTGCGCCGTGGCCGTGCTGCCGCCCACGTCGGAGATCGTAACCGTGACGGACGTCGTGCCCTCGTGGGCGTAAGCGTGCGAGCCGCTGACCACAAATCCGCCGCCCGAGCCCGCCGAGATCGTTCCGGCGGTCGCCGAAGAGCCGTCGCCCCAGTCGATGAGCGCCGAAAAATCGCCCAGCGCGCCGTTGGGATTGGAGTCCGTGAATGTGGCTACTGCGCCGCTGAACGTTGCGCCCTCGGTGGAATGGATCGTAACGCCGGCAGGAGTCAATACGCTTGCCGCGACTAAATTCAGCGTAAAGCTTTGCGTCGCAGGTTGTCCGATACCGTTATCGGCAGTGAATTCAATGACAGCCGTCGCGGGGCCCGCGGCGGGAGAGACGGTCAGAATTCCGGTCGTTGGATCGAACGTCACTCCCGCCGGTAGATCGCCAGATTCCGCGAGAGTGGGCGTCGGAGCGCCGGTCGCAACGACCGGGAATGCCCCGCCATCACCGACGGTGTAGGTGACGCTTGATCCACTGATGATGCTGGGAGCGTGAAGCAAATCGATGGAGAAGGCGCCGGCGGTCGAGTCGTCGTTTGCGATCTGCAAGCTCGCCGGACCGATGCGCTGGTTCGGATCCTCGACAATCTCGAACTCAACCTGGCAGCCGGGGGCGATCAGCCCTGGACCGGCAGGCAAATTGACGAGTTGATAGCCGCTGCCCGTCAGCGAGACCGACATGACATTCAAGTCGGCGTCGCCATTGTTCTCGATCGTCACGGCCAGGCTGCCAGCCGTGGCATTGGCGCCGAAGTCGAGGGATTGGCCCGGCGTGGCGGGCTGGGGCGCAAGGACCGTGATTTGCGGCTCGTAGTAGATCGCTTCGCCGGTTTGTATGTGTACGCTGACTCGCTCGTCGGATGCCGTGTTCTGCTTGTACAGTCGAAATGACACGGTATACACGTCATCGTACGACATTGAGTCAGTAGGGAAGGTCAATTCGATATCTTGCGGGTCGCTGCTATATCCGCCGCCGCCATTTGGATTCAGAGCATATTGAGACAGGTCGATTTCCGCGACCGGCAGTTCGGCGCCGTCGGTTGCTACTAACACGACTTCGAGCAAATGCGCACCGGCGGCGAGCGATGGCGAGTTCGAAGACACGGTCAGACTGGTCGCCAGCCCCTGCACGGATCGATCGACCGGGCTGACGCTGTCTAAGGAACCGACTTGCGTATAACCGTCCAGGCTGGCCGCCGCCAATTGCCTGTAGAAGTTCTGTGGCGCTGGGGCTGGGCTCGACTGGTCGGTGATATCGCCCTCGGTCTTGCCCGGGACAGGCGCCACGCCGAAAAGCGTGAAGTCTCCCTGCCATTGCCAGAGGGGCTTGGATAGCTTGCCGCCGGCGTCAACAAGTTCCGGCGTAGAATCCCAGACGGAGACGCTCAAATTCAAGCCGGCACTCACGTGAATCGCAGCGTAAGAGTTCGACTCGTCCAGAGAAATCTCGGGCACAAGGAGCGTGTTTCCGACGTTAAAACGGACCGCGGCGGCAAGATCTGCCTTTACCGCGGCCGATATGCTGGCACTGGCAATATTCAATGGCGCCGACGCCGAGACCGTAGCGGCCCCCGATGCATTGGCAGCAGCGTCGAACTGAACGTACGAGCCGGCCTTGAAGGCAGGAACGCTCGAACTCACGTCGACGATAAACTCCCCCTTCAATTGCAATTTCGTCACTTGGGCGCCGCCGAATTGCCCGGTGACTCCTGCGGTAATGAAAGGAATGGGCGTGGGAAGGGCGGCGTTTACCAGGGTGGCGCGGCTGCAGCGAGAGCCCGCTGACGTCGAGATCGTAATGGGCCACCTTGATATCAATGGTCGTCGGCGAAGTAAGGCGGACAGCATCGCTTAGCGTGGCGGTGACGCTGATGTGTTTGGAAATGTCAGTCCCGACGGGAATCACTTCATACCCGAGCAGCGCCAGATGCGCGGTCGCCGAGTCCGCAACGACTTTTGGTTCGACGTCCGTCGAAAGCGCCGCGTAAACATGCAACACGAAGGTAGCCGACGCGATGCTCGATTCGGTGAAAGCGCTGGCGATTGTCGCCAACACGGTCGAAGGCAGATTCGTCGTCGGCAAAGAGATGGAAAGCTCTTTGCCCAGATCAAGATCGAATTGATAGCCCGCCGAAGTGCCAAGCTGTTGTTCGACGTCATCGTTGGCGACGAATTGCGCCGATGCGTTGGCAAGCCAGTCTGGTCGCGGGATTGCCACCATCGACTGCGAGTTGCTGAGCCGGGTGCTCGGCAGGTTCGTTGTGCTTGGCGATGGGACGAGATAAACCGACCACTGGACCTTGTCGCCGCTGGTGGAGTCGAGGAAGGCGCCCGTCGGCTTCTGGAAGATAAGGGTATTCGACGAGTTATCGTAACTGCCGGCGTAGAAGTTCTTCTGCAGGCCCGTTTGTTCCCGAAACAAAACCGCCAGGTTCGGGCCGTACTGGTCCGGGAACGGCAGGTCGCTCAGGTCCGCCTGAAAACTCAGGTCCGGATTATTTACGCCCAAGTCGACCAATCGTACGGAATCGACCGGAATGAACGGGTCGCTGCCGACGTTGGCCTTGGCCTTCAGGTCGAGCGCGACCTCCGAGTCGTAATCGACATCGTACGTCGTTGAGGCGAACACTTCGTCGTTCAGGACGGACCGCACGTGAAGTTGGAGCGGAGTGGCGGGGTCGTAGAGCTTTCCCATGTCCGCACTAAACGTCCATTGGTTCGAGGCGGTATCCGCATCGACGGTTTTGGAGAACGTGGCGTCCTGGAAGTCGTCGGAGCCAAAGGCATATTGCAATTTGGCGCCTTGCGGCTCTCCCACGTCGGTAACGGTGAAAGTATTGTTGAGCGGAAGCTCCGGCAGATACGTCCCGAAACTTCCGGCGGACGTGGAGTCGTTGTAAACAGCCGTCGTGGCGAAAGTGGTCTTCACGGCCGCAAGGAATGTGCCGCCGGCGTGAACAGTTCCGGGGCCTCCCGACATACTGTCGGTAAGGTCGATTTCGAATGTGCTGCCAACCGTCGCCATAAAGCTTACATAGGGCGGATAGTAGGGCGCGTAAATGCCCAGCGAGCCGGAATGGTCGTCTTGGGCGGCAAAGTCGCCCGCGGGCGTCGATAGACTGAGATCGGAAGTTGTCGGCCCGAACTCGGCGGGGGGCAGCGGCGGAATTTGTCAAATCGAAATAGAAGAACACCTCCACCTTCGAACCGATGACATCCCCCGGGTCCGCCGCCACCTTAAAAGCGATCGGTCCGCTGAACGAAACTGACCCGTTGCCGGTCGTGTACATGTAGTAGCCAAATCCGTTGACGCTGGCGACGGGTTCGGCGCCGGGCAGATCGTACGTTTGCAGCGAGTCCGCCGCCCACTCGTGCCCGGATACGATGCTGCCGGTCCCCGTGCCCGTCGCTGCGATCTCCGGCATGGAGACGATTTGAAGCGTCGCCAGCAGATTTCGCCGCTCCAATCTTTCAAATCGGCGGCCAAGTCGGATTCCCTGCCCAAGCGAGAAGGGGCGATTGCGAGGAGAGCTCGAGCGAGAGCGAATCGCACGGACATCGCCGTTCCCCAAGGCCCGGTCGCCCGAGCTCCGATCGGGAGCGCCGATAGCCAGCAGACGACGTTGCTCGAGCGATTTGCCCTCGCAAACATGCAGGGACAAGACGTGTCGCCGGCGGCGCAGGGCGCCTGCGCTCAACCAACTCAGTACTTGTTGGAGAAGCGAAGCCTTCTTGAATCCGTCACGCATGCTGTCTGCTCTCGCGGCTAAAGGATCTCTCAAACGAAACCGGACGCGACGCTTGCGAACGAGCCGTAGCTCTCGCAAGTCGCGACCGCAACATCGCGCACCCCAAGCTAATCCGCCGTCCGCCGCGAACGCTGTTCGAAGTCGGAGTCAAACGCTCCGCCGGAAGGTCGCCGACCAGCAAGGAGCCGACCAGCAAGGAGCCGACCAGCAAGGAACTGGGCAGCGAACGCCCGATCGGTTTTTCCCTGTCCGTCTGGCTCTGCTGCACCGTGCGCGGCGAGTTCCGCCTGCCGCCCCGGGTGCAGCGGCCGACCGTCTGGCGCCGTCCGACTGATGCTGTGCAATTGCAGCCGGCGGCGCGGACGAGCATCGCCTGCGTGGAATGAGTCCAGGATCTGACGCCGGTGCGCTTTCCGGCGCGACAGTGCATGCTTTCGTCCTCATGAGGGCTGGCGGCGATGCCCCGCGGAAGTCAGGACCGAGAGTGTTGACCATCTTTTCAGGAATGTCAATACAATTTATCTATCCCGCCACGCCGGTTAGATTCCCGTCATCCCCAGCAGCAAAAGCGACATTCCGCGGCCCTATCGGACACTGAAAAGTCATAAAAACCAAAAAAGATTCTGGTCGGTCGATGGGGCGGCGATGAGAGGCGTTTCGCCGCGCGCCGCCTGGGACTCTCGCGGCTCAGGCTACGCTCGCCGCAGCAGCAACTTTAATTGGATCAATAGTCAGGAAAATCGCCAGAAACTGCTTGCCACTAGCAGCCCGGAAGTTGTATAAAAACGCCCGGCCATCGTTCGCCGCCCGCGGCGGACCGAGGGGACGAGCCGGGCAGAAGGCTTCAAGGCAACCAGACCGCAAGCACCAGGAGCGCGGAATCGATGAGTTCGCAACACAGGCGGCGTAGAGCGAAACAACGCAAATCAATTCCAAGCCGACGCAGGAGCGACGAACTCATACGGATCAACCGCCGCCGGGCAACTATCCTCTCAATTGAGTCGCTAGAAGAACGTCGTTTACTTGCAGCCGATTTCGATCTGCTCTCAGGAAGCCGAGTCGATCGCGTGATCGACGCCGCGGGAGACGTCGATCGTTTCGATTTCGTCGTCGCCGCTCCCACGAAGGTTTGCTTCGATTCGTTCACCAATGACTCCCAGTTGAACTGGAGTTTGACCGGTCCGGCCGGAACGCTCGTCGACCAGCGGGATTTTGCCGACAGCGATAATTGGAGCATTTCCGATTCCGCCATCGACCTGGCGCCGGGCAGTTACGAAATCACGGTCGCCGGCTACGGCGACCACACGGGTGCGTACGGCTTTCGGCTGATCGACCTTTCGGCCGCCGTGGAGATCACGCCGGGCGTGCAGGTCGACGGCACGCTCGATCCGGCGACCGAGAGCGACGCTTACCGCTTCGCGCGACGGCGGGCGACAAGTTCTTTTTCGACGCCCTCTCCGCCAGCACGCAAAACGCGACGTGGCGACTGCTCGATCCCTACGGGCACGACGTATTCCAGACGTCTCTCTCCGACGACGTCGGTACGCAAGTCCTGCCCGCCGACGGCGACTACACGCTGCTCGTCGAAGGCTACATCGCTGATGCCGGCACGACCGCCTACAGCTTCAACGTGCAACCGCAAGGGCACGACGTGATTCCGCCCTTCACCGGCACGCCGATGTCGTTGGGCGACACGATCAACGGCGACATCTCGACGCCGGGCGAGGAAGACCAGTACACGTTTACGCTGGCGGCCGACTCGCTGGCGGCGTTCGATACCCTGACCGCCGACGACGGCAGCTTGCAATGGAGCCTGCAAGGGCCGTCCGGCCTGGTCGTCAGCAATCAATCGCTCCTCTACTCCGACTCGTTCTATACCGACGCCCACAAGCTTCCTGCCGGCGATTATCAGTTGACGGCGTCGGCTTCCGGCGGAGAGACCGGCGCCTATAGCTTCCGACTGTTGGATTCTGGCCGCCGCCACGGCGATTGCGCCGGTCGCGCAGGTCGACGGCACGCTCGATCCCGCCAATATTACCCATTTCTACCAGTTCACCGCAGCGCCCGGCGACAAGTTCTACTTCGACTCGCTGAACTCCGACGTGCAAAGCGCCTACGTGGCAACTGATCGACCCGTACGGCCAGCAAGTGGTCCAGGACTACCTTAGCAACGACCTCGTGCACACACGTTGGCAGTCGATGGCACGTACACGTTGCTGATCGAAGGCGATCCTTACGACACCGGCACGACCGACTACAGCTTCACTGTGCAGCCGGTCCCGACTCCGGTTCCGACGCCGCTCACGCTCGGCGCCACGGTCAGCGGCGACATCGCCACGGCGGGCCGGCAAGACCTGTACACGTTCACGTTGGCGGCAGATACGCTGGCGGCCTTCGACGATTTGATTACCGACTCTAACCTGCTATGGAGCCTTGTCGGTCCCGCGGGACAGATCGTCAGCAATCTGAATTTCCCGTATTCGGATTCGTTCAACGGCAGCCCATACCTGCTCCCTGCCGGCGACTATCAATTGACGGTTTCGGCCTCGGGTGACGCTACCGGGGCCTATAGCTTCCGCCTGCTGGATCTGGGTGACGCCGTGCCGCTGCCACCCGGCGTACAAGTCGACGGCACTTTGGACCCGGCCAACGAAACGCAGGCTTACAGGTTCACTGCCGCCGCGGGTGATAAGTTCTATTTCGATTCGCTCAGCAGCAACACGCAAAACGCCTCGTGGCAGCTTGTCGATCCGCACGGAGAGCAAGTAGTCCAGGACTACCTTAGCAACGACATCGGCGTGCAGCACGTTGGCGGTCGGTGGCGCGTACACGCTGCTGATCGAAGGCGACGCCTATGATGCCGGCACAACGGCCTACAGTTTCAACGTGCAACCGGTCCCGCCGTTGGCGTCCGACGCCGCTCACGCTCGGCGCCACGTCAACGGCACCCTCCCCGCGGCCGCCGAGCACGCATACACATTCACTCTGGCCAGCCCCGCGCGGCTCACTCCGGACAGCCTGATCGCCAAACCGACATCGGCTGGCGTCTCACGGGCCCGACCGGGCTGATCGTCGGCTACGTCAGCTTTGCCGATTCCGATTGGCTGTTTGGCGGAGACCCGACGCTGCTCTTGCAGCCTGGCGACTATCAGATGACGGTTTTCAGTCCCGGCGGGGCGACGGGAGATTTTGGTTTCCGCATGCTGGATCTGGCCACGGCCGCGCCGATCACGCCGGGCACGCCGGTCGCCGGCACGCTCGATCCGGCGAACGAGACCGACTTGTATCAGTTTGCCGCAACGGCCGGGGACAGGTTCTACATCGACTCGCTCAACTCGGATACACAGAACGCCGGCTGGCGGCTCGTCGATCCCTACGGCAATCAGGTCGATTTGGCATATCTCAATTCAGATCTCGGCACGCACATTGGCAGTCCGCCTCCGGAACTTACACGCTGTTGGTGGAAGGCTATCCGTAGCGACACGGGCGCGATTGACTACAGTTTCAACGTACAGCCCATTCCTGTCTCCAGTTCCGACGCCGATGACTCTTGGCGCCACGGTCAACGGCGACATCGCCACGGCGGGCAAACAGGATCTGTTCACGTTCACGTTGGCCACGGATACCCTGGCTGCGTTCGACAATCTTGTTGCGGACGGCAACCTGCAGTGGAGCTTGAGCGGGCCGGCAGGCCTGATTGTCGACTATCAGAATTTCCTGTACTCCGACGGCTTGTCCGCCGGGCCGATCAGGCTCTACGCCGGCGACTATCAATTAACGGTTTCAGCCTGGGCCGACGCGACGGGCGCTTACAGCTTCCGACTGTTGGACCTGGCCGCCGCGGCGCCCTTCACGCCGGGGGTGCAGGTCGACGGCACGCTCGATCCGGCCAGCCAGACGCAGGCCTATAGGTTCACGGCCGCCGCTGGAGACAAATTTTACTTCGACTCGCTCAGCTCCGACGTGCAAAACGCCACCTGGCAACTGATCGACCCGTACGGCCAGCAGGTTTTCCAGGATTATCTCAGCAACGACATTGATACGCTCAGGCTGACCGCCGCCGGCGCCTATACGCTGCTGGTCGAAGGCGACGCATACGACACCGGAACAACCGGCTACAGCTTCAACGTGCAATCGCAGGGCAATGAGCCGGTGTTGCCTTTCACCGGCACGCCGATCACATTGGGCGACGTTGTCAGCGGCGACATTTCCACGCCGGGCCAGGAAGACCAGTACACATTTACGCTGGCCGCCGACACGCGGATCGAGTTCGACAATCTGATTACCGACGACAACCTGCAGTGGAGTCTTGTCGGACCGAGCGGCCAGGTCGTGACCGACCAGTCTTTCCTGAACTCAGACGCCTACTATGGCGATCCCATCCCGGTGGTCGCCGGCGATTATCAATTGACCGTTTCCGCCTACGGCGGCGCGACGGGCTCCTACAGCTTCCGCTTGCTGGACCTGGCCGCCGCGACGCCCATCACGCCGGGCGTGCAGGTCGACGGCACGCTCGATCCAGCCAACGAGACGCTGGCCTACAGCTTCACGGCCGCCGCCGGCGACATGTTCTATTTCGATTCGCTTAACAACAGCACGCAATACGCCTCCTGGCGATTGATCGGCCCCTATGGCCAGCAGTACTTCCAACATAATCTCGATAGCGACGTCGGCACGCTCATGCTGCCGGCGAATGGCACGTACACGCTGCTCGTGGAAGGTGATCCGTACGACTCGGGTACGACCGATTACAGCTTCAACGTGCTGCCGGTCGCCGCGCCAACGCCCACGCCGCTGGTGCTGGGCGCACGGTCAACGGCGACATTTCCACGCCCGGCGAACAGGATCTCTACACGTTCACGCTTGCAGCCGACACGCTGGCGGCATTCGACGACCTGATCACCGATGGCAATCTGAAATGGAGCCTGGTCGGACCGTCCGGCGAGATTGTAACGGATCAGTACTTCATTTACTCGGATGGGTATAACGGGCGCCCTTCCGTCTGGTCGCCGGCGATTACCAATTGACCGTTTCGGCCTGGGGCGGAGAGACGGGCGCTTACAGCTTCCGCTTGTTAGACCTGGCCGCCGCAACGCCCATCACGCCGGGCGTGCAGGTCGATGGCACGCTCGATCCGGCCAACGAGACGCAGGCCTTCAAGTTCACGGCCGCGGCCGGCGACTTGTTCTACTTCGATTCGCTCAACAACAGCACACAATACGCCTCGTGGCGGCTGATCGGCCCTTACGGTCAGCAAACCTTCCAACACAGTCTCGACAGCGACGTCGGCGCCTCATGCTGCCCGTTAATGGCACGTACACGCTGGTCGTGGAAGGCGATGCGTACGACACAGGCACGACCGACTACAGCTTCAACGTGCTGCCGGTCGCCGCGCCCTCGCCCACGCCGCTCGTGCTGGGCGCCACGGTCAACGGAGACATTTCCACGCCCGGAGAACAGGATCTCTACACATTCACGCTTGCGGCCGACACGCTAGCGGCATTCGACGACCTGATCACCGACGGCAATCTGAAGTGGAGCCTGGTCGGGCCGTCCGGCGAGGTTCTAACGGATCAGTATTTCATTTACTCGGATGGGTATAACGGGACGCCCTTCCATCTGGTCGCCGGCGATTACCAATTGACGGTTTCGGCCTGGGGCGGAGAGACGGGCGCTACAGCTTCCGCTTGTTAGACCTGGCCGCCGCAACGCCCATCACGCCGGGCGTGCAGGTCGACGGCACGCTCGATCCGGCGAACTCATCGCAAGCCTACAACTTCACCGCGGCGGCCGGCGACAAGTTCTATTTCGATTCGCTCAATAACAGCACCCAAAATGCTTCGTGGCGGCTGATCGGACCCTACGGCCAGCAGTTGTTCCAGACCTATCTCGGGAGCGACGCCGACACGATCCTATTGCCCTCCGCCGGCGGCTACACGCTCTTGATCGAAGGCGATCCGTACGACACCGGCACGACCGACTACAGCTTCAACGTGCAACCGGTCGATACGCCGCCGCTGGTGAATGCCGGCGCCGATTTGGAAATCGACGAAGGCGCCAACGCCGATCTAACGGTCACGTTCTCGGATCTCGACACCTCGCAGCATTGGGCCGAAGTCGACTGGAACGACGGCAGTCCGGTACAGTCGCTGGGGCTGGTGACGAGTGCCTTCAACGTCAGTCACCCGTACGGCGACAACGGCGTGTACCAGGCGATCGTGCGAATTACCAACGAGGACGGCTTTATCGGCAGCGACGTCGTCACGGTGACCGTGGACAATGTGGCGCCAACCGCTTCGATCGGCGGGCCGACGAGCGTCAACGAAGGAGAAACGATCGATCTGACCGGTTCGGGCTCCGACGTCCCCGCTGACCCGCTCACGTATGTTTGGGATCTCGACAACGACGGCGTGTTCGGCGAGACCGGGACCGATGCCGCCAACGGCAATGAGACACTGCAGAACCCGACCTTCGATGCGGCAAATCTTGACGGTCCGGGAACCTATCCCGTGTCGTTGCGAGTGTCGGACGACGACGGCGCCGCCACTACCGTCAGCGTCTCGATCACGCTTAACAATGTGCCGCCAACCGCTTCGATCGGCGGACCGACGAGCGTAAACGAAGGTCAAACCGTCGTGCTGACCGGTACGGGAAGCGACGTGCCCGGCGACCCGCTGACGTACGCCTGGGATCTGGACGACGACGGCGTGTTCGGCGAGACCGGGACCGATGCCGCCAACGGCGATGAGACCCTGCAGAACCCGACCTTCGACGCTGCGAACCTTGACGGGCCGGCGATTGCGCCGATTCACTTGCGCGTCTCCGATGACGACGGCGGCGTGACGACCGTCGATGCGACGATCACCGTGAATAACGTGGCGCCAACCGCCTCAATCGGCGGACCGACGAACGTGGACGAAGGTCAGACCATCGTACTGACCGGCACGGCGGGCGACGTTCCCGGCGATACGCTGACCTACGTTTGGGACCTGGACAATGACGGCGTCTTCGGCGAGACCGGGACCGATGCCGCCAACGGCGATGAAACTGGTACGAACCCGACCTTCGACGCGGCCAATGTCGATGGTCCGTCCACGGTAACGGTCCATCTGCGGGTCAGCGATGACGACGGCGGCGTGACGACCGTCGATGCGACGATCACCGTGAATAACGCGGCGCCGACTGCCTCGATCGGCGGACCGACGAGCGTGGACGAAGGTCAGACCATCGTACTGACCGGTACGGGCAGCGACGTGCCCGGCGATACGCTGACCTACGCCTGGGATCTGGACAATGACGGCGTGTTCGGCGAGACCGGGACCGATGCCGCCAACGGCGATGAAACTGGTACAAACCCGACCTTCGATGCCACGAACCTCGACGGCCTGACGACCGTACCGGTTCACTTGCGAGTCTCCGATGACGACGGCGGCGCCACAACGGTCGATGCGACGATCACTGTAAATAACGTGCCGCCGACCGCCTCGATCGGCGGACCGACGAGCGTGGACGAAGGTCAGACGATCGTATTGACCGGCACGGCGAGCGACGTGCCCGGCGATACGCTGAGCTACGCCTGGGATCTGGACAATGACGGCGTGTTCGGCGAGACCGGGACCGATGCCGCCAACGGCGATGAAACTGGTACAAACCCAAGCTTCGACGCCACGAACCTCGACGGGCCGGCGACCGCGCCCATTCACTTGCGCGTCTCCGACGGCGACGGCGGCGTAACGACGGTCGATGCGACGATCACCGTGAATAACGTGGCGCCGACCGCCTCGATCGGCGGACCGACGAGCGTGAACGAAGGTCAAACGATCGTGCTGGCCGGTACGGGCAGCGACGTTCCCGGCGATACGCTGACCTACGCCTGGGACCTGGACGATGACGGCGTGTTCGGCGAGACCGGGACGGATGCCGCCAACGGCGACGAGAATGGCCCGAATCCGAGCTTCGACGCCGCGAACCTCGACGGGCCGGCGACCGCGCCCATTCACTTGCGCGTCTCCGATGGCGACGGCGGCGTGACGACCGTCGATGCGACCATCAGCGTGGATAACGTGGCGCCAACCGCCTCTGCAGGCGGTCCCTACACAGTGAATGAGGGTCAAACCGTGGTGCTGGCCGGCACGGCGAGCGACGTTCCCGGCGATACATTCGGCTACGCCTGGGACCTGGATAATGACGGCGTGTTCGGCGAGACCGGGACCGATGCCGCCAACGGCGACGAGAATGGCCCGAATCCGACCTTCGATGCGGCCAATCTCGATGGTCCGTCCACAGTAACGGTCCATCTGCAGGTCACCGATGACGACGGCGGCGTGGCGACGGTTGACGCGGTGATCAATGTCGCCAATCTGCCGCCGACTGCCTCGATTGGCGGACCGAGCAACGTGCAGGAAGGTCAAACGATCGTGCTGGCCGGTACGGGAAGCGACGTTCCCGGCGACACGCTGACCTACGCCTGGGATCTGGACAATGACGGCGTGTTCGGCGAAACCGGGACCGATGCCGCCAATGGCGATGAGAACGGTCCGAACCCGACCTTCGACGCCGCGAACCTCGACGGCCCGACGACCGCGCCGATTCACTTGCGCGTCTCCGACGGCGATAGCGGAGTGACGACGGTCGATGCAACGATCACCGTGGACAACGTAGCGCCGACCGCTTCGGCCGGCGGCCCCTACACGGTGAACGAAGGGCAAACCTTGGTGCTGGCCGGCTCAGCGAGCGACGTGCCCGGCGATACGCTGACCTACGCCTGGGATCTGGACAACGACGGCGTGTTCGGCGAAACCGGGACCGATGCACTGTATGGCGACGAGAACGGACCAACCCCGACCTTCGATGCCGCGACGCTGACCGGCACGTTCGTGCAGCCAATCAAGCTTCGCGTGAGCGACGACGACGGAGACGCCGTTACCATCTCCGATAGCATCAAGGTCGTTGCGCCGCCCACGGCAGACGCTGGCGGTCCATACGCGGTCGACGAAGGCCTCACAGTGAATCTGGTCTGGTTCGGGCACAGCCGCTAATGGCGGCGAGCTGTCCTTTGCTTGGGATCTCGATGGCGATGGCGTCTTTGGTGAAACGGGAATTGACGCAACCAATGGCGATGAAAACTCGCAGAACCCGACGTTCAATGCTGCAAATCTCGACGGCCCTGGTTCGAAGACTGTCTACTTGCGAGTCTCAGAAGCTGATGGCGGCGCCACGATTGTCTCCACGGAAATCACGCTCAGCAATGTGCCGCCGACTGCCTCCATCGGCGGGCCGACGAGCGTGAACGAAGGTCAAACGGTCGTGCTGACCGGTACGGGAAGCGACGTTCCCGGCGATACGCTGACCTACGCCTGGGATCTGGACAATGACGGCGTATTCGGCGAAACCGGCGTTGACGCCTCCTATGGCGATGAGAACGGGCCGAACCCGACGTTCGACGCCACCAACCTTAACGGGCCGGCGACCGCGCCGATTCACTTGCGCGTCTCCGATGGCGACGGCGGCGTGACGACGGTCGATGCGACGATTAGTGTGGATAACGTGGCGCCCGCCGCCTCGATCGGCGGACCGACGAACGTGAACGAAGGCCAGACGGTCGTGCTGACCGGCTCGGCGAGCGACGTGCCCGGCGATACGCTGACCTACGCCTGGGATCTGGACAACGACGGCGTGTTCGGCGAGACCGGGACCGATGCCGCCAACGGCGATGAGAACGGCCTGAACCCGACCTTCGATGCTACGAACCTTGACGGCCCGACGACCGTGCCGATTCACTTGCGCGTCTCCGATGATGACGGCGGCGTGACCACGGTCGATGCGACCATCACCGTGGACAACGTGGCGCCCACCGCCTCGATCGGCGGACCGACGAGCGTGGACGAAGGTCAAACGATCGTACTGACCGGCACGGGAAGCGACGTGCCCGGCGATGCGCTGACCTATGCCTGGGATCTCAGACAATGACGGCGTGTTCGGCGAAACCGGGACGGATGCCGCCAACGGCGATGAGAACGGACCGAACCCGACCTTCGACGCCACGAACCTCGACGGCCCGACGACCGCGCCGATTCACTTGCGCGTCTCCGATGGCGACGGCGGCGTGACGACCGTCGATGCGACGATCACCGTGAATAACGTGGCGCCGACCGCCTCGATCGGCGGACCGACGAGCGTGAACGAAGGTCAAACAGTCGTACTGACCGGCACGGCAAGCGACGTCCCCGGCGATACGCTGACCTACGCTTGGGATCTGGACGATGACGGCGTGTTCGGCGAGACCGGGACCGATGCCGCCAACGGCGATGAGAACGGACCGAACCCGACCTTCGACGCCACGAACCTCGACGGCCCGACAACCGCGCCGATTCACTTGCGCGTCTCTGATGGCGACGGCGGCGTAACGACGGTCGATTCGACCGTCACCGTGGACAACGCGGCGCCGACTGCTTCCATCAGCGGACCGACGAACGTGGACGAAGGTCAAACGATCGTACTGACCGGCACAGCAAGCGACGTTCCCGGCGATGTGCTGACCTACGCCTGGGACCTGGATAATGACGGCGTGTTCGGCGAAACCGGGACCGATGCGCTGTATGGCGATGAGAACGGACCGAACCCGACCTTCGATGCTACGAACCTCGACGGCCCGACGACCGCGCCGATTCACTTGCGCGTCTCCGATGGCGACGGCGGCGTGACCACGGTCGATGCGACCATCAGCGTGGACAACGTGGCGCCGACCGCCTCCATCGGCGGACCAACGAGCGTGGATGAAGGTCAAACGATCGTACTGACCGGCACGGGGACCGACGTGCCCGGCGATGCGCTGACCTATGCCTGGGATCTGGACAATGACGGCGTGTTCGGCGAGACCGGGACGGATGCCGCCAACGGCGATGAGACTTCGCAGAACCCGACCTTCGACGCGGCCAATCTCGATGGCCCGTCCACGGTAACGGTCCATCTGCAGGTCAGCGACGGCGACGGCGGCGTAACGACGGCCGACGCGGTGATCAATGTCGCCAATGTGACGCCGTCCGCCTCGATCGGCGGACCGACGAACGTGAACGAAGGCCAAACAGTCGTGCTGACCGGTACGGGAAGCGACGTGCCCGGCGATACGCTGACCTATGCCTGGGATCTGGACAATGACGGCGTGTTCGGCGAAACCGGGACGGATGCCGCCAACGGCGATGAGAATGGACCGAACCCGACCTTCGATGCTACGAACCTTAACGGCCCGACGACCGCGCCGATTCACTTGCGCGTCTCCGATGGCGACGGCGGCGTGACGACCGTCGATGCGACGATCACCGTGGACAACGTGGCGCCGACTGCTTCCATCAGCGGACCGACGAACGTGAACGAAGGCCAGACGGCCGTGCTGTCCGGCACGGCCAGCGACGTGCCCGGCGATACGCTGACCTACGCCTGGGATCTGGACAACGACGGCGTGTTCGGCGAGACCGGCGTCGACGCGCTGTATGGCGATGAAACTGGCCCGAGCCCGACCTTCGACGCTACAAACCTGGACGGGCCGACGACTATGCCGATTCACTTGCGCGTTTCCGACGGCGACGGCGGCGTAACCACGGTCGATTCGACCATCACCGTGGACAACGTGGCGCCGACCGCTTCCGCCGGCGGACCTTACACGGTCAGCGAAGGCGAAACGGTCGCCCTGTCCGGCTCGGCGAGCGACATTTCCAGCGACGCGCTCACGTATGCCTGGGACCTCGACGGCGACGGCGTGTTCGGCGAGACGGGCTCCGCAGCGGCTAACGGGGACGAAAACGTCCAGAACCCAATCTTCAACGCTGCCAACCTCGATGGTCCGTCCACCGTAACCGTCCATCTGCAGGTCACAGACGACGACGGCGACGCCACGACCGTCGATGCCACCGTGTCTGTCAGCAATGTCGCGCCGAGCGCGTCGGCCGGCGGACCTTACACGGTGAACGAAGGTCAAACAGTCGTGCTGGCCGGTACGGGAAGCGACGTGCCCGGCGACGTACTCACGTACGCCTGGGACCTGGATAACGACGGCGCATTCGGCGAAACGGGCGCCGCGGCGGCCAACGGCGATGAAAACGGACCGAACCCGACCTTCGACGCCACAAACCTCGACGGCCCGACGACCGCGCCGATTAGCCTGCGCGTTTCCGATGGCGATGGAGGCGTGATCACCGTCAATTCGACAGTCAGCGTCCTCAATGCGGCGCCGACCGCCTCGGCCGGCGGACCGTATCTGGTGAACGAAGGCGAGACGGTCGCCTTGGCGGGCTCGGCCACGGACGTGCCTGGCGATACGCTTACGTATGCCTGGGATCTGGACGGCGACGGCGTGTTTGGCGAGACGGGAGCGGCCGCGCTCTATGGCGACGAAGACGTGCAGAACCCGACATTCAATGCCGCCGGCCTGACTGCCCCTGCAACGATGCCGATCAGCTTGCAGGTTACGGACGATGACGGCGGCGTGACGGCGGTCTCGGGCACCGTCGACGTGACGCACGTCGACGAGAGCGGACTGTTTACCGCCGTTCCGGCGACCATCCGCGGTACGCAATCGTCGCCGCTCGCCGGCGAAACGGTCGCCACGTTCGCGTTCGGCGACGGCAGCGAGCCGGTCGGCAGCTTTACGGCGACGATCGATTGGGGCGACGGCGGCAGTTCGACGGGCGTGGTGACCCAGGTAGGCGCGACGTATGCCGTGCTCGGCGATCACGTCTACAACGACTTCGGCATGTTCGACGTGCAAGTCACGATCTCGAAGGGCGCCGCGACGGCGGTCATACATTCGCCCGCCAATATTCTGGAGGCCGGCACGCCCTTCGAACGGTTCGTGGCGGCCGTCTATCTCGACGTCCTCGCGCGGCCGGTCGAGCCGGCCGGCCTGACGTACTGGACGCAGCAGCTTGACTCGGGCGTGCCGCACAGCAGCGTGGCTCGCTCGATCTCGCACAGCGACGAGTACTACGCCAACCTGATCATCCGCCCGGCCTACTTGCGATATCTGGGCCGCGAGGCCGACGACGCCGGCGTTGCTTTCTGGACGCAGAAGATGCACGCCGGTCAGACCGACGAGCAACTCGAGGCGGACCTGATCGCCTCGGCCGAGTTCTACGCCGCGGCGGGCGGAACCGATGCGGACTGGATCGATGCGGCCTATCGATTGCTGCTCGGCCGCGACAGCGACCCCGACGGCCGCGACTACTGGCTGGGGCGGCTGGCGGACGGCGAGCCGCGAAACACGATTGCCTTGGGCTTTGCCCGTAGCGTCGAACGGCAACAGCAACGAGTCAGCGACGACTATTTCCACTTCCTTGGCCGCGCCGCCGAGCCCGATGCCTTGGAATACTGGGTCTACCAATTGAACCATGGAAAGACGAACGAAGACCTGATCAGCGGGTTGACCGGGTCCGACGAATACTTCAACAATTACGCTTGAGCGGGTTCTAGCCTGCTCGAAATCGAAAATCGGTTCTCATCAACCCGTCTCGCTGCCGCCGAATGCCGCCGCGCCCTTCGGCGGCTTGAGGTCCGCTGCCTCCAGAACAAGGCCTTTCACTTTTTCATGATGGGTAAGAAAAGGATTCCAGCCGAGCCTGCACCTATCGGTGTTCGCCGATACAATCGAGGACCCAGCGTGACCTGCCTTTTCGCGCTTTGGTCCGCGCCCCTATGCGTCTTAAGCGTCACCGAAGATTACGGCTTTGACTCACCGGAAGGGAAGTTCTTCCCATCCGACGGCACGACAATCATCTTAATGTCTTTGGCCCGAACCAAATACCGAGTCTGCTCTTCGTCTTCGAGTATCACCATGCCGTTGAGATCAAACGGCAGATGCGTCTTCATTGTTTGCGAGTTCGTAAACCCGATAAATCGCACACGCTCGAACGGTTCATGCCCGGCGACGTGGACCGTCGCCAGCGTGTTCTTCTTTAAGACTCCGCGCACAGCAAGTGCGTCTGTTTTGGCGACGCCGGTCACCCATGCCAGACCTTTGTAGAACACGGTTAAGACGACGATGGCGGCAACGATTGCCGCGGCGACGCCACCCGCGACACTGATTGTTTCCACAAACGGATGCATTGACGAAACCGACACTCGCGGTCCGAGACAACATCAGGTCGATTTTTGACGCGAGAACTTGTCTATAAGAAATCTCCGTCTATCACCAGCAGGCCCACAAGCGTGCCGGGCAACTCGCGGGTGACGATTGCGCTAGGTCGCATCGTATCAACCGTTTCTCTCACTGTCACGCCATGCGAGGGCGTGATGAGCCGCTCCTGCCTAACGCTCATCGGGTTCGGCGCCACCCCGTCGGCTGCTTCGGGCTGCCATTTCGGCGAAGTTTGCCATCTTTTATTTCCGCGGTTCGGTGAAATCGACCGGAGCACCTCCGCGGATTCAAAAATCGCGACCGAGCGACATTCCGCCACAGTTCGGCCGCCGCAAGCCTTTCGCGCGGAGGTCGATGCCACCCAGTGACGAAAATGCACGACCGCTGGCATGCAGTTTCAGGCCAACCGGACGGCAACTTCGGGCCAATTGACCGGGAAGCAGTGGCCGCGACGCGGCGCCGACTACGGACCTGCCGCGTCCTCGCGTCGGTCGTAAATCCCGACGCGATAGAAGGAGAGCCGCTGGGATGCCTCGGACGATGTGTCCGACGCAGGTCACCAACTGTAAAGCTATGTCGCCGTTCGCCTGGAACTGGATCGACGGCATGCGAAACCAAAATCGCGGGCCAGCCATGTCGAGTGAGTGCTTCGGTAGCTACGTCGATGGACACAAAGTGTCCCAGTCGTGTGCCGCGGATAAGACTGGAAACCCATCAAGCTGCGGACACGTTTCCTTCGCCACTCTATGAGCTGCCGCGATCAACTCGTTAAATCGCGCGACGACGAGGTGTTCTGCAACCTCGCCGGCTAGTTTGACGCCGAGCGGTTGCTTTTCGTCGCAGTACAGCTTTCCAAAGGCGATTTGAACCGATCCCATCCCTGCGAGTGTGAACTCATCGGTACTTTGGTCCCAAGGAGTAAGCCAATCCGTGCTCCACGTCAGATCCCAGATATCGCCGCCCGTTTCGTAAGCGAAGCCGTTGAAATACCAGCGGTCTGGGTTAATAGCAAAACCGTTCATTTCAAAATACATCGCACCGATCGGCCGTGTTCGGCTTGCCGACCGAAAGAAATCGGCGATGAATTGGGCAGTGTCTTCAAGATGATGTAGGAAATCACGGCCCAGGACAGCATGGTAAGGCGTCTCCTTAATGGATCGCAGGCCGTCCTCCAGGGACCGAATGCACTCGCGCAATTTGCCGTGTGGAACAGTCAGCCCGAAAAGCGATTCCACGACGCCCGACATGCGTTCCCCCAAGCACGCGATTGCCTATGCGGCGCAACGCGCGGCCAAAGCGCACGGAAGTGAGTCCGTATTTGCCACCAACCGCACAGTTACCGAATTTCGCGGGGATCATACCGGAATTCGGCCGTGCTCGCAACAAAATTGCAGTATTGAATCGATCTTCTCCAGATTAGCCTTAAGACGGTCTATGGATCAGAGCAAAATCGCCAACTGCTTCGGTCCGACACACTGACGCAGCTTCAGCCAGTACCAGCGAGAACAAGGCGAGAAATTTAAATCCCGCCGTCAGCCGCGCATTTGGGCGATTTGGGTAAGGCGAAAAGCGGGCCGACAAGATTTGAACTCTCCGACGATGCTGCCCCTTCAACTATGCTCAGGAGAGCGCACCCTGGGGCAGTTGGGAGCAATTCGGCCCAGAATCTCAATCCTGAATCCAATATGCGCAGGTCCGGCGCCCGTGCAGCTTGGCCGTCGCGCGCCTTGCGCGGCGGTCGATGCCCCCCGTGACGAAAATGCGCACTGCGTTTGCACCAAAGGGATGCCTGGGGGACTTTGCAGTTGCTGTATGCACTTTCCGTCACTGGCGGCCTAAACAGCAGCGAATTCGCACCGCAGCTGCCACTTACTATTTACTAATTGCCCGTCACAGTGAACGCCGCCCAAAAAAGTGGGTGGGCAGCGCCGCCGGCCGCTCTTCGAGCATTGATCTGAGACAATTGCGCCGCTTAAAGCGCCTCTGCCTTATCGCGACCGTTAGCCAACTCGCTGAAAAACTCGCCCATCAGGGTGGCGGTTTCAGCGTCCGGGATGCACCACAGGGTTGATACGACAGCCTTGGCGCCAGCCAGTTGAAACGCCTGCCGAAGTCCGGCTACCCCCTCGCCATTATGAACCTGTCCTACTCCGGTCTCACAGGCGCTGAGCACGACTAATTCAGTGCCTCGCATGTCGCATCCGACAATCTCCATGCCCGTCACAATTCCGTCGTCGACGGCCATGCCATCCGACTGCTCGTTGCAACCAGCCAAAAGCATCCCGCATCGCAACAATGGATTCCCCAATGGATGGTCGTCGCCCACGAACGGAGCAGGCGTGTAGAATCCGTGCGTACTCAAGACAAGTACGCGCGGCGAACAGAGCGTTTTCAACACATCCTCGAGCGCTTCCTCACCCGTATAGACGGTTGGCGGCTCGTGGGCCAGTCGTGCTAAAGAAGGAGTAATCAAACGGGCTTCCTCGGCAGTGCCGGGTAGGCGATTGGCCTTGCCTGCACCGTCGTCCAGCGGAGGCAATGCAATGCTCTCCACGGTCGAGACGCCTTGGCCTTGCTTCAAGGCGCCGACGGCGGCTTGTCGCTTTTGCCCACTGAGATCGTAGTCTGGATCAGCGAATACCGCGGGCCTCGATCGCGGGCGATCTTCTTCAGCGTCGTTCCTTGAACTTGACCGCACCAAATCTCGCCCGCTCGTCACGAAGCGTAGTCGCCAGCGCTCAATGGCGTATTGGCCGTCGGCCGACGGGAGTGCAGCCCACGGCGCCAACCACAACTGCGAATCGGGGCTGAGGACAAGCTCTTTATAACCTGAAAGTGTCGGTATCAAAGGTTCCAACACCAACTTTGCCAGCGACTTCAATGGCTCGAGGGCGTTCTTCTCAGCTTCCGGCTCGTCATTTGGTCCCTCCATCTCTGCGGCCGAGTGCTCAATCGCGATCCGGGCCGCCACCACGGCCAGATCAATTTCGTCAGCTCGTCCCAGATCGACAACGTTGACATTGCCCGCTCCAGCAGGCGGGATGATCCACGCCACATAGCGCCGGGGACCAAAGCGGCTCGCCGCGTTTCCAATTGAGCCGCGTAGGTCGGAACCGCGAGATCTCGATCAGAACGGCGTCATCCGAAAGGGTTCGCCGCACTTCAGCGGTGTCGGTCCACGCTTCGTTTTGTTCCGTCAATCCCGCTGCTAAACTAACTTTTCGGGCAAGTTCGTGCTCGCTTTCCGAGAGCTGTCGCAAATACCCTGCGCGACTTGGTTTACCTCCTTCTGGAGCCGTGAGAAATAGGCTTGCAAGTTCCGTTCGGAGCCGTGTTAGCTCCTCGACTTGACTGCGCAGCTCTGGATTGTCGTCACCGCGGGCCAAAAGGCCCGCTCTGCCAGAGAAGTTTCCACGACCGATTTGCCATTGAGGACCCAACCAGCCGATAGCTCGCTCAATGCTGGCTTGGCTGCCTGCAACATTCCGAAGGTTAGCGCGCGGTGCAGATACCACTCATTGTCTTTCATGAAAACAAGTTGCTCTTGCGTTCCCAGCATTGGTAAGAGCTGCGCAACATGCTTGCGCATCGCGCGTCGTTCACGATCAAACTCTTTTGCCGCCAAATCATCCTTCCCTGTTTGCATGTGCAGCACCGCCAAGTCGTCAAGATTGTCAATGCAATCGTGATGTTCCGCCGATAACTTGGCCTCCCTAATTGCTAGGCTCTTGCGGTATAGCGGCTCCGCCTGCGAGAAATCGCCGTCCTTGAAATACATATCCGCGATATTGCTATAGGTCGCCGCTACGCGGGGGTGCTCCGGTCCGAGTTGTGCGAGACGGATTTTCAAGCAACGCTCATTGAATCGCCTTGCCTCGTCCCCGCGGTTCATTGTGTCATAAGTAAGTGCGAGGTTGTTAAGCGTATCCGCTACATCGGGATGCGTTTCGCCGAGCTTAGCCTCCTGGATTTCAAGACATCGAAGGAAGAGAGGCTCTGCTCGCTCAAACTGGCCCGCGCGATGGTACACGATCGCCAGACTGTTAAGTGTGCTCGCCACTTCGGGATGATCCGCGTCTAGTGCCTTCCGGCGAATCGTGAGGCAGCGCATGAGCAGCGACTCGGCTTGCTCGAATTGCGCCAACTGCCGATAAATCTCACCTAGTCCAAATAGGGGAAATCCGAGGCGTGGGTCCTACGTTCCGCAAGTCGTTTTGGTAATTTCTGGTGAATTTCCAGGCCGGCTTCAGTAGCCATAGGAGTCAGGCTTGAGGCCCAGCAAGGCGACGACCTGCCGCTGCACGGGCGTGAGTTCCGTGACCATCACCTGCGGCTCGCCATCGCCGATTTGTAAGACGTGGCGTTGCACAGGCTCAAACAACTCGATCAGGCGGTGCGCCGTCGGACGCGCACAGGGCCGGCCCTCAGGATAGAGCGGCAACGACTTGATGCCCGCTGCCTTCATCGCCCGGCGTAGTTCACGCTCCAGCAGCGTCTGCACCACCAACGCGAAGAAGTACACGGCGAACAGCCCGCAGATCCGGCCGACGTCTTCAGGTACACCGGGGCCACCGCGAAGTCCGTCTTGAATTGCGAAAACCGTTTCTCGATCAGCGGCTGACTCTTGTACGCTCGCAACACCTGCTCGGGCGTCAACGCCCGATCGTTGGTCAACAACGGAAACACGCCGTCCTCGCGTTCGGCTGCCTCAAGAGCCGTCTGGTCCCATTCCCAAGAGATCGCATAGCGATGCCTCGACTGTTTGACGTATTGCGTCTGTTTGTTCGGCCGACCCGGCGTCGCTTGGCGGTACTGGGCTTCCTCCTGTTCCACGACTTGCACCCGCAGGAAGTCGGCGACTTCACGCTGCGAAAGGATCTGCTCGACCGCTTGCTCCACCTTCGATCGCTGACGCAGTCGCGTCCGCGGCCCCGACAACCGCCCACGCAATTCCTGCAGTTCCGCCAGGGCCCGTTGGATGCGGCGGGCGCGGGTCTGCCCGTCCATCGCCGCCTTGCGCGTGCTGTGATACCAGAGCAGACGATGCCCGTCGCTGGTCACGCTCTCCTCGACGCAGGTCGAGAGGCGGTCGAGCAGCAGGCCGTCCTCATTCGTCACGTCGTACATCGCTTGCCAAGTCGGCGCCTCGACGCCTTCGCGGAGCCGAGCACGGAACGGCCCGTCTTCCTTGCGACTCCGCGGCAACACCGTCACGAACCGCCCGCCCCGCGCGGCGATGTGGGCCAGGTTCTCCTTGCTGGCCAGCTTGCAATCGGCCACGTACAGAAAGTCGCACTTGCCGGTCAATTGGCAGACCAGTTCCCAGGTCGCGATGTGCGTGGTATCGTCCGCCACATTGCCGCTGGAGGTGGTGAAGAAGACCGGCACGCCGCCGTCGTCGCTGATCGTCAGCGTATAGAGCAATTGCTTCAGGTCGGGACGATGGTCCTTGCTGTGTCCCCAGGTAATGGCCGGCGTCGGCCGTCCGAATCGCTCCCCTTCTTTCGTCGCGCCGGCATAGGCGCCGTAAAACGAGAGGCTCGTCGAATCGTTGTTGAATTGATCCAGACGGATGTCAAACTCCTGGGCCACGCCTTGCATCAGGTACAACACCAATTTCGGCGTCACGCCCTGATGCGCGCGGCCCATGCCGCGACCGACCCGGTCATCGCCCAACAGGTCCACTTCGTTCTCCCAGAGATTGAACAGGTCGGGGGCGAACCCGCGGCCCATTCTCCCACGCCGTAGATCGGTTCGCGCGAGAGCAGCAGATTGCGGACCATGACTAGCAACACTTGGGCGGTGGGCAATTCGGTGCGCGGATCGTCGGGCGGAAGATGTTTGCCGAGGACTCCTTCCAAATCCATCCGATCGAGGATCTGATTGACCAGCGGCAACGCTCCCACGTCATAGGAACGCAGTTCGATGCCGCCGCCCTGGGCAAGGCGCCCGGGTTCAAGCGGGGCGGACTTTGGGCGGCCGGCGTGCGACGAGCGGCGGGAACGGCGAGATGACATCAGCGACTCTCCTTGTGGGGTGACCAACAACCACCGAGCGATGGTTGTGCAAGGATTGTCGCGAGCAGGTGTCCAGGCAACTCGCGAAAAAATGCCTTCCCGAAGTTAAGACGAATCCTTTTAACGTAAGTCGAGCGCCGCGCGATTTACGTCAAAAGCCGTCGCTATAACTTTTTTTCGCGTGGCTCGCAGCGCTATGGGACACCCTTGTCCGACTGCGACCGCACGCAACAATCTCACGTTCGGCGCCAGCGGTTCGCCGCGATGCTGCGCACCGTCGCGTCGGCTTACGGTCGCCACGCAAGCTCATGATCGGCGGTCAGATCTCGCGATCGTGTGGCTCGGGAATTTCAAAGATATTACCAAGCCGACCTGCGGAACGTAGGGTGGGTGTTCTGCACCCAGACTAGTTTCGTAAATTTCGATGCTACGCCGATAAATCTGCATTGCCTCTGAGAATCGGCCCTGCTGCCTAAGGAACGCTGCTAAGCTATTAAGAGCCAACGCAACGTCTGGATGGGTTGGTCCCAGTTTGCTTTCATAAATCTTCACACTCCGCCCGTAGAGAGGCTCAGCAAGCGCGTACTTGCCGAGATTCAAGTAAACGTTTGCAAGCACCAATAGCGTTTGACCAACATCTTCGTGTTCCGGGCCGAGTTGGGCCTCACGGATCTTAAGACTCCGCAGTAATACCGGCTCTGCCCGATCAAAATGGCCCATTGCTTTGTAAAGAACCGCCAAGTTGTGCAGGCTTATCGCAACCCTGAGGTGATCGGGCCCGAAGTTGGCTTCGCTGATTCTCAGGCTGCGCTCGTACAGCGGTTTCGCTCGTGCGTAATCTCCCATACGCTTATACAGAGTCGCCTGCCCTTCAATAACGTTTGCCAAGCGTATATCGTTCGGACCGGCTTTCGTCTCATAGATTGCCACACTACGCTGGAAGAACTCCTCGGCGCACCTGTACTGCCCCATTTTCACGTATAGGTCCGCGAGGTCGAAGAGGCTGAGGGCGACGAGCAAGTGATCAGTTCCCCCTTTAATCTCTCGGATCTTGAGACTGCGTTGAAAGTACGGCTCAGCCAGCGCGTATTTAGCTTGAAAGTAATACACGTTCCCCAGGTTCGTAAGCGACATCGCCAAACTGAGAGATTCTGCTCCTAACGTGCCTTCTTCAATCTTAATGCTCTCGCGATAGAGCGCTTCGGCCTTGGCGTACTGCGAACCGCTGAGATAAATGTTTGCGAGATTATACAAGCTTTTTGCGACGTCGAGATGATCGGCACCCAGCTTAGCCTTGCGAATGTTGATACATCGCGTTAAAAGTCGCTCGGCCTCCTCTTTTCGCCCAGAGCCTGAATGCACCTTCGCCAAGTTGTGGAGGCATTGGGCCACATCAACGTGATCCAGTCCAAGCTTCTTCTCGCGGATGCTGAGGCTGCGCTCGAGCAGCGATTGTGCCCGTTCGTATTCTTTTTGTTGGTAGCACACATCGCCAAGGCTGCACAGTACTCCCGCGGTCTCGGCGGCGTCGTCTCCGAAAATACGTGACGCGAGAGCAATGGCTCGTTCATACTCGCGCACCGCGGCTCGTAAATCGGACGCCTCTTCGAATTCCTTCGCCCTTTGACACGCCGTGGAGAACTCCTCCGCGTCATCCGCAGGCGCGTTGCGTGGTAAAACGAACAAGCTCGCGAAACAAATCAAAATCGCCAGCCAAAAACGCGATGCCTCACGGTTAATCATCGTTGTCCCCGGTTTCGATGTACACAATCATCTTTCAGAACCTTCTAGTAGACCATCTTAGCCGAAGGATACGTCGCGCGTCACGGGAATTGAGCGCCGGCCTCCCGACGCCACTAACTACCGGAGAAAATGGCCGTTCGTCGCGCCATTTGACCAACGATGTCGAGATTCCACGGCCTAGTTGCGCCGAGGTCCGGCGCCCCGTACAGCTTGGCCGTCCCGAGCCTTTCGCGCGGAGGTCGATGCCACCCGGTCAGGAAAATGCGCGCTGCGTTCGCGCCAATGCGGACGACCAAAGGGGCGGCCCGTGAAAATTTACAGTTGAAGCATGCGCTTTTCCGTGCCGACGGCCTGGCCCAGAGCGAGAAGCCTTATGGCGGCCGAGATTGCGCCGAGGGATTGACGCTTGACGGCAACCGTCGTAAAGTATGCGTGTGACGGCGGTCGCCGTAAAACAATTCGGCTTGAAAGGATCGCGATGGCCAAAGAACTCCCTTCGCTCGGCGAACTGGAAATCCGCGTGCTGCGGCTGGTGTGGCGGCAACAGCCTTGCACCGAACGGCAGATCACCGACGCAATCCGGCAAGAGCGCTCGCTGGGCCGGACCACCGTGCTGAAGACGATTCAGCGTCTGGAAGCCAAAGGGTTGCTCGCGCGGGCGCCCGGCGCCGGGCCGGTGCAGTTCCGCGCGTCGATCCCCGAACAAAAGCTGCTGCCGGCTCTGATCGGCCGCTTCGTCGAGCGAGTGCTGGGCGGCAGCGCAGAGCCGCTCGTCGCGTATCTGGCCGGGTCCGAAAAACTGTCGGCCAAAGACCTGGAAACGCTGCGCGGCATTTGCCGTAAGATCGACAAGGAATCGAAAAAGCCATGAACCCCGCCGCCTTCAACGACTGGTCTACGTCGGTCACATCGCTGGCCGTAACGATCCTGTGGCAATCGACGCTTTTGGCCGCGCTCGTCGCGGGCGTTTGTTGGCTGCTGAAGCGGTCGACGCCGGCGCTGCGTTATTGGTGCTGGCAGATCGTGGCGCTCAAGCTGCTCCTGATGCCGTGGTGGATCGTCGCGGTTCCCTTGCCGAGCTTCTTGGCCGAAAACGCGGCGGAAACCTCGCCCGACACGAGCGCGACGGCCGAGAGTCGCGAGCAGGCGCCGGGCATCGCGATGGACGGTCCGGCGCCGCTGCCCGCCGAAGCCGCCGAGGTTGCGGCGCAGAAATCGCCTGGCTTGTTCGATCTTCACCGCCGGCTGACATGGCACAGTTGGCTCGTTGTGGCCTGGCTGGCCGGCATCGCCTGGCAAGTCGGGCGGCTTGCCGTCGAGTGCGGCCGGTTGCGGCGACACTTGAGTCGCGCGACCGCTGCTTCCGATCCTCGTCTGCTGGCGCAAATCGAAGAGGTCGCCGCCCGGCTCGGTTTGTCGCGCCGTCCGCGCGTCGTGCTCACCGAGGATCAGGGCGCCCCGTTCGTGTGCGGCTTGTTTCGCCCGCTCTTGGCGCTGCCGCGCGGATTGACGGAGGAACTCGACGCGGCGCAACTGCGCGACGTGCTGCTGCACGAATTCGGCCACCTCAAGCGGCGCGATCTCTTGTGGGGTTGGCTGCCGGCGCTGGCCCGCACGATCTATTTCTTCCATCCGGCCGCCCATTGGGTCGGCTTCCGCATCCGGCTCGAGCGAGAGCTGGCCTGCGATCAACTGGCGATGGCGCTCGGCGGGCACAGCGCCGGCGAGTACGCCGAAGTTCTGTTCCAGGTCATCAGCCGTGCGTCGATGCCCGCGGTGCTTGCCGCGAGTTCGCTGGAGGGGCTCAGCACTTTTTGGAGAAGGAGGTTGACGATGCTCGTTTCCGCCAGCCAAAGTTCGCCTCGATTGTCTCGCGTCTCGTATCTCGGTCTTACGACGGCGGCCCTGGCGGCCAGCCTGCTGCCGACGCTTAGGCACGCTCCCGCTCAAGCCCAGCCCGGCGCAGACCAATCGCAAACGCCGGCTCTGAAGAAGGCTGCTGTGGCCAAGGAGCCGGACAGCCCGGCGATAGGTGAATCGCGGGTCTCCACGCATCCCGTCACGATCGAGGGAGTGGCTCGCAACGAGAAGGGAGAACCGATTGCGCAGGCCAAGGTCTATCTACTTTCGACGCTGTACGAAGACTCTCGCCGCGTCGCGGAAACGACGACCGACGGGAACGGCCAATATGTGTTTCGCGAGACGCAGCTTCCGGTCGCCCGTCCCGAGCGGAATGCCGGGGAAACGGTTCACGGCAGTTTTGAAGTCCTTGGAGTTGCCGAAGGCTATGCCTTTGCTTGGCGTCCCCGAAAAGTGTTTATCGTGGCGCCAAGGCCGGAACGCGACAATCTGGAACCAGGAGCTGATTCGCCGCAAAGATTTTGGCTGAACGATCCGATCGAGCTTGATCTGAAGTTTTCGGCCGCCGCGAGCATCAGCGGCCGCATCGCGGACGAGCAGGGTCGGGCCGTTGTGGGGGCGAAGGTTGAACTGCGCCTGTGTGAGCGCATTCACGACGAGATTGCACGGGGAACTGTGTCGTCGCGCGATATCTATGAATTGACGGCGCTGAACCAACCGGAAGACGTTCCGGCCGGCGTGAAGATCCGCACGACCGATTCCGAAGGGAGGTTCGAGTTCACCGGGCTGCCTGCCGAGTGTCTGTTTCGGTTTGATGTCAGGCATCCCGACTACGCCAGAATGGACGTATGGGCGGCGACAACGTCGGATCAACTTCCTAAGTTGGCAGGGCGCATTCCAATCCTGACGGGCGCATTGCAACTGACTTTCCAGGCCGTTCGGGATGCGAAAGTGCGCGTCGTCTTTGAGGATACCGGAGAGCCGGCCGCTGGCATTTATGTGGGCGCCTATCGCGACCGGCTCAGCGCCAGCCGAACTTCAAATGTGCAGGGAGAAGTCGCCTTCCGATTACCGCAAGGGGACTACAACGTCGAACTCCTTCCCGCAACCGGGACGCCGTATCTCGTCACGAATCCCGACGCAAAACTGACGATCGGGGCCGAGCCGGCAAACGAACCGTCCGTCTTCAAGCTGCGGAGGGCCTGCGCCCTGGATGTTACCGTTGTCGATGCCGATACCGGGTTGCCTATCCCCGACGTCGATTTGTGGATTGATGGTCGCCAAAATCCAGGCGAAATCGGTACTGACGTGGTACGCAGCGATTTCTATTTCCGATCATGGCATCCGCCGGTGGCCGACGTCGAACGCCCTGTCAGCGACAAGGCTGGAAAACTGCGGGCGCTCGTGGAACCGGGCCTGCGCCGACTCGGAGCCGTCCACGACAAGCACCCCGCCGGTTACACGCCCGACCGCCGGGGCCAATTGCTCGACTGTGAGGCAGGTACGACGCTGAAGGTCGAATTCAAGTTGCACAAGGCCGCAGGCCAGCGGCCGGGGCAATAGCTCATTGGGATAGTAGTCTGCGGCCGGGGGGGCGATTCGGAGAGCGATGAAACGCCACGGTTACTTTGCATGCGTCGGTCTGTCGCCTCGACGAAGGTTCCCATATAGCCTTTCCGCGCACCGGTAAAGCCGACCGACGCAGCGTCCCCGGAGCCAAAATCCGTAGCAGCTTGGCCGCCGCGGGCCGTGCGCGCGGAGGTCGATGCCTCCTCTGCAGGAAAAAGTCGGTTGGCTGGAGGCCGCGGGAACGTGAGAATGAGGCCTTTGCCGAGATACGGCCAGAGAATCTCCGCAACAGAATCGCTGGTCGTGCAGCGCCTACCGAGGCCGTAGTGCCCTGCCCGAATGGACTTTTAGCCGCCGAGCGGCGATTGCGGTTATCGGCGAGGGCTGATTGGCCGTTCCGCCGAACGAGTGCTTTGCCGCGGCAGGTCGCTGCTCGAAGGCTTCGCCAGCGTCGCATCTGCCGCCTTGTCGGCGAGCGGCGAATCGCGAGAGACGACGATAAAAGTTTGATGGTGGACCGCTGTATTAGACATTTGGCGAACCACCTCCCCGGTCTTTGAGACTCCTTCCGTCACGGTTGAGGCAACGAATTCCTGCTTGGCGCCCTCGATCACGACAGCCTCTTCGGGCGCCAGTTTGACGACCGTCGAGATTTCCTGAATGCGCAATTGTGGACCGAGATTGGAATACAGGATGGGCCTGAATTGCCGGCACACCAGCTTAATCGCCAGCCGGCCGTCGTTCTCCGTCATGGGCGTGGCGACGACTTCGGTTCCGTGAAACGCGAATCTAGCATGATCCGCCTTGGCTTGAATCAATTGCTCTGCCGGGAATTCGCCGCCGGCCCGAACGCGGCCCTCCGTGCCCTCAATTACCGATAGCGACTCATCCGCCATCAGCTTGGCCGCGTTGCGGCTGGCCAACAGAGCCGTTAACTGCTCTTCGATCCCCGTTGCATCGCCGACTGCACCCCCGACGGCAGGCGGCCATGACAGGCCGCGTTGCTTGATCTTTTCGAGCGACGCCACGAAAACGCGCATGCGCAAGCGGACAGCGGGCCCCGGCGCAGCTGCTACCTTCTGCAGATTTTCGATCTCACGCTGGAGCTTCTGGGCTTCCGCCCGCTTTCGTTCCAGCGCTTCAAGCGCTCTCGCGCGCGGAGCCGCTTTTTCTCCCTGTTGGAGTTCCTGCTCCGCAGCGGCTGCCAGCCACGGCCCGAGCAAAGTCACGCAGCACACAATTCCGGCGCGCATCGTACTCCTCCTTTTTTGAAGCGGAACTGCGGCTCAATACTGTCTGTGACGAGGCCGGTCAATAGCGACTTTGGAAAACGGGGCACCTCGAGCTGCACGGGGCGATGCCTCCCAATGACAAAAATGCGCGCTGCCTTCGCGCTAAAGCGAACAACCAAAGGGACGGCCCGTGGGAATCCACAGTTGACGCATAGGCTTTCCTCCGCTGTGGATTAGGCTCTGGCCGCCAACCGTCTGGCGCCGCGGATCGCGGCACGGGTAAGATACAGCTAAACTACCATTTGCCACAGGCGGCCCACCGCGGCCCGGTGGGTTCTCTGCGGCCATTGCGTCCCGAAAGCCAAGGTGGCTCGCAGGAGGTCCAGTGTTCTGCGAATAAACTGCCAGCTAGCGGCAAGGATTAGCGACTGGGCACAGCTCCTAGAGAGGCGGCTCGCTTCCGATTACGCATGGTTGAAACGCCGTAGGTAAGGTGATCGATCGCTTTACCTGATCGTCGACGAATAAATCGCTCAACCGGAGCGGCGGTTGGGTGCTGAATCCGAAATCAACATCCCGACCACCGCCGGGTTAGCTAACACGTTCGGCCATGGGTCGGAAGGTGGCCAATGGCTCCAAGCGACGTGGAAGCGGTTGCACACTCTGACCAACTCCTTGGTCGATGAACTCATTTCGATCACGCCAGAGACGATGGCGGAGATCCAGTTTGAGATCGTTGCCACCGAGGACGGCGGCGCGGATATTGGACTTTTGGTGAACCACCCCGACGCAACTCGGGTGGCCCTGAGCGAAACGGTGTACGACTGTTGCTCTCGATACGTGCCTCTTGTCAAGCAATATGCGCGCGGTTGGAAGCGATCATTGATCACCCTCCACGAGGTCGCCGGCAGTTGGCACGTATCTGTGAACTTTGAGCAGGGGTAACGGAGCTGCGGAACCACGCGATCAACCCGACCGGGAATGGCGGTCGGGCCTTGAAGCGAACGCAACATTAACCGCCGCCATTCCCGGCGGGTTATAGCGGCCGTTCGTCGAGGCTGGGCTGATGCTTAAGAAGGACCGACTGGCAATCGAAGGGCTACTGTCCGGCGACCT
Source organism: Pirellulales bacterium (assembly GCA_963786255.1). GTDB lineage: Bacteria > Planctomycetota > Planctomycetia > Pirellulales > JAICIG01 > JAICIG01. The sequence goes on from CAWAYY010000014.1 coordinate 169,535, forward strand.
CCGTCGAATTCGTCAGGCATTGGGGGAATTGAATGGACGCCAAGACGGTCACTTTGAGGATCATTCCCCAAGCACCAAGTTTGTGCGCGACAACTTCAGGCTAAATCCAGACATCCAGCATTTGCGCGGCCTTGCGGCCGCGAACGATGCCGGACGACAAGTTGGGTAGACGCGCGGACGCGCCAAAGCCAGTACCGCCTGCAATTCCGTGCGTTTGCGGATTACGCAATCCACCGGGAAAGGGTGGGCGTCCGCAAACGCGTTCGGCGCGGTTGCGCTCCTGCCGCCAGGGCTGGGTGAGTAGCGTTTTCTTTCAATCCAGGGGCTCGCCGCCGCCTGGCTGCAGCCTGTCGCCGCTACGCAGCGCTTCGGATATCGCCGGGTTTTCAGCGGGGCTGACGCGCGCAAACGCAGGCAGACGGCACAACGGAATGTGGGTGGCTAGTTTGCAGACGGCACATAATGTGGCGTGCCCCTTGGCTCACGCGCCAAGCCAGCCGGCGCGTAGATTCAGCGCAATCCTGCCTGGTGGCAGCGGCGTGTTTCTCAGGTCGGGCGTCGTGGAGATGCCCGCAGCGCCGCTTCCCTCCGGCAGAGAACTAGCCGAGGGTAAAGCCATGTCGCGAAGAAAAGGCAAATCGCAATTTGCGAACAATACGAACAAAGCCCCGCAAAATGGCCAAGCGCAGGCCAAGGAGCAGCGGCTGGAAATAAACGCCGGCGCCAAGCCGGCAACGCTGTCGACGCGGTGGATCTCGATCGGCGGACAGAACGGGGCGAAGGGCCGCTCGCAGCAGGTGTACGCGGAACGGGCGGAGGAAATTGCGGCGGCGGAGGTCCAGTGGCTGGCCGATGCACGGGCGCCGCAAGGGGCGCTGTGCGTGGTGGCCGGAGAGCCGGGGACGTGCAAAAGCCTGCTGGCGACCGAGTGGGCGGCCCGCGTCAGCAATGGCTGCGGACAACGCGATGCCGCGCTCATCGCCCATGCGGCCGATCTGCCGGCGCCGATCTTGAGAGCCCGGCTCGATGCGGCGGGCGCCACGATCCAGCGCGTCGCCATGGCCACGCTGCGTTGGCCGCGAACCGGGCGACGATGCCTCCCTGGCGGAACTTGACCGCCGCGTCGCCGCGCTGGCCTGCGGCATTGACGAAGGGAAACGACGCCCGGCTGATCGTCGTCGATAATCTCGAAGCCTGGGCCGGCGGGATCGACGCGGCGCCTTGCCGGGCTAGCGGATTCATTATCTGCTGAACAAGCTCGCCGAACTTGCCGTCAGGACGAAGACGGCCATCGTCGTGCTGGCCCGGCTGAATGGTCCGGCGGGCGGACGCGTGGCCACGCGCGAACTGGCTGAGCTGTCGGCCATCGCGCCGGTGGTCTACCTGGCGGCCCGCGATACGGAACAGCCCAAGCGGCGGTTGTTGCTGCCGATCAAAAACAGCCTGGGGCCTGAGGCGCCGGCGGCGGCCTTCCGCATTGAAGCGGGCCGCGTCGCTTGGGAGCCGGAGCCGGTCGAGCTGTCCGACACGATCGTCACGCCGCCGACCGCCCGACAGGCGGCCGAACAGCAAGATCGCGAAGACGCAGCCGAGTGGCTGCTGCTCGCCTTGAACGACGGACCGGTCGAGTCGACCGACTTGTTTCGCCAGGCCCGCAGTTGCGGGATTTCCGCCAAGACGCTGCGCCGCGCCGGCAAGGCGTTGGGATTGAAGCCGGCCAAGACGACGTTCGACGGGCCGTGGGAGTGGCGGGAGGTCGGAATTCGGAAGTCGGAAGTCGGAACGGACGGGGGCGAGTGCGGAACGCGGAACGGGGAGTGCGGAGCGGACCAAGGAGAGCGGGCGGGCGATGGGTGCCAAGATGGCCAACTGGGAGTGGAAAAGTTGGCAGTGGAACAGGAGAAGGGAGCAAGGAATGGCTGCCGGAATGGGACGATCAGAATCGAAGACGGCGAGCCGGAGGCGTGAGCGGGATGTAGTGGGGCGCCGTGGCAACAAGTTTTGCAGTAGCGGAATCTGTGAAGATTCCAGGGACCTGCGTGCGCTCCCCGAGCCGTCTGCGGGCATTGAGCAGCGCGAGGGGCACGGAAGTTTCACGACTTCCGCTACACAAAATTGGCGAGCCCAAGATGGGCGATGGCTCCGCTTACGGATTACTTAACCGGCACGGCGATCATGTCGAGCGTGATCGTCTTGCCGGTCTGGCCGACGCCGCGGACCATGGCTTTCGAGGCGGCCGGCGGACGCTGGGGATCGTAATAGTCCGGCCGGAGCTTGCCCAAGGCGTTGCTGGCGTCATCGTTGGTCACGTAGTAGGTCGCCTTGGCCAGATGACGCAGGTCGCTGCCGGTCAGTTCCAGCGCTTCGGTCAGCTCCTGGAAGATCGCTTGCACCTGGCTGGCGCCCGAGGCCTTGCTGCCGCCATACAAGCCGCTGACGTAAATCATTGGTCCCGGCGCAACGCGAGCCAGGCGGCTGAAGACGGGAGAGGCCGTCATGCCGGGCGGCGTGAGATACTCGATGCGCGAAGATGCCTCGGCGGCCGCTTCTCGCTTGCCGCCGGCGGCGACAAGCTCAATTTCGATCGGCAATGTCGATTCCCACTCGACCAGCGAATAAGGCGGCACGGGCAGGTCGCCGAAGAAGGCCTGCAGTTCTTGCTTGACCGTTTCCGCCGACGACATCGGCGTGACGAAGGCCTTCAGTTCCACCACGTCGCGGTCGGTCCGGCCGAGAAACTTGAGCGTGGCGCGAAGGCTTTCCAGCGTCTTGCGGGTGGCCGTCTTGAGATCGCCCGGCTCGGCCTGGCCCGAAATATAAATCCGCTCGCCCGCAGGCAACACGGCCGCTTGAGCAAAGCCGCCTGGCGCCGCTGCCGCATCGTTACCGCTACTCCGGCGCGAAGAACGGGCGGCATCGGCCAGCGCCACGGCATCGGCGGCGATGAGCGCGCCGTCTTCAGGCAGCCGGGTCACCACCAGGCTGACGGCCGGTCGGATCGGGCCGCGGAGCCGCTGATTGATGAACGCTTGCGTCGGCGCCGCCAACTCGTCGGCCGCGATATACAGGTTCAACTTGACGATCCGCTCGGCCGAAGCCCCGACGGTGGCCAGCGCCGCGCCGAGATTCTTGAAAACTTGTTCGGCCTGAGGCTGAAATTCCTTGCCGCCGACCAGCTTTCCTTGCGAGTCGACGGGGAAGACCTGCGTGGTATGAGCCAAGGGCAAGTCATCGACAATGACCGCACGCGCGGCGCCTCCTTCGGGCGGAGCTTCAAGCTGCCGGATCTTGCCGTCAGCCACAGACGTCAATCCCATCGGATCGGCTTTCGTTGGGGCGAATGAATAGAAGACGGTCCCGATTGCAAGTAAGGCGGCCAGACGGTTCATCGTATGATTTCTCCACTGCTTCTCGAGAGTTTTACCTGGGAGCGCGTCAGGAGCATTGTAATCGCTCTCGGCACGGCGCGGAGAGTTCGTGGAAATTCGCAGCCCGGTCCGTCCGGCCTGCCGCCGCCAACCCGGCGGACCGCGCTACGGGCTTTCGCCCGTCCGCTGTTCCTCGCCGACAAGCTGCGCCGGCGGTACGGCTCCCAGTTGAAAGGGCGCTTCGGCCAGCAATTCCTTGCCGCGCGGCAAGAAGACCCGCACGCGCACGCACCATTGGATCTTGACGATGACCCCTTGATAGCTGAGCGGGCTGCGCGGCAGCTTGATGCTGAAGCGCTGCGGGCGGCGCAAATCAGTGTCGGGGCGCAGCTCGTTGTCGAACCGCTCAAAATGGTGGACGGCCAGGTCTTCGTCTCCCTGGCCCTCGGTGTACCAGATGACCGAGACCTCGACGGCGGCGGGCTCGGTGATCGAAAGCGACTCTAACTGGTATTCGCCGGAAAGGGTTTCGCCCGGTTGATACGAGCGGCGATGCCCGTCCAGCACGATGTGAATGTCGGCCGCGCTCATGCCTTCTCGCTCCCGGAGTTCGGGTACACGCACAGCCGGAAGCTCCGTTCGAACTCGGGCCGCCGCGGCGCCTTGCCTTTGACGATCAGCCGCCAGTTGATGCGGTTGTGGTCGGAACGAAAGGAATGCATGGCGCCTGCCGGAATGGCGAAAGCGACCGTCGCCTCGAACGGCTCTTCACGCCGAAACTCGAGTTGCTCGCGGCGGAAAATGCGCTGCTCGCAAACTCGGCGCGTGGCGGTGCGGGTATCCGTCCCTTGCCGATAGGAAGCCTCTTCCTCGCAGACCAGCAGCGCCTCCAACACTTCCAACCCGGTGCGTCCGGTCTGCGAGAGGAACAATTCATAGCTCTGGCCCGGATAGAGCGGATGGCCGGAGATTTCGACGATTGTCGGCCCGACCGCGGTGTCGACCAGGATTTGACGGATCAGCGCCACGACCAGACCGCCGCCGATCAGGAAAAAGGGAACCAGAAAAATCGTCAGCAGCCAGTCATGCTTGCCTTGCAAATGGCGATCGACGGCCTCCCAGGCCCACAACGCCACAATCAGGTTCCAGACGAGCGCCAGACCGCCCAGCAGCGCCAGGTTCCAGCCGCGCGAAGCCGCCGGCAGACGGAAGGTCAGCCGCGTGCCGGGACTATCCGTCAAAGCGGCGTCGCTGGGGACATACGGGTATTCCGGCTCGACGCCTCCGGTATTGTCGAACAGGTCATGCCGCGCGGGCGCTGCGCCATGACGGCGCACCGTTCGGCCGATTTGCCCCAGTTCCAGACCACGTAGAACAGTCCGCCCCCGCCGATCGCCAGAAACGGCACGGGAAACAGCAGCATCAGCCAGGCGAACCAGGTGTAGCCGCGTTTCAGCACCACCTGCGACGGATCGCGAGGGTCGTACCAGCAAGGGTACTCCTTGCCGATTTCGAACTGCCGCAAAATCGCTTCGCTGCGAGCACGATCGCTGGTATGGACGTCGGTGATTTCGTAGTTCGCCCACGGGGTATACGTCTTGCCGCTGACCGTGTATTCCAACTGGAACTGCGGCGCGTACAGCGGACCGTCTTGATGATCGATCGCGTCAATGCGCCGGTCCGTTACCCGACAGACGTGCTCCACATAATCCCGATTGACCCGCAGTTCCGGAATGGTGAACTGCGTCAAAATGACGGCCAGCGCGCCGAAGCCGGCGAGGAAAAAAAGCCCCCAAAAGCAGCCCGCGCCGGCGCTGCGCACCTGGCTGGAGCCGGTACGGCGATCGCCGCGTTTTTTGCCGTAAAATCTGATCGGGTATCGGGCCAAGGCGGGCGACTCGTGAGCAGGCGCGTAAACTCGTCGGAGTATTGAGTTATGCGTTATGGAGACAAGCGAAGCAAGCCCGTCGACGGCGCCGAGTTTGGCGCTCCGCCGGGCCCGACCCGCGTGGTATATTGAGGCGACCGTTGCAGGCGGAGCGCTCGCGGCGAGGGCGCCGGATCCCGCCCGCTGCATTCTTGCCAGCCAACCTCCTTACTCCCGGCGACTAGGACACGACTGCGACCCGCGCGTCCCGGCTCCCAGGGCGTTTCGAGTCTGAAGGACAGGTTAGTTTATGACGAATCTCCGACGCATTGCTTGCTGGAGCGGCTGCTGGCTGTTGTGCGGCGTCGTGCTGACGGGCTGCGGCCAGAGTCGCGCCGAGCCTCAATCGCGGAGCGAGCCGCTCGCCGCCCGGCCCAAGACCCCGTTGAAGTCGGCCGAATCCTGGCCGCGTTGGCGGGGCCCCGCCGGTCAAGGAATCGCCGGTCCAACCCGTCTGCCTGAAGCCTGGCCAGACGAAGACGTCGCGCCGTTTTGGCGAGCCGAGCTGGGAACCGGCTGGTCGTCACCCGTTGTGGCTCAAGGCAACGTAATCATTACGGACCGCAAAGGGAACCAGGAACGAACGCTGGCCTTCGACGCAGACACGGGCGAGTTGATTTGGGAGCGTTCGCACCCGGTCGATTTCAATCCGCACGAGGTCGGTCTGCGGCACGGAAACGGACCGAAATCGACGCCGCTGATCGACCATGGCCGGGTTTACAGCCTGGGAATCGCCGGCTGGCTGGAATGCCTGGACTTGAAAAGCGGCGACGTTCTGTGGCACATCAACCTGCCGGAGCGGTTTGGAACGCATCAGCGTTTGCCAGGCGGACGCGCTTACGTCAATGGGGTGGAAAATGTCATCGTCCCGATCGGCGGCGGCCAGGGCGCCCCAGTCCCGCTGTTCGGCTATACCGGCTCGCCAACGCTGTTTGAGGACTTGCTTGTGCTCAGCGTGGGCGGCGAGCGAGGCGGCACGATCATGGCCTTTCGCGCCGCCACCGGCGAAGTCGTCTGGCAGGCGCTGGACGAAAACGTCTCTTATTCTTCGCCGATCGTGGCTACAGTGGCAGGGCGACCACAGGTGGTGGTTATGACCGGTCCGCACGTCGTCGGGATCGATCCGCACGACGGCCGCGTCTTGTGGCGACATCCGTTCCAGATTCAATACGACGAAAGCATCGGCACGCCGGTCGCCGCCGGCGACTTTGTCATCGTAACCGCCACCGGCCGGCCGCTGACGGCGCTGAGAATTACCGCTGCCGCCGACGCTTGCAGCGCGACGGTCGCTTGGGAAAACGACGACTTGGCGAGTTATCTCTCGTCGATGCTGATCCACGACGGGCACGTCTACGGCATGAACGACGGCGGCGAGTTCGCCTGCATCTCATTGACCGAAGGCAAAACCGTGTGGATCGACGGCAACCACGGTTACTACTGCACGCCGGTGCTGGCCAATTCCAGCTTGCTGGGCCTCAACGAGCGGGGCAATCTGCTCGTGCTGGCGGCCAGCCCGGCCGGCTATCGGGAACTAGGGCAGAGCCGGTTGGCCGACGATGCAACATGGACATCGCCGGCCGTTACCGGCAGCCGGATTTACATTCGCAGCAAGCAAGGGTTGCGCGCGTTCGACCTGGGCCGCTAAGCGGCGGCCCAAGCGAGGCGGTCGGACCGGACGGGAAACAACCCGCTCAGACGGCGACCGGTTGACGCTTTGGCTGACGGCAGAAGCCGATGCTTTCCAGGGCTTTGTAGACTTCGTCCAGCGTTTTCTCGCCGAAATTCGAGATGCTGAGCAAGTCATCTCGCGTGCAGTGCAGCAGGTCATGCACGGTGAAGATGCCGCGTTCTTCGAGGCAATTGGTGGTCCGCACCGAAAGGCCGATTTCGGCCGTGCTCATATCGAGCCGCTCGGTCAGTCCCTTGGCTTGTTCGTCTTCCTTGCGCAGCGGGATGCGGGTCATGGGTTCCCTCCCAAGTTAGAAATAGACCATATCTGACAATCCGTTTACGGCCCTGACAGCGGGCCGTAGGCGGCGCGTCCCTCCGGCGCCGCTCAGGCGAGAAGTATACCGTCAAACGGCATTTTTCGCAGCAGTTTTTTCGTCGTGCGGCAAAAATTTTCGCGTGCTAACAGTGGCCGATGCTAGCAGTGCATTGGAACCGTCGTCCAATTAGGCGCCCCTGCTGCCTTGGGAAAGCATGACGCAAGCGAATCGGCAGCGCGCTGAGAATGCTCAGGTGAGCGTTAAGGCTCGCGCGAGGCGCGCCGCCGCTGGCTCCAGGCGGTTCGCGCCCCTTGATCAACCGCAATGGGACGAGGTGCGATTAGCGGCCCATTTTTTGCTTCACAGTCTTAGTGCAACCGGGCTGAGACGGCGAACCGCCGCGTGAGCGGTCGCATCCGGCTGCGTTCAAACCGGTGATCCGGCGATGCCGAATTCTCGCATTACAAACCCATGGGCGGCAGGTTTCCTGGTGCTAGCCGTGATCGCGCTTGCCGAGTACGGCGTGATGCAGGCGCTGCCCTTCGCGCTGCCGAGCCACTGGCCTCGGCTGGCCGAGTCGCTGGTCGACGCCGCCGTGTTGTCGCTGGTCGTTTCGCCGGTGCTGTGGTGGGCGATCGTGCGGCCGCTGCAGCGCGCCACGGCGCTTCGCAATCGCTATGTGATCGCCTTGTTCGCCGCGATCGAGGACGAACGCCGACACATTGCCCACGAATTGCATGACGATGTCGGGCAGACGCTGACGTTAATTGTTTCCGGGCTCCGTTCTTCGGAGACAACGAGCGCATTGGCCGACGGGCGCCGCCGCAGCCTGGAGGAGCTTGCCGAGCGAGCCCTGACCAGCGTCAAGCAGATGGCGCTGGGGCTGCGCCCCAGCTTGCTGGACGACCTGGGGTTAGCGCCGGCGATGGAACGGGTGGGGCGGGAATTGCAGAAACATCACCCGCTCGACTTGAAACTCGACGTTCAAACGTTGGCGGCGCAAGACTGCCCGCCGAGGTCGAAACGGCGTTGTTCCGCATCTTCCAGGAAGCCTTGAACAACGTCGTCAAGCATTCCCAAGCAAGCCAGGTCTGCGTCAAACTACAACAAGTGCGGAAAGGCGTAGAACTTGAAGTCGCCGACAATGGCCGCGGCTTCGCGCCGGTCGAACCGGCTACCACGTCGCTTCGAGGGGGCCACTTAGGCATTATCGGCATGCGGGAACGCGCCGGCCAACTCGGCGGCGAATTAACTATCGCTTCACAACCTGGCAGAGGCACGTGCGTTCGCGCCTACATTCCCGGGGAGCTTGTGCGGAAATGACTAAGATACGCGTCATGCTTGTTGACGACCACGCGGTGCTTCGCGCCGGAGTGCGGATGCTGATCGGCAGCCAGGCCGACATGGAAGTCGTCGCCGAAGCCGACAATTGCCGCGACGCGTTGCATCACGCCGCCGAACTGCGCCCTGACGTCATGCTGCTCGACTTGACGCTGCCTGACGGTTCCAGCCTGCAGGCGATCGAACAATTGCAGTCCCTGCCCGATTCGCCGAGGGTGCTAGTGTTGACCATGCACGACGACCCAGCCTACGTGCGGGCCGCGCTGGCGGCCGGCGCCACTGGATATCTCGTCAAAAAAGTTCGGGAACACGACTTGCTCGACGCCATTCGCGCGGTCCGCCGAGGGCGCATGGTGATCGACCTGGATGACGAACTGCGAACGGCGCAGGTGTTTCAGTCGCTGCGCTCGTGCGGGGCGGGCGATGTCGCGCCTCAGTTGAGCGAGCGCGAAACCGAAGTCCTGCGACTGCTGGGGCGGGGATTTACCAATCAGGCCGTGGCGGAAAAACTTGATCTCAGTCCGAAGACCGTCGCGACCTACCGGGCACGGATCGCCGAAAAACTCGGCCTGAAAACAACAGCCGAATTCGTGCAGTACGCCGTCGATACGGGAATGGTGACTCCGCAACACTCATGATGGCCGCCTGGAGCGTGCGAGCGGGGCGAAGGCGCCGAAATTTTCGCTCCGCGAGGCGCCGTGCCTGGCGCGTCATTCGCTTTTCATTCACGCATTCGCCTTTCGACGCCAGGCTCTCTTGGTTGCGCCGTGTCAGCGCGGCGCTGACATCGGCTCGCGCGTTTTTCCCCTTCGGCCGATGGCGCCCGCGTTAACGCCTCATAGCATGACGTAAGACGCGCTGCAGAGCGCGGACGAACGCAACAAACCTCGTCCCTGTTCTCACGCTGGCGGTTTCGGCTCAGACCATCGAGTCGGACCGCGTTCGCCGCCGATTAGTTGCATTCCGCCGTTCCGACCTGCAACGGCCCGACCTTCCCTGGCAAATGGAGTTTTCGCCGTGTTCAAGTTCTCAAGTCACCGCGCCTCGTCGCCGTCTGCACGAAACGTTCGCCGCCGGCGAAAAACGCGGCAGCGCGCATCACGCTTCATGGAACGACTAGAAGAGCACCGCATGCTAACGGCAGCCTACGACCTGCAATGGCTAGGCGTCTTGAGCGGCTCGGACAACTTCAGCACTGCGCAGGGCATCAGCGATGCCGGACAGATCGTCGGCAATTCTTACGTGGCCGACGCCAACGGCATCCCCGGCCAGGAGAAAGCCTTTTCCTGGACCGCTTCCAGCGGCATGACCGACCTGGGCGCTCTCAACGGCAATGCGGCATACGCTTGGGACGTCAACAACAGCGGCGACATTACCGGCTGGTATCACTACCCCGTCTCCTCTCCTGGAACGACCGCAGGCGGCGGCTACTATGAGTGGGCGTATGTGGCCCGCAACGGCGTTCCTCAAACCATTCCCGGCTACGCACAAATCGGCATGCACTCGGTGGCCTACGGCGTGAACGACAATAACATCGTGGTCGGACACGCCGACATGCCGAACAGCCCTGGTCTGGGCGAGGCCTTTGCCTACGACGGCGCCACGCTCCGCTTCCTGGGCACGCTGGGCGGCAAGTGGAGCTATGCAATGGATATCAACAACTCCAACGTTATCGCCGGATTCGCCGACACGGGGCTTAATCCCACCAATCAACCGGGCGTCTATGTATCGCGGTACCATGCCGCCATCTGGAATAACGGCGTCATACAAGACCTGGGCACGCTCGGCGCCGACTCGTACGCCTACAAGATCAATGACCTTGGCCAGGCTGTCGGCTCATCCATCGGAACCGACAATCAATACCATGCCTTCGTGTGGGACGGAACGCAGATGACGGCATTGCCGGGCCTGACGGGCAATAGCGAGGCGCTATCGATCAACAATCAAAACCAGATCGTCGGCGACACGGGCAACTGGCTCAACAGCACCGCCTTCGTCTACGAAAGCGGCGCGGTTTACGACCTGAACTCGCTGGTCAATGGCGGAATCGGCGCCGACAAGCTGATGCGCGCCAACGACATCAATAATCTCGGACAAATCGTCGGCTTCGGCGTCCACAACGGACATAAGGAGGCGTTCTTGTTAACGCCCGCCGGCGTCAGTTCCGCGACGGACGGCATTAGCGCAACGGCACAAGCCAATCCGACGCCAGCCGTGCCGGCATTGTCCGTCACCGGCGGAACCTTTGTTTTCGACGGCGCAGCGCATGAGGCGACGGCCAATGTCTATAGCGCCGACGGCATCACGCCGGTCAGCGGCAGCATTACGCTGACGTACGACGGTTCGATCACGCCGCCTACGAACGCCGGCGCCTATGCCGTCGTCGCCACGTTCGTCAGCGCCGATCCCAATTACGGGAATGCGGCGGCTGGCGCTGACGCTGACCATCCAGCGGGCGACGCCGGAGTTCAGTAACCTCAGTTCGCCGGAGATGACTGCAGGCGCCGCACAGACGCTCGTCTCGGGACACATCGCGGCCACGGGCGTGGCGCCGGCCGGCGAGAATGTCAGCGTTACGCTCAATGGCGTCGCGCAATCGGCCCCGGTCGACGCGAAAGGCGACTTCAACACGCAGTTTGACGCGAGCTCGCTGCCGGCGGGCAGCTATACCATCTCCTACGAGTTTTCGGGCTCCGCCAATTTCAATGCGGCCGCGTCGGCCTCGTCCGTGCTCATCGTGCACGCACCGGCAGACGGTTCGATGAGTACCGAGTTGGAGCTGGAGTCATCCACGCCCGTGTCAGCGCTTGGGCAGCCCGTCACCTTGTCCGCTCGGGTGACGGTCGATGGCGTCGCCGGTCTCAATCCGCCCGGCGGCGTCGTTACGTTCAGCGAAGGAGACGTTGTCTTAGGCACGGCGACCGTCGACGGCGGAACTGCAACGCTCTCGCTGCCGTTCGATTCCGTGGGCCAGCACGTCATTTCGGCCAGCTATTCGGGAGACGCCCATTACTCCGCGTCCACGGCCTCTCTCGTGCAAACGGTGCAGTACGCCGTACTGGAAACAGGAGACGCCCCCGGAACGTTCGTGCTTGCCGTCGGAGCGTCCGCCTACAGGGACGTGATCCACGTTGAAACATGGAACCGTGGAGCGATCGACGCGTATCACGTAGAACTCGAGGGGAAAGCCGCGGGCCAAACGGCCTACGAGTACGATACGTCGGGCAAAGCCCCGGGGAAGATTGTTGAGATCGTCGTTTACGGCGCCGGCGCCGAGGATCGCGTGTCGATCGAAACGCACCTCGCAAAAGTTCCCGTTCGGTATGTCGGCGGTGCGGGCGACAACGGCCCTTCGAGCGGCAGCCTCGCCACGCTTCCGGAACAGCACGCCGACGCAACGGTGCACGAGTCGCACGCGCCGACCGCCACGGACACAATCGACGCCGTGATGACCGAATGGAGCTCGCACTCCCACTCCGTCGCAAACAGCGGCGAACAGCATGGACGTGACGCCGCCGATCTGTTCGACGTCAAGGATCTGGAAACGCAGTACGACCGCGCCACAGACGCGGTGCATGCCGCGCACCTGCAACAGGGCGACCAGCGTCCTCACGCCGCGGTCCAAGAGAGCGAGCGTTTCCAAACGTCCGCAGCCAACGCGGCCTTGGTCGTCGGCAAGACGCTGAAGAAATAGCATGCGATCCGTTCGCAGTGGCTTCGCCCGGGGCTGTAAAGCGGCCCCGGGCGTCGCCTGACCGCCATGCCATCGCTGGCTGAAGGTTAATTCAAGTCGGAGAGCTGTTCGACGCGGCTGCGCAGGTGCAGTAATTCGTCGCGCATCTGTTGCAGTTGCCATTGGACGTCGGTGACGCGAGAGCCGACGTCGCCGCTCAAGCCTTGCTCGCGTTCGAGGTTCAGCCGGCGGGCTTCGACTTCCGTCCGCAGGCGTTCCAACTTGGTTTTGCCGACCGCGCCGGCGACCTGCCGGTTCGCGAGCAGCGCCTTCTGATACTCATCTTGGGCGACTTGGATCGAGCTTTCGGCCAACAACAAGTTTTCGCTGCGGAAGCCTCGCAGCGACGGATCGAGCGACGCTTTCAGCCGCAGTTCGGCCAGCCGCACGTCTTGTTCAAACTGGTTGATATTCGACTCGGGAACCGTCTCCGGCATGCGTTTGTTGGCTTCGTTCGCCTCCTGCAAAGCAAGCTGCGCGAGTTTCAGCGAGGCGCGGGCATAGCGTACGTTAGCGCCTTCCGCGCTTCCGCGGCTTGCGCGGCTCGCCGCTCCCCGCTTGCTCCTTCCGGTGGACGGTCTGTCGCGCTTCCGCGACGTCCGCCGCGCTTCGCCATGACTCCGAAACGATCAATCCCAGGACGAATCCCAGCAACGCCCAAACAAAGGCTCGGTTTTTCATGGCCGCGTCCTTCCTGATTCTGACGGCGAGGGAAAATTCCGCTCCCGACTGCGGGTGCGGCGCGATGGCACTCAAACATAGCACGAGCGGCAAGCGGCGTTTTCCCGCGGCCGACCGCAATGAGAGCTGCCGTTACTCGTCGTAACCTCTCGTGCTTTGCCCTGTTTCACTTATTTACCGAGGCTCGGCGAGCTGCGCTGACGTATTTCGCATTGCCGGCAACTGGCATTGACCCGCCGCGCGAGCAATCCCTATTGTCCGCCGCGTCTACCTTTCTTTCTTCAAATCTTTCTCGTGACGGCAGCCCTTGCGGCAGCGCGTCGGCGTTTTTGCGCTTGGATTGCGCAGAGCGAGCGGGCGCGAGCGGGCTGAGCGAGCCTTTGTACGGAGCGTCATAGGCATGAAGCCAAACCGGACGTGGCTGGAAGTCGAAGCCGAGAACTTTTGATCGACGTACGTTTATCAAATTTTCGATCGGCGGCTTGATCTTCAGCGGGTTCAGCATCCTGCCCGGTTGTTCCGGAACGTCGATCTTCCGCTCGCAAAGCCCGGAAGAAAAGACGCCGGGCTCCGATACGCGACTTGCCGGCGACGTGGCCGTTCCGGTGGGACTCAACTCGTTTCAGGTCCAGGCGATCGGGCTGGTGACGGGCCTGGAACGAACGGGCAGCGATGCCCCGCCGTCGGCTCAACAGGCCGCCCTGCTGGACGAAATGAAGAAGCGGGGCGTGCAGAATCCGCACCAGGTGCTCAGTTCGGCGGATACGGAAATCGTCCTGGTCCGCGCTTACATGCGGCCCGGAATCCAGAAGGGAGATCCGTTCGACGTCGAGGTGCGCGTGCTGGCGCAAAGCGAATGCACCAGCCTGCGCGGCGGCTGGCTGCTGGAAAGCCGGCTGAAGGAAATGACCGTCGACTTCCACGAGCAGATTCGCGAAGGCAAGGCGCTGGCCTTGTCCCAAGGCGCCATCCTGGTCGATCCGGCGGCCGACGGCGAGGAAGACCGCACCAGGCTGACGCGCGGCCGAATTCTGGGCGGCGGCGTCTGCCTCGAGTCGCGAAAGCTGGGCATGGTGCTCCGACCCGAATACAAGAACGTGATGGCCAGCACGCAGTTGGGCAATGCCATCAACGCCCGCTTCTACCGTTACACGTCCGGCGTGAAGCAAGGCGTGGCTACGCCTCAGAACGACAAGTTCGTCGAACTGGCGGTGCATCCGCGCTACAAGGATAACGTGGAACGCTACGTGCGCAGTCGTGCGTTCGGTCCCGCTGCGCGAAAGCCCGGCTCAACGTCTGTCTCGGCTGGCGTTGCTGGAACGGCAACTGCTCGACCCGATCACTTCAGCCAACGCGGCGCTGCGGTTGGAAGCCATCGGCCAGGAAGGCGTGAAGGCGCTGGTCAAAGGCGTGAAATCCGGCGACGAGGAAGTCCGCTTTTATTCGGCCGAGGCGCTGGCCTATCTGGACGAAACCGACGCCGTGGCGCCGCTGGCGGAAGCGGCGAAGAAGGAACGCGCTTTCCGCGCTTACGCCCTGACCGCCTTGAGCGCGATGAACGATTACGAAGCCCGCACCGTGCTCCGCGAGATGCTCGACGTGACGAGCGCCGAAAGCCGTTACGGCGCGTTCCGCGCCTTGTGGGCCATGAACTTGCGCGACGCAATGGTCGAAGGCGAAAACCTGAACGATAAGTTCAGCTATCACCTCATCGAGTCCAAAGGGCCGCCGATGGTCCACGTCACGCGCAGCTATCGGGCCGAAGTCGTGTTGTTCGGCCCCCGCCAGCACTTGAAGCCGCCGTTCGTGCTCGACGCCGGAAAACACATCCAAGTCGTGTGCCGCGACGGCAACGAAGTGACCATCAGCCGCTTTGGGGTCGGCGAACAAGATCAGAAGCGCAGCGTTTCGACCGAACTGGACGAAATCATCCGCAGCATCGTCGACCTGGGCGGCAGCTACCCCGACGTGTTCCAGGCGCTGCAGCAAGCCAAGGCCCAAAAAGCCCTGGCAAGCCGGTTCGAAGTCGACGCCCTGCCACAGGGGGGACGAACGTACGACCGCCTGCCGAGCGACGACCCGGAGGAGGAAGATTCCGGCAAGGACTTTGTCGTCGCCAATCCGTTGCCAGGCCTGTTCTCGAGCCGCGTGGCGAAATCCGACGGCAACGGGGGAAAAAAACGCCGCCACACGGAAAAGAAGCCGCCGAAGCGGTCTCTTTTGGATAAAATAACGGGACGCGACTGAGCTCGGGATTCCCCCCCCTCCTTTTTCACCGCCCGTTTCGACATGCTGAAGGCCCTGGAACTTGCCGGCTTCAAAAGCTTTGCCGACAAGACCCGATTCGAATTCGTACGTGGAATTACGGCGGTCGTGGGGCCCAACGGTTCGGGCAAATCGAACGTCGTCGACGCCATCAAATGGGTGCTCGGCGAGCAAAGCGTCAAGAGTCTCCGCGGCAAAGAGATGGCCGACGTCATCTTCAACGGCTCGGGCAGCCGCCAGGGCGTGAACGCGGCCGAGGCCTCGTTAATGCTCGACAACTCGGCCGGCCGCCTGGAAATCGACGCCGCCGAAGTTCAGATCACCCGCCGCGTCTACCGCAGCGGCGAAGGCGAGTATCTGATCAACCGCCAGCCCTGCCGCCTGCGCGACATCCGCGACCTGCTCGCCGGCACAGGCGCTGGGTTCGGAAGCCTACAGCATCATCGAGCAGGGCAAGGTCGACATGATGTTGCAAGCCTCGCCGCGCGATCGGCGAGCGCTGATTTTGAAGAAGCCGCCGGCATCAGCCGCTTCAAGGCCAAGAAGATTGAAACGCTGCGGCGGCTGGAACGCGTTGAGCAAAACCTGCTTCGTCTGTCGGACATCGTCGACGAGGTGGAGAACCGGCTGCGCAGCGTGCGGATGCAAGCCTCCAAGGCGCGGCGTTACAAGGAACACGCCGACCGGCTGCAAGAGCTGCGGACGCAGGTCGGCCTGGCGGACTGGCGCCGGCTGAGCGAAAAACTGGCCGCGCTCGAGCAGGAGCTCCAGCGACTTGCCGATCAGCGCGCCGCGGCCGCCCGCGAGGCGGAGGCGTGCGAAGCGCAGGCATTGGAACTGGAAATCGCCGTCGCCGAAGCGGCGGAAGCGATTCGCGGCAGCGAGGCGAAGCTGGCCGAAAACCGCGAACGCATCGCCAAGCACGAATCGACGGTCGACCACGAGCGCGCGAGCGCCACGACGCCGAGGAGGAAGCGGCCCGGTATCGGCGGCAATTGGCGGCGCTGGGCATTCGCGCCGGCGACCTCCAACAGCAATTGCAGGAGACTTCGGCCGCGGCCGCCAAGGCGGAAGAGGAATACGCCGGCGAGGCGCGGCAGTTGGCCGAGGCGGAAGCCGGCCTGGCGGAACTTTCGGGGCAAGTTGATTCGCTGCGGTCAGAATACGAGTTGCGTCGCGCCGACGCCCTCGCTGCGACGCGCGCCGCGGCGGGGCTGGAGACGGAAGCCGCCGCGCTTGCTTCTCAGGTGGAGACGGCCCGCGCGGCGGCGCAGGAAGGCCTTCGTCAACGAGACGAGCTGGACCGGACCGGCGCGGCGCTGGCGGAAGAAGAAGAGCAGCTCCGCCGACGCCAGCAGGAACTGAGTTCCGAGGCCGGGCAACGGCAGGCCGAGTGGACGGCCGCCAGGCGCCGCGCCGCCGAACTGCGAGCACAACTTGCCGCGCAACTCGCCGAACTGGGGACGCTGCGGCTGCGGCACAGCGGCTTGAGCGAACGCGCGGCGCTGCTGGCGGAGCTGGAGCAGCGTCAGGAAGGTCTAGGCGCCGGGGTCAAAGAAGTGCTCACGAGAATGCGCGAAGAGCCGGCCTTCCGGCAGGTCCGCGGACTCGTGGCCGAGCTGTTCCATGTCAGCGTCGAAATGGCGCCGCTCGTCGAGGTCGCCTTGGGCGAGCGGACGCAGTATTTCATCGCCGAAGCCGACGAGGACTGGTTCTCCTGGCTGGCGGAAGAGTCCCGCCGCCTGACCGGCCGGGTCGGATTCATCCGACTTTCCGGCGATAGTTCGTCGACTTGGGAACAAGCCGTCGACCTGGAAGGTCAACCGGGCGTGCGCGGCCGAGCCGATCATTTCGTCGATTCGGCGGCGCCCTTCGCGCCGCTGGTCAAGCGTTTGCTCGGCCGAACGTGGATCGTCGAAACGCTGGCTCACGCCCGCACGCTGTCGCAGGGCTTGGGCCGCGGCTTGACGCTTGTCACGCTCGCAGGCGAACTGCTGACGCCCGACGGCACGATATCCGTGGGACCGCGAGACGGCGCCGCCGGCTTGATCTCGCGCCGCAGCGAGCTGCGGGCCTTGAAGCATCAGATCGCCGAGCTCGCCGCGAAGATCGATGCGCTGGCGGAAACGGCGGCCGCGCTCGAGCAAGCGACGGAGTCGGAGACCCAGCGCGGCCAATCGCTGGCGATCGAACATCAGCGAGCGGCCGACGCTCTGGCGGAACACCGTTCGCAACTGAGCGCCGCGGAAACCCGCCGCCAGCAATTGAGCGAACAAGTCTCCCGACTCAACGCCGAACAGGCGCAGCGGAACAACGAATGGCAGGCCATGCCAACGCCTTGACGGCCGTCCGGGAACGGCTGGAAGCGGCCCAATCGCGGCTCAAAGACTCCGAGGCCGCGGGCGCCTCCGTGGCGGCGAGGATCGTGGAACTCGAACGCCGGCGCGGGCGAATCCAGGCGAAGTTACCGCGGCCAAGGTGGAACTCGCCAAGAGCGAAGAGCGGTTGACCAACCTGCGAACGCGGCGGAACCAGTTTGAGCAGGACCAGCAGGAACGCCGTCGCTCGATCGGTGAATGCCGTCAACACCTGGCGCAGAGCCGCGCGGGCGCGCCCAACTTGCCGAAGCCAACATTCTCAACGCTGAATCGCGGCTGGCCGAGCTGTACCTGCTCAAGGAAACGCTGGCCGAAGAAACCGTCGACGCCGTAGAACGCCGCGAAGTGCAGCGCACCGCGCGAGCCCAATTGATGACCGCCATCCAGACCGTTCGCTCCGCTGAGCGAAAACTCGAGGAGCGCCAGCATGCCCAGGACCTGGCGGCGAACGAAGTGCGGCACGAACGCAGCACGCTGGCTGATCGCCTCCGCGACGATTACCAGATCGAGATTGCGCAACTGGAGCAGGCGTCCTCGGACGAAGAGCAGCATCGCCGCGAGGAAACGGATCAGGAAATCGCCGAGCTGCGTCGCAAGCTCAACAACATCGGCAACGTCAATCTCGACGCCCTGGCGGAGTTGGAAGAGTTGGAAGGCCGTTACGCTCACCTTTCCGGGCAGTTCGAAGACCTCTCCCGGGCCAAGGAGTCGCTGGTCCAGATCATCAACAAGATCAACGCCGACAGCCGGCGGCTGTTTGCCGAGACGCTGGAGGTGGTCAAGGGAACTTCCAGCAATTATTCCGCAAGCTGTTCGGCGGCGGACAGGCCGACATCGTGCTGGACGACGGCGTCGACATTCTGGACAGCGGCATCGAGATCGTCGCCCGGCCGCCCGGCAAGGAGCCGCGCAGCATCTCGCTGTTGAGCGGCGGCGAGAAGACGCTGACTTGCGTGGCGCTGCTGCTGGCCATCTTTCAGTACCGGCCCAGTCCGTTTTGCGTGCTGGACGAAGTTGATGCCGCGCTGGACGAAGCGAACATCGAGCGGTTTATCGGCGTGTTACAGGAATTCCTGGCTTGGACGCAGTTCATCGTCGTCACCCACTCCAAGAAAACCATGACCTGCGCCAGCACGCTCTACGGAGTGACGATGCAGGAATCGGGCGTATCCAAACGAGTTTCCGTCCGCTTCGAAGACGTCAGCGATAACGGCGAGATTCATTCTTCGGCCCATTCCGAGCCAACCGACGACGACGAAACGCAAGCGGCGTGAGCAGTTCGGCGGACCATGGTGCTGCGCCGCGTGGAGCCGGCAGGCCAGGGCGCAAGGCTTTCTTCGACGTCCGGCTTTCCTCCTTGGCGTGTCCCGTATAATTGTTACGGTCATTGTGCGTAATGCGGCCAGCCCATGCGAGCGGCATCGTTCGCCGGAGGCGTTGAAAGCGCTGCAGCCGGTCATCTCCGCCGTTGATGAGTTATCTTCCGCGAGCCTTACAGTCTTCGAAACCGCCATGGCTCCCGGCTTCGTCAGCGGCCGATTGACCGGCGGGAGCGTTATGACTCGGAAAAGTTTCTAAAGTCGAACCCCGCCGCGAATCGAAACTACCTTTCGGAAGGCTTGTACAGCAACGACCGTTCAACGCGAACGGGACGAAGTTGCGGCAAGCTGCAGGGGGGAACCTGCCAAAAGGCCACGCCTGGAACCGGTCGCCGGTGATGAATTCGCCGGTCACGCCGTCCGCTCGTTTTCCCTCCTGACCGCGGCTCGCCGAGCCCGGACGTCCGGCGTCAAGGAAGATTCGCACAAAGCCGATTAAGAGGCGGCTTCTCTATTTTGCGGATTTTCACTGACTTCCGAATGCCCAGCTTGCCGATGACAGTTGTACGGCGCGGATCAGAGGGAGCTGAACCACAGCCGAACCGAAACGATAAAGACCGTTGACGCCCCGACCCAGATGTTTGCGGCGGGCTGGTTGCACACCCACAGCCGGCACGAAGGAGCGACGAGAGCCGACCGCGAGCCGCAAGCAAGGGGCAGATACAGCTCTGCAAGCGGGATCTGTTCCCTGCAGGGCCAACTTCCAAACCAACGCGAAAGTAAATTGGAGAGCCTGCGATGAAGGTCTTCACAACTGGTCAGGTCGCAAAGATCTGTAAGGTGGCCCCGCGCACCGTAAGCAAATGGTTCGATTCCGGCCGGCTGAAGGGATACCGCATTCCCGGTTCGCAGGACCGCCGAATTCCGCGCGAGTACCTGATTCGGTTCCTCAAAGAGCACGGCATGCCGCTGGGCGATCTGGAAGACGAGGCCATGGCCAAGGTGCTCATCGTCGCTCAGGACCAGGTGCTGATCGAAAACCTCAAGCGAGAATTGCCGTTGGAGCGGTCGTTCAAAGTGGCGATCGCGGCAAGCGGATTCGAAGCCGGCATTCAAGCTGAGAGCTTCCACCCGGACTGCGATCATCGTCGACTTCTCGATCGGCCGCACCGAAGCCGCTGCAGATCTGCCAGAATCTGCGTCGCAACACCGAGTTTGCCGAAACGATCCTGATCGCCTTGCTGCCCGACGACGGCAGCTCGAACAGCTTCGATCGTTCGAGCATCAACGAGACGTTCAAGAAGCCGTTCGACTCGGCTCTGCTGGCCGAACGCCTGCGGACCCTGATCGGCGCGCGGAAGGAACTCGTCCGCTAGTCGTCCTACCCGCGGGAACTGCGGCGCAAGCCCCAGACAATAACCCGCTGCGGCAAGACCCCCGCAGCGGTTTCGTCTGATAGATGGGGCGGCCGAATGAATCGGCTGCGGGCAAGCTGGGCATCCCGGGCCCGGCTTCGCCTCCCATCCTCTCTCGGCCCTTCTGCCCGGCGGCGCCTGTTTTCCACTGCGCTTGCTCGCCCCCTGCGCCGGCCGGTGGCCCGGCAAGACGTCCGCCGCCGCGAGCGTCTGCGGCGCCGCTGGGCGCGGCGTTGTTAATCCCGCCTGCCCGTTGCGGTTTCCTTTCCGGCGGACCGCCACGCGGCGGCTTTCGTCGGGGTCTGTCCGGCCGCCGCCGCGAGCGAATCCCGACCCAGGCCCCTCGACGGTTTGGGCCGTCGACTTAGAATGAGGACGCGTTCGCGACACGAATCCGCCAGGCGTCCGCTCGCAACAGGCCCCGGCGGCAACCCACTGCAGTAAATCGATGAACGAACTGACCCATTTCGACTCCCACGGCGCGAGCCGGATGGTCGACGTCGGCGCCAAGCAGCCGACGGCTCGCATGGCTCGAGCCTCGGGCGTCGTACGGATGGCCGCCGAAACGCTGAAGCGTATCCGCGACCGCAGCCTGGCCAAAGGCGACGTGCTGGAAGTCGCACGCCTGGCAGGGATTATGGCCGCCAAGCAGACCGGGAACCTGATTCCGCTGTGCCATCCGCTGCCGTTGGATTCGGCCGAGATGAGCTTTTCGTTTCCTGATGAGACGACGGTCGCCATCGAGGCCGTCGCCCGCGTTACGGCGCGGACCGGGGTGGAAATGGAGGCGCTGACGGCCGTCAGCGTGGCGGCGCTGACGATCTACGACATGTGCAAGGCAGTCGATCGGTCGATGGTCGTCGAAAGGATACAACTCGAGGAAAAACTGGGAGGCCGCAGTGGTCACTATCAAAGACAAGAGCCGGAAGCAAGAAACGATGCCGGCAACGGATGAGCGGCTAGCCGGCCGGCGACGGCTCGATGCGCTTTACGAGCCCATTCGCGAGGAACTCTCCCAGTTCGAGGTCCTGCTCGCGATGAGTTGCAGAGCCGCTATCCTTCGGTCGACCAACTGGCCAAGCACGCCTTTCGCCTGGGCGGCAAGCGCCTGAGGCCGGCGCTGTTGCTGCTGACGGCCAAGGCGGTCGGAGAGGCGTCCCGCGAACACCTGGTCCTGGCGACGGTGGTAGAAATGATCCATACCGCCACGCTGGTGCATGACGACGTGCTCGATTCCGCCGACATGCGTCGCCACGTGGAGACGACCAACGCGCGGTGGGGCAACCAGGCAAGCGTGTTGCTCGGCGATTTCCTGTTCACGCATGCCTTCTACCTGGCGAGCACGCTCTCCAGCGTCTCGGCGTGCCGAATCATCGGCAAGGCCACGAACATCGTCTGCGAAGGCGAGTTGCGGCAGGTCGCCAGTTGCGGAAACTTCGAGCTGACGGAGGAGGAATATTTCGGGATCATCGAGTCGAAGACCGCCGAACTGTGCGCATGCTGCTGCCAATTGGGCGCCCACTACGCCGGAGCGAAACCAGAAATCGAGCAGGCCCTGACCCGGTTCGGCAGAGCGATCGGCATGGCCTTTCAAATCGCCGACGACCTGCTGGACCTGGTCGGCGACGAGGCCGCCACGGGCAAATCGCTGGGAACCGACCTGGAACAGCACAAGTTGACGTTGCCGTTGATTCGCCTGCTGAGCGGCCTCAGCGCGAGCGATCGGGAGCGGCTCATCCGGCTGTTGCAGGAGAATCCCGGACGGCGTCGAGAGACTCTGGAAGCGTGGCTGCCGCACAGCGACGCCCTGCAATATGCGAGGCTGAAGGCAACGGAATACGCTGAGGCAGCCCGACGCGAACTGAGCGAACTGCCGCCCAGTCCCGCAAAAGCCGTGCTCAACCAGTTGGCCGAATTCGTCGTCGACCGGCGGCAATAAGCCGCCGAGCGGCTCCCGGCGTCTGCTTCATCGAGCAAGAAAGGCCGCCGCTATCGCTTGGAGCGGCGAGATTCCTCGAGCATCGGCTCCAGCTCGTCGACGAAATCGCGAACGTCCTTGAACTCGCGATAGACGCTGGCAAATCGGACAAAGGCCACCTGGTCCAATTGCCGCAGCTCTTTCATCACCAGCTCGCCCAGATAGCCGCTGTCGACTTCCGCGTCGAAGTTGGCGAGAATGTCCGCCTCGATGGCGGCGACGACCGTTTCGATCTGCTCGTCGCTAACGGCCCGTTTCCAGCAGGCCTTTTCCAAGCCTTTGCGGATCTTGTCGCGTTCGAAAGGTTCGCGGATGCCGTCTTTCTTGACGACCTTGATCGACTGTTCTTCGATCCGTTCGTAAGTCGTGTACCGCCGCTTGCACGACAGGCACTCGCGGCGCCGCCGGATGGCAAAACTATCCTGGCTGGCCCGCGAGTCGATCACGCGGTCATTGTCTTTGCGGCAGAAAGGGCACTTCATAGATGCCGTCGGGGAGATTGTGTTTAGCCGTCGCGAGGCGCGTCGGCGGATTCCGCTTTACCTGCGGCTGCGTGCCCATTGTGGGGCGGATCACTGTGCGGCGGATCACTGTGCGGCGGATCACTGTGCGGCGGATCACTGTGCGGCGGATCATCGCGCGTCAAGTCGTCGTGTATCAGACCACCCGGCGCAAGACCGCTGCGTCGGAGCTCGCCATCCCCGACGGCGCTGCCCGTGGAGTCAGCGCCTGCCGACTCGTCCTGCGGCTTGGCGTCTTCTTGATCCGGGCGTTTCTTCTCTCCCGGTCCCAGCGTCCAGTCGCGCCGCTGGCGCGAACTGGGGATGTTCATTGCTTTGCGATACTTGGTGACCGTGCGCCGGGCGACCGTCAGACCGTGCTTGGCCAGTTCGCGGACCAGTTCGTCGTCGCTGTAGGGCTTTGCTTGTCTTCATGGTCGACGATTTCCTGCAGCTTCAGCCGGACCGTGTCCCAGGCGACTTCTTCGCCGTCGGCGCTGGTGGTGCCGCCGACGAAAAACCGCTTGAGCGGAAAGATGCCGCGCGGCGTCTGAATCCACTTGTCGTCGACCGCCCGGCTGACGGTCGTCACGTGCACGCCGACCTTGTCGGCGATCTGCTGCATCTTCAGCGGCTCGATGGACTCGGGTCCCTTGTCGAGGAACTCCGTCTGGTGGTCGACGATCGCCTGCGCCACGCGCGTGAGCGTGTTGCGCCGCTGCTCGATCGAATCGATCAGCCACTGGGCCGAGTTGATCTTTCGCTTGATGAATTCCTTTTCGGCGTCGGTCGCCTTGCCCTGCATCAGCAGCTTGCGATAGTACTGGCTGATGAACAGGCTCGGCGTGCGCCCGTCTTCCAGGATGATCTTGTAACGGCCCTCTTCCGTCGACTTCGACGAACACGTCGGGCGTGACGGTCGGAGCGTGAACGTCGCTGAACAGCGAACCGGGCTTGGGGTTCAGCTTGCGCAGCTCGCCAAGCGTCTCCTGGATCAGCTCGATCGAGTAGCCGGTCTTGCCGCTCGATGACCGGCAGGCGGTTGTGCTCGAGATCTTCCAGGTGACTTGGAGATCAAGCGTCTGCGCATCTGCTCGTAGCAAGGCATGCCCGGCGTCAATTGCAGCAGCAGGCATTCGCGCAGGTCGCGGGCGCCGATGCCGGCCGGGTCGAGCTTTTGCACCACCGCCAGGGCCTGCTTGGCGAGCGGTCAACTGCTCGGGCGCCGGCGGTCGGATCGAGCAGGTCTTCCAGCCTGACCGGTGCAGATAGCCGTTGGAGTCGAGGCTGTAGATGATCCGTTCGGCCATTTGCCCGCAGGTTGCGTCATCGAGATCGAACCAGCCGAGTTGCTCGCGCAGATAGTCGTGCAGCGATTGCGGCCGCGAGACCATGTTGGCCATGGCGTCGTGCTTGCGATCGCCCTCTTCGTCCATGCCGGTGCTCGAGGGACGCGGGCGTTCTTCGAAGTCGTCGGGCAAGTCCTCGTCCAGATTCAGCAGCCGTTCGAAATCCGTCCTCGTTGTTCTTCGCCTCGTCGACGACCAGTTCCCGTTCCTCGTCGGTCGGCGCGTCGGGATTCTCGTGCTCGACGGGTTCCTCGGGCAGATCCGGGTCCGTCCTCCTGCATTTCGAGGCACGGGATTCTCCGTGCATCTCCTGCTCGATGCGTTCTTCCAGCGCCATGATCGGCAACTGCAGAATCTCCATCGACTGGATCATCCGCGGCGCCAGCATCTGCTTGCTGAACGCAGTGCTGTCCGAGTTCCTGACACGAATGAATACGGACGCCATGGCTATGAACGCTTGGAATTCGGTCCGAAGCTCCCAATCGCGAGCTAAGCTGGTCGTCTAAAACTTCTGGCGGCCGCCCAGGGCGTCGGCCAAAATCTCTTTGTTGGCAAACTCTAGCACGCTGCCGGTCGTGATTCCGCGCGCCAGCCGAGTGATCTCGATCGGCAGGTCCTGCAACAGGTTGGCGATGTACAACGCGGTGCCATCGCCCTCCAGCGTCGGATTGGTGCCCATGACGAGCTCGCGAAACGTTCCGCCGCGGACGCGCTCCACCAAGGCGTCGATCGTGAGTTGCTCAGGCCCGATGCCTTCCAGAGGCGCAATGCGGCCGAGCAACACGTGGTACAAACCGCGGTAAGCGCCGGTCTGCTCCAGCGCCATCAGGTCTCGCGGCTGCTCCACGACACACAGCAATCCTTGGTCTCTCTTCGGGTCGCGGCAAATGCCGCACTCCTCGCCTTCCGCCAGATTATAGCAAATGCGGCAGTAGCGAACGTTTTCTTTCACGTTCCGAATGGCATCGGCCAGCGCCAAGGCCTCGGTTTTGTGCACCCGAAGCACATGGTACGCCAGCCGCTCCGCCGACTTTTTGCCGATTCCCGGCAATTTGGCAAATTCATCGACGAGTCGGGTTACCGATTCCGTAAGCAATGACACGAGCTGGAAATCCTGTTCGCTCTGACGGCCAGGCGCATGCTGCAGTTCCTGATCGCTTGATCAGCCGTCAACAATCCGTTTGAAACCCCGAACTCTTGAATTCGTAAAACTATTCTTGGGGGCCGCCCGGCCCCTCTCCGCCGGCGCCGGATAGCTTGGCCAGCGCCTCATCGAGCCCTGGCACGTTGAAGCCCCCGGCCAGATTCTTCATCGCATCGGCATGCAGTTGCTTGGCCTTGGCGATCGCCTGATTGGCCGCCGCGCAGACCGAGATCCTCAAGTAATTCCCGATCGCCTTGGGCAATCAGGCTGGGATCGATCTTGCAGCGCAGCACTTCTTCCAGGCCGTTGACTTCCAACTCGACGAGCCCCCCGCCGGCCGTCCCAGTGGCCTTCTGGCTGCGCAACTCGTCGCCGACGCCCGCCAACCGGCCCTCGATCTGCCTGGCCTGCTTGAGGAGCGTTCCCAGATTTCCTAGCGAGCCGAACACGACAAACTCCTGTAGTTGCTTTCTAGGAGGAAACCTTTGCTTCCGCTTCCTCTAACCGTACGGGACGGGCGGCAAAAAGTTCCATCGCCTTGCGTACCAGCGGGTGGTCTGTTTTTTCCTGAAGTCTTTCGCTCGAAGGCGCTTGTCGACGTGGAGCCCCGACTTCCTTGACCTCGGGCGCCGCAACCGCCTCCGAGACGGCAAATTCCAGCCGAATTGCTCCGCCTGCTGCTTCCGCGAGCGCCTGCTCCAGCCGCCTGACGTTTTCCGGCCGTTCACAGAAGACTTTCGAGAAATTATACGTCGCTGGAAAACAAACGGCTAGTCGATTTCGCGCAGAAGTTGCTGAGACGGTCGCCACCCGAGCATGATCGGCCAGCAGGCCGGAGAGCCCGGAGATGACTTGGCCCCAGACTTGAACGGCATTTCCGCGCGGGCCACGGCAGAGGCCGGAGCTGCGAGGTCGGCGGGAGACGGCGGCGGCGCGGAGCTGGCGGCAGCAGATGGCGGCTCGACGCGGGCGACCGCAGGCGCCGTCACTTCAGCGGCGGGTTCCGAAGGTTTTTTTTTGCCGCGGCTTCCGCAGCAAGCGATGGACTGGCAGGCCGCGGCGCCGAACCTGGCGCCGGTTGCCGCTCAGCCGGCGCGGCGGACGCCCCGTCTCGAAGCTGCCCAATCAAGTCGGACAGTCGTTCGAGGTTTTCCAACTGGCAGATTCGCACCAGGGCCAGTTCCGCCAGGATGCGACCATGCGTGCTATACCGCAAGCGAGCGATGGTCTGGTCGAGAATCTGCATGATGGCCAGGATGTTTTCCAGTCCTAATTGCTGCCCGGCTTGCACCATGTCCGGGTGCTCGGCGGCCGAAGCATACAGCAGAGCATCGGCCGGACAGCCGACGGCGGCCGTCATCATGTCGCGAAAGTAGCCTAGCAACTGGTCGAGCAGCGGGCCGATATCAACCCCTTCGCCCAGCGCCGTATCGAGCTCCGCCAAGGCGGCCGCGGCGTTTCGCTCCGCAAGACGGCGAGCCAGAGCGCCGAGCCGCTCATCGCCGGCGGCGCCCAGCATGCGATGCACGTCGGCGAGCGTGATCTTATCGCCGCCGAACGACAGCAACTGCTCCAACAGCGACTGACTGTCGCGCATCGATCCGGCGGCGCGGCGGGCCAAAGCCTCCAACGCCTCCGCTTCCGCAGAAACGCCTTCCGCGGCGACGATCTGCGCCAGCCGGGCGGCGATCGACGGCGTTTGAATGCCGGCGAAATCGAAACGCTGGCAGCGCGACAGGATCGTGATCGGAATCTTTTCCGGCTCGGTCGTGCAGAAGATGAACTTCACGTGTTCGGGCGGCTCTTCGAGCGTCTTCAACAACGCGTTGAAGGCCTCCTTGGTGAGCATGTGAACTTCGTCGATGATGTAGATCTTGAACCGGGCCCGGCTCGGCCGCACGTTGACGTTCTGCCGCAGTTCGCGCATTTCGTCGATGCCGCGATTGCTGGCGCCGTCGATTTCCAGCACGTCCACGTCTTCGCCGGAGCTGATGCTGCGGCAGATGTCGCACTGGTTGCACGGCGAAGGCGTGGGCCCGTGCTCGCAGTTGAGGGCTTTGGCCAGAATCCGCGCCGACGACGTCTTGCCGACGCCGCGCGCTCCGGTGAACAGGTAAGCGTGTCCGACGCGGTCGGATGAAATGGCCCCCGCCAAGGCCTGCGCCACGTGTTCCTGGCCGACCAGGTCGGCGAAGGTCTGCGGGCGATATCGCCTGGCGACGACAACGTATTCGCCGGCGCGACTCGGCGCCGTCGATTCAGACATCACAGAGGGCGACTGAGACATGGCAGGCCAACCCCGGCAACCCGGCGGATAATGCCGCGAGCGGCTGCCGATGAGAGACCCTCCGCACAAAGGGCTGACTGCTTATGGCTGCTGGATTTCTCCCCTGACCAGGTTCACAGGTCCCCATTGCGGGGGCCTCTCATCGGCAGCCGATCTTGGCGTGAACAAGAGCCCTAGTTGTACGCGGCGAACGGGCAAGCGTCAATGAACGCTATCCTTGCTCGCGGTCCGTGACGAAGATTTTCTCCGCCGCTTCGCGCCGAGCGTCGTCAACTGGCCGGCGACGGACACGCTGACAATGCCGGCCTCGACGCGATTGGCGACGACTTCGCCTTCGGCGCCCAGTGGCAATCCGGATTCGGTGAGAAACCGTAAGAACTCCGGCGACTGATCGACCACGCGCGCCAAGCGGAACGGGTAGCCCACCTGGCACTCGGCCAGCGTGCGACTGGCGGGCGTTTCCAGCGAACCGTCGGCCCGAGGAATCGGATCGCCGTGCGGGTCGACCTGCGGAAAATCGAGGTAGACGTCGATGCGGTCGACCAGGCGATCGCTGACGGCGTGCTCCATGTGTTCCGCTTCTTCATGAACCTCGTCCCAGGTCAACGAGAGGGTCTTGGCCAGAAACAGCTCAATCAACCGATGCCGCCGCATCACGCGCAGCGCCAGGGCGTTGCCGGCCGGCGTGAGCCGCACGCCTTCGTACGGGGTGTACGTGGCCAGGCCCCCTTCGCTCAACGTCTTGAGCATGCTGGTGACCGTTCCCGGCGAAACGTTCAAGGCCGTCGCCAGTTGCCCGGTCGCCGCCGACTTGCCGGACTGACCGGAGCAGATCTGAAAAATGGTCTTCACATAGTTTTCAACGGTCAAACTGGGCACGGTGGGCTCCGAACGGCGGCCAAAACGCGTCGCAGCAGGCCTGCTCTCAAGATGTTATCGACGCGGCTTCCATTTTACTGGGGCTGGCGTTCAGGCAAAGCTTTAATGGCAGCCGATCCGCCCTGGCCCCTGCCCATCGCCGGCAATGCGGCTGCGCTTCGCAAGGAAAAAAGCAGTTATACACGCGCCGTGCGGGCAATATTTGTTTCGCGCCGTTCGGCTCCTGCCCGCAAATGGCGTGAATTTACCTCGCTCTCGCTTCCGGTTAGGATGACCGTTTCGCCGCCGCTTGACGCTCCGCCGCACGGCGAGAACCGCTCTCTCGAGGAAATGACCACGCGGGGCTGAACGAAGAGGCCGATGGACAGTTTGAACCTCAATCGACGCGCCACGACGCTTTGCCAGGGTTTGCTGCAGCGCACCGCGGAGCTTCGCCTGGACGTCCATCAAACCGGCGGCGCAACGGTTGTCGACCTGGGCGCCCAAGCTTCAGGCGGATTGGAAGCCGGCCTGGCGATGGCCGAAGTCTGCCTGGCGGGATTGGGCCGGGTGAGCCTGGTTTCGGCGGCGCCGGAACTGTGGCAAGGCCCGGCCGTGGCCGTGCATACGGACCAGCCGCTGCTGGCATGCCTGGCTTCGCAGTACGCCGGCTGGCAGATTGCTCAAGGAAAATACTTTGCCATGGGCTCCGGCCCAATGCGAGCCCGCAGCCGGCAAAGAAGCCTTGTTCGAGGGACTGTTGCCGCGAGAACAAACGGACGTAGCCGTCGGCGTGCTTGAAACGGCCAAACTGCCGCCGGAAGAAGTCGTGCGTTACATCGCCGAGGCATGCGGCATTGCTCCCGGCGGATTGACCCTGCTGGCGGCGCGAACGGCCAGCCAGGCAGGCGCCGTGCAAGTCGTTGCCCGTTCGGTGGAAACGGCCTTGCACAAGTTGCATGAGTTGGGATTCGATTTAACGCGGATCGCCAGCGGTTGGGGCGTGGCGCCGCTGCCGCCGGTTGCAGCCGACGACCTGGCCGCCATTGGCCGCACGAACGACGCCGTACTCTATGGAGGCGAAGTTGTGCTGTGGGTCCGCGGCGACGACGCGAGTCTCGAAGAAATGGGCCCTCGCGTTCCCAGCAACGCGTCGCCCGATTTTGGCGAACCGTTCGGCCAGATCTTCGCGCGTTACGACCACGACTTCTACAAGATCGACCCGCACTTGTTCAGCCCCGCCGCCGTGACTTTCATGAATCTCGACACCGGCCGCACGTTCCGCTTCGGCAAGACGGCGCCCGAGATTCTCCAGCGCTCGTTCCTCTGCTGAAGAATTCCCCCGCCCCCCGCTCACCTTTCCGCCTTCTGCTCATGTTATTTGCCATGCTTGGCTCGCCGGAAAGCTGGTATTTCAAGGATCTCCAGCGCGCGACCAACGGCCGGCACGAGTTAGCGGCGGTCAGCTTCAGCGAGCTGCGGGCGACGCTCGGCGGGCCGAGGCGGCAACTCGCCAGCGGCGGCGTTCGATTGGATGACGTCGACGCGGTGCTGGTACGGACCATGCCGCCCGGCTCGTTGGAACAGGTCGTGTTTCGCATGGACGCGCTGGCCCGGCTGGAAGCCGGCGGCAGAGTGGTGATCAATCCGCCCAGGGCGGTCGAAGCCGCCGTCGACAAATATCTGACATCGGCCAAGCTGGCCGCCGCGGGGCTGACGGTTCCCCGCACCATCGTCTGCCAGACGGCCGACGACGCGATGGCTGCGTTTGCGGAACTCGGCGGCGACGTCGTGCTCAAGCCGCTGTTCGGCGCTGAAGGCCGTGGCATCGCCCGCCTGGTTGACGAAGCCCTGGCGTTGCGGGCGTTCAAAATGCTCGAACAACTGGGCGCCGTGCTGTACCTGCAAGAATTCATTGCCCACGAAGGCGCCGATCTGCGGCTGCTCGTACTCGGCGAGCGAGTGCTCGGCATGCGACGCCGCAATCCGCTCGATTGGCGCACGAACGTCAGCCGCGGCGCCAGCGCCGAGCCGCTGGAAGTGACGGGCGAGTTGGCCTCGCTCGCGCACCGCGCCGCCGCCGCGGTCGGTGCTCCCCTGGCCGGCGTGGACCTGCTGCCAGGCCGCAACGGCCGGCTCTACGCCATCGAGGTCAACGGCGTACCGGGCTGGAAGGCGCTCGCCCGCACCCTTGAGATTGACGTGGCGGCGCTCGTCCTGGATTTCGTCGAGGCGGAAGTGAAGAAACGGGGAATGCGGAACAAAGAAGACATGAACGTCGAAACATGACCTGGATTTGGATTTAGATTCGCGCCATTCCGACTTCCGACTTCCGACTTCCGACTTCCGACTTCCGACTTCCGACTTCCGACTTCCGACTTCCGACTTCCGACTTCCGACTTCCGACTTCCGACTTCCGACTTCCGACTTCCGACTTCCGACTTCCGACTTCCGACTTCCGACTTCCGACTTCCGACTTCCGACTTCCGACTTCCGACTTCCGACTTCCGACTTCCGACTTCCGACTTCCGACTTCCGACTTCCGACTTCCGACTTCCGACTTTGTCCCCCTTTCGACCTTACAATCCCAAACCGGCATGAATCGCCAATCGACCGCCAACCCCGCCGCCGTCTGCAACGTCGCCGCCCAACTCGCCTCCATGGCTGCGTCGATTCCGGACAATCTGGCGGTGATTATGCCGCAAGGGCGCGAGCATTCCGGCAAGCGGCAATATGCGTCGGTAACGTTTCGAGAATTGGATCGGGACAGCGACCGGCTGGCCCGCGGTCTGCGCGAGATGGGCGTTTCGCCTGGCGTTCGGCTGGCGCTGCTCGTCAAGCCGAGCATCGACTTCATCTCACTTGTCTTCGCGCTATTTAAAGCTGGCGTCGTCACCATCCTGATCGACCCGGGCATGGGCAAGAAGAACCTGGTGGCCTGCCTGGAAGCGGCCGAGCCGGAAGGCTTCGTCGCGATCTCGCCGGTGCATGCCGTGCGAACGCTGCTGCGGCGCAAATTCGGCAAGGCAAAGTTTAATGTCACCGTCGGGCGGCGCTGGTTCTGGAGCGGACCGACCATCAATCAACTGCGCGGCGGAGCTTGGAGCGGGCCGGAAATGGCCGCGACCACGAGCGAAGATCCGGCCGCGATCATCTTCACCACCGGCAGTACGGGACCGCCGAAAGGCGTTCTCTACCGGCACGGAAACTTCGACCGCCAGGTTACCGAGATCCGCGAGTTCTACGGCATTCAGCCGGGCGAGCTCGACCTGGCGGGCTTTCCGCTGTTCGGCCTGTTCAATTGTGCGATGGGCGTGACGACGGTCATCCCCGACATGGACGCATCGCGCCCGGCCAGCGTCGATCCGGCGAACATCGTCGAAGCGATTTCAGACTGCCAGGCGACCCAGGCGTTCGCCTCGCCGGCCGTCTGGAATCGCGTCGGTCCCTACTGTGTTGAACGGGGAATCAGACTGCCTTCCTTGCGGCGAGTACTCTCGGCCGGGGCTCCGGTGCCGCCGCATGTTCTGGAGGCGATGACGAGTGTGATCGGCCCGGACGGAGAAATGCACACGCCTTACGGCGCGACTGAGTCGCTGCCGGTGGCATCCAGCGCCGCCAGCGAAGTGCTGGGCGAGACCGCGGAAAAAATGCGGCAAGGCGCCGGCGTTTGCGTCGGTCGCAAGTTCCCGGGAATCGAGTGGAAGGTGATTCGAGTCGTTGACGGACCGCTTGCCGAGATCGCCGACGTCGAAGAGACGCTGCCCGGAGAGATTGGCGAGTTGATCGTTCGCGGCCCGGTGGTGACTCGCGAATATGCAACTCGCCGAGAGTGGAACGCGTTGTCGAAGATTCGCGACGGCGATGCCGTGTGGCATCGCATCGGCGACGTCGGCTATTTGGACCAGCGCGAACGTTTCTGGTACTGCGGCCGCGCGGCG
Source organism: Pirellulales bacterium (assembly GCA_963786255.1). GTDB lineage: Bacteria > Planctomycetota > Planctomycetia > Pirellulales > JAICIG01 > JAICIG01. The sequence continues at coordinate 202,007 of CAWAYY010000014.1, forward strand.
CATCGCGTGCGAACCGCAAACGGCCCGCTCTACACGGAACAATGCGAAGCGATTTTCAACAACCATCCCGACGTGCTTCGTTCGGCGCTGGTCGGAATCGGCGAACCCGGCGCACAGCAGCCGGTGATCATCGTAGAGTCTCGGCCCGGCAAGGCGCCGCAGGACGAGCGAGCGAAGCAAGCATTCGTAGACGAGCTACGCACGTTGGGCCAAAATAATCCTTTGACTGCGGGAATCGGCCGGTTTTTGTTTCATCCGTCGTTTCCCGTCGATATCCGCCACAACGCGAAGATCTTTCGCGAAAAGCTGGCGGAGTGGGCGGCGGGACAAACCGACTAACGGTTTGACGATGAATTTCGGACTGGCAGTAAGCCCTGCAAGATCAAAATAGGGCGTCGGCTTCTCGAGCGGCATGAAGAACTCTGACAAGTTCAATGCCATCAGTGATCGGGCGGTAAAACAGCACGTAATTCCTGACAACAAAGCTACGCAAGTCAGCGGCAAGCTCCGGCCTTCCTTGCCCCAATTCTGAATGGCCGGCAAGCAATTGCAATTTGTTTTCCAGGACGTTCAGGAATTTTTCGGCCGCTGAAGGATTATCTGCGCCGAGTAAACGGCGATATCGATTAAGTCCTCGCGAGCTTGGATCGTGCGAGATATCTGGCTCATGAGCCATTGCGCTGCATCGAAGTCAAGCGTTGCCGCACTTCCGCCTTAATTTCCTCGATATCCCATGGCCCGCATTCGCCACGTTCAGATTGCTCAAGGCCGATCTGCACTTCTTTTCTCAGTTCCTGCAATCTCGACTCACGCAGGCGATCGCGATCGCGGAGCACAAATAACGCTTCGCGCAGCAAGTCCCCCTGCGTCGAATACTTTCCGCTTGCAACGGCGCCCGATACAAATTCTTCCAGATCGGGAGGCAGCGGAAGATTTGGGATGTCCATAGCGTTGTTCGCCTGAGGTCAAGGATTCGCTTAAGCCTATCACGGCCGGTGCAGTTCGTCACAATCAGGTCGGCACGCCGCTTCTCAACCAGAATCTGACCGCCAACAATTCGCATGGATTTGGGGTCGCTCCTGCTCGCCTGGCGCCGAGGCCGCCAAGAGCACTTTTCTCAAGCGCTCGTCCCGACTATTCTCTCCAGCAAGGGGCTCGTCGCCGGGAAGCACTTGCCAGCCTCGCCCCACCAACGCCCTTATGCACAAACCACGCCAGGCCGCTGTTCGATTGGGCGTCGAATGCCTGATCATGGCGGCGCTGTTCGTGGTTTACCACTTCGTCCTCCGCTGGCTGATGCAAAACACGGGGCTGGTGCTGGGCGCCGTCCGGCCGGGATACAAGGTCTACCGGATCGTTCCGCTGTACATCTACTGGCATCCGCATATCAAGCTCGTGCTGCTGCTCGGCCTGGGCGTGGTCGCATGCTTCTTGGGATGGTTCCGTCGCGTCGGCTGGGCGCGGAACTGGTCGACGGTAGCCGCTGCGGCGGTCTTCATGGTCTGGCAGATGGCGATTGCCTGCGGAGTGGCGATGATCGATCCGCCGGAACGACCGCCGGCAGAGCCGAAAACGGTCGTCAAACGCCCCTGGCAAAAGCTCTGGGAGCCGTACCAGGTCCATCACGCCAGCGAGTATCTGACCGCCGTGCCGCGCATCGCAACGCCGCGGCAGTTCTTGCACGACTATGGCCGCATGATGCCCGAACTGCCGCTGCATTGCCGCCATCATCCGCCGGGCGGCCCGCTCTTTTTGTGGCTCGTCGCACAGGTTTTCGGGACCGGCATCGTGCCGGCGTCGCTGGTCACGATCGCGTTTGCCAGCCTCTCCGTGCCGGCAGTCTACTTGCTGGCTCGCGACGCGCTCGATGAGTCGCCGGCTCGGTTGGCGACGTGCTTGTACATCCTGGCGCCGAACATCGTCTGTTACTCGGCCACGTGCATGGACGCCGTATTCAACGTGCCGATGGTCTGGAGCATCTATTGCTTGTGGATCTCGCGCCGGAGCCATCCCTTGCTGCTCGGCATGGCAGCGGGCGTCACGACTGCCCTGGCCGCCTTGATGACTTTTTCCGCATCGTTCCTGGCACTGTGGGCCATGGTTGTGCTGGCGCTGACGGCGTTATTCGAGCGAGAGCGTCTGGCCAGCGCCGCGCTCGGCCTCGCCACGGCCGTCTCGACCGCCGCTCTGATCTACGCGGGCTTGTATTTTTGGTCCGGTTACGATCCGTTTGAAGTACTGCACGCCGCGTTTGGCGGGCAGGATGAAATCATGGGGGGACGAGGGCATAGCTCGCTCCGCCAGAGCCTTCATTTCATTCTAGCGAACCTGGTCGCATTCCTGTTCTGCGCCGGCTTGCCGACTGCCATTATGTGGGCCAAACAGGTCTTCCGGGAATTGCGACCATCGACTTCCAGTCGCGGGCGATGGCTCACGCTAAGCTTTGCCTTGACGCTGCTGATTCTGGATCTCGCGCCTCTCTATACGCTGGAAACCGAACGCATCTGGCTGTTCATGGTCCCATTCCTGGCGATCGGGGCGGCGGCCCGCTTGACCGTCGAGCGTGCCAACGAGTCGGCGCCCCAAGAGCTCAGTCCCCAAGCATGGGCCGCACTCGTGCTGCTGGCCGGTCAGACGATTGTCATGGAACTTCTCTTCGACTGGTTCTGGTGAAACTGTGAATTGCCTCGTCACCGGGGCCGGGGGGTTCCTCGGCCTGTATATCGTCGAACAACTTGCGGCCCGCGGCGATCGCGTGCGGGCCTTCTGCCGAAGGCGCGTGCCCGAGTTGGATGCGCTCGGCGTCGAAACGGCACTGGGCGACTCTGCGAGACGGCAGGCGACGGCCGCGGCATGCCGGGCATGGATACCGTGTTTCACATCGCCGGCGTGGCCGGCATCTGGGGGCCGTGGGAGCACTTTTACGGCATCAATACGCTCGGCACGCGAAAACGTGCTGAACGGCTGCCGGCGGCACGGCGTCTCGCGGTTCGATTTACACAAGCAGCCCAGCGTGACGTTCGACGGCGGCGATCAGTGCGGCGTCGACGAATCGGCGCCCTATTCCGAGCACTGGCTGTGCCACTATCCGCACACCAAGGCGCTCGCCGAGCAGGCAAGTGCTGGCCGCCAACGGCCGCGATGGACTTGCTCACTTGCGCACTTGCGGCCGCACTTGATCTGGGGACCGCGCGATCGTCACTCGATCCCGCGGCTGATCGACCGGCGCCCGCCGCGGCCGAGCTGCGGCGCGTGGGGGACGGCACGAACCTGATCGACATGATCTACGTCGAAAACGCCGCATCCGCACATCTGCAGGCCGCCGACGCGCTCGAGCCCGGCTCGCCCGGTCGCGGACAGGCCTATTTCCTCAGCCAGGGCGAACCGGTCAACTGCTGGGAGTGGATCGACGAGATGCTCGCCTTGCGCGGGCTGCCGCCCGTGTCAGCAAGTCGATCTCGACCTCGCGCCGCTTGGACGATCGGCGCCGCGTTGGAAGGAGTTTACTGCTGCGGCAAAACGCAGCGAACCCCGCATGACCCGTTTTCTCGCCGCCCAACTTGGCACGTCGCACTACTTCAACATCGACCGAGCCCGGCGAGACTTCGGTTACGAGCCGAGCATCTCCACCGCCGAAGGCATGCAGCGGTTGAAAGCCGCCCCTCTCTAATTGGGCCGCGCCACATCAACGCTCCGTACTTTGCCGGCGGGAGCTTCGAAAACTACTGCAAATCGGCGGTCTTGTCAGCTTGCAAGCGTGCAACGAATGCTGGCGCCGCGATCTGACCAGATCGATCGTTCGTGCTTGCCAACGGCTGGATAAGCCGGTACCTTCGATGGTTTAACGTGTTGTGAAGGGAAGCTCTAATGGTAGCGGGCCCGCCCGACTCCCACCGGATCGTGATTACCGGCATCGGCCTGACCGCGCCGAACGGCAACACGCTGCCCGAGTTCCGGGCCAATCTGCTGGCCGGCCGTAGCGGCGTGACTCCGTACGAGATCCGCTACTTCGGCCACACGCTGGCCGGCGTCTGCGACTTCGACGAGCTGCGATACCAGAAACGGAAGGAAGTGCGCCGCGGCACCCGGGCCGGCAGCGTCGGCATCTACTGCGCGCACGAAGCGATCGCCGACTCCGGCCTGGATTGGCCGAACGTCGACCAGTCGCCGGTCGGCATCTACGTCGGCGTGACCGAACACGGCAACGTCGAGACCGAGAACGAGATCTACGTGCTCAAAGGCTACGACTACGACACGCAAGTACTGGTCGCACCACCACAATCCGCGCACGGTGGCCAACAATCCGGCCGGCGAGATCTCGCTGAACCTGGGCATCACCGGGCCGCACTACACGATCGGCGCCGCCTGTGCGGCGGGCAACGCCGGGATTGATCCAAGGCGTGCAGATGCTGCGGCTGGGCGAGTGCGACGTGGCCCTGTGCGGCGGCGTGTCGGAGAGCATTCACACCTTCGGAATCTTCGCCAGCTTCAACAGCCAGGGCGCCTTGGCCGACCACGAAGACCCGACCAAGGCCTCGCGCCCTTTCGATGTCGACCGCAACGGCATCGTGGTGGCCGAAGGGGGCTGCATGTTCGTGCTGGAGCGGCTCACCGACGCCCGGGCCCGCGGCGCCAAGATCTACGGCGAAATGGTCGGCTACGCCATGAACAGCGACGCCACGCGACTTCGTGCTGCCCAATCCCGAGCGGCAGGCCGAGTGCATCCAGCTGGCCTTGCAGCGGGCCGGGCTGTCGGCCGGAAGATCGACATCGTCAGCACGCATGCCACGGGCACCAGCGTCGGGCGACGTCCAGGAGTGCGCGGCGCTGCGACGCGTGTTCGAAGACGCGCCGAAGACGCTCTTCAACAACACCAAGAGCTTCATCGGCCACGCCATGGGCGCGGCCGGGGCGTTGGAACTGGCCGGCAACCTGCTCGCCTTCGAGGACGACGTCTGCCACGCCACGATCAACGTGGACCAGCTCGATCCCGAGTGCGACCTGCCGGGCCTGGTCGCCAACCAGCCGCGCGAGATGCGACGGCCGACGACATTCTGAACAACTCGTTTGGCATGCTGGGCATCAATTCGGTGGTGATCGTAAAGAAAGTTTGACTACTTAGGTTTGGAGAACGTGGCATGACCCCGGCCGAAATTCGAGAGGCAATTCTCGACATTCTGGCAGACATCGCTCCCGACGAGGACCTCAGCGACCTGAAGGACGACGTCCCGTTCCGCGAGCAGTTGGAACTGGACAGCATGGACTTCCTCGACATCGTCATGGAACTGCGCAAGCGTTATCGCATGCAAATTCCGGAAGAGGATTACCTGGAACTGGCCAGCATGAGAGCACGGTCGCATATCTCGAACCGCTGATGAAGGATCTGCAAAAGGCCTGACGCCGCTTGCCCTGCCTTTGCGGCGTGGCGGTTTTCGGAGCTTCGATTTCTCTGGTCGAACAGGGAAACCAACACCGACCCCGCCTGCGGCCGGAACGTTGATCCGCCTCGACTTCTGACCCTTATAACCCGCTCTCAACTTGCCTCAATGCGTCCGCCGATGCCTCTACGACACGATCATCATCGGCGCCGGCATGTCGGGGCTGGCGGCGGGCATCCGGCTGGCCTACTATCGACCAGAAGCGTCTGCATTCTCGAACGCCACACGACGATCGGCGGGCTGAATTCGTTCTACCGGCTCGACGGCCGCAACTACGACGTCGGCCTGCACGCCGTCACCAACTTCACGCCCAAGGGCGCCAAGAAGGGCCCGCTGGCGCGGCTGCTGCGGCAGTTGCGGTTTGGGTGGGACGAGTTCGCTCTGGTTCCGCAGGTCGGCTCGCGAGTCGCCTTTCCCGGCGTATCGCTCGATTTCACGAACGACTTTGAGCTGCTTTCGTTCGCAGGTCGCAGCAGAACTTCCCCGCCCAGAACGACAATTTCGAGCGGCTGGTCGCCGAGATCAGCGACTACGACGATCTCGATCTGGCCGCCGCCGGCCGCTCCGCCCGCGAGGCGGTCTCGGCGATCATCAGCGACCCGCTGCTGGTCGAAATGCTGTTCTGCCCGCTGATGTGCTACGGCAGTGCGCGGGAGCACGACATGGACTTCGGGCAGTTCTGCGTCATGTTCCGCAGCATTTTCTGGAAGGGCTGGCGCGCCCGTTCGCCGGCGTGCGGCTGATCCTGAAGAACCTGGTCCGAAGTTCAAGGACCTGGGCGGCGAGCTCCGCTTGCGCGCGGGCGTCAGCCGGATTGCCGTGGCAGGACGAACGGGCGACGCGTCGTGCTCGACGACGGCACGGAACTGACCGCCGACAACGTGCTCTCCTCGGCCGGCTGGGTCGAGACGATGCGGCTGTGCGATGACGTCAGCCAGACCGAAGCCGCGGCGGGCCGGCCAGCTGTCGTTCATCGAATCGATCTCGGTGCTCGACTGCCAGCCCAAATCGCTGGGCTACGATCGGACGATGGTCTTCTTCAACGACTCCGAGAAGTTCCACTGGGAAAAGCCCGCCAGCCTGGTCGACGTGCGCAGCGGCGTGATCTGCTCGCCCAACAATTTCGTCTACGACGAGCCGCTCGACGAGGGGGTGATGCGGATCACCGCGCTGGCGAATTTCGACCGCTGGAACGCCCTGAGCGAGCAGGACTACCGCCTGGCAAAGCTGCGCTGGTACGATCGGATCGTGGCCTCGGCCGTGCGGTTCGTGCCCGACTTCCGCAGCCGCGTGATCGCCACCGACATGTTCACGCCGACCACGATCCGCCGTTTCACCGGCCACGACAACGGCGCCGTCTACGGCTCGCCCGACAAGCAATACGACGGCCGGACGCATCTGAAAAATCTGTTCATCTGCGGCACCGACCAGGGCTTTGTCGGCATCATTGGCGCGATCGTCAGCGGCATCTCGATCGCCAACCAGCATTTACTGCAATAGGGCGACGCACCGCCCGGCAAGGTCTCGCCCCGACACAAGTCTCGACCCCGACAAGTTTTCATGCCCAAAGATTTTCTCAAGGTGCTCGCGACGAGTACGACGTGGTCGTCATCGGCAGCGGACTGGCCGGCCTGACCGCCGCCAACACGCTGGCCGCGGGCCGTTCGGTGCTGCTGCTCGAACAGCACTACAAGCTGGGCGGCATGGCCACCTGGTTCAAGCGCCGCGGCGGGCACATCTTCGACATCTCGCTGCACGGCTTTCCGGTCGGCATGATCAAGAGCTGCCGCCGCTACTGGACGCCAGGAGATCGCCGATTCGATCGTGCAGCTCAAGAACATCCGCTTCGACAATCCGATGTTCTCGCTGACCACGACCTTCAATCGCGACGACTTCACCCGGCTGCTGATCGAACAGTTCCACGTGCCCGCCGAGCCGGTCGCAGGCGTTCTTCGACACGGCCCGCGGCATGAACTTCTACGACGACCAGTCGACCACGGCCGGCCAGTTGTTCGAGCGGTTCTTCCCCGGCCGCGAAGACGTGGTCCGGCTGCTGATGGAGCCGATCACCTATGCCAACGGCTCGACGCTGGAAGACCCGGCCATCACCTACGGCATCGTGTTCTCGAACTTCATGTCGAAAGGCGTGTTCACCTTCCAGGGCGGCACCGATCGGCTGATCGGCCTGATGCGCGACGAGATGCTGCAAGAACGGCGTCGACGTGCGCATCCGCTGCGATGTCGAGAAGATCCACGTCGGCCGCGGCCGCGTGGAGGCCGTCACGGTCAACGGCCGGACGATCAAGACCGCGGCCGTCGTTTCCAACGCCAACCTGCAAGGCGACCATCTTCAGTCTGGTCGGCGAAGAGCACTTCGATCGCGACGTTCGTCGAAGAGGCCCGGGCCGTGCGGCTGAACAACTCCAGCACGCAGGTCTACATGGCGCTGAAGCCGGGCGAAGCGATCGACGAGAGCCTGCGGCGACCTGCTGTTCAGTTCCACGGCGCCGCTGTTCCGCACCGAGTCTGCTGCTCAGCCGCGACATCACCAGCCGCACCTATTCGTTCTACTACCCACGCACGCGGCCGGGCAGCGAGCCGGTCGCTGATCGTCTCCAGCACCAACGCCAATTACGGCGACTGGGCCGACCTGTCGGACGAAGAATACGAGGCCAGCAAGCAGGACCTGATCGAAACCACGCTCGACGCCATCGAAAAGTACGTGCCCGACATCCGCGGCAAGCTCGAACATGTCGAAGCCGCCACGCCGCGTGACTTTCGAGCACTACACCAAACACCTCGCGGGCGCCAGTTTCGGCACCAAGTTCGAAGGGCTGGCCGTCAGCCGCGCCTTGCCCGAGCAGATCGCCGGGCTGTATCACGCCGGCAGCGTGGGCATCATCATGTCGGGCTGGCTGGGCGCGGTGAACTACGGCGTGATCGTGGCCAACGACGTCGACGCGCTTCCTGATGAAAAATGCTCCGACGTCGGCCAGCGCTGAGGCGGGCGCCAGCATGAGCCTGGCAGAAATTCACGACGCCATCCCGCACCGCGACCCGTTCCTGCTGGTCGACGAAATCGTCGAGCGCGACGAAGCGCGGATCGTGTGCCGCAAGACCTTTCGCGGCGAGGAGTATTTTTGCCAGGCCACTATCCCGAACTACCCGCTCGTGCCCGGCGTGTTGCTGTGCGAAGCGGCCATGCAAGCGGCGCGATCCTGCTCTCTCGTCTCCTCGATGCCGGAGCACAAGGCGTGCCCGTCGCCACGCGGATGAACGACGTGCGTTTCAAGCGCATGGTGCGGCCCGGCGAGACGATCGATATGGAAGTCAGCTGGTCGAGCGGCTCGCCGACGCCTTCTTCCTCAAGGCCAAGGTCGCCTGCGAGGGCAAGGTGGCCGTGCGGTTCGAGTTCGCCTGCACCATGGCGAAGGCGGAAGAGTAATGGACTTTCTGCAGCTCACCGGCAAAACAATCCTGGTCTTCGGCGTGGCGAATCGCAAGAGCGTGGCCTGCCATATCGGCCGCGTGCTGCGCGAAGCGGGGGCCGAAGTCGTCTATGCGGTCCGCACGCGCAGCGCAAGAGATCAGTCGCCAAGCTGCTCGGCGATGCGGAAGTCTACGTCTGCGACGTCGAACATGAAGACCAGATCGCCCGACTGCGAACTGAAATTGGCGAGCGGCACAAGACATTTCACGGCCTGGTGCATTCGATCGCCTTCGCCGACTATGAAGATGGAATGAGCCCGTTTCACGAGACGCCGAAACGGGCCTTTCTGCAGGCGGTGGATATTTCCTGCTATTCGCTGATGGCCTTGGCGAAGGCGTTTCAAGGACCTGCTCGATCCCGACGCCTCGGTAGTGACGATCTCGATTTCCACCACGCGGATGGCCAGCGAGAACTACGGCTTCATGGCCCCGATCAAGGCGGCGCTCGATTCGTCGCTGGCTTTCCTGGCCAAGTCGTTCAGCCAGTTCTCCCGCGTCCGCTTCAACGCCGTGGCGCCCGGGCTGCTGAAGACTTCCGCCTCGGCCGGCATCCCCGGCTACGTCGACTCGTACCTGTACGCCGAACAGCGCGACGCTGCGCAAGCAGGCGGTGCAGACCGACGAAGTCGCCAATACGGCGGCCTTTCTGCTGAGCCCGCGTTCCAGCGGCATCAACGCCCAGCGGATCATCGTCGACGCCGGCATGTCGAAGTGAATTACTTCGATCGCGAGTTCGTACAGCGTTCCGCCGCGCCCGAATCGCCGCGGTGATTGGCTGCGCTTCGTTGCGGACCGTTGACGCGATGCGGCGGCGCACGATATCACGAAGGCGAGCCGCGTCGCGGAACCGCAGACATCAATGACCTATCAGCCCCCAGGAACCGTGCCCCATGGCCACTGTTGAAATGATCGAATACGACGACGCCAGTCCCGAAGTCAAAGCCGTGTACGATGACATCATGGCGACGCGAAAAGTCGGGTCGGTGAACAACTTCTGGAAAGTCCTGGCCCATCACCCGCCCACGCTTCGCCGAACCTGGCAAAGCCTGAAAGAGGTGATGCAGCCCGGCGCACTCGACTCGCTGACCAAAGAGCTGATTTACGTGGCGGTCAGCGTTACCAATCAGTGCGACTACTGCATCAACTCGCATACTGCGGCGGCCCGCAAGGCCGGCATGACCGACACCATGTTGGGCGAGTTGATGGCCGTGGTCGGAATGGCCAACGAGACCAACCGCCTGGTGAGCGGTTATCAGGTTGAAATCGACAAGCAGTTTCGGCCGCATTGCTAGCCTGAATCATCCATCAGCCCCTACCAACCCGAAGCGTTAGCGAGGCGGAGAAGCGCGTTTACCTCGCTAAGGCTTCGGGTTAGTGTCGAGCAGTTTACCTCGCTAATGCTTCGGGCTCGTGTCGAGCACTTCGCCATGCTAGCAACGGCGATAATCTGCGTTCTGCCCGACAAAAGATTTGCCGCAGCCGGGAACAGGCCGATAAAATAAACGACGCACGAATCGCCCGCTTCACCTCTAGCCGGAGACCGCCATGTTCCGGGATGCACGCTTCGAGGTCCGACTTCCGGCCGTTTTGCAGGCGCTGCTCGCCGGTTTCCTGGGCGCCCATCTGGCATCTTACGCCGTCGGCGCGGCGCCGCAGCCTTCGGCGCCGTCCCGGTCGTCAACCGCTGCGGAAGACGAAACCCAGGCGGCACAGCCGTCGCCCGGCGCCTCGCAGTCCGTAAAAGCAGACGAGGACAACGAATCCCCGGTCTACAAGACCGACGCGGAATGGAAGCGGCAACTCACGAGAAAACAGTATCGCATTGCGCGGCTGGGCGAAACCGAGGCGCCGTTCAAAGGCAAGTACTGGAAGAACAAGAAGCCGGGCCAGTACCATTGCATTTGCTGCAACGCCGCCTTATTCCGTTCCGACGCCAAGTTCGAGTCAGGCACTGGCTGGCCAAGTTTTTACGCGCCCGTCAAGCAGAAGAGGCTCGAGGGCCGCCAAGACTTCAGCGACGGGACGTTGCGGATCGAAGTGCTCTGTGCGCGGTGCGGCGCCCACCTGGGCCACGTGTTTGCCGACGGTCCGCCGCCGACGGGATTGCGGTTCTGTATCAATTCCGCCTCGCTCAACTTTGAAGCGGTCGACGCGGAACATTCCCACCACCGGGACGGCGCCGAGCCGGCGGAAGGCGACGAACAAGCCCCTGGCGCGCCGCAGGAATTAGAAAGCGATTTCTAAACCCCGGTCGGGCGACTGTCGAACGATTTGCGCTCGCCATGCTCGCTGTCAGGCAGCAGCCATTTCTCAACTGCCAAACCCAGCGAGCGTAACTTGGCTCGCAAGGTGGTCCGCGAGATGCCGAGCAATTCGGCGGCCTGCAACTGATTGCCTTTGACGTGCCTCAGGACTTCGTCGAGCACCACGCGATCGACCGAAGCGAACACCTGGCGATAGATCTCGCTCGACTGGCTGTCCAACAACTGTCGCACGAGCCGCGCCACCTCCAGCGTGCCTCCGACGGGCATTGGCGCCGAGACGGGCGTCGTGGCGGCCGAACCGGCCGGCCGGCACGTTTCGGGCAGACAATCCGGAGTCAAGATCTCGCCGATCGCGTGAACCATGGCGAACTTGAGCGCGCTTTGAAACTCACGCACGTTGCCCGGCCAGTGGTGCGTCTCCAGCAGCCGCTGCGTTTCGGGCGTCATCGATCGCACGTTCTTGCCCAGTTCGCGATTGAAAACGCGGAGAAAATGGTCCGCCAGCAGCGCAATGTCGTCGCGGCGTTCCCGCAGGGCCGGCAACTGGATGGTGAAGCCGTTGAGGCGATAGAACAGATCCTGTCGGAAGCGGCCCGCTTCGACCAGCGCCGGCAGATTCTTGTTGGTGGCCGCAATCACGCGGACGTCGGTTTGGATCGTGTCGTTGGCGCCGACGCGCTCGAAGCGCTGTTCTTGCAGTAAACGCAACACTTTGGCTTGCGTCGCGCTGCTCATGTCGGCAATTTCGTCCAGGAAAATCGTGCCGCCGCTGACTTGCTCGAACTTGCCGATGCGGCGCTGATCGGCGCCGGTGAACGCTCCTCGCTCGTGACCGAACAGCTCGCTTTCAAGCAGCGACTCGGGAATGGCCGCACAGTTGATGGCCAGGAACGGACCTTGGCTGCGCCGGCTATAGTGATAGATCGAGCGCGCCACCAGTTCCTTGCCGGTGCCGCTCTCGCCCAGGATCAGCACCGTCACGTCTTGCGGGGCCACGCGGCCGATCGCCTTGTAGACTTCCTGCATGGCGGGCGCCGAGCCGATGATCCGGTCGGCCGAAGAGTCGGCGGGTTCTTCTTCGTTGAAGACGGCAGGCACGCGGCTCAGCCGGCTGACTTCCAGGGCCTTGCCCACCACTTCGCGAAGCCGCCGGAAATCGACCGGCTTGAGCAGGTATTCGAAAGCGCCCCGCCGCATCGCTTCAATCGCGGTATCGGTCTTGGCAAACGCCGTGATCACGATCACCGGCAACCGGGGGTCGATCTGCCGGATGCGGTCGTAGGCGTCCAGACCCGACATGTCGGGCAAGCCGCACGTCGAGGATCACCGCGTCGGGCTCGCGCTGGCGCACCAGGTTGATGCCGTCCTTGGCCGTGCCCGCGGAAATCACGTCCAAGGCGTCGGAGCTCAGACATTTTTCTAACGAGTAAAGGACGTTCGGCTCATCGTCGACGACCAGCAAACGCTGCATGCTACCCTCCGGAGTGAATCGTCAGCGCATTGCCGGCGGCGGCGCGCAGAGTGAATCGGCGGACGGCAGCCAGATAGCGAACACCGCCCCGGCCTGCGGCTGGTTCTTCGCCGTCAGCTCCCCGCCATGTGCTGAGATGATCCGCCGGCAGATGGGCAACCCCAACCCCGTGCCCGTCTCTTTGCTGCTGACAAACGGCTCGAAGATCCGGTCGCCTAAGTCGGCCGGCAGGCCTTCCCCGTCATCCGCCACGGTGATCACCACCCAGCGTTGGTCGGCCGGCGCGGCCTGTTCGAAGTCCGCCGCCAGATCGTGCGCGCCTGGGCACTCGTCGGCCGGAAGCAAGCCGGGGATCAGCAGGTCCTGGTCGTCGCCGCCGGCCTGGCGGCACTGAAGCCGGGCAGAGACGAACGACAATTGCACTTCGATGGCGCCGCCGTCGGGCATGCGCATCGAGCGCGTTGAGCAGCAAATTCAGCAATACCTGGCGAATCTGGCCGCGGTCGGCCTCGATCGAGACGGCCGCTGTCCGGCAAGCTCGCTTCGACGCACACGCCTTGTTGCTCGGCGCGGGCCGATACCAGGTCGAGCGTTTGCTGCACCAACTCGCGAGCGTCAAACACGAACATTTCCGGCAGCGGAGGCCGGGCAAAATCGAGCAGCGCCTGGATCGACTGCTCGAGACGCGAAATCTCTTCTTCGACCACTTGCAGGTCGCGGCCTTGCAAGGCGCCGCCTACCTCGCGCTCGGCGGCGGCTTGGACCAGAATCTTGATCGCCATCAGCGGGTTGCGCAACTCGTCGCCACGCCCGCCGCCAACTGGCCGACGGCGGCTAACTGTTCGCCTCGGAGCACTTCGCGCTCGCGCTGTTCGAGACGCTCCACCACGGCTCCCACCTGTTCGGCCATCTTCTGCAGCGTGTCTTCCAGCTCTTCAAAGCCGCTGCCGGTAGAGAGCGTGATCGGGCCGACCACCTCGTTCAACTTGCCGGCGGCGCCGCGCACCCGGCACGCTAAGCTGCACGATCGAGCGGTTGACGCCGCGAGCAATGCCAAAGCCCGCCAGCATGCCGCCCACGGAACCGCAGGCGCCAAGCAACAGCAGTCCCAGTCCCATCAGGTCCGCCCAGCGCTGACTCTCCTCGCTGGTCACTTTGACGATCTGCCGATGGTATTCCACGTACTCATGGGCCGGCTTGAAAACTTCCTTCTTGGCCAGGTCGTCGATCGTCTTGTAATGACCGGTGAGTCTGGTACATCGTTTGGGCTTCGGCGGCTCCTGGACCCGTTCGTGAAGCTTTTCGAACTGCACGCGCTCATGGACGCGGTCGAAAAAGTGCTCGCATCCTCGGGCCAGATCGGCGATCTTGCGGCTTTCTTCGTCCGTCCGGGCCAACTCGCGGGCCTTGTCCAGGTCTCGTTGCGTCTTGTCTCGCAGCCCGCGAATAGCGTCCAGATAAGAAGAGTCGCCCGTCCGCAGAAACTCGCGCAACTGGTCGCTGACGTCGCGCATCTTGATTTCCAGGTCTTCGGCCGCAAGCATGCTGGCCACATCCATCGCCATCAGATCGGAGTTGTGCTTCTGCAGCGTGTGGATGTACCACGCAGCTACAATACCGATGGCAAGCAGCAACAGGCTGACCCCG
>CAWAYY010000015.1:0-46922 GCA_963786255.1 Pirellulales bacterium
TAAGGCAAACCCCGCATGTCCGGCGAGTACATCCTGAGGCGAACGACCCGACGCCGCAACGTCCTCTGCGAGAACAACCGACATCGGGCTGCCATTGGGGTGGTTTTCGAACGCCGCTGACGACGGCCTGAAACCGCCGAGATTCTCATCAAGGACAAAATGCCAAGGCGGGATTCTGCGCCAAAGAACTGCGGCGTCGGCGACGGACGGGTCGTCGACATAATTCCGTTCTGCCATCGCTCGCCTTGTCTCTTACGGCCTTGAGAGTTCGGAAATGCAGAACGTCAAAGGATTCAAATCCCACGCAACCTCGCGTTCCCAAGTCTCGCCGGTCTTGGAATTCTCGAAGAACGTGAGGTACTTTCCCAGCGCACACTTCGATTTCCAGATCGATTCCGGCGCGATGCCATTCAAGTTGGATGTAGCCGTGCGATGTCGGAACCACGGCAGGCGCTGGTGCGTCATGGGGCATAATAGCCCTCAAGAGATCGATTGAAGCGACGACGCTCTGAACGTGGATCGGCGGAGCGCATAAGAATCCCAGTTCGCGGGCAAGGCGAGCAAGTCGCAAAGCGCCGTACTCGTTGCTTCCAGCCATTTGGGCGGCACGCCTTCGACAATCATGGCAGCACTCCCGACCGAAATGTTCAAGTAAAAAGGCCGCCGCTTGTCGCAACAAGCGGCGGCCTTGGAGATACAAGCTAATTCACAACGTTCGTTCCCGCCGGGGTTAATTCCCGCCAGGCGCGCCTTCCGAGCCGCCGGCATGGCGCCGACGGCGGGCTCGGCGCTCTCGGAGACCGAGCCGTCGAAGACGAGCTGCTTCTTGTCGCCGACCTTCTTGACCTCGACGGTGATCGTGTCCTTGCCCTCGAACTCGCCCTTGAGCAGTTCCTCGGCCAGCGGGTCTTCGATGAAGTTCTCGATCGCGCGACGCAGCGGCCGGGCGCCGAAGTCGGGGTTCGAGCCCTTCTTGATCAGGAACTCCTTGGCCTCGTCGGTGAGCTCCAGCTTCAAGCCGCGTTCCTCGAGCCGCTCGCGGACCTTGCTCAGCTCCAGGTCGACGACGTGCTTCAGGTCGTCGTCGTTCAGGTGGCGGAAGACGATCATGTCGTCGAGGCGGTTGAGGAACTCGGGCCGGAAGACCTTTTCGATCTGCTCGTTGACGCGGCTCCTTCATGCTCTCGTAGGAGGCGTCGTCGTCGGGCTTCTGGAAGCCGAAGGCCGACTCGTTCTTGATCGCCTCGGCGCCGGCGTTGGTGGTCATGATCGAGGATCGTGTTGCGGAAGTCGACGTTGCGGCCGAAGCTGTCGGTCAGCCGGCCTTCTTCCATGACCTGCAGCAGCATGTTGAACACGTCGGGGTGGGCCTTCTCGATTTCGTCGAGCAGCACGACCGCGTAGGGCCGGCGGCGGATCTTCTCGGTGAGCTGGCCGCCCTCTTCGTAGCCGACGTAGCCCGGAGGGGCGCCGATCAGCCGGCTGACGTTGTGCTTCTCCATGTACTCGCTCATGTCGATCTGGATCAGCGCGTCCTCGTCGCCGAACATGAACTCGGCCAGCGCCTTGGCCAGCAGCGTCTTGCCGACGCCGGTCGGGCCGGCGAAGATGAAGCAGCCGGTCGGCCGCTTGGGATCCTTCAGGCCGCTGCGGCTGCGGCGGACGGCCTTGGCGATCGCCTTGATCGCCTCGTCCTGGCTGACGACCCGCTTGTGCAGCTCCTCTTCCATCTGCATCAGCCGCATCGTGTCTTCGGTGCGTCATCCGCGTCAGCGGAATGCCGGTCATCTTGGAGACGACCTCGGCGATGACTTCTTCGTCGACCACGCCGTCGGTCTCGCGCGACTTCTCGCGCCACTCGCGGGTGATCGTCTGCTTCTTCTTCTTGAGCTTGTCGGCCTGATCGCGCAGCGCGGCGGCCTTCTCGAAGTCCTGGTTGGCGACCGCTTCTTCCTTCTCCTTGTTGAGCTGCTCGACCTCTTCGTCGATCTCCTTCAGGTCCGGCGGCTCTGGTCATCGGCTTGCAGCCGCACGCGGGCGCCCGCCTCGTCGATCACGTCGATCGCCTTGTCCGGCAGGCAGCGGCCGGTGATGTAGCGGTCGGACAGCTCGACGGCCGCCTCGACCGCGTCGTCGGTGATCTGCACGCGGTGGTGCTCTTCGTAGCGGTCGCGCAGGCCCTTGAGGATCTCGACCGTCTCGGCCTTGGTCGACGGCTCGACGATGATCTTCTGGAAGCGGCGGTCCAGGGCGCCGTCCTTCTCGATGTACTTGCGGTACTCGTCGAGCGTGGTGGCGCCGATGCACTGGATTTCGCCGCGGGCCAGCGCCGGCTTGAGCACGTTGGAGGCGTCGATCGCGCCCTCGGCGCCGCCGGCGCCGACCAGCGTGTGCAGCTCGTCGATGAACAGGATCGTGTTCTTCGCGCGGCGGACTTCGTTCATCACCGCCTTGATGCGCTCCTCGAACTGGCCGCGGTACTTCGTGCCGGCGACCATCATCGCCAGGTCGAGCACGACGATCCGGCGGTCGCGCAAGCAGCTCGGGCACGTTGCCGTCGACGACGCGCTGGGCGAAGCCTTCGACGATGGCCGTCTTGCCGACGCCCGCCTCGCCCAGCAGCACCGGGTTGTTCTTCGTGCGGCGGCAGAGGATCTGGATGGCCCGCTCGATCTCCTTCTCGCGGCCGATGACCGGGTCGAGCTTGCCTTGGCGGGCCAGTTCGGTCAGGTCGCGGCCGAAGCTGTCCAGGGCCGGGCGTCTTCGACTTGCCGCTCTGCTGCGACTCGCCGGCCGCCGCTCCCGCCGCCGCCGGACGGCCGCCGCTCGCTGCCTTCGTCGCCTTCGAGGCCGTGGCCGAGCAGGTTGAGCACTTCCTCGCGGACCTCTTCGAGCTTCAGGCCGAGGTTCATCAGCACCTGGGCGGCCACGCCTTCCTGCTCGCGCAGCAGGCCCAGCAGGATGTGCTCGGTGCCGACGTAGTTGTGGTTCAGGTTGCGGGCCTCTTCCATCGAGTACTCGATGACCTTCTTGGCCCGCGGCGTCTGCGGCAGCTTGCCCATGGTGACCATGTCGGGGCCGCTCTGGACGAGCTTCTCGACCTCCAGGCGGATCTTGCGCAGGTCGACGTCGAGGTTCTTCAGCACGTTGGCGGCGACGCCGCTGCCTTCCTTGACCAGGCCCAGCAGGATGTGCTCGGTGCCGATGTATTCGTGGTTGAACCGCTGGGCCTCCTGGTTGGCCAGTTGCATGACCTTGCGGGCGCGGTCGGTAAATCGTTCGTACATTCCAGGTCTCCGTTTACCTTTCACGCCGCTTCCAACAAAGGAGTCGACGTCGGGGCAGCTTGCAGTTCGGGGTCGTCCGGCTCCTGCTGTTCAGCTTCAGCCAGCCGCTCCAGTTCGTTTGCGATCTCCCACTCCCATTTCGCGGCGTCGTCCCACCGCTTCAAGTCGTCCAGCCGCTCGCGAGCCGCGGCGTAACGGCCGGTGTGCCGCAGAATCGTGGCCAGCATCAATTCCGCTTCGGCATCGCGGGCCTTGTCCCGCAAAAGTTGTTGACAGACTGACTCTGCCTCGTACCAATTCCCCTTTAAGTATTCCCCCAAAGCCAGCAGAAACAAGTCCCGCTCGGGATCGGGATGTTTTGCCGCATTTTTCTCGCGCACCAGCGCCGAGACATCCATGCCGAAACCAGCCAAAACCCGGCCAATACCATCCATCCTGCCCGTCGCATGCCCGGCTCGACCCATTCCGTCCAAACCAGACTGTTCAGCAATAATAGGTTGAATAAACAGGCGAAACCGAAAGCCATCGCCAGACCGGACCAGGCGCCTTCCACCCAAAGCTGCGAAAGGCCCGGCCAGAGGCAGGTCGCCAAATTTGCCCGAGGCCGTTTCGCCTCAGGTACATAGGTCCCGCGCACTGGCTCAGCTCCTTCTACGTCCGAAGCGGGAGAATGGATTCAACAAAAAGCTTGCCGGCTCCCTGGCAAAGCTAGTCGTTGCCGAATTCTACTGCCGGAGCTAGGCTGAATCAAGGCAAGTAACAGTCTGCCTTGAAGTTAGGTTAACTGGCACAGAATCGAGATCGCCGTGGTATTGCAGTTCACCCCAGCCGCTCAACGGGCCTTGAAAGCCGCCTCGCATTGGACCAGCTCTGAGAGTCCTAACGGCATAACTCCCCCTGAGTTATTGCTAGGCTTGCTGGCCGAAGCCGAGTGCCGCGCGGCCTCCATGCTAGCGGCTCGGGGGATCGACGTCCCGCTGGTCCGCCAGCGCTGGCCGGAATTACAGTTTTCCCAACATGCCGCCGCAAAACGTGGCGACGAATTCTCCGCCGCGGTCCAGGCTGCCCTTGATGCCGCGGCGACCAGGCTGATCGATTATCCGCCACCGCTGACCTTGGCCACGGAGCATTTGCTGTTAGGGCTGGCGGCTGCTGAGGGCGAATTGGCCGCCTGGCTGGCGGAGCGAGGGCTCGCGGTGGAACCGCTAGAGCAAGAGGTTCATCGTCTTGCCGGACACCAGTCTGGCCCGTTATCGGTGGAAGGGATTGAGACAGGCGAGACCTTGACTGCTGCTCGAGCGTTCGCCGCGGACAGGAGCGAGACAGAGCCGGTTGGCGCCCCAGCAGGAATGCCTGAGTTGCGGTCTATCGACACGCCCCCTCACCCTGGCCCTCTCCCCAAGGGAGAGGGTATTCAAGGGCGGCTTTGTCCTGAAACGGTTCCCAAAGGGGAGCGAACCGCTCTGCTCCGCATCATCGATGCGGCGTCCAACCGGGGGCGAGAAGGGCTGCGCATGCTGGAGGATGTCGCACGCTTCGCCCTGGACGACGTCGCACTTACCGATCAACTCAAGCAACTGCGCCATACCCTGGCGGCGGAGCTTGCAAAGTTCGATTCGTCCTCGCTGCTCGCAGCACGCAACACCCCGGAAGACGTCGGCACGCAACTGACCGCTGTGGCGGAGCGAGGCCGCGCGGACTTGCGGGCCGTGGTGGCGGCTAACTTCAAACGCGTGCAAGAATCGCTCCGCAGCCTGGAAGAGTTCGGTAAGACGTTCGACGCCCATTTTGGCGCGGCCATGAAGCAACTCCGATACCGCGTTTATGCACTGGAGCGCGACGCCACAACGCTGTCTGGAGCAAGACCGTCGGCGAATTGCCGGATCGAGCGGGCGTCGTTGTATGCGCTTGTCGACGGGCGCGAGAGCCTGGCTGCATTTACCGCGCTGGTCGAGACGCTCGTCTCTGCAGAAGTCGACGTGATTCAATTGCGCGACAAGCGGCTCGACGACCGCGAGTTGCTCGCTCGAGCGCGACGCCTGAGAGCTCTCACGCGCGGCACGCACACGCTGTTCGTTATGAACGATCGCGCCGACCTGGCCGTCCTGGCCGCCGCCGATGGCGTCCACGTCGGCCAGGAGGAACTCGCCGTCCGCGACGCCCGGACGATTATCGGCCCGCAGGCCTTGATCGGCGTTTCGACCCATTCCCTCGAGCAAGCCAGGCAAGCGGTTCTGGACGGCGCCGATTACATCGGCGTCGGGCCGACCTTCGCCTCGATGACCAAGCAGTTCGACGCGAGACAACTGACCGGGCTTGCCTTGCTCGAGGCGGTCGCCGCCGAAATTCAACTGCCGGCTTTCGCCATCGGCGGCGTCAACGTCGAGAACCTGCGAGACGTTCTCGCCGCAGGCGTCTCTCGCGTCGCCGTCAGCGGAGCGATTCTCTCGGCGGCCGACCCTTACGAAACGACCCGGCTGCTTCAACGGCAGTTAACGCAAAAAGAGCGGTAACGCGGCGTTTCCGAAGCCAGGCTGCGGCGGAGTTGCCGTCGTTTCGGCCCGCCGTCGTTGCTTCGACCGCCTACTCTCCCAACAGCTTGGCGACGAGCGCCTCGACCTCGCGCTGGTCGCCCGGTTTAAAGCCGACCCAAATGCCGCGGATCTTCGCCTCCGCGTCCAGCACCAACGTCGTGGGGTAGGAAAAGTTCGAAGCCGCGAGCAAATCCTGCACGGCGATGCGCAGTTTGCGCATGCTGGTCGGCGTAGACCGGCAGTTCAGCGCCTTGTTCGTCCAGGAAGAGTTCGGTTTCTTCCCGCAACTCGGCCAGGTCGCTGTCACGGCCCATGCCGCAGGAGACGGACAGCAACTGAAACTCGGGTCGACGTTGAAACCGTGCTCGCAGCTTGAGCAAATGGGGAAACTCGGCGCGACAGGGCGGACACCAGGTTCCCCAAAAGTTAAGCACTGAAACGCGCCCTTCCAGTTTCTGGGGACCGATGGGAGCGGCATCGCCATGCAGCGGCGTCAATTCAATCGTGGTCAGCGACTCGCCGGCCCTGCTGAAATCTCCCCCGGTTCCGCCGGGTTGAAGCAGCGTGAAGACGACAACGCTCGCGGCCAGCAGCGCCGCCAGCATCCAGAACCAGAAGCCGCCGCTACGGCGGTCGGCGAACTCCCGCAACTCCTCGTCTTCCATCAAAACTCCTCGCGCTCGAACCCGGTGGTTTGCGGCGACTTGCCTGGCGCATGATTTACCGGCGCTCAAGTCGCGCGATCTCGCCCGGCGTTGTACGTGCCCCTTGGCGAGGCCTTGTGCCTGATGCGCCCTGAGGCAGGGGTCGCTTGAATGTTGGTAACCGCTTGTGAATTATACACTTGCTTCGATCTGAGGCGAGAATTTCTGCAAAAAGCCGCGCGACAGGATAGAATGCCGTAACGCCGGCGGGGTCAGTATTGCCACTTCCGATCGATCGGGCCGGCCACGATCGATCGAATCTACGAGGGTTCAATGACGGCGGCAACCTGGTTGTTCATGCTGTTAATGGTCGGGTGCAATGCAGTTTTCGCCGCCTATGAGATCGCTCTAGCCAGTGTTTCCGTCGGGCGTTTGAAGGCGCTGGCGGATCAGCATCGCCGCGGCGCTGGCTCGGCGTTGCGGATGAAGCAGAACATGGAAGCCAGCCTGGCAGCCTTACAGCTGGGCATTACGCTGGTGGGGGCGATTGCTGCTGCGACCGGCGGGGCCAGCGCCGACGAGGCGTTTGCGCCGGTCTTCGTCCGCTGGTTTGGCCTCTCGACCTGGACCAGCGAAGTGCTGGCGTTGGCCGCCGTGGTCGTACCGCTCGCGCGCTGACCATTACCGTGGGCGAATTGATTCCCAAAGTCTTCGCGTTGAAGAACAAGGAATGGGTCTGCTTGCGGTTATCGGCGCCCATTTGGGCCATGTCGATGGTGGTCTACCCGGCCGTGTGGGTGCTGGAAGGCTCCGTTAAGACGCTGTTGAGTTGGAGTGAACGGCGCTGGCAGCCGACGGTCGAAGGCCACAAGGCGGAAGTCACGGAGATGCAGGAATTGCGCGCCGTGGTGGCGCTGGCTCGCACCTCGCGATTGATCGGAGGCCAGGAGGAAAAGATCATTCTTGGCGCCGCCAGGCTGTCCAGCCGGCGGATCGCCGAGATCATGATCCCCACGCGCAAATCATCACGCTCGACCTCAATCACAGCATGTCGCAGAGCCTGGTCGTCGCGCATGCCGATATGCACACCCGGTTTCCCGTCTGCGCCGAGCCGGGCAATCCGCAAACGATCTGCGGTTACGTCAACTTCAAAGATCTGGTTTCCGAGCTGCGCCTGAGTCCCGACCAGCCCTCGCTACGAGGGATCATGCGTTCGATCCCGGAACTGTCCGAAGAGTTATCGATCGCTTCCAGCCTGCAGCGAATGATCCATGAGCACGTTCATATTGCGTTGGTCCGCGACCGGGCCGGCAGGGTCGTGGGCATGGTCACCATGGAAGACATTCTGGAAGAGCTCGTGGGCGACATCGAAGACGAATATGACCGCGTGCCTAGCCATGTCGCCGAAGTGGGCGTCGGTTGGGTCGTCGGGGGCGGCGTCTCGCTTGATCGACTGGAACAGGTGCTCGGCGTGCGCATCGATCGCATGGAGTTGCCGCCCGACTGCCGTACGCTGCACGACTGGGTCGCTGCGAAACTGAAACGTCCCGTCCACGGCGGCGATATCGTTCGCGCCAACGGGCTCCGCGTGCTGGTGCGCAAGCTCCGACGTCAGCAAGTGCTGGAGGCTCAGGTCTCGCGAGACGAAACGCCTTCCGTTGCTCGCAGCAACTCCAATAATGCGGCCGCCGCCTACGATCAGAATTCGCCGACCTGACGCCGCCGACAGCCGTCCGAGGTCGAGACGGAAGACGAGAGGCGACGGCCCTCGAACGAGGGGCTGGCCCGACGGGCCGCAAGGGCGGCCGGATGCATGTTCAACAGCCGGCGCCGGACGGCAGGCCCGCACAGTGAAATGAAGCCTGGTGAAATGAACTTCGTCCCTGGAACCTCATGTCTTTTTTCCCCGCCGTGATATTCGAAGTCGAACGCAAATACAGGCTCGCCGATCCGGAGGCCTTTTCGATCCGTCTGGCCGCGTTAGGCGCAACGCCGGGCGAGAGGAAGCTGCAAGAAGATTGCTATTTCGCCCACCCGGTTCGCGATTTTGCCATCACGGACGAAGCCTTGCGCATTGCGCCGCGAGGGAGAAGCGAATCGGATCACTTACAAAGGGCCCAAGCTGGAGGCCGACAGCAAGACGCGGCAAGAACTGGAATTGCCGCTTCCTGGCGGCGCATGGGCGCTGGCTCAATTCGGCCAGTTGCTGGAAACGCTCGGGTTTCGCCCGGTGGCGACGGTGCGTAAGAGCCGCCGCACGGCACGGCTCGGCTGGGAAGGACGCGACGTCGAGATTTCTCTGGACGAAGTCGAGGGGGTCGGCACGTTTGTCGAGCTGGAGTTGACGGCCGACGAGGCCGATCGGCCGGGCGCTGAGCAATGCCTTCGGACGCTGGCCGCGGAATTTCATCTTGTCGAGAGCGAACGACGCAGCTACCTGGAGCTGTTGCTCGAGAAGGCCTGACCATCGGGTTATTCAACCTCCCGCACCGTCCACTTCATGCGCGGCAGATGTTCCCGCAACAGGTCAACGTAGGAAGCGTATTGCGCGAGCAGGCCTCCGCCGCAGTTCTCCAGGAAGTGGTGGCGGCGGACCCGGCGCCAGTCGCTGGGCTTCTTGTAACCGAGCTGTTCGGCCAGCCAGTTCATGTATCGCTTGCGGTTGGCGCGTGAGTCCCAAAAGGTGACTGGAACGCGGGCGAACATCCATTCTTTCCAGGGATACTTTGGAAATCGCTCTTTCACCGCCGCCATCGGGGAACTGTTGTACAACTTCAAGAACTGGATGCCCCGATGGGCGTAGAAGTCGTGCTGCGTCACGGCGTACCAGTCTGCGGGCTTCTTGTACCTCAGTTGCGCTCCTAGCCAGTCGACGTAACGCTTACGGTTGCGAGGCTTGTCCCAGAAGCCCTTGGGCGTGCCGCTGAACAGCCATTCTTTCCACTCGAAACCAGGCAAGTAGGCCATAATCGCGGCGGAAATCGTGCTCTTGTATTCCAGCAAGAACGCGCCGCCCTTGTGCCGTTCGAAGTCGGCGTTCGAGACGCGATACCAGTCCTCCGGGCGGCGAATGTCCAACTGTTCCGCCAGCCAATCCATGTAGCGGCGATGATTGCGGCGGTCGTTCCAAAACCGCAATGACGCCTGACGAAACAACCACTCTTTCCAGTCGTAGTTCGGAAACGTCTCCTGCACGGCCGCAATGGCCGAACTGTTCCAATAGGCGTACAGCACGCCGGCGCCCCGATGACGCTTGAAGTCGTTGGTCGTCACCTGGTACCAGTCTTCGAGCTTTTTGAAGCCCAGCTTCTGCCCCAGCCACCACATGTAGCGGCGCCGATTACCGGCGGCTTCCCAGTAGCCGGCCGGAACGCGACCTTCCAGCCAGACGGCGTCCAGCTTGCGAACCGGCGGAACCGGCCAGGCCTTGTCGCGTCGCTCTTTGGTCTCTTCGACGCGAGGCGACTTTTTTCGCGAGGTTTTGCCCGCGGCGACTTTGCTTCGAGCGGTTTTACTAAGGGAGGACTTTCCTCGGACGTCCTTTTTTCGAGAAGGCTTGCTTGCTGACGCCTGTTTCTTGCCAGGGCGGCTTCGTGCCATTGCAGTTTACTCCCCGCCGGTCCACAGTAATAAACGGAGCTAAAGCATCCCAATTTTCTCTCGGCGGTCAAAGCCGATAAGTTACGCTACTTCCGCGCGCGGCGAAAGAGGGCGAAAGGGGCGGCAAATGGCGTGCCGCCCGCCAGGCAGTTGACGGTTCAGCCCGCCGCCCTGGCAAAAAACTCATCCGATGCCGCAAGCGCGGCAGCCACCTGTTCTCGCCGTCCGCCGGCAGCCAGCCATCCGGCGAAGGCCGCCTCGCCGGCGGGATCAGCCGGTCTGTCCAATAACTCGCCATACAGCTCTCCTACGACTCGGCGCCGAAATTCGTCGCTGCCCAGCATCAACCGTACAAGGTCCGTCCGCGGCAATCCTGCTTGCAACGCCTGCGTCCAGAAAGTCCTCGCTGCGTCGTCCAAGGCTCGGCCTAGCGCGTCGCGATAAATGGCATTTAAAAACCGACTGTCGACTCCGGCGCCTCGTGTTTGAAAATATTCGGTTGAGGCCAGTAAACTCGCTGCGATCTGCGTTTCGGTTTCCCCGTGGGCCAAGGCGCGAGCAAAATAGGAGTCCGCCGCCGGCTCGGCCGTTCGCCCCAGATAGCGGCTGAAAAGGCGTTGCACCTCGACGCTGCGAAATTCGTTGGTCTCCTCCAACGCCGCGGCCACGATGCCGCGGCTGGAGGAAATTTGCAGTACGCCGCGCCAATAGTTCAAGCCTTCAAGATCGATCGGCCGCCCGAGCAGGTCGGAGTAGAGTTCTGAGAGAAATCGATCGTCGGCAGAACCTCGCGTGCCATCGGGCAGCAGGCGTTCGACGATCTGCGCCTCGCCCTGCAGCAGGAGCGCGCCCGCCGGATTCGAGACCGTGATCGTCACGGGCCAGCTCCCTTCCTCGAGGTAGGCATGGACGCCTGAAACCTGGTAGACGCCGCCGGTCTCCGCGACCGTGCCGGAGGAGAAGCTGCCGTCTCCCCAATCGATGGCGGCATGAAAGTCACCCGCCGCCTCCGTGCCTTCGCCTGCAGAAAATGTCGCCAGAACGCCGCCGCCAACGGGCGATCCTTCGACGCCGTGCACCGTCGCCAATTGCCCCTCGCTCGGCGCCGATGCGCCGGCCGCCGCCAGCAAGCCGTACACGACCAGTGAGTTGGCCGTACCCGCGTAGACGCGGCCATTGGCAATCGTCGGCACGGAGAACTTGACGGCGGTTCCCAGCGCATCTCGGCCGCCCGGCCCGTCCATGCTGCTGTAAAGCCGATCAGCGAGGTTGGCGGCATCGAAGGCCAGCAACTGATCGGCGCCGGGATCGATGGCCCAGGCGATGCCCGTTCCGCCGTCCGCGGAAATGCTGATCGTTGAGCCGCCCCAGCCAATTGCATCAGCCGAGACGCTATCGGGGATGACGGCCATGGCGCCGCCGAAGACCGTAAATCGTTTGACTAAATCGGCCGCGCCGCGTAGTATACCGCGCCGTTGTAATAGGCCGGTACGTCGTACGCTCCATGCGGCATTTCTGTAAATTCCTGAAGTACGTGATCGGCGCTAGGATCGAAGCCGCCCAATCCGTCCCGATCGAGCACGTAAATCGAACCTCCCTTGTCGGCTGCCACAAGCAGGCGCGTGATTGGCGGCTGTGCCAGCAGAATCAGGCAACAGCAGCACGCCTCCGGAACCCAAGTCGGCGTCAACCTCGGACAAGGCTTGCTGATTAGACGGGGTGAAGTAATCGACGACCTTCAGTCCCCAACCGTTAACGTTCGGATGGTCCGGGGTGCTGGCCGGATCGGCCGCCAACTTGAGGATCGAGTCTCCGTAATCGCCGTGGATCGGAAAGCCGCCGGCGTCCAGCGTCGTATCGAACGTGCCGTTGCCCGTGACGACGTACAAGTCGCCCTGTTCATCCGAAGTTATGCCGGCGCCCGATTGCCAGATGCCGCTCGCAGTTCCATTGGGCGTGGCGTTAAACGCGGCCACGAGTTTCAGGCTGTTTGCGTCGACGCCCAAGATCCAGCCGTGATACGGACCGTTATCTCCCAATGATGCAAAACCGAGATAAACGACGCCCCGCACCAGGCTCAATGCGGTTCGCTGGTGTTCTCGCACGGCATTGAACGGGACGACGCCTTCCGTCGCCCCGTCTCCGCCGCCGCTGACTTCGGGACCGCTCACATAGCCGTAACTTCCATCGGCGCGGAGTATCGTATCGCCCAGCACGAGCGGGCCGCCCAGTGTTTCGGCGCCGTTTTGCAGATCGAGGGCGTGCAGCGAATGCACGAAATGCGTCTGCCCGCCGCGCACTTCTTTGGTCCTCGCTTCGACGTAGACAATGCCGGTCGCCGGATCGACGACCGGCGTGCTGGTGATGCCCACCTCGGGAGAAATGCTCTCGCTCAAAACGTCGGCGCTGGACAGCGTCGTGACGCCGGCCGCGGGATCGATGAACGAATCGTGCCACAGCACGTCGCCGCTGGCGGCGTCGATGGCGTATACGCTGTCATGCTCGGTCGCGGCAATGACGACATCGTGGATGCCGGGGCTCTCGCCGGACGTCACGTTGACCTGGGGGACCGCCAGCGGCTGGGCGTAAACCTGGCCATCGAGCGGGGTGGAGCGCAGTTTGCCAAACTGCCCGGCATTGACGTTTTGCGGCGATAGGACGGTCTCACTCAGATTCTGTCCGGTGCTGGCCGGATCGTTGTGATATGTCAAAACGCTGTACGCCATCAGCTCACGGCGCTCAAGCATTTCCATCCAACGGGGGGCATGGCGACGCGGGGTGTGAACCGGAAACAATCGACTAGACATGACAGCATTCCTCGACCGAGGCGCTGTTAAGGTTGGCTGGCCCGAGGGGATCCCCCAGGAGTGCCGCCCGCTTCAAGGGGCCGCAAAAAGGGCGAACGCCCCGGCGGAGCGCACTATAACGCCCGATGGGCGAATCTGGCAAGAAAATCGGCAGCGGGCCCTGAGTTTTTTGCAGACATAGCCGCTGGTTTAGGGTAATTTGCAGGCAGGTTCCTAGTGCCTGCAAATCGCCCTCGAGAGGCCTCTGTGATGCTAAAGACTTCCGCAATTGCGACGCTCGCCGCGGCGATCCTCGGTTTTGTCTCGACGCCTTGTCAGGCACAGCACGCCGTGGCAGTTCCGCTGCCTATCTATCCGCCGACCGCCGCCGCGGCCGGCATGGCGCACCAGCATGCCCAGATGCTGGCGGCCTTGGACACCAACCATAACGGGCAACTCGATCCGGCAGAGGCTCTCGCTGCGCAGTCCGGCCTTGCCGCGCCGGTCGAGCGCCCAAAACGGCGCCAATGGTCAGGCGGCTGCCAACTACTCCGCCTTCCAGCAGTTCTTGATGAGTAAGTTCGATGCCAACGGCAATGGCGTGCTCGACTTACCGGAGGTGGAAGCGGCCCAATTGGCGCTGGGGCTGGCCGCGATGAACGGTGCGGCCAGGTCGGGAGCGGCTAATCAATTTGGTAATCCGTTTGGCGCCAATCAATTTGGAGGCAACCCATTCGGAGCAAATCAGTTTGCCGGCAACCGGTTCGGCAACAACCAAGGCGCAGCCGGCGGCAAGAATGCCAAGCCTGGCGCCGGGATCAAAAACGTCAAGCGGAAGAATCCGCTGCTGGTGCAATTTGACAAGGATGGCGACGGCAAGCTCAACGCCGAAGAGCGTGAGGCAATGGAAGCCGCCAAAACCAAGCCTCACGCTAAGGGCAAGCAGAAGGCCAAGCAGGCCCGGGCCGCCAAGAACGCAAAGCAAGCCGCCGCCCGCCCCGCCAAAGCAAAGTGACGCCGCCGACGGCCAACGCTCGCTAGAGCAGCGTGCATCGCCACGCACTCTCTTCGCCGCCATCTCTCGCGTCTCTCTCGTCCGGGTGGTGATCGCTCGCCGGCAAGGCTGCTCGCTTTCGGCTTGGCGGTCGTGCGAATCGTTGGATCCGGCGCTAATCGTCTCTCGCGCACGTCCGTCTCGCCGCTTCCCATACACCCGCCCAGTTGCTGGCACGCGTTTTGCGGCCATTGTGCAGCATAATTTGAATCACGTGTCGATGCCATTTGGCATGCATGTCCTCTTTCTCCAGACGGAGGTGGCAAAATGTCTAGTGCGAAATATCTCGCAACGTTGGGTTTGTTGGGAATCGCTTACGCGGCTGCGTGTTCCGCTGAAAGTTGGGCAGCGCCGCCCAACCCATTTAAGCCCAACGACGAATTCATCGTCGCATCGCGCAGCACCCCGCTGATGCGCGGCCATTCGACATTGGCCACGTTAAACCAGGGCCAACGTTTGCGGGTGCTCCAGGTCGAGGGTCCCTGGGTAGGGACGGCGGTTACCCAGAATGGGAGCAAGGTAGGGGGCTGGGTGTGGGCCGGTCAGGCTGCAACGCCGCAGCAGTATTCGGCGATGCGACGATCGGCCGCGCGGCGCTATTCGTTCGCGCCGACGCCCAGTTACTCGTATGGCGGCGGCTCTTATGGTTCCGGAGCTTCCGGGAGCTATGGAACGCGGGGCGTTTTGCCCAACCAGGAATCGCCCAATCGGCTGCGAATGGGCTCTACGCCGTATGGCCGCTCGTATTCGCGCGCCGATCGCAAGATCATGGGCTACTAGCGGTTCATGTTGCTGAGCGTCGATACGCTCTCAAACATGATGATCAAAGCAGCGGCGTTTCGTTCGCCGCTGCGTTTGTTCGGCGCTGCGGAGAAGGCATTTGGACCATCATGCCGGATCGAACGCCGGCCGCTCACTCCTCTCCGCGGGCGATGGCGGCGACCCGGTCCAGTTCGTTGCGGCCGCCGATCATGATGAGAATATCGCCGGCCTCCAGCAGCGTGTCCGCTGAAGGGTTGAACAGCATCCGTTCCTCGCGTTTTTTGATCGCCACGACAATTAAGCCGTGTTCCTGGCGAATCAGGCTGTTCTCGAGGCTGACTCCGACCAACGGACTCGATTCGGCGAGCCGCGCCTCTTCGATGTTCAGCGCGAGATGCTCGGTGCGCGTCGCCAATTCGAGGAAATCCACGACGGTGGGCCGCAATACGGCCTGCGCCATCCGGTGTCCGCCGATGACGTAAGGCGAAACCACTCGACTCGCTCCGGCCCGCAACAATTTCTGCTCGGAACGCTCATCATCCGCCCGAGCGACGATGAACAGTTTGTCGTTGAGCAGTCGGGCATCATGGTGATGTACAGGTTGTCGGCGTCGGATGCCGCCACGCTGACCAGCGTTTTCGCTCGCCGCACGCCGACTCGCTCCAGCACTTCGTCGCTGGCGGCGTCGCCGTCGACGGCAATTCCATGGGGCAATTCAAAGCGATCGAATAATTCCGCGTGCCGATCGATGACGACAAACGGCATTCCCTTGGCGGAAAACTCCTGGCACACGCGCCGTCCCATGCGACCGAAGCCGCAAACGATCATGTGCCCCTTCAATTCAGCCAGGCTGCGTTCCATCCGGCGACTCCCGAGAAAATCAATGATCCGGCCGCTGACCACGGCGGTGGCGATGGCGGTGGCGGCGTAGAACAGCATAAACACCCCGCCCAACGACAGCAGCATGGTGAAGGCCTGCCCGGCGGGGGACATTTCGTGGACTTCTTTGTAGCCCACGGTCGTCAACGTGATGACGGTCATGTAGAGGGCGTCGAACAGCGACCAACCTTCGATCAGCGCATAGCCGAGCGTGCCGAGCACGATCAGCAGCAGGGGAATCAAGGCCGCCCAAAAGAAGCGGTCGGTCCGGTCTGTCTTGACTTGCAGGGGTTTCACGCCAGCCTCGCCGCCTCAGGCGGTCTCGCCGCTGCGGGCCTCGTGTCGCAGGATGGTCACGATCAAGCCAAGTAAGAATAGACGTTTGCCGCCCCCCTTGCCAGGGCGGGCGCAAACGCCAGCCGGCGCGATTCTGCGCTCCCCTTGAGCG
The DNA here is from genome assembly GCA_963786255.1 of Pirellulales bacterium. Lineage (GTDB taxonomy): Bacteria > Planctomycetota > Planctomycetia > Pirellulales > JAICIG01 > JAICIG01. The sequence goes on from CAWAYY010000015.1 coordinate 15,995, forward strand.
TGCCAACGCGCGGGCTCCCCGCAAGGGAGAGATTTCCGTTCACAAATCGTCTCGCTCTGCGGTCGCCGAGGGACGTATATTTCCGGAAGGCATCTCGTCCGTCGCTTGCAGGCATCGCGACGGTAGCTGCCGCGGCTGCAAGATTTGCACTCTCGTATTCAGGAGCCGGAATGTCACGCGATTCCAGCAACACCCCCCGCAGCATGGACGCCGACTACGTCGGCTTTTCGCTGGATGCCGCAGTGCGCCTGATCGCGACCCTGACGGGCATCCTCACGATCCTCCTCGGCCTGTGGCTGGCGGTGAAGCTGTTCGGCGCCATCGCTCATGGGGTGCAATCGCCCGACGCATACAAGGACACATTCCAGCAATGGACCGCCGTGCTGGGCGGCGACCAATTGAAAATCAAACTCGGCGAACAGGAAATTGCCGTCGGGCCGGCCTTGGCCGTAGGAGCCGTGGGCATGGGCCTGTCGCTGCTCACCTGGCTGACGCTTGGAATCATGTTGACTGGCGCCAAGGTCGTCAGTTGGACGAGCGGCGATCGCGAAGCCGTAAAGCGAGTGCTCCAACACGCGCTGGGCGGCCGCTCTCCTCAGTGAACGACGCCGAGGGCGGGCAGGCGGCGGGACGACAGGCAAGCAGGCCGGGCCAACGGCAGACGCTGAGCAAACGGCCTTGGCTTTTGATCTGGGGCCTCGCTCCCCCGGAGTCGTCCCACACCTTCCATTCTACCTTGCTTTCCGACGGTTGATCTTGACGCAGTCGCGTCGAGGCGGATACTGGACCGCCACTGAAACCTAGCGAAGGGAGTCGCTATGCATAAGCCGCATCGTAAAAAACGCCGCGGCGGTCAAGACGGAAGTTCCACGGCGACGGGCGTTGCCGCCGTCGATCGCCCGCTGATCACACGCGCGCCTGTTGGAGCACAGATCGTCTACGTGGCCAAGCCGCAGCGAACTGCGGGCCCCGCCGTTGATCGCACCTGGTGGTCGCTTGGCGCGTCGTTGGCGACGGTGGCGGTCGCTTCGAAGTTTGCGCTGCTGCCGTTTCCGGTCTCCAACGTCAGCGAGTTCGCGCGTTGGGTGTTGCGGTTGTTGATCGTGGCATCGCCCGACATTTGCTTCGCAGCCGCTTTGACGGGGGCCTGCTATCTGGTTTGGCGAGCGCTTTCCCGCTGGCCCCGAGCCGCTTCGTGGGCTTGGACGCCCGCTTGCTTCGGCGTTTATGCGACCTCGGCCGCGTATGCGGTCGCCAGCATTCCGATGTTCAAAGTGACCATGGTGCCGTTCACGGTGCGGCTGCTGTCATTCGTGGGCGGCCCCGAGGTGATGATCTCGTCCGTGGCGCCGCATTTGCCTTCGGGCATCGTCGCGGGGCTGATTCTGGCCCCTTTGGCCGTGTTGTTCTCGCCATGGATCATGCGGCGGCTGCCGGTGTTCCGGCAGTGGCCGGCGGGCGTCAAGACGGCGCTGGCCGTCCTGGCGTTGATTGCGGGTTACGGCCTGGTCTGTCGGAGCTATATCCATGCCAGTTGGACGGACCCCAACCGCTGGGAACGGCGCATTGCGCAAAGTCCGCACTGGGTGTTGTTCTCGTCCTGCCTCGAGGAGATCTTCAAGGACCGCCCGTTCACGCAGAACTACGCCTTCGATTCCATCGACGACAGCGACTTTCGCAGTCCGCCGCGGGCCGCGGCCGAGGCGCGGACCGCAAGGCCCTTGTTGCCGGCGAAGAAACGGCCGAAAAACGTATTGATGATCGTGATGGAATCGACCGGCGTCGAGTATTTCGGCGCGCACGGATCGAAATACCCGACGACGCCCCGAATCGACGCGCTGGCGGCCGATCACGGAATCGTGTTCGACAACGTTTACTCGCAGGCCGCATCGAGTTGCAAGAGCCTCGTGGCCTTGTCGAACAGCGTCTACTCGCGGCCCGACTGGCTGTTGATTGTGCGAGACTATCCCGAATTCGACGTCAAAGCCCTGCCGCAAGTGCTCAAAGAACAAGGCTACCGCACTTGCTACGCCCATTCGGGCTATTGGGAGTGGCAGGGGCGTCACGAGTATCTCAAGGCTCGCGGCGTGGACAAGCTGATCAGCGCCAGCGGAGAACCGGAGGAACTGATCAATTCCTGGGGCGTCCACGACGACGTGATGTATCAGCACGTCCTGGATTGGATTGACGAGCGGCCGGACGAACCCTTCTTCGCGTTCGCCTACACGATCGAGACGCACCATCCGTACGTAGCGCCGAAAGATCGCTATGACTTCGGCGTGGACGACGAGGAGTTGGACCGCTATCTGAACGCCGTGCGGGCGGCCGACGCAAAGATCGCGCATTTAATCGACGAGCTCCAGCGTCGCGGCCTGGCGGACTCGACGGTGATTGCCGTTACTGCCGACCATGGCGAGAGCTTCGGGCAGCATAATCAGCGGACGCACAGCTTCGGCGTGTATGAGCAGGCCGTTCACGTTCCGCTGGTGCTGATCCATCCCAGCCTGCGAGATATGCCGCGGCATCGTCCGGTTCTGGGGCGGCACATGGATATCGGTCCCACGCTGCTCGATTTACTTAACGTTCCCGCTCCGGCGGAATGGCAAGGCGTCAGCCTGCTGCGTCCCGGAACGCCCGAGCGGGCTTATTTCCTGTCCGTAGGCAATGAGGTGACTCTGGGTCTGCGCGACGGCAAGTACAAGTACCACTATTACATTGACACGCTGAGAGAAGAGCTGTTCGACGTCGAAGCCGATCCCGGCGAACTGCACGACCTGGCGGGATCCGAACAAGAGCGTTGCGAGGGCTACCGCCGCCGGCTAGGCGGCTGGGTCAGCTACCAACGTGCGTTTCTAGCCGCCCATGGGGCGAAGTGAAGAGTCGGTTCAAGGTCCGAAGTCCCAAATCCCAAGTTGGAAAAGAGTCGCACATTGCAGCGATTGATCGTCGTCGGCTCCTGACTCATCCCTGTCTACCGTCTACTTTCCTATGGTTCCCATCACGAAACCCGTCGTCGGTCAGGAAGAGCTGGATGCACTGGCCGAGGTGCTGGCGAGCGGCTGGCTTACTCAAGGGCCGCGAGTCGAAGCGTTTGAACGCGCGGTGGCGGATTATTGCGGCGCCCGGCACGCCGTGGCGGTGAGTAACTGCACGTCGGCGTTGCACCTGTCGTTGCTGGCTTGCGGGATTGGGCCCGGCGACGAAGTGATTCTGCCGTCGATGACGTTTATCGCCACGGCCAACGCCGTACGGTATTGCGGCGCTCGACCGGTTTTCGCGGAGATCGATCCGGCCACGTATAATCTCGATCCGAAGGCGGCGGCCGAGGCCGTCACTCCGCGCACGCGGGCCATGTTGATTGCGCACCAACTGGGGGTGCCCGCCGAACTCGACGAATTTGAAGAACTCGCCGAGCGGCGCCAGTTACGGTTGATCGAAGACGCGGCATGCGCGCTGGGCTCGCGCGTATCGGGGTCGTCCGATTGGAAGTCGCGGTCACCTGGCCTGTTTCTCGTTCCATCCGCGCAAATTGATCTGCACGGGCGAAGGCGGGATGGTGCTCTGCGACGACGATGACGCTGCCGAGCGGGTCCGCCGCCTGCGGCAGCACGGCATGAACTTCAGCGACCGGCAGCGTCACGGCTTGCGCAGGCTGACGGTCGAGAATTACCGCCACGTCGGCTTCAACTATCGCCTGACTGACTTGCAAGCGGCGATCGGCGTCGTGCAAATGCAGCGGCTGGAAACGCTGTTGGCCGAGCGAAGGCGGCTGGCCGCCAACTACACGAGTCAACTCGCCGATCATCCGTACCTGCGGGTTCCCCAGCCGCCGGAGCACGTGGAGCCCAATTGCCAGTCGTATGCGGTCGAGTTGACTGACGACGCGCCGCTGGAGCGAAACTCGCTGCTCACGTTTCTGCTGGCCCGCGGCGTCACGGCCAAGCCGGGCGTAATGACCATCCACCGCGAGGAGGCCTACCGCGAGGACCGCCGCGCGCTCCGCCTGCCGTGCAGCGAACGCGCCAGCGATCGTTCGCTGCTGTTGCCCCTCTATCCGGACCTTTCGGAAAGCGACCAGCACGCCGTGCTGCTGGCGTTGTGGGAGGCATTCGCTCCGTACATCCCCATCAGTTCGCTGCCGAGCATCGAGGTCCGCGCGGCGTCGCTGGCCGGCCGCGAGGACTTAACTCGCGACGCCGCCAAACGCGCGGCATAATCGCGGACCAGCGGGCGCCGGGAAGGCGCCGACTCGGACAACCGGAATCTCTGTAAAGGACCCGCCCGTCGATGATCCAAGGCGCCTGCGTCGTCGAGACGCCCGCGGTCGAAATGCGGGACTGCCGCGACAGTTCCGCCATCGTTTCCGTCGTGCTCTCGTTCTGGAACGAAGAGGATGTACTGCCTGAATTGATCCGCCGGCTGCGAGCCGTCTTCGCCGGCTTGTTGGAGTCCGGCGAGATCGGCGGCTACGAGTTGATCTTCGTCAACGACGCCTCAACCGATCGCTCGGAGATGATCCTGCTCGACGCCGCGCGGCAGGGCGACGTGAAGCTGATCAACATGTCGCGTAACTTCGGCGTCTCGCCTTGCGTGCTGGCCGGCATGCTCTACGCCCAAGGCGACGCGGTCGTTTACATGGACGCCGACTTGCAAGACCCGCCCGAGTTAATTCCTGAACTGGTCCGCGTCTGGAAATCGCAGCGCGAGGTTGACGTCGTACATACGGTGCGCGAGTCTCGCGCGGGGGAAACGCGCATCAAGCTGGCCGTCACCCGGTTGGGTTACGCCATCCTCCGAGCCGTGTCCACGATCGATTTGCCGCTCGAGGCGGGCGACTTCAAGCTGCTTTCGCGCTGCGCCGTGAACCTGGTGGTCCAATTCCGCGAGAAACGTCCGTTCTTGCGAGGGCTGGTTTGTTGGATCGGTTTTCAGCAGCGCATCGTTCGTTACCGCCGCGAACCGCGTTTTGCCGGCAAGACCAAGTTTCGCGTGCTCGGCTTGAAAGTCATTCGCAACTTCATCGATTCGGCCGTCATCTCGTTCTCCGACGTGCCCTTGAAGGCTTCGACCGCGCTGGGGCTGCTGTTCTCGTCCATCGCGTTGTTGTACACGGCCTGGATCCTGTCGGGGTGGTTCCGCGGCGTCGAGACGCCGGCCTGGAGCGCCACCCTGGCCGCCGTGCTGTTTCTGGGCGGCGTCCAGTTGCTCAGCATCGGCATCCTGGGAACCTACGTCGCCTCGATCTTTCTCGAATCGAAGGGTCGTCCCAACTTCATCGTGCGAGACACGCAAGGCTTCGATCCGCCGCAATCGGCGCTCGCTTCTCGCGGCCGTCTCTCTCAGGTGCTCTGACTATGGGCGGATTGGCGCTGAATCGAGTCGCGGTCTGGTTGAGCCTGGCAGCGGTCTGCTGCGGCCGGCGACAGCAGAAGCACGCAGGAGTTCAGACGAGCGACATTGGCTCGCAGAGCGGTCATGCGCGGACCGTCATGTTGTTGAGCGGGCTGGCCGGAGCTTACCTGGGGCTGACCGGCGAATGGCAGATTGCCGTCGAAAGTGCGCAGGTCCTTGCGGGGACGGTCGACTATCCGGTCGACAATCCGTTTTACATGTACCACGTGAAGAGCTGGACGCTGTTGCACCAGCTACCAGCCGCCTTGCTGGCGTGCGGCGCCAGCGAACGCACGTTGTCTCTGTTGCTGGCCGCCTTGACCGGCGCCCTGAGCTTCCAGGCCATCGCGCTGTGTACGTTCGCCTTCAGCCGCGATCGGCTATTGGCTTGCGTCGTTCCGTTGGCGTGCTACGTCACCAACGCCTGCCGGGATCTTGAATCGGTGCATCAGCTTCGCTTGCTGTCGCGCGAGCACTGGTCGATTTACGGCGTGTTCGGCACGGCCTACGTCCTCTACGCATGGTCGCTCGCAGGCGTCGGCTTTTATCGCGCCGGCGCGCTGTTGATGGGGCTGGCGCCGGCCGTCCACCCGGTGCTCGGCGCGTGGTGCCTTGGCATAGGAGGGTTCTCTCTGGCCATGCGCTGGCGTCGCGAGCCGGCCTTGGCGAGACGAGAGTCGCCCCCCTTGGGCGCCGGACTTTTGCTGACGGGCATCAGCCTGGCGGTGCAACTCTATCTGGCGCGGGCTGCCCGTGGTCGACGCCACGTTGGCCAACCGGCTGGTGGCGGCGTTTGCTCAGAGTTGGGATAACCACCGCGTCGCGGTTCCCTGGACGCACCCGGTCGCGATTGCCGCGGCCTGCTCGACGGCGGCAAGCGCCATCTGGTTGCGATACGGCGCCGCAACGCTTGCCCCGCCGGCGATCGTGCTGGTGCGCTGCCTGGCGATCAGCTCGCCGCTGGGGCTGTTGCTTTCCTTGTTGACTCATTGGCAGGACCAACTCCCGTTGCCGCTGGTGATGGCGATGCCAGGGCGATTCAACGACCTGGTCGCCGTGGCATTTCCGGCCTTGGTGCTGGGCCTGCTGGCTCGGCAGCGCGGCAACCTGCTGCTCCACGCCATGTTCTCTTTACTGCTGGTTTACTTGGCGCTTAAAGCGGACATGATGGCCACGCATCGCTATTACGTTCCGTCGACCATCAAGATCCTGCCGCCTGTCTGCTTGGCGCTGCTGCTGGCATCGAATGCTTTGACCGGCGGCGCGTCAGAAGGGCGCGGCCAGCGCACGTTCTGGCTGCTGGTGCGAATCGCCGCGGCGGCCAGCCTGGGCGCCGCCGCTTACGCCTGGCGCAGCGATGAGCGGCTTGCCTGGGCGATTGGCGCTTTCGCCGTTGCGCTTTGGACTTGGGGCGGCTCGCGAAAACGCTGGCAGACCGTCCAAACCCTTTCCGGACGCTGGCGAGCCGTACGGACGCTGTTGCAGTGCTGCGACGCAGCGAGTCTGGCGGCGGTAACGCTGATCGTCGTCGAGCTCAAATTTGCCCTCGGGCTGCTGGTGATTGGATTGTTTTTTGCGTTCCGTCAGGGACTGCTCAATGCAACTCGCCTGGGCCTTCGCGGGAGAATGTTTTCGACGGTCTCCTGGAGCGCGGCGGCCCTGCTGTTCATCGCGGGCGCACTGCTGGCGGGCGGCCCGCTTCTGCGCGCGCCGGACGGCGCACGAAGTGCTGCCCGACTGGAAAAGCGATCCGCTCTTCGCCGCCTTGGCTCGCGGCGAAGGATTGATGCTCACGGCGGCGCGCATTCCGCTGATGCAGTTGCAGTCGCGCCGGGGCGTGTTGCTGTACGGCGCCGCATTGAATCAGATCGCTTATGTGCCCGCCTCGGCTCCGGCCGTCAACGAGATCCTGCGAGAGGTTTACGGCGATGACCTGCTGGAGCCGCGTCCCGACGACTGGATACGTTGCGGCGGACTGATGCCCGAGAGCGCACGCCGGCTGTGGGCCGAGCGGACGCCGGAAGAATGGCTTGCACTGGCGCGCCGGTTCGGATTTACGGATGTGGTCGCGTATCCGGACTGGACGCTCAACTTGCCGCGAGTCGCACAAAACCGGCGTTATGCCGCATATCACGTCCCCGGGGCCGAGTCCCCCGCCAGCGTCGGCCCTGCGCGTCACTCGCTGGTGCGTTTACCTTCCGACTCGCCTTCCAAAAGCGACTCGACGACCGCCGAAGCGTCTTTGCCCAAGGTTGGCGAATAGCCGATGTACATGTCGCGGATCACTCCCTTCTGGTCAATGACCAGCAGGGTCGGAAAGCCGGGGATCATGTACTTGGCCGGCAGCGCCTCGGCCCGCACGATTGGATACGGCAGCTTGAGCTTGCCGACGACGAACTGCGCAGTCTTTCGGATCGCGGTCGGTGTTCATGCCCAGCACGACCACCGGGCGGCCCAGAAACTGTTCGGAGAGCTGCTTCACCTGCGGCATGGTGCGCATGCACCAGCCGCAACTGCGGTGCCAGAAATCGAGCACGACGACCTTGCCGCGATAATCCTTGAGCGAATGCCGACGTCCGCTTAAATCCGACGCAGACCAGATCGGCGACGGCTGGCCGATGATATCGACTCGGTCGCGGGCGTGGCGAGAGACGATCGCCGCCATCGTTTTATGATCGGCCAATTGCTGCTGGAACTGCTCTTTCACGATCGGCAGCGTCACCTTTTCGGCGGCCGTGTGCAGCAGGTGCTCGGCGCGAACCAGCCAGACGTCCGTATTATCCCCGTCTCGCTCGGCTTGGCGCATCAGTTTCTGGTACTCCTGATCGGCGGCGAGATACAAGGCGACTTCTGCGTCGAGCTGCTGGCACCAATCAAGCTTGAATTTCTCGACTTCGGACAGTTCGGTTTCGGCCACCCCTTTACCTTCGATCAGGTAGCTCTGATCGTCTTGCGTCGCCACGCGCTGAACCAGGCCGCGCTCGCGATCGAAAGTGAACGTCGATTTCGAAGAGCTGGCGAAAATCTCATCGATCACGCTCTCTCGAACCGCTTCGACGACCACGAGATCCGACTCGTCGTCCTGGTCCTGCTGCGGCGCGAGCCGATAGCGATGACGCACCTGGGTGGTCGGCTCCGTCTCTTCCCAACCTTCTTCCGCCTCCTTCCGCGTTTTCGGCAGCCGTAAGAAAATCATCGCCGGCTCGATACGATATGCGAGACTGGGATCCAACCTCGTTCGGCCGTCAGGAAACAGGTCGAAAGCCGCCACGGTGACTCGTTCCGACAGTCCTTGCTCTTGCGGCTCTTTGGAATCGGCGGGCGGGATGGTGCGCAAGACGTGGCGCAGCGCGGACCGCGCAGCTTCCGTCGTCGTTCTGGCCGACGACCCAGATTTGCCAATTGCTTTCCGTTTCAACCTGATGGCCGTCCTTGGTCGTAAACTCCTTGGTCGTCGAATAATCGAGTTCCTGGCCGACCTTGAGCCAGTAACGCGGCAAACCGGCCTCGGAAGCGGAGCGTTGTTGTGCACAGGCCGCGGTCCCCCACGCAAGCCAACCGATGGCCAGCAGAGCCGCGGCAATCGCAAATGGCGCCGGCCGAGTGGAACTCGGCGCCGCCCAGCCCCGGCTTTGTTTTGATTCGCCTCGCTTTACGCGGGCGCCGTCAACGGAACCGGCTGACATCATAAACCTTTCTCGCGCGAAATTCGGGGAACCATGGGGAGGGGCATGCGACCCAGCCGCAGTCCTCTATTGTTTCTCGCCGCCGCAGCGCTGGCAAGAGAAAGGCAGTCAGGAGAGGGGAAAAGACCCCTGGCAGAGAGCCATCAGGAGCCTAAAACGTCCGGGCGCCAGTCGCATTCGGGTAATCGTGGCATGGGGCGAGTCGCCCGCCCCAGCCCTGATTTCAATACCGAATCACCTTCCAGCGTAACATCCAGAAGCCCCACAGGGCCAAGACGACGTTGCCGAGCCAGACGATATTGGGGTCGAAGGCGCCGCTTTTGGCCTGTTCGACGCCGAAAACCAACAGCGGATAGTAAATGATGAGGATCGGCAAAAAACAGAGAAAAAAGCTGGTCAGAAAGTCCGCGTTGCGTCGCCAGACGGCCATCGGCGCCCCGATCAGGGCGAAACAGAGACAACTGAACCCGGCCGACCAGCGGCGAGGCGGCTCCGTGTCGAGCCGGTACAGGTGATTCAGCTTGGCTTGGGTGTGATCCGCTTCCAATTTCCAGTCCTGGCTGTCGTAGGCCTCGAACTCGCCGGTCAGCAGCGGCAACCCCAGATCGACCGCCCGATGGCGCTTGTAGTCGTTAAGTTCCTCTTCAACCCGTGCCCGCTCGAAAGGAATCAGCTTGAGCGGCACGCGCGTTGGAATTCGCGAGTTGTCGCCGCTGCGGCTGACGTCGTTGAGCGGGATTTCACGCTCGAATACGTCCAGCAAGGCGTTGGCGTGCGATTGGGCTTCGATGGCGGCCTGGTAAAACACGATACGCAGCACCTCGGAGTCGCTGCGCAGCTCGGCCTCGCGAGCCGTAATGGTCACCGGAGGCTGGTCGTCGGGCGTGATGTTGAACGTCGGCTGGATCAGCCGTTTGCCGTCAACCGCCTTGACCATGATGGAAAGGTTGCGCGAGGTGTACGAGCGTTGCGTGCGCAGCATCGTGTAGACGATGTCCTCGACCGATTCGATCACCACCCGTTGAATGCCGTTCTGTCCCCAGGTGACCGCGACGTCGTTGAGCCAGACCGTGAGCAGACTGAGCAGGAAGGAGAGGACGAAGCAGGGCCAGATTACCGCCATCGGGCTGATGCCGAGCGATTTGATGGCCACCACTTCGTTGGAGCCCGACATGCGCCCGTAAACGCTGGACGCGGCGAACAGGATGGTCGCCGGAATCGTGTAGCGCAGCATGTCCGGCAGGATGTACGGGATCAGCAGCAGAACTTGCTGCGGCCCCAGCCCCTGGTCTCGGGCCTGTTTGACCAGGCCCACGATCAGCAGCATGAAGGTCAATCCGGTCAATGCGACCAGAAAGACTTTCAGCAACTCTAACAGCACGTAGCGTGTGAGCATGCGCATGGTCGGCAGAGTGTCCTCGCGCAGGCGGAAGACGTCAAGGTCAAGTCGAACGCGAAACGCGGGATAATTTAGCGCCGGCCTCCGTTGACACTCATCGCAAGACTGTGCTACCGTCCGCCGCCGCGATCGGCGTTATCCTGGAACCGCCCCTTCAGCAGATATTCAATGATTTCTTCGGTTGATTCCGCCGAGCGTTCTCCCGCCCGAAGTCATGCAAGCATCGTGCGACGGCGCGTGAGCCTGGCCCTGGTCCTGACGGCCGCGAGCGTGGGGTGCTATTTCTGGTTCTGGCACGCGCATCTGAAGCGATTCCACGTAGTCCGTAGCGGCGTGCTTTACCGCACGGCGCAACCGACGGAGTTCGGCATGCGCTGGCTGGTCCGCCAGCATGGAGTGAAAACGGTTCTGAGCCTGCAGCTTTACGACTTCCGGCTCTATCGGGGGTTCTTGGACCCGGGAAGGCCCAGCGGCGAGGCGCGAGTCGAAATATGTGGCGGCTTTGGGCGCCGTGCCGGCGCAGTGGGCGATGGGCGAGGAGCAGAGCTGGCCCTGGCTGAGTCCCTGGCAGTTCGAACAGTTCTTCAACCTGTTTGACGATCCAGGCAATTGGCCCGTGGCCGTGCATTGCCAAGGCGGCCGGCATCGTACGGGCACGGTCTCGGCTTTGTTTCGCCTGGAGTATGATCGCTGGCCGGTCGAGCGCACGCTCGAGGAAATGTATTCGTTCAAGTTCGGCCCGCCCGTCCGCTTGCAAGAAAAGAACCTCCGCACCTATCTGCCTCGGCCGCGCCCGTCGGAGACCGAGTGGGCGCACTGGTGGCGCTGGGCAAGCTCTGCTCGGCGACCCGCCGCCGGCCGACTATGAGGACATGGTCCGGCGTTTGCGGTCTCGGCGCGGCGAGCCCGCGTTGGAGCAAGCGTTGCTGAAATACGTGAGACAGGATCGTCCTTTCGCCTTGCCGTTGGCGCAGCGGTTGATCGACCGCTTTGACGATCCTTTGGCCGTCGCGGCGGCCGACCGCGCCGCCGCATGTCTCGATCAAGCAGACGCCAGCCGAGCCGCCTGGTCGTCCGCGGCTGCCGTGATCGCCGATTTCGGCGCCCTCGACCAGCAGCAAAAGCTGCTGGCCCGATTGGGCGACGGCGCCTTTCAGCGCGCATCACCTGAGCGTTTCGACGCCCTGGCCGCCGGCGCGATGAATCGCTATACGCCCAACCGGATCGCCTACTTGCAGCCGCTATTGGAGCACGAAGCGTGCCATTTGACCGACGGTGCGCGGCAGTGCCGCTACTGCGACACGGCGGTGGCCCGGCTGTCGACGATGATCGACCAGAACCTGACGCACGTCACGCCGGCCGTGGGAGTCGACGCGTGGGACTTCGCCCGTCAAGCCGTGCGCGAGTGGTTCGCCGAGCATCCTTTCGAACGGCGCCTGACCCGGCTGCTTCCGCCGACGGGCGAGTCGGTGGTCCATGCCGGCGACCCGATCCCCCGCGAGGATCTTAGCAAACTGGAAACCAACGTCACGCGACATTGAGCGCGCTGGCCGTTATGCTGCTTGGCCTGTTATGCTGCTTGGCCTGTTATGCTGCTTGGCCTGTTATGCTGCTTGGCCTGTTGTGCTGCTTGGCCTCAAGTTCCTTCGAAGCCGATCGAAGAACTGGAATTCTTCCTACGCCGTTGACCGCGGATTTCCGCCATCATGAAACTGATGGCATGGGCGTACTCGCGCACGGCTTCGAGATAGTCTTTGCGTTCGGCGGCGGCAATGGCGCGCGAGTCGAAAGTATTGAATCGGGTCCAATCGATCGACCAGTTCTCCTCGGTGGCGGCCTCGCGCAATTGCACGACGACCTTGGCCAGCTTATCGACAAAATCGTTATTCGTCGGGCAGGGCTTGGAAACGTGCGGACCTTTGCCTAAGCGCTGACCAATGGGCGGCCGGTCTGCAGCGCCGCCAAAGCGGCGCACGATGACCGCCGCGGCGGCAATCAAGGCGAACAGACCGGTAAACAACGCGACCTCTTGACGGTGCGTGAACAACAGCAGCAGCGTGGCCAGCGATAGCACGCCCAGCGCCACCCAGGCGATCGGATGGATCGGCTTGGCGGCATTCCGGCGCAGGAAGGGGGGCCGTCGCGGGAGCCGGCGGAATTTTATCAACGCGAGCGACGATGACCGTGATATTGTCGGGACCGCCGCGCAAATTCGCCAGATCGACCAGGGTTTGAGCCGACTCCTGAGGCGGCAGCACGCTCAACAGCGCCCCTAGCTCCTCGTCGGAAACCTGGCCGCTCAGGCCGTCGCTGCAGAGTAAGAACGTGTCGCCTGGCGCCAACGGGAAACGGACCCTCCAGGTCGATCTCCACCTGCGGCGCCGGACCGAGCGAACGCGTGATGATGTTCTTGGGAATGTAGCTGGGAACTTCCTGCTCGCGGATGCTTGCCCGCCGCCATCATCTCCCACACCAGGCTATGATCGAACGACAACTGATCGATCCGGCTGTCGCGGACTCGGTACACGCGGCTGTCGCCTACGTGGGCCACGATGGCGCCTTCCGGCATCAACAGCAAAGCGCTGGTGGTGGTGCCCATCCCGCGGAAATCAAGATTCGCCTGGCCCCGCGTGTGGATCCGGCCGTTGGCATCCACGATCGCCTGACGAATGGCGCTCGGCCGGGGGCTCTTCGATCAGCTTGTGATAGGTGTGCGGAACCGAATCGGTGGCCATTTTGCTGGCCAGCTCGCCAGCGGCATGGGCTCCCATGCCGTCGGCCACCATGAACAGATGTCCGCGGCGAGCCCAGAATTCGGGACTGCCCGCCAATGCGACGGCAAACGAATCCTGATTGTTGGACCGGCGGAGGCCCACATCGCTGATAGCAGCGTGCTTAATGCCGGAATCCCAAGTTACAGGTTGGTTGTCCATGCGGGGGTCGTGCAAGATGGCGCCGGCCGAGCGGGCAGGCCGGCCGCGCCAACTCAGTACTGCGCCGATGATGTAAATACTCCGCCTTAGCGATTTTAACTCGCCGGCCGTTTCGGTCCTAGATGCGTACTGAAGCCGGTCTGGAAGATTTCGCCGCGTGCCACTATACTCCCGGCCCATTTCTGACGTTTGCGCCGATCTCAAGGGGCTTCCCGGCGGGAAGTGCCAAAGCACGGCAAACCGCGAGAAAAGCTGCGATCTGCAGCAAAAGCCTTTCCTGTAAGGACCGACGTGACCGTCGCTCGTCGAAAACTGTCATCGCCATTCGTAGTTCGCTTGGGCGGACTGGCGGTGGTGCTGGCGTGCACCGTGGGGACGGGTTGCGTCCAGCGGCGGTTGACCATCCGCAGCAATCCCCCAGGCGCCCTGGTTCGGATCGACAATCACGACATCGGCATCACGCCCTGCTCGACAGACTATATCTATTATGGCAAACGGCATATCCAACTGGTACGCGATGGCTACCAGACCGTCGACGACTATCGCTGGATCGGGCCGCCCTGGTACGAGATTCCGCCGCTCGATCTATTCAGCGAGAATGCCATTCCATGGGAAATCCGCGACGAGCGGACCTTCGAATACGATTTGATGCGGCAACAAGTCATACCGACGCAGCAACTTCTCAGCCGGGCAGAGAATCTGCGAACCTCGACGCACCTGGATGCGGCTGCCGCCGCTCCCCCCCCGCCGCCGCAAGGGACGGTGATTTCCGGACCGCCGGGCGCCACCGTTCCCATTCCCGGCGATTATCCCGCCGGTCCTGCGCCACTGAACGCTCCGCGGGGCTATCCGGTTCCCGGCTATCAGGTTCCCGGCTATCAGGGGCCCGGCTATCCGGTCCCGGCCAGTCCTGCTCCGGGTTATCCGGCGCCTGGCTACCCGGCGCCTGGCTATCCAGTTCCTGCGTCGCCGGCCCCGAGCGGCGCTCCGCCGCGCAGCTTTCCGTTGCCAAGCCCGAATTCTTCTTCTGCATTGCCGCCGTTGTCCAACTCCCTGCCGCCTTCGGCGCCGGCCGGTTATCCGAGGCAGCCGGTTCCTCAGCCGCCCGCCGGCCCGCGTTAAAAGGAGCAGCGGCGGCGCATTGTCAAGCAGCGCGGCGTCTCGTCGCGACATTCTGTTTGCAAATCGCCGAATCCGTGGTCTACGATGGCTTGGCGGCCATTCCGGCAAATCGCTTTGCGGCTTGGCCGCCGCCAGACCATTCCATGCACGGTGCGAGCTGCCGGCAGCCCTTGAACAGCATGCCTGATGCGGTTGGCGTCCGTCTTGCAGCGAGCAAGTCGGGCGACGGCCTTCGATTCAACGACAAAGGAGTTTGTGGATGATTCGTCCCTTCAATCGCCGCGAGTTTCTCGGGCGCTCGGCCGCCGCCGGCGCGGCAATGGCCGTCTGGAGCGAAGTCTCCGCTGCAGAAGCCAACAAGTCGGCCAACGATCAACTGGTCGTCGCCGTGATGGGCGTGAATGGTCGCGGCAGCGCGCTGGCCGGCGCCTTTGCCGCGCAGCCCAACGCCGCGGTCGCTTACATCTGCGACGTCGATGAGCGCGCCATTGCCAAAGGCATGGCGGCGGTCGCCAAGCATCAATCGACGGCGCCGGAAACGCTGCAAGACTTCCGCAAGGCGCTCGACGACCCGGCGGTCGACGCGCTGGTGATCGCCGCGCCCGACCATTGGCATGCTCCGGCGGCCATCTTGGGCTGCACGGCCGGCAAGCATGTATATGTTGAAAAGCCTGCTTGCCACAATGGCCGCGAGGGGGAACTCATGATCGCGGCCGCGCGCAACATCAGCGCGTCGTGCAATTGGGAACGCAGCGTCGCAGTTCGCCCGGCATTGCTGAGGCGGTCGGCCGCCTGCAGAAAGGGGAAATCGGACGGGTGCTGTTCGCCCGTTCCTGGATCAACAGCACGCGGCCGAGCATCGGCCACGGCAAGCCGGTCGAAGTCCCTTCTTACTTGAACTACAAACTGTGGCAAGGCCCTGCGCCCGAGCGGCCGTATCACGACAACCTGATCCACTACAATTGGCACTGGTTCTGGCACTGGGGCACCGGCGAGTTGGGCAACAACGGCATTCACGGTCTTGACGTATGTCGTTGGGGACTGGGAGTCGATTATCCTGAGCGCGTCGTTTGCGGCGGCGGCCGGTTCCATTTCGATGATGATCAGGAGACGCCCGACACGCAGATCGTGACCTTCAACTTCGGCGACAAGGCCATCAACTGGGAGCATCGCACCTGGAACCGCCGGGGTTTCGAGAACGAAGCCTTTGGCTGCGCGTTCTACGGCGAAGAAGGGTCGCTCGTCATCACGGGCAAAGGCTATAAGGTCTACGATTTGCGCGGAACTGAAACGGGCTCCGGCGCCGCCGGCTACTCCGATGCCGGCCATACGGGCAACTTCCTGTCCTGCATTCGTTCCGGCGAACGCCCCAACGCGGAGATCGAAGAAGGCGTGAAGAGCACGCTGCTGTGCCACTTGGGCAACATCGCCTATCGCACGGGCCGCACCGTCAATTTCGATCCGGCCGAGAAAAAACTCGTAGGCGATGAGGACCAGACGCGACTCTGGTCTCGCGAATACCAACCCGGCTGGGAACCCAAGGTTTAAGGAAAGAGTCTTCGCATTGTTCGGCGGCGCCCGCCCTCTCGACTTCCGAGGTCCGACTTCGAGAACGCCGTGGCTCCCGACTTTGCCAGTTGCCCGGAATGCGGTCGGCCGCTGAACCTCACGCAGCGCCGCGTCGGGGCGTTGGCGGTTTGCCCCTGGTGCGCGAAGCCCGTCCGTCTGAGGCCCTTGCCGCAACCGCCCCCGTCGCGCCCTCGCGCGACGGCGCGGCCGGAAGCGTTGTCCGGTGCGCCGCGGCCTGCGCCGCTGACCTGGACCGTCTTCGCTGCCGATGGACAGAAGTCGCCGCCGTTGAACAAGGCCGATCTCGATCTGCTTGCGAAGTCCGGCGGGCTCGATGGCCGTGCCCGCGTCAAACGACAGGATTGGGCGGACGCGCGGACGGCGGCCGAACTGTATCAAGGACTGGCTGTGTCGGTTTCCGAACACCCTGCGAAGCGGACGTCGTCCCCGTTCGCAGAAGCAGGCCGCGGCGTTCCGCCTTGGTCGCCGCCCGTGCGCACCGTCAGCGGCTGGCGATGGGCAAAGATCGCCGCAATGATTCTCATCGCCGTGCTGGGCATGTTCGCCTTTGGCAGGTCGCTCGGCGGACCGATGTTGCAGCCAGTCTTCCCCCGCCGGCTGCTGTTCTGGCTGTTCGCCATTTACTGGCTGGGGCTTGCCTCATTTGCGGCGGGGTGGTTTGACTGGCGCTGGAGAACCGAAGCCGGAGAGTTGGGTGGTCTACATCGGCTGCTGGGCGAGAGAGCCGCCCGGTGGGCGTTGCTTTGCGGCGGCGGAACGCTGATGCTCGCCATCGTATGGTTGATCTGGTAACTGGGCGCCTTCATCGTCGATGCCGTGAGTCTTCCGTTTGCGGCTTCTGGCGCCGGTGTGACGACTCGCGAAGTCCAGTGCAGACCGACGAACGAACCCGGTCAGCGATATTCTCCAAACAAGTCATGTTTCGGCCAGTCGCTCACCGTGCCGGCTGCTTTCCACAGCAGTGCATCGAGTTCGGCCGTGAAGGCTTTGTAGCCGTCGCCAGCGGGGCGCGAGTTGAACACCGCGGCCCAGGACATGCCCCGGCCGGTTCGCACCAGCAAGGCCGAGGCGCCGGGCAGCGAGCCGGTGTGCCACCAGTTCGCCCGCTGCCACCCAGGTGCATTGTCTTTGGGGCGGATCTGCCAACCGAGTCCATAGTACGTTGCACTGTCTTGCGAAACCGGCGGCGCCGGCCGGGCCGTCATCATGGCTAGCGACTCTTCCTGCAGCAGACGTTCGCCGCGGCTGCCTTCCAACGCCGTCACGAATCGCAACAAGTCCGGCGCCGAAGCGATCCAGCCGCCGTGCGCATCCATCGCCTCCAGATAGAAGCCGCCGTCAGGCCAGCAGACTTGTTCCGTCACGTCGGGAAACACGCATCGCGTTCTTTGCTCGGCCGGTTGAGCATAATAGAGCGTTTCATCGTCAGCACGTTGTGACAACCGCGTATGGCCCAGCATCGTTCTCGCGGCGCCGCAGGGCCGAAGCACCAGTTCTTGCACGGCCTGCTCGTAGTCCTTGCCGGTCGCTTGCTCGATCAAGCGGCCGAGCAGGCAATAGCCGAAATTGGAATAGGCGTACCCGGCGCCGGGATCGAAGTCGAGCGGTTGCCGCAGCATGAAGCGAATGATCGTCGCCGGCTCGGCCGGGGCGGCGGCGCCAACGGCCTTGGCCGCCTCGAACGGTTTGAACATCGGATCGAAGCTTTGATTGCGATCCCAACCTGCCGTGTGCGTCAGCAGTTGACGAACGGTGACCTGCCGCAGCCGTTCGTCGACCGTGGCGTCGTCGGCAATACGAAATTCCGGAAGAGTTTCAAACACGCGGGCGTCGAGTTTCAGCCGCTCCTGTTCGACCAAACGCAGGACGGCCGCAGCGGTGATCGGCTTGGACACGCTTGCCACGCGGAACCGCGTGCCGGGCTGAACCGGCTTTTGTCCTTCTACGTCCGCCCATCCGTAACCGCGAACGAGGACGAGCCGCCCGTCTTTGACCACCGCAATCTGACCGCCCGGCAGCTTCCACTTGCGCATGAACTGGGCGAGCAGGCGGTCGTACGTCTGCATGCTTTCAGGCGTCTCGCCGGTCATCGGCAACTTGTCGGCGACCGTCTGCGCTTCGTCCGCGAAGACGGAACCGGCAACGAGCAGGAGGCAGAATGCAACGGCCCGTCCAACGCATGCCGCTGTCACGGTCGATAATGCCGTCACGGCGCGGCGGCAAGGAACGGAAACGCAGAGCGATCCAGGTAAGACAAGCGGCATGTGGTTCCTCGGCGTCCACGGGCGAGAAGTCAAAGAGGGGCTGCAAGCGCCGCCAGAATCGTAATGGCGCCTGAGACCGTTGGCCAGGACTTTTTTGTGACCAGGCGGACTAAAATGCGATGATGCGAAACTCGGCCCGGAACCGATCAAGGTTGCGCTTTTGCCCCAGGCGCTCATTTTGATAAAATGCCGTACATGGTTCGCCGACTTCAATTTCGACTGCGAACGATGCTCGTTGCTATGGCCGTTGTCGCGGTGGGCTGCGTCGTGACGCAACTTGCCGTCCGCGAGTATCGTGAACATGCACTGCGCGAGCGGATACGGCTGCAGCGTGCGGCGACTGACCAACTGTGGGACGTACCTTCCGTTCCGGCAGCGCAAGAGCGATAAGACGTCTGGCTATGCGGAGCCTTTCCTTGCCGTGAGCTGCGGGTTTTGGCGTTCGCCACGGCGACCCGGGCGTTACTCGCATTTGCGGTCGAGACTCGCGTTTCGAGCTATCGCAGCCGCAATCTCGGTCGTTCAGGCTCTGCGGGGACCACTTCGCCGATGATGGCGATCGAGCAAGGGCTGGCCTCTGCGCAACTGGGCTGCAAATTGTTCGGCCTGGTCGGGGCGGACGCCAAGCAACAAGCCGCCGGAGGTCTGCGGATCGAATAGCGAAGAATAGGCGGCGGCGAACGTGCGAGCGGCGGCGTGCGGCGCACTGTCCAATGCACGTACGTTTTCGATTTCGCTTTCGGCCTCGCGATTCGCAGGGGCGAGCGTGCTTTCGACCCCCTCGGCGACCAGTTCTGCCACGCCGGGCAACAGCGGCAAGGCGTCGAGACGCACTTCGGCGGCCGCTTGGCTGGCGTGCAGCATTTCCAGCAGATGGCCGGCCAGGCCAAAACCGGTGACGTCGGTCGCACCGGCAATGTCGAACCGGCGGGCGACCTCCGCCGCAGGCTGATTGCTGGCGAGCAGCACCGGAATCAGCGCGTCCATCCAGGCGGCGCGGCAGCGGGCCTGCATATGCGCGGCAAGTAAAATGCCTGAACCGAGCGGCTTGGTCAGCACCAGCAGGTCGCCCGTCCGCAAACCGCTCTTCAAGGGGGGCGCTCTGCGCCTGCATCTCCCAGCAGCGAGAAGCCGATGGTGGTGCTGGGGCCTTCGATCGTGTGCCCCCCGACCAGCGTCGCTCCCGCCTGTCGTAGTTCGTGCAGCCCGCCCGCGAGCAGTTCGTACAGCAGTTGCTCTTGCGCGGGGCGGCCCGAGCGGCAAGGTCGCCATGGCCATGGCGGCCAACGGCGCTGCGCGAATGGCGTACAAATCAGACAGCGCGTTGAGCGCCGCCACGCGGCCCACGAGGTACGGATCGTCGAGGAAAGCCGTGAAAAAATCGATCGTCGCCGCCAGCGGCCTTCCGCCGGGCGGCTGCACGATCGCCGCGTCGTCGGGCTGCTGCAGTCCTAGCAACACGTGCTCGGACGGCGGAATCTCCAATCGCTCCAGCACTCTCGACAAGATCGAACCGCCCAGCTTTCCGCCGCAACCGGCGCACCGCATGAGCGCTGCCGCAGGCGGAGGCGCCGCGGGCGTCATCGGACGATAGTCCTGGTACTTGGCCATGAAGCGGCTGTCGATGGAGTCCTTTAGCTTCCAGCACCAACCGGCATGTGCGGTGAAGCCCTTATAGCTCAGCACCGCGCGGCGATCGCCGGTGGCCAGCAGCGAAAGGAAGCCGCGCTGCGGAACGTATTCGACAAGCGAACGGCCACTGAGCGTGCGCTGCAAGTTCTCCCAGAGAATCGGCCCCTGCCGCACGGCGTACACGCCGGCCTTGGGCGCCGGATGTTCGAGAGACGTGCCCGAGTCGCCGACGACGAATACGGGCGCCTCGGCCGTGGTTTGTAATGTGGTTCGGGTCAACAAGAATCCCCGTTCGTCGACGGGTAAGCCGAGACCGGCCAGCAGTGACGGGCCCCTGGCGCTCGTGGCCCACAACGCCAGATCGATGGGTTGCCGTGCGCCGTCGTCGAAAGTCAGTTCGCCGCCGGCGACCGCGGCCACGGAACGGCCGAGCTTCAACCGCACGCCCCGTCTTTCCAATTCGCGGCGCACCACGGCGGCCGTCTTGCCGTCGGCGCCGTGCGGCAACGTGCCGTGCTTGTCGATCAGGTCCAATTCGAATGCCAGACCGGGCCAGCGTTTGCGCAAATGAAACGGCAGGCAGAAGCTGATCTCGACGCCCCCCGCTCCGCCGCCGACAACCGCCAGCCGCAACGGCCGATCGGCGACGCTTGCTCGCAGCGCGTCCACTCGCTCGTCGAGCCGCGGCAGGAACGTCTGCATCGGCTTAATGGCCAGCGCCGCCGCGCCCTCGTCGACGGCGTCGTCCTTGGGCACGGAACCAATGCCGATGGACAGCACGTCGAAGGGCAACTCGGGGCGGTCGTCGAACAACAATCGGCGCCGGGTCAGATCGAGCCCGGTTACGCGTCCGGTCAGCAAGCGTACGCCCGCCGCGGCGCAGAATCGCACCAGATCGATCTGCATTCGTTCGGGCAAGTAGAGTCCGGCCAGCGCGCCCGGCAGCATGCCCGAGTAAGTTGCGATGGAAAAGTTGGACACGCAGGTCAACCGTGCGCCGGCCAGCGGCGCCATTTTCCACATGCGCAGCACATGGCTGTTCGTATGGCCGGCGCCGAGCAGGACGATCTCGTGTTGAGGTAGAGTGGAATTCATCAACCAGGCTGCGGCGGCGGAAGTCGCCCCCAGTATTGCGCCTGAGAGCGCCGCAGTCCAGTTAAGCCGCCCAGGCAAACAGCTCGGCCGGACGCTCTACTCCAGCAAGTCGCAAGGCGGCATTGCCGCAAAGCGGCGGAGCGGGCGGCCGCGCGTGGCCACAAACGGGGTTGCGCAGATTAACCGCCGGCAAAACCGGTCGGTTGAGCGGCCGGAAAGGGATCCTGGGCCACCTTTTCCTGGAACCTGGCCAGATCGGCCCTGCTCATCTCGGTGTTGAGCGGGCTTGATTGGCAACCGGCGACGAGTGCGCTCAGAGAGACGACCATGGGCAGCGCCAATAGCGACTTCCAGCAGCTCTTCATAGCGCAGTTACTCGGGCCGGGGCAGGGACAAGAATTCCGAGATGGTCGCCGGCGGTTTGGGTTCTTTGCGGCCAAACAGCTTGCCATTGGCGCCGCAGCCGACGAGTCCTGAGAACGCGAATATGGCCAGCAGCCCCCACGCCGCACGGCGAGTCGTGCAGGACCAAGCGTTGACTTTCATGGGGCATTCCTTGCCAATCATGCTGCGCAATGTCTGGTTGAAGTAGACGGGCCTTCCCCGGGAAGATGCAATTGGAAACAATGGAGAGAGGTGAATAGCCGAGCCGGAGCTTCGCCCGGCGATCCTCGGACTTGCGGGCGGAGTGTTGCAGAAAACCATCGACGCGTCCAGTCCGGTATCGCGATTTCTCCCGAAAAGTTACATCTACATGCGTGCATGCAACTTGGGGCGAAGACTTGGGCGCTTTGGGCGCCTTGCTCCCAGCCTGGAGCCGGTCATTGCCTGCCCGGGCCGTTTGGCATAGCATGGGGCGAACCTATTGGAGTTTTTCTTCGCAGTTCGAAGCAGACGGCTTGGACCGAGGCGAGTGAACGGAAGGCGTAAGGATCGCGTTCCAACGGTCGGAGCCGTCTGGCTCGCGTGCCGCGCACCGACCAAGCAAGATTCATGGCAGCAGTCTCACGTTTTGGATTCATCGGCGCCGGCCGCATGGCGACGGCCTTGGCGCGAGGCTTTATAGCGCAGGGATTGGCCGAGTCGGGCCAAATCCTGGCGAGCGATCCGCTGAGCGTCGCCGCCGAACAATTCGCCCAGGCAACCGGCGCCAGGACGACCACCGA
Source organism: Pirellulales bacterium (assembly GCA_963786255.1). Classification (GTDB taxonomy): domain Bacteria; phylum Planctomycetota; class Planctomycetia; order Pirellulales; family JAICIG01; genus JAICIG01. Next base: position 38,273 of record CAWAYY010000015.1, read on the forward strand.
TAACGCGCGGGTGGCGGCCGAAACCGACTGCTTGTTTCTGTCCGTCAAACCGCAGCAAATGGGAGACGTGCTGGGGCAACTGAAGGGCCTCGCAACGGACCGCAACCTGATCGTCTCGGTGGCCGCGGGCATTCCGCTGGCCGCCATCTCCGCCGGACTGGGACCGGGGCCGCGATTGGTGCGGGTGATGCCGAACACGCCCTGCCTGGTCGGCCAAGGCGCCAGCGCGTACTGCCTGGGACCGGGCGCGACCGCCGAGGACGGTGAATTGGTCGGCCGACTGCTGAGCGCGGTCGGTCGCGCTTTCGAGGTTCCGGAAAAGCTGCTCGACGCAGTGACGGGCCTGTCCGGTTCGGGGCCGGCGTTCGTCTACCTCATGATCGAGGCCCTGAGCGACGGCGGCGTGCGGATGGGGTTGCCGCGAGACGTAGCCACGACGCTGGCCGCACAGACCGTCCGAGGGGCGGCCGAAATGGTGCTGGCCAGCGGCGAACATCCCGCGGTGCTCAAGGACCGAGTGGCAAGCCCCGGCGGCACGACCATCGCCGGCCTGCAAGCCTTGGAGTCGGGCGGCGTGCGCGCGGCGTTGATGGCCGCCGTCGAGGCCGCCGCGCGCCGCAGCGTTGAGTTGGGAAGTTCCGCGTGAATCGAAATAGGTCGGATTGAATCTGGAAGGTGTCGAGTCATGTCCGTGTTCGTGCTGGTCGACGATAAACACGTCCCTCTGTACCGAGTGATCTGGGTCTCCGCCACGCCGCACTTCTGCGGCGAGGAAGACTGTCAGCGCGAAGGCTTCTACGAAGTGCGCCTGGAACAGGGCGAGGTCGTGTGGGCCACCCAGCAGGAACGCGATATGCTGCTCGAGGCCCTGGAAGAATGGGCGGGCGGCGCTCCGCCGGAAGAAGAAGAGCACTGGGAATAATCGCCATGTCCACCGACGATCGATTCGAATGGCGCGAGACGTACTTCGTGCTATTTTCATCCAGCAAGCGTCCGCTGCTCAGCCAGGTCGAGGCCGCCGTCAAACAACTCGGCGGCCAGTTTCAGATCACTGATCCGGCCGCCGACGAGCAAGGACGCATCGAGGCGTTGAACATCGTCTCGCCCGAGGACCATTCGGCATTGGAGATCGACTACCTGGCGGGCGACGAAGTGCTGATGCAAGTGGCTGAACTGACCCAGGAACTGCGCGGCGAGGCAGGTTTGGCCGACAAGCTCTCCCGGCTGAAAAGCTGCGACGCCCGCTTCGAAGTCATGCACTTCGAGGAAATGGTCGACGTGCTGCCCGACGATGAAGAAGATGAAGTTTTCGACCCGACCGCGCTGCTGATGGCGCTGGAGATGCTGGTCAAATTAACCGATGGAGTAGGAGTCGATCCCCAGTCGGGGACGCTGCTGTAGCATGATTGCCAAAGACATCAAGCGCGGAATGATCGTCAACTATAATGGCGCGCCGTGCATCATCGAGAACGTTTCGGTGCAAAGTCCGACGGCGCGCGGCGCCGCGACGTTCTATAAGTACCGTTCGCGGAACCTGATCACCAAGCAGAAGGTGGATATCACGCTGCGCGGCGGCGAGTCGCTCAACGAGGCCGATTTTGAAAAGCGGCCGATCAAGTTCATGTACGCCGACGCAACGCACATGCATTTTCTCGACCAGGCCGACTTCAACCAGTATTCGCTTCCCGTCGAAGATCTGACCGACGAACTCCAGTATTTGACCGCCGAACTGGAGGGCGTGCAGGCGCTGATCTACAACGAAGAATGCGTCGGTATCGACATCCCGCAAACCGTGGCCCTGCAAATTACCGAGTGTGATCCTTACGTCAAAGGCAACTCGGCCACCGGTCGCACCAAGCCCGCCACGCTCGAAACGGGGCTGATCATCCAAGTGCCCGAATACATCGCCCAAGGCGAGACCGTCAAGGTCGACACGCGCACGGGCGATTTTCTCTCGCGGGCGTAATGCAGGCCTTAGGCCGACTGCTCCAACTGGCTGACCTGGTTCAGCTTGTTGTACAGCGTTTTGAGGCTGATGCCGAGTTCGTCGGCCGCCTTGGGCTTGTTGCCGCTGTGGCGGTCGAGCGATTGCTGGATGGCTTGCAGCTCGATCTCGCGCAAGGTGAGCGGGCCGATGGTCTTGAAATGCGGGCCGCGCAACCGGCGGTTGGCGAACTTGCTGGGCAAATGGGCCGCCGCAATCGGCCCCTCTTCGCACAAGATGGCCGCATGTTCGATCACGTTGGCCAGCTCTCGTACGTTGCCCGGCCAGCAATGATGCTCCAACGCGGCAATCGCGTCGGCCGAAAACGATTCGTCGCCGGGCTTGGCGTGCGGCCGGAACCGGCCCAGCAAATGCTTCGCCAGAGGGATGATGTCGTCGATTCGGTCGCGCAGCGGCGGCAGGTGGATTTCGAAGGTGTTGATGCGGAACATCAAGTCTTCGCGGAATTCGTCCTCGGCCACCATGTCGTCGAGATCGCGGTGCGTGGCGCAGACCACGCGGACGTCGACGGTGAACGATTCGTTGTCGCCGACGCGGCGAATCTCGCCGCTCTCCAGCACGCGCAACAGCTTGGCTTGCATCGCCTTGGGCAGTTCGCCGATCTCGTCGAGAAACAGCGTGCCGCCGTCGGCCACTTCGAACAGACCGACGCGGTGCTCGTCGGCGCCGGTGAACGCCCCTTTGCGATGACCGAACAGTTCGCTTTCGATCAGGTTTTCAGGCAGCGCGCCGCAGTTAATCGCCACGAACGGCATATCCGCCCGCGGGCTCTGGTCGTGTACGGCGCGGGCCACAAGTTCCTTGCCGGTGCCGGTTTCGCCCCGGATCAGCACGGTCGATTGCGTCGGCGCCACCTTGGAGATCAACGTCCGCACCTGGACCATGCTCGGCGTGTCGCCAATCAGCTTCGAGCTCGCCCTCGAGCCGTTCGATCTGCCGTTTGAGCGCGCGGTACTTGTTGGTCAGCTCGCGTTTTTCCGCCACGCGCAGCAGCAGCGCTTCCAGTTCGACCAGCTTGCACGGTTTGGTCAGGTAGTCGAACGCGCCTTGCCGCAGCGCGCCGATGGCCGTTTCCAGCGACGACTTGCCGGTCAGTACGATCGCGTCGGTGTCGGGCGAGAGCTGCTTGGCCCGGGCGATCACTTCCAAGCCGGAAAGCTTGGGCATGTCGAGATCGACCAGGATGCAATCGTACGTGTTGCGCTCCAGCGCGGCGACCGCCACGGCGCCGTCGGGGCAGATCGTCGCCTCGTGCCCCATTCGCGGCAGCTCCAGGCTCATCAGCTCTTGCAGCGAGCGCTCGTCGTCGGCGAACAGCAGTTTCAGACGTTTAGGCGGCTTGGTAGCGATGTTCCTTCTCCTTCTGACTCGTGGTCAGCGGCAGCCGCACGCGGAATTGCGAGCCGCAATTGGGACCGTCGCTGTGGACCTCGATCGAGCCTTCGTGGTCCGCAACGATCCGGTAAACGATGGACAAGCCGAGACCGGTCCCCTGTCCCCCACGGCGCCGGGTGAAAAACGGTTCGAACAAATGCTTCATCACTTCGGGCGTCATGCCGCAGCCGTTGTCGGTCACCAGCAGTTCGGCCTCTTCGCCTTGCCGGGCGAGTTGTACGCGGACCGTGCCGCCGGCTGTCGAGGCTGTCCAGGGCGTTGGTCAGCAGGTTCAGCACCACCTGCTTCATTTCCTGCGGGTTGCACGACACGATCACCGGTTCGCCGGGGGCGAACTCCAGATGCTTTTCCTGGTACTTGCCCAAGTGCCCGATCATCTCGATCACGCCTTGCACCAGTTCGCCCAATTCGGCGTTCTGACGTTTGACGTCGCCGATTCGCGAAAAATCGAGCAAGCGTTCGGTGATTTCCTTGCAGCGGAAAGCCTCGGTCTGGATCATCCGCAGATAGTTGCCGATCACGCGCTGCTCCGGGTTGTCGTCGGAGAGCAGGTCCCGCACGCGATCTTCCAGCGACTCAGAGCACATGGCGATCGAAGCCAGCGGGTTGTTGATTTCATGCGCCACGCCCGCGGCCAGAAAGCCGACGCTGGCCAACTGCTCGCTGCGCACAACCTCCTTGGTCCGCTCCTGCACCTGGCGGTCGAGATCGTCGCGGATCGCTTCGAAACGCTCGGTCATGTCGTTCATGGCGTCGGCCAGCTCCGACATTTCGTCGTCGGTTTTCAGCCGGATGCGATAGCGGAACTGTCCCGCGGCGACTTTGCGCGAGCCATTGATCAGCACTCTCAGCGGGCGGAACACCCACTGATATCCTAACTTGACGAACACGGCCAGCAGCAGTCCGGCCGAGATGCTGGTGCCCCAACTCAAGAACAGCAAGCGGCGGTATTCGTTGCGGGCCTCGACGGTGAATTCGTTGATGTTATCGTAGAGATAGTTGGGCAGTTCGTTGGTCAGACGTTGCAGTTCGTCGAGATCCTCCTGCAACTTGCCGATCTTGCCCTCGTTGATCAGCCAGTCGTGCTGCAGTTGCGCCGCCTTGATGCGGTTCAGCGCCTGCTCGATCTCGCCGACCGTCTCGCGTTCCTTGAAGCTGTCGCTGATGCCGCCGCGGTCGGGATTCTGTTCCAACTGCTGGCGGTAGCGTAGGAAGTTTTCTTGGACCAGCTCGAAGTTGGTCTGAAAGGCCATCCGGTTCCAATGGCCGCGTGGAGATTCCAGCAGGCCATAGCGAACGCCTCCTGCCGGGCCGTCCAGGTCGTCCGCGCCTGCGACCAGCGGCGTGTCGTCGCTGAACGACACGCGGAGATTGCTGACGCTCAGAATCAGCCGATTGGCCTTGGGCAATTCCGGGACGCGGCGACTGAGGCTGCGAACCAGGCCTCGATAGGCGTACAGTCCATAGATGCCGCCCCAACTGATCGTGCCCACCATCACGAGCAACAGCCCGAGACCGATCAACAATTTGGTGCGTATGGGCCACTTGGGAAGCAAGGTTTGCGACCTCCTTGTCGCGTGCTCGGCGTCAACCCGTGCTTGGGCCTCTCCGCTGCGCCGATTGGGTCGCGGAGTGTACCACTATTGCCCGAACAAGGACAAGACGGCCTGGGGCCTTTGAGGCGGGAACGCGAGGACGTTTTAGAAGTTTTTGACGAGCGTCGCGTTCGATGGTTCAGCGCGACTTGCGGAGGGCGACAGAATGCCGGAGCCGAGCAGGCGATTTCATCGCGGAAAACCGCGCGCGTTCCGCAGGCAGTGTGCCAGGGCCCGGAATCGTCACCGATTCCGCTACATCTCTCCTCGGCGATGGGCCGGGGTCGGCGCGACCTGGGCTGGCCCCGCCTCGGGCGTGGCCAGTATACTCGCCGGGCGAAGCCAGCCTGTCAGGTCGCACCGAGTTTTCTCCCGGTCTAAAAGGTAGAACGGGCAGGGTCGACCGCAGCGCGCGCGAAAATCGCAAGCCGCTTATAGAGAGTAACTTCCGTCGTCGGATGCGGCTCGCCTGCAACCACGCTCAAGGACCTGCTGAATGTGCTAGCAGGCGGATGCGCGGACAAATCTTGCCGGCGGCGACTCGTCAATGCGTCGGGGGCTGGCTGGCCAACTGCACGAGGGCTTCGCGAACGCGGACGACCTGTTCTGGGCCGGCCGTCAGGTAGCGGTGTCGACCGGCCGGATCGGCCGTGAAGGGGGTCAGCGATTCGCTGGTTACTCGGATCGTTCCCGGCGCCGAAAGTCCGAAGTACCCTTGCTCGGGCCGGACGGCGTACAGCACGCTCGTCAAATCCCAGGTCGGCCGGTCCTTGGCGCCCTCCAAGTACAGGTAATAGGCCTCGCGCAGCGGATGGTGTTTCACATAGCCGTAGTCATGCTCGATGCTGGCGCCGGGGTACTCGATGGCCTTGCCCACTTCGTAGCCGCTGGCGACGATCGGCGTCGGCCAGCGCTCGAAGACCTTGGCCGCCGCCGGCTGGTCGATAAAAACGTTGTATTCTTTTGGCGCATCGGGCCGGCTGAAGTTGCCGGCCATCACCGAGAGCAGCCGGCACTTCTGAGCCGCGAGCTTCTCGCCCGAAAGCGGCGAAACTTCGTCGCGCTGCGAGTCGAGCAGCCGCGCCAGGTTCGTGGAGAATCCGACCGACACGATGACGACCGAGCCGTCGGGCTGTTCGGCCAGCGTCTTTCGCAGCAGGCCGACCGCCTCGGGCACTTCCCGACCGCTGGCCAGGTCGCAAGCGTAACGGGGCCGCTGGCCGTCGCGAGCCTCGCTGACTTGGCGGACAAAGCGGCCGTCTTCAGGCGTCTTGCCTTCTCGAACCACGCCGATCGGAATCTCGCCGCGCCCATAGAACGTGTTCACCAGATCAACGAACGGCGCGCAGTGCGGATTGTCTTTGTTGATCGTGACCGCCAGCAACTTGCACTCGCCCCGGCTCTCCAAGGCGTGGATGACGCCTCAGCGCCAGGGCGTCGTCGATGTCGTTGCCGATGTCGGTCTCGAAGATCAGCGGCGTCGGCTGCTCGGCTCCGGCAGTTGCATTCATGAAGTAACCAAAAACAAAAACTGCCACGCACAGACAGCGGCCAAACATCATTCAACTATTCCTTACGCACTTGGATTCCTGAGAACCAGCTACTCTCTTCAGCGTCGCCGACAGAGAAACGAAAACCACTGATCTCCACTAATCCCCGCTGATTAGTGGTGATTAGTGAAGATGAGCGTTTCTGCATCCGCAAATGCCGCCGGTTGAATCGCACAATCTGGCGATTTCGGTTCCGCTTCGCGGACGGTTATTATAGTCGCCGGAAGCCGTGACGGGAGCGAGCGGCAGGGCAAATTGCCGAAGCCTTGCAAGGAGGCTTGTTATTCGAGTCGCAAGTCGCAAACCACCGCCCGGTGGTCGGAGTGCTGCGTGGCGACGGCATACGCATCCGTCGCCTGGAGTCTGCCGTCGATCCAGATCTGGTCGATCCGCAGTACAGGAAACTGGTTGACGATCGTATTGCCCCAGCCGCGGCCTGCCTCGACAAACGCGTCGCGGGCCAGAGGCGAGAGCAGGCGAAATATGGCGTCGCCTGGCGGAGCGTTGAAGTCGCCGCCCAGGATCAGCGGAGCTTTGCGAGACGATCCGGCCAGCGGAGCGAGAATCGCTTCGAGCTGCTTGCGACGTTTGCGACGGTTCTCGGTTTGCTCGCGCCAACAATCCGGCGCCCAGAGATCGGGCGCACCAATCCCGGCTCCAGCCGCAGACTGACGATTTGCAGTTCCTCGCCCGAGTCGAGTTCGAGCCGAGCCCGCACCGCGTAAGCCGCAGCGGATCGAGGCAACGGCAGCGGCGTCAAGCGCCTTCTCGCCATGATTGAGGCGTCGGCGCTCCAGACCACGGCGCCTTGCTCGCCGTACCACTGGCGTGCGAGTTCTTCCAGCCACGGCCGCGCGGGCGACTCTTGCAACAGCACGACGTCGGGATGCAATTCGGCAAGCTCCGTCACTGCTCTTCGCTCGCCGCCGTTGCAGTTGAGCGATACGACGCGCAGTGCACGAACCTCTCCCTCGCCTTCTCGCGTTCCAAGCTTGAGCCTTGTCGGCGGACAAGCTTCGTCGGCTGATCGGCGAAGGCGACCAGGACGACAAGCCATGCCAGAGCGACCGCCGCCGCATCGCGTCCGCCGCCTTTCCATCCCAAGCCCGTCAACAAGCCGCCGGGAATTGCCCAACACCAGACAGGGAACACCGTGGCTGCCGCCAACGCGTCGGCTCGGGAGAAATAACTCCATGCAATGAACCCAGCAAGCAAAGCCGAGAGGGCCAGCAAGGCTCGACGCAGAACAAACGCGAATTGGCGCTGTCTCGGAATCATCGCAGCGTTACAACGGCGCCAAATACGACCATCATCAAGCCGCGCAGGCTGAAATGAAATCGCGCTGGCGAGTCGGAAATGGTCATTGCCCGCAAGGACTGCTTTTTGACTGGGAACACAACGTGGCAGTATCGCAACTGCCCTGAACGCTATTGTCGTTTCTTCTCTCTGCGAAAGAAACGGGCTTTTGCGGAGCAATAGGCGACAATTACGCCCTTTTACAAAAACAAGCGAGGAGGCGCTCGCTCTGAGGCGGCTACGCGTCCGCCGTTAAACCGGCGGCTGTTCGCCGCGGTAGCTGAGATCGAGCAGGTCGATGGGATGGGCGATCCAGAGGGGCTGGCCCTGTTGCCGGGCCTCGCGACCGATCTGCAGCAGGCAGCCGGCGTTGGCGGTCAGCACGGCGCGGCCTGCGTCTTCAAGATGTTGTTCAGCTTGCGGCGGCTCAACCGGCCGGCCATTTCTGGCTCGGTCAGGTTGTACGTGCCGGCGGCGCCGCAGCAGATATCGGTTTCGGGCAGTTCGCGCAGATCGAGCCCCGGCACCTGCGCCAGCAATCGCCGCGGCGCTTCGCGAATCTTCTGCGCGTGGCCCAGGTGGCAGGCGTCGTGATAGGTGGCCGTCAGGCGGATCTCGCCCTGGGGCGGAATCAGCCCCAACTCGTCCAGGAACTCGTTGATGTCTTTGATTTTGGCGGCGAACTTCTCGCGCTCGCCCTGGCGCGCGTCGTGCCAGTGGTGGCCGTAATCTTTCAGCATGGCGCCGCAGCCGGCCACGTTGACGATGACGGCGTCGATCTCGTCGAGGTTGAAAGCCGCCAGGTTCGC
>CAWAYY010000016.1:0-90877 GCA_963786255.1 Pirellulales bacterium
CAATGTATTGCTCGCCTACAGCCCGGAACAAGCGGGCCATTACGCCCTGGCCAGCGAATGCTATTGCCATTTCACCTCGCCGATCCGTCGTTATCCCGACTTGACGATCCACCGCCTGATCGACCAACTGCTGACCAGGCAAAAGCCCCGCAACGATCTGGGCGAGCTGATCGTGCTCGGCGAACACTGCTCCGACCGCGAGCGGCGGGCCGAAGAAGCCGAGCGCGAGTTGACGAAGGTCAAGCTGCTGCACTTCCTCAGCGATCAGATCGGGTTGGAATTGGACGCGGTCGTAACGGGCGTCGAGCAGTTCGGCCTGTTCGCCCAAGGCGTGGAGCTGCCGGCCGAAGGACTGATTCACGTGACCTCGCTGGCCGACGACTACTACGCTTTTGATCGCGTCACGCACACTTTGGCAGGCCACCGGGAGGGCAACAGTTTTCGTCTCGGCGACCCGGTCCGGGTGGTTGTCGCCAGGGTCAACGTCGACCGGCGCGAACTCGACTTTCGCATTGTCGAACGCAAGCCCCGGCCGCCCAAAGCCGAACGGCCTGCGCGGCGCAAAGCCGCATCGACTCGCCGGCAGGAAGGCGAACGTCCCGGCCGGACGAAAGCCGGCAAAAAGTCCGTCAAAAAACCCGGCCGACCCAAGTCTGGCGAAGACCGAGCCAATCCCGGCAAACGCCGCAAACCTCGTGAGCAATAGCTCCGCCCGCCGCTGAAACACCATACTCCTTCTCCCGCTGGGAGAGGGCCGGAGAGAGGACGGTCCTGCCGAAGGCGTCCAACTTTTCCTTTCCAACTTGGGCGCCTTGGGTGCTCGCCTTCCTCCGCGCCGCTTCGCTCCGCGTCATGCCACCCGCTGCCAACGATGACAAGCGGGCGTAGTAAGGAAATGCAAAACGCAAAACTGCAAAACGCAAAATGTCCGGAGGCGACCTCCGGTTTTGCATTTTGACTTTCTTCTCTCTTAGCTCGTTCCGTTCTCGCGGCGCCAACTTTTCCGAAGGCGCCCGACTCACTTGGCCATCTTCGGCTGGCGGTCGTCTCGGCCCTCCTGCTCCCTCTCCCGCTGGGCCGGGGTGAGGGCGATCCCGCTTTGAACTTGGCGAGCAGCGCGGCCACGTCTCTCCAAGTTGGCCAAATTGTGCCAAGATTCCCGCACGAAGCTGGCCATCTTCGCCGCGGCCGAAGTTGTGCATTGGTAAGCGGCGCTCCTGCTCCGCCGGCAATCCATGGTACCCCGGCCGAGCTTGCCTCGGTCGAGCCATGATTGATCAGCTAGCAGCCGCCACCGCAAAAACCCGCTTGCGTTCTTCGTCCGCCGCCCAAGGCGGCGGACGAAGAACGCACAACGACATGTGAGGTGGGGCGATCATCTAGCTGACCAATCGAGCTTCCCGCCGAGGCAAGCTCGGCGGAGAGCCTTGCCGCGCCGCCAAGATGCCCAACTTGTGCGAATTTTCCCTCGCGAAGTTGGGCGCCTTTGGCGAAGTCGGAATGCGGAAGTCGGAAGTCGGAATGAAAACCGCCGGCTTCCGTCTCAAACCCCGCTGCTCACGCCTCGCGCAAGCAACTTCCCGCTCGCACTGCGAACTTTCCCCATCAAAGTTGGGCGCCTTTGGGCACTCGGGCTCGGGAGCAGCATGTCCTCTCTCTCACTCTCCCCCGCTCCGCGGTTCTCCCCTTTCCGACTTCCGCATTCCGACTTCCGCATTTCCCCCGCCCCACTCCCACGGCCCCTGGAACCCGCGCTTCCTGGGCTTCAACCCCAGGCTCTTGCCGGCGCGGCGCAGCGTCTTGGCGGAAATGCCGCAACTGCGCGCCTGGCGGAACAACTCGGTCGATTCCATCGGTCCGTCTTCGAGCGCTTCCAGCAGCCACTCGGCGGCCGACTCGCGGTCGCGCTGCTCGGCATGCCGCCGGGCGCTGGGCGGCACGAGCATGGCGGCCGATTGCTCGACCGGCTCCGCGTCCCAGGCCACGCGGCCGCCTTGAATGCGGAAGGCCGTAGCCGGCAGTTCTTCGGCCAGACTGTTTTTGACCGGCAGCAACAAGCGCCGCTTGCGATCGTCGGCGTCGCGGGCGACCAGCCACACGACCGGCGCAGCAGCCGAGAACTCGGCCAGTTCCTGGGCGGCGATGCGGCTGCCGGCCGGACCGCTCAAGCGAGTCAGCGCGACGACGGCCATGCCGGTGCGGGCGGCCAGTTGGCCGAGCTTCAACAACAGGTAGTTGATTGAGGCTCGACTCGACGACTGATCGCCCCGGGCGGCCCAGGCTTCGACATTGTCGACGATCAGCAGCCGACACGGCGTGGAGCCCACCGTCGCGGCCCCGAGGGCGGCAATCCGGCGCTCCATCTTATCGACCGTCATTTCCTCTCCCAGGTCCGGCCAGCGGAGCGTGAGCGCGGCAATGCGTTCCACCGTCGCCTCGGCGGCGTCGAGCCGGGTGCGGATCATCGGCGCCGTCATGTCGGGGGCATGCGCAATCACGGCCCCATCGAAATCGTGCGTCCCGTTGCTGATCCGGGCCGCCCACTCGCAGCCCAGAAAACTCTTGCCGGAGCCGGGTTCGCCGGCAACCACCGTCAGCGCGCCTTGCGGCAGCCGGCCCTCGGCGATCCAGGGGCATTCGAACGACTTTTCGCGCTCAAACGGCGCCATCGTGACTTCCGTAGAGATGACTTCGGGAGCAAAGTCTTCGAGGTGCATTTTCCAGCGAGGGGGCATTGGTTTGGTTTTCCGTTCGGCAGCGGCGCTCGTCGACATCGGCAGTCTCCTTCGGTAGCGAGGAAAAGGTGGATTCCATCACCGAGGTTAGAGCGCATCTGGCTTGGCGCAGAGCGACGATTGCCCGAAAGTAGCAGGCACATTCCATGTGCCGACCGGCCTGGTCCTTTGAGCGCGCCTTCGGCGTCGGTTAAGGCGAGGCGGAGGCGCGAGCCTCCGTCGGGTTTCCTCACGCGGGAGCGTGAGGTGTACTGTACGCTCAGCTTCGCGTCTCGCCCGGCAGTTCGCACGAGTGTGCTGCTGTCCGTACAGTAGGCATCACGCTCCCGCGTGATGGAATCGCCTGGCCGCGCGGAGCGCAGGAAGTGCGTCGAACGCGCCATCCGTCGGGGCCTGCCAACGCAAAGGCGACCATCGATATCTTTCCCCCTTCCGGTTACGGCACAGCGGAGGGCGCCTACTCCTTTGGGCATACTCGGTATGCCGCCCGGCAGCGCCGCGGCATGCGCTGCGCCAGCCGTTCGGCGAGCCGGGCGTGTGCACGGTACGTACCGAATGTCGCTGCAATTCGGCGCATTTCCGTCGCCTTCCTAAGACCTGTTCGTCGGCGCCTGAGAAATCCGCCACAACACTCGCGAGGCGACGCTGGCGCGGAACAGCAAGTGCAGCGCTTCGAGACGGCTGGCAAGTCCGCGGCCCTCAATGACATGGGCCGTTTCGTAGGCGTAGCGACAGGTGAACGAGTCGCCGCCGCCTTCGTGCAACCGCCCGATGCCCCGCAACGCCTCGTCCTCGGAGCCTGCCAGCCAATCGCCGAACGTCCGCTCTCGGCCCAGCCGGACCACTTCCAGTTGGTCGTCGAGTTCGGCGTCGAGCGAGTAATACTTGGCCACGAGCATCGCCCCGTAGCAGTACGTGTAGAGACTGGCCGCCAACTGGCGCAGTTCCGCTGCAGGCCGGCCGGAAAATCGCGCTGGATGGCGGCAGGAAATTGCCGGTCCGCTTGTCGGAGCAGGCCGAATTCCTCGTCCTTGAGACACAAGTTGAACTCCACTTGCGAGGTGCTGAGCCCTTGCTTTTCGGCTGCCGGGGTGACCGCGAGGGAGATGAAGGCGCTGACGTTCGCGTCAGCCGCTCGGCGATAGAAATCGGCCAGCTCGGCAATCGCCGTCGACTCGGGAATGGGGGCTCCTTCCAGGCGTCCCGCCCCTTTGATGTAGTCTTCCGCCAGCTTGAGCATGAACCAGCCGCGAACCTGGCAGTAGCTCGCATGGCGCGCGCGGCGGCTCGTTTGGCAGGCGCCATGGCAGCCAACTGATCGAGCATGGTTGCGGCCAGCGCGCGATAGCTGACGCCGGTCAGGAAAGCGTCAATCGCTTCCAGATAAATGCCCAATTGGTTGAGATTCTGGGGCGTGAAGCCTCCCAGCGTCGCGGAGGAATCTGCGACGGCTTTCGCGAGCCAGTCATTGTTGCGGATGCGAGCGATCATGGCAGCTTCGCCGCTTTGCTGGTAAACCTGTTCGCAGCGGTCGGCCTCTTGCGTCAGGTAATGTCCGCGGATTGCTTGCAGCGCATCGTGCAACGACGCGCAATACTCTCCTTCGTCCCAGAGGTTCGCTCCGCTCAGATAGAGCGCCTTGGCTTGCTTCTGAAACGCAGTTCTTTCCGGAGTAAAGTGCATTGTCTCGGGCTGTTCGTCCCAGATTTTCCAGACTTTGCGGACGCGGGCCAGCCACTCGTTCATAATCTCATCGGTCATGTCGTACGTCACCGAATCGGCCCGACCCAGCGTATAGGCGCTCGCCCGGGGCAGTTCGGCGCCGGTCAATTTTTGATATGCGGCGAAGATGTCAAGCACGGGGACGACTTCCACGCCCAAGCGGTTTCCGAGCGTCACCAGATCAGACGTGGCGCCCGTGTTCTGGTCTTTTTGATAGGGGATGCCGGCCGGAATCAGGACCAGTTTTTTTCCCGCCTGGGCGGCGCCGTCGAGCTTATGAGGAATGCCGCCTACCGGCCCGATGATGCCGTCCGGATTAATCGTGCCCGTCATGGTGGCATCGGGTCGGATACGATCGCCGCGGGCGGCGGCCAACACGCCAACCGTCATTAACGCCCCTGCGCTGGGACCGTCGATGCGGCCTTGGATTTCGAACGAGACCTCACCAATCCGGCGATCGAAATCCAGCAACTGGGCCGCGGTCATCACCGCGGTCCAGCCGGCCGATCTCCATTGCGGTCCCGAGCCGCCGACTTCCGATTCATAGAAACCGACCCGTACCGAGCCGCGCGTTTCTGACGACCGTCAAGGCGAGCGGTTGGCAATGGCCGTGATACTCTCCCTCGCTGTCTTCATAGACGGACAAAGGCCAGACCTGGAGAGTGACCCTCTCATCCGCGAACGCAGTGCTTACGCGGACCAGGGCCATGCCAGCAACGGTCCACACGATCGCACGTTTCGAGAGCGATGCGGCTCTCGCCACGGCGTCGAAGTGGGGGAAAAACATGGTGATTACAGTCCGTCCTTGAGAACAATGTCCCTGCCCGCACTTACGCCGCCGGTCGCATCTTTGGTCCGCACCTCGTCATGCCGTTCGGCCCAACGGCGGCGCCGACGACGGTGGAACTCGTGGAATCATGTGCGGAGGGCGCCGATTGGGCGTCGTTCGACGTGCAGGACCGCACGCGCCTGTTCCGATTCGCACGAGCACGACAAAGCCGCATGCCGCGACCGATTGGGGCTTTATCGCGAAGGCAGGCCGTATCGCGAAGAGCTGACGCCGCAACGGCCGCAAGCTGCGGAACCCGACGGATCGGGTGCCAGAGCGTGAGTTAAGGCGCCAAAGACGCGGCAGGCGAATCGGTAAAGCGGCTGCCGTCTCCTTGCGATGGAAAGAACGTCGATTTCGCTCGGGTTCCCTCACGCGGGAGCGTGAGGCCTACTGTATGCTCAGCTTCGCGCCTCGCCTGGCATTTCACTGGAGCTTGACTTTGGCCGTACAGTAGCCATCACGCTCTGCGTGATGTAAGCACAGGTAGGACTTGGCGCCTACTGCCGTCCCAACGCCGCGCGGATGGCGTCTTCCGGCTTGACCAGATGGTCCGTGTTGTTCGGGTCGTCTGCGATCGAAAGCTGAACGCCCTTGACCTCGCCGTTGAAGGCGTTGCCCTGCGGCCCGTAGTCGGGCGAGACGGGAGCTCCGGAGTCCACGCCGACATCGCAGCCGTCGTCGGCCGAGAAGACGATCGCCAGCGTCGCGCCGATCTCTCCCGCGCCGACTTGCTTGCCGTCCACAAACAGCGTCGCCTTGCCGCCCTTGCCGAGGCCGCCGCCGGCATAAGCAAACTCCATTCGAACCTGATGCCGACCCGTCGGGAGCTTGTCGGCGGCCTCCACGAAGAAGTGCTTGAAGCCGCCCCAGTTGTAGCAGTACTTGAGCTTGCCGTGTTTGGCATACAGGCTCCAACCGCCGATGTTCGCGCCCTGCGAGATGATCACGCCTTCGGCGCCCTGCTCCGGCACGACGATTTCCGCCGTCACCGAATGCGACTTGTTCTTGATGCTCAACACGCAGTTTTCCAGCAGCCGTCCCATGCCGCTGAAACAGAAGTTGGGTTTCTCCCTTGACCAGGACCGGCCGGCCGGCGGTGTCGGGGTTCATCTTCTCCAAGACCCGGTCGTCCAAAGGGCAGCACCTTGTAACGCGTCGCCTCGATCAGGAACAGACGCTGCAGTTCGTGGAGTTTCTCCGGCATCTGCTTGGCGAGGTCGTTGGCCTGAGTCCAATCCTTGTCCGAGTACAGCTCCCAGACGTCGTCGTCGAAGGCGGGCACTGTGGCAGTGGCCGCCGCCCAGGGCGTGCGGTGCTTGGTCACCGCGGTCCAGCCATTGTGGTAGATGCCGCGATTGCAGAGAATCTCGAAGTACTGCGTGTCGTGGCGTTCCTGCGGCCGTCGGCGTCATTGAACGAATAGAGCATGCTCGACGCCCTCGATCGGGTCCTGCTGGATGCCGTTGACCGACTCCGGCTGCGGCAGGCCGGCCGCCTCCAGGATCGTCGGCGCGACGTCGATGACGTGGGTGAACTGCGTGCGCGATTTCGCCCTTGTCCTTGAATGCCGTTCGGCCAGTGGACGACCGTGCCGTTGCGCGTGCCGCCCCAGTGAGAGGCGACCTGCTTGGTCCATTGGTAGGGCGTGCACATCGCATGCGCCCAGCCGACGGCGTAGTGGTTGTAGGACTCCGGCCCGCCGAGCTTGTCGAGCCGCTGGCGTCAGGTACTCGGGCGTCTCCAGCGCCTGCAGGCCGTTGAAATAGCTCATCTCGTTGAAACAGCCGTTGATCGAACCTTCGGCCGAGGCGCCGTTGTCGCCGCAGATGTAGTAGATCAGCGTGTCGTCGAGCATGCTCCAGCTTTTCGAGCAGATCGACGATCCGGCCGACGTGGTGGTCCGTGTATTCGAGAAAGCCCGCATACACTTCCATCTCGCGGGCGAGCACCGGCTTGAACGCGTCCGGCATTTCGTCCCAGGTCGGGATCTCCTTGTTCCATGCGGTGAGCTGGCAGTCGGGCGGGAATCACGCCCGAGCTTCTTCTGCCGGGCGAACGTCTCCTCGCGGAGCTTGACGTAGCCTTGATCGAACTTGCCCTTGTACTTGTCGGCCCATGCCTTCGGCACGTGGTGCGGCGCGTGCGTGGCGCCGGGGGCGAAGTAGACGAAGAACGGCTTGTCGGGCGCCAGCGACTTTTTGCTGCGCCGATCCATTTCATCGCCTTGTCGGTCATGTCCGTCAACAAGATGATAGCCCTCCTCCGGCGTCTTCTTGATGTCGACCGGCGTCGTCCCTTCGAACAGCGTCGGGTACCACTGGTTCGCCTCGCCGCCGAGAAAGCCGTAGAAGTATTCGAAGCCGCCGCCGCGCGAGGGCCAGGCATCGAACGGACCGGCCGGGCTGGTCTGCCAGACGGGGACCTCGTGGCATTTGCCGAACTGCGCGGTGGAGTAGCCGTTGAGCGTCAGCGTCTGCGCCAGGGGGGCCATGGAATTGGGACGCACGGAACTGTAGCCCGGCGCGCCGGTGGCAATCTCGGTGATTCCGCCCATTCCGGCGGAGTGGTGATTACGTCCGGTGAGCAGGGCCTGCCGAGTCGGCGAACAGAGGGCCGTGGTGTGGAAGCGGGTGTATCGCAAACCGCCTGCGGCCAGCCGGTCGAGCGTCGGCGTCTGGCACGGGCCGCCGAACGTGCTCGATGCGCCGAAACCGACGTCATCGATCAAGACGATCAACACGTTGGGCGCGCCTTTGGGCGGCCGCAACTGCTCGATCGGCGGAAAGTGCGTGTCCGGGCTCTTCGCGTCGTAAGTCACCAGGCTCGGCCGCACGGTATTCGGCAGGGGCAGGTGCGAGCGATGCTTTGGCTCGACCTTGTCAGAACCCGCTTGCTCTGGCGGTCGTTGCTCGGCGGCCGCGGCTCCGGCGCCGAGCAGCAGCACGGCCACGACGACGAACCGCCGGGCCTTGAACTCGGATAAAAGGCCAAAAGCTCTGAGGATCATGGCGGCGCCTTGCTCCAATTCGTGGAGTTGTTGGTACGGAATGGTGAGATCGGCTTTCGATCAATGGACCGGGCGGGAAGGGAAATACCTGGTCGAAGGCCAGATCGTGGCTGCGGTACAAAACGGCTGCGAAACGATCTCCCGCCGCCGGATGTTAGAGCCTGCGACGTTTCACCAGTGTTGCTTGCAGGCAAAGCGAAGTCAAACCGAGCTATCTTTTTTTTCGTAATTGGACTGGTCCCGTGAATCCGTTTCGCTCAACGCCGGCGCCGCCGGGCTGGTAATCAAAAAAGATGAAACGGTCGCAACGGCCCGTGCCTTCTTCGGCGCCCATTCTTCGTTCCCTCACGGCGGAGCGTGAGGACAACTGTACGCTCAGCTTCGCGGCTCGCCCAGCATTTCATCGGAGTTTGCTTTTGGCCGTACAGTCGTCATCACGCTCCGCGTTATGGAAGCGGCGCCGCTCGCCCATGGCGAGCGGGGGACGTCAGTCCCCTGGTGACGTGGAGCTGCCACGCAGCTTCACCATGCACCCGCAAGATTGAGGCGCAAACGGCTTTGGCGCGGGACGGACTCTATTGCCACTGCGAGCGGATGGGATCGTCGCTGTCTTGCTCGTTCTCTACCACCGCTGCGACCGCCGCCTTCACGCCCTCGATTTGAGTGTCCAAGGACATGCTGGGCATGCCAAGGTTGGCTTCGAGCGCCGCGGTGGCAGGAAGCGAGGGTAGGTGAAGCCAGCCCGCGCCGGATACGCAGGCCGCCCTGAGCGATGTGGTGCAGCACGCTATACATGAGCAGGTTGCAGCCGAACGTCCCCGCCGTGTCGGAGATATCGCTGGGAACGCCGTTGCGACGCATGGCTTTGACCATGGCTCGGATCGGCAGCGTCGTGTAGTAGGCGGCAGGCCCGCCGGGTACGACCGGCGCATCCTGGGGCTGCGAACCTAAGTCGTCTCCCATGTTGTAACGCGTCGCGTCGATCAGGTTTTGAGCCAGACGCTCCACCGTGATCATACTCCGTCCGCAGAATTCCCCCAGCATGATGACGATATCGGGCGAGAGCCTGTCGATTTCGTGTGTGACGACCCCCGCCATTTGATTGAAGACGCTGGGTGCAATCACGCTGCTGACCGTTGCGCCGGCGACGGAAATGCCATTCAGGGCGTCTGCGACGCCCTTGGCAGGATTACGCAACTGCCCGCCCAATCTCCAAAACCTGTCATGAGAATCTTTTGCATTCGCCCTTCTTCCGTAAATCCGAGGGTACTTGCAGCACGCGCGATGGGAGTTGCCGTGCGTTCATCGCATGAGCAAATTGCAATCGAACCGTGGACGGCAGGTTTGCCCGCGACGTAACGGCGGGAGCCCGATGGCCGTCCGTCATTCGACTCCGATGCTGCCAACCGTTAGATCGGGCGTTGAACTGAGCCGATGGACCGAAAAGCGCAGGCTAACCTCTATGCGGATGGCGCATTTTTCTTGGTGCAGCCGACAGTCAGTTTAGCCGGTCCCTTGAGCTGACGGCAAGCTCGCTCAACGACGGCGACACTGGCCTGGTAATCCAAAACATGAAACGGCCGCAACGGCTCATGCGGTTGTTTAGCGTCGATGCTTGGTTCCCTCACGCGGGAGCGTGAGGACAACTGTACGCTCAGCTTCGCGGCTCGCCCAGCATTTCGCCGGAGTTTGCCTTCGGCCGTACAGTAGCCATCACGCTCCCGCGTGATGGAAGCAGCGATAGGATCGCGCCTACTGCCGGCCCAGCGCTCGCGGATGGCGTTCTGCGGCGTCCCTCCTTGGTTCCCCTCACGGCGGAGCGTGAGGACAACTGTACGCTCAGCTTCGCGACTCGCCTGGCATTTCGCCGGAGCTTGCCGTTGGCCGTACAGTAGCCGTCACGTTCCGCGTGATGTAGGCGCCTGGCCGCTAACCCTTGCTCCGCGGCAGATTCTGGTTAATACTGCGCCTTGCCAAATGACGGCTCTGGGCGGCCCGTGGCGGCTTGCCACGCGGTGAAATGCCCGGGCCCCAGGAGCTGTCTTTCGAACAATCCTTCCTCAGCTACCTTTCCCCCAATATCCCCTCTCGGAGATTCCCGCCGATGTCACGACTCGCCTCTCGTCGAACGTTTGTCAAAACCATGGTCGCCGCGGGGGCGGGGCTGTCGCTGGGGCCGGCGCGAATTCGCGCTGCTGGCCCGAACAGCAAGTTGAATATCGCCAGCATCGGCACGGGGGGCAAAGGCTGGTCGGATTTGACGGCGACGGCCGCCAGCCCGCACGTCAATGTCGTGGCGCTGTGCAATATCGACGAAGGGCCGCAACACATGGGCCGAGCGGCGGAGAAGTATCCGCAGGCCCGGCGCTATGCCGATTGGCGGCGCCTGCTGGACGAGGCCAAGGATATTGACGCCGTGATCGTCTCGACGCCCGACCACATGCACGCGCCGATTTCGATGGCGGCCATCCAATTGGGCAAGCACGTCCAATGCCAGAAGCCGCTGACGCACACCGTGTTTGAGGCGCGGCAACTGCGGTTGGCAGCCAAGAAGGCGGGCGTGGTCACGCAGATGGGCAACCAGATCCAGTCGCACGTGGCCTACCGTACGGCCGTCAAGCTGGTTCACGACGGCGCGATCGGCAAAGTGAAAGAAGTCCATTCCTGGCAGAGCGGCGCCATGAGCTGGCTGATGGAAAGCGACCGGCCGGCGGGCGAAGATCCCGTGCCGCCGGAACTCCACTGGAACAACTGGCTCGGCGTGGCCCCGACGCGGCCTTATAAGACGAAGATCTATCACCCGTTCAACTGGCGCGGCTGGCAGGATTTCAGCAACGGTCAACTCGGCGATTTTGGCTGCCATATCATGGATCCCGTTTTCATGGCGCTCGAACTGACCGCGCCGCGCACGGTTCGCGCAGAGGCCCCGCCGATCAATCGCGAGGTGTGGACGAAATGGGCGACGGTCCACTATGAATTCCCGGGCACGCCGCGGACCGCCTCCGACGCGCTCAAGCTCACCTGGTACGAGGGCGAAGGGAAAAAGCCCTCGCACGAAGCGCTCGGCATTCCCAGCAGCGTCAAGCTGCCCGGGTCGGGCTCGGTGCTGATCGGAGAACAAGGAACGCTGATCATTCCGCACGTCGCCATGCCGCAACTGCTGCCGACGGAGAAGCTCGAGAAGTTCGAACTGCCGGAAGTGGGAAGCGTCGACCATTACATTCAATGGGCCGACGCTTGCCGCGGCGAAGGCAAGACCACGTCGCACTTCGACTACGCCGGTCCGCTCACCGAAACCGTGCTGCTGGGGACGGTCGCCATCCGCGTGCCGCACGAGACGCTGCAATGGGATGCGGCGGCGCTGAAGATTCCCAATTCGTCGAAGGCCCATTCGCTGCTGACCAAGCCGTATCGTCACGGCTGGGAAGTAAAGTGGGCCTGACGGGCTGACGATCCAACAACCGTTGAGCGGCGCAGCTTCAGTACCTCGGGTAAGCCGGAGTCCACTGCGCCGCCTTGACCCGCTCAGCCAGTTGCTCGGCGTCGGTTTTCGGCGCCACGCCCGCCTTCTGGGCCTCCAGGCCGACCGCCGTGGCAACGTGCACGGCGACGTCTCGAAGGTCCGTGAGCGCCGGCAGAAGCGAGGCCGAGGCATCCTGAAGCGCGGGCGAACGTTCGGCCAGCGCCCGCGCTGCGGCCAGAATCATGCCGTCGGTAACGCGCTGGGCGCCTGACGCAACCGCGCCCAGTCCGATGGCGGGGAAGATGTAGATGTTGTTGCACTGCGCGATCGGGACGTTCTTGCCGCCGTGACTCACCGGCGCAAAGGGCGAGCCGGTCGCCGTCAGCACGCGGCCGTCCGTCCAGCGCAGCAAATCTTCAGGGACGGCTTCGGAACGGGCCGTCGGGTTGGAGAGGGGGAAGATGATCGGGCGGCGGACCTTGCCTGCCATGTCGCGGACGATCGCTTCCGTAAAGGCGCCGCGGGCCGTCGACAGTCCGATGAGAATTGTGGCCTCCACCTGCCGGATCACTTCGGAGAAGCCGATCTGGCCTGCGGGCGTTCGCGGCCAGGCCGAGATGCGATCTTGCGGCTGTGCGTAGACTCGCTGTTCGTCGGTCAGATCGGTTCTTCCGGCGTGCAGCAAACCGCCCTTGTCGACGAACCAGAAGCGGCGGCGCGCTTCCTCATCGGAAAGCCCGGCGTCACGCATCGCCGCGCGCAGCAGGTCCGCCACGCCCATTCCGGCCGAGCCGGCGCCGAGCATGACGATCTGCTGTTCCTTGAGACTCTGGCCCGCAACTTTGACGGCCGCCAGGACGGCGCCGAGCGTCACGGCGGCCGTCCCTTGGATGTCGTCGTTGAAGGTCAGCATCTCATCGCGGTAGCGCTCCAGGATCGGCCGCGCATGGGGCGTCGCAAAGTCTTCCCATTGCAAGCAGACGTCGGGCAGCTCTTGCTTTACGGCCTGAACGAAGGCCTCGATGAAGTCGAGATAGGCCTGGCCGGTAACGCGTTCATGGCGCCAGCCGAGATACTCGGGATCTCGGAGTCGCTCGGCGTTGTTCGTGCCCGCGTCCAGCACGATCGGCAACGTGCGGGCCGGATGGATGCCGCCGATCAGCGTGTACAGCGAGAGCTTGCCGATGGGAATGCCCAGGCCGCCGGCGCCTTGGTCTCCGATGCCCAGGATGCGTTCGCCGTCGGTCACGACGATCACGTCGACCTCTCGATGCGGGCGATTCCGCAACAAGTCGGGGATCGAATCGCGGAGCGGGTACGAGATGAACATCCCTCGCGGCCGCCGATAGATGTGGCAGAACTGCTCGCAAGCCTGCGCCACGACCGGCGTATAGACCATCGGGACCATTTCTTCGACGTGGTCGAGCAGCAGCCGGTAGAACAGGACCTCGTTGGCGTCTTGCAGGGCGCGGAGGTAAATGTGCCGCTCCAGATCGTCGTCTTTGCGCTGATAGGCCTCGTAGGCGCGCACCAGTTGTTCTTCCAGGGTCTCGACCTGCGGGGGCAGCAGACCGTGCAGTCCCAACCGGTTCCGTTCGTCTTCGGTGAAGGCGGTCCCTTTATTCAGGCCCTGATGGTTGAGGAGCTCCATGCCGTAAGGCATGGCCTGGAGCGTCGGATGTTCTGACGGCGGCGTGCTCATGACCGAGGGCTTCCCTGAGGTTCGGCGGATATGGAAGCTGTGCTACGATGCGCGGCGAGGACGGCGCAAGCAGGATGCCGACGCCAAACTGCATCGTGCGGCAGTGTACTGAACACGCTCAGCGTCCGCCAGTCGAGTGCGGCGCGGGGCTTTCATTCGATCAGCCTGGGTTCAACGCGGATCGGCTTCTCCGGATCCCAGTCGAAGCGCAAGTCGCCCTGCTGCACGCGGCCGGGTTCGCGCAGGCCGGCGCCTTTCTGGCCGGTTGCGGAATCGCCCAATTCCGTCCGCATTTCGTCGGCCAGCTTCTTGATCTTGACGACGACCTCAGGGTGGTGTTCCAGCACGTTGACCTTCTCGCCGGGATCTTGCTCGAGATCGAACAACGCCAGATCGATATGCGCCTGCTCGACCGGCACGGGCTTTCCACCCGCTCCGCCGGCGCGGCCGTCGAGCGTGGGATAGTCGTGGGGAAAGTGCAGCTTCCAGCGTCCCATGCGCACCGCCTGCAACTGCTCTCCGTAATAGAAGAAGTAGGCCTGGTGGGGAGATTTCGCCCCGGGGGCATCCGCAATCAGAGGCCAGATGTTCTTGCCGTCGATGGCGTGTTCGGGAAGCTCCGCCCCGATCAGATGGGCGATGGTGGGCAGAAGGTCGATGGTCATCGCCGGAGTCCGGCAAACCGTTCCCGCGGGAATCTTGCCGGGCCACCAGATGATCGTCGGTTCGCGGCAGCCGCCGTCGAACATGGCGCCCTTGCCTTCGCGCAGCGGCGCCGCGGAACCGGCGTGATCGCCGAATCGCAGCCAGGGGCCGTTGTCGGAGGTGAACAGCACGAACGTGTCGTTTTCCAGCTCGCAGGCCCGCAGCGCCTGGAGAATCTGGCCTACGGACCAGTCGAGTTCCGCCACGACGTCGCCGAACAGGCCGCGCTCGCTTTTGCCGCGGAACCGGTCGGAAACATTGAGCGGCACGTGGACCATGGCGTGCGGCAGGTAGAGCAGGAACGGACGGTCCTTGTTGGTCTCGATGAAACGCACCGCGCGCTGGGTGCAGAGCGCCGTGAAGTCGTCGCGGTCCGCTTTCGTCAGCTTCGGCTTGGAGACCCGCGTTCCTTCCATGAACGGCAGCGGCCGCATGTTGTTCGACCAGGGGATGCCGAAGAACTCATCGAATCCCTGGCTCGTGGGCAGGAACTTCGGATGATGCCCAAGGTGCCACTTGCCGTAGCAGGCCGTGGCGTAGCCCTTCTGCTTGACGACCTCGGCCAGCGTCATCTCATCCGCATGAATGCCGTGGTCCGAAGAGGCTCGCAGCCAGCCCTGAATGCCGACGCGTACGTTGTAGCAGCCCGTCATCAGCCCCGCACGGGAGGCGGAGCAGACGGCTTGCGTGACATAAAAATCGGTGAAGCGGCGGCCTTCCCGCGCCATGCGGTCCAGATGGGGCGTTTCGTAGCCTTGAGCGCCGAACGGACCAATGTCGGCGTAGCCCATGTCGTCGATGAAGATGATCACGAAATTGGGCGGGCGCTTTGCAGCGCGGGCCGAGCTGCTGGTTGAAGCGAACGCGACTGCGAGCAGGAAAGCGGTAAGCAGGCCTCGACGAGCCATGAAATTCCCCTGTATGCGAACTTCGCCCCTGAAGGTTTCGGTCACTCCGCGTCGGCTGCGCAGCGGAAGCCGATCATGGCGGAGCGGTCTTTGCTGGGCGCCATTAGCAGGTACTTGCCATGCTCAGCCAGCGTATCGTTCCGCGGGAAGTACCACTTGGAGCCGCCTGGGCGGTAATATCCGCCGCCGCGCACGATGGCCGCCCGCGTATGCTCGTCGCGGAATTCATCCGTCCACTGCCAGACGTTTCCGGTCATGTCCATGACGCCGAACGGGCTGGCGCCCTGCGGGAACGCGTCGACGTCGGTTGGCTCGCGCAGCTCGGGGCCCTCTTGCGGCTGCGGTTGTGCGGACGGATTGGGATCATTGCCCCAGGGATAAAGGCGGCCGTCGGCGCCCTGCGCCGCGTACTGCCATTCCCATTCGTGAGGCAACCGCTTGCCGGCCCAGGCCGCATAAGCCCGGGCGTCTTCCAGAGAAACCCAAGTCACCGGCTTCTTCTCCCAGCCCGACGGGAAGGCCCCGCCGCGCCAGTCCTTCAGGAAGTTGTGATCGTCCTTCGGCCGGTAGCCGGAAGCGGTGAGGAACTGCTTGAACTGCGCATTGGTGACGGGGTATTTGTCGATGAAGAACGCCTTCATCTCCAGCTGCTCTTCGTGGAACCGCCGCGGCAGTTCTTCCCACGGGTACTGCACGTCGACGCCCGGCTCGTCGCCCCCTTCGATCTCAACGCCTTGGACCTTGAAAGGAAACTTGCCCCCGGGTATCCGCACCATGCCTGGCGGCGGCTCGCGGACGGGCCTGGTCGGAGCGATCTCGACGATCTGCTGCGGCAGGGCTTTCCACTCGGCCGACAGAGCGCTCAGCCGCATTTTGGCCAGCTCGGCCATCATCGGCAGCAGTTGCGCCACGGCCGCGGGGAGCGGGCCTTTCGTCACGATCAGCACGGCGCCGTAGCCGCGGCCTTCAATCTCGAAACTTAACGTCGCCCATTTGCCGGCGATTTCCGGCTTCAGCTCGGCGCCGTGCCAGAGATCATAGTAGCGTGCGCCTTCGCGATGCTGTACTCGAAGCTGGTCGCCGGAACGGTCCTCGGGCGAACGATTCACCAGCAGCCACGCCGTGCGCTCGGGGCCCGGAAAGCGGCTGGCGTAGACGTCGGTTTGCAGCGCCGTAGCGTGGGGCCGCCAGGTCTCGCTCGTGAGCAAGTCAGCGACCGCTCGTTCGATAGCGGCCGTGCGGCGCAGCGTTTCCGCATCGCGCGGCGTGAATTGATTCCAGATGCCCCAGACGTTCTCCCAGCTTTCGTAGCCCACGCCGTTGAAGAAGGCCGATTGCAGGCCGTCCGTGCGATCCCTCGCCCAGCGCTCGCAGACGTGGACCATGTGCCGCGGCTCAAACCATTTGTAACGGCTGACTACGGGCGTCTGCTGGTATTTCCAGTAGCCCCAACTCATCGTGTTCCAAGCCGTCATGGCTTGGTCGCCCAGCCACCATTCCGGCTCCAGTGCGAGCGGATAATTCAATCTTTCGGCCGCCTGCCGATATTCGACGCCCAGGCCGGCCATGGTGTCTCCATTGATGCCGTCGGCGCCGATTTGCTTAATCAGCAGCGCGGCGGCCTCGGCCAGCGGTTTGCCTTCCGTTCGCGTGTCGGCCTCCCAGGGCATGACCGGAAACAGCACGCGGACGCCGCGACGATGGAAGTCGTCGACCATCTCGCTCACTCCCGCGATGCCGCCGGGCAGGTCGCGCAGCATATCAAGCTGATTGCGATTGTCGATGCCGACGTTCGGATAGACGGGCCAGACCAGCACCGAGTCGACGCCGCCGTATCGCCGCTGGAGATCGTCCAGGTAGCGATCGACGGTATATTTCCCGGTCTCCGGATCGTAGAAGTAACGGTCTTCGACCATCATCTGCGATTGGACCAGGCTGCGTTGCGTCCAAAGGGTCTCTGGCCGCTCGTAATCGCGGCCGTCGTACTGGAAGCGTTCTCGCTCGCTCTGGCGCCAATGCTTCAACTGCGCAATCCAGCCGCCGCGGTTCGAAGCTTGCTGAGGGCCGGGAATGGTTTCGCTCTGCATCTTCTTATGCGAGGCCCAAGCCGGCAAGGACTGTTCGGGCGCCGCAGCTTGCTTGCGCTGTTTCCGCGGTTGGGCCTCGGGCTTGGAAGGATCGTAGTCGGGGTTCGGCCTCGGCATCTGTGCGCCGATCTCTTCACGCCAGGCGTGCAGCCGGGCGCGGAGCTGGTCGACCTTCTCCGGCATGGCGGCGGCCAGGTCGTGCTGCTCGCCGATGTCTTCGCGCACGTCGTACAATTCCACGCGCATATCGTTGTAAAACTCAATCAGCTTGTAGTCGCCTGCGCGGATCGCTCCGTACGGCGTCGTTCCGCCAAGTTGATACCACTGATGATGCGGGTAATGCCAGAAGATGGCGTCGCGCTGCAACTCGCCGGACTGCCGCAGCAACGGCGTCAGGCTGACGCCGTCATTCTGCGGCGCCTTTGGCAAACGGCACATTTCCAGCAGCGTCGCGTGTACGTCCATCGTGATGACGGCGGCATCCGAGACGGCGCCCGGTTTGGTCACGCCGGGCCAATGCACGATCAGTGGCGTGCGGACGCCCCCTTCATAGGCCGACGCTTTGCCAAAGCGGAGCGGTTTATTCGACGTGGTGGGAACGCGGCCGCCGTTGTCGGAGGTGAAGACGATAATTGTGCGTTCGGCCAGTCCGAGTTCATCCAGCTTCGTTCGGATGCGGCCGACGGTCGCATCCATGCTCTCGACCATGGCGGCGTACTCCCCGTTGGCGTGCGCCAGTCCGGGGCGAATCTTGTCTCGATACTTATCCACGAGGGCGCCCGGACCTTCGACCTTGCCTTTGGTCGAGATATGGACGGCGAAGTGAGGCAGGTAGAGAAAGAACGGCCGGTCCTTGGAGCGTTCGATGAATTTCACCGCCTCCTCGCCGAGCCGGTCGGTGAGATACTCGCCTGCCGCGCCGTCGGCGAGCGTCGAGATATGCCACGGAGCGAAGTAGCTCTGCGGCGACGCGGCCTCCGTGCCGGCCAGGTTCAAATCGAAGCCGTGCCGCTCGGGCCAATAAGGCTTGTCGCCGAGATGCCATTTGCCGATGCTGGCCGTCGCATAACCGGCAGCCTTGAAGTAGTCGGCGAGAGTTTTTTCCTCCGCCGGCAGGTACTTGGTCCAGTCCGGCACGAGCAACTTCGGATTGGAGGGCATCAGCCCGGGAATCCAATCGGTAATGTGGAGCCGGGCCGGGTACTTGCCGGTCAGCAGGGCGGCCCGGGTCGGCGAGCAGACGGTGCAGGCCGCATAATTCTGCGTGAACGTCATCGCCTCTTTCGCCAGCCGATCCAGGTGCGGCGTCTCGTACAAGTCGCTGCCGTAGCACCCCAGGTCGGTCCAGCCGAGATCGTCCGCCAGGATCAGCACTACGTTGGGTTTGGCAGCGGCGTCGTTGGCGGCATGGACCCGCGAGGCCAAGGCAACCAAGGCGAAAGCCAGGCCCAGGACGAGCGCTCCTCCTGCAAACGCGGACCGCCTCTGCGAGGCGCGTGCAAAGCAGCCAGGCAGCGGCCAAGGCGTCTCGAGGTCGTTCGCCCCCGCTGAAAGCCGTTCCGTTTCGCTCGGCAAAGCGTGCGAGAGAGAGTGGTTGCGAACTTTCATGGGAAGAATCCTGGGGATCGTATTGAGACGGCTCTTGCCTCGCTCGGCTTGGCGATGGCTTCCGGAGCGTTTTGTCCTGGCGACGAACGCACGGCAGCGGCGCCGGGCCCAATTTCGCTTACCGCCTGGCCGAGCCTGCCAGCGGCTTGAGGTCCAGATCGATTTGGGTATCCGGCATCTTGACCTCTTCAGAAAGCGTGGTCTGAATGTTGTAGATCGGAGGAATGAGCTCCATGTAAATGGGCTCCTCCACCGGGTTCTCCGGCGTGGGCTTGCGCGTGCCGACTCGCTTGGAACCGCGAATCTCGATCTTCTTCGTCCCGGGCGGCACGCGTACGGCATACTGTCCGTTTTTGATCTCGCCGCCCGTGGAGGGCCCAAGGCCGTCTTCCGGATGGAACGCGATCGAACCCGTTTCGATCGGCTGGCCGTCGAATTTCACTTCGCCGTGGACGTCGGCCATGGGCAACCCGCCGCGTCCGCAGCCGGTAACCCCCGTCACAGTCAGCATGCCCCCTATCACGACCGCGGCGCCGAAGAGTCGGTTCTTCCGGCTGGATTGCATTCCATGGGCTCCTGTATCGAGGGATCAGGCATTGAGCGCAAAACGCCTCTCCTTTCCTGGCCGTCTCAAAATGCCAGGAAACGGGCCTTCCGCGGATGGCTTATTCGAGAGGCATCGCCTCGCCGCCGTTCATGCTTCCGGCGGCCCGCCACACTCTCAGGTCGACGGTGTCGGCGACGAACCGCACGGAGCCATCGCACAACGCCACGTTGACGCCGCCCGGATGGAGACTTCGCGCTGCCACGTAACTCGGGCCGCCTGCCTGAAGACAGGGCATGCCAACGGGATTCACGCTGCACTGTCCGCAATGGTCGGGGATGGTGGAATTCGGCCCGGTCACCGTCATGAAGCAAAATCTCGGGCCGGGGACGTTATGAAAGTCGCCGCGGCAATCGGCGACGTTTGGATCGCTGGTGGTGCGGATTTCCCCAATCAACATCGTGTTGGAAGTTCCATCCGTGATTTCGGCGAACTTGGTGTTCCGCGCCTGAGTAAAGTCGTTGCCCTTGGAGCCCGGCGCGCCGAATGGGGCGGCATACATCCCGTTCGTCGGGTTCGTGGCGGAGCCTGCCGCGCTGGGCAGGTTCCAGTTGCCCCAATTGAGGACGTAGTGTCCGTTCGTGCGCCACCAATTGCTGGGCATTTGGAAATACTTTCGGCCGACTTCCGAAGGGCACCAGTAATACGGAACCGTCTTCGCGATGGCCCCGGTCATCTGTCCGACGTAGCAGTTCGGCGCTGAGTAGTTGCTGAGACCCTGTTGATAGGTCTGGTATAGCGGTAGCTGCTCCATAAACGGCCACAGCGGCACGACATAGGTGCGAACCAATGCCGGCGTTTTCTGTTTCAGGGCCGGAATGGGCAAGGCGCGGTTCGTGTCCTGGTAGTTTTGCATGCCCAACCCCCATTGTTTGAGGTTGTTGATGCATTGCGATCTCCGCGCCGCCTCGCGCACCGCTTGAACCGCGGGCAGCAGCAGCGCGATCAGAATGCCGATGATGGCGATCACCACCAGCAACTCCACGAGCGTGAAGGCGCCTCGCCGCGGACGGCTGGGCGCATGAGAAGATGGCTTCCACCGCACTCGTGAAAACGGCGCAGCCTGATGCGAATCGACGTGCAACATAACTTTCTCCCCCGCGAAAAAGTAACTGTTGAAAGATGTTGGCCGCACTTGCGGCTATCTCAATCTCCGGTTGGTGAATAACTGCATTCGAAACGGCGCCCCTGAGTCTTTTCCTTTGTCGGTTAGATTCGGCTTTCCACGCGTGGCGGCCTTTGTTCCAGGGCCGGGCGTCACTCCCAACGTCGCACAGACGCCCTCCGCACCAGGCGAGTGGAAACGCGGCAGCACGATCTTTCGATGCAACGCCCCGACCGAATGGCTTCGTCGAGTCGTTCGAAGGCCCGCCGCCCCAGGGCCCGGCAGTCTTGCGCCACCGTGGTCAGCGGCGCGGCAAGATGATCCGCGTACGGATAGTCGTCGAATCCGATCAGAGAAACATCGCTCGGAATCGTCAGGCCGCGCTCGCGAACTGCGCACATGGCGCCCAGCGCCAACAGGTTGCCGAAGGCGAACACGGCCGTCGGCCTGTGCTTGGCGCACAGCAACTTCCGCATGCCGCAGTAGCCTGCTTCTTCGAGAAAACTTTCGCCGACGACGAGCTGCTCATCGACCTGAACGCCCGCTTCTGCCATGGCTTCGCGGTATCCCGCCAATCGCTCCTCGTTCGACGAGGTCGTGGGAATGCCCTGGATGCAAGCGATCCGCCGATGGCCGCATTCCAGCAGGTAGCGGGTGGCGTCTTTGGCGCCGCCGCGATTGTCGGAAGTGACCGAGGGAAAATCACAGCCGGGCGGCACGCGATCGATCACCACCAACGGCGTTCCGCCGCGTTCCCAGTCGCGAAAATGCTCGCCCGATTCGCCCACGGGACAGACCAGCAGGCCCTCGACGCGCCAGTGCGCGAGACTCTCGAGCGATTCGACTTCGACCGCGGTCTGCTCTTGGCTGTCGCAGAGAGCGATCGAATAGTGATGTTCCCTTGCGGAAACGGCCACCTCATGCGCGATCGCCGCGAAGAACGGGTTGGAGACGTCGGGAATGACCAGGCCTACGGTCGCGGTCTTCTTCAGACGCAGACTTCGGGCCAGCCGATTAGGGGCGAAACCCAATTCGAGCGCCATCTCGCGAACGGCCTGCTGCGTGGCGTCGCTGATGCGGTTTGACTTTCCCTGACCGTTCAGCGTTCGCGAAACCGTCGACGGCGAAATCCCGAGCCGACGGGCGATGCTCTTCAGCGTGGGTCGCGTGGGCGAACTCATGAGCGGTCTCGAAGGGCTTTGCACAAACGTTTTCGCTAACACGAAATGTAGTCGGGTGCGAGCGACTGTCAATAACCAAAGCGCCATTTATTTAAGTGATGTTTTTTATTTTATGCAGCTCAGGGAGCGACGGGAGCGAGGAAGTCGGGTGGCATGTCCCCTGCCAGAGGCGGCCTTACTTGTGCCGCTGATCCTCAGCCGGCCGAGTTGATGAGTAAGCAATCGCAGAACGGCGAGGGCCTTTAGCCGGGCGATCCACGTTCTTGCGTGGTGCGCGCGGTGGCATGGAGGTTGCAGCCTCAGACTCTCGGGGCGCTGACCTTAACAGGAGGAATTGAAATGGCTGCCACGCATACGGAAACCACCCATCGCGCCGATCAGCTTCAGGCCGGCGCCGAGTTGGAATGTGAAAAATGCGGCATGAAGCTGAAAGTGACTGAAAGCTGCAACTGCGGTTCCGGCGTGCATCTGGAATGTTGCGGTCAACCGCTCGCCGCCAAGACGGCTCCTACGCCTCCGCCGCCGGGACAGGCGAAAATGTCATAGGGTCGGAGCGTGGACGGGGCGTTCGCCCGCTCGTCAGCGCCGGAAGCGGTTTATTGGCTGGCGACGTTCGCGGCGGGCGGCAGCGGACGCAGATAGGGACGGATGCGCGCCAGCGTTTTGGGGCCGATGCCCCGGACGCGGCGCAGCTCTTCGTGATCCAGATACGGGCCCTGCAGGCGTCGGCTCTCGACGATTCGCCGAGCGAGACTCTCGCCGATTTCCGGCAACTGCGCCAGTTCCGGCCACGCTGCGCGATTAATGTCAACCACGAACTCCGCGCTCCGCCGCGGCTCGCGGTCGATTTCAATCGACCGGCCTTTCCACCCGCCTTGAAGCTGCCAATAGGCAGTCAAGGCGACCAGCGCAGCGCATGCCAAAGCGGCGAGCGTCGCCTGATCGGCGCGCCGCCAGAGCCAGGCCGGCAGCGGTTTCTGCGGCGGGTCGGTGTGCGTTGACATGGCGTCGGCCATTATCCACAATCCCCGCTACGATGACTACCAAAGAATATCGCCAGATTGCGTGGGACGACGATTCCGAAGACGACTGCCGGCAACTGGTTCGCCTGGCCGTGCGCGAGGACCTGGGGCGTCTGTATGATTGGACGACCGTCGCCCTGGTGCCGGAAAACGCATCGGGGCGAGCCCTGGTGGCGGCGCGGCGCGCGGGCGTCGTCGCCGGTCTGCCCGCCGCGCGGATCGTGGCGGAAGAGTACGATCCGCAGCTTGAGTTGACTTCGCTGGTGCAAGATGGCGACGCCGTCAGCCGCGGCCAGGTGCTGGCCGAATTGACCGGACCGGCGCGGAGCTTGTTGACGGCCGAACGCCCGTTGCTGAACGTGCTCGGGCGACTCTCGGGCGTCGCCACGTTGACGCGCGACTACGTCAACGCCATCGCCGGCACGCAGGCTCGGATCTACGACACCCGAAAGACGACGCCTGGCTGGCGCCGGTTGGAGAAGCTGGCCGTTCGCGCCGGCGGCGGTTCGAACCATCGCCTGGGATTGTTCGACGCCGTGCTGATCAAGGACAACCATCTGGCGCTGGGGGCCACGGCCGAACATGGCCGCTACACGCCGGCGCAGGCCGTGGCGAAGGTGCGCGAGTTCTTGCATTCGCTCGAGCCCGACGATGCACATGCCGGCATGATCGTCGAGGTCGAGGTCGATACGCTCGAGCAGTTCGCGGAGGTGCTTCCCGCCGGGCCGGATATCATCCTGCTCGACAATTTCTCCCCCGACGAATTGCGCCAGGCCGTGGCTTCGCGCAATGCGGATTATCTGAACGTGCTGCTCGAGGCCTCGGGCGGGATCGATCTGACGACCGTCGCCCAAGTCGCGAAATGCGGCGTAGACCGGATCAGCGTCGGCGCGCTGACGCATTCGGCCGCCTGGTTCGACGTGGGGTTGGACTGGATTTGACACTCCTTCCGGCTGACCTAGAGTTCAGTTGGAATTCCTGAGGGCAGTCCGCCGGCGTCGGGCACGGCAGGGGAAGCAGGGAGCGAGAGGGGACCCTGCCGTGTCTGTTTTCTCGTGAACGCGATGGACCAGGCCCTGGGCGTCGCGCAGTTAACCCGGATCTTGATCGGCGGCCTGAGACGCGCTTGCCATGCCACGACTTACGTTCCCACGTCGCGCCTTTACCCTGGTGGAAGCTCTGGTTTCCACGGCGATTACGGCCGTGGCCAGCGCCGCGGTGCTGTTGGGAGTGGTGAATTCCATCGATGCGACCGACGCCAACCTGCGGCAAATGGCGGCGACCGGCATGGCGCAAGCGTTGATGGACGAGATTGCCGGCCAACGCTACATGGAACCGGGCGCGAATCCTTATGCAACCGCCTTGCAGCCCGAGGGGAACGAGTCGGCAGGACCTGGCCGGAGCCTGTTTGACGACATCGACGACTACAACGGATATCGCTGCCAACCGCCGACCGATCCATGGGGCGTCGCGTTGGGCGTTGACGACGGTCTAGGCGGCCAGCGGCATTCCGCCTTTCAAGCGAGGACGAATTACTTCCAGCGCTGGCAGCAGGCCGTGGACGTCTATTACGTCGACGACGCCAATGGCGCGTTAGCCCTGCCGCCCGGTTCGACGAGCAATTCCCGTGCAGTGCGCGTGCGGATTCTCGTCGACGATCCCGTTCGCGGACCGCAAGCCCAAGCCGAGCTGACGCGAGTCTTCACCTATGTGCCCAGTTCCTGACGGTTGCGCCTGGCGCCGGCGCCGCGGTTTGACGCTGGTGGAAATGCTGCTGGCGATTTCCATTCTGGGAATCACCGCGGGCGCGTTGACCGGTTTGGCGCTTTCGGTGCAACAAGGCGCCAGCTACAGCCAGGGGTATTCGACTGCGACGCAACATGCGCGCGTGGCGCTCGAGCGGATCACGCGCACGGTCAGTCAGGCCTATGCCGCCGGCGATTATCCCGGCGCCGTGGTCGTTTATGACTCGGTCGGCAGTTGGCAGTTTCCTGATACGCTCGTAGTCTGGAGCCCCAGCGGAGTGCCGGCCAATCCCAGCGGCCCGCCGCTGCTCGGCGAGTTGGTAATCTATTGCCCTGATCTGTCGAATCCGAACCGCTTGCTGGAAGTCACGGCGCCCGGCAGTTCCGTTCCCGTTCCGCTTAACGACGCCTCGCTCAACACGGCGGCCTGGCGAGCGGAGATCAAGAGTCTGGCCTCTGGCAACTCAGCCAATGCCGTGCTACTGACTGAACTGGTCCGCGCGGCGCAATTCGACTCGAGCACGGTGCGGGCTGCGGTCCGGTTCGCCGTCGACAGGAGCCCAAGCGACAGCGAATGGGCCGCATGCCAGGCGCAGCCGACGCTTTGGGACAGCCTGGCATGGCCGCGAGGGCTGGGCGGATCGCAAACCGGGTTGCGCCAGGCGGCCGTGCGAGTCGAATTGCAGATGTTGCCCGACTCCTGGGCAGGCCAGCTCGATCCCCAGGCCCAACAGACCGTGCCGTTTCTCGGTTCCGCAACTCTTTCTTACGCACTGCCGCATCCATGAAGCCGCCCCGACGACTCCCGACCGGAAGACGCGAACGACGCGGCATGACGTTGGTCGTCGCGATGGCGCTGATGGCGATCGCCATGGCGCTGTCTTATTCGGTGTTGCGCACGCAAGGCACGCAAGTGCAGATCCAGGCCAACAGCAATCTGCGCGAACGAGCCAGGCAGGCGGCCTGGAGCGGGTTCGCCGCCGGTCTGCGAAATATGCATCAGTCCAGTTGGGGCGGCGTTGACAGCGGCTTCAACGGCGCCGTCAGCAATTCCGACCGCTATTCCGTAAGCTATGCCACCGGCGATCCGTCGCTGACGTCCGGCAGCGCACAGTACAGCGACTATCCCTACCGCGTGACGTTGTCGGTGACGGGCACGGCGACGAACCCCGCGCAACCGGGCGTGACGGCCACGCACTCGCTGCGGGCGGTCGTTCGGCTGGCCCCCGTGCAACTGGCGGACGAGCCGGCCAACTGGTCGGCGACGCAACGCTATACCGTCTACCAACGGACTTCGAGCGACTTTACCATCGACTGGCCTTGCCGCTTTCAGGGCGATCTGTACCTGCGGGGCACGCTGTCGATTTGCCCGACGTATCCGTATCCGTCTGCGGCGGTGACGCGCTATCTCAGCGACCTGGCGGCGATGAGCAATCAGGGCGTTGAGTATCGGCCGCTTTCCGGCGTGGTCAGCTTGCCGTATTCGGACGGCAACAGCACGTCATTTCGCAACTGGCTGACAAGCACGCTCGGCGTGGCGACCTCGGACAACAAGCACGACTCGGCCGTATTGTCCGTGAGCTATCCCGGCCCATTGAGAACGTATCAGCTCTATCCCGGCGGCGCGACGTACCAGGTGCGGAAGCTGAACAATCAACTCAAGAACACCACGTTGGCGCCCGACGCGCTGACTAACCCACTGGGTTTGTTTTACGTCAGCGATGACTTGAGCTTACAGGGCAACGTCAACATCACGGGCACGCTGGTTTGCGACGGCGACCTGAGCATCGACGGGTCAGGAGTATCCCTGCAGTCGTATTCGTTACCCGCGCTGGCCGGTTCGACGCAGGCGGTGCATTTGCCGGCGGTCATCTCAGGCGGCGACTTTCGAGTCAACCCTATGTCGCATGGCTGGAGTTCGCAGACAAGCGTACAAGGCGTGATCGCGGCCTTTGGCGATTTCGTGATCGAGAGCGATTACCAGAACGCCGGCTTCGCACTGGTCGGTCGAATCATTTCCTCGGACTTCATCATTGATCCGCGCCGGGAATGGCAGTTCAGCACCAATGCTTATTTCAACGCGGTCGCGTGGCAGTACCTGTGGAACTCGTACAATTCTCAACCGGGCGGTTCGAACTCCGGTAACGGTCATGGCAACGGGAACGGCGATGACGGTCCCTCGCAGCCGTTTCCGCTGTGGTTGGCGCAATTGGGCCTGACCTATAGTCCCTCGTTGACGTTCGTCCCCAAGGCCACGCCGCCCAACTACCATTGGAAAAAAACGAACGACGCGATATATGTCCCGGGGCCTGGCGATCCGGGGTTGCGCTGGGACGTGCTGTCGATTGCGGATAATCCCTAGAACCCCCAAGTTCCCTGTCTGGAGCCGGAAAAATGAAGACTCGCTTGAGCACCCTTGGACTGTGCTGGCCGTGGTCAATGTCCTGTTTTTCTGCGTGCTAGGCTTTTATCAGTCCTCCGCAGCTCAACAGCGGGATCAATTGGAACAGCATCTTCCGTTCCCGATTCCTGAAGAGCAGCGCGGAGACATGATTAACTTGCTGACGGAACTCAAGATGTTGCTCAAGGAACAGAACGCGCTGTTGCGTTCGGGCAACTTGCGCGTGATCGTGACCGTGCCTAGAAAACGCTGACCAAGAGTTTGTATGCCGGGCCGCCGCCAAACTTCCGCCGCCTTTTCGCTGGTGGAATTGCTGATCGTGATCGCCCTGATGGGCATTGTGGCGGCCCTGGCCCTGCCGAGCCTTTCGCCCGCGATCCATGAACAGCTTGAAGGAGCGGCGCAGGTCATCTCCCACGACCTGGCCTACGCTCGCGGGCTGGCGGTGGCCAACAATTCCAGTTATCGCCTGACCTTCGATCCAGGCGCCAATCAGTACGTGCTGCGTCACAGCGGCGCGAATCCCGCCTTAGACTCGCTTCCCTCCAATCCGTTTCAGGCGCCCGGCGGCGACCCGACCCAGTACGTCGTGTCGCTCGGCGAGTTGGCCATGCTGGGCGGCCAGGTCCAGTTGGCCGCCATCGGCACGACGGGCGCCCGGCCGTCGCCGCAAACGGATCTCGAATTCGGCCCGCTCGGCGCCACCACGCGCACCGATCCGACTGTGATCTGGCTGCGCCGGCGTCGGCGCTGCGCAGCGTTATATCTCCGTAAGCGTCAACCCGGTCACCGGACTGGCCAGCGTGGACGAGTTCAGTGGCGCAGGGCCTCCGGCGTCGCTGACGCCCTGAGCGATATGCAGGGATCGGGCATCACGCCCGCGCCCGATTTTTCAGACCCGACGCGAACTCGAGGAACAATTGATGGTTGGCTGGCCTCTTGGGCGACGCAACGGACCAATCGGCATCGACGTCGGCGCCCGCTCCGTCAAGCTCATGCAACTCAGCGCCGACCGCTCTCGAATTGCGGAAGCCGTTCGTTGGGACTTGCCGACGGGAGCCGACGCAGAAGGCGATGCATGGCCCGTACGGATCAGCGAAGCGGTTTCCAGGGCTCGCGAAGGCCGCGCGTTCCGCGGCCGCGACGCCGTGCTGTGTCTGGGGGTGCGCCAGTTGTTCGTGCAGAATCTGCGGGTGGCGAAAGTGCCGGCCGCGGAGCTCGATCAAGTGGTTCGCGAGGAGGCGGCGGGCCGCTTGCCGTTCCCCGTGGAAGAGGCGGATCTGCGCTACCTGGAGGCAGCCGACGTCCGGCACGGCGACATGGTGCGCCGCGAGGTGATCGTGATGGCCTGCCATCGGCCGGTGCTCGATGACCTGCTGGGCGCCGTCGAGCAAGCAGGCCTGCGACCGGTGGCGGTCGATGCCGAGCCCTTGGCCCTATTGCGGTGCTATGCCCGGCAGTTTCGTCGCGACGAAGACAAGGACCAGCGGGCGATCTTCGTCCACGTCGGGGCGACGAATACGTCCGTGATCATCGCGCAAGGCGACGATCCGCTGTTCATCAAATACATCGACCTGGGCGGTCGGCACTTTGATGAAGCGGTGGCCAGCCGCCTGCAGATGTCGTTTGACGAGGCTTGGGCCCTGCGCAGGCACAACGGCGACCGGCGCGCCGACCAGCAAGATCCGGAAGTGGCGCGGAGCGTCGCAGAGTCGCTGCGGCCCGCCATCGACCGGCTGGCCAAGGAAATCTCGCTCTGCATTCGTTACCACAGCGTCACGTTTCGCGGACAGCCGCTGGTGCGGCTTGTGCTGGGCGGCGGCGAAGCCGCGCCGGGACTGGCGGACCAGTTGGCCGCAAGCTTGAACCTGAAGTGCGAGCTGGGCGACCCGTTGCGGTCGTTTGAAAACCCTCGCGTGACCGGTCGCAAGTCGCAATGGGACGTGGCGACAGGCCTGGTGCTGCGAGACGTGAGCGGAGCTGAAAATCGGCGAGGTCAACGTCCATGAAGAACATTGATTTCCTGCCTGCCCGCTATCGAGAGAAGAGCACCAAGCAAAAGACGCAAGCCTGGCGCGGAGTGGTGGTGGCGGCGTTTTGCGCCTTGCTGGCGGCTGGCGCGCTGGGACAGTTCGAAATCGAACGCGAATTGAAGAACCACCTGGAGTTGGTGGGGCAGCAGTACGACAAGGTGGTCGCCGAGGGGGACAAGCTCGCCGAGTTACAACGTCAATTGCGCGAGGCGCGGGCCGAAGCCGAATTGCTGACCTACTTGCGGCACCCCTGGCCCCGCACCCAAATCCTCGCGCGCGTCGTCGAACCGCTGAGCGATGCGATTACGCTCCGCAAGCTGGAGATCAAGCAGGAACAGGCCGCGGCGCTCCGCGTCGCCGCTCCGCCGCCACACCAGCCGCCGGGTGACGCAGCCGCGGCGAAAGAAGCGCTGCCGCTGGCGCAGCGCACGATCAACAAGCTTCGCGATCCCCTCGACGACGCTCCCTTGACGGTGCTGGTGGAAGGCATCAGCCGGGAAAGCGCCACATTGCACGTTTACCTGGGCAAGCTGGCCGAGTCCGACTGGTTTTCTGCGGTGGAGTTGCAGTCGATCGAACGCCTGGAAGACGGCCAGGCCGAAGGTTTTCACTTTGCCGCCCGCTTGATCGTGCGGCCCGGTTATGGCCATCCTTCCGCGCCGCCGTTGAAACGGGCGTTGGCGACCCACAAAGACGAACAGCAACCTACCGGCGGTTGAAACCATGAAGAACAAATCCACTCGCGGAAGCTGGTTGGTAACCGTGCCCTTGGCGGGGATCACAGTCGCCTTCCTGACGCTGTTGTTTTTGCCGGGCCAGCGCCGGCTGGAAGCCTTGCGGCGCGATGTGCGCGTGAAACAGGACTTTGTTCTCGGCGCAGGACAAATGGCCGTCCGCATCCACACGTTGGATGCGGAACTTGCCGAGACGCGGAAGTACAACGCGACGTGGCGCCTGCAGTCCGCCGATTCCGCAGCGGTGACCGCACTCTGCGGCCGAATTGCCCAATTGGCCCAGGATTCGGGGGTTGCCGCTTCGCGTTTGGCGCCCGGAACTCCGGAGGGAGTGGAACGCTTGCAGCGCGTGCCGCTCGACATGGTCTGTTACGGTTCTTTCGCACACCTCCAGTCTTTTTTGGCCTCGCTGGAATCTCTGCCGCATCGAGTCTGGTTGAATGATCTGAAACTGCAGGCGTCTGGAGAAGCCGGGGAAGCTGTACGCTGCGAGCTAGCTATGGCAGTTTTTGTCGATGATTTCGGGAATTTGGATTAGGTAAATCTTCACGACTACCGATAACAGAGGAGCCGGCTGCAGCGGGTCGCTTGCCCGCTCTTGGCCGGAAGCGTTGAAGCCGTGAGCAACAACTTCGTCAAAAAGCTGCGACGTGAAGCGACCGCGAATCCGAAGAAGGCCGCCATCTTAGGTTTGCTGCTGCTGGTGGCGGGTTACTTCTGGGCGCCGCTAATTCGCCAATGGACTACTTCTTCCGAGACTGCCGCCGCCGTGCCTCCCGCGTCGCCGACCGCGACGACGACGGCTCCTGGGTCGTCCACGACGGCGGCGGCCTCGACTTCAGTGGCCGGCTCGGCGGCTGCCGAGACTTCCGCGAAGCCCAAGTTTCACTGGCGCGAATTGGCGGGGGCCATGGATGGCGATCCGCGCATGCGCCCGGCGCCGTCGGCCCATGCGGCCTCGGACCGCGAGCCGTTTGCGTTTCCAGCGGTTCCTGCAGAATCGCCGCCGCCGGCGGAGCAGGAAGCCGTTGTCGAGACGGAGCTCACGCCGAAGCAATTAGGACTGGTCTTGTCCGGCACCATTGTCGGCGATGGGCGCTCGACGGCGGTCATCAACGGCAAAGTCTATGGTGCAGGACGCGAATTGAAGGCAGCCGGCGGAGTCGTGTTCGTCGTGCGGCAGATCGAACCGTGGGGAATTGTGCTGGAGCGTGCAGGTCGGCGATTCGAGCTGGCCTTGCCGCGTCCCACCCCGTGAACAAGATGTTCTGACACTGAGCCCAGGATCGGGGCGCGTGGCTACGGAAGGCGTTATGGACAGGCTTCTGCAAAGAAGCTTGCTGATCGGCGGCATCGTCCTGGGAGGCGGAGCAGCCGTTCTGCTGGCTGTTGGTCGTCCGGCGGCGGAATCGAAGGCCGAAGCGGCGTCTGTGTCCGCGGCTGCCGTCGCGACGTCCGAGTCGCCGATTTTCGAGGACGCCGAACAGCCGGCCCCGACCGCCAAGCGGCCCGGCTCGGCGCCGCGCCTGGCGGCCGCGGCGAAAGTCGAGCCGCTGTGGGATGAATATGCCCCTGAGACGGCGCAGCAGGCGGATGAGGCGTCCGGCGCCGGCGCTCCGCAGTCAGGCATTTCTACCGACGCTCTGCTGAAAGTGCTGGAGAAATTCAGCGAGGTCGCCAAGACGCAAGCTTCCGCCGGCAAGGCCGACCCGCGACCAGTGCGCGGTCCTGCTTTGGCCGATGCGGCGCCGTCTGCCGACGGCGATCCGGCTCCTGAAGACGTCGAGGTCGTCAAGCCGGAAGACGTGCTCAAGATGGCCGCCGAGGGGGAGGATCTGCCGCCGCCCGGCCGCGCTTCGGCCAAGAAGGCGCTGGACGACGGAGAAGCCAGCATTACGCATACGCCCGGCTACAGCGAAGGGGACGAGCACCTCGAGATTCACATTCAAGACGAAGATCTGCGCAAGGTGCTGGCCTTGCTCAGCGAACAAGGGGGCCTGAACATCCTGGCCGGTCCCAGCGTGCAAGGCACGACCGTCAGCGCCTCGCTCAAGGATGTCAGCGTCGACGCCGCGCTGGACGCCATTCTCCGATCGACCGGCTACGTGGCCCAACGCAGC
Organism: Pirellulales bacterium; assembly: GCA_963786255.1. Classification (GTDB taxonomy): domain Bacteria; phylum Planctomycetota; class Planctomycetia; order Pirellulales; family JAICIG01; genus JAICIG01. The sequence goes on from CAWAYY010000016.1 coordinate 31,715, forward strand.
GGCAAGTTCATCTACGTCGGCACGCCGCAAGATTTCGAAATGATGAAGCAGTCGGCCGACCGCATCGCGGTGCGCGTCTATCGGCCGAATTACGTCACGTCGAAAGATCTGTCGGCGCTGCTCACGCCGCTGCTGAGCGCCGCTCCGGTCGGAAAGATCAGCCTCAGCGCGCCCGCCGAGGTGGGCATTGCGCCGCAGGGCAACACGGCCGGCGGCGATTCGCTCTCCGAGAGCGAGGCGGTCGTGGTGCAGGACTACGAGGCGGTGCTCAAGGAAATCGATCAGGTCGTCAAAGAAATCGACCAACGACCTCCGCAGGTCTGCATTCAGGCGATGATCTTGAGCGTGCAGCTCAACGACGCGAACCAGATGGGCATCGACTTCCAGATGCTGCGGAACCAGCAGAATCTGCGCTTTGGCTTGGGCAGTCCGCGCACCGCTCCGCTCAACGGCAGCGGGCAGATGGACCAGAACGGCAACACGATCGGCGCCTTCAATTTCGCCAACGGAGGCATGAACCTGGCGTTTCTGGACGGCAGCCTCGGCGCCTTCTTCGCCTTTCTGGAGACGATCGGCGACACCAACGTGATCGCGACGCCTAAGGTGATGTGCCTCAACAAGCAACGCGCCGAGATTCAAATCGGCGAGCAACTCGGTTACGTCACGACCACGCTGACCTCGACCAGCACGGCGCAAACCATCAACTTTCTGGACACGGGCGCCCAGTTGCGGCTGCGGCCGTTCATTTCCAGCGACGGCCTGATCCGGCTGGAAGTTCATCCGGAACTGTCAACGGGCACCGTCGAGCAGAAGGCGGCTTATACCTTGCCGAACAAGCAGGTTACCCAGGTGACGACCAACATCATGGTCCGCGACGGCTGCACCGTGGTGATCGGCGGACTGATGCGAGAAGACCTGCAAACGGACATTACCCAGATTCCGTTCATGGGCAGCTTGCCCTGGATCGGCCCCTTGTTTCGTCACAAGACGGAAAAGATGACGCGCTCGGGAGATCCTCGTGCTGCTCACGCCCCGTTTGATCGAGGAGCCGGAAAGCGATATCGAAGCGTCGCGAGGCGGCGACGAATTCATTCTCCGGCAGAACGTCATCCGCGACCATACGAATCCTCTTGCCCGACGTTTTCTGGGCCGCAAAGCAATGCGCAAGCGCGAGAGCCGCGCTGGCTGCAGGAGACTTCGCCACGGCCGTGCGAATGGCCGAAAAGGCCGTGTTCTACGATCCGGAAAACCAGCAAGCCATCGCCCTGCGAGAACAGCTTCGTTCCGGCCATCCGGCGCCCGCCGGCCCCCGGTCCTGCCCGTGCCGGGAGGGTGCGGAAGCCGCTCTCGACGGCGAAGAGATTCCGCCGTGGCTGCTGGAAGGATTGGGCGAAGGACCGGCGATGCCGCCGCCTCCGACTCGAGATTCTGGGACAGCCGGGGCGCGTCTTGGATATCGAACTCCCAAGCATGTTCGACCAACCGAAGAAGTAACGCCATGCTCGACGACCGCCGCCGCTGCCCGACTCGCCGCGGGCAGATGCGCCCGCCGCAGTCTAATCGCGGCGGTCGCTCTGCTGTTGTCTTCGGGTTGCGCCGGTTGGTCCTCGTTGGGCAAAGGCGTTCCCGACGTCAAACCGCTTAAGGAGAAGCGAGGCCGGGAAGCCGCCAAGCTGATCCGCGAGCAGCGAGACCAGGGAGAATTGCAGGCCCGCGCTTCGCCTGGGAGCAAGGCGACCTGGCCGGCGCCGAGGAATTGCTGGAGCGCGTGTTGAAACGCGATCCCAAGCACTACGAAGCCGGGTTGCTGATGGCCGAACTGCTGATCGTTCAGCAGCAGCCGGACCACTGCGCGGCGTCGGCTTGCGCAACTTGCGGCCAGTCAGCCTCAGGATACCCGCGCGATGCACGCCATGGGGGCGTTGCTGGAGGCGGAGGAAAAGCCGCAAGAAGCGTTGGTCTGGTTTCGGCGCGAGCGCGGCTGGCGCCCGACAACCAGGAGTACAAGCTCAGTTGCCAGGCGTCGGCGCGACGTTCGTCGGACCGCGTGGCGGTTCAGTCGGCAACGACGGGAACGGAGCCGAAGCGGGCAGACGCGACGCCGAAGCCCGCAGAGGCGCCGATCGCGACGGCGAGTCGGACGGACGCGGAATTTGCCGTCGTCGCGGATCACGAGCCAACGCCGCCAGCCGTTTCGAACGCCAACGCCGCCAGGCTGGTCAGTGGCGCGGCGGGCAGCTTGCAACGGACGACTCCGGCGAGCAGGCGGCGGAAGCCCCTGCCGCGGCGCAGGCCCGGGGCCGAATCGAACGGGGCTGAGTCGAACGGTTCCGAATCGAACGGGTCCGAACAGTTGCTTGAGTACGGCGAGGCCGCACTGACCGCGGGAGCCAGGAAAGATGCTCGCGGTTATTTTCAGCGGGCTCGCCGGGCCGCCCCAGACGACGTGAAGATTGCGGTTTCCGCCGCCGTGATTGCGGTAAAACACGACGAATTGGAAATGGCCATCGAGATCGTCCAGGACGGCCTGAAGGCCTTTCCCGGGTCGTCGGGGCTGTATCGATTGTTAGGCGTGGCCCAATACCGGTTGGGCGACATGCAGGCCGCAAAAGCGAGCTTCGAACAATCGCTCTCTTTGGACAAGTCGAATCCCCTGTCCTACTTTTTAATGGGTTCGACGTTGAAGAAGCTCGGTCAATCCGAGGCCGCCGAGCAGTATCTTGTCCAGGCTCGTCGGCTCGACCCGCGGTACGCCGCGCGTCGCTGACTTCTCTTCTGCGCCGGGCCCGCAACAGACGCCGGCGCCGCGCGATTCGTTCGATGGCGGCGCCGCGACGTCTTCGCGTCCGTTTTAGCTTTCGGCGTTTCCTGACCTGGCCTTGTATGGCGAATGAACTGAAGATCTCTTGGGTATGGCCGCTGTTTGCGCTGGGCGTCGCCGCGGGCGTGGCGTGGCTGGGGGGCGTCTCGCCATCCTGGCTGGCGAGGTTCGGTCTGGTGGCGGTCGGCGCCCTGACGGCCGGCGGGCCGGCGTGGGCCTGTTGGCGCCGCTCGCTCGCGCAGCAACAGTCGGTGCGTCGCTGGCTGCAGCGGTTTTGCCGGCTCGAGACGCGAGACTTTCAGGACGCGGCTTCGGCGCCCTCGCCGCCCGCCGGGAACTGGAGCAAACCGTGGTGCAGCGCGATGGACGACTTGTTGCGGTTGCGCGCCGAATTGACCGAGCAGTTGGCCGAGGCCGAGCATGCCCGGGCCGCGCTGGAGCTGCGGGCGCGCCGAGCGTCGGAACAGGCCGAACGGGCGCTGGGCATCTTGCGGAGCCTGCCTGAACCGGTGATCGCCGTCGATGCTTACGATGCGCTGCTGCTGGCCAACGCCAGCGCCGAGCAGCTCTTCGAAATCGAACCGTCCCACGGCAAGCGGGCAATCACCGAGTTCGTCCGCTCGGAGCCGCTGGTCGCAGCTTTGAACGAGGTCCGCCGTCATCAGGCGCCGATGAGCCGCACGCTGGAACTCGAGCTGGACGCTCCGGACGGAACGCGTCGCTGGTTCAGCGTGACGACCAAGGCCATGCTCAGCGAGGGCGCCGCCGACGGACGGGGCGCCGTCGCGGTGTTGCGCGATATCAGCGCGAAAAGCCAATCAGCGTCAGAACGCCGAGTTTGTTTCGGCGGTCAGCCACGAAATGAAAACGCCGCTGGCGGGCATCAAGGCCTACGTCGAATTGCTGGCCGACGGCGACGCGGAAGACGAGGAAACTCGCGAGGAATTCCTGGACGTGATCAACGGCCAGGCCGACCGCCTGCAGCGGCTGATCGACAACCTGCTCAACATCGCTCGCATCGAGGCGGGCGTGGTGAAGGTCAGCAAGCAGAGCCAGCCGCTCAACGAGATCCTGAGCGAGGCCCACCGGGTCGTGCAGCCCGCGGCCGAGGCCAAGCAGATTCGCCTGGCGCACGATCTCAGTCCCATGTACCTGGGCGTGCTGGTCGATCGCGACATGATGCTGCAGGCGGCCATCAACCTGCTTTCCAACGCCATCAAGTACACGCCGCCCGGCGGCCAGGTGACGTTGCGCAGCCGGCTGCTGGACGGAGAAGTCTCGTTCGAGGTGGAGGATACCGGCGTCGGGCTCAGTCGCGGAAGATTGCCAGCGGGTGTTCGAGAAGTTTTACCGCGTCGAGAAGGACAAGCAGATGGCCCCCGGCACCGGACTGGGCCTGCCGCTGGCCAAACACATCGTCGAGGACGTCCACAGCGGCCGGCTTTCCGTCGAAAGCCGCCTGGGAGAGGGCAGCACGTTTCAGATTCGCCTGCCCGGAGCGGGCCAATTGGGCTGAATAGCGCCGGCTCAGCCGGCAAAGGAGAGAGTTATGAGCATTCGCGTGCTGCTGTGCGATGACGAGATCCATATCCTGCGAGCCGCCGAGTTCAAGATCGCTCGAGCCGGCTTCGACGTGTCGCTGCGCCGCCGACGGCCAGGAGGCTGGGAAGCGATTCAGGCCGAGCGGCCGGACATGCTGATCACCGACTACCAGATGCCGCGGCTGGACGGCATGCAATTGATTCAGCGGCTGCGTCAAGAGCCGGCACTGCGGGATCTGCCGATCGTCATGCTGACGGCCAAGGGTTTCGAGTCTCGGCGCAAGAGCTGGCGGAAAAATGGGGCGTGATGGCCGTGCTGACCAAGCCGTTCAGCCCGCGAGAGCTGTTGCGGCTGGTGGAAAGCATCGCCGCCAAATTGCCCGTCGACGCCGCGCATTGAGCGCGGCGACCGCGCAATGGCGCCGGCGTCGTAGTTTCGGAGGAGGTTGCCCGTCCTGATGAACTTGCCCACGGAAATCTTCGGCGACGTGATCGTCGTGCACACGCCCGAAGAGCTCGGAGCCGACCAGGCCGAGAATTTCGAGGCGCTGGTCGTCACGTTGGAACGCCGGCAAGTCGTGCTGGATCTGGACAGCACGGAGAGCCTGGACAGCGCGGGGCTGGCCGCGTTGTGGAACTCTCGCGACAACCTGCGGGAGTTGGGCGGCGATCTGAAAGCGGCGACCACCAACCCAACCAACCGCAAGATATTCGAGATCACCCGCTTCGATCAGCAGATCGAAGTCTTCGACAGCGTGATCGACGCCGTCAAGAGCTTTCGTTAGACGTGGTCGGCAGCACAATCGGGACCCTGATAAACCATGTCGCAACCTCACAGCGAACCCCGGCGTCTGGGCAACTTGCTCATCGAGCGAGGCTACCTCACGCCCGAGACGTTAGCCAGCGCGCTGGAAAATCAGCACGGCAACAAGAGCAAGCTGCTGGGCGAAATCCTCGTCGAGACCGAAGACTGCACCGAAGACCAGGTCGTCGAGTGCCTGGCCGTCGAGTACGGCGTGCCCTACGCCAAGCTCGATGCGCGGCTGTTCGATCCCAAGGTCGATCGACGTGCTGCCGCGCGAGTACATCGAAAAGAACCTGGTGCTGCCGCTGTTCGTCATCCGCGACATGCTGACGATCGCCGTCTCCGAACCGTCGAACCTGTTCCTGATCGACGAGATCGCCGACCTGACGAAGCTCGAAGTGCAGATCGTCGCCGCGACGTCCAAAGACATTCGCCGGATGATCACGAACGCTGCCCAACTCCAAGGTGTTCGTCATCGACGACATCATCGAGGACTCGGACGACGCCGACGTCACGCTGATCGAAGAGGCCATCGAGGACATCGGCGACATGGAGGAGATCGCCGGCCAGTCGCCGGTCATCCGCCTGGTGAACTACATCATCTATCAACGCCGTCAAGGAAGGCGCCAGCGACATCCACATCGAGCCGGCCGAACGCTGCCTGCGAGTCCGCTACCGCATCGACGGCCGGCTGTACAAGTCGCTGGAGGTGCCGCAGCACCTGCTCGGCGCGGTCACCAGCCGCATCAAGATCATGGCGTCGCTGGACATCAGCGAGCGCCGCCTGCCGCAGGACGGCCGCGTCCACGTGATGCTGGACGGCCGCAAGATCGACCTCCGCGTCAGCACCTTTCCGAGCAGCCGCGGCGAGAAGACGGTGATCCGCGTGCTCGACACGCGCAACGTCTCGCTGAACCTCGAAGACCTGGGCTTCGCCGAAGACATCCTGGCGCCGCTCAAGGATCAACATCCGCTCGCCCAACGGCATCGTGCTGGTCACCGGCCGACCGGCAGCGGCAAGTCGACCACGCTCTACGCGGCGCTTGAACGCCATCAGCTCGATGGAGAACAACGTCTGCACGGTCGAGGACCCGATCGAGTACCACCTGCCGCTGATCAACCAGTTCCAGGTGCAGGAACGCGTCGGGCTGACGTTCTCCAAGGCGCTGCGGACGCTGCTGCGGCAGGACCCCGACGTGATCATGGTCGGCGAAATCCGCGACGAGGAAACGGCCCGCACCGCGATTCAGGCCGCCCTGACCGGCCACCTGGTGTTCAGCACCCTGCACACCAACGACGCCTGCTCCGCCATCACGCGGCTGGTCAACATGGGCGTCGAGCCGTACCTGATCGGCGCCGCCTTGAACATGGTGCTGGCCCAGCGGCTGGTGCGGCGGATCTGCTCCAAGTGCCGGCAGACGTACGAACCGCCCCGCACGATGCGCAAGGCGCTGGAACGGATGGGCTACGAGATTCACGAGTTCTACCGCGGCGTCGGCTGCAAGCGGTGCCGCAACACGGGCTATCGCGGGCGAATCGGCATCCACGAGTTGCTCATCATGGACGACGAACTGCGCGACGCCGTGGTGGGCGATCCGTCGATCGGCGCCATTCGCGGGATCGCCCAGCGCCGCGGCATGGTCACGCTGCGGCACGACGGCTTCCGCAAGGTGCGCGAAGGAATCACCACGATCGAAGAAGTCATGCACGTGGCCGGCGAGGGGCGCGACCTGGCCGTGCTGGCCGCCACCGCCGAGCAAGGAGCGACGCCCGCCGCAGCCCCTTGAAACGTCAACCGCCGCCGCCTCAGACGTCCGTCGACGGCCTGGCGGCGGCGGGCCCAAGCCGTAACTCAGTCAGTTCAACGAGCTTCGAATTCCAATGTCCGCCGCTACCTTTCAATACCGGGTTCGCGATTCTCTCGGGAACTTCCTCGAAGGGACTCTCGACGCCGCGACGGCCGACGACGCCGCGCAGCAATTGCGTCGCGACGGGTTTCACGTCGTCGAGCTGTCGGAAGGGGGCGACGACGAGGGGTTGTTCCCCCGGCCGGTCCGACGGTCGGAGGTCGTGTGCGCGACGAGTCAACTGGCGGTGATGGTCGATACGGGCGTCACGCTTTCGGCCGCGCTCGAGAACATGATCGCCCAAGAGCAGAACCCGACGCTTCGCAAGGTCCTGAAGGACCTGCAATCATCCGTGCAGCAAGGCGACGACTTTTCCGCCGCATTGGCGCGCTATCCGAAACTGTTCGACAAGACCTACGTCTCGCTGGTCAAAGCGAGCGAGGCGACCGGCAGCCTGGGCGCCATGCTCGACCGGGTGGCGGGCTATCTGCGCAAAGAGCTCGAAGCCCGCGGCAAGGTGCGGGCCGCCATGGCCTACCCCAGCGTGATGGCCGTGATGGCCGTGGCGGTGACTATCTTCTTGCTGACGTTCGTGCTGCCCAAGTTCACGCCGCTGTTTACTCGCAAGGGCATGGTATTGCCCAAGCCGACGCGGATCATGATGTGGCTTTCCGACGCGCTGACGGGCTACTGGTATGTGTGGGGGGCGCTGGCCATCGCCGCGGCGCTCGGCTTCTTCTTCGGCCGGCGTACGCCCCAGGGGCGGCAAGCGTGGGACTGGTTCAAGATTACGCCCCGGTGCTGGGGACGATGTATCGCAAGGTCATCATCAGCCGTTCCGTGCGTACGCTCGGAACGCTGCTCTCCAGCGGCATCCCCATGTTGGACGCACTGCAACTATCGGCGGAGGTCTCGGGCAACGTCTGGTACGAACGGCTTTGGAAGAGCGTGGCGCGCGACGTGACCGAAGGCAAGCAGATTTGCGAGTCTTTGTCCGGCGAGTCGCTGTTTCCGCCGATGCTGATCCAGATGATCTCGGCCGGCGAGCAGACGGGCAAGTTGGGCCAAGTGCTGGAGCGCGTCAGTAACTTCTACGATCAAGAAGTCGAAACCTCCCTCAAGACCGCGACCAGCCTGATCGAACCGCTGATGATCACGGTCATGGGAGGCGTGGTCGGCGGGATCGCCTTGGCGCTGATGCTGCCGATCTTCCAGCTCAGCAAGTCGCCGGGTTAAGCGTGATCGTCCGGCGCGATCCGTTCGGTGGCGTCGATGCCGAGAGCCGTAAGGCCTGAAATCACGAAGCTGGCGGCGCAGACTCCAAAGGCAATGCTCCAGTTCCAGCTTTCCGTCAGGTCTGATCCGTTCTTCAGACTCAGCCAGCGCAACAGCGGCGGAGAAACGGCGGCGCCGAGATTGCCCCACATGTTGCCCCAACCGAGGATGGCGCCGACGTACTTTCCGCCGACGTCCTGCATATAGGCCCACGTGCCCGCTACGCCTAAGTCCGTGGCGAAGGCGACCAGCGCGAACATTGCAGTGGCGGCCCACGGCGAGTCCAGCGTCGGCAACAGACAAAAGGCGGCGGCCGCCACGAAACGCGACGCGACCAGCGGGGCAATTCGCCCCCAACGGATTCCCCAGCGGCGGCTGGCCCAATCGGTGATCCGTCCGCCGAGCAGCATGCCGGCCATGCCGACCGACAAGACGACGGTGGCCATGGCGCCGCCGAGCTGATCGGAGACGTGTTTCTCATCCTTGAGATATCGCGTCAGCCAGGTGATCAGGAACACCCAGCCGATGTTGGTAGTGAATTGCGAGACGCACATCAACCACATGCTGACGGAGCTCACCACGCGGCGCGCGACCAGCGCCGTGCCGGCGTCGGCGCCGCGAGAACCATCCGCAGCGACGGCGGACGAGCGCCCATCGAGATCAGGGCCTGTTCCGCGCGATTGCAATCGGGATGTTGGTCCGGGCGATTGCGAAAGAAGTGCGCAAATGCGCCGGCCACGACCACGCCGACGGCCCCATAGGCCAGCATCACCACTCGCCAACTGCCGCAGGCGGCGATCAGCAGCGACGTCAGGTAAGGGGCCGCGGCGCCGCCGACTCGTCCGCCGAAGGCGACCACGCTGCTGGCCATGCCGCGGCGCCGCAAGGGAATCCAGCGGCCGAGGATGGCGCCGCTGGTCGGATACGCGCCGGCTTGGGCCACGCCCACGCTCAGTCGCAGCACGAACAGCATGGCGAAGCCGGTCGCCCACCCGGTCATCGCCGTGAACAGAGACCAACTGAGAATGTAAATGGTCAGCATCAACCGGCGCCAAACCGGTCGCTGATCCAGCCTGACGGCACCTGGCCCAAGGCGTAGGACCAGAAAAAGGCGTCAGGCTCCAGCCGATTTGATTGTCGCTCAGGCCTAAAGCCTCGCGCGCCGCATCGGTCTTCAGCACTTCCGAGATGCAGACCCGGTCGAGATATAGCAGGAACGATGCCAGCGTGGTGACGGCGAGCACGATATGGCGAACCGGGGTCGGCGCAGCAGCCGACTCGTCGTCCGCAGAAAAAGCGTCCTCGGGGGCGGGCGGAGCTGATGTCTCGCTCATCGGCGGATGACCCGTGCTGCTCGGGCCAGCCGACGCTGCTCGGCCGGATCGTTGCGGTCTACCAATTGACGGCCACTTTCATCACCACCTTGTGCAGTTCGCCTTGACCGGCCAGCGGTGCGTGGGCGTCTTCCGGAAAGAACACGGCGAACGACAGCGGTTTTACCGCAAACCAGCACTCGGGGATGTCGCCGTAGAAAGCCAGGTCTTGCTCCGGCTGATAGGGAGTTGCTATGGCAGAGCATTCGGGGGTCGGCTTCCAGCCGATCTCTTCCTGCCCGGCGACGGTCAGTTGAATATCGATGTACTTGCGATGCGACTCCAGTCGCGCTTGTTGACGGCCGCGCGCGCCGGATCCCTGCCGACGATCGCCAACAATCGCTCGTCGTCGACCGAGTGCTTGCCCGCAGGCAGTTTGCTGGTCTCCGGCTTTCGCAGAAAATTGAACGCGGCGGCGAATCCCGGGTGCATGGGGACGTATCGCTGCCAGTTTGCCAGGCGGTCGAGGACCATGGATGTTTCCTTCCTATTCGACCGACTTGCCAGGCCGCGCCAAGCCGGTTCCACGCGTGCAAAATCTCGAGCGGCCGGGAGTTTTAAACGGCAGACTGCCGGCTTTTGCTGGGTACAAGCGTAGCAGCTTCCGGCAGGATCTCAATCAACCGCCGGCCGGCCACGTCTCTGGCGCGGTTTCTATTTGACCCGCCTGGTTCCAGATGCGATCCTGGGACGTCTCGCGCCGGGCGAGAAGGGCCTGCCCCGCGCAGTTCGGCCGGGTCAAGAAGGCGCGATGAGAGTGAATAGATTCGTGAAGAGATTAATTGCTCGTGTCGGAAGGATGTGTTCCATGAAGCGTTGCTTCTCGGCCTGCGTTCTTGGCGTGATCTTGGCTTGCGGACCCGCCTGGGCCGAAACCCAGGAACCGTTGGGTTGTACGATGAGCCTGTTCAACGGCGAGGACCTCGACGGCTGGGTCGTCACGGGTTGCAAGGCCGGCGTCGAACAAGGGCGCCGTGCTTCAGGGCGGCGACGGCTTCGTACGGTCGGAACACGACTACGGAGATTTTATTCTCGAGTTAGAATGGCGGCGGCGCAAGCCGTCCGATTGGGACTCCGGCGTTTACTTTCGGGCGCAATTACCCGTACCCGGTAAGACCTGGCCGTGCGCTATCAAGCCAATCTGCAGCAAGGCAAAGGAGGGGAACGTCGGCGGCCTGAAAGGCGCCGAGAGCAAAGGACTGGCACGGCCCGGCGAGTGGAATCGGTTCCGGCTGAAAGTCGTCGGTTCGCAAGCCGAACTGGAAATCAACGGACAGCCGGCCTGGAAAGTTACGAATGTTCACCCCGCGCGGGGGTACGTCGGCCTGCAATCGGAAGTCGACAAAGGCGGACAGTTCGAGTTCCGCAACGTGAGAATCACGGAGCTCGAACACCGCTCGCTGTTCAACGGTCGCGATCTGAGCGGCTGGGAGGGGCCGGCGCCGATGCGGCCGCTTGCTGGAAGGTTGAGGACGGCGTGCTGCTGTGCACCGGCAAGCGCGGTCCCTGGCTGCGCAGCAAGTCGGAATATGGCGATTTCAATTTTCGAATTGATTACAAACTGAAGCCGGGGGGCAATTCCGGCGTTTACGTGCGCGTGCCGCACGGCGGCGCTCATCGCGGCAAGGAACTCTCCGGCGGCAAACCGAGCGGCATGGAAGTGCAAATGCTCGACGACGCGGCTCCGCGGTATCGGGACTTGAAGCCGTACCAGTTTTCCGGCAGTTTATATGCTATTGCGGCGGCCGATCCTCACGTCAGCCGTCCCGCCGGGCATTGGAATAGTCTGGAAATCGATTGCCGCGGCGCCCGTTACCGCGTCGTTCACAATGGCCATACCGTCGTCGACGCCGACCCCACGCAGTTCCCCGAACTGAATGAGCGGCTGCTCCGCGGTTACTTAGGGTTGCAGAATCACAGCGAAGAAGTTTGGTTTCGTAATATCCGCATCGCAGAGGCCCCATGAGTCCAGGTTGCTTCACCCATTTAAAAAAGCTGACGGCGTACATCGGCGGCCGGCCGTTTACCGCGGCAGGTGCGTTGCGTCGCGCGTGGCTGAGCGTTCGAAGTTCCTCGCCCCGGCGGCTGCAAGCTGTTGGCGGAATGGGCCGGCCGGCGTGCTTTTAATCGTCGCGTACTGCCTGCACGGCCTGGCGACGCCCGTGGCGGCTGAGGATCTGATGCGCGAGCTGCAGGCCCGGGCGATTGCCGAAGACCGCGCGGCGTGGGGCCATTGGGGACTCGATCCCAAAAAATACACCGGCTGGAAGAGCCACTCGAACCGTTTGATTCCGATCTACAGTTTCGGCATTTCGCTGGCCGGCGTCGCGGGCGAACACAGCCCGTACCGTAGCGAAGAGCAACTGAAACAGCTTTACGGGCGCGTGCCGGAGCGTACGCTCAACCCCCAGGCCGACTATTTTGATCAGACCGACGTCTACAAGCTGCAGCAAGCGGCCATCGCGGCGGGCAAGAAGTACGTCGTGCTGATGGTCTTCGACGGCATGGACTGGCAAACGACCTGGGCGGCGGCGACCTATCGCAATGGCAAAGTCGCGTATCGCGAAGGACGCGGCAGCGGCAATTATTTCCAGGACTATCGCGGCGTGGCCACTGATTTCGGCTGCTTCGTCACCAGCCCGTACAGCGGCAGTTTCGTCGTCGATCCGAACAAACAAACGGCCGTCGCCCCCAAGGGCGTCGTGTTGGGCGGCTACGATTGGCGTTTGGCCGGCCCCGAGCCTTGGACGCCAGGGCAGGATCTGGCCTATCTGATCAGCAAGTCGGAGCAGCGCAAGCAGGCCTATACTGATTCCGCGGCGTCGGCCACCTCCATGACCGCCGGCGTCAAATCCTACAACGACGCCATCAACGTTGATTCGCAAGGCAAGCAGGTCGAACCCATTGCGCGCCCGTTGCAGCGGCAGGGCTATTCGATCGGCGTGGTCACAAGCGTGCCGATCAGCCACGCCACGCCTGCCGCCGCATACGCGAACAACGTGACTCGCGACGACTATCAGGACCTGACCCGAGATCTGCTGGGCCTTCCCTCGGTTGCGCATCCCGACGAACCGTTGCCGGGCGTCGACGTGCTGCTGGGAGCCGGCTGGGGCGCCGAATCCATGATCGACGCGGCCCAAGGCGCGAATTTCGTACCGGGAAATAAATACCTGGCCAAGGCGGATCGCGACCAGGTCGACGGGCAAAACGGCGGCAAGTATCAGGTCGTCGAACGTACGGCGGGCGTCCGCGGCGCGACGGCGCTGGCCGAGGCCGCTCGGGCTGCCAAACAGAACCAGCGGCGGCTGTTCGGCTTCTTTGGCGTGTCGGGGCCTGCGGGCTCCGCCTCCAGCCACTTGCCGTTTCGGACCGCCGACGGCGGCTTTAATCCCTGCGCCGGGCGTCAGTTCCAAGACGGATCCCGACGTCGACCCGCGCACCGGCGCCTATCTCGAAGCGAACGTGTCGGAGAATCCAACCCTGGCCGACATGGCCACGGCCGCCCTGGACGTATTGGCGACCAATCCCAAAGGCTTTTGGCTGATGATCGAAGCCGGAGACGTCGATTGGGCCAACCATGACGACAACGTCGATAACTCGATCGGGGCCGTCTGCAGCGGCGACGACGCCTTCCGCGCGGTGACGCAGTGGGCTGAAAGGAACGGCTGCTGGGATGAAACTGTCATTATTGTGACGGCCGATCACGGCCATCTGCTCGTGCTTGATGAGCCTGAGGCCATTGCCGCCGCGGGCAGGGGCTCGCGGACTTCGGCGCAAGATGAACCGATAGCTCCCCTGCGGGGGCGGGCTGTTGCGGCCGTTTTGTTTGCAGAACGCTGACAGCGCCCAAGTCTTGTACTGAGACGGGGCTGGGGCAAATTCTCGCCGGTCGCTAACGCAAATCTAACAATCGGCCTGTACTTTGCATGCGCGCAGGGTTCGACTACAACTACCTGCAGCGAATTGCAGAACTCAATCTAAATCAGGAGTGCCCGGGTGAGCGTCAGGAACCAATTTGCAGGGATTGCATCGCTGCTCTTGATATTTGCCGTCTGCGGCTGCGGCGCCGACTCAAGCAAGCCGAATGCCGATCGGGGACCGGCGGCGAAAGCTTCTTCCGACGCGGAATCGCAGTCGCCTGATGATGCCAGCGCCGAGCCGGCCTCCGAGGAGGAAGCCATGGCGCCGTCTGCGACCGAATCCGCCGCTCCCAATTCCAAAGCGGCCGAATCGGACGAAGGTGGTTCCGAAAAACCCGCCGCGGAAGGATCCGCCAGCTCGGCGGATGCCGTGCCGGTCGCCGACGACTTGCCGACCTACGAGGCGGCGAACGGGGTCTCCGGCACGATCAAGTTCGTCGGCTCCGACTCCATGGTGAACATCACGACGTACTGGGGCGAGGGGTTTCGTAACTTCTATCCGAATGTTCAACCCGAGATCGAAGGCAAAGGATCGGGGACGGCCCCCCCTGCGCTAACCGCCGGCACGGCGAATTTCGGAGCGATGAGCCGCCCGATGAAGGCCAAAGAGATCGATGAGTTCGAGGCCAAGTTCGGCTACAAGCCGACCGCGTTGAAGACCGCCATCGACATGCTGGCCGTGTACGTTCATAAGGACAACCCGATCAAGGGACTGACTTTCCAGCAAGTCGACGCGATCTTTTCCAAGAATCGCAAAGGCGGTTACCCCGACGACATTCGCACCTGGGGAGATTTGGGACTGACCGGCCCGTGGGCCAAGAAGCCCATCAGCCTCTACGGACGCAATTCCGCCTCGGGCACGTACGGTTACTTCAAAGAGCACGTCCTGTATGGAGGCGACTATAAGGACTCGGTGATCGAGCAGCCCGGCAGTTCAGCCGTCGTGCAAGGCATCGCCCGCGACAAGTGGGGCATCGGCTACAGCGGCATCGGCTACCTGACCGCCGACGTGCGTGCCGTTCCGCTGGCGAGCGAAGCAGGGGACGAGTTCGTACCCGCCGAGGCGGAGAACGCCTTTAACGGTCTCTATCCGCTCAGCCGCTTCCTCTACGTTTACGTCAATTACAAACCCAGTTCCGAACTCGATCCGCTGCGGCGAGAATTCATCAAGTATGTCTTCAGCCAGGACGGCCAACAGGATGTCGTCAAGGACGGCTATTTGCCCGTCAAGCTGCAAACCGCGGTCGACGCGTTAGGCTCGGTAGGAATTTCAACCGGCCAGTAGGTCCCAATCGCGAATGAGTTCGCCCCAGTCGTTCACAGGCCGCACGCGACGGCGCAGGACCAGTTGGGCCGTACGCGCGATGGACAAATTGGCGCACGGCTTGATCGTAGGCGGCGGAATCGGAACGATTGTCGCCGTCTCGATGGTTTGCGTGTTCTTGCTGTGGGTCGTGTTGCCGCTGTTCCAGCCGGCATCCCTCTCGGCCCCGGCGGCGACCGCCTCTCCTTGGGGCGCTCGCAAGCTGCTGCACCTGGCCTCCGACGAGTACCGCGTCGCCGCGTGGGCGCTGCTCGAGGACGGAACGCTTGACGTTTTCAAGCTGGGCGGGAGGGACGGCGACGGCCAGGCCGCGAACGAGCAAATGGAGAGCCGGAAGTTGTTTGCAGACGGTCCGGCCATGACGGCGGCCGCGTTTTCGTTGACGAGCGAAGATGCAGCGCTCGGTTTTGCCGACGGCTCGATCCGAGTCGGGACGATCGGCTTCGTGACTCGCTTTATCGACGAAGACCAACTCGGCGAGACAGCCCGGAACCTTAAGCCGGGAGAAGCCAAGGTAGTCGACTCGGGGTTGATCCATGCACGCCCGAAGGGCAATTGCGGCGCCAGGAAATCTCCGTCAAATTCGGCCCGCCTTTCAAGGGGCCTGCAGCATCGGCCATTACGCACATCGATCTGACCATGCGGCCCGCCGGACCCGTGATTTGCACGCGGTCCGCCGACGGGCAATTGCACTTCAACTCTCTCAAACCTTCGCGCAGCCTGGAGTCGGACGAAACGACGTACCGCCTCCGGAGCGCGGGTTTGCCGTTGGCCAACGCTCTGAAGCAGGCCGAGCCGCTTCGCATGCTGGTTTCGGGCGTGGGCGACAACGTGTTTGTCGCCTGGCGAGACGGGCCTGCTGCGCTACGATGTCCGGAATTTCCAGCAGCCGAAACTGGCCGAAGAACTGGACATGATCGCCGAGCCTGACGTGGAACTGACGGCGCTGGAATTCATGATCGGCAAGACCACCCTGGCCGCCGGCGACTCATCAGGCCGAGTGAGCGGTTGGTTCCGCGTGAATACGGAAAGCGCCCCAGGCGAACCCGACGGGGGCTCCCGGATGGTCGCAGCGCCACCGGCTGCCGGCTGAAGGCAGCCAGGTCGTCTCGTTGGCGCCTTCGGCGCGGAGCCGGATGTTGGCGGCCGGCTACGGCGATGGAGACGTCCGCCTCTATTATTTGACCAATGACGACTTGCTGGCCAGTGCTTCGGCCGCCGCCGAGACCGCGTTCGGTTCGCTGGTCATCTGTCCGAAAGACGACGGGCTGCTGGGCGCCGCTTCGGATTCTCTGTGCCTCTGGCGGCTTGAAGCATCGCATCCGGAGGTCACGCTCCGTTCCTTGTTCTTGCCGGTCTGGTATGAAGGCAACCTTCGACCGACCTACGATTGGCAATCGTCCGGCGGCACGGACGACTTCGAGCCCAAGCTGGGCCTGATGCCGCTGATCTTCGGCACGCTGAAGGTCACGCTGTACTCGCTGCTCTTCGGCGTGCCGCTGGCGCTGCTGGCGGCCGTCTACACGAGCGAGTTCTTGCACCCTCAGGCGCGTGCGCGAATCAAGCCGACCATCGAATTGATGGCGAGCCTGCCCAGCGTCGTGCTGGGTTTTGTGGCTGCGTTGGTGTTGGCGCCGCTGGTGGAAGGCGTCTTGCCGGCGATTCTGGCTTCGCTGGTCGCCGTTCCCTTCACGCTGCTGTGCGGCGCCTTTCTCTGGCAAATGCTGCCGGCGACGACGCGGCTTGTCCTGGCCCATTACCGGCTGTTCTTCATGTGCCTGGCGTTGCCGCTCGGCGGATGGCTGGCGTGGCAAGCCGGACCGCTCGTCGAACGGCTGCTGTTTGCCGGCGATTTAAAGTCTTGGCTCGAAGGCGCCCAAGGCGGCGCCACGGGCGGCTGGATGCTGCTCTTTATGCCGATCGCCGCCATTGCCACGGCGTATCTTTCCGCCAGCTACGTCCAACCATGGCTGCGGAGCCAGTCGGCCCTGTGGAGCGAGGCGCGGATGGCGGGCGCCGAACTGATCAAGTTCTGCGCGGCCGCCGCGTTCAGCGCCACGCTGGCCTTGTGCCTGTCCGGGCTGATGTCGGCGCTGGGGCTCGATCCTCGCGACTCGTACCTGGCGCGTACGATCAGCGCAACATGCTGATCGTCGGCTTCGTGATGGGATTCGCCATCATTCCGATCATTTACACTATTGCGGAAGATGCTCTGTCGGCCGTGCCTCAACATTTGCGCTCGGCATCGTTGGGAGCGGGCGCCACGCCCTGGCAGACCGCCACCCGGATCATTATCCCCACGGCGATGAGCGGACTGTTCTCGGCGGTCATGGTCGGGCTGGGCCGCGCCGTCGGCGAGACGATGATCGTGTTGATGGCGGCCGGGAATACGCCGGTGATGGATTGGAACCTGTTCAACGGCGGCCGCTCGTTGTCGGCTAATATCGCCGTCGAACTGGCGGAAGCCGTACGCGACAGCACGCATTATCGCACGTTGTTTTTTGCCGCGCTGGTGTTGTTCGCCTTGACGTTCGTGCTCAACACCGTGGCCGAGCGCGTGCGGCAGCGATTTCGCAAGAGGGCCTTTCAGCTATGAGCCTGGACACCGCAGCATCGGCGCCGGCGCCCGCCGCGCCGGCCGCAGCCGCCCCGCGCTGGCGCCGCCGCCGGACGTCGCTCAGCGCGCATGGCGAGCCGATGGTCTGGTTGACGGGCGGCGCCCTGGCCGCGGCGCTGATCATGATTATCGGCTTGCTCGGCTGGATCTTTTTCGAAGGCATCGTCACGTTCTGGCCTGGACCGGTCGTGCTCGTCAAAACGCTGGACGGCGAGTCCCACCTGGGCGAAGTAACGCGGGCGGAGACCTTCCGCCCGGAACCCGCCGCCTTCGACGAGTACGAACGTGGCGTGGCGGCTCAAGGCCAAGGCGGCCGTGGCGGACCGTCACGGCATCTCCAAGCGACGGTTGCTGCGGACGGGGAACTTCGATTTAGCGGGCACGCATTTCGACTGGGTTCCAGACTTTCTGCAGACGTCGGAAGAGCGCCCGCCATGGGCGCTGGTGCTGGAACGGATGGCGTGGGGCCGCTTCTACGGATTTCCTCAGGCCTTTCTGCTCGACGGCCAGGAGGTTGCGAAAACGCCTGAGGAGACGTGGGCCAAATACAACCAGTATCGCGGGGAGGTCTGGCGCCGCAACCGCGAGCGAGAAGAACTGGAACAAGAGATCGGAGACGTCAACGGCCGGGTAAGCGAGGAGCGGCTGCGGATGCGCGGCATCGAGTTGCGCCAAGGGAAAGACTCCGCCGCCTGGGCCGCAGCCCGCCGCCATCTGACGGACGCGCAGTTCGAAGCGAATCGCCGGGCGGAAACGCTGCGAACCCGTATTAACGAATTGCAGCAGGAGAACGATCGCTACGTCATGCGGCTGGAGACCGCCCAAGGCCAACCGGCGGAGCTGAAGCTGGTGGATATCGTGCGGGCCTATCCCGCCAACCAGTTGAGCTTCAGCGGAAAGCTGAGCATTTTTCTCTCGCGATGGAAGGAGTTCCTCACTGAAAAGCCGCGTGAAGCTAACAGTGAAGGGGGCGTATTCCCCGCCATTTTCGGCACGGTGATCATGACGCTGGTGATGACCCTGGCGGTCGTGCCGTTCGGCGTGCTCGCCGCCCTCTATCTGCGCGAGTACGCCAAGGCCGGCTTAATTGTCAGCGCGGTGCGGATCGCCATCAATAATCTGGCCGGAGTGCCGAGCATCGTGTTCGGCGTATTCGGCCTGGGCTTCTTCTGCTATAGCGTCGGGGGCTACATCGACGGCGGTCCCGCACATCCCTGGTCGCCGCCGGGGTGGTTCGTGCTGGCCGGCGCGGCGCTTCTGGCCTTGCTGGCGGCGGGGATCGTTTCCGCCGTCGGCGGGCGTCCGGGAATGCGCGCCCAGCGGCTTTATGGTTCTGCAGCCGTAACCGTCTGGCTTGTGGCGGCCGCGCTGGCGGTAGCGACGCTGGCGACGACGCCGTACTTTCATGGCTTTTTCGAAGCCCGGCTGTCGGAAGGCAGTCCCACGTTCGGCAAAGGGGGCTTGATTTGGGCATCGCTGACCTTGGCGCTGTTGACGCTGCCGGTGGTGATCGTTGCTACGGAAGAAGCTTTGGCCTCCGTGCCGCGCTCGATGCGCGAGGGCTCGTTCGCCTGCGGCGCCAGCAAGTGGCAGACGATCCGACGGATTGTCTTGCCACGCGCCATGCCCGGCATCATGACCGGCATGATCCTGGCCATGGCTCGCGGCGCCGGCGAGGTGGCTCCCTTGATGCTGGTCGGCGCCGTCAAGTTGGCGCCGGACCTGCCTCTGGACGGCAACGGTCCGTTCCTGCATCCCGAACGCAGCTTCATGCACCTTGGCTTTCACATATTCGATTTAGGTTTTCAAAGTCCCAACAGCGAAGCGGCCAAGCCGATGGTTTTTACGACGACGCTGCTGTTGATTGCCATCATCGCCGTGTTGAACATTGCGGCCGTGATCGTCCGCTCGCGGTTGAGCCGCGCTTCGCGTCCAACCAGTTCTGATTGCAGCTTATGGATCCCAACATGCAAACGCCGCCCGCCGCACATCCGCAACCGTCGCAGACGGCAGGGTCGACTCCCGAGCGGGAACATCCGGCCGCTCGCAGCCGCCGCACGCAAATCTCCGGCCGCCTGGAGGCGATTGCCCGCGGAGAAAGCGTGCCCACCGAGACCCATCCCTCGCTGGCTGCCGCCGACCCCGTGTTGGAGATTGACCACTTCTGCCTTTGGTACGGGCAGAAGCAGGCGCTGTTTGACGTCGGGTTGCGGATTCCCCGCGGCAAGGTCACGGCCTTGATCGGTCCGTCGGGCTGCGGCAAGTCGACGCTGCTGCGCTCGGTCAACCGGCTCAACGATTTGATCGACACGGTTCGCGTTTCGGGTGACATGCGGCTCAACGGCGACTCGATCTATCACACCCGCGTCGACGTGATCGAGCTGCGCAAGCGGATGGGGATGGTGTTCCAGAAATCGAACCCGTTTCCGATGAGCATTTACGAAAACGTCGTCTATTCGCTGCGGATCGACGGCGAGCGCGACCGCCGCGTGCTGGACGAAGTCTGCGAGCGCAGCCTGCGCGGCGCGGCCTTGTGGGACGAGGTCAAAGACCGGCTCAGCGAGAGCGGTCTCAGCCTCTCGGGCGGACAGCAGCAACGGCTCTGCATCGCCCGGGCGATCGCCGCCGAACCCGAAGTGCTGCTGATGGACGAGCCTTGTTCGGCGCTCGATCCGATCGCCACCGGCAAAATCGAGGATCTGATCCGCGAACTCCGGGGCTCCTACTCCGTGCTCATTGTAACCCACAACATGCAGCAGGCCTCGCGCACCAGCGACTACACCGCCTTCATGTACCTGGGCCGCGTGATCGAGTACGGCCCGACCCAGGACATCTTCACCAAGCCGTATCTCAAAGATACGGAAGATTACGTTACGGGCCGGTTCGGCTAATGGACGGCGCGTCGTGGGGGCGCAACGCACTTCTATCGTGGCCTTGCTCTGACTGTTGTCGAACGCAACGCGGCGTTGCCAGTCCGCGGAGCCTTGGAGCGGCTGGTAGCCGTCCGCCTTTCTCCTGACGTCCCGCGGATCCGCAGCCAGTCCGCAGGTCTTTATTGCAACTATTTCAGGGGGCGTGGAATCGGGCTAACATGGTTAAATCGGCGGCAGCACTCGGGGGCGTCTTGCCGGCAGATCGCCGACCGCACCAGGAAGCGATGGGGACCCTATCATGCTTGGCATTCTGCTTGGCGTCTTATCAATCGGGCTGGGATTGAAAGCCTTCACTCCGAGCGGATTGCCGCTGACCTCGTCCAAACGGTTGCACGGCGGCGGGGCCAAGGCGACTGGCGTGCTTTGCATGCTCGTGGGGCTGGTTTTCATTGCCGACGGCGCGTTTTCAGCCTGGCGTCTATGGGGCCGAGCACGACCTCCCGTTGCCGGCATTCCGGCCGCCCCGGTTGCCGCAGCGACTCCTGGCGCCCCGGCGGTGGTGGCGGCGAGCGGCGCCAACTGGACCAGGCACGACTGCCCCCAGGGCGGCTACTCGGTGCTCATGCCGGGGGCGCCGGACGAAGAGGATACGCCTGCCAACCCGGCAATCGCCTTGCTGGGCGGGCACATGAGCATTATCGAACTCGCCGACGGCAGCGCCTACATGGCGAAGCGCAGCAGGTTTTCAGCGGATCATACCGACGCCAAGCGAGAACTCGACTCCGCTCGCGACAATGTCGTTGCCGTGCTGGGCGGGAAGCTTCAGTCCCAACAGGACGTGCAACTCGGCGAGCACCCGGGCCGTGAGATCGTCGTGGCACTGCCCGACAACAGCGTCATGCGGACGCGATATTTCCTGGCAGGCAGAAACCTGTTTCAAGTTTCGGCATCGGTTACTCGCGGTCAGGAATCATCGAGCGAGACGAACGCGTTCTTCCAATCGTTCCGGCTGCTGCCGACGGAACCGCAGAGGCCCGACGAAGCGACGAACCCATTTGAGGCGACGAACCCGTTCGAAGCGGCGAACTCAATTGAAGCGACGAACCCGTTCGAGACCATGAAGCCTGCCGAGATCACGAAGCCAATTGAGATCACGAAGCCAATTGAGATCACGAAGCCCGCCGCAATCACGAAGCCCGCCGCGCCGGAGACGCCAGCCGTAACATGGGCCTGGCATGAGAGCCGCGCGGGCGGCTTCTCGGTGCAAATGCCCGGCGTGGCACAGGAGGAGCGGACGCCGCCGAATCCCGCACTGGGACAAGTCGGCGGCGTGAAGGTCCGCGCGATCGTGGACGGCAGGACCTATTCCGCGGAAAGGCGCGTGTACGTCCGCGAACCGTCGGACGTCAAAAACGTGATTGATCTTATGGGCGACAAACTCGTCGAACTGCTGCGGGGCGAGCTGGAACGTCAACAAGACTTGCAGCTTGCCGGGCGGCCCGGCCGCGAACTGGTGTTGTCGCTGCCCGACGGCAGAATGCTGCGAACGCGATATTGCCTCGTCGGCAACAGCGTCTTTCAGATCCTGGCTTTTGTGCCGCGCGGGCAGGAATCGTCGCCGGAAACCGACAAGTTCTTCAATTCGTTCCATCTCTTGCCGACTCAGGCCAAGGCGCCGGTCGCCGCCGCTTGGACGAGACATCTCTCCACGACGGGCGGCTTCTCGGTGCGGATGCCGGGCGTGCCGCGCGAACAGCGCCTGCCTCCGCATGCCCCGACTCGGCGCGTCAGCGGGCAGAAACTCGAGGCCAAATGGGGCCCCGCCACATATTCGGTTACCTCGATCAAGCACACCGCCACGCGCCGCGATATCCGGGGCGAACTCGACGCCTTCCGCGACGCCACGGTCGCCGCCGCCAAGGGCAAGCTCGAACGCGTCGAAGACCTGACGCTTGACGGATCTCCAGGCCGTGAGCTCGTGTTGACGCTGCGCAACGGCAGGACGATGCGCGTCAGGGCTTTCTTTGCCGGCAGGAAGCACTATCAGCTCCTGGCAGTCGTGCCGCGCGGCCAAGAATCGTCTGCGGAAACCAACGGGTTCTTTGACTCATTCCGTCTGCTGTCGTCTCCGTAGCTGGCTGCGGTGGCTCTCAGTCTGCCAGCGGCAAAAGCGGAAAGCTGGCCCCCTGGGTGCTGGTCCGCACCTCCTGACTGACGCCGAAATAGCTCTCGGTCAATCGCGGAACCTGTCCGGAGGCGAAGCTGAACCAGTCCATCACGTCCACCACCTGGTCGGCGCCGCTGGGCTGCGCATGTTTGTCGACCAGCGGCCCGCCGCGAACGGCGCCGAGTCCGGCCAACAACGCGTAGCTCAATACGCCATGTCCGAGCTCTTTGACCTCCTGGGCCTGCTCGCTGGCGGCGGAAGCGGCGATGGTAAAGATTCCTTGACTGCGGCTCAAACGCTCGATCGCGCCGCGCAGCTCAAAACCCGCTCGCGCTTTCAGCGCAACTTCCAACGCGCCGCCGGAGGCGCATGTGTCGAGAATCAGAATCCGCTTCAACGCGGCGGCGGCGCCCAGGTAATCGGAGAATTCATCGGCAGGCAGCCCTTGTTGACGAACGTCGTCTTCCAGACGCTCGGCCTGTTTACGGAATTCCTGCGGAATGAAATAGTATCGCTGGCCGATCATCGTGCCATGCCCGGCCAGAAACAGCAGCAGCGTATCCTGCGGCCGGGTTTGGGCCCCGACTTGTTTCAAGGCTTGCTGGATGCCGCCCTTGGTGGCCTGGTAGTCGCTACTGAAGGCGGCGCGCGTGAACTGTTCGCCGCCAAACCGGCATCCAGCAAAGCAAACCCAAGGCGGCCTTGGCGATTGCTCCCTCGCACCTCGCGGTTCCGCAAGATGCCGGTCTGTTGAAGTTCTGCACCTCTCGCGTTTGCACTTCTTGTACCGTTGGCTGCGAAGCAAATTTGACGCGGTCAAACGAGTCAAGCATTGCAACCGACGCATGCCGCACCGTAGTTCCGGCACAAGGCGCCACGTGCTCTAGCGCGCTCTATTGCACGGGAGCGGCCTCGAAGGCACACGCCTGAGCTGCTGTCGGCCGCACGGTACGCGCCGCGCGGCCGAAATGGCGACTGGCGCCGCGTTTGCATCCCACCAAGGCGCGGTTGCGGCAGCGTCGTGCCGCCCGGCTGTGTCGACCATCTATCGCAAGGGTTTAAACAACCATGCACTCGACGAAGCTTTCGTTCGCGATCGTCTTCGCAGTCGCAGCCTGGAACTTGTGCGCATTCGAGGCCGCGGCGGTAGACGACCTCTGGCCTGAGAACGCGGTCCTTATCAGGGCCATCATCACGGCGCCCGATGGCGCCCAGCTTCGCGCCGGCGAGCGGGTCATCGGCAAAACCAAGGGCTTGCTGGTTGACGTCAAGAAGGTGCAAGGCGATTGGCTCTGGATTCACAGTGCAGAAGGGCTTCAGGGATGGATTCGCAAGAGCGAAGCGACGCCCCTGGACAACGGGTATCAGTACTTCAGTGCGCGGATTCGGCGAAACCCGCGCCATGCCGAAGCCTTTCACCGCCGCGCCGCAGTCTTGAACGCCACAGCGTTTCGGAGCTCGAATTCTGCCGCACAACTCGACCAGGCCCTGCGCGACGCTGAACGGGCTTTGCGATTGGCGCCCCGGGAGCCGGCATACTATGAAGGCCGAGGAAACATCTGGCTTTCCAAGGACAATCCCGATCGCGCGTTGGCCGATTACGAGCAAGCCATCCGGCTTTCCCCGGACGATGCCTTCTACTATGCGGGCGCAGCGCGAGCCTGGCTGAACAAAAAAGATGCAGATCAGGCGCTCTCCATTGCCGCGGAAGGCATTCGGCGCGATCCGCGGCTGCCTTCGCTGTATCGCGTGCGGCGCGACGCCTATAAAGAAAAGAAGGATTATCTCAACGCGTACTTCGACTACCGCCGCGCACGGAAGCTGGATCAGGGCAGCCAAGGCGGCGCGTTCGGTCTGATCGATATGTCCGAGGGCGAACTGCTGCTCAGTTCCGCCGCCGAGGCGGACCTGGCCGCCTTTCAGCCGCGCGACTTCGAGGAGTTCGCGGACCTGGCCCAGGCGTGGCGCAACAAAGGGAAGTACGCACGGGCGATCGCCGATTTCGACATTGCCGTTCGGGAAAAAGACTCCGATGGGCGTCTGCGTCTGGGGCGAGGCGAGTGCCGGGATCGGGTTGGACAATACGCCGAAGCTCTGACCGACTATGAAGCCGCAATGCGTCTTGATCCCGAAGAATGGTTTGCCTTTACCGACGCGGCTTTGCTGCTGGCGAGTTGCCCGGACGCAGCAATTCGCAACGGACCGCGAGCGATCGAACTGGCTTTGAAGGCCTGCGACTTGTGCGGCGGGATTGATTCCGAAGCTCTGGCGGCCCTGGCCGCCGCGTATGCGGAAACGGGCGACTTCGAGAAGGCCGTGGCGACGCAACGAGAGGCGCTCGATGCGGCCTTCCAGAACGAGAAGGCGGCTTATCAGCAGCGTCTGGAGCTCTACCAGAGCGGAAAGCCCTACCGGGAATCGCCGCCCGGCACGGAATCGTCCGCCTCCTCGCCGTCAACTGCCTCCTCGCAGCCGCCGCCCGAGTCGCCGTCTTCGACGTCGGCCCTGGCGGATACGCAGCCTACTGCAATTCAAGCCGCTGCAGAAACCCAGCCTGCAGCCAGCCAGCCGCCGCCGGCCCAAGTCGACTCCTCGCATCCGCAAACGACCGGACCGCTGGAAGCAATCCAGCAGCAGGAGCCGAGCTTTTACGTGCGAGCTTCTTGCGACCATGCGTCGGGCGTCTATTACGAAAGCGAGACGCTCGGCCTGCGCGTGCAGTGCGAAATCGATGCGTACGTATACGTCGTGTATCGCCAGGCCGACGGCAAGACGTACCAGATCTTTCCGAATTCGGTGCAGAGCGACAACTGCGTGAAAGCCGGCGTCGAAACGCCGATTCCCGCCTCGGACGACCTGTTTCGCTGGGAGGTCGCCGTTCGGCAAGGAAACGGTCAAGGTCATCGCGTCTCGAAAACCGCTCGAGAGCCTGGCCGACGCAGGCCTGCGGAAGTCGATTTTCAATCCCGTTTCCGACGAGCTGGTGAAAGAAGCGGGCCGGGAGTTGAGCCGGCAGGCGCCGATTCAATGGGTCGAGCAACAACTCGAAATCACGACCGTTGCTCGACCGCAAACGCCCTACGAGCCCAAGCCGCGGCGATTCGGCGTCTTCTTCGGCGTCGCGGAGTACCAGTTCAACGCGGAAATCAAAGCCGCTCAGGGCGAAGGCATGAATCTGAACTACCCGGCGGAAGACGCGAAGCTGATGGCCAGCCTGTTTCAGAAAGTCGGCCGCATGGACGGCGTGCGAGTCAATCTCAATCAAAATGCGACGCGCCAACCTCGAGCATGCCATCACGCGATGGTTGCCGTCAGTTTCGAAGCCGGGCGATACCGTCTTTATCTACTTCTCCGGCCACGGCGCCCAAGTTCCCGACGACAACGGCGACGAAGCCGACGGCGTCGACGAAGTGCTGTTGCCGCACGATGTGATGTCGCCTGCTGCGCTCAAAACGCTGCTGGAAAAGCGACAATCCGTCGCGCTCGACGAGTCGCTGGCAAGACGCGTGAGCGAGATGTACAAGCTGTATCAGAGCAATCGCAATCGCGGCCCGGAGTTGATGCTGCGGGCCAGTGCCGTCTCGGACGACCTGTTCGGCCATTGGCTGCAGTATCTGGACGGACGGCAAATCGTCGTGATTCTTGACATTTGTTTTTCGGGCGGGTTCGCCACGCAAGAAAAGACGTTGCAATCCGCCGCGGGCGGCGAAGGTTTTGATTTTCTCGATCGCGAGTTGACGCGTCTCAAAGACATCGGCCAGCGCGACACGGCCCTGTTTGCGGCCAGCGGCGGTCGGGAACTTTCACACGAGGGGCTCCCGACGCGGCTCGGATTGATGACGTCGTTCCTCGCCGGTGCGTTGGCCAAGGCGCAAGCCCCGTTAGATCTTCAGCAGGCATACGACTGGACCTCCTCGGGGATGAACGGGTTCTTCGCTTCTGATGAGTTTCGCAAACTCAACGATCAGCGAGTGGCGGCCGGCAAAGAGCGGCTCCCGCTGCAATACGCCCAGCTTGTAAATCTTTGTACCCAGACGCCCATTCTCAAACCGTAACGGCGACGCAAGGCGAGCCATGAAAACATACTCCAAGCTGGCGGCAACCGTTCCGTTCCTTGTGCTGACATCGTTGCACACGGTCGGGCCGACCCAACTTCCGGC
Source organism: Pirellulales bacterium (assembly GCA_963786255.1). Lineage (GTDB taxonomy): Bacteria > Planctomycetota > Planctomycetia > Pirellulales > JAICIG01 > JAICIG01. The sequence goes on from CAWAYY010000016.1 coordinate 58,438, forward strand.
CCAGGAAGAGACGGCGTCGGCCCGGCAGTGGGCTATCCTGATTGGCGTCGAAAAGTACCAGCGGGCTTCGCCGTTGCGATTCACCGCCAATGACGCGGTTCAAATCGCCCATACGTTGCAGGCCCGCGGCGGCTTTGATCCGGATGGCATTCTCCAAATTACCGACGACGCTCCGGACCTCGCTCTGCGGCCCGAAAAAGCGAATCTGTTGCGCCTGTTGCCGCTATGGCTCGAAAAGGCGGGCCCGAATGACAAGGTGATCGTCTATTTCAGCGGCCACGGTTTTCGCGACTCGCAGGGCAAAGCGTATCTGGCGCCCAGCGACGTCGATCCTGCGGATCCGGCGGCCACCGGTATTCCCATCGAATGGCTGCGCAGTCAGATCGCCGCCTGCCGGGCCACTTTCAAACTATTGATCCTCAATGCGTGCCACGCCGGTTCAGAGAAAGGCGAGGAAAGCGCGCAAGGAGTCGCCGCCGAGGTTCTGGGGCAAGCGTTCCACAATCTGGAAGGGGGCGTCACGCTGGCGAGTTCGACGGCGGACGAGAAGAGCCAGATCTGGGAAGAGAAGGAACAGTCCCTGTTCAGTTTTTGGCTCAAGCAAGGGCTCAAGGGCCACGCCGACCAGTCGCTCGCCGCCCGGCAGAAATTCACGGAGCAGATCGGCCTGATCACGGCCGCCTTCTACGCTCCCAAAAGCGCGGCCGCGCAGTGCGCTGGGCACCGCCGCCGGCGAAGAGCGCTCCGAGGTGATCGGCAAGGCGCACGAATACGTGCCGGGCAATCTGCTGGGCGTGGTGCACATACGTTACGTCGACGCCGATTCTCCGGAGGTCCGCAGCCTGCTGCATTGACCAAGGGATCATTTCGGGCAAGAGCAGTTCGTTCGTTTCAGCAATGCGGGGAGCGATTTTCCCATCTTGTCGACGAGAGGACAGAGCGGGCGTGATCGCTTGATGGAGGATTTCCCGGCGGTCAGCGCAAGGGCGAAGCAAATATTAGGAGTGAACGATGAGCGGAATAGAAGTTCGACGAGCGTGCGGCGGCGCCTTGGCATCTTTTGCTGCCATCGCGGTTGTGTTTTGGACTACGGCGGCATTGCCGCGCGCGGCGATGAAATAGACGATCTCATCGCTCTTCACAAGAGAGTCCAGGCCCTGTACGAGGCGGGGAAGTGTGCACAGGCGGAGCCATTGGCCAGAGAGTTGCTGCAACGAGGGGAACGTGTGTTCAAAGACCAGCCCGCCAACCTGGCCTCGTTAATTGAAAATGCGAGCATGCTCTATACCGCAGAGGGGAAGTACTCCCTGGCAGAGCCGCTCTATCAGCGAGCCTTGAAGATCCGTCAAGCGAGTTTCGGCGCCGATCACTCCAGCGTCGCCCAATCCCTCTACAGTCTCGCCAAGCTGTACCGGCTTCAAGGAAAGTACGCAGCGGCGGAACCGCACTTTCAACGCGCCATAAGAATCCAGGAAAAGACGCTCGGTCCCGACAATCCCGCCCTGGCGTGGACGCTCAACGACCTGGGTTTGTTGTGCGCGCGCAAGGGAAGTATGCTGCCGCCGAACCGCTGCACCAGCGAGCTTTGAAGATCTGGCAGCAGGCGCTCGGGCCCGACCATCTCGACGTGGCGAACGCCCTGGATAGTTTGGCCAGCTTGTATCGAGAGGAGGGCAAGTACGCTCAAGGGGAGCCGCTGCTGCAGCGCTGCCCTCAGAATTCGAGAAAAGAATCTTGGAGCCAACCATCCAGCAGTGGCCCAATCGCTCAATGATCTGGCGCTGCTATACGGCGATGAGGGGAAACACGTCGAAGCTGCTGCGCTGCTGGAGCGGGCCGTCAAGATCTCGGAGCAGCGTCTTGGCCCGCAGCACCCCATGGCAGCCACCTACCTCAACAACCTGGGAATTCAACTTACGGAGTTGGGAGAGTACGGCGCGGCCGAGGCGTTGTTCCTGCGCGCGTTGAAGATTCGGGAAACAAGCCTTGGCCCTGAACATCCCGACGTGGCTCGGTCACTTGTCACGCTGGGTATGCTTTACGATACGATGGGGAGGTACTCCGAAGTCGAGCCGCTCTATCGACGCGCCCTGCGGATTTGGGAGAAGAACTTCGGCGTCGGGCACCCTCTCGTGTCCACGACGCTCAATAGCCTGGGCGTTCTTTTCTTCACGCTCGGCGACTCGGCCGCCGCCGAACCGCTTTTTCAACAAGTGTTGAAGTCTCGAGAAAAGAGCTTGGGGCCCGACCACGCTGCGGTCGCCGACTCTCTTAACAACCTGGCGGTCCTTTACAACTCTCGAGGTCAGTATGCCGAAGCCGAACCGCTGCTGCAGCGCGCGTTGAAGATTCGTGAAAAAAACGTCGGTCCCGATGGTCCCGAAGTCGCCGCCGCTCTTAACAACCTCGCCACTTTGTATCTGGATCAAGGGCAGTTTGCTGAAGCGGAAGCGTTTTTTCAGCGGGCCTTGAAGATTCAGGAACGAAGTCTCGGTTCCAATCATCCCGACGTGGCGCTGACTCTCAATAACTTGGCGCTGTTGTACAAACGCGAAGGAAATCTCACACAGGCCGAGCCGCTCTATGAACGAGCCTTGGGAATTCAGGAAAAGAGCCTGGGCGCCGAACATCCGCGGGTGGCCGAATTTCTCAACAATCTGGCACTCTTGAAGAAAGCGCAGGGGAAGAATTCCGAGGCCGAAATGCTGTTTCGCCGGGCATTGGCAATCCGCGAGAAGAGCTTCGGTCCAGATCATCCGGACGTGGCCGTCGTGCTCAACAATCTCGGCTGGCTCTATAGGGCCGAAGGCAAGTACGCGGAGGCGGAACCGCTCGTAGATCGGGCGATTTCCATTTGGGAGCGTTCCGGCGCCTCCGCGTCGACTCGCTACCACGGCTACATGAACCGAGCCTCGCTGGAATGGCTTCAGCAGCGGAAAAGCAAGGCAGTGGCCGACCTGCGGGAAGCGATGCGGCTGGCTGAAGAGCAACGCACCAGGTTCTCCGGCGCCGAACGGGAGCGCGCTGTGGGCTTTGCCCAATTCGGTTCGGCCTTCGAGATGATGGTCGCCTGGCAGAACGCGTTGGACGATCTGCCCGCAGCTTTCGAGGCCATGGAGCGATCCCAGGCACGTGCGCTGGTCGATCAGATCAACGCCGCCGGGAGCGATCTGCTCGCAGGGTTGCCGCCGCGCGAGGCGGCCGCGCTGCGCGAACGCGATTTTGCTGCGCGCTCCCGAATCACTTATCTCGAACGACAGTTGACGTTGTTGGAAGGTCGCGAAGGCCTTTCGGCCGAAGCGCCAGCAGCAGCGGACCGGTCTGGAACAGAAACTGAAGCAGGCGCACGACGCGGCCGAACAAGCGTACGACGCGATCCGCAGCGCCAGCCCGCCGTTGCGGCTGGCATCGGGCAAGGATTTTGCGCCGGCGTCTCTCGACAAAGTGCAAGCCTGGCTCGCGGCTCGCAAAGCGCTGCTCTTGCGGTATTATTCGGGCGACAACCAACTCTACTTGCTGGTAGTCGCTCCGAACGAGTCTGCCAGGCTGATCATCCTTTCCGTCGAAAAAGAACAGGCGCTGGCTCTGGGAGTCGAGCCGGGGCCGATCACTCCGGCCAGGCTGCAATCGTTGCTAACCGACTCCGGCGCGACGCTCACGAAGTTACTTTCCGATCCGGGCACGGCCGCCCAGGCCACGGCGCGGTTGGCCGCGCTCTGGAAGATTCTCGTTCCCGAAGACATCCGCAAGTTGGCGACCGGCGGGACGTTCAGCCAACTGGTGATCGTCCCCGACGGCCCGTTGGCGCTGCTTCCGTTCGAGGCGCTGGTGGTGGGGGATCGGTCCGATCCGCGATATCTGTTCGACGTTGCTCCGCCGATCGTTTACGGTCCCTCGGCGACGGTCATCTATAACCTGGCGGAGCGTGAGGCGGCGGCGACGCCCGCAAACATCAAACCCGTCCTGACCGTGGGAGATCCGGCGTACCCGGCCGCCGTTGGCGCTGCCCAAGGGGCTGCCTCGAAGCTCGGCGCCGGCACGGACTTTTCAGCGCGGTTGCGCTACCGCCGGCATGGCGGCGAACTTGCACGTTTACCTTATTCAGGGACCGAAGCGCTATGGGTCGTTGACGATTTCAGCAAGAGCGGGATCGGCGTCGGCAAATTGATGGGAGCCGAGGCCACGGAAGCCAACGTCCGCTTAAACGTGAAAGGACGCGAAGTCGTCCATCTGGCTTGTCACGGGCTGGCGGATGAGTCGTACGGGAATCTGTTCGGCGCTTTGGCGCTGACTCCCGGCAAGGACGCGGCGAACCCGGCCGACGACGGCTTTCTGACGCTGGCGGAAATCTACAACCTCGATCTACGAAGCTGCGAGTTGGCGATCCTCAGCGCGTGTGAGACCAACTACGGCCCGCAGCAAAAAGGGGAAGGCACGTGGGCTCTGTCGCGGGGCTTTCTGGCGGCCGGCGCACGGCGGGTAGTAGCCAGCAACTGGCTGGTGGACGACGAGGCGGCGGCCAGCCTGATTAGTTATTTCTGCGCCGGCTTGGCCCAGGCCCAGAAGAAAGGAGAGCCGGCGGACTACGCCGCCAAACTTCACGCCGCCAAGTGCTGGGTCCGGCAGCAGGAAAAATGGAAGAGCCCCTATTACTGGGGCACGTTCGTGCTGGTCGGGCCAAACTGAATTCTCGCTTGACGTTTCCGGTCAACGGCTGCCTCCATGCTGCGAGGCGCTGGCGCGGACCTACCAGGCACGCCAACGGACTTCAGTCGCCTGCGCGGCACAAGTTGGGAACCTGGCTGCTGCTGGTGCGTCTAAGGCTGGCAGCTTCGCAAAAAAGTGGGTTTTCCGATAAAGCCGCGCAAGTTCGGCGTACGCGCGACGAACTGCTTGCGAGGCGATACTGAGCCGCCAGGCGGTGCAAGGTGCTACGTAAGAGCCTTTCGGAGCGCAACCGATAAACATCGATCGACTTACGGCGAATCTTACGCGTTGTGGTTTTGTGCCGTGAACAAGCTGAGAAGGTGGTGATGGAAACGGGGCGGGCCAGCCGGTTTCCTCGAACGCAGGCCGCGGCGCGCCGCAATCGGCAGATGTTGTCACCAACGCCCCCTTTCGCCATAATTAGAAGCCTACATTTGAGTTAGATGGCTGAACGTCGACTGACCGGAACTAGAAGGGGCCATCCTATGGCTGCCGCATTTAATCCGTACCGCGCCTGGCTGGGCGTGGAATCCCGCTTTTCGACGCCGACGCATTACGAGTTGCTTGGCGTTGCGCCCGCTCAGGCCAACGGAGAAGCAATCGCCGAAGCCTTTCGCCGGCAGATGTCGCGGCTGAATCCCCACATGGCAGGGGAGCACGGCGCGCTGGCGCAAAAGGTGGCCACGGAACTTTCGAACGCCCGGGTCGTGTTGCTGACGCCGACCACCAAAAAGGCGTACGATGCCGAACTGGCCGCCCGAATCAAAGCGAAGCAGAGCGCCGGCGTCGCGCCTAAACGCCCGCAGCCGCAAGCAAAACCGGCGCCCCAACCGTCGGCCGATGACCTGCTGCCGCCTTCCGCCGGTCCGATTCCGCCGGCTGCTCCGGAACCGACGGCCACGCTCGTTCAACCGCCCGTGCCAAACGCGGTGTCTGGCGGACCGCCGTTGCACCAACCGCCGCCGCCGGGCATGGCTGCTCCTTACCCGCCGACGCCGCCTGCCGCCGGCCACGCGCCGCAAGCCTATGGCCAGCCGTACCCGCAGGCCTATCCGGCGGGTGGAGGTCCGCAACCGGTTCAGGCATATCCGTACGGCCAGCCTTACCCGCAAGCTGCGCAGCCGTTTCCCGTTCAGCAAGCTTATCCGCCGCAGGCGGCGCCGAGTTATCCGGCGGGCGGCTTTCCTGCTGCCGCGGCGCCTCAGCAGGCGCCCGTCGAGATCCAGCCCGATCCTGAAATCGCCTCGCTCCCCTCAGGCCCCTCATCGCCCCTTTCAAGAACGGCGGGACGAAAGCGATCGTCCCCCGTGCCGATGCTCGTCGGACTGACGGTCGCCGGGGCAGTCGTGGTGGGCGGCGTGATCTATTTCGTCAAGTCGGATGCCGTGACCCAGGTGGCCGCAAACAAACCGAGCACGCCGAATGCCGGCGGCTCGCAACCTTCTCCGGCGCATCCCGCGCCGAGTCCTGCCGCCGGCAAGAACGCTCCGGCGGCGCAAGCGACGTCACCCGGCCAGCGTCGCACGGACGCGGTTGCGCCTTCGCTGGAACGCGCCGCGCCGGTGATCGCTCCCAAAATGGCATCGGACCAGCCCGCCCCGGGCGGCGCCAATCCTGGCGGCTCGAAAGAGAAGCTGTTTCAGCCGGACGGGAAGGGCGAAAGCATGGTCGATTCGCCCAAGCCGAGCGAGAACCCCGAGGGCATGAAGCCTGACGCGATGGAAGGCGAGAAACCGGGCATGCCCGCCTCGGATGCGAACAAGGCGGCTTCCGCTTCGGCGGCAATGCCGGACGATTCCGAGATGCCGTCGGAGATCCCCGAAGACAAAGCGGCCGTAGACAAGGCGTTGAATGCTGCCCGCCAGGCGCTCGCTAAACGTGACCTTGCGGGGGCGGAGATCGAACTCGCGCAAGCAACGCTGGAGGCTACCTCGCGCGCGTCGCTGGCCAAAGTTGATCGGCTGCAACTTCTGACGTTGCGAATCGGCGAGTTCTGGAACGCCGTGCGAGAGACGCTCCCTTCGCTCCAGGCGGGCGAATCGTTTGACGTCGAGGGTGAGGAGGTCAGCGTCGTTGAAGCTTCGGCGGAGAAGATCGTGGTGCGCGTCGCCGGCCGCAATCGCGAGTACGAAACTTCCAAAATGCCCGCCAAACTTGCCATGACGCTGGCCGCTCGCTGGTTGAATGAAGATAATCCCGTCTCGCCGGCCGTGCTCGGCGCCTTTCAAGCCGTAGATCCCAAAGGCGACCGCCAGCAGGCGCGACTGCTGTTCCAGCAGGCGCGAGCCGGTGGAATCAACGTGGACGGGTTGTTAGAAGAGCTCGACGCGATGGAAGGCGCCGGCAGTTAGACAAACGCCCGCCGCCGCGCTACTTCGCGGCCTTGACTTCTTCGGCGGAGAGCTTGCGGTACTTGATATCGCGAACAGCGCCGGTCGTACACCACGTGGCGATGCCTAACGGCTTGGAACGCTCGACTTCCAGGCGGATCGAGAGCTTGCGGCCCTTGGTGCTGACGTTGACCACTGGCTTATCGTCGATCCAGGCCTGAATCCGTCCGTCCGTCACGCGCAGCCGGATGCGGTACCAAACCCCTTGCTTGAACCCCATCGACTGCGTCGTTTCGTTATGAGCGGCGTCTTGTCCGTCCAGGCTCGAAAGGCCGACCACGCTGCCGCCCCAGCCGCCGACGATCAAGCTGCACGGCGATGAGCCGACCGGGAACGTCAACCCGCAGAAGAAATCGGTTCCGTCGACGCGCATAGCTTGGAGACTGAGTTCATAGTCGAGCTTGGGGAATTCTTTCGTCCAGGTCACGCCGTTGCAGCCGTCGGCAAAACCGATGACGAGCTTGCCGTCTTCGACCTCGATGTCTTCCGTGCCGCCGAATTCGCTCGACTTCCAGCCCCCCAGCGTTTTGCCGTCGAACAGGCTCGACCAGTTGGCTTTCGTCCGCTCGGTTGGTTCCGCACGGGCTTTTGAAACGCACTGGGAACAGGCGGCCGCCAGCAGGCCCGCAACGCATACTCGAAAGCCGGCATTCGGACATCGCATGACAAGCTCCTTATCAGACAGCGTTTCAGTGGGCGGGGACGAATTGCTTTGCCCGGATTATCCATCAGCCCAGAGATCGTTTGGCCAAGGCGCGACACCAACCCGAAGCGTCAGCGAGGTAAACTCGCTTTTCCACCTTGCCAACGCTTCGCCTTGGTATGGGGCTGCTGAATCATCCGGGTTAGCCTCCGTCGCCGAGTCTAGCACGGAAAGGCCGCCAGGGCGACGGGCGCGGTTTAACCGCGCCAAGCAGAGAATTCCGTCTGTCCGCAACGGCTCGACGTCGATACCATGCCGGGAGCGAGGCAGTGGTTTGTGCATGCTCTGGGGGACCGCCCGGGCGGAGAATTGCCGGGAAATTACGAGGAACGCGACACGTTGGGGACGGCGAGCCGAGGCGTTGCGGCGGCGTTTTCGCTCCGTAACTTGCGGAATTGTAAAGCAACCGGCCGCACGCTCGACTCGTAGGGAAAAGTACCTATGCCCCTCGCGCCGAGGCATTGCGCAATACTGCTCCGGACAGATGCTCCCTCGCGTTGAGGCCGCGTCGGATCGTCCGCCCGCACTATGAGGGGCGTTTCGTCATCAGGAACCGACGAAGATGGATGCTCTCACTCGCTGCACCGTGCAGCATGCTCGGGCCGTGGCCCGGGAAATCGGGGCCCGGGCCGTATTGATTTACGCCGATGCAATTGCCGAGGCGGAAGAGCTGTTGCAGTTGCTGCAAGAAGTCGACTTCCGCACGATCATGATTACCCGTTCGCAGGACGGCCCGCCGCATCTCGAAGGCTGGCCTGCCTGCAATTGGGTGACGGTGCCCGACGTGCCGATGACCCGCGCCGGGCAGGTGAAAATGGCGCTGCTCGTTTCGTTGGCCAAAGGGCTGTTGCAACGCGGCGATAGCGTGGTCTGCCTGGCAGGGATCGACGGCTCCGACGTCATCGATACGTTGCTGATTCTCAACCTGGAAACCGAGCCGGAGTTATTTCGGCCGATCGACACGTCGATCATCGGCGAAGACGTGCGGCCCGAAGTATTCGAACGCACGCTGACGCTCGCCACGCAACTGGCGGTCGAGGGCGCGAAGGGCGCCCGATCGGCACGATCTTTGTCGTCGGAGACACGCCTCGGGTGCTCGAGCGCTCGCACAGCCTGGTGCTGAATCCGTTTCATGGTTACCCGGAAAGCGAGTGCAACATTCTCGACCCGGGATTGGAAGAGACGATCAAGGAGTTCGCCGCGATTGACGGCGCCTTCATCGTCCGAGGCGACGGCATCGTATTGTCAGCCGGCGCCCACTTGCTTTCCACGGCGCGCGCCCCGAATTTGCCGAAGGGCTTGGGCGCCAGGCATGCCGCCGCCGCCGCCATCACCATCTCGACCGGCGCCGCAGCGGTCGTGATTTCCGAATCGACCGGCGTCGTCTCGGTTTTTAAATCCGGGCAGCTCGTCGCCGACATTCATCGGCCCGGCAACGGCGGCCGCTTGCCGGTTTAAGTCGCCGGCTTACGACAGCATTTCGCTGATCACGCGGCCTTCGACCAGCGGCAACGGCCGGCCCAAGGCGTCGTGGACGATCGTGTGATGGTCGATGCCGAGCAAGTGGTACATCGTGGCCAGCAGGTCCTTCGGGCTGATCGGGCGATGGGCGACGTCGCCGCCGTGCTTGTCCGAAGCGCCGACGACGTCGCCTCGCTTAACCCCGGCGCCGGCGGCGATCGACGAGTAGACGCGCGACCAGTGCCCGCGACCGCCGTTGCGAGCCTTGCTCAACTGCGGCGTGCGGCCGTGTTCGCTGGTGCAGACCACCAGCACGTCGTCGAGCAGTCCGCGCTGATCGAGATCGGTAATCAGACCGTACCAGCCTTGATCGAGTCCCGGGCATAGTTCATTGCGCATGCGGGGGAAGTGATCCCAGTGCGTATCCCAACCGCTGCCGGCCAGGCCGTACTCATCCCAGAAGACGCTCACTACGCGACTGCCCGCCTCGACGAGCCGCCGCGCGGCCAGACAGCCTTGGCCGAACAAAGTGTCGCCGTACAGGGCTCGCGTCGAGCCTTGCTCCAACCGCACGTCGAGCGCCGTGCGCAAGGCGTTGGAACCGAGCAGGTCGTAGCTCATGCCCCGATAGCGATCCAGTTGCTTGCCGCTGGCCGTATGGGCCAGGTCGGCGCGAGCCTGATCGAGTTGCTCCATCAGCGAGCGGCGCTGATTCAGCCGGTCGAGCGTCATGCCGTCTTGCAGCGAGGACGCCGAAGGCACGACGAAGTAGCTGTCGTCCTTGATGCCGATGTACGGATCGTTGTCCGTGTAGGTCTTTTCGCCCAAGGTCTTGATATGCGATTTCGTGGCTTCGCCGATGAAATCAGTCCAGACCGGGTTGTACTCGCCCCCCAGAAACGCGGCGTAAGGTCCCGACCGCGGCACTTCGCCCACGCGACGGCTGCTGAGTTGCCACGGCAGCGCCACATTGGCTGGCACCGTCCGCGGACCCTGCCGCGCCGGATCCTTCGCATCGATGTAGTCGACGACCGAACCGAAGAAGGGCCACAGCCGCGGATCGCGCGGGTTCAATTCCATGGCCACGTCGATCGTCGGCACGCCGGTCAGCGCAAACGCGACGCCGTGCAGCGGATACGGGTGCGTCAGCGACCGCAGCACCGTGCAGCGGTCCATTACCTGGGCCGTGTTCGGCAGCAATTCGCAGACGTCCAGCCCGGGCAGACTGGAAGGAATATGCTTCAGCTCGCCGCGGATTTCCTCGGGAGCGTTCGGTTTCGGGTCGAAAGTCTCCAATTGGCTCGGCGAGCCATAGAGATGAATCAGAATCACGCTCTTGGCTTTGCCAAAACTGCCTGGTCGCGACTCGCCGGTGGCGGCCGCTGCGTCTTGCAACCGCAGCACGTCGGGCAACGTCAACCCGGCCAGCCCCAAGCTGCCCACGCGCAGCCAGTCGCGGCGAGTCATTCCGCCGCACAGTTTTCTCGTCGAGCCCAGGATGTCTAACATCGCTCACCTGAGAGGGGTGCAAATTCGCTTTGGCAGGTCATTTAAGGCGTGATCTTTCCGTCGCCGCGCGCAGCCCATCGTCGGCGCACGCTTCACTGTTATCGGCAACCACTTATAGGTTACCGGAGCAAGCAATATAAGTCCAGTCTCAGTCAAGGGTTTCGCTTGCCGTCAGCTTCCATTGGCTTTCTTGACGAGACCATCGCACGACGAAGCAGGGAGTCAGGACGGAACACTAATCTCCACTCATCCTCGCTAATCCGAACGGAGAGCCATCTGAAATCAGTGCTCATTAGCGGGTGATTAGTGAAGATCAGTGGTTCCCCTGCCTCTGATCCTGGCGCTGTGTGACGTGTGATTCCGCTTGTGCGGGCCGATTGCCAAGGCGGCGGGGAATTCTTACTATGCGGGGCTCTATGCCGCCTGACCTGAATCCCCCACAGCGTGAAGCCGTCCATACGCTCACCGGCCCCTTGCTGGTGCTGGCCGGCGCCGGCACGGGCAAAACCCGAGTCGTGACCTACCGCATCGCCGAGTTGATCAAACGCGGCGCACGGCCGGCGCAGATTCTGGCCGTCACTTTTACCAACAAGGCCGCCGCCGAAATGCAGGAACGGGCCGCCGGCCTGCTCGGCAAACGCAAGAAGGGGCAGGAGAAGCCCGAAATCTCCACGTTCCACTCGCTCTGCGTGCGAATCCTCCGCCGGCACATCACCGGCTGGGCTATCCGGCGCAGTTCGCCATTTACGACCGGGGCGATCAGGAAGCCGTCGCCCGCTCGGCCTTGCGAGACATTCGCGTGCCCGACACGGTGCTGCGGCCCGGCGACCTGTTGAGCATCATCAGCCGCTGGAAGTCGGCTTCGATCCGGCCGCCGCAGGCCGCCACACTGGCCGAAACCGACAAGGAACACCTGGCCGCCATGGCCTATCGCCGCTATCAGAAGGCGCTCAAAGCTGGCCGGCGCCGTCGATTTCGACGATCTGCTGCTCTGCACGGAAGAACTGTTTGCCAGCTCGCCGGAGGCGCAGGCAGACCGAGGCCGACCGCTTCAGCCATCTGCTGGTCGACGAATACCAGGACACCAACGGCAGCCAGTACCGGATCGTCAAGGCGCTGGCCGTCGGGCACCGCAACCTCTGCGTGGTGGGCGACGACGATCAGTCGATCTACGGCTGGCGCGGCGCCGAGGTGACGCACATCTTGCGCTTCAGCGCGACTGGCCCGACGCCAAGGTCGTGCGGCTGGAAGACAACTACCGCTCGACCGGCGCGATCCTGATCATGGCCAATCGGCTGATCGCCCACAACAAGCTGCGGCACGACAAGGTTCTCAAGCCGTTTCGCGAGGAGGGCGAGCGGCCGCGAATACTGCAGTTTCCCGATGAAACGACCGAAGCCAACCAGGTGGTCGAAGAGATCAACTCGCAGATCGTCCGCCGCATCGCCGAGCCGCGCGACTTTGCCATCCTGTTCCGCACCAACGAGCAGCCGCGCGCTTTCGAACAGGAACTGCGGCGGGCCAAGCTCCCTTACATGCTGATCGGCGGCATGTCGTTCTACGACCGCAAAGAAGTCCGCGACATTCTCGCCTACCTGCGACGTGCTGGCGCAACCCGCGCGATGAAGTCTCGCTGCTGCGGATCATCAACACGCCGGCCCGCGGCATTGGCCAGAAAGCCGTCGAGCTGCTATTGGCCCGTGCCGTGTCGCAGGCCAAGCCGATGTGGGAAATCCTGCCCGAGGCGGGCAACCTCGAAGGACTGGGCGCCACGGCCGTCGAGGCGGTCCGAAAGTTCGTCGCCTCGGTCGAACACTATCGGCAGCGGTTGGAGCGAGAATCGCTCGTCGACGTGGCGACCGACTTGATTCACAAGGTGAACTACCAGGACGAAATCAACCGGCAATACAAAGAGCCGGCCGATCAGGTCGCACGCTGGAATTCCGTCGAGGAAGTCATCAACTCGCTGGCCGCCTATGAGCAGCGCGCCGACGCGCCGACGCTGGCCGGTTTTCTGGAGGACACGGCGCTCGCCGGACGAGACGACCAGCAAGACAAAGAGGCGCAGCTCGCCCGCAACGCCATCGTGCTGATGACGCTGCACAGCGCCAAGGGGCTCGAGTTTCCGCAGGTCTACCTGGTGGGCATGGAAGAAGGCTTGCTGCCGCATCACCGTTCCGTCTCGGCTGAAGGGGCGGCGATCGATGAAGAACGCCGCTTGTGCTACGTCGGCGTGACCCGCGCCCAGGACCGGCTTACAATGACCTTGGCCCTGAACCGTAACAAATGGGGCAAGCCACGACCGACCACGCCCAGCCGTTTTCTGTTTGAACTGCTCGGCAAGGCCGACAATCCTCAGGCGCTGCTCAAGAAGAAGCAGTCGCGAGCATGAACGAAACCACGCACGCGCGGTTGTTCGGCTACGATCAGGCCTTCGGCAATCCGGCGACGCGGTGGATCACGCTCTCGCTCGCGGTCCTGCTGATCGCGACTCCGATTATATTTCTCGTCTTGCAAGGACTGGGGCGAGTCGGCCCCGACGCACGCCGCGAGTTGTGGCTGCGTTATTGGTCGTGGCTGGCGATGGTTCCGCTGATGCTGGTCCCCGTGCTGCTGGGCGCCGCCTGGACAATCGCCGCCGTGGCCTTGCTCAGCGTGCTCTGTTACCGCGAGTTCTCGCAAGCGCGCGGCATGCCGCGAGATCGCTCGCTGGAAGCCGTCGTCTATCTGGGCATCGCTTGCGTCACGCTGGCCGTGGCGGATCACTGGTACGGGTTCTTTGTCGCCTTGTTCCCGTTGACGGTGTGTGCCATCGCGGCCGTCGCCATTTTGGCCGATCAGCCGCAAGGTTATTTGCAGCGCTGCGCGTTGGCCGGTTTGGGGTTCATGCTTTTCGGCGGTGCGTTGGGGCACTTAGGCTACCTGGCGAATGACGCGAACTATCGTCCCATCGTGCTCTTGATCCTGCTGGCGGTGGAACTGAACGACGTGTTCGCCTTTTGTTCCGGCAAGACGTTCGGCAAACGCAAATTGGCGCCGCGCACCAGCCCGAATAAGACTGTCGGCGGCGCGCTGGGCGCCGTCTTACTGACGACCATGTTGGTCCTCGCGATCGGCGGCGCCGTGTTCGCCGGCACTCCGCTGGCCCGCCCCGTTCATCTGATTGTGCTGGGCGCCATGATCAGCATTATCGGGCAGTTGGGAGATCTGATGCTGTCCAGCGTCAAACGCGACCTGGGCGTGAAGGACATGGGCGCCGTGATCCCGGGCCACGGCGGACTGCTCGACCGCTTCGACAGCCTGGTGCTGGTCGCACCCGCCGCATTCCACTATATCCATTACGTCTCCGGCATCGGGCTCGATCAGACGCCGCGTTGGTTTCTGGGGTAGGGGATGTGCGCGTGGAATACTGGATGCAGATTCGGCGAATGCCTGAACGGGCGGCACGTTCCGTCGCCTGAAAGATAGAAGTCGCCCGCGGTCGCTTTGCCGCTTCGCATATTTGCCGCATGTCGCCCTTGTTGTCTATGCTCCAGCACCGGACAATCCTCATACTCTCGCCATTTTGCCGTACGCCGTGATTTTCGCCTCTCCAGCGTGAGGACGAGCGATTTCAGTCGGCCGGACCCGCCCCCCTGCCGTCTGGGCCGCGGATTGATTCGGGATTGCCTTGACACGGCTAGGTGGGCAGGCTTTATTGGTTAGGCGTATGTACGCTGCGGCTCGTCAGGGAGCAATTGCGTCGGTCGTTCGCATGGCGCGGGCGCGGCAAGCTGGGCCCTGGGTCGCGGTCACTCTGAACAGGCATTTGGGAGACTTGCTGCATGAAAAAGGCCGTGTTTGTCCTGCTGTGCGCCGCCGTTGCGTTCGGGTTCGCCCCGGAACCGGCGAAGGCCATTAAGCCTTTCTTCGACGAATTCAAGGAAAAGTACGTCAAGCCCGATGGCAGCGCCGAAGAGAAGGCGTTGGCCGAGGAGGTCGAGAAGGTCAAGTGCAACGTTTGCCACATGGGCAAGAGCAAGAAGATGCGCAACGCTTACGGCAAAGCGCTCGACGAATTGCTCGACAAGAAGGAAGACGCCAAGAACAAGGAAAAGATCGCTGAAGCACTCGACAAGGTCGCCGGCGAAAAGTCGCCCGACGGTCCCACCTTCGGCGAACTGATGAAGGAAGGCAAGCTGCCGGCCACCAAGTAGTCGGCCCGCGCTTGATTCTGAACTCCGCGAAACAGGCCGGTCGTCGAAAGACGCCCGGCCTGTTTTATGCGCTCAGCAATCAAGGTCGCATGCGTCGCCTCAGTCCTGCTTTTCGAAAGGTCCCGCGTAGAGGAGCTTGACGGGAACGCCGTCCAAGTCCGTCGCCAACTCCGCATCGAGGGCGGTGCACTGGGCATCGAGATGGATGCAAATATAGCCTTGACCTTGCGCATCGCTTTGCACGTCAACGCCGCAGACGCCCGGCGTCTTCAGCAAGCGGGGCGAATGCTTCCGCTTAACCTGTTTGGCTTCGTCGAACGTCGCCACAAGCTCCTCTTCATGCGGTGACGCTCGAAACGCGTCCAGCGCGGCAGGTTGTCGTCCGGCCGAACTTCTGCACGATCACGTCGACTGTCGCGTCGGCGACGCCCAGCGGATCGCCGAGGTAGAGAATGGCCGGAATGCCTCCGTCTTGCGGAGCCAGATCGGCGATGGGGCCGTCGACGGTATTGTCAGAGCGGTCCGCCCGCAGGTCGACCCAGCGGGTCAGTTCGGCGACTTTGTCTCTGGCCGGCTTTCCGCCGTCGAGCAAACCCGGCTGAAAGATCGGCGAGCCGATAAGAAGACGGCCATAACCCCATGCCGCCAGAGGAAATACGGAATTTGCACCTGCGATTCTATTCAGATAGGATGGGCGACGGTGTCGTTCCTTGCGGAGGCGGGGCGTATTGAGAACCATTTCGCCCCCCTCGCTACGGTCGCGGCGTCCCGCCTTCTTCGCCTTGGATCGCGGCCGCTGCCCGCCGACCAAATCGCCTGCCTTAGATTCTCGGACATGACCGTCAACGCTTGGAAGCCGCTTTTCGTTGCCTTGTGGATTGTCGCGCTGCTGCCGCAGGGCGCAGCATGCGCGACGCCGCCGGATCGCCTGCGAGCGTTCCTCAACCAGCGCTGCGTCTCCTGCCATGCGGGGCAGGCGGCTGAGGGCGATCTGGATCTCGAGAAGATTCCGTTCGATCTCGCCCAGGCGGAAAATGTGACGCGCTGGGTCCGGATCTTCGATCGCGTTCGCGACCATGAAATGCCGCCCGCTGATTCGGACGACGTTCCCCCGCCGCAGCGAGCCGACTTTCAGAAGGTGACTGAAGGCTGGATCCGCGAGCATCAGCGGGCCGACTGGCGGCGCGAAGGGCGGGTTCGCGGCCGGCGGCTCACCAATCTGCAATTGGAACGCACGCTCCACGATCTCTTAGGGATCGACATCCCCTTGGCGAGCCGGATGCCGGAGGAGCCAAAGGCCGACGGCTTTACCACCGTGGCGGCGGGGCAGACGATGTCGCATTTTCAATTGGAACAGCACCTGGGCATTGTCGATCTGGCGTTGGACGAAGCCTTTAAGCGGGCGATCGAAGGAGACAAGCTTCCGACGCAGGCCTTTGATGGAGCGGGACTGTCTCGCACCAATCCCAAGAGGCGGACCCGCGAGCCGGAACTGATCGACGGCCATGCCGTCACCTGGTCGTCGCGATTGATCTTCTATGGTCGACTGCCGGCCACCACCGCGCGAGAAGACGGTTGGTATCGGTTTACGTTGCGAGCCAAGGCCCTCAAATCGCCGAAGGACTACGGCGTATGGTGCACCGTGCGGACCGGCCGCTGTGTTGCCAGTGCGCCGCTGCTCAATTGGGTCGGCGCGTTCGAAGCGCCGAAGGAGACAAAGCAATGGACCTTCGAAACCTGGCTTCCACGCGGGGAGATGTTAGAGATCCGTCCGGGCGACGACACGCTAAAGATGGGCCGCTTCGCCGGCGGACAAGTCGGAACGGGAGAAGGAGGGCCGCAAGAGTTGCCGGGAGTCGCCATTGAAAGTCTCGTGATGGAGCGGATTCATCGCGGACCGACGGCCGACGAGATTCGGAGTCTCCTGTTCGGCGAGCTTGAGTTGAAAAAGTCCGGCAAGCGGAACGAGGCGAAGTTGGTCTCAAAACAGCCCAAGGCCGATATCCAGAAGCTGATGCGGCGTTTCGCCGCGCGTGCATTTCGCCGGCCCGTCGCCGATGAAGAAGTCGCTCCGTTCATCAAACTGGCGCTGAAGTCGTTGGAAGAGGGGCAGCCGCTGTTGGCGGCCTTGCGAACCGGTTATCGCGCACTGCTCTGTTCGCCGCGTTTTCTCTATTTCCATGAAACGCCGGGCAAGCTGGATGGCTACGCCATCGCTTCGCGGCTGAGCTACTTCCTGTGGGGCTCGATGCCTGATGAGCCGCTGTTGAGCCTGGCGGCGGCGGATCGTCTGCAGGACCAGGGGGTGATCTGCGAGCAGGTGGAGCGGATGCTCAGTTCGCCGCGAGGGAAGACCTTTGTCGAGGACTTCGCCTCACAATGGCTCGACCTGAGCGAGATCGATTTCACGACGCCCGATCAGCGGCTGTATCCCGGCTTTGACGTGATCGTGCAGGAATCGATGGTCGCCGAAACCGTCACGTTTCTGCAGACCATGCTCGACAAGAACCAAAGCGTGACGCGCCTGATCGACTCGAAAGAGGGTTTTTTGAACGAGCGGCTGGCCCGGTTCTACGGTATCTCAGGCGTGAGCGGCGATGAACTGCAGCCGGTCGTTTTCAAGCCGGCGGACCATCGCGGCGGAGTGCTTACGCAAGGGGCAATTATGAAGATCACCGCGAACGGAACGAACACCTCGCCCGTGATTCGCGGAGTCTGGATTTCCGAGCGGCTGTTAGGCCAGGAGATTCCTCCGCCGCCGGCGAGCGTGCCGGCGGTCGAACCGGATATCCGCGGCGCCAAGACAATCCGCGAGATGCTCGAGAAGCACAAGTCCAATACCTCGTGTGCGGCCTGCCATGTCAAAATCGATCCGCCCGGCTTCGCTTTGGAAAACTTCGACCCTGCGGGACGCTGGAGAGACAAGTACATTGCCATGAAAGGGAAACGCCGCGTCCCCGGCCACGTAGTGGATCCCAGTTACGAATTGCCGGACGGGCGACGCTTTCAATCCCTGAATGAATTCCAGGCCTTCGTGCTAAAGAACCCAGCGCATATTGCCGCAAACGTCGCCGGCAAGCTGCTGACCTACGGCACGGGCGCCCGGTGCTGTTTGCCAATCGTCAGGAAATTGACCAGACTGTGCAGCAGACTGCCGACGATGATTATGGATTTCGCACTATCATCAAAGCGGTGGCAACGAGCCAGCTCCTTCTTGAACAAATAGAGACCTGAACGGGATAAAGTCGCTAGAGCAAACCGGCCTCGAGTTCGAGACAAGGATTCATCATGCGTCAATCGATTTATTTCAACCAAGGCCGCAAACTGAGCCGTCGCACGATGCTGCGCAGCGCGGGCGTGGCGATGAGCCTGCCCTGGCTGTCTGCCATGGAGCGCGCCTTTGCCGGCCCGGCCGAGACGCAGCCGCCGCGCCGCTTTGTCGCCATGACGCTCGGGCTGGGGCTGTTGGGAGACAACCTGAATCCCAAGGAGAGCGGCCGCGACTACGCGCCGAGCCTGTATCTCAAGCAATTGGAGGATCTCCGCGACCGCTTCACGGTCATTTCAGGATCGTCCCATCCCGGCGTCAAGGGCGGGCATCGCGCCGAGGCGAGCCTGCTTACGGCGCAGCCGATGGCCAGCGGCGGGCAAGCCAAGAACACCATCTCGCTCGACCAGTACCTGGCGAAGCACTTGGGCCATGCGACCCGGTTTGGCTCGTTGGTGTTGGGCAGCAGCGGCAGCAATAGCCCGTCGTACACCGAGAACGGCTCGATGATTCCGGCGGAAGACTCCCCTTCGCGGCTGTTCACGAAGCTGTTCATCGACGATACGCCTGCCGAACAAGCGCGCCAGGCCCAACGGCTGCAAGAGGGGCGGAGCATCCTGGATCTGGTTCAAGTCGACTCCAAGCGACTGGCCCGGCAACTTGGCGGCGGCGACCGCGACCGTCTCGACGCCTACTTCACCAGCGTCCGCGATCTGGAAAGCCGGCTTGCCGCTTCGCAGGACTGGGCCACGCAGCCCAAACCCAAGGTCGATGCCAAGAAACCGGTCGATATCGGCAATTCCAACGACTTCGTCGGCCGGGAAAAGCTGATGACGGACATGATCCGGTTGGCTCTCAAGACCGACTCGGCCCGCTTCATCACGTACCATCTCGGCGGCTCCGGCGGCGTCGTGCCGATCGACGGCGTGAAGGAGGGCTACCACTCGCTGAGCCATCACGGCCGGGATGAAGTAAAGCTCGAACAACTGGCGCTGGTCGAAACGGCAATCATCGCCGCCTGGGGCGAGTTTCTCCGCGACCTGGCCGGCGAGGATGATCACGGGTGCAGCCTGCTGGATCAGACCGCCGTGTTCCTGACCAGCAATTTGGGGAACGCCTCCAACCACGACAACCGCAACATGCCCGTCCTGCTGGCAGGCGGCGGCTTCCGCCACGGTCAGCATCTGGCCTTCGACCCGCAGAACAACTATCCGCTGCCCAATCTCTACGTCAGCCTGTTGCAACGGTTTGGTTTGGAAGTCGACCGCTTCGCCACCAGCACCGGCACGCTGAGCGGGCTGGAACCGGTAGGTTGATCCCGTCTAACTTGCCGTACGTCGATTGCGCCGGCGCTTGTCATCGTGCGACGTTGGTCAGCGCAACACGGAACATCCCGGCACGGCTTTGCGGAACTCTGTCCCGCTGGCGTTGACTCCGCTCAAGAATATCCACTTGAGCTTGGCAAGGCCCGTCAACTGCTCCAGACCGTGATCGGTGATTTCGGCGTTTTCGAGATCGAGTGACGTCAGGTTGGTTAAACGTCCGAGATGGATCATGCCCGCATCGGTGATCTTCCGGGCATTGCCGACGGACAGTTGTTCCAAACCGGTAGCGTCCTTCAAGTAAGCGAGCCCGCGATCCGTAAACCGGCTGCCTGGCGCCGCCAATTCCTGCAAACGCGGAAGCTTGCTCAGAACTCGGAGCGACTCATCGCCGATTTGCGAATAGCTCAGGTGCAGGGTCTGGAGGTTCGCAAGACCTGATAAATGCGAGACGCCCGCGTCGGTGACCCGGGCTGCATCCCAGGCATAAAGGTGAGTCAGCGACGTCAACTCTCCCACAATGCGCAAATCGTCGTCGGTAGCGTGCGACTTGCAGAGGTACAACCTGCGAAACTTCGGCAAGCCTTCCAACTGCGGCAACACGGCGGTCGCAACCTCGGAATGGTCTTCACCCCGCCCGGCGGCGCTGTAGGCCAGGTTGACCAGGACAACATCGAAGAAGAAGTCCAGGCCCAAGCGATCGACGAGTTGCTTTGGGACAGGCGGTTCGATTTCTGAGTCGTAAGCCAGACCCGTTGGCGTCGCTTTTTCCTGATAGTCGTAGCCAACCCAGCCGCCGAAGGCTCGGACTGCTTGCACGGCCTGCTTTTGCCGCCGCACCTGCTTCATGTGCACGCCGAGCCAGATTCCGAACAGAGTGGTCGCCAACAGCAACGTGCGCAGGCCGAACTGCAGCCGGCGACGGCCAGGCTTGCTTAGGACTTGCGGTTCCATGGGCGGCCCGGTTTGCACGGGGGAGACGGGCGGAACTGACAGTCGCCTTGGGTTGGCGGCGGCGGTCTCCAGCCGTTTCATTGTCGAGAAAGGAGCGCGGCGAGGCAAGGTCGATCGAGGGCGTTCGAAACGCGGGCCATTGGCCGCCCCTGCTGCTTCCATTAGAATCCGATCGCGTGGATCTTGACCAGCGATCGCCCGCGTCCAGGCCTGTTGATCGCGAGGCGTGAGTTCCACATTCTGCTTTCCGTCCGGCTGTCCCAGGCGGTGTTGAGGTTCCGCGGTTGCATCGATTCAGTCCTGTTGTTGAGGTATCGCATGAAGTTGCTCGTTTTGTTGATCGCAATGCCCTGCTATCTCGGCGTTCTCGCCTGCCCATCGACCCAAGCGGCTGAGGCCAGCGCGCCGGCCGAGTTTGAATGGGCAGTCTCGGCGGGCGGCTCGCAGCACGATAAGACGCGGGGCATCGCCGTTGATCCAAGCGGGAACGTCTTAATGACGGGCGAGTTCACCGGCACGGCGACCTTTGGCGAGTTTTCGTTGACGAGCGTTGGCGCCATGGATTTCTTCGTCGCCAAAGTCAACCCGCAAGGCAAGTTCCTCTGGGTGCGAAGGGGCGGAGGCGCCAAGATCGATCGCGGTTATGCCGTCGCCGCCGATCAGGCGGGCAATTGCTACGTGACCGGGCATTTCGAGAGCAGCGACGCCGCGTTCGATTCTCACCCGGCCCCCAACGCCGGCGATTACGACAACTTCGTCGCCAAGTACGATGCCGAAGGCCGGCTCGTCTGGCTGCAAACCGCCGGCGGCGCCGGCTACGACTATGGGCACGGCATCGCCGTCGATCCAGCGGGCCGCGTGTTTGTCGCCGGCGCCATCGTCGGCGTCGGCAAATGGGGCGACGCGCCGCTCGGAAATGTCGGTCCCGCACATTTGTTTGTCGTGCAGATGAACGCCGACGGCAAGTTGAACTGGGTCCGCGCCGCCGAAGGAACCGGCTCCAGCACCGGCCACGGCATCGCCGTCGACGGCCAAGGGAACTGCTATGTCGGCGGTGCCGCCGGAGGCGATACGACGCTTGCCGGCCGGCAATTAAAAAGCGCCGGCCGCGACATCCTGGTGGCCAAATTTACGGCGGGCGGCGAACTCGCCTGGCTGCATGCCGGTCATGGCAGCGCGTCGGCAATGATCCATGAGATCACGGCCGATGCAGACGGCAACGTCTGGGCTTCGGGCATGTTCCAGGGCGAGCTGAAACTGGCCGATCGCAGCGTGACGAATCAGGGCAAGCACGATCTGCTGCTGACGCACTTCGATTCCCAAGGCAATCGGCGCTGGACCAAAACCGCGGGTGGGCCGGGGATCGACTATGGCCTGGGGATCGCCACCGACGGGCGAGGCAATGCCTGGCTTACCGGCTCGTTCACCGGCGACGTGGAATTCGACGGCGTCCAGGCGACGAGCCAGGGCGGCAGCGACATCATGATCGTGAAGTACGATCGCGATGGCCATCTCAAGCGACTGCAGACGGTCGTCGGCGAGAAAACCGACCACGCCTACACGATCGTCTCCGACGGTCGCGGCAGCCTCTATCTCTCCGGCGCCTGCCACGGCCCGGCGACGTTCGGCCGCCACTCCCTCGACAATCGCGGCAGCAACGACATCTTTCTGGCAAAGCTCGCCATCGAATGACGTCCGCTGCCATCCGCGTGTCGAAGCTTGTCAAAACGTACCCTGGCCGCACGCCGGTCGAGGCGGTCCGCGGGCTGGATTCTAGAGGTCCGCCACTGGCGAGTGTTTCGGATTGCTGGGACCCAACGGAGCCGGCAAGACGACTACTCTGGAGATCATCGAAGGGCTGTTGGCGCCGAGTTCGGGCGAGGTCGAACTGCTGGGCCGGCGCTGGGAAGCCGACGAACGAGCCATTCGCGAACGCGTCGGCATTTCACTTCAGGAAACTCGCTTGCCCGACAAGCTGACGGTCATCGAAACTGCGACTCTGTTTCGCTCCTTCTATTCGCTCCGGCATCAGCCCGGAAGAAGCCATTGCCGCCGTCTCGCTCCAAGAGAAGACGCAATCGTATGTCGAGAGCCTCTCCGGCGGACAGAAGCAACGGCTGGCTGTCGCGTGCGCGTTGGTTGGGGACCCGGAGTTGTTGTTTCTCGACGAACCGACGACCGGGCTCGATCCGCAATCGCGACGCGAACTGTGGGACGTCGTGCGGGCGTTCAAGGCTCGCGGACGGACCGTGCTGATTACCACGCATTATATGGACGAGGCCGAGCGACTTTGCGACCGGGTTGCGGTCGTCGATCACGGCCGGGTGATCGCCTGCGGGGCGCCGTCGGAACTCATACTGAATGCGGGAGGCGAACACGTGATTGACGTCCGGCTGGCCGACGACGCGGCGTCGGCGGCCGTATTTACCGACGAACTGGCCCAACTGCCGACGGTAGCGGCAGTCCGTCCGTCGGATGGCGGTTTCGCACTCTCGGCGGCCGAGCCCCATATTGCTTTGCCGGCCTTGCTGGTTCTGCTTCAGCGAAAGGGCATTGCGCCCGCCGGTCTGAGCACTCGCCTGGCCACGCTCGACGACGTTTTCCTGTCGCTGACCGGCCGCCACCTGCGTGACGGAGAGTCTTCGACATGAACAGCGCCTTTGGGCAGCTTGTCCTCGCCCGGTTCCGAGAGTTCTTCCGGCGGCCGAGCACCGTTTTCTGGGTCTATGGATTCCCGCTTATGCTCTCGGGCGTTCTCGGCGTCGCCTTCCAGAGCCGCCCGGTCGAGCGAGTCCCGATCGACGTGAGCTCCGATGGCGCCGGAGGGCTGGACGCCGCGAAGGCCGTGCAAGCAAAGCTGGAGCAAGATCCGCGCGTGAAGGTCGCGATCGGGACGGATCGAGATTGCCGCGATCGGTTGCGAATCGGCAAGGTCGGGCTGGTCGTAATTCCTGCGGCTGGACCGCAACGGTACGAATTCCTGTTCGACCCCAACCGGCCGGAGTCGGTCTTGGCGCGGGCTACGGCCGACGGCGCCCTGGCCCGCGCGGACGCCCGAACTGACGCCGCCGAAGGACGTGAAGTTCGAAGAGCCGGGCGGCCGCTATATCGACTTTCTGATTCCCGGCCTGGTCGGCATCAATCTGATGGGCGGCGGGCTGTGGGGCGTCGGGTTTGTGGTCGTCGACATGCGAGTGCGGAAACTGCTCAAACGGTTCCTCGCGACGCCCATGCGGCGGCAAGACTTTCTGCTCGCCTTGCTGTTCAGCCGGGCCGTGTTCACATTGATCGAAGTGACGATCCTGCTGGTCTTCGCCCGGCTCGCCTTCGGAATTGCCGTGCGGGGCGATCTGCTGGCGCTCGCCGTGCTGATCGGTCTGGGGGCCGCCTGCTTTGGCGGAATCGGGCTGATGGTCGCGTGCCGAGTCGAGACGATTGAATCGGTTTCGGGACTCATGAACGCGGTGATGTTGCCGATGTATCTGCTCTGCGGCGTGTTCTTCGCAGCCGATCGCTTCCCCGAAACGGTGCAGCCGTTGATCCGTATTCTGCCGCTTACCGCGCTGCTGGACGGCCTGCGCTCCGTCATGAACGACGGCGCCGGATGGGCCGCCGTCGGCCGCCCGGCAATCGTGCTGGCAGCCTGGGGCGCGCTGAGCTTTGCCATTGCACTGCGATGGTTCAAGTGGCGTAAAGGCAAAGCATGCCTGCCATTTTCTTGCCGGGGCGCACGTCCCCAGGCATACGGTTTCCGAGACGTGAACAATCGCCCACAAATTCAATATCGCGACATCGCGGCCATGCGCCAAAGACGCTGCCAGCTCCGAAATGCGCAGACGCCTGAGTCGTGCGTTGTCTGTGTTTCGCGCATCCCCCATAGGCCGCCCGATCGGCAATGACAACCCGACTACTCGACCGCTTTAGCGACGGCATCGAACGCCGCAAGTTCGCTCGCGAACGCGTGGCATTGATTGGCGCCTCGAATTAACCTGGCTGCCTCGGCGGCAACCTCTTTCGACGAGACGTCAAAGCGGTCGCGGTTTGGCGACTCGGATAGCGCCCGAACGATTTTGGCCGGCGCCGGGCGATCGATCTCCTCGACGCCGGTATAACGGTCCGTCAGTCGCTTCAGTCGCTCGAACGAGACGCGCGGCGATTCGCCACGGAGCAAGGCCACAAGCAGCAGTTCGTCGGTTTTGAGGTTCCGCCACTGCTGCTTGATCGAAGCGAAGTATTGCTGATCGACCCGCGCAAGCTCCGCATAGGCATCCAAATAGCGTCCGTCGTCAAAGAACTGGTAGCCGAGAAACAGAGCGACCCAGGGATGGTCCGGGTCTGCGCTCTGCCGTTTTTTGCAGCCATTCAATGCACTGACGACGCTCTTCGGAAACGCCCGGCCGGTGGTAGTACGTCAGCGCGATCGCATACCAATGCTCCGCGTTAAGCGGTTCGAGGCCATGCAGTTCGCGCCCCAAGGCTTCGGCTTCGCGGAAGAGCGCATTCGCATTTCGATGATCGCTTTCGCCCTGAGCGGCTTCGATCAGGCGCCACAGTTTATCGTGCTTAGCTTGTGCTTCTTGCATGATCCAGTCGAGTAACGCCGAACTCAGGGAGAAGTTCAGCCCCAAACAGAGGCATCAAGTTGCGGGCATCGAGTTGAGGATTCTGAACAAATTCGGCTTTGGTTTCCGCGTTCCTAATTTTGCCTTCCGCCGGGGTGAAAGCGACCTGCCTCTGGGCATCGGCTTCCGGCCGCATAGTAGCGTTTGTATCCGTCAAGCGGTCGTTCTCGCAAGCCTCACCGGCTAATACGACAGTCCGGGTGATGCTCCATGAACTGCCGGGCGGCCTCTTCGGTCACGGCGGTATTGGACACCGAGACGTACGTCAGTCTCGGCAGGCGCCCAAGCGAGTCCAGGCACGCGTCGGTGACTCGGGTTCCCGGAAGATAGAGTTCTTCCAGGTGCGACAAGGCCGCGAGACGCTCAACGCCTGCATCGGTGACAAGCGTGTTATTCAACCGCAAGATCTGGAGCCGCCCAAACTCAGCAAGTTGTTCCAACTCGCCGTCGGAAAGGGACGTGTCAGCGAAATCGATGGTCTTCAGATTTGCAAAGGCTCGCAGATGTAGCAAAAACTCCGCCGAGCCGATACGGCAGAGACGGAGCTCCTGAACGTCGATCGGCTCAGCGGCTCGTTGCTCCTGCATCTTCCGTCGAAGAATCTCTCGGATCTGCTCCTCGGAAAAACCGGCTTCGGCGCCCAAAACTCTCGCCCAGTCCGCTCGGCGGTTTCCCAGTCCGGTGACGTCGAACATCTTCTGGTGCATGTTGGTGGCCCACAGTTGCACGTTGTTGAACAAGTGCAGCAAGACAGTCTTTTCTGCCGTTGAGAGATCTTCGGTACTTGTGGCCGGCGAGAGCTTCTTGTCGCCAAAAACGAGTTTCAGTATCGGAAGTACGACGGAATTGCCGTTGTACTCGTTGGCCCGATCGAGATCCGGCACAAACGCCGGCAGAAGGATGTCGAGACTCTCAAACTTCAGTTTGGAAAGAAGTTCCAAAATGCGGGACGCGCCCAGTCCGCTTTGCCAGCGCGCCCGCCAGGGGAATTTCATGTCTTCGTCGCGGCCGTCGTCGTCCGACTCTTGCAGTTGGCCTTCGTACTGCAGCACCGCCCGGCCAATGGGATGGTGTTGGTTTTCCATCTCAGGCTGATCGGATTTGAAGAGCTGATTGGTTTCATTCCGGTTCTGGAGGCCCTGCACGAGCACTTCCAGGACCGGAGCGGAAACGCAGGAATCTGAGTCAGCCAGGCTCAACGCGGCGGCCATCCGGACAGGTGCGCTGCAACGCGGGTCGGAGGCCTGCTGTTCCAGCCAGTGACTGATTCCGGTGTCATGCCTGCTCAGAGACGCCAGGCCGAAGACCAGACTGGCACGGACCAGTTCATTCGGCTCGTCGTCGAACTGCCGGCGCATGCGAGCAGCGATCGTGGCGATCGACACGACCGCAGCAAGATCGCCGCCACTCATCGCTGCCAGCAAGTACGGCACGACGACACGGATCCGTTGGTTGAGATCCGACAGCAGTAGCAGATAGGCGTCGAATCCTTCCCAGATCGCCCTTCGTATATCAGCGTCCAACTGGTCCTGGGAGCCTTCGCCGCCGCCCTCCTCGTTGTCGTCCTGGAAGTTCGCGTTCTCCTCTTCATCGTCAGCCTGGTAATTTGCGACGAAGGCGACATGGGCGAGGAATTCGAGAATCCGTCCGCGGCAGCGAACTGTTCGGTCGCCGAGCAGTTCGATCAAGAACGGAATCGCCCAGACCGTGGCCGGATAGATCGAGCACATCTGATGGCACAGCGCATCGTACAGATCGCCGATCGCCTCGACCCAGTCGGCGGGATCCGAAGATTGCAGTGCCCGAATCCTGGCCGGGATTCCACCTGCCTGGCCGTAGGCGTGCGTTAGTTGATCCCACTCAATGTCGTCGAGGCGTTCCAGCATCGATTGCTCCGTAGATGAGGGCAGCGCCTCTATGTTTATCAAGCAGGTGCAATTCAAGCGGGGCGCGGATGCCTGCAGAACAGCGTACCGAACGGACCGTGTCGATGCCATCAGTCGCGAACCGCAAGCGGCGTCGGCGGAAGCATTCCGCAGTGCATCGAGCGCCTTCGCTCGGTCGGTTCCCTGTGACGCTGTGAGTCGGCTCGCTACCCGGTGGAAAGCGCGGTTTTGTGGTCCTGGAATTTGTAGAATGGAGCGGCGTGTTGGCTTTGCCGGAAATATTCGGCATGGTATTTGAACGAATTTCGCTTGACTGACGTGAGGCAACCCGTCCAACAGGAATCAGGAGCTTACAGCGTGGCCAAAACAAAGACGGCGGCGGTCAAGCGAGCCACGCGGCAACGGCGGAAGTGGCCGAACCGCGCCGACCTTGCACCGTGGCTGCAGTGCTACTTGGACGTGTGCGAGCAATACCCTCGCGGAGAAAGCAGGCGTGAAGGCCTGCGTCCCGCTCAGGCAACTTGCCGAGTGCGGATACGAAAAGGCATCGCTCGCACGGCTGCAGCGGTTACTCGGCCGCTTGCCGCCATCCGAGTGCGAGGCGACCGGCTTACTGGCGCTGACCGGCGCCCAAATCTGCCTGGATCTGCCGGATCTTCGTCGCGCAATAAGTATCTCCAACTCGCCGAAGTGCGCCAGTCGGTCTCCAAACCTCCTGTGCAGGCGGTGCTTGAGAGCAAGCTTAAGTATCTGCTCGCGGCGAACGGCCTGCCGCCAGCACCCGGATCGAGCTCGAGCGGCGTTGACGGCGCTTTGCGGCGGCTCGGGAAGCAGCGACAGAGCTACTGTTCGGCATTGCTGGCCGGCGATCTGGACGCTGCAGCCACGGCCCTGCAGAAGACGACGAAACCAATTGCAGAGATTGACAAGTTTGTGCTGAAGCCCGGGCTGACGCTCAGCGCCATCAAGGCCTTTCGCCGTCTTGGCGACGACGCCGGGTTGGCAACGTATTTAACCTGGCTGGATCGTAACGAGCATTCGGACGATCTCGCTACAGGCAGCCTCTGGGGGATGGGACTGACCGAGCTGGCGAAACGCGAGCGGAGAATCTGGTCATCGGCCAGTTGAAGAAGCTCAAACGCGGTCGCGATTCGAACATTCATTTTCCCGTCGCTGAAATCTGCAAGGAACTGTGGTTCTTCCTGCAAACGGGTCAGAAGGAAACCGTCTCGCGACTGCTGCAGCGCCGTCTTGCGCGAGCTGCCCACGTGGCCCGGTCTTCGCGGCGGATTTGCCTCGTCCGGCGTTTTGACCGAACTGGCCGAACTGTTGGCGGAGATCGATGGCCCTGAGGCGGCTTGCGAACTGTTGGGTCTCGCCGTCCAGGCCGGTCAGGCCGAGCGGCACGGCGGGTTTCGCAAGAGCGCCTTCAAGGCCGCGAACCAACAGCTCGCAGCGCCAGGCCTGGCGGCGGCGATCGAGCAGGCAAGATTGATCAAGAGCCCGAAAAAGCAGCGAGAAGCCTTGATTCCTTTGCTGACCAAACGAGCGGCCTGCGCGAGCTGGCGACGCTCCTTGACGAAATCACCAATGCCGATGAGCTCCTGGAGTCGTTGCATTCCGTGCTGTTCTCGCTCCCCGGCGGCGCCCGATTGCAATAGCGTCGCTTTACCATAGCGGGCTGGATTGAATGCGGGGCCTGCGAGTACCGCAGGGCGGCGGATTGTGGCCGAGCGAATCACGCGCTGTTGCAGCTTGGCGTGCTGGGAGGCGTCGCCGGCTGGCCTCATCAGCGGAAACGGCAAAACGCATCGGCAGGTGCATGCCCAGACAGGTGAATGATGATCGACGTGCGGCGTCTTTCGGAAATCCTGGCGCCTGATGGCTTCCAGCTCGCCTGGGAGCATTGGCTCGGACGACAGTTCCATTACGATTTCGTTCGCCCAAGCGTGGTTGACGGAGTTTTCGAGCATATTGCCATCGACAGCCAGGGCAAACGAGCGGAAGCTGTGACTTGCAGCGTCTGGATTTCTCCCCTCTGGGGACATCGTATCCACTTCAAGCCATCCCCCGAGGTGGATGAAGTCCTGGTTGAACTCGGCGATTTCGCCCCCGACCGAGCGTACGCGGAGATCGAGAGTCAGGCGGACGCGATCGCCTGGGAGCGGCGCGTTGCTGAAGTCGCTCCGCAACGCGCGCGGGCTCTGGCTCAAAAGCATGCTCAGCAAGTTGCCGATCAAACAGCCGCTGCGCGGAAAGCCGCGCTGGAATACACAAGGCGCATCCGCGAGTTCAGCGACGAGCCGGTCATGGAATACCTCTCATACCGAGTTAAGCGCTCGGGCGACGCCCGCCCAGCGGCAACAAGCCGACCGATTCCGCCCCTGGGGAGCGTCGTGGGACGATGTCCAAGAGGCGTGCGAGTGCGCCGCCTTCGCGATTGCCCTGTTTGGGACGGAGGTCGACGCGGAGCACGGCGGTTTTGTTGACGAAGCGGGCAGAAAGAGCTGCGAACTCAAGCTTCGAATGAATATCGCCGCCGACATGCTGCGACGCGGCAAAGGCTAAGCGAAAGCACCGCGGTATCTAATGCGTACCAGTGGCCTAACGCATCGAGAACGAGATGACTGACAAGGACAGGATACTGGAGCTGCTGGTGTCTGTGCCGAAGGGGCCGTGGCAAATGCTACCCGAAGGCGCCACCGCGGAGCAGCTTAACGCCTTTTCGCAACGGACAGGAATACAACTTCCTTCGGAACTATCGTCCTGGCTAAGCATTTCAAATGGGCCATGCGTCGGGCGCGGTGGTCTGTTTGGCGTAGAAACGCGACGAGAATCGTGCGATATCTATCAGATCCTAGCAAGGCATCCTAGCTGGATGATGAAGAAATGGATTCCGGTGGCAAGCGATGGGTGTGGCAATTATTACATAGTGCCCACTAACGGTGAATTCGGGCCTCGATATCCAGTAGTATTTATCGATTCCATTGCGTCAACTGAATCGCCAGCGTACATTGTAGCGTCGGGGCTCCTCAAGTTCATTCAGTTCTACCTAGAGGATGAGTTGCGCTTAACGGAATGGCCTTTCGAGCGTGACGAGGTCGTGCGGCGCGATCCAGACATCCTCAAGTTCACCGGAGTAAAGTTGCCGTGGCAATAGCTATGTACGAAGCTGTTGATAGGCTTGTAAATTACGCAGGGCTGTCCAAACCGAACTCAACGCCCGCGCTAGTCCGCGACCAGCTCGTCTCTTCCTGCTGACCTCCGGCACTTTCCTGCATCGGCTTAAGGAGTGTCGTTCGATAACATTGATTCTGCCGTCGCCCACGCCCGGAGGAACCATTCGGGCTCGCCCTCTGGCCAGAGCTTCCCAAGCGGACCGGCGGTCGTTGCGTCGATTTCGCCGTCCGAGAGTTTTCATAGTGCCGAGTTCAAGATCGACAAGCCGCCGTAAATCTCCGGACATTGCTCTATCAGTGTCGGTCCTCGGCGCAGGGCCGGCCACGAACGAAAGAATCGCGGCGGCCGAATACGCGGACTCGGCGGCACTGGCGGCGTCGGCAACGGATCGGGTGACAGCAGCGTCGGCAGCGGAGTAAGCGGCGAATCTCGCGGCGTAGAACGCAGTGGATGGGCACCTAGCCGCCGCGGCAGCGTTGGCGCTCTCGTTTGCTGCCCAAGCGGCGGCTTTGGCAGCCGCCTGGGCGGCTCGTCCTCCGTCACGGTAACGCCCGACGCGAATCTCTCGGCGACGACAATCGCATACTCAACTGCGTCGACTCCGGGAAGGTGCGATCCGAACAAAGGCCGCACCCTCCGGGCACACCGCGCCGCGAACGCCGCGAGCGCCCGCACTGGCAAAGTGCTCAACAGCGTCAACTCGTCGCGAGCTGTTTGGTCCATGTGTTACCTTGAATGCTGACGTGGAGTGCTCCGGGAAAGCTGATCCATGTGTTATGAGAGTCTAACAGCCCGATTCGGGCAAGGAGACTCTCGAGCCAGAAAATGTGTCGGGAACCGAAATCCGATTGTCGCTCGCAGACGACGGCGGGTTTCGGGTGTTAATGGCGAGGCCTCAACTACGTCGCATCTCCTGGTTGACGATTTCCGTTTCCGGCGCCTTTCGCACTGGCGTGCAACGTTCCCGGCGTCCAACCTTTCCAGCGTCGGTCTACCACGCGGAAAAAGACGTGACAGCGGAAGCGCCAAGCAATAAACTCCGGATTAATATTTCCTCATTCCCGGGCTTGATCGTTGAACCGTGTCCAAAAGAGATGGACGGAAACTTGCAGCAAACCGAGCTGGACCAACCTAGCGGAAAGCGAGTTATTCAATGTCGCAGCTAAATATCCCGGATTCGCGTGCATACCGGCACCTCAAGTGCGGCGAGGAGACGATGGTGACCGGCCAATCGTTTGAGGTCGTGTCGAACCCTATGTCGAGCATGGAGCGGACGCAGTGTTCCACCTGCGGCGCCATGTTCCCGATTAGCGATTTTCAGTGGAGCGATACGGGGGAGACCCTGGCGGATTACTACGCCCGGCACTCGCAGAGTGCGACGGATGCTCAACGTTTCCTCTGCTCGAAGAAGTTTATGATTGCCTTGGCGCTTCTGGGAGCCTTTCCTGCGGCGGTCGGCTGCTATTATCTCGTCCGGAATGACGATCTTTTCACGAAAGCCATCTGTTTGTTTACGGGGCTGGCGATTGGCGCGTTTATCGGAGGCACTGTGTTTCTGAAGGCCTTCGCAGACCCAATCAAGCGGAAGGTATGCGGCGTGAGCGACACGCGACTGCTCAAGTGAACGAGGCTAAGGCGCGAGGAGCCAAAATCGGAAGAAAGCCGTGTAGCGGTCGGTGAATTCCGCCGCTCAAACAAGTCGTCTCAACTTCCGCGCGTCTGCTCGCCCGCGATCTCGGTTTCCGGCGCCTGTGGTATTGCGTGAGTTGTGCTATCCCAACGAATCGATGTACGAAACGATGAATTCGGCCAACGACTCAGCGAGCTTTTCTGTCCAGAGTTTCGGATCGTCGCCTTCGAATCGCAGCTCATGCTTAAAGACATAAACCGCCGGCGCAAATGAGTCGCCCGCGCAGAGAAAGCCAATGCTGTCGCCGTCGGATTCCTTGTGATAATCCGAAATGGCAAGCACCGGCGTCGTCGAGGGATCGTCAAATTCCCACTGGCCGCACGTGCATGACAGTGCTGACTCGGGAGAATGAAAGCAGATCACACACTGTCCGGGCAAATGAAACGCACCGAAGTCGGCAAGCAAACGCGCAGTAATCCTCGGGCAACGCGGCGCCGAGCTCCCGCGATAGCTCAGCGATACTCGACTCGCTGATCGGCGAAAATGTTTTAGCGGCAGGGTACTCGATGACGATGTCGTCGGTCACCGGGATGCCCAGTCGTCGGCACAGCT
>CAWAYY010000017.1:0-21931 GCA_963786255.1 Pirellulales bacterium
CCAATCGCCCTCCCAGATGCCCGCCTCTTTGATGCCCAACGGCGTTGAGCACAAGGCGAAGAATCCTGGCAAGTGGCTCGCGTCTGCATGCCCGCCTCTTTGATGCCCAACGGCGTTGAGCACACGACGAGCAAGTCCCAATGCACCGGCTGGCCGATGCCCGCCTCTTTGATGCCCAACGGCGTTGAGCACAACAGATTGGTCGGTAATAAAGCATGGTTGCTAATATGCCCGCCTCTTTGATGCCCAACGGCGTTGAGCACAGTCACGAGTCTGTCGATGATGCCTGGCAAAGGGCTATGCCCGCCTCTTTGATGCCCAACGGCGTTGAGCACTCAGCCTGCGGGCCAGTTCGGCTATCAGACCTGAATGCCCGCCTCTTTGATGCCCAACGGCGTTGAGCACATTCTCGCCGTAGCCGCGTCCACTCGTCGCGATGCCCGCCTCTTTGATGCCCAACGGCGTTGAGCACAGAACGGGCAGACCGTAGCGTGGAGGCGTCTGCGATGCCCGCCTCTTTGATGCCCAACGGCGTTGAGCACAATGCCAAGGCGGACGAAGAAGAGGCCGACCGAAATGCCCGCCTCTTTGATGCCCAACGGCGTTGAGCACAGTGCACGGAAGCATTCCGCCGAGCCTTCCTGGATGCCCGCCTCTTTGATGCCCAACGGCGTTGAGCACCGAGATAGCGTGGCGGCTGCGGAAATTAGCGCGGTATGCCCGCCTCTTTGATGCCCAACGGCGTTGAGCACCGCTGCTAGCCGGACGTGGCTGACGTCCACAGGGGATGCCCGCCTCTTTGATGCCCAACGGCGTTGAGCACACGATGCAGCCATCGAAATCAGCGGCCAATGCCTGCGAATGCCCGCCTCTTTGATGCCCAACGGCGTTGAGCACCGCCGGCCATCGTCGGGCCGATCGCAGGCCAGCCATGCCCGCCTCTTTGATGCCCAACGGCGTTGAGCACATCTGCCGATTCGAGCCGCGTGTCGATCCCATGCCCGCCTCTTTGATGCCCAACGGCGTTGAGCACATACGCTCGTGGTCGTCAACGAATGCCTGCGGACAATGCCCGCCTCTTTGATGCCCAACGGCGTTGAGCACGGCGCGACGGGGAACGGGTCGGGCAGGCGGCTCAGGCATGCCCGCCTC
This sequence comes from Pirellulales bacterium, assembly GCA_963786255.1. Lineage (GTDB taxonomy): Bacteria > Planctomycetota > Planctomycetia > Pirellulales > JAICIG01 > JAICIG01. The sequence continues at coordinate 1,153 of CAWAYY010000017.1, forward strand.
TTTGATGCCCAACGGCGTTGAGCACGTGCAAGAAATCGCGCGGCTGGATCGGCGCGTGCGTTATGCCCGCCTCTTTGATGCCCAACGGCGTTGAGCACGCGAATCGGGGCGATCTCGTCGGGAATCCTTATGATGCCCGCCTCTTTGATGCCCAACGGCGTTGAGCACCCTTCAGCCGGCCGCCCAAGACTTCGGAAATCTGATGCCCGCCTCTTTGATGCCCAACGGCGTTGAGCACTGAGTCGGCTTCCAGCAGTCGCCGCCCCTCGGCGAGATGCCCGCCTCTTTGATGCCCAACGGCGTTGAGCACCAACCCATGGAAGCGACTTCTGGATCCGCTTGGAATGCCCGCCTCTTTGATGCCCAACGGCGTTGAGCACTCTTATGCCTGATGTGCTTCCTCCGAATGACGCGTGATGCCCGCCTCTTTGATGCCCAACGGCGTTGAGCACCGAGAGTCAACACGTAGGATGCGGCAGCCGCACGCGCATGCCCGCCTCTTTGATGCCCAACGGCGTTGAGCACCGTGCATGGCGGCTCGGGCTAGTCCCTGTCAAGAGATGCCCGCCTCTTTGATGCCCAACGGCGTTGAGCACTCGAGCTTCGTCCGCGGTCCAGGGAGTGTCAACCTCGAATGCCCGCCTCTTTGATGCCCAACGGCGTTGAGCACTACCAGGACCATACGCAGCAGACCTGACTCGTCGTATGCCCGCCTCTTTGATGCCCAACGGCGTTGAGCACACTACAACGGCATGTGGCTGGTGTTCACGTCGGGCATGCCCGCCCCATTGACGCCCAACGACGCCGAGCACGACCGCGGCCCCGTTGAAGCCGCTCAGCCGACAAAGCGGAACAAGTTCCGCTCTACCTTTTCGTGGTTGAACAACCGGGAACCCATGGAAGCGAAGTTGCGATCTGACGATCGGTGAGCAAACTCATTCGCGCCCGCCCCATTGACGCCCAACGGCGTTGAGCGCCTCGGTGGCTCTGCGTGCTCTGTGGCAAACAAGCGGCGGGGTGCGGGCTGCGCAATAGCACACTCGTCGGGCGAATCGGCGATGTGCCGGTCTTGTTCCGGCACGCGTCCGGGAGCGGAACCGCGCGAGAGTTCCCGCCACCCCGGTGAAGGTCCGGAATCGTCACCGATTCCGATACGCCGGTTGCAGGGCCCGGGATCGTCACCGATTCCGCTACGTAATCCCGCCCAAACCTTTGCAGCTTGCCTGGATGCTGCAGCGCCAAGGAGGGCGAAGGAAAAAATAGGGTTTTTGTGGAGCTTCCGGGTGAGTTTGACGATTATGGGCGTGCGTAACGGTTACGCGGCAGGGGAAGCCCTGCTTCTGCGAGGGGGGGACGCTCGCAAGCTTTTCAACTACGTGACCAGACCAAATGCGACGAAACGACCGGGAACTGTTGTTCATTCGGCGATCGGCCTCCGAGTAGCGCTGATCGTTGTCTTGTCGGGCTTCTTGCCGGCGGCCGCGGCCGCCGCAGAACGCAACGGCGAGTTTGAGGCGTACGTATTAAGACATGCGCAGGCCGCCGAGGTCGAGCCGCTGGTTCGGCAATCGCTGGCCGCGCTGCCGGGCAAAACCGAAGTCGCCGTCGATGCGCAAGGCAACCGCCTGCTGGTGCGCAGGCTCGGCCGATGCGCAACAACTGGTTCAGGCTCTCGTCCGCTCGCTCGACAAGGCGGACCCCGCGCCTGAGGCCGCGAAACCGTTCCTGAAATCGTACCCTCAATCCGGTCCCGGCGCCGCGCAACTGGCGGCACGGCTGCAAGCTGAGTTTGGCGACGACCGCCGCGTACGCGTGGCCGCCGACGCTCGAACCGGCCAGCTCCTGGTCGTGGCGCCCGCCGCCGTGCAAGCGGCGATCGCCCGGCGCCTGGCGGCCGAGCCCGGCGCGAACCAAACGCCGCAACCCGGGAAGCATGCCGCGCCGCGCGGCGCGGCAACGCGCGCCGACCGCCGGCGTTCCGAACAGCCGGGCACTGAGCTTCCGGACACTGGCACGCCGGATGCCGCCGCGCCGCCGGCGTTTGCCGCGGCGGCGCTGCTCGTTATCCGGCTGGCGCATGTCGCTCCCGGCGAGCTCCAGCGCCGCTTGCAGGAATTGTGGCGCGGGCGGCTGGCGCCCGTCGCGCAGACCAACGTGGAAGCGTCGGCGATGGTCGTGCGGCAAGGGCCCGGCGAACCGCCGCTGGAGGTGCAAGTCAACCGGCGCACCGGCGAGGTCACGATCCGCGGGCCGCAGCGGGCCGCAGCTTCGTGCGTGAAGCTGGTGCAGATGCTGGATCGCCCGCAACAGTCGTCCGAAGAGCGGACGCAGGTCATTCCGCTTCGCGCGGCGACGGCGCGGTACGTGCATCGGGCCATGGCGGCGGTCAGCGGCCAAGGTCCGCCCTCGCAACAGGCGGCGGCCGGCCGCCGGGCCAACGGCGCCTTGCGGATGGCCGCAACCATGTTCCAGCCGCGCGGCGAAGAACAGGCCGACGAGCCGCCCGCCCGCGACGAACGGGGCGCGGCGGCGCAGAACTCTGCCCCGCCGGACAATGCCGCGCCGGAGAATGCCGCACCGGAGAATGCCCCGCCGCAGCGCATGTTGCCGCCGAGCGGCGCCGGCGAGCCGGAGCCGGAGCAAGAGGACCGGGCCCTGGAGGGCGCGGTCGAGATCGAACAGCTTCCGGGCCTCGACGCGATCATCATCCGCGGCAGCAATCGCGACGTGGAGCGGCGTGCTGCAGATCATCGAAGACATCGAACGCCTCAGCGCCGAGGCGGAGCCGGCCGTCGAGATCGATTATCTCAAGCACGTCGACAGCGAGACGATGGCCGGCGTGATCGGCCCGATGTACAGCTCGCACTTCCGCCGCACCAGGGCGCCGTGACGGTCACGGCGCTGGTCAGGCCGAACGCCTTGCTGATGATCGGCCGGGCGGAAAGCATCCGCAGCGCGATCGAGCTGATCTCCCGGCTCGACTTGCCCGGCGACGAGACGATGCAGTTCAAAGTCTTTCGCCTGAAGCACGCTGCCGCCGGCACGGCCGGCACGACCGTCTCGCAGTTTTTCGCCAACCGCCGGGGGCTGTCCAGCGCCGTGAACGTGACCGTCGACGTGCGCAGCAACTCGTTGATCGTGCAGGCCGGGCCGCGAGACCTGGTCGAAGTCTCGCAACTGATCCGGCGCCTGGACACGCCGACCAGCGCCGCGGTGAACGAGATGCGGATCTTTCCGCTGCGCAACTCGCCGGCTGAAGAGCTGGCGCCCATCCTGCAAGCCGCGATCAGCGGTCAAACGGGCCCCGGCGCCTCGGCGGGCCCGATCGCCGGACCGGGACCGGTCCAGGGTGGCGGCGGAGGAGGCGGCGGAGGCCGGGGCGGCCAGCAAGCCCCCGGCGCCCCGGTGCAGACCGGCATTCAGGCCCCCGCGCCGGGCGGCGGCGGCGCAGCGCCGCCGCGCAGGAAGCCAAGTCGCTGATGCTGCGACTGATGACGGTCGACGCCGAAGGCCAGCGGCAGATCAGCTCCGGCATCTCTGAGCGACGTCCGCATCACGCCTAATCCGCGGTCGAACTCGCTGATCGTGTCGGCGCCGGCCGAGAACATGGAGCTGATCGGCGCCTTGATCCGGCAGTTGGATCAGAGCAACCAGGCGCCCGCGCAGATCAAGGTGTTTACGATCGTCAATGGCGACGCCACGGCCATGACGGACATGCTCATAGAATTGTTCGGCATACCCGCGGGCCAGGCCGGCGGCGGGAGGAGGCGGCGGCGGCGGTGGCGGTGGTCCGGGCGGCGGTTTTGTGCCCCAAGGACCGGCGCCGCCGGAAGAAGGCGCCCCGGCGCCGTTGCAGTTCTCGGTCGATCCGCGCACCAACAGCATCATCGCGGCCGGTTCGGCCGCCGACCTGGCCGTGGTCGAGGCGGTCTTGCTGCGGCTGGACGAGAGCGACGTCCGCGAACGCAAGAGCACGGTCTACCGCTTGAAGAACGCTCCGGCGCTGGACGTGGCGATCGCCATCAACGACTTCCTGCGGACGGAGCGTCAGTTCCAGCAAACGCAGCCGGGGCTGAGCAGCCCGTTCGAGCAGATCGAGCGCGAGGTGGTGGTCGTGCCGGAAATCGTCAGCAACAGCCTGATCGTCAGCGCCACGCCGCGGTTCTACGAAGACATCGAACGGATCGTCGAGCAGCTCGACGCCCGGCCGCCGATGGTGATGATTCAGGTGTTGATCGCGCAAGTCTCTTTGGTGGGCACGGACGAGTTCGGCATTGAAGTCGGCTTGCAGAACTCCGTATTGTTCGACCGCAGCGTGGTCGGCAACCTGGTGCTGACGCAGAATTCGACGCAGCAATCGGTCGCCGGCGGCGGCACGATTGCGACGACGAACACGCCGATCGTCGGCGCCTCGCTCACGCCGGGCTTTGATTTCAACAACGCCGGGCTGACGGTGCAAAACGCCAACGGCGGCGCCACGCAAGTCGGCCTGGGCCTGCCCAACAGCGGCGCCACCAACTCGTTGTCCACGGCCGCCCAAGTCGGCGCCCAGGGGCTGTCGAACTTCGGCCTGGGCCGCATCAACAACGAGCTGGGCTACGGCGGCCTGGTGCTTTCGGCCTCGAGCGACGCGCTCAACGTGTTGCTGCGAGCCTTGCGCGAACGGCGGCGGCTGGAAGTCCTCAGCCGGCCGCAGATCATGACGCTGGACAACCAGCCGGCCTACATCCAGGTCGGGCAGCGCGTGCCGGTCTTGAGCGGGTCGACGGTCGGCATCACCGGGCAGACCAGCAACGTCACCTATCAGAACGTCGGCCTGATCGTGGCGGTCACGCCGCGGATCAGCCCGGACGGCATGGTGGTCATGGAAATCGACGCCGAGCGCTCGCAGTTGGGACCGCTGACCGAAGGCATCCCGGTCGGCTTTGGCCAGAACGGCGCCGTGCTCCGCCAGCCGCGCATCGACATCACCCAGGCGCAGACGACGATCAGCGCGCTGGACGGTCAGACGGTGGTCTTCGGCGGCATGATCACGCAGAGCGACCAGATCATCCAGCGGCGCGTGCCGGGACTGTCTTCGATTCCGATTCTCGGCCGCTTGTTCCGCTACGACTACAACCAGAATTCGAAAAACGAGCTGCTGATCATCATGACTCCGCGCGTGATCCGCAGCGAAAGCGACGCGGAGTCGCTCAAGCAGATTGAAGCCGGCCGGATGAGCTGGTGCCTGGCCGACGTGCAAAAGGTACACGGCTATTCGGGCCTGCGCAACTGCGCCGATATGTGGGAAGACGACGAGACGATCACGATTTATCCCGACGCGGATCCGACGGGAGAGCAGCCGGAAGGGGCCGAGCCGTTGCCCGCCCCTCCGCCCGGCAATCCGGCGTTTCCAGCGGGACCGGCAGGACCGGCGGCGCAGCAAGGCTTGCGCCCGGCCGTGCCGCGCACGGCGTCGGCGCCGCGGCCCTTCTCGCCGCGGTCTTCGCCGCCGCCGTCGTCGCGTCTGCGGCAGTCGGCCGCGGCGCAGCGTCCGCCGGTGAAAGCGTTGCCGCCTCGTCCGGCGTCGAGCGGGCCGGTCGGAGAATTGAAGCTGCGGCCCGCGGCGCAAGATGCGCCGCCGCCGCAAAACCGGGTCGTACCGGCCGAGTATCGCGCTGCGGCGCCGCGCGGTTACGATCCGCGCTGCGCGCCGCAGGGCCGCGTGGAGCGAGTGAATTACGATGCGCCGATCGAGCCGCAGCGGTATCGGCGTTGAACCCCCGCCTGGCACGCCCCGGGGCGTGCCAGGCAAATCGCGTGCGAAATGACGAACACGCGCGAGATTGAGCGAGCGCCCCTTTCAGTCAGGTCCTGCGTTGCGGCCGGGAACGGCAACTCAGGCAAGCGTCCGACAAGCTTTTGAAGAGTTGACCATGATTGCTTCTCGTTCCCCAACTTTGCTCTCCCGCCTGTGCTCGGCAGCCGTGCTGCTGGCGCTGACGCCCGGCTGCGCCGAATGGAACCTGACGGAGAAAATGCCGTGGCTGAAGGGCGAGACCGGCGAGTTCCGGCGGCCGATGCGCGTGGTGGCCATGTGGAGCGACACGGTGCTGACCACTCCCGGGCAGACGCCCGTACGCGGCTTCGGCCGACGGTTGATGTTCTACGAGCTCGACAAGGACGAGCCGATCAAGGCCGCCGGCACGCTGACGGTCTATGCCTTCGACGAGGAGCATCGCGATCCGACCAACAACCGGCCTGACCGCAAGTTCGTGTTTACCGCCGAACAGTTTGCCAAGCACTACAGCAAGTCGGACCTGGGGCATTCCTACAGCATTTGGATTCCCTGGGACGAGGTGGGCGGAGAACCGAAGGAGATCAGCCTGATCGTCCGCTTCACGCCCGTCGAAGGCGGCGTGGTCGTCAGCGAACAGGTCAAGCAGTTCCTGCCGGGCGTGAAGCGGCCGGAGCCGCAACGAGCGTCTGGCAATCCGCCGCCGGGCCGGCAAGCCGCTGTTCAGGCTTCGCCGGTGCAACTGGTGAATTATCAAGCGACGCCGGCAGAAGCCGCCGAGCGTCGCATGTCGACGACGACCATCGCCATCTCGCGAATTCACGGCGGGCGGCCGCCCGCCGCGTACGTGCGACCGCGAGCGACGCGTGATGCTCTTCCGCAGGCAGCAGGGCCGCCCGGGCAGACACTGCCGCCGCCGTATGCGCAACCGGGCCCGGCTAGCGGTCTTGCGACGGCGCCGCCGTCGTACCTGACGGCTCAGGCAGCGTATCCGCAGGCGGGGCCTGGGGCCGGGCCGACGGGCTCTGCGATTCCTCCGGGGGCGATTCCGCCGGCGCCTGCTCAGCAGGGACCGTGGCGGGGGGGAGTTCGTCCGCCGGCAGATCAGGCATGGATATCTCGTTACGCACGGCCGAGATCCCGGGCTCTAGGAGCACCAACTGCTCAGCTAGTGCGAGATCACGCAACGATGCGGCCGTACCCGACAGCACAGCCGTACGTCCCTCAAGCTGCACCGCCAGCGACGACTCCTTCAGGATTCGGCCCAGGCGCTGCTGGATCGTCGCGGTAAGCTGCGTCTGGACGCGCGGCGCCTGCTCAAAGCCGAGCCGCAGCGCTCCGGCTCGGAGCGAACCGGTCGTGGCCGTAGACTGGGTGCGGCGCTGCGTGTTGGAATTCGCGGACGACTGCCCGCCTCGATTGCTGGAAAAGCTGCTGAAGCTGCCCATGCCGCTGGCAGACGAGGAGCTTCCGCGCGAGCGGAATTGGCCGCTGTTGGCATACTGTCCGCCGCCGGCGGCGGATCCGGCCTGGCTGGCGCCCATCATGCCTCGGTAACGCTGCTGGTGCGGGCGCTGAGCGTGCGGGCGCCGAACACGCCTTGCGTCTGCCGGGTGGTGATCAACGGCAGGTTGTTAGCCGACTTGAGATTGGCGCCTAGCGTCGTCGAATTGGCGCCGGGCGTGCGGTTGGCGCCCCCCTGGCCGCCCCCGCCAAACCCTCCGCCTCCTCCGCCCCCGCCGAAACCGCCTCCTCCGCCGCCACCGCCTCCCCCGGCGCCTTGGGCGAAGCAGGAATTCGCAGCCAGACTTAAAGCGAGCGCCGCCAGAGCGGCGGTGCAGATCAGTTTTGACACGGCATTATCCCCTGACAATCGTGGGAACTTCTCAGATCGCGCCCGGATCAGCCACCGACCATACTAACCCAAAGCGCCAGCGAGGTCGAGCAAGGCGACTACCGCACTAACCCGAAGCGTCAGCGAGGTCGAGCAAGGCGACTACCGCACTAACCCGAAGCGTCAGCGAGGCGGGGCCCGTATCTCGCGGCCGCTTCAAGCGAACGGGGGCGCAATCCGCGCGCCTGGAAATAACCTAGGCCACTATTCTTAGTTCCGCCCGGCCCGCGACGGTTACACCTGTCACGTGGGGCCCGGTTGCCCGGCGGGAATCAAGGCGGCGAGAACTCGCCGCACTCGCTGGAGTGCGCGTGGCACATCGCCCCTTTCAGACGCGGCCCGGCAGGGGGGGGCTGCGGCCGCTACCGACGGCGCCGAGGCTTCGTATTCGGTCTGAAAGCGAAGTCTGAAAGGTACGGCCCCCATATCGGCAAAGCAGGGCTCGGCTGGTGGGCGACCCGGAAGACCTGGGCCGGCCTACTTAACGGCCGCCAGACGCGGCATCGCCCTGCCGTTGCGGATACGCAGATAAGTCTCCGCCCCGGCCTCGCGGCACGGCTCCGACCGCCACAAATGGTCGAGCACTTGCCGCCAACTGCTGTTGCGAGAATTCGCCAACGCGCCGGCCGCAAGCCGCCTGCGCAACGGGCCGTCGTCCAGCAACCGGAGCATCGCCCGTTTGAGCGAGCCCGGTTCGGCGGCATCGAAAATCAGCCCGGAAGTTTCGTGCTCGACCGTCTCCGCCGGACCGCCTTGATTGGAGACGATGACGGGCAGGCCGGAGGCCTGCGCTTCCAGCACCACGTTGCCGAAGGTGTCGGTCGTGCTCGGAAACACGAACGCGTCGGCGCTGGCATAAGCGGCGGCCAGCGTTTCGCCTGCCAGGAAGCCGGTAAATACAACGTCGTCGCGGCGATAGCGGTCTTTGAGCGCCGGCAGGAGCGGGCCGTCGCCCACGATGGCCAACTGGGCCGCCGCGCCGCCGCGGCGCAGCTCGACGAAGGCCTCGAGCAGCGCATCCAGGTTCTTTTCCTTCGAGACCCGGCCCACGTAGACGAACTTCAACCCTTCGCCCGCGCCGCGCCCGGCCAGAACGCCTCCTCGCGGCGCTCGGGAGCAAAGCGGCGCAGGTCGACGCCCCGCGTCAGCACCTGCAGCTTTCGCCGCTCGAAGCCGTTGGCGATCAACTGCCGGCGATAGCACTCGCTTGGCACGTAGATCAGGTCCATCTGCTCGTAGAACCACGACATGTACCGCCAGGTGAGTTGCTCGAGCGTTTCGTCCTGAGTCAACGTGCGAACGTACAACGGGAAGTCCGTGTGGTAGATGCCTTTCATCGGCAAGCCCAACAATCTCCCTGCCGCCAGGGCCGCCAGCCCCAACGGCCCTGGCGTGGAGATGATCAGTTCGCCGAACCGCTCGCGCTCCAGATACTCAATCACTTGCAAGAACGGCGGGAAGCTCACTTTCTGCGAGTCGTACTCCGGCAGGCCGAATGAGCCGACGGGCGCGAAGTTGCGCACCCGGGCTTCGCCGTCGGGAAGTTGGTCCAGACATGTGACGACCGTCAGCTCGCGTTCTTGGCGCTGCGCTTCGCCGGCAATCTCCTTGATCATCAGGCTCACGCCGTTGACGTCGGCGAAGGTATCGGTGATCCAGGCTTTCTTGTCGCTCTTTCGCTGTCGCGTGCGAGTCGCCGCAAAGTAACCGGCCACGGACTGCAGAAAGCGTTCGTCCTTATGCTGCGTGCGGAACGCGGCCAGGTAGGGCGCCATGCTCAAGGCGACCGGACCGAGCGAAGCGACGGTCTGCAAGCTGTCGACCAGCCGGCCTTCGCCCGCGTACTTGATGAACTTGCGAAAGAAAGCGTACGTCAGCAAATGGCAGACGTGGCAGGCGGTCTCGAAGCTTTGGCGATCGTCGGATGAGCCGGGCAGAGCACTCGCTCCCTTGGCGTCGGCCCGCGATAACAACTCGGAAATTTCTTCCAGCAATTGTTCCTCGCCGGCGTGCACGCCTCGGGCCCGGTTGGCGACGCGGCGGGCGTAATAACGCAGCTTGTCGCGGAAGCTGAGCGGCTGATGCTCGGCCTTGCCTTCCAGCACGCGGCGGAACACGTCGTCGATCAGGTTTTTGCGCGCCAATGAGCCGCCCAACAACCGCGACTTGTAATAGCCGTACGCAATATGATAGAAGCTGTGCGCCAGCCGCAGGCTGGTCCCCGAGCTGCCGCCCATGTCGTGGTCGCCCGCACGGAGCCGCTGGAGAAACTGTTCGACCGAAGGAACCTGGGGCGTGACCGTGTACGCGCTGGCGATATACACGCCGCTGTGATCGTCGCTGCCGGCGGTAAAGCTCTTCTTCCACGGTTCCGCGCCCCACGGATCGATGCCGTGACGTTCCGCCATGTCGGCGATCAGCTCGGGCGTGAGATTCGCCAGGACCAGCGTCGCCAGTTCGCTCGCGCGGGTCGCGCGTGCCGTTGACGCCTTCGAAGCGGTTGAACAGCAGCATCAGCTTTTCGAAATGTTCGATCGTCAATTGATCGTTGACGCGAAACAGCGGATGGGCGACCGAGTAGGCGATGTCCTGCTCGCGCACATAGCTCTGGAAGTCATAGATATTGTCGCGAAGCTGCTGGATCTCGCGAAACTGTTCTTCGCTGACGCCGCTCACCAGGCAATGGATCTTGCAGCCGTCTTCCGGGAAGTAGGTGGTGATTTCCGACGAGAGGAACGTGCCGGGCAAGTGGGCGATTTCCAACGCGCCGTCAATACAGTTGTGATCCGAGATGGTCACGAATTGCATGCCGCGCTGCCGCGCCGTCCGATAGATGGCGTGCGGCTCGACAAAGCTCTCCGGGGCTCCGATCCGTCTCAGAATCCATTCGCTCGGGCGGTCAGAGTACTTACTGTGGACGTGCAGATCGACCTTGGTTGGCATGCAAGCCTCCAGGCAGGGACGTTGTTCCGGCAGCGCCGCCGCAGACAGCAGCGCTTCGTGCGTTGTCCGCCGTGCGTTACGCCATCATGAAAACCCTACCAGGGCTGCGCAGATTCTGTTACTGTTGCGTGAGAAACGGAACAAAACCGATAGCTCCCGGAGCGTGAGAGCCGACCTGTTCGGTCCTGTTGCCGCGATTGTCTTACAACCGCGGCAGGCGGGCTAACGTTTCGCAAAGTCGGCGATTAGCGCATTGACGCGGGCCGGCTCTTCATGCTGCACCCAGTGGGTCGCTTGTTCGAGAAACTCCAATTCGCCTTGTTCACAACACGCGAGACTGGGCGTCGCCAGTTCGCGACCCAGAAACCGGTCCTGCAGCTCCCCAGATCAAAAGCGTGGGCGGCCGAATTCGCTGGCCCGCCGTCTGCAAGGGGCGGGCTCGCAGCGCCGCGCGGTACCAGTTGAGCATGGCGGTCATGGCGTGCGGCTGCAGCCAGGCCTCGCGGTAATGTTCCAGGTCTGCAGCCGAAAAGGCGCCCGGGCGGCTCGTGCGGAGCAAAGTGCGAGCGAGCGGCCAGGCGCGACGAAAGGTCAGCCAGCGTTCGGGCAGCCAAGGAAGCTGAAACCCGAACATGTACCAACTGCGCAAGCTGCCTGGGATTGCGGCGCAACTGCTGCATCATCACGGCGGGATGCGGCACGTTCAGGATGACGGCCCGCGCGACGCGATCGGGCGCTTGGGCCGCGACGTGCCAGGCGACCGCGCCGCCCCAGTCGTGACCGACCAGAACGGCCTGCCGGCGGCCGGCGGCGTCGATCAGTCCGGTCACGTCGGCCGCCAGTCGATCCAGCGCGTAGGCTTTGACGCCTGGAGGTTTATCGCTCAGGTTGTAGCCGCGCTGATCCGGCGCCCAGACGCAAAAACCCGCGTCGGCCAGCGGTTCGATCTGATTTCGCCAGCCGTACCAGAATTCGGGAAAGCCGTGCAGCAGAATCATGAGCGGCCCGTCGGCCGGTCCCGCCGCGGCTATGTGCAACCGCAAGCCGTTGGTCGGGACGTACTGGCATTGAACGTGCATGGCGAATACAACGACGTACGGGTTCGGGCGGGAATTTACGGAAATATATCCTCTGCACAGCCTCAAGGAGGAACAATATGGACTTGCAGAAACTGTGGCAAGACTTCGATAACTCGCCGCTCGTGCGGCGCGAGTTCGCCGGCAATGCATTGCCCGTGTGGCTGATTGCCGTGGCCGCTTTTCTGGCGGCGGCGTTCGTATTGCGCCTGGCCGTCGGCATTGTCCGAAAGCGCGCCCAGACCATCGCCGAACGTCGCAATTCTGATTTGCGCGGGCCGTCGCCGGTCTGGCGGCCGCAACGAAGTGGTGGTTTCTGCTGATCGTTTCGCTGTTCCTCGCTTCGCTCGTGCCGGAGCTGCACCAGCACCAGACGGAGTTCATGAAATCGGCCGCGATCATCGCGCTGCTGGTGCAAGCGGCCGTCTGGGCCGACGTGTTGATTACGCTGTTCATTGAGCGTTATATGCAGCGGCGGATGGAGAGCGACGCCGCCAGCGTGACCATGATGAGTGCGCTGGGCTTCCTTGGTCGCATGGCGACCTGGATTCTGGCGACCCTGTTGATCCTGGAAAACCTGGGCGTTGAGGTCAGTGCGCTGGTCGCCGGTCTGGGAGTCGGCGGCGTGGCGGTGGCCTTGGCCGCGCAGAACGTGTTAGGCGATCTGTTCGCCTCGCTCTCCATCGTGCTCGACAAGCCGTTCATCCTGGGTGATTTTATCGCGGTCGGCGATTTTCTCGGCTCGGTCGAACACATCGGGTTGAAAACGACCCGCTTGCGCAGCCTGTCGGGCGAGCAGCTCGTATTCTCCAACAACGATCTGTTGCAAGGCCGGATCCGCAACTACAAACGGATGTACGAACGCCGCATCCAGTTCTCGCTGGGGGTCGAGTACAGCACGCCGGCCGACCAGGTGGCCGCCATTCCAGGCATGATTCGCGAGGCGATCGTCGACCAGGGCAAGACGCGTTTCGACCGCGCGCACTTCAAGTCATTCGGCGACTCGGCGCTGCTGTATGAGGCGGTCTACTACGTCCTTTCGCCCGATTACAACCTGTACATGGACATCCAGCAGGCCATCAACCTGACGTTGGTCCGCCGCTTCGCCGGCGAAGGCATCGAGTTCGCCTTCCCAACGCAAACGCTCTACATCCATAAGGCCGACGGCGCGCCCGGCACGAGCTGAGGAAGAGTCGTAGGGTAAGCTTTCTCGCTTGGATGTCGCTTGCGCCGACCGCGAGCTTTTCGGCTAGAATCGAGCAATCATCTCAATTAACGTAGCTCAAGCGACGGCTCTTTTGATCGGTCAACTTGTGAAAGGAAATGTCTTGATGCGACGGCTCTTCGTGCTGCTGGCGGCGTGGGCGGCGCTGGTCAACCTGTGCTCGCCGGCTGCGGCGCTGGAAGCGGAGGATGCCCCGCCGAACGTGGTGCTGATCTTCGTCGATAACTTCGGCAATGGCGATCTGGGCTGCTTCGGCTCGAAGTTGCACCGCACGCCGAATATCGATCGGCTGGCGGCTGAAGGGACCCGATTCACCAGCTTCTACGTCGCCAGCGGCGTTTGCACGCCGAGCCGGGCGGCGCTGATGACCGGCTGTTATCCGCGCCGCGTGAACCTGCACGTCAGCGGCGCCAACACGCCCGTTTTAAGGCCGCTCGATTCGAAGGGGTTGAATCCGGACGAAACGACCATCGCCGAAACGCTGAAAGCCGCCGGCTACGCGACCGGCGCCTTCGGCAAGTGGCACTTGGGAGATCAGCGACGGTTTCTGCCGACGCGGCAAGGCTTCGATACGTTCTTTGGCATTCCGTACAGCGACGACATGACCAAGGACCACAAGCCCGACACGTGGCCCGAACTGCCGTTGATGCGCGACGAGCAGGTGATCGAGGCGCCGGTCGACCGCGACTACCTGGTGCGGCGTTGTACGGAAGAGACGATCGCTTTCATCGAGCGCGAACGTGAGCGGCCGTTCTTCGTTTATCTGCCGCACGCCATGCCCGGCTCGACGTCGCACCCGTTTTCCAGCCCGGCGTTCCGAGGAAAAAGCGCCAACGGCGACTACGGCGATTCGGTCGAAGAACTCGACTGGTCGACCGGCGAGATCATGAAAACGCTGGAACGCTTGGATCTGACCGAGCGGACGCTGGTGATCTGGACTTCGGACAACGGCGCCGTCCGGCGCAATCCGCCGCAAGGCAGCAGCGCCCCATACAAAGGCTTTGGCTACGACACGTCTGAAGGCGCCATGCGGATGCCGTGCGTGATGAGCTGGCCCGGGCGGATTCCGGCCGGCGCGTGTGCGACGAACTGTGCGCAACGATGGACCTGCTGCCCACGCTGGCTAAGCTGGCCCAGGCGCCTTTGCCAGAAAAGCCGATCGACGGGCACGACATCCGGCCGATTTTGTTGGGCGCGTCAGGCGCCGTTTCGCCTTGGGATAAGGAAGGCTTCTGCTACTACTGCATGGATCAACTGCAGGCGGTCCGCGCGGCGCGTGGAAGCTCTATTTGCCGCTGGAAGGCAAGTACGTCAGCCTGGGCGCAAGCAGGCGCCGGCTAAGTTGGAACTGTACGACGTGCGTAACGACGCGGGCGAAGCGCACGAAGTCTCCGCGCAGCATCCGCAGGAGGTCAAGCGTTTGCTGGCCATGGCCGAGCGCGCCCGCGAGGAAATCGGCGACCTGGACCAGCCCGGCCGCGGCCAGCGTCCTGCAGGGCATGTGGATCACCCGGTGGCGTTGACGCCCGAGCAGCCGAAATGATATCCGCGGCGATGGCGGGGCTGAGCTTCGACAAAAGCCTCGCTTCGCTGGGGCATCGCTTCGCTCTGCCGCCCGGCGCCCGCGCTGCTTCAGATTGGCAACCGTAAGATCGTGAGCAGACCAAGCGCTGAACGCGCTTTGCGGGCTCGTTCGGCTGCGGCGACCGACGCTTCGATCAGGGCGTCCAACTCGGCGGCGTCGGCGTGCTTCTTGGCGCGGATGATGCCGGCGTGATCGACCAGGTAGACGGTCGGCCAGCCGGTCACGTTCCACGCCCGCGGAATCGGTCCGCCCGGCCCTTTCTCGCCGGCCCAGAACGAACGCCACGGAATCGGGTGCTGTGCGAGCCAAGACTTCAATGAGTTCTTGTCGCCGTCGCAGTTCACGCCGATCAGCGCAAACGGCCGCTCTGCGTATCGCTCGACCAACTCGCGTTCGTGAGGCAACAAGTTGAGGCAGGGGCCGCACCAACTGGCCCAGAAGCTGAGCAGCACCACTTTGCCGCGGTAGTCGCTAAGTTTGAATGAGGCGCCGTCGAGGTCTTCGCCCTCGATTTCCGGCGCCGACTTGCCGATCCCCAGGTTCCTGATTTCAAACAGCGACGACCGCGCGACGTCGGCGACGGTAATGCCAGGAATTAACTCGACGCGGGGCGAGGCTTCCTCGAGCTCGCTGAACAGCTCGATCGCTTCAGCTTCAAGTTTCGCCGAATCGCCTTTTCCTCTCGCTGCTTGGGAGCGGAGGTGCGTGGCCAGGGCCAGCTTCTGTTTGGCTCTCTGCTCCGGCGAAAGCCCGTCGGCGGCAAGTTGGGCCCGTAACATCGGCTCGGTCCAGCGGCAATCCGCGTGCTTCATGCCGTAGGCCAGATTGAGCGTTGGTTGGCGCGTTAAGTGATGCTCGATCAGCATCTCCGCTGCCGCCGGTCCGACATCGCTATCGCCGCCCGATTGAGCCAGCCAGACCAGCGGCTCTGCGGCCGCAGATTCGGCGCCGTGCGGCTTGACCGACTCGAAGACCTTCCGTACTGCAGGAACGCGGATAGCGTCAGCCTTTTTGCGGGCGGATTGCTTGACGGCTTCGCGTTCGGCTTCGGTCTCCGCCGCGTCGAGCGCCCTTTCCGCCTTGGCGAAGATTGCGTTGGCGCCGTCGTCATACGCTTGTTTCAGCTCGTGAAACTCGGCAAGAAACTCGGGAACAGCCTTGTTCGACTTGCGGTTTGGTTGCGAATCGTCGGCCCGAGCGACCGCCGATGCCAACAGGCAAGCAACCGCCGCCCAAATTGCCGTGCGAGCTGCATTCAACATCTTCACCTTCCCTTGGTTCAGTCGCCTCGTTCACGCGCCCTTCCTGGCGTCACGAAGGCGGCCAATATAGCATCCAGCGGCGGCGCCGCGTCCAGATGAGTTGCGGGGAATGCAGGCTCGAATCTTTCCTATCTTAACGCCTGGCTGGTGATTCTGCGGCCAGGCGGTTCGTTGCCGCAGGCCAGAATTCGAGACTACCGTCGATCGCGGTGTATATGTCTTCCTGAATTCTTTGACTGATAGTGTCGATATAAGCGGCTAAGTCGCCGTCATCAGCACATCTTTGCAAGTCGCCTCCTGCGCAGCCTGCTCCTCTGTCTCAGAGCTGCGCGACATGATTCGATGATCGCTTCTCTGCTGGCTTTCGCGGTTCCGCGGGTGTTCTGGCAAAAGGGAGGCGTGCATGAGCAGCGGTCGCGCAGAGGCAACTTGGCGTGCGGGCGCGGGCAGGCTGCTTTTCTTCGCCTGGTTGCTCTTGGCCGCAGGAAACGCGGCCAGGGGCCAGACGGTCTACGACTTCAGCCCGCAGTATCTCGACTCGGTCGTGAAGGCGCAGCAGATTGGCCAGCAGATCGAAACCAATCAGCCTCTCAATCCGTCATTGATCTCCCACGATCTGACCACGATCGCGACGCCTGCCGCGCAGAATGACGGTGTTTACCGACTTCGTCGGCTACAATCGCATGTCGTACAACGACACTTTCCGCTCGAGTCCGTTGTTCGTCACGTACGGCACGCAGTTCTACGACTTTATCCGCACGAGCAACGTTCCACAGTCGCAACTCGCGCTGCGCGTCAATCAATTGCTCGGTCTGCCCGACAGCGCCGCGAACGGGCGCGTGAACGACCGCGTGGTCGAAGTCGTTGCCCCGACGCAGAGCATCATTCGTCCGGAGCGCGACCCGTCGGTGACGAACCCGACTTCCTCCGTCGCGTTTCCCGCGGGAACGTCGCAGACGTACCAAACCTTCTTCTACAACACGCTGGTCGACAGCAAGTACGTGCTGCCGCCCGGCAACGTGCCATTTCCGTTTACGCAGTTGGGCTACACGTACGACTGGAACAACCCCGCCAACATTCACGGCCTGGCGGAGTTCGTGATCCTTTCGCCCAAGAGCCCCAACCCGGTCAACGGCGCCTCGGTGACCGGGATCACGCAGGTCAACTCCGTGGTCAGTCTGCTCTCGTACCGGTATTACGACCACCAGGGAAATTTTCGACATCCAAGGCGACGTCGACACGGTGTGGGCGGGAACTCGCTACGTGCCGCAGGCGGCGTACGTCACGGTCGATCCCGGCGCGACGGTTTACCAAGGCATTACCGTTTCATCCAGCGGCTACACGATCACCAACGGCGGTTCCATTCTCGGGCCCGGAAAAAACTTCGACCGCACGCTCCGCGACGCGGTGGTGCAGTTCGAACAAGGCGGGACCGTGGTGAACCTTGGCACGATTCAAGGCGAAATCGGCATCTCCGGCTCCGCTTCGTCGAGCGATCCGATCGCGATCTTCAACTCCGGCATCATCGAGGGGAAGCATTTGGCCATCCAAACCGGCGGCGGAGACGATTGGGTGACGCTTGCCGGCGGCGCGGTGGTCGGCGCCATCGACGGCGGCGGCGGAACCAATACGCTCACGTTCGACCTCGGCGCGGGCAACTCGTTCTTCTTCAACTCAGGCATTCTCAACTTCCAGAGCGTGCGCGTGCTCAGCGGCGACGTGCGCTGGACGGTTCGGTCAGCGGCAACCTCGATCTCTATGCGGGCGCCGCGTTGTCCGGCAACGCGGCCGTGCAGGGCAACCTGACCAATAACGGCGTTCTCAATCCGGGCGACGGCAACGGGTCGGGCAATATTCAGGTCGCAGGAAACTACGTGCAGACGGCGGGAAGCACGCTCGAGATCCAAGTCGCCAAGCCTTTGGGCGGCGTGCGCGAGAGCAACTATCTCAACGTGGGCGGAACGGCAACCTTCGCCGCCGGCAGCACCATCGAGGTCGGCCACGTCGCCGCGGGCCAGGACGTGTTTCGCGGCGGCGACCAGTTCCCGATCCTGTTTACCGCTTTGCCCAGCACCAATATCGTCGACCAGGGCGTGAACATTGTGACGCATTCCGCGTTCTTGCGCTTCACTCCGACGATCGTGACCCAATCGCTCGGCTACCCTGGCAACCTGGCCGCTTACACGCTGCAAGTCAGCCGCTTTGCGCCCTTCACATCAGCGGCCGTTGGCGCCAACCATTTGTCGATGGCCGCCGCGCTCGACCTGGACGGCAATCTCGCGACCGGCACCCCGGCCGGCGTGGTTAACGAGTTGCTGTTCATGGATCCGGCCCAATTCAACGCCGCGCTCGATCCGCTCAGCCCCGCCGACTATATTGCCGCCGCAACGGCGACGTTGCGGAACACGCAGTACCAGGGACAGGCGATCGGCAATCGGCTGCGCAGTCTCCGCCCGGCGATGATGTGCTTCCTGCAGTCCGCCCGCTGCTGCAAAACCGATTCGTGCAGTTCCGACGAAGAGTGCGATTGCCCGCCGCGAAAGGACGGGCTCAACGCCTTCGTGACGCCGACGGGCTTATTCTTCAGCCAGGATCCGCGGGGAGAGCGCGTGGGCTTTCAGGCCAACTCCGCCGGCGTGCTGGCGGGCGCCGACCGCTGGCTTTCTTCCGAGTTTCTCGCGGGGATGGCTTTCGCCTACGATCACGATTTTCTTTCGTTCCGCGGTCAAGGGGGGAACGGCAATGTCAATAGCTACCGCGTCGGTCCCTATGCGGCATGGTTCCGCGACGACTGGTTTGCCAGCGCGTGGATGGCCTACGGTTACGATTCGAATATCATCCGCCGCGCCGTTCCGGTCGGCGCCTTGAGCCTGACGCCCCAGGGACGGTACTCCAACAACGGCGGCACAGTCTATCTCGAAGGGGGGCGAGATTTCCGCCGCGGCAAGCTGCTGATTACCCCCTTCGGTTCGCTGCAATATATCGATCTCAGCCAAGGGAATTTTACGGAGACGAGCGGCGGCGGCTCCGATCTGCGCGTCTACGCCGCCAGCTTCAATTCCTTGCGTTCCCGCATGCTCTTGCAGTTGAGCCGTTCCTACGCCGGGCGGCGGTTGGCGCTAACGCCCGGCTTGTTCGGCGGCTGGGTTCACGAATATCTGGCAAACGATCCGATCCGCGCAATTCGCGTGGGGGTCGACCGATTTTCTCACCTCCCCGGCGGGGATCATTCGCGACACGGCGCGGATTCGGCGCCAATCTGTTCGGCGTGCTCAACCAGCGGACGGTGTTCAACTTGCGATACCTGGGAGAACTAGGCCGCGGCGCCCAACTGCACTGGGCCCAGTTATCGCTCTCGCATCCTTACTGACGATGACGTGAACATTTGAGTTGCGGCCAGCCAGGGGTTAGGCTGGAAGTTTTGCGGGCAAGCATGCACGGCGGTTTCCATGAGCACATTACTCCTCGGCCAACGCGGCCCGGATAAACAAAGCGGCCCGGATAAAAATCGTGCTGTGTGGCGGCGGAACCTGGGTGGCATGCTCCCGCTGCTGCTCGGTCTGGCGCTGATGATGCCTGCCGCCGGTTGTACCGACGCCGATGACGAGCGGTCGGTTGCGCAGAGCGAGAAAGAACGCGAAGAAGATAACGAGGCGAAACCCTCGCCGCACACGGCATCTGCCGTCGCCGAAGGCGAATGTTGCGATCCCCCTGCGCGGTTTGACCAGAAGGCGAAACCGAAGGCCAAACCGGAGAATGATTATTCCCGGCTACCCGATCCGGCGACGGCCGATGTTCCTGATGCCGGCAAGGTGGAACCGACCAAGGTCAGCGACTCCGAGCCGCCGGAGCCGGCGCCGAAGGGAATGATTTGGGTTCCCACCGGCAAGTTCTCGATGGGCTCGGCCTATGAGCCGTTCGGCGACGCCCGGCCGATCCATTCGGTGGAGCTCGACGGGTTCTGGTTGGACGAAACGCCGGTGACTAACCGGCAGTTTGCCGCCTTCGTCCAGGACACGGGCTACTTGACCATCGCAGAGCGAAAACCTGATCCGAAGGACTTTCCCGGCGTGCCTGAAGAGGCGCTGGTGCCGGGCTCGCTGGTCTTCACGCCGCCTGAGGGGCCGGTGCCGCTGCACGACTTCCGCGCCTGGTGGGCTTACGTGCCCGGCGCCTGTTGGAAACGTCCGGAAGGTCCGCAGAGCGGCATTGTGGGCGCGAAGACCACCCGGTCGTGCAAGTTTGTTACCTGGACGCGGTCGAGTATGCCAAATGGGCCGGCAAACGCTTGCCGACCGAAGCCGAGTGGGAATACGCGGCGCGCGGCGGATTGACGCAAAAGCCATTCGTCTGGGGCGACGAGTTCGAGCCGGACGGCAAAAGCATGGCTAACAGTTGGCAAGGCCGCTTTCCAAACCAGAATACTGCGGCAGACGGCTGGGCGCGAACCTCGCCGGTGAAAGCTTTCCCGCCGAACGGCTTCGGGCTGTTCGATATGGCCGGCAATGTCTGGGAGTGGTGTTCGGACTGGTATCGGCCCGACTACTATGCCAGAAGCCCGGCACACGATCCACAAGGCCCGGACGACAGCTTCGACCCCGACGAGCCGGGGTTGCCGAAGCGCGTGCAGCGCGGCGGCTCGTTTTTGTGCAGCGACCAGTACTGCTCTCGCTACATGCCCGGCGGCCGCGGCAAGGGCGCCATCGACACGGGCAGCTCGCACGTCGGCTTCCGCTGCGCAAGTCGGCTGATTAAAGCTTGAGCTTCGTCTTCGGCAAGGCCTGCTGCAGTTTCTTTGCGCCTTGTTCCGTGACCTTGGTCAGGCGTAGATTGATCTCCTTCAAGGCGCTCAAGCCGTAAAGGTGGGGCAAGCCGGCGTCGCTGATGGACGTGTCTTCCAGATTGAGATACTGCAGTTTCTTTAACCCGGCCAGTGATTTGAGGCCGTCGTCGGTGATCAAGGTGTGCCAGAGTTCGAGCCGCTCCAGGCCCTTGACGTACTTAAGATGCTCCAGCCC